>NZ_AUBV01000007.1 GCF_000429425.1 Algoriphagus mannitolivorans DSM 15301
CTGGAAGGCAAGTGGGGGCAGAAATACGGCTATGCCATCAAAAGCTGGAGAGAAAACTGGGAAGAACTCACAGCTTTCCTGGACTTCCCACTGGAGATCAGAAAGATCATCTATACCACCAACATCATCGAAAACCTAAATGGAAAAATCAGAAAATACACCAAAAACAAGCTTTCCTACCCCACCGATGAAGCCGTCCTCAAATCGGTCTTCTTAGCAGTCATGGAGGCCACAAAAAAATGGACCATGCCCATCCGAGACTGGGGAATGATCCTAAACCAATTTATGATTATGTTTGAAAACCGTCTAAAACTCTAACTAACCCTAAAATCTATTTACACACTTTTCGGGATAGTGTCTCCGGAATATTGTACTCCTTTTTGTTTTATTGAGAAAATTAGTTCTTTCTTTTTATCAATTATAAAAAATGCAGGTACGCCTAAAATATCATCTTCCTGAAAATCTGTCGTTGAAATCTTTATTTCCTCTCCATATTTTCTTGATCCTTTAATTGCTCTTACTTTGTTTGATTCAGAGTCAATTTCATTCCAAGTGCAAAATAGTATGTAATCATTTTCATTAATAAATCCTAAAATATATACAGGGTTGAAATTTTTGTATCTTTCTTTAGAAAATGTTTTTGTGTTAATTAGACTTTTTCCGGTGAATTTTGTGTTTATTTCATCAAATAATTCTTCTATATTGTATAGGTATGGTTTCTTTTCCCCTTTTTTATATAGTCCTAATTCTAATATTTTATACTTTTCAATTATTAAATCAATTTTCATTTTTTTTCTTTTTTTTCGATTTTTAAAAATTATTTAGATAAAAATGTTAATTTTTTCTTTTTCTATTTCATACAATTCATAAACCAATTCATCAATCTCTGATTCCAAGACCGAAGAATCAAATTCTGGATTAGATTTCTTGGTTTCAATTATTTTATTAACTCTGACTTCAATTTCCTTTCTTGTTTTTGGTTTTTCTATTGCTATAGGAATTTGGCTAAAGTATTTCCAAATTAATTGATAACCATTTTGAATTTGTGTACAATACTTTGAGATAAGCCACCATCCCAATTTTGAATTGAGAATTCCCAAAAGTACCTTATCATCTGTTGGCAAGACCCAAATGGAGTTATTACAGTACAATCCTTCATTGTCATATAAAAAACAAGGTTTGACTTGAAATACCTGATACATGATTTTAGGTCTTTCAAACTCTTTCCAGTAAGAAATAGCGTCTTGAGTTTCAAACCACTTACCACTTGTTTTTTTTCTAGATCCTTTCTTTCCCGATTGTTCTAATCTCTCCTTCCCAAAGCTAGATAAGTGATTAAAAACACTAGGAAAATCCTCAATATTCAATTGAAGACTGGGGAATGTTCCAATAAGCCATGAACCTTTTGAATGAGTGACCCACTTATCCATTTCACGACCTCTAAGCATAGGTTTAATTATTTCTTTTGCCTTTGGATCAAGGGTTATCAATTCCTCTCTTTTTAAATCATCAATAAAAAATGCTTCAGATAATCCTGTTTTAATCCCATAATTGGCTTCCCCTTCGAGGTAGTCCTCCAATTTCCTTGAAATTGATTTAATCTTATCTAGAATTTTTTGATCCTCAGAATTTGAGATAACCCATGTATCCTCCGTAATTATATCGCTAGAAACGGAAGTCATATTTTGGATGACATTGATTTCAAAATTTTCCAAAAATCGGAAATCAGGAATTTTGATGGTTTGAAAATTCTTTGTTGTCCCATCATTTTTTGCAATCAAAATACAAGGGTAAGTTGTTGCCTCTTCAAACACTTGGATATCTCCGAAATCAACGATAGAAACTAGCTGTTTACTTTTCAAAAATCCTCTTGCAGGTTTTCCATACCCAGCCTGCATGAATTTATTAGGCATGATGTATGAAAATAGCCCACTTTCCTTTAATACTTCAAATCCCTTTTCAATAAAGAAAATATAGATATCAGCTGTTCCTGAGTAGGTTTTAAACTGATTTTGAAACAATCTTTTGAACCCTTTCAATTCTTCTTGACGGATATATGGTGGATTCCCAATTACCACATCAAACCCTACAAAGTCACCTTGCTCATTCAGCACTTCCGGGAATTCGAATCTCCACTCAAATGCGTTTTCGTAAATTTTATTGTTTTTAATTTCCTCTATTTTTTCCTCGTATTTCTTGATTTCTCCTGCCAGATAGGTTGCTCTGTGATCATAGGCCTCTTGTTCAGATTTGGATAGGGTGAATAGATTTTCTTGGTTGAGAAGTTTCATTAAATCCCCGCGACGATCCGCTAATTTTCTATACAAGGGGTCTGTACTGGTAATTTCTGTTCTAAAATCAGACTTAATGGTTTCAATCAGTCGCTCCATTTCCCGTTTTTGCTCTTTGTTTTGGGCATTGCGGTAGGTATCTACTGCGATCCGATACGCATCTATGGAGAATTTACTTTTCTTCAGAGCCTGACTGAGGTCTGCATCCAAGGCGAAGCGGGAGACCAGGGAGTTTCCACACTTGATATTGATGTCGATATTCGGAAGGGTTTCCAGTTCCCTGCCATGAAACCCTCCTAGGGTTGATATCCCTTGGAGGGTTTGTGGCTTGTAGTAGGATGATTTCAGGAGTTCAATCCAGAGTCGAAGTCGACAGATTTTGACTGAGTTGGGATTGATATCCACCCCGAAAAGGCAGTTTTCGATTAGGGTTTGCTTCTCATGAAAGAGTGTTTCCTGAATGCGTTGGGATTCGGGATTGTTGGGATTGTATTCAAATAGTTCTCCGTCCTCATCCGTGATCACCAATTCATCATTGACTACCGTGACTTGATATTCTTTGAGCCTTTTCCCGTTTCTGTCTTGAAGGATTCTCAGGTCATTTTTGACGGCGATAATTTCATTTAATGCAGATACCAAGAAATGTCCCGAACCTACCGCCGGGTCACAGATTTTTAAAGAATTGACCAGTGAATTGGCTTCATTTCGATCCGTGATAAAATCGTACAAGTCATCAAATTCCAATTCAGAACCCTCCAAGGGTTCCATACCCTTGGAGGGTTTGTGATACCCAGCCTCCCTAAACTTCTGAACCACGGCCCTTCGAATCGTCTCCTTGCACATGTACATGGTGATGAATCCCGGAGTGAAGAAAGAGCCGTCCTTGTATCCATTGATCTTTTCGAAGATTAGGCCGAGCACAGAGGCATTGATCAGAGTTTTGTTTTCTTCCTGTATTTCCTCTGATCCTTCTGAGCTGAAATCATACGCATCCAGAAAACGGAAGATGTATTCCAGGGTATTCAGATTTCCGCTGAGTTTCTTTCCACTGGAATCTTTCAGTACCGTGCTTGAATGAATGGGAAGGATTTTGTCATCCTTAAGATTGGAAATAAACAAAGTCTTATATTCCATCTCTGTTCCTTCAAACAAACTGCTATTCAAGTAGGGGACATGTGAGAATTTATCATTCAGGTCTTCATCTCTTTCCGCCAATTGCTTAGCCAATACCCCGAAAAACAAGCTGTTTAGCTCGTCAAAATCCCCAATTTTTTTACTGGATAAAAATCCAAAATCTTTGTTTCCCTTATTGTAGCTGATCAATTGGGCTTCCAGCAATTTCAAAAAGAGAATCCTGTTGATCCACGTGATGCACAATTCCAAACCCACTGCAAACAAGCGCTCCTCTTCCGTGTCTCCGTATTGGGAGGGTCTATCCAAACGGGAGACCAGGTCCATGGTTTTGAGTTGATTGATCGCATTTTCCAACAAGGAACCGGGATTCCGGTCTTCTTTTTTGGGTCTTCCGATGATCTTTTTGCCTCCATCCTTCTTTTCGTCCAGCCCAATCAAATGAAGTAATTCGGAATAGAATCTCTTATCCAGACTGTTGGAATCATTGGCGAAGGGGAGTTTCAACAAATGCTCAGGGGAAAGTAATTTGAATAAAGCGATTAGTTTGGAATCGTCTGCTTTATCCGAATTCCGAAGCGGTTTATCGTATTCCCGAAAATCAAAATAGGCAAAAGGAATACTGTCTTTGACTTTCTCGAGTTCGGGCTCTGCAATGGATTTGTAAAAGAAATCAGTACGAGTATCTGATTTGGTTCCTGCTGAAAACTCTTCAAAGTCTTTGACCAGCTTTTTGTTTTGTGCAAAGAGTCGGTCGAAATGAATCGCATCCACGATGTACCATTCGTAGATATTGGTGACGACCAAATGACGGACAGAGGTATTTTTCTCGGTAATCCTTTCCCTTAGATAATAAAGAATCAATTCCTGAAAAGCCTTGGAATTTAAATTGGTTTTGGAAGGCATTTCAGCCTTATTGGTTGGCTTTTTCGCCTCAATGATTACCCCAACTTCTGTATTGGATTTGGCTCCATTGTGAATGACGAGGTCATTTCTCCCTTTGGTGTTGATAAAATGGTTGGGATCATACCAGGTTTTCTTCAAAAAATCAGAAACCAGGTTTTTATGAAATTCTTCAGACTCCTTGTCATTAGATTGATCCAAAAGAGCAATCAAATTGAATTTGAACTTTTCAATATCAATTCGATTGGGTTTTACCTTTAGGTATGCGGGGTTAAGGGCTTTTCTGGGTTTGAGTAGTATTTCGCTAGTCATTTAAAAAGAAAATCAAAAACTTATCCCTAAAGATATAAGATAAAGCGAATGTGTAAACAGTCTTTTTTTTGGCTGTTAAAAAAAATCATCGAAATGTTATAAGGAGTGTAGATTCAAATGAAAAAGCCCCAGGAAAGCGAGCTAGTCAAACTTTCCAAGGGCTTTTAATTTGAAAATCCAAAAAGGGCCTGAAGCCTATTCCATCACTTGGGTCAGCTTCTCGATTTTTTTACTCAAATCCAGAATGGCTTTGGCATAGCGTGTATCCCATTCTTCCAGACGGGAAGTGTTTCGGATCGCGACTTCGTACTGGATACCCGGCAAGATCCAGGAAGCGTAGCCTGAGAACGGATCATTGCAGACATAGAGAGATTTGTACCATTCTCCATAATACATGCCTTTAGGATCGATCCAGCTTTTCTCCAGTCCAATCAAGCCTTTGTTGATCTTTGCGAGTTCTTTGGAGCTTAATGACTCCCTTTCCAAAGATTTATCCAAAGCTACCTGATAAGCAGCCGAATTCATTTCTAATTTCTGCAAGGCGGCTTCCACCTGATCAAATCCCTGGAAATTTGGCTCAATGGTTTTCACATTCTTTACCGCTTGCTCAAAATGGCCTTTCAAATCCTGGGCATATCTAGGCACATCGTATGGGATGACTGCGGCATTTGCCTGGCGAATCGCTACCAAACCGAAAACTTGAGCTACCGCTCCGCCCATTTTGAAGCTTGGGTCTGAAAACTTGGAATAATAGTGGAAGTTGTCATAGTTGGAGTGATAAGCAGTAGTTCCTCCGGAACCTCCGCTGAGCGATGGAACGCCGACATGCATGTAGAATGCGATGTGGTCAGATCCTCCGCCCAAATTCCCGATGCGAGGTTCCTCATTTTGTCCAGCCCAAATTTCAAACACAGTTTTGGCAGAATCAGGATAGCTTACCTCCTTGGAAGCATCGATAATCAGCTTTTTCAAGGTAGGGGCGGCGGAAGCTCCGAAATTTCTCCCTGAAGCACCTCCGTCGAAATTCATATAAGAAATCGCTTTGGCACCCAATTCTTTTTTGAGGTGCTCGACCCATTCCGTCGAACCAATCACGCCTTGCTCTTCAGCATCCCAATGTCCGATCAAGATAGAACGGGAAGGCTTTTGGCCATTTTTATACAGGTCTCCAAGGGCTTCCGCAAAGGTCAAAAGCATCGCAGTTCCGGAGTTGGGATCAGTGGCCCCGAAGCTCCAGGCATCGTAGTGCGAACCTAAAATGATCCATTCATCAGGGAAGTCCTTTCCGACAAATGTTCCCACCACATTGTTGGCACGAATAAAATCCGGCTTTTGATCCACCATCACTCTTACTTTGAGATCTTCTCCTCCGGTGATTCGATATTTAAAATCAAAGCCTCCTTGCCATCCCGCAGGTACTTCGGAGCCTTTCATACGGCTAAGGATTTCTTTGGCTGCACCATAGCCAATCGGAGTTACTGGGATGGTATGGAAATCTACACTTGCCGGATCGTCTCTTTTTACCTTTTTCGAGCCATCCAAAGGCAGGGCAGGGCGGTTGGGCGTCAATGGATCACCGGTAAAATCCAAGGTCAGCATGGAGCCTCGTTGGATGGTTGTTTCATTGAAAAAAGGTCCATTGGGATACACTTCTCCTTTGGAAAATCCGGAATCTTTGGGATCAGTATAGACCACCAATCCAATCATGCCGTACTGCTCCGCATATTTGGCTTTGTAACCTCGGAAGTTCCCTCCATAGCGGGCAATGGCTACTTTTCCTTTGAGTTCTACACCCATTTCAGCCAATTTTTCAAAATCCTCCCGTGTCCCGTAGTTCACATACACCACCTCGGAAGTCACGTCACCGCTTCCGGAAAAGGCATTGAACCCCAAATGAAGTCTTGGATCATTGGAAAAAGGATCTTCGGCGATTTCCCCTTCCTTTTGGGAAAGGGTCATCTGAACAGGGGAGACGATCTGAAGTTCCGATTTTCCGGGATTATTCGGCAAATAGACATCGTAAGGCCATACTTTGACTTCCATGCCGGCATCGGACATGATCTTGACCATGTAGTCTTTGACCAATTCATTCTCCGGAGTCCCGGCGATATGCGGGTTTTTGGTGAGTTCGGAGAGGTGAGTTTTGAATCTTCCGAATTGATTGGATTGGAGAAAAGCCTGTTCAAAAGCTTTTTCCTGTGGGATTTGTGATTTCAAAAAACCATCCTGAGCTGCGACTGTCCCGAATAGGAGCGTTGCAGCGGAGAAGGCAAATAGGTGTTTTTTCATAGGGATAGATTGGAAAATTTTAAGATTGGAATATTGGAAAATTGAGTATAGCAACAAGCAATACTATTTGCTGGATTTTTTGAAAGATTATCTGGTCACCGATGCAAGAAACTTGGACAGTTTTTCGTACCAAAACCAACAGGGGCTTAACCTTTCAATTTTCAAATTTTCCAATTTTTCAATAAACTAAAAAAAGCCATGAGATAATCTCCCATGGCTTTTGGTGAATTTAGTTTGCCTTCAGACCTGGAGATCTTTCCAAGAACTCCTGATACAAGCGAATGTGTCTGTTGGACAATGGAATTCTATATCCATCGATAAACACATGCATGATTTGGGTTTTAGTCTCGAAAGGATCACCGGTCGATACGATCAAGTTAGCTCGTTTTCCAGCTTCCACAGAACCGTATTGGTCCTGTACTCCTAGAATTTCAGCGGTATTAATCGTTACAGCTTTCCAAGCTTCTTCTTTGCCTAAACCATAGGCTGCTGCATATGCTGCATGGAAAGGAAGGTTTCTCACGTTTTCTTCTTCGTCTGTTCTGAGAGCTACTTTCACACCTGCTTTGGCCATTTTACCGGCATTGGCATAAGCTGCATCGTATCGGTCAGATTCCCTCGTTGGGAGGTCCTGCACAGGTCCAGTGATGACTGGAATTCCAGCTTTGGCGATTTCGTCAGCTACTCTCCATCCTTCAGCTACCCCTGAGAAGATAACCTTGATTTTTTTGTCGGCCACCCACTTGATGGCGCTTTGGATATCAGCGGCTGCATCTACTACAATCAGCAAAGGAAGTTCTCCTGACACAGCCTTGGAAAGCTGCTCCATCTCAGGGTAATATTGAAGCTGAGCTCCAGATTTTTTCAATTCCCAGTAGTTTTTCGCTTTCTCCCAGATATCGTTGGCCTCCTTGATGGCTTTTTCAGCATCCTTTTTTACATCCTCGTCGGATCTTCTGTCAAATCTCCCTCGTCTGCCTGAGCTGGGGAAGTTCATCACAATGGCTTTGAAGCCACCGTACATCTGATCTGGGGTATAGCCATTGAGGTTAATCAAGGCGGCCGTTCCAGGGAAAAGGCCTCCGGTAGGTACTGCCAGGGCAGTAGTTACACCGGACACCCGAGTCACTCCGATTGCTTCAGAGTTGGGATTGATTGTAGTTAAGGCCTGCATGTTTGGCGTGACATTTCCGTTTTCGGCGTAGTCAACGGTTTCAGCTACAGAGCTCACTTCGACCATTCCCAAGCGAGTACCGCCGTCAATCATACCCGGATAGATAAACATTCCAGTACAATCAACCACTTCGGCATCTCCGGCGGCAATATTACTGCCTACTTGAGCGATTTTTCCATTTTCAATCAAAACAGAAGTGTTATTCAAAGTGCCTTTGGTGATCGTAACCACAGTGGCATTTTGCAGGAGAAATTTCCCGGAGCGGGGTTTTACAAATTCCCCGTCAATTTGGGCCATGGCTGCAAAAGGCAAGGTTGCCAAGAGTGCAGCACAAAAGGTTTTTATGATTTTGTTCATGTTCCTATTCGTTGGGGTAATTAATGTTTGTGACCCATAAATGCGCCTTGGAATGCTTCATAATAAGCATCCAAATCTTGCATACATCTGTGGTCGTCTTCTTCGGCATTTCTCAGGTAAACTGGCTCTACCATTTCTGTAGCAGAAACAATTTGTCTCTGGTCATCCTTGTCTTTTTGGATGTCGAAGTATTTCACCCCGTCCACAAAGGTCATCTGAGGCACGGCATATACTGAAAGTGGATGATGGTCGAAAATGACCAAGTCAGCTTGTTTACCAACTTCGATAGAACCGATTTTGCTATCTAATCCCAATTGTTTGGCCGGATTGATGGTGATCATTGCCAAGGCTTCTTCATCTGTCAATCCTCCATACCGTTGGGTTTTTGCAGCCTCATGGTACAAGTGACGGATCAATTCAGCTGAATCGGAATTGATGGATGTGATCACTCCATTTTTCTGCAAAATCGCAGCGTTGAATGCAGTGGAATAGTAAACTTCCATTTTGTAAGCCCACCAGTCCGCAAAGACTGAGGCTCCCATCGTATATTCAGCGATTTCTGGAGCTACCTTAAATCCTTCATTGGTATGCTGGAAGACCAGTTTTTTGATTCCAAAGTCTCGGAATACATTGATCATCATGTAGATTTCATCAGCTCTATAGGAGTGACAGTGTACAATGATTTTTCCATCCAGAATATCCACCAAAGTCTGCAGACGCTCATTGTATGCAGGAGGAGTAAGGGTGTTTCCTTTTTGGGCTTTTCCTGCATTGTAGGCTTCCCAGGCTTTTTTGTATTGAATAGCTTCGTTAAAGCCATTTCGGATTACCGCCTCAACTCCCATTCGGGTTCTTGGCTGGATTCCGTTTCCTCTGCCATGAACACGGGTTGGGTTTTCACCCAATGCGAATTTGATGGTGCGAGGAGCGTCCTGCATGATGATGTCTGCTGGATTCGAAGAACCCCAACGATGCTTCAAGGTGGCATTTTGTCCACCAATGACATTGGCAGAACCGTGCATGGCATGAGATACCGTCACTCCACCAGCCAAAGCTCGGTAAATTCCAATTTCATAGGGGTTTACCATGTCTTTCATTCGAACTTCAGAAGTGATTGGAGAGGTACCTTCATTGACCACGTCCAGAGCCACATGGGAGTGTGCATCGATAATTCCCGGCATCAGGAATTTGCCTGTGGCATCGATGGTTTCGACCCCGGCAGGAGCATTTAGGTTTTTTCCGATTTGCTTGATCAAACCATCCTGTACCAGGACGTCAGCATTTTCCTGAGTCCCTTGAGTTACTGTGAGTACAGTGGCGTTTTTGATTAAGATATTTCCTTTAGGTGCTTGGGCAAAAGTCAGGTTCATTCCTAAGCCCAAGAAAGCCGAAAGTATTAGAGTTAGCTTTTTCATCTTTTAGTCATTTAGGCTTGGTGAGGCAAGTTTTGCTTTGATCGGGAAAGACCCAAATTGTGCCACAGACATGGTTCCTTCCATGGAGCTTCCATTGACATCTCCAGAGATATTTACGGTCAGGTTCATTCCTTCTGCTGCTACATTGAAATCAAAGGATAGTCTATTACCGCTGAATGAAACATTTTTGATTGGGGAAGAAATCTTTCCGGATCCGGATGGATCATCATAGGTGATAGAACCGGAGTACTCTGAGCCTTCTTTTTTCAGGATTATTTCTCCACCATTCGATCCTGCTGGAGTTTCGGAGGTGTATTCCCAAGTGCCTTCAATTTTAACAGTTCCGCCATTTTCGGATTTACCATTGCTGGCAGCAGCTTTTTTCTTGATCTCATAGTCAAATACAAAACCGTCAGCAATCACGTGCTTTACCTGTGCTCCTTCTTTGAAAAGAGAATCGGTCAAGATCACCATATTGGCCATTTTTCCCTTTTCAAGGGTGCCAGCCACTCTGTTGATGCCCAAAATTGAAGCGGGGTTGGTGGTCAACGCGGCCAAGGCAGCTTTCTCACTCAATCCATTTTCAACCATCGCCTTCAAGGCTTTGTGAGCATCTCCGGCTTTTGCATCGATAGTAGAGAAGGCAAAAGGAATACCTGCTTTTTCCAACAAAGAAGCCTGCTTCAATGCTTGATCGTAAGCTTCTTTTACTCTTGCATATTGAGCTTTGGTCGCTTCAGGAACACCTTCTTCCTTTTGTGCTTTCAAAGCCTTGTCGTCAGGAATTGAGAGTTTGATCAACACAGGAACATTGGAAGACTTAATCAAGTCGATCACAGGTTCATAATATTCCAAACCAGTCAACACCAATTTGAACCCAAGTTCTTTCTGAAGGGAAATTGCTCTACGGATTTCCAAATCATTGGTAACACTAAAAATCACAGGGATTTGCTTTTGTACCACAGCAGCCATTCCTGATTCGGTAGGAGTAGTCTGTGGTCTGCTAACGCCAGTGGTAGAAGCAAAGAGTTTTTCATGCTCTAAGGCATAGGAGGAATTTTGATAGACGTCTCTAAACTTGGCCATTACCCCAACGGCAGTTGCAGGATACATACCTCTAGAACCTCTAAAGTTGGCTGCAAGAGCGGTATTAAGTTGGAGAAGGTTGGTAGATTGAGGGTCACCCAATACCATGATCGCCGCTTTTCCGGGAATCATTCCTCCTTCAGGGAGAATTTGGCTCATCGTAAAACCGGCTTTTCTCCAATCTTCTACCTGACTTGCGTTGGAAGAATATTGATCTGTGACAGATCTCCAAGGGGTGATTCCGGCGATTTCATCGGGAGGATTGGAATTGACCATGTCTTTTGGTCTTTCCGGATCTTTGGGACGGGTCACGCCCATGTTGCCAGCTCCGTCAATGAAGCCTGGATAGATAAATAGGGAGTCACCTGCAATTATTTGTGCCTCTTTGGGAATCTGGACTCCAGATCCAGCTCCCTGGATCACGCCGTCTTTAATCAGAACTGTGCCTTTGACACCAGCCTGACCTGGAGCAGAAAACAAGGTGGCATTGGTAATTGCATAGGTGCCGGTCACTCTTCGCTTTCCCGTGGGGTCACTTTGTGCCCAGGAAGCTTGGGTGATAAATCCGGCAACCAGCAAGCCAAGCAAGCCAGCTTTCAGAATTTGTTTTTTCATGCGATTGATGGTTATTCTTCAATCAGCAAGCTAACAAAAGGCTTTTTACCATCTAGCGACAATTATTTTTTCAAACTTTTTTTTTGATCAATGGCAGTATTTAAATTTTGAAATGCGATTTGTTGAGTCTGTGATGCATGGTAATTTTATTTTCTTTCTTTGAATGGCAAAAACCGCTTGTAAATCTGAATGGGATAGTATCTTTATCATTCGTTTCACCCTATTATGAAGAAAATCCTGATTATCGAGGACGATTTATTGATTTCCAGTCTGGTACAGTTTAGATTAAAAAAAGATGGCTATGAAACCCATTTGGTCAAAGATGGGAATGAAGGCATCAAAGCAATCGACACGCTAAACCCAGACCTAATAATCACTGATGTGATGATGCCGTTCAGAAGTGGTATCGAGATCATCCATCATGCAAAAAAATCACAGCCTCATACGCCGATTATCGTTCTGAGCTCTTTGGGAGAAGAGGAACAGGTCGTATTGGAGGCTTTCAATCTTGGGGTGGCTGATTTTGTCCCGAAGCCATTCAACCCTAATGAATTGGCGATAAGGGTCAAACGGGCCTTAAGCTAATACTGAATGAAGAAAACTTTACTTTCCATTCTTCTGGGATTTTGCATTTCCATTGGGAAGTTATCGGCTCAGGACATTCTGCCCAAGGATAGTTCTGAATGGATTAATTTTCTGCAAATCCAAAATCAAATCCCAGGTTTGGGCTATCAACTTGTTTTCCCTCCAAGTTTGGATAGCCTCGAAGTACAAACTCTCAAGCTGGATCTGACTAAGTCTGATTCTGGATGGGTTAGCGGAATCAGGGAGGACTTCAGTCTTCTGGCTCAAGTTGAGTCTGATAGGGTCAATTTCAAGCTTTTATATTTTATTTTTTCGTCTCAAAACTCAGAAGAGGCAGTCCGTGAGTATATCTCCAACCTAATGAGAAATGGGGATTTTGATCCTGTCACTCAAAAAGTAAAACCCAAAGAAGATTTGGTAGCTTTGGCTGTCAAATCCCCCTACGCTCCAGTATTCGGCAATCGCTATACTTTTACTGCTGACTTGAAGCTCTTTGTGGTTACTTTGATTATTGGGTTCTTTTTTATCACAGCCCTCCTGATGATCATTTCGATGTTGATCTTAAAAGCAAGGAAAAACCGTCGAGAGATTTTGAAGAAAGAATACGAGGAGATGATCGTGGATCCATTGACCAACTTACTTTTTGAAAAAGAACTGGAGGAGCTTTCAAAAATGAAAAAAGCCGATTATGATCCGTTCTTTCCTCTAAACTATTTGTCCAAGCCTCTTTATCAAGATGTGTTGATCCATAGCATTATCGGTCTCAACAAGAAAATGAAGGGCGAATTCAAGGAAAAACTGAAGGCTATTTATCATCAACTTGGCCTTGACAAGGTCTCGGCGGCGAAAATCAGAAAATCCAAATGGCATATTGTCTCTGAGGGTTTAGTGGAAATCAACGAAATGGATCTGGTAGAATGTCTCCAGGATGTCAAAAAGCTGTCTGATTCTTCCAACTTCCATGTGAGATCTTTGGCTGTCTCTGCCCTTCTTAATCTTTCTGAAAAATCAGATTTATCCTTTTTGAGAGACCAGACCTATCCATTATCGGATTGGCAGCAGATGAATTATCTGAGAATCATCAAGTTTGTCAGTGCTCAAAAGCAACTCAAAATTGAGATGCTTTTTGATTCCAAAAACAAGAGTATCCGGATTTTTGGAATAAAGCTGGTTAGAATCCTGGGTAGAGTGGATTTGTTGGAAAGACTGGCTTCAATAGCATCTCAGGCAAGCACGGAAGAAAAAATAGAAATTCTAAAGGCCTATCAAGAAATCGGTGCCCATATGGAGGTGGACTTTATCAACCAATGCCTTCAGGAAGAGGATTTGGAGCTTGTCGAGCAGGCCATTGAGACCGCAAAGTCCCTAGGTGACGAGAATTCAGTGATTTTACTTTCGGAGTTATTTCAAAATACCGATGACTTTTCTACTCAGCTATTAATTCTGAAGAGTATCTATGAATTGGACAAAGGGAAATTTGATGAGATGACTCTCAATAAGGAAGATTCCTCTCGGTTAAAAATCAGAAACCACGTTTTAGATCCCAAGCTAGTCTATGTATAGTTTTCTGTTTTACCTGATATTAGAAGTGGTGGGATGGATGTTTTTGATCCTTAGCTTCTTGGTGATTTCTGTCAATATGGTCATGATGATCCTCAGTTCCTTGGAAATGAGAGATTACCTACGCAAAAATCAATTTGCAGATTATGGAGATATCATCACCTCTCCCATAGCGCCTGGAGTTTCCATCCTAGCTCCTGCATTCAATGAGGGGCAGACCATTGTCCAGAATGTAAAAAGCTTGCTGTCACTCCATTATGGAAAATTTGAAGTGATTGTCATCAATGATGGTTCCAAGGATGATACTTTGGAAAAGCTCATAACCTCCTTTGAACTGGAGAAAAGTGATTTTGCTTACCATCCAGACATTGATACACAGGCTGTACGTGGAGTTTACAAATCTCCCAACAGGTCATATCGTAGATTGATTGTCATTGATAAGGAAAATGGCGGCAAAGCAGATGCTCTGAACACAGGGATCAATGTTGCCAACATGGAGCTTTTGGCCTGTATAGATGTGGATTGTATTCTTTCCAGTGACTCCATTTCCAGAATGGTACGTCCATTCATGGAGGAGACCAATAAGAAAGTCATTGCCGTTGGCGGTGTGATCGGTATTGCCAATAACTGTGATGTTCAAGACGGTACGGTAACGACCTACAGAGTTCCGGATACTACTTTGGGAAGATTTCAGGTAATTGAATATTTCAGAGCTTTCCTAATGGGTAGAATGGCATGGGCTAGGGTAAATGGCTTGATGCTGATCTCAGGGGCTTTTGGTTTTTTCCGAACAGATATTGTCCGAAAGGTTGGGGGATATTTTCCAAAAACAGTAGGCGAGGACATGGAATTGATCGTCCGAATGAGACGATTTATGTGCGAGGAAAAAATCCCTTACAAGGTAGGGTACGTTCCTGACCCACTATGTTGGACTGAAGTTCCTGAAAACAAAGATGTTCTTGCCCGTCAGAGAAACAGATGGATGAGAGGAACTATCGAGACCTTACAACTCCACCGCAAAATCAAACTCAATCCCAAATATGGAATAATTGGGACTGTGACCTATCCTTTCTGGTCTTTGTTTGAGAAAAATGCACCAATTCTGGAAATAACCGGATTGATCTATACCTCCATTCTGATTTTTGTGGGGGACTTCAGTGCAGTCTACTTTATCGCACTTTTGATAATGATGTATTTGCTATCTCTGTTAGTATCCTCTTTCAGTGTGTTGTACGAACAGATCGCATTCAACCATTACAAGGACAAAAAAGATTTAAGAAAGCTAATTTGGATGATTCTTACCGAGCCATTATGGATGCATCCGATGGTAGTTTGGTGGGGATTGAAGGGCCATTGGGACTTTATTAAAGGGAAAGGCGGATGGGGTTCTATGATTCGAAAAGGCTTCAAGACCGCCGAGGATAAAAGGAATTTAAGCACCCAATCTACATCTTGATGAAAAAGATTGCATTGATATTTTTAGTGGTTTTTGGCTCCTTTGGGGTAAAAGCTCAGGATTCCTTTGATCCGGATGAGTTACTTCTGCAAGCTAGAAAGCTCATCCTTGACGGTAAATACAGCGAAGGTAGAAAAATTGCCTTTCGGGCCTTGAATCAATATCCGACCTACGCAGATATTCTGATTCTGGTGGGAAGGAGCTATGCCTGGGAAGGTAAAAATGACTCAGCTAGTATCTACTTGGACAAAGCCGTTCTGGCTTCGCCAACCTATGCAGATGCCTATGTTGCCAGTCTGGATAACCTTCTTTGGTCAGATCAATTGACAGAGGCAGAATCTCTCATTACCAAAGCCAAATCTAACTTCAATCCTTTGCCAAATGAGATTGCCTATCGTGAATCCCGGATTTACTACTATCAGGAGAAATATGATGAGGCCTACGGAGTGGTCGAGCCATTATTCGAAAAAGGCTTTCAGATAGAAGGGATTTTAGGATATATGCAAAATCTCCAACGACTTCGAAAAACCAATGCCATAGGAGCCACCTATGATTACGATACTTTTTTCGGAGACATTGGGATTTGGAATACCTGGTCCTTTTACGGTAGAACCAGGACTGATCTGACAGGAGCTCTTATCGCCCGAGTGACTCAGTCCACTCGTTTTGATGGCTTTGGTACGCTGTATGAACTGGATGCCTATCCTTCTATCGGAAAAAACGGATATGCCTATTTAAACCTTGGAGGTTCCAGCGCCACTTTTTTTCCAAAACTGAGGTTTGGAGCATCTTATTACCATAATCTCCCTAAGGCGTGGGAAATCGAAGGGGGATATAGATATCTCGGATTTTCAGAAGCTACCCATATGATTACCAGTTCGGTAGGGAAATATGTAGGAAACTGGTGGATTAACTTCAGAGCCAATGTAATTCCCTCTGAAGGGCAGGTAAGCACATCCGGTCAGCTTCAGGCGAGATACTATTTCAAGACTGCTGAGGACTTTTTCAGTATACAAGTGGGCTCGGGAGTTTCCCCAGACGAGGAAACCCGAGACCAAAGCCAATTGCTCAACTCCTATCGCTTGAGGGTAGGCTATCAGCAGCTGATCTCACCCAAATTCATGATTTATGGATTTACCGGGTTTAGTAGAGATGAATTGAGTGCTGATAAATTCAGAAACAACTTCAACCTTTCTCTGGGAACAGAATACAGGTTTTAAATCAGGTAGAAATGAAAGAAGAATTAAAACTTGTCCTTTCTAGATTTTGGCCGGTTCTATTGCTAGTAATTGGAGTTCCATTGCTCAGTTTTGGAATCTGGACCTTGTTCCCTTCCAAAAACTTGGAGGTTTTAGTCATAGATAAAACTGTCCCATTCAGTAATTACCGAGAGCATGCCGGGATCATATGGGCTTTAAATCATGATAAATTCACCCCATCCTCTGGAGAGATGTATTCAGTGGATAAAGATTATCTTGGTTTTTTTCCATCAGGAAAAGAGGACTTAGGAACCAAATTGGATTTTTCTGAAAAAACTCCTGCCCAGATTAAAGAGGAGGTCAAAAAAAAGGATGTCATATTCTTTGCGGATACTTACGGGGTTTTTGAAAATGATTTCAAAAAACAAAAAGACTTCCGTGCGGGTAAGAAAATCTATGGGGGCTTAAATCAAAGTGATATTGAAATCATCAGAGCAGCTAAGGAAGAAGGAAAAGTTTTGATCGCTGAATTTAACAGTATGGCTTCTCCTACGACCGATTTTTTGAGATCTGAATTTGAAAATCAGATGGGCATCAAATGGACTGGCTGGATCGGAAGACATTTTGATGAAATGGACACGATCGTGGATGCTGAAATACCAAAGTGGCTGATCCAGCAGTACAAGCAAAACGGAAGATCATGGAACTTCTCTGGACCGGGGTTAGTCTTTGTAAAAGATACAGGGGAAATCGAAGTTTTTAATTTCGGTAAAGACTTTGAAAGTAAGACTCCCACCATTCGTACCCAAAAAGTCAATAAACATGGCTATAAACTTCCTCAGGTAGTACCTTATCCGGATTGGTTTGATGTAGTGTTGATTGAGCGGGATTATCAGGTGATTTCGTACTACGATATTGGACCTACGAATGAAGGATTGCAGAGGCTAAGAAGTATGGGGCTACCGAGATTTTTCCCTGCGGCTATTTACAGAGAAATCAATGGAGGAAAGCAATATTACTTTTCAGGGGATTTTTCGGATATGGAAAATAATTTGGGATCTCCTTATTATGCCGGACTTCCGTATCTCTGGAGAGGTTTTTATGTAGTAGCTGACCATACCAACCGGCAAAGCTTTTTTTGGAACTATTATCAACCTCTAATCTCGCAGATTTTCGAGGATGTTCACCGGTCCAAAAAATAATTTGACTTAATTCTCAGCGGGAAGAAGTTTGCGAGTTTGAACTGTGTAGGAGTTTTTGTTTTTGTATTCTTCAAATTCTCCTGTTAATCGGGTCAAAACTTCCGCGTCAGTAATTGGATCAATATTTAATCCCTCACTGATTACATAGATTTGCCCGTCTGAATAGAAAAATTCCCCGTTGAGATAGTCTATCAGTTGGTTTTTGTTCCGCATCAATGGCATATTGATTTTTGCCTGGAAGGTTCTTGCAGTGTCCAGAACCTGACCAATCCAGGTAACTTGCTCCGGAACTTTGATTCCCACATTTTTTTGCAAAAAGGCCAATAGGGAAGGAGAGATTTCAAAGTGACTGGTAAGACCTTTGAAATAGGCATTTTCCTTCAGCAAAGGGGAATATATAATCAACGGAACATGAAACCTGTCAAGCCGGGTGGTCATCGGAATTTCCGGAAGTCTGTGATCCCCGGTGATGATGAAGATGGTATTGGCAAACTCAGGACGCTTTTTGTATTCTTCAAAAAACAAACGAATTGCATCATCCGCATAGAGGATGGTCATGTAAATGTCTTTGTAGGAATTGTATTCCTGAATTTTCGCAGAATTGAGCCTGAGAACATTGCTCAGGTGGTTGTTTAATTTCGTTTCATATAGCTCCCGTTCGGGTACAATGTAAGGATCATGGGAGGTTTGGGTTTGAAAAATTCTTAGCTCAGGGCCATTCTTTTCATTAGGAAGTTTGAGCATCGCATTTCGAAACAATTCCTTATCAGGATATCCCCAAGAAAAACCATTGTTGGAGGGAGTTTTGCTGAATTGAGGTAAAAATGTATCCTGATCTTCGATTTGGCTTACTTCATGGTATTCCAAGAAATCTCCTTCATGGTCAAATTTGCGATCTGATCCGATAAAAAAGCGGGATTGGTACCCATTGTCTCTCAAAATACTTAGAAGAGACTCATGATTGGGATATTCGGGATATAGCTCCAAAAATCCTTTTTCTCCAAACGGCATTCCTCCCAACACTCCGGGGAGAATACCGAAAGTTCGTCCGGTGGAAGAAATGGCATGGGTCCAGACTAAGCTGTGTTGCTCAAGAGAATCCAAAAATGGAGTAAAGCTCCCTAGGTAAGCATCCTTCCCGGAATAAGCTTTCCCAAAACTTTCTGCCAAGATGAAAACTATATCCGGTGCTTGGGTCAAAGAATCGAAGAATGGGCCTAAAACGTCAGGATAATCCCCTTGGTGAAGGAATGGGTATTCGGTGTTGGTGTATTCCTTTTTGACAAAGAAATTTAAGTCACTACTGCGTAGATAAAAGTCGAAATAGTATTCTCCTCCATACATAAAGTGATCAAAAGCTTGCTCCGCTAAATACTTGGATTTATTCAGCTCAATATTTCTTTTGGTTTCATTGGCTGCTTCAGGAAGCGGATTAGGAAAAATGGCGATTCCAACTAATAGGCTCAGAAAAACTCCTGTAAAGGTCACATATGTTTTTAAGCCAAATTGGAAAATCCGAATTCCGAGATACAGTAAACCGGCGATTAGTACCAAGACAATAGCTCCTCCAATCAAATTGACAGCATTCAATTGCCCAGAGGAACTGATGGTCAAATAGAGGTCATTGAAATTGTAGGCAAAAAGGTCTTTTCCAAGGGGCAATAATGTTTTGACAAAGTAAAATACCAAGGCAGCCTGGATCACCAAAGCAATGGTCAGCATGACTTGCATCAAATACCTAGAAAATTTTGCTGATAGCATACTTATCACCAAATGAATGATGAAAAGCAATCCTAAAAAATAAAGAATCCAATTCAGATCCTGGAAATAACTTGGTGCAAGGAGCTCTTGCTTATTAAAGTCCAACACGTGAGTGTTAAATACCAAAATGATTTCAAGGCCTCTAATCAGCAGCATGAGTAAGATGAAAATCAAGGACATACCCCAGAAATCACCTAGTACTCGTGTAACTCTATCGACAAATGTGGAACGTATTTCAGCCTTCTGGGCCATATTTTCGGAAAATCAATAAAGGATGACGCAGAAAAGATAAATCAAAATCAGGTATCTTCAAGGGTCAATTTTAGATTATGAGTAAATCAAACCTTTTATTGGAGCTATACTCCAATATCGGAACTACCGGAGCCCTTACCTTTAGTTCTAAGTCATTAGTGAACAAAATGCTGTCATTCACTGATTTATCCCATGCAAAAGTAATTTTGGAATTAGGTGGGGGAGATGGTAGTATCACCCAAGGGATAATAGACAGAATGAGTCCTGATGCAGAGCTCCTTGTTTTTGAGATCAACAAATCTTTTTGTGAGGCGATGAAAAAGCAATTCCCTCAGGAGAATGTAAGAATTATCAATGACTCCGCAGAAAATATTGATCTCTACCTTCATGGCAGAGAAGCAGACTATATCCTTTCTTCCTTGCCGTTTAGTTTTATTCCAAAAGAGGCAACAGATCAAATTTTGGCAAAGTCCAGGCAGTCTCTTACCCCTTCCGGAAAGTATATTCAGATTTGCTACTCCTATTTGTTGAAAAACCTTTTCAAGAAATATTTTGATCGGGTTGAGGCAAAGTTTACACTTAAGAATCTCCCTCCGGCATTTGTGATGATCTGCAAGTAATTTAAGGAGATGGAGGTATTGAGGACGGCAATATTGGATTGGGTCTGGAGGAAAAAAGGAAATCCATTTTCACCTCTGGAAGTAATCCGACAAATGTATCCTCAAAGCTGGGAGAGCTTTGTTCCAGAAATTTTGGAAGTAATGATGCAAATGAACTCAGAGGGCTTGATCAAGGTAGTTTTGGATGGAAGAGATATTTTTCCTAAACATTTTCCCACTGGAAAAGAGGAGATTCTGCCGGTTTCGAAACCTGAAGGCAAAAAGAAAGGTTAGGCTTCTAAAGAAAATACTATGAGCGAATCTCTCAATTTACCCCAGACCACTGTCGAGATACCCGAAGGATTGGAAATGATTACTTTGGGTGGAGGATGTTTTTGGTGTACTGAAGCCGTATTCCAGCGACTTCAAGGAGTAGAAAAAGTGGTTTCTGGCTATGCCGGGGGAATCATTAAACAACCCACCTACCGTCAAATCTGTACAGGGACTACCGGACATGCAGAAGTGGTCCAAGTTTACTATAATCCCCAAAAGATAAGTCTTGCTGAGCTCTTGGAAGTTTTCTGGGCAACGCATGATCCCACCACCTTGAATAGGCAGGGAGCTGATGTTGGGCCTCAGTATAGATCCGCGATTTTTTACACTCAAGAATCCCAAAAGGAAGTTGCACAGCAGTTGAAAAAAGAACTGAATGAAGCAGGAGTTTTTGAGCAACCCATTGTTACTGAGATCACTGCGTTTTCCAACTTTTATCCTGCCGAAGATTATCATCAGGAATATTTCAACCTCAATGGAATGCAGCCCTACTGCCAATTCGTGATCAAACCTAAAGTAGATAAACTGAAAAAGCATTTTGCTGAGAAGCTCAAATCTCAGTGATGTTTTAAGAAATCACTCCCAATTGGCCAGAAATGGCTATATTTGCTGAATTTAACCTTTTGCAAACACATGAAGAGAACCAGAGCACAAGAGTCCAGAGCAGCCATTGAGCGACTTTACATCACCATGCGCCATCTTTTTAATCGGGGTAGCTACAAGCCTATGGGGGTTTCCGGCGAAGGCCTGATCAGCGCTTTGATGACCCTTAGTCCGGAAATTTATGGCTCAGTGACCGATCCTGAAAAATTAGAATTGGATGGACTGTTGTATGTAATGGAGCGCCTTCCCAGAGGAATTGAGGAGTGTAGATTCGTCCGTCTGATCAGTAGAGAAGGCTATGAAACCTCCCATTTGACTCCTTTGATTCCACCCAAACGAAAAAGAAACTGCTATCGCCTGGATGAGCAGATTATGTATGTGGAAATGACAAGGGGACGATCTGATATTTATGATATCCTGACGCACCTTACTTTTTTGTATATCGAGTCTCAAAAAATCCAAAGGAACAGTACGGATCCAAAGGGAAGAATTTCTTCCAACTGGATGATGCTGGAAGAATTTGTCCGAAAGGAGAGAGCAGGAGAGGAGCTTGATATTGAGTGTGCTTCTGCCTACCTAAGTCATATCATCGGGCGGACCTTTGAGGAGACCATAGCTGCGGTCAAAAGATTTGAGAAATCTTCCAATGTGAATAGCCTATTTTCCATTGTTTATCATTTAGGAAAACTTGCCATCGAAGAGGCGACCACGGGACAAGATCGGGAGATCAGCTTCTCAGCTACTCTAAGAGAAAGAATCGGCCATCACGTTTATGGAGATCTTTGGGCCAAAAGGATCAAAGAAACTCTTTTAAAACATGATCTTCTAAAGCGTCCGATTCACATCATTTCTGCCAATCTTCACAGTGTGGTGAATACCATTTATGCTCATCAAGCTTTGGGTTGCAATAACTTTGAGGAAATTGAGGCAGTAGCAACCGCAATCTCTGTAAAGGATAAGAATCATCAAGGCAAAAAGATCCAGGACTTTGCTGCCAAGCATGGCTTCATAGACTTGCCTGACGAATCCGGAACCAATATCGGTGCTCAGATCATTGATACAGCCCATTTGGAAAAGAAAACCTTGATCCCGGGAGTGAATCTTCCTGAGGAAAAGGAAAAAAGACCAGTTTTTGTCGTGATGGATTACGCCTTCGGGGAGCAGGCTTATGAGTGTTTTGACGAGCTTTTGAAGCCCTATTCAAAAGAGGGTAAAGAATATCCATTGAATGTAATTTCGACTTCCATCATGGGTAAAGCAGGGATTCTACATGGAGGAAAGGGTGATCTGATGGTACCTACTTCCCATGTGTTCGAGGGTACGGCAGATAATTATCCTTTCCGAAACGAACTGAAAAAATCCGATTTTGAGGGCTATGGATTGGGAGTATATCAAGGTTCCATGATCACTGTCTTGGGGACTTCACTCCAAAACAGAGATATCTTGACTTACTTTATGGAATCTTCCTGGAATGCAGTAGGACTTGAGATGGAGGGAGCTCATTACCAAAAAGCAATTCAGTCGGCTTCTAAGATTCGTGGAAATATCCGTTCCAATGTCAAGGTTTTGTATGCCTATTACGCATCAGATAATCCTTTGGAGACCGGAAGTACTTTAGCTTCGGGAGCCTTGGGGATGGATGGCGTCAAACCGACTTACCTGATTACCTACAAGATTCTGGAAAAGCTGTTTGGATAAGAAATAGAAAAGGAAAGCGAAAAGCTTTCCTTTTTTTATGCCATAAACCCTAAAAGATTCAAAGCTTGGTTACCTAGTCTTTCGTCCCCTTCTATACTCACTTGATCCCTTACCTCGGCAGGCCTTAGGCTTTTGGAGAAAAGCTTCCAAGCTACATTTGGGTCTAAAATTACTTTTGCGTCTAATGAAGGAGAAATATCCGGGGTCAACTCCCATTTTTCATTCAACTCAATAATCCATATTCCACCATTATCGATTCTTGTTATCAAAGTCATTTAACCGGAGTAGAATGCATCATTTCCATTTTCCAGCCTGACTCGGTTTTGATGGCTGTGATGCTTTCAAGCCAGTGTGCTTGTCGGATGATTATTCCATCCCGACGTATAGTTGCCCAGTTTTTATAGGCGGCCCAAGCCCGGTTTTCAAAGATTTTGATCTCGATGAATTCAAAGCTGTTTTCACGGGAAGGGAGATTTCCTTTAGCTTTTTGTCCATCCAAGTATTCTTTGATGACCTGATTGTCCCAAATCTCACCATCCTCCAAAAGGATGAAATCATCTGTGAGGTAAAGCGGTATTTTTTCAGAATCAAATCCTGAAAACAAGCCGTCAAACATATTCTGCACAAGCGATTTTATTTGCTCCTCATCTGATTTCGGCTCGCTTTGAGCAAAAAGGGTGGGACTGGTTAACAGCGCCAGTCCCAACAAGTATATTCTAATAATTTTCATTTGCTGTCTCAGAGGAATTAATAGCCAGCATCCAAAGGCGGAGGACCATCTGGGACTATTCCTTTATAGACATAGTCTCCTTTTTTAGCTTTGAACTCCGCTTTCACTTCATTTCTTAAAGCCTCATTTTGGTAAAGATCCACCATGGTCATGGCTAAAGCTTTGGCAGCATACCCCATTCCTTTGTGCCCGATGGACATTCCACCTGCCGCTACTACAGCCCAGGAATGCCAAGGTGTGCCGTTTGGAGCAGTGGTCGCACTCAGACGAATGGTCGGAACTACCCAGCTGACGTCGCCGACATCGGTGCTACCACCCATGCTGTGTTCTTCAGTTTCTTCCATTGGAGTGATTTCAGAGACTAATCCAATTTGTGGTTTTCCAGTTGCTTCTTGGATTTTCTTTGCGAATTCCTGCTCCTCTTGAGTGTAGGAAATTGGCCCCAGCATTTCGAGGTTTTTCTGCATGGCGGCAGAACCAGTTCGGTTTACCAAAACTTCATGGATTCCGGAAACTAAAGTCACTTTATGCTCTACATTTGCCATGATGGCTGCTCCTTCAGCCATTTTCTCAACTTGTTTCCAAACAGGTTCGAGTCCTTGTCGGCTGGTATCTCTCACCCGCACCCAAAGTCTGCTGTAATCAGGGACTACATTGACTACCTGTCCACCGTCTTGGATATGATAGTGGATTCTTACAGTGGGTTTGATATGTTCTCGGTAATAGTTGATTCCAGTGGTGTAAAGTTCTAAAGCATCAGAGGCTGAACGGCCATTCCAAGGGTCCGCAGAAGCGTGAGCAGCCTGACCGTTGAATTCAACAATAAAATCCACCAAAGCCAATCCTTTCTGCACAGCAACTTTGGTCTCTGCGGCAGGATGCCAATCCATGACGATATCTACATCATTGAATAGCCCTGCCCGGATCATCCAAAGTTTGCCAAAATATTTTTCTTCGGCAGGAGTACCGTAAAAACGGATCGTTCCTTTCAGTTTTCCTTCTGCAATCAAATCCTTGATCGCTGCAGCTGCACCCAAGGAAGCCACACCAAAGAGGTTGTGTCCACAGCCGTGACCAGGGGCTCCGTCATTTAAGGGGCTTTTGAAAGGGACTTTGTTTTGGGAAAGTCCAGGTAATGCGTCAAACTCTCCTAAAATCCCGATTACAGGGCTTCCTGAACCGTATTCAGCCACAAAAGCGGTGGGGATTTCCCCAACTCCCCGAGTTACCTTAAAGCCAAGCTCCTCGGCATAAGCAGAAAGAGCAGCTGCCGACTTGCTTTCCTGAAATGCGATTTCTTCAAAAGACCAGATTTTGTCGCTTAGTTCTGTGAGATTTTCAAATCTTGAATCCACAGACTGCTGCACGGAAGCTTTTAGCGGATCAGGCTTTGCGGACTTCTTTTGAGCCCAAAGGCTGGAATTGGTCAGAAGCAAGGCTGCTGTCAATCCCCAAGCAAGGTTTTTCATATTCGTAAGGTTGATTAGTTTGATTGGTATTAATTTCAAAAGATACTAAGGATCCTGAAAAGGAGCTCAAAAGCTTTAAAAAGTGATCGGGAATTCCTCCTGATGATTTTTTGAATGGTTTAACCCAAAGTCTGAATAATGAATACTTTTGGGTTAAAATAATAGCCATGAACATCCAATATTTTTCTGATTTCAATAAAATGAGCCAAGCGGCATTTCACATTGTCCAAAAGGAAATCGAATTAAAACCGGATTTACTGTTTTGTGTGGCAAGCGGAGGATCTCCTTCTGGGCTATACGCAGAGATGGTTAGTGAAAAAAGCAGGAATCCAGAATTCTGCTCCCGGCTTCGTGTGATTAAACTGGATGAATGGGGTGGTTTGGAGCCTGGATCAGACTTTACCTCAGAATTAGACGTCCAGAAAAAATTCATTCAGCCTCTGGGCATTTCTCAAGAAAGATACTGGACGATCGATCCTTTTACAGATGACCCTGAAAGAGACTGTTTAGTCATGGAAAATACGATTCAACAGAAAGGCCCCTTGGATATTTGCATTTTGGGAATTGGTACCAACGGGCATATAGCCCTGAATGAGCCCTCATATACTTTTCAGGTAGGTTTTCATAAATGTGAATTAGCTCCCTCGACGTTGAATAATGGCATGATAAAATCCTTGCAACAACCACCAAGTTTTGGAATGACCATGGGGATGGGGAATATTCTTCAATCAAAAAAGATACTTCTGTTTATCGCCGGATCAGGGAAAAAAGAAGCTTTTCAAAAACTCCTTACCAAAGAAGTGTCCATGGCTTTACCAGCATCTTTTCTTTGGCTTCATCCCGACGTAGAGGTGCTGGTAGATGAAAGTGCGGTTTAAACGTAGAGGAAGAGATAAAATTATTTGTTTGAAATAGAAATAGATAAAGCCTAGGTAGTAAAAAAAACGAAATTGGTTCTTGCTGTTAATGTTCATTTTTATACCTTTGCACCACTTCAAAAGAGAAGGTCACGGAGTGGTAGTTCAGCTGGTTAGAATGCCTGCCTGTCACGCAGGAGGTCGCGGGTTCGAGTCCCGTCCATTCCGCATCGTTTAAATTTATTTACAAATCCATTAGGAGTGGTAGTTCAGCTGGTTAGAATGCCTGCCTGTCACGCAGGAGGTCGCGGGTTCGAGTCCCGTCCATTCCGCATCGAGGTCCCGAAGAAATTCGGGACTTTTTTGTTTTAAAGGAGGATTTTTCACTTTGAAATGCTTTTCAAGGTTAGCATTTTGCAGTCGATTAGTAGATTCCGTTATCTTTGCTTTTCTCAAAAACCAATAAAATGGTATTAGAATTCGAAAAACCCATAGCTGATTTAGAGCAAAAACTCCAAGAGATGAAAGACTTGGCCAAAGGCCGAAATATTGATCTAAGTAGTGATATTGAGTCTTTGGAAGAAAAAATCCTCGCCTTGAAAAAAGAGACCTTTGAAACGCTCACGCGCTGGCAGCGGGTGCAGCTTTCTAGACATGCTGATAGACCTTATGCCTTGGACTATATTTATGAAATCACCAATGACTTTGTAGAGCTTCATGGCGATCGTACGGTCAAGGATGATAAGGCAATGATTGGCGGTTTGGGTGATATTGATGGACGTACGGTTATGTTCATCGGTCAGCAAAAAGGTAGAAACACCAAGCAAAGACAAGAGCGGAATTTCGGGATGGCAAATCCTGAAGGATACCGAAAAGCGCTTCGCTTGATGAAAATGGCCGAGAAATTCGGTAAGCCAATTGTAACCCTGATTGATACTCCGGGCGCATTTCCAGGTCTGGAAGCTGAAGAAAGAGGTCAGGGTGAAGCGATCGCCAGAAACCTCAAAGAAATGTTTATGCTGAAAGTTCCTGTCATCTGTATCATTATTGGTGAAGGTGCTTCCGGAGGTGCTTTGGGCATTGCAATCGGAGATAAAGTTTTCATGTTGGAAAATACTTGGTACTCTGTGATCTCTCCGGAGTCATGCTCTTCCATTCTTTGGAGATCTTGGGATTACAAAGAGCAAGCAGCAGAGGCTTTGAAGCTTACTGCCAAAGACATGAAGCAAAATGGATTGGTGGATGAGATTATCCCAGAACCACTGGGTGGGGCTCATAAAGACCTAAAATGGATGTCCAGAACCATCAAAGAGGTGATTCTTCAGTCCTTGAAAGAATTGGATAAAATCAAGCCGGAGAAAAGAATCGAACAAAGAATTGAAAAATTCTGCTCCATGGGAGTGGTGGTAGAATAAGATTTGAAATTTGAGATTTGAAATCTGAGATTTGAGTTCTCCCAAATGGTGGGAAAATATTGCGGAGACGCAGAAACCGACTAATACCAAAAAGCAATCTTTCCGCGGATAAGGTTGCTTTTGGTTTTTTAACCTAAATGATAACCTACAAATGGAATTATATACCGTAAATACCGGATTCTTCAAACTTGACGGCGGTGCAATGTTTGGGGTGGTTCCTAAGACCCTCTGGTCACGAACCAACCCAGCAGATGACAACAATCTTTGTACTTGGGCCATGAGAAGTTTGCTTGTCGTGGATGGAAATCGGGTAGCACTGATTGATAATGGAATAGGAGACAAGCAAGACGCCAAATTTTTTAGTCACTATTACCTACATGGGGATGATTCTCTTCAGAAAAATCTAAATCGACTTGGGGTCAATTTTACAGACATCAGTGATATGTTTTTGACTCATCTGCATTTTGACCATTGTGGGGGCGGAATCAAATATGGATCACATGGACAATATGAATTGACTTTCCCTAGAGCTACTTACTGGTCTAATGCAGAACATTGGGATTGGGCGACTATGCCAAATCCAAGAGAAAAGGCCTCTTTTTTGGAGGAAAATATTCTACCAATGCAAGACCATGGTGTCCTGAAGTTTGTAGATATGGAACAGAAGTCCCTGTTTGAGGGATTTGATTTCATCACCGTGGATGGTCACACGGATAAGCAAATGCTTCCAAAATTGTCTTATAAAGGTAGAACTGTCGTTTTTATGGCAGATCTTTTACCTTCCGTCGGCCATATTCCATTGCCCTATGTAATGGGCTACGATACGCGGCCACTGATCACGATGCAGGAGAAGCAATTGTTTCTCGAAGAAGCTGCTCGCGAAGGCTATGTTCTCTTCTTAGAGCATGACCCGGTCAATGAATGCTGCACGGTAAAGATGACAGAAAAAGGAGTTCGCTTGGATCAAACTTTTAGACTGGATGAACTCTAAACTTAAAATCGGACTGGCACTTTCCGGCGGAGGAATCCGGGGAATTTCTCATTTGGGAGTATTGAAGGCCCTCAATGAGTCTGGTATCTACCCAAGCAAAGTTTCCGGAACTTCAGCCGGAGCTATCGCTGGCGCAATGTATTGTCATGGATATTCTCCCGAGGAGGTTTTAAAAATAATCGTTGAAACCAACTATTTCAGGTTCATGCGACCTGCGATTTCCCTTCGAGGAATCTTGAAAATGGATTCTCTTTGGGACCTCTTCAAGATATACCTTCCTCATAACGACTTCTCCAAATTAAAAACTCCTTTGGCAGTAGCTGCTACGGATATCAGAAAAGGTAAGGTGGTGTACTTCGATGAAGGGGAATTGATCAAACCGATCTTAGCTTCTTCTTGTATTCCCGGAATGTTTGTACCTGTACAGGTGAAAGATAGATTTTTCGTGGACGGAGGAGTGTTGAATAATTTGCCCGTAGAGCCTTTGGAAGGAGTTTGCGAGGTTGTTATTGGTGTAAATTGCAATCACCTTCCAGAGGATAGCAATTTCAATAATATGAAAAGTCTCATCGAAAGGTCCGTGATCATGTCGATGAATTATAATGTTTACAGCAGGATGTCTAAATGCGATTACTTTATTGAATCCCCCGGATTGGGAAAATATGGCGTATTTGACATCAAAAAGGCACCACAGCTCTTTCAAGCTGGCTATGAACAGACTCTTAAAGTCATGGAAGAAAATCCTTCCATGATGGAATTAATGCAAAAATCAACCCTTCCCTAATAGCGTGTATTTATGATGAAGTTATTGTCTCGGTTTATATTTTGGATTTCTGGATGGTCATTGAATAAGCAATGGCCTGAAGGAGTAAAGAAAGCTGTCTTGATAGCGATACCACACACGTCCAATTGGGATATTCTTTATGCACGGGCAGCCTTTTACCTAATGGATATTCCGGTAAGATTTACGATCAAAAAAGAAGTGATGGTAGGTCCATTGGGCTGGCTACTTTCAGCTTTAGGTGCAATCTCAATTGACCGGAAAAGAATCCCGGGAGGAAGAAAACAAACTTACACCGAGGCGATGACTCAGATGCTCAGAGAACGAGAAGAACTCGTGATTATGGTGACTCCAGAGGGAACCAGAAGTGCTGTGAAGAAATGGAAAACAGGTTTTTACCACATCGCCTTGGAGGCGAATGTTCCAGTGATCGTCGGGTATTTGGACTATAAAAAGAAAGAGGCTGGTATTGGGCCTGCCGTTTATCCCAACGGGGATATTGATGGGCAGATTGAAGAGTTGAAGGCCTTTGGCAGAACAGTTACAGGAAAGCATCCTGAAAAGGGAATTATTTAATTAAAATAAAAAAGGGTGAATGTACTTCACCCTTTTTTATTTTGGGTCAATGAAACTTCTTTACTTCAGGGGCCTCCGCACTGGTGGAAAGCTCCTTCACAAAGCGGTCAGCGTAGTGATCCAGCAATTCAAGCACTCGTTCGGCTTTGGGAGATTTGACAATCAATCCTGCATGATAGTCTAATGGAACTCGAAAGCATATCTCCGGATCATCAAAACTGCTTAAATCCGGGTGCTCGTATTTCGAAAGGGTCAGGACAATACCAGCGTAGTTTTTTGCCACTTTGGGAAGTTCATACTTTTTTCCTTTTGTGACTGCATCTTCTATTTTGGCCCATTCGGTCCAAAGATTTATATCCGTGGCAGCCTCAACCATTTCTGCCAAATGCGCGCCACCGACCCGTGAGGCTGTTTCGAGAAAGTAGATTTCTCCGTCTTCCTTTCCTTTGATAAATTCCGTATGTGAGGCTCCATTTTTCAGGCCGAAAGCTTTCATAATTTGCTCATTGACCTTCTTGATGGCTTTGTCATCTGCAGAATTATATTTCACGTTTGCAGAGCGGAAGATTCCACCGCCTTGTGAGATTTCCATGGGGGTGGCCAAATACCTGGAGACAGTCAGAAATATATTTTTCCCATCCAATTGCAATCCATCTGCATGGAAGACATCCCCGGGTTTAAATTGCTCCACCAGATAGTAGATTCGGTTTTCACCAAGTTCGTCGATCTTTTGCCAAAGGGAAGCTTTATCATGCACTTTAATGATTCCATGAGCTGAGGCTTCAGATCTGGGTTTGAGCACCCAAGGAGGGGAGACTGTGTCTGCAAAATTGTTGATGTCCTCGTTATTAAACAAAGAGGAAAAAGCCGGAACACGTATTCCCGCGTCTTTAGCACGCATGCGCATGGCTAGCTTGTCCCGGAAATATCTCCCGGTTGTCTGTCCCATTCCGGGGATTCTTAGGTTTTCTCTTAGAAATGCAGCTTTCTCCACATCATAATCATCCAAAGCAATAATGGTTTCGATTTTATGATCTTTCATCAAGCCACTTACTCCCTTGAGTAAAAGGTCCATATCCCAATCCAGATCTTGGCCGGGCATATAAAAAATCTCATCAATGTGCTCAAAAGCCCAAGGTTTGTCTTTTAGCTGCTCAGTGGTGACCAAAAAAACCCGATTACCTTGCTTCTTCAGAGAAGTTAAAAATGCATTGCCTTTGAAATAGTTTGAAATACAAAGAAAAGTCTTGCTTGTTTCCATAAGTTTAAAGCTGGTTTTCAATAAACTTAAGCAATAAACTTACACCATACGCTGTCCCTGTTTTGGTTTTTGAAAATTCTGAATCGGAAAATGCCACTCCAGCAATGTCTAAATGGGCCCAGGCTGGATGCTCATGGGTAAAGGCCTGAAGGAATTTGGCAGCAGTGATTGCTCCGGCAAAAGGTTTCCCATGATAGTTTTTGATGTCTGCAATCTCAGAGTCCATTTCCTTGGCATAGGAATCCCATAATGGAAGAGGCCAGGATTTTTCACCGACTTCTTCACCTGCTTTTTGAAGGCCATGGGACAAATCCCCTTCATTCGAGAACAAAGCCGCACATTCGTATCCGAAGGTTCCGATGCTGCTTCCCGTCAGGGTAGCGAGATCAATCACCTGATCTGGATTATAGTTTTTTACCAAATAGGAGAGTCCGTCTGCTAAAATCAATCTACCCTCGGCATCAGTATCTACAACTTCAATACTCAAGCCAGCATGACTACCGATTACTTCTGAGGGAAGATAGGCGTCCTTGTCGATGGCGTTTTCCACTGCCGGAACTATAGCTGTCAAGTTGATGGGTAACTTAAGGTCCGCGATCAGCTGAGTAGTCGCCAAGACCGCTGCTGCACCGCCCATGTCTGATTTCATGTGGTGCATGCCCTGAGTTTTGATATTTAGACCGCCGGTATCAAAGGTCACACCTTTGCCCACTAATCCTAGATGGAATTTCGGATTAGCACTTCGGTACTCCAAAATGATGAATTTCGGTTCTTTCGCGGAACCTCTTCCCACTGCTAAAAAAGCTTCCAGTCCCTCAGATTTGGCTTTTTTTACGTCAAATACTTTAGTGTGAAGCAATCCTTTTTTGTCCAGATTCTTGGCCCAATCGGCAAGATTGGAGGGTGTGATTTTATTGGGTGGAAGATCTACCAGTTTGAAGGCTTCGATTTTTGCAGAAGCGATTTTTTCAGCCCTTTCGATTAGGCTTTTAGATTTTTCCAAAGAGGTTAATACCCCTACTTTCAGCTTTCCATAATCTCTAGGCTGATTTTTTTTGTAAAAGCCTATGGAATATCCACCCAAAATGAAGCCCACAATTGTTGGCTCGACTTGTTCTGGGGATAATTCTTGAGGGAAATCAAGTAAAATCTCTTTTTCAATCAGGCTTGAGTGCTTGGAAAGAATTCTTCGGAAACTGGTTTCCAATTCCTTGTAAGTTGGATTCTCACCAAGTCCCAAGAGTAGTACCAGTTGCTTTTCAGATTGGAAAAAATAGTGACTGTCCTTCTCGCCTGAAAAAAGACTGGAGGAAAGTTTGATGTTGCCGATTTTCTGAGTCAGAATTTCGTCTCTCAAATTCTTGAAAACAGGAATAACTCTCAATCCTGATTCAGAGAGATTTTTGGGGTTTGTTTTGAATTGCATGGGGAAAGATATGGGATTTTACTCCGGTTTATCACTAAAAAAGAGCCATTCTATGGCTTTAGGGAACTCATCGCTCCAATAGGATTCATTGTGTTTTCCATGTTCATTGATGGAAAGCCGAACTTTCATTTTACCCTGGAGACTTTCTCTTTTGAGCAGTCTTTTTCTGAATTTGAGAACATGATCTACCATGGTCTCACTCTCATCCCCTCCGGCATAGAGGTAAATCCGGGTCTCCTGGGGCTCAAAAAAGTCCAGAAAACCCAGTTTTATTTTTGGGATTACCCAAAGGGAAGGAGAGAAAATCATGAGCTTTCCAAACACTTCAGGGTACATTAATCCAGAGAAAATACTGACCAAGCCACCCATCGAACTTCCACCGATTCCTGTAAAATCCCGGTCTGATTTGGTTCGAAACGTTTTGTCCACAAAAGGTTTTAAAGTATCGACGACAAACCGAATGTATTGTTTTCCATGTCCTTTGCCTAAAAGGGTATTTCCGACATTGTATTCCTGAATTCTTTCAGATTCGGCATGCTCAACGGCAATAATAATAATTTTACCTATGCCATAATCTGACATTACCGCCAGCTTTTTGTCGATCTGCCAATTTCCGAATTCGGCATTTTCATTGAATAGGTTTTGAGCATCTTGAAGATACAATACAGGATAATGCTCCGTACTGGTCTCATAATCATGGGGTAAAAGCGCCCATATTTTTCGCTTTTTATTCAACTGAGGAATTTCGAATTCCTCTGAAATCAGGTGGATTTGGGGAAGCTGCGAGGGTCTGTGAGGCAACCAATTTTTTCTCCATTTGGCTACTTTTTCGATTTTGACCTCCTTGTCATCGTTCCAGTGCCTATTTGGAGTTCGGTTTCCGAATTTGTCGATTTCAACCTCTGACCAATCTCCTTTGGTAAACTTGTAGATCAACTCACCCTTAAATTCATCACCTTCCGGAAAAGTGAATTCATATTTCCCGGGCTCCAGCTTTTTCATTTTAAATCTGAAATCCTGGGTATGCCAATTGTTGAAATTTCCAGAGATATACACCGGCCTCGCATCGTCATCTGGGGTATGCAGGATGATTTTTTTGGGCTTGGTGATCACTATAGGAGAGGCTTCTGATATCATGGGTTGTAGGGAATCTGGAGATAACCCGTGCGGCCAAAAATACTCTTTGTAATACTAAGAATGAAATAAAAGTTCGCTTCTTAGTTAGGTTCTCCAGGTCGGAACCGGATTTCGTCTGGATAGGGAAAGGCATGGATGAGTTCACCTTTTGAGATTCTTTCCTGCAGGGATTTCCAATGAAATGGATCAAATAAGTCTCGGTGATATTCCAGAAAATGGGGTTTAAGGTCTGATCTCCCGATCATCCATCTTTTGAAATCTTCAGGGAAAACATCATTCTTTTTGATTTCATACCAAGGTTCTGAAGCATAAATCTGCTCGTAGGTTTCCGGCTTTGGTTTGACCCTGAAATTCATGTCCACCAAGAATTCAATTTCGTCATAGTCGTAAAAAATGACTCGTTTTTGGCGGGTGAGTCCAAAGTTTTTGGTCATCATATCACCTGGGAAAATATTCGCTTGAGCTAGCTGAAGAATAGCTCTGCCATAATCCTCGACCGCTCTTTTGCCATCCTCAGAGCTACAAGACTCCAGAAATATATTTAAGGGAATCATTTTCCTCTCGGTGTATAGATGTTTTATGATCAGGTAGTTATCCTTTATGGTTAAAAGGGAATTGGTAGTGTTTCGAAGTTCCTTGAGAAGGTCATCGCTTACTCTTGAGAGGGGTATTTTGAAATACTCAAACTCGTGCGTGTCAGCCATTCTGCCCACACGGTCATGTAAGGAAACCAGTTTGTATTTCTCCCGGACCTCCTGTCGAGTCATATTCTTTGGAGGTTCAAAATGGTCTTTGATCAGCTTGAATACAATATTCAGAGAGGGCAAAGTAAACACTGTCATTACCATGCCTTTGATACCGGGAGCTACTTCAAACTTGTCATCGCTTGTTTCCAGATGGTGGAGAAAATCCCTATAAAAAAGAGTTTTGCCATGTTTGTTGAACCCAATGGCATTGTAAAGCTCGTGAGTCTTTTTGTGAGGAATGACCGAAAGTAGAAAACCGACAATATGGGACGGAACCGCGGTTTCCACCATGAAATAAGACCTCGTAAAGCTGAATAAGTGACTCATCAAATGCGGGTCAAAGATCAGGGTATCAACGTAAATCCCTTTTGGACCATTTAGGATGGGAATAATGAAAGGCATCCATTTTTTACCGACGAAGGTCCTTCCAATCAGGTAAGCTGCTTTATTCCGATAAAAGACTGGTTTCAAAAGCTGGGTTTTGGTGCCGATCTCAACTCTGTATCTGGTTAGGATCACCTCTTTTACACTTTTGATCAAAAACTGGATATCCTGTTCCTTGTCCATGAATTCAGCTCCAAAATCAAAATCATCTAAAATTTGACGGATGATTTTGCTCAGCCCCATCGAAGCAGGGTAGGTGAGCAGAATATCAGAGTTTTCTCTGATTTCACAGGAATTATAGCCTTCCATGACATACATGAGTTCCTCATCAAGGGGATTTTCCGGGAAGGCTTTTCTAAAAACCGAATTGAAAAAGGTCTCGGCTAGTTCTACATCCGGTCTATCGGCGATCATTTCCTGATATTCTTGCCTAATCAGTTTCCAGATTTCTCTGTTGCGGCTATCTTCTCCCAACATTTCCCTAAACACATCAGACAATTGAAATAATAAATCTTTGTATAACCTCAATCTCTGTCGGTGATTGAGCTGCATAGCTGGCCAGTTTCTTTGAGCAAAATAGAGAGGGGCCAAGCGGGTATAGGTGTGAAATGTTTGGATATAGGTATTAAATCCTTCAAAAATCTTATTTGCGAGAGGTAGGGCTCTTTTTGGCATCGAAAATTTGGTATCAGGTAGGAAAATGGGGGATTTTGGGGTTTTTAGGAAATATTTTTAGAAATAAATTCCTTGATAATCTGAGAATTAGGCTTGGTTTTTTGCCACAGAATAAAATTTTGAAAATTTTTCGCAATCGATTGTTTGGACAGAATGAAAACATTTTCTACTTTTCGAGTGTATTCATGAATTGAATATCTACAATAGGTTTAATAGGTTTGAGAGCAGGAAAAGGTCGGAGTTATATTCCGGCCTTTTTTATTTTTATTCCTGTGTATTCATGTATCGAAATTCAAAATTTTTTAGCTTTCCTATTCAACAGTAACCCATGAAAAGCTTTTTAAAGAACTCGATTTTTCTTCTGATGGTCCTAAGTGTTTGGGCTTGTGGTAGTAATGAATCAGAAAAGGAAACCAACCTCTCAGATGGGGAATCCTATTCAAAGGAGATCTCCTATTATCAAAATTTAATCGAGATAGGCCTAAGCAAGAATCAGGCTTGGGCAAAACACTGGGGTTCTTCGGTGGGATCATTTTCATCCTCAAATTTCCAATTGGTTTTCACTGATTCCATCAATCCCATGGAGATGCCAGAGGCCAACCCTATTTTACCCTCAGATCCTCTTTTCCCATATCAATTTCCCCATCCAGAGGGAAAAGGGACTGTGGATATTTATCTCTATAAAGTTGAGGCTCAGGAAGGACTGGAGCAGCCTTTTTTAAATCCAGATTCTGAGGTGATATGGTTTAAAGAAGATGGGATGAGAGAACGCTTACTTTTTATGGGGCCCTCAGGGATGTTTGAAGATGGTATGTGGGTGAATGCACAGGAGTTTTTGGTATTGGGGTATTTTCATGAAGACGAGGGATATACGCCTATGGCATGGATCATTGATGTGGAAAATCACATTTTTAGGCAGTTTAGGTTGGATAAGGTTTCTGAAAACTATCAAGCCGACTCGTATTTAGATCAAAAGTTGAAGTCTGTCAAGCTCTCCTGATAATGGATTTTGATCAGTTGATTTTTATCCTTGAAAAGAAATTAAAAGAACCACTTCCCGGGAAGGAGGCACATTTGCTGATGGCGCCCCAGCCGATTGATTTGAGGCGATTTGAGCCCAAATTACCTCCTCATCATCGAAAAAGCGGTGTCTTGCTGCTTTTTTATCCGGATTCTCGGAATACTTTTTTCCCATTAATCAAAAGACCGGATTATCCCGGGGTACATGGTGGGCAGATTTCTTTGCCTGGCGGAAAAATGGAGCCTGAAGACCTAAATGTAATTCAGACGGCTCTTCGGGAGGCTGAGGAAGAAATTGGAATAGGCCGAGATGAAATCAACATCTTGGGGAAAATGACTGAGCTCTATATACCGACTAGTAATTTTTTGGTCAGCCCTGTGGTAGGCTATGTGACGTCGGTTCCTGAAATGACTCCTGAAGAAAAAGAAGTGCAACGAATAATTTCTGCCCAGGTATCTCAGGTATTGGATTTAGGTATCCGGAAAAGAAAGAATCTGGACATTCATCCAAGTCTAAAATTGGATACTCCTTATTTCGAAATAGATGGGGAAATGGTCTGGGGGGCTACTGCTATGATTCTGAGTGAGTTGACTTGGTTGCTTTCTTCCGAGTGAATTGACTTGGGATTTTTTACCTTTTCTTGGTATTGTTGTAGCCCTCAAATAAGATTTTAATGGAAGATTCTACACCTTTCTTTACCAATGATGCAGTAGTATTTGGTCTCTTAATGATGACCTTGGCCTTTGTATTTGCAACCTCGGCCTCAAAGCATCCCTTTTGGGTTAAGTTTTACACCTACGTTCCCACGGTATTGCTTTGTTATTTTATTCCTGCTGTGTTCAATTCGTTGGGGTGGATTTCCGGTGAAAGTTCAAAACTTTATTTCGTAGCATCCCGATATCTTTTGCCAGCATCTTTGGTCCTTTTTACTATCAGCATTGATTTGAAGGGGATTTTGAAGCTTGGCCCAAAAGCCTTGACGATGTTTTTGGCGGGATCAATAGGGATTGTACTTGGAGGGCCTTTAGCTTTAATCACAGTGGGATACTTTTTTCCGGATATTTACATGGGTACTGGACCAGATGAACTTTGGAGAGGTCTTTCTACAATTGCCGGTAGCTGGATTGGAGGAGGAGCTAATCAGACAGCCATGCTGGAAGTATTTGGTGCCAGCCCAGTGCTATTTGGACAAATGATTGCCGTAGACGTTTTGGTGGCAAACCTTTGGATGGCATTTTTACTTTATTGGGCTGCCAAACCTGAAAAACTGGACAAACTTCTAAAATCCGACACCTCAGCAATCATCGAACTTCGAGACAGGATTACCAAGTTTAGAGAGGGGATCATGCGAATTCCCAGCTTGGGTGATACCATGTTGATTTTGGGAGTTGGATTTGGAATCACCGGGATTTCTCATTTTGCCTCAGATTTTCTTGCCCCTTGGTTTGGGGAAAATTATCCTGAGCTAAATCAATACTCTCTCAACTCTTCGTTTTTCTGGATTGTGGTAATCGCTACGACCTTAGGTCTGATTTTTTCGTTCACAAAGATGAGAGAGCTGGAAGGAGCGGGTGCCTCTCGAATGGGATCGGTTCTACTTTATGTCTTGGTTGCTACCATTGGAATGCAAATGGATCTTGGAGCGATTCTCGATAATCCGGTATTTTTCCTGATTGGAATCTGCTGGATGTTTTTCCATATTCTGATCATGACTTTGGTAGCTTGGCTGATCAAGGCGCCGTTTTTCTACGTTGCAGTAGGCTCTCAGGCAAATGTGGGAGGAGCTGCATCAGCCCCGATTGTCGCTTCAGCGTTTGATGCCTCACTTGCTCCAGTGGGTGTTCTCTTGGCCGTATTGGGATATGCCGTCGGTACTTATGGAGCTTATTTGAGTGGATTGATGATGCAGTGGATATATGGAATGTAATGCAACATAAAAGGAAATTGGTTTTTGTTTGTTCTGGCTCGGATTGTAAAAAATCCGGAGGCAAAGCTCTGCGAAAGGAATTGAAAGAAAATTTCAAGCATGGAGAATTCAAAGGACAGTGCAAGCTAATATCTACCAAATGCCTTGACATGTGTAAAACAGCCCCAGTGGTCATTGTCGGTGATCATTTCTGCAAGCATGCCACAATTCAAAAGATTATTACGCAACTAAAAAAGTCCTGATTGCTCAGGACTTTAGCTTATAGTTTTGTCACTTTGACTGCTGTGCCACTCGTAGTGACCATGAGCATACCGTCTCGGATGGTTTCGTAGTCCAGATCGATTCCGATCACTGCGTTGGCTCCAAAGTGTCTGGCTTGCATTTCCATTTCCGACATGGCAGTGGCTTTCGCTTCTCTCAAAACCTGCTCATAAGCGGAGGATCTTCCTCCGACGATATCAGTGATGCTTGCAAAGAAATCTTTGAAAACATTCGCGCCAATGATTGTCTCTCCGGACACGATCCCCAAATATTGATCAATTCGATATCCTTCCAATTGGTTTGTGGTGGTAATAATCATAGAAATGTAGTTTGTAAATAGATTGTTGTTTTTCGAATATAGAACACGAGGAATGTTTAGCTTTGGTTAGGAAAACAAGGTTCTATTTTATCTGTATTTGACAGAAAAATATTCTAAAAATTTTTTAGTAATCAGATTTACCTTTAAAATTTTCTTTTTAGACTAGCGTGTTGAATTAGCAGCACCTGTCTAAAAATCAGACTGTAAACCCATTTATGAAACAATTCCTTCAATTTGATATTTCCGATTTTCTCAATGAAATGAAAGAACCTCTCTTTTTGATGGATTCCACTGAAATACTTTTTTTTAACAGATTTTTTCAGGAGAGTTTTAAGCTCCCTAAAGACAAATGGAAAGATTTTTTCAAGCAGTCTGATCTAATCTCTGAGCTAAATGAATATTTCGATTCCGGAAAAATACCTGAATCTGTCATTCATATCCCCTTAGAAAATTTCAATTCAGGTAAAGAGTCCTATGAATGGAGTTTTATTCCATTGCCTTCTTCTTATTCCTCCCGGTTTTTGATTTCAAAAGGAATCAAAGTAAATCCAAACCGAGAAACTAGTTCCAACCAAAATATAGAGATGGAAGAATTGGCCTATTTACAGAGTATCATCAGCAATGGGCATGACTTGATCGCTATCTTGGATGAAAAGGGTAGGTATAAATACATCAGTGAATCAGTTTCCAATAAGCTTGGGTTTACTCCTGATTATATCTTGGGCAGCAATTACAATGATTTGGTGGATCGAGGAATTATTGAATTGGTCAAAGGGGATTTTAAAGATGCACTCAATTCCAAAAAAGAAATTGCCATTGATTTTTGGCTGAAAAAATCAAATGGAGAACGGGTCTATTTGGAGAGTTTTGCAAAAAACCTCTTGGATCACCCCCAGATTCAAGGTATTCTTTTTAGCTCCAGAGATATTACTGAATTTATAGAAACCGGAAAATCTCTTTCCAAACGATATGAAATTGAAAACCTTATCACCCAGGTTTCAACTTTATTGATCAACGGAAATTTTTCAGATTTAGAAGACCAGTTTGATCTCTCCCTATCCAAGTTTGGGAAATTTTTCGGAGCCAAAAACGGTAAGATTTCAATTATCAATCGGGAAACAAAAGAGCTTGAGATAATCAGCTTTTGGGAGGACGAAGAGAAAAATTCCTTCCCTGCTCCCGAGGGCCCAAAATATTTTTCTCTCGTAAATTCAATTCGGAAAGATCTTGAAAAAGCCAAGGTCAAGGTCTTGAAGAATGTACTCGGACTTGGTAGAGAGAGTGAAAATCCAAGTCACTTTATTTTTATCCCCATGGCTTATGAAGACCGATTGATGGGGATCATTCAATTTGAATTCCTAAACACCAAAATTGATTTGGAAGAAAAGGAACTTCAGATTCTCAAACAGCTCGGGGATATTTTCGCAGGAGCTTACCTGGCAAGTCTTATGACTCGCAAGCTGGAAAGAAATGAAAGTCTTTTGGTGAGTACTGAGCAGCTCGCTTTGTCTGGTTCTTGGAGGTATAGCGAATTCAAAAATTTGTTTTATTTCTCCGGTGGCTTTTCCAAACTTCTCGGTTTGGGGGAAAAGGAGAGGACCATGGATTTTTCTACACTAATTTATAAGTTAGACAAGGAAACCCGGCAGGATTTTATCCAAAATCTAAAAAAATCTTCTTCTGAGCATTGCCGAACTTCTGGAGAATTCAGCATGACTGATGAATCTGGTCAAGTGCGGTATTTCAGCTATGAAATTGAAGGCAGAAAAGAAGTTTTTTCCAAGGGAGTGGAAGTTTACGGCTTTTGCGTGGATGTCACGCATAAGAAGAACTCTGAGAACTATCTAAAACTTCAATCCCAAATACTTGCCCAAGTTGCAGATCCGATCATCGTAACGGGAAAGGATCTTGGGGTCATTTACCTCAATGAAGCAGCATTCCAGTTGTGTGGACTTGAGGATGAAAAGTTTTTTTCAGGAAGGCTGGATGAGCTGTTGGAAATAAATTGGGAAGATGGGGAAAATTTGAATTATGTGGTCAAAAGTCTTGAATTCGGAAAAGTTTGGAAGAAAATCCATACGATGTCCACCAAGAAGGTATCCACATCACCTTATGAAATCTCCATTCAATCTATCCACTCAGAAATAAATGAAAACATAGGTTATTCTTTCATTTTTAGGGGACTTGCAGAAAAATATCGCTCTGAAGAATTAGCAAAAAGAGCACAGCATATTGTGGAGAATAGTCCGGCCGTACTTTTTCGGGTGAATCCCCAGGATAACTATAAGTTGAGCTATATTTCTCAGAATATCAGTCAGTTCGGATATTCCGCCGATGAATTGATTGCCAATGGGGCTTCCTTTTTGGATTTAGTTTACCTGGAGGATGTCGAAAAAATCATCCAAGGTTCCAAATCCAATCAAGATCTGAATGATATAGTTTCATTTTCAGGAGAGTATCGAATCAAAAAAGCAGACGGGACCTTAGTTTGGGTGGAAGATAAAACCAAAGATGTGGTGGGGCCTGCAGGAAAAGTCATTCTCCACGAAGGGATTTTTCAGGATATCTCCGATCGGAAAAGTCTCGAAGAAGTCAAATCTGCAAAAGATCATCAGTATCGGATGCTGGCCTCAAACATCCCGGATACCAACATTTTCTTGGTGGACGAGGATCGAAAATACGTGTTGGCAGAAGGGACAAATTTTGATAAATGGGGTCTAAAAAGAGAAGATTTTGAAGGAAAGTATTTGAAGGATCTTCAACTGACCCCCTATCCCCAAATTAACGCAATTTTGGATCGGGTCTTTCATGACGGAGAGGTGGTAGAATCCCAATTCTTCCTCCATGGAAGATATTACCAGCGCATCGTTCGGCCTATTTTTGAGGATGGAAAGGTGAAGTTTGCCCTGAGTATTGTACGGGATATCCACGAGGAGTATAAGGCGAAAAATGACTTGCTCCAATCTGAGGAGAAATACCGAAGACTTGTTGAGGAATCTACCGAGATTATTTTCTCATTAAGCGAAGCATATCTATTGCATTATGTTTCGCCAAACGTGAAGCAGTTTTTGGGATATGACTCCAAAGAGGTAATGGGCCGGAGTATTTTTGATTTCATTCATTTGGATGATCTCGGTGTATTTCAACAATTGCTGTCTGAAAACCAAAACTTCCTCGCAGAAAATCAATTCTTGGAATTTAGGCTCAGACATAAAAATGGAGAATATCGAGTTTTCAATTCTAACGGAAAACTGATTGAAGACAAGGATGGAATTCACAGGTACTATACCGGTGTGGCCAGAGATATTTCCAAACTAAAAGAGGCACAAAAGGAACTCTTGATTGCCAAAGAAAATGCAGAGCTAGCCTCTCAGGTGAAATCGCAGTTTTTGTCGGTGATGAGCCACGAAATCCGTACTCCTATGAATGCGGTGATCGGTCTGGCTCATTTTCTAATGGAAGAAAATCCTCGACCTGATCAGCTTGAAAATCTCAAAACGCTTCAGTTTTCAGCAGAGAATTTGATGGCTTTGATCAATGATATTTTGGATTTCAACAAGATTGATTCAGGGAAAGTAGAGCTTGAAATGGCTCATTTTGAAATCAGAAATCTGGTTCACAGAACCATTCATTCTCATAGTTTTCTTGCTAAGGAAAAAGGTCTGAAATTGAGCCTTTTGGTAGATGAGTCAATTCCACAGATTTTAATTGGAGATTCACTACGTTTGGGGCAGGTTGTCAATAATTTATTGTCCAACGCCATCAAATTCACTGAAAAAGGTGTGGTTAAAGTCGGTCTTTCCTGTGAGTCTATCCACCAGAACAATGTGGAGATTAAGTTTCAGTTTGAAGATTCTGGGATTGGAATACCGGAGGAAAAGCGGAAATCAATATTTGAAGCCTTCACCCAAGCTTCATCTTCTACTTCCAGAAAATATGGTGGAACAGGTCTCGGGCTTGCGATTGTGAAAAGGCTTGTGGAGTTATTTGGAGGGGAAATAGAAGTAAAAGCCAGACCCGGAGGTGGAAGCATCTTTGAATTTTCTTTGGTATTTGAATTTCTTGAAGAGAAGAAGTCTCATTTCGATCAATATAAAGAAGCCACTTTCAAGTCCCTTGGGCAATCTTCCATTCTTGTCGCAGAGGATAATTCTGTCAATCAGATTTTGATCAAAAAATTTCTTACGAAGTGGAATGTAGGAAACCTAGTCATTACAGGTGATGGAAAAGAAGCCTTGGAATCCTTCAACCAAGGAGAGTTTGACATAGTACTCTTGGATCTTCAAATGCCAGAATTGGATGGTTTTGAAGTGGCTAAAGCTATACGAAATCATGCTCAGGTAGAGAAGAGGAATCTACCAATTTTAGCATTGACAGCTGCTTCACTTAATGAAGTCAAACCCGAACTGGAAGGGGCTGGATTCAATGATTATATCCCCAAACCCTTTTCCCCAGAAGAGCTTTATGAAAAAATTATCAAGTTTCTTCACGGAAAAGAAAAGGAGTTCGGGGAGGTTTAGCATTAATTTTGCCTTGGAAGCGGCTGATCTCTTTATGTTGTAGATTTCGAATTCATGACCCCAAGGCAATCTTTACTCTTTCTTTTTCTTCTTTTTAGTTTTTCTTTTGAATCCCACGCTCAAGGATTGATTCAAAAAAGACCGACTTTATATTTTTTCTCAGGCGTTTCCGGAGCAAACTTGACCCAGTTTAACAAATTGCTGGAGGACCGAGGGCTTTCCAAAACCCCAAATCGTTACAGAAGCTATGGTTTAGGATACCAGACCCGAATCAATGATTTTATCCTCGGATTTGAGGTGTCTCAGCACCAAAGCAAAACCAGTGAATTGGATGATTTTGAAATCCGTTATCGAACCTCCAGAGCGATGTTCAATGTGGGTTACTCCATGACCGAAGAGGGAAGGTTTCAGTTGATTCACTATATGGCACTCGGCTTGGGCTATATTAATTTTCAGATGCTTCCTGAAAAGCAGAGTGAAGACCTGAATCTGTTCCTCCAGGATCCCAGAGAAGGTTTTATCCTTAGGAAAAACGACATCCAAAAGGGAACCCAGAATTTTGGAGATTTCCTGACAGAGATTGGTTTTCAGATGAGCTATGATTTTGACATACCCGGGAGAAAAGAGGGCCTTCAGATTAGAGCCAGAGGCGGGTATTCTTTCAGTCCTTTTGAGGGTAGTTGGAAAATGAATGGGATAGCTTTTGATAATGCACAGGCGGGGGCTTTTTTCCGTGTTGGTGCAGGAATTACCTTGCCAGAACATAATTTCTTCTACAAAGATGCCACAATCTCATTGTCTCTGATTCGGGGTATTCATTTCAATAAGCCTGATAAACTGAATGAAATTCTGAAAGAGAATAATTATCAGCCTTTGAACGGAACCCCTTCTAATTGGGGGATGAGGATTTTGGGAGAGACGGAAGGCCTACTTTATGGGCTCGATGTCTTCAACCTAGCCATGGTGGGTTCTGCTAATAACTTTCAAAATCATACTTTGAATAGCTTGCGAATCTATGCAAATGGAGGTTTGAAATTTTTCCAATATAATAACTTCGCTTTGGGGATGATGGGAGGTTTAGGGTATGGAAATCTTAGATATACCCTCGCTCAAAATGAAAAGCCTGATTTCCCTGAACTTTTCGAGCAACGCAAATTCGACGGCTATCTCAGAAGCTCTGGATTGATGCTTAAACCGGAATTTTTGATTGAATATGGAATTCCGATGACCCGTAGGAAAATTTTTGACCTCGTTCTCATGGCCTCTGCAGGCTACGAACTTGGACTTCCCAACTACAAACTAGGAGACTTGGGGATGAAAGGTTTTATGACCGGAAGTTTTTTGACCTTTGGGGTAGGAGTGAGGCCTTAAGGGCGTTTAATAAAAAAGGACAGGAATTTTTGAGATTATTTGCGAATTCTTTAATTCAAAGCCTTATAATTTGAATTATTGCTATTACTTTTGGCAAAGCTTATCGAGAAAGACCGAGGGAAGGGCCCTATGACGTCTTAGCAACCTGGTGACAAGGTGCTAACTCCCGTTCCGAATATGAGGAAAAAGATGAGCGGAAAAGAATATTTACTTTTCCCCGTGTTTTGCTCGCTAAGCTTTTTGGTTAAAACTACGAAAATGCAAAACAGAACGGAATCCCTACTTCAAGCCATTCAGAGACGAATTTTAATCTTGGATGGAGCTATGGGAACAATGATTCAACGCTATACGCTTTCTGAGGAAGATTTTAGAACCTCAGAACTTAAAAACCATCCTAAGGCACTCAAAGGCAACAATGATTTACTTTCTTTAAGTCGCCCTGACATCATCCGTGCAATTCATCTGGAATACCTTGAAGCTGGAGCGGACATCATAGAAACGAACACCTTTTCAGGGACCAGTATCGCCCAAGAAGACTATGGACTGTCTCATTTGGCCTATGATATCAATTTCTTTTCTGCAAAAATTGCAAGGGAAGTCGCGGATCAAATCACTGCTCAAAATCCTGATAAACCTAGGTTTGTGGCAGGTGCCATGGGACCAACCAACAGAACGGCTTCCATTTCCCCTGATGTAAATGATCCAGGCTATCGAGCCATTACTTTTGATCAACTGGCGACAGCTTATGCTGAGCAAGTAAGAGGTCTTTTGGATGGAGGCTCAGACATTTTATTGATTGAGACCATTTTTGACACCCTGAATGCAAAGGCTGCATTATTTGCGGTTCAAGAGGTTTTTGAGGAAAGAAATATTCCTTTGGACCCGAGAGAAGGCGGAATTCCTATCATGATTTCTGGAACGATTACAGATGCTTCAGGAAGAACCCTTTCAGGGCAGACTACAGAGGCTTTTTTGATTTCAGTTTCTCATGTCCCTCTACTTTCAGTTGGACTTAATTGTGCACTGGGAGCAAAGGAGTTGAGGCCCTATCTGAAAGTATTGTCTCAAAAATCTCCATTTTATGTATCCGCTTATCCCAATGCAGGACTTCCCAATGAATTTGGCGCATATGACCAAGGGGCGAATGAGATGGCTGATCAGGTAAGAGATTTTCTTAAAGAGGGTATGCTGAATATTTTGGGAGGCTGCTGCGGAACCACTCCAGATCACATCAGAGCATTGGCCAAAATGGCGGAAGAATTCCAGCCTAGAAAAATTGAAGAGGAACTAGAAGAGGAGGAAAACAATGCCTAAGCAGGATTATTTAAAATTATCAGGGCTTGAACCTTTGGTTTTCACGCCTAATATCAATTTTGTCAATATCGGTGAGCGTACCAATATCACCGGATCCAAGAAGTTTGCCCGACTGATATTGAACGGAAATTATGACGAGGCCCTCGAAGTGGCCTTGGATCAAGTGCGAGGTGGGGCTCAGGTGCTGGATGTCTGTATGGACGAAGGCATGCTGGACGGCGAAGCAGCCATGGTTAGGTTTTTGAATCTGATTGCTTCCGAACCTGAAATCAGCCGAATTCCTATCATGATTGACAGTTCCAAGTGGAGCATCATTCTGGCAGGATTGAAATGTGTCCAAGGAAAAGGCATCGTAAACTCTATCTCCTTAAAAAACGGAGAGGAAGAGTTTATTCTTCAAGCCAAAACCATCAAAAAATTCGGAGCAGCCGTGGTAGTGATGGCTTTTGATGAAAAAGGCCAAGCAGATACCTATGAACGAAGAATTCAGATTTGTGAAAGAAGCTATAGAATCCTGGTTGATCAGGTGAAGTTTAATCCTCAGGACATCATTTTTGACCCAAATATCTTTCCTGTTGCCACCGGTATGGAGGAACACAGAAGGAATGCATTGGACTTTTTTCTAGCCACCAAATGGATCAAAGAAAACCTTCCCGGTGCCAAAGTCAGCGGGGGAGTTAGTAATGTTTCCTTTTCATTCCGAGGAAATGACCGGGTTCGTGAAGCGATGCATGCTGCGTTCCTGTATCATGCCATCCATCATGGAATGGACATGGGGATTGTCAATCCAACGATGCTGGAGGTTTATGACGACATTCCTAAAGATTTACTTGAAAAAGTCGAGGATGTACTCTTCGACAAACGAGAGGATGCGACCGAAAGACTTTTGGAGTTTGCGGATACAGTCAAAGCTTCTGGCAAAAAAGAGGTGGCCAATGAAGCCTGGAGATCCGATCCGGTTGCCAAGCGGATTGAGCATGCCTTGGTCAAAGGAATATTGGATTATATCGTAGAAGACACGGAAGCAGCAAGGCTGGAATTGGTAAATCCTCTCAAGGTGATTGAAGGGCCTTTGATGGATGGAATGAACGTCGTGGGAGATCTCTTCGGAGAGGGGAAAATGTTCCTTCCCCAAGTGGTCAAATCAGCTCGCGTGATGAAAAAAGCTGTCGCCTACCTTGAACCTTTCATGCCTTTGCCTGAAGAAGGTCAGGAAGAAAGTTCTTTAAAGAAAATTCTTCTGGCGACTGTAAAAGGTGATGTTCACGACATTGGAAAAAATATTGTTGGGGTCGTTTTGGCTTGCAATAGCTATCAGATTATCGATTTGGGAGTGATGGTTGATGCTCAAAAAATCATCGACGAAGCCATCAAAAACAAAGTAGATATTATCGGGTTGAGTGGTTTGATTACCCCTTCATTGGATGAAATGGTCAATGTAGCTTCTGAAATGGAACGTCAAGGTCTGCAGATCCCACTTTTAATTGGCGGTGCGACTACTTCCAGAATCCATACTGCAGTCAAAATAGATCCTGTTTATTCTGGGACAGTCGTACATGTGACCGATGCCAGTAAGTCTGTACCTATCGCAGGAGAGGCTATTTCAGAAGAAACTCGACAAGCGTATAAACTTCAAATCAAGGAGACTTACCGTCAACTTCGGGAAGAGCATGAGGCAAAGCAATCAGTGAAGCAGATGGTGAGCTATGAAGAAGCGAAAGCAAACCCTGTTGAAATTGACTGGAGTTCATTTCAGCCAGTCAAGCCAAAAGTTCTTGGAAAGCAGATTATTGAAGAGTTGGATCTTGAAACCCTTCGGAAATACATAGACTGGACACCCTTTTTTAGCACCTGGATGTTGAGCGGGAAGTATCCTAAAATATTTGAAGATCCGATTGTCGGCTCTGAAGCCAAAAAACTTTATCAAGATGCCCAAACGATGCTGGATAGAATCATTTCAGAGAAGTGGTTGACCGCTAAAGCTGTTTTTGGGATTTATCCTGTGCAGCGGCAGGAAGATGATGCGATCGTTTTTGAGCCTGATAATTCGGGGTTGAAGATTGGTCAATTCCATTTTTTGCGTCAGCAAGGAAAAAAAGGAAAAGGCGTTCCAAACCGATCTTTAGCAGATTACCTACATCCTGAAAAGCAGGATTACCTGGGTTGTTTTGCAGTGACTTCAGGATTGGGAATGGAATCCAAATTGGCTGAATTTCAAGCCGCAGGGGACGATTACAATGATATTTTATTCAAAGCATTGGCAGACCGCTTGGCTGAAGCTGCAGCAGAATTTCTCCATGAAGAAGTGAGGAAAAATTATTGGGGATATGCCAAGGAGGAGAGTCTGACCAATGATTCTTTGATCCGAGAGGAATATCAGGGAATTAGACCAGCACCAGGATATCCTGCTTGTCCAGAGCATTCTGAAAAAGAAACTCTTGCAAGCTTGTTGGATATGGAAAAATCCATAGGAATTTCATTAACCTCAAGCTATGCAATGTATCCAACAAGCTCCGTTTCTGGATTTTACTTTGCACATCCTGATTCCAAATATTTTGGCTTAGGAAAAATTGCCCAAGATCAGGTAGCAAGCTATGCCATGAGAAAAGGGATCTCGCTGCAAGATGCGGAACGATTACTTTCTCCCAACTTGGCTTATACACCTTCCAATCAACTTGCGAATCAAACCTTATGAAATTGAGCTTGACATTAGTGCAAATACAAGGAATATCGATTCCATAAATGAGATTCCCTGTGGCCTATGAAAAGCAAATTGTAATCACATGAAAATAACCGAACACTTAGCAAACGCTAAATCGACTCTTTTTTCTTTTGAAATTTTGCCTCCCCTTAAAGGCCAAAGTCTGAAAGAACTTTTGGAAGGAATAGAACCTCTGATGGAATTTAACCCTCCGTTTGTGGATGTTACCTACCATCGGGAAGAGTTTATTTACAAGAAACATCCCAATGGGCTTTTGGAAAAGGTAAGTACCAAGAAGCGTCCAGGAACTGTGGGAATATGTGCTGCGATCATGAACCGCTTCCAAGTGGATGCAGTGCCTCATTTGCTCTGTGGTGGATTTACCAAAGAAGAGACAGAGAATGCCCTGATTGATCTGAATTTCATTGGGGTTGAAAATGTACTTGCACTTCGTGGAGATGCGCCAAAGGGAGAAAAGTTTACCCCAGAGCGGGAAGGGCATGCATTTGCAGGTGAATTGGTGGAGCAAATTATCCGAATGAATCAAGGCAAATATCTGCACGAAGAAACGGAGAATAATTTTCACACAGATTTTTGTGTTGGGGTAGCGGGATATCCAGAAAAACATTTTGAAGCACCAAGCCTAAAATTTGACCTGAAGCAGCTGAAAGAGAAAGTGGATAAGGGAGCCGAGTACATTGTTACCCAGATGTTCTTCGATAATCAGAAGTATTTTGACTACGTGAAAAAAGTCCGTGAAGCAGGAATTGAGGTTCCGATTATTCCGGGATTAAAGCCGATTACTACTCTAGGTCAGATCACCATGCTTCCAAGGACTTTCTTTTTGGATCTTCCAGATGCCTTGATGGACGAACTGGAGAAATGTAAAACCAACGGAGAAGTCAAAGAAGTTGGAATCTCTTGGGCTATCCAACAGTCCAAAGAATTGGTAAAAGCAGGTGTGCCTAGTTTGCATTTCTATACCATGAGTAAGGCAGATACCACTTATAAGATTGCCAAAGAAGTATTTTAAATCTTACCTATTAACCTATTCCCTAACCTGCCCATTCTTGGGCAGGTTTTTTTGTTTTTGGTTAAGAATGAAGCTTTGCCTTTTTATCTTCGGGCATGATTAAGCTGATTGAATGTCCACGAGATGCCATGCAGGGCATTCCTGAATTTATAGATACCGCCATAAAAGCTGCCTATATCAACCAATTGTTGGAAGTAGGTTTTGATACGGTAGATTTTGGAAGTTTTGTGAGTCCTAAGGCTATCCCACAGATGCGGGATACTGCAGAGGTCATGGAGCTTTTGGATTTGCACCAATCGAAATCCAAACTATTGGCCATAGTAGCCAATATTCGGGGTGCTGAGGATGCGCTGCGTTTTCCGGAGATTGATTTTTTGGGCTTTCCCCTGAGTATTTCCGAGACATTTCAGCAGCGAAACACCAATGCCTCCATAGCCGAGGCTTTAAAGACTGTAGAAGCAGTTCAAAATCTTTGTGAATCCAAAGGGAAAAAGCAAGTGGTGTACCTCAGCATGGGGTTTGGGAATCCTTATGGTGACCCTTACTCTCCAGAGATGGTAGCCGAGTTTGTGGAAATATTGGCCCAGCTTCAGATAGAAATCATCTCACTTTCCGACACAGTTGGGGTCGCTACTCCAGAATTGATTCAGAAATTATTTGAGGTTCAAAGCCAGGCTTTTCCTCAAATTGAATTTGGAGCACATCTCCACAGTCGCCCGGAAGCAATTGGGGAAAAGGTGATCGCCGGCTTGAAAGGGGGCTGCAAGCGCTTTGATGGAGCTATCATGGGATATGGAGGATGTCCTATGGCAAAGGATGATTTGGTAGGGAATATGGCCACTGAACTCATGATTCAGACCCTTGAACAAGAAGGATATGATTTGGACTTGAAAAAATCAGAACTTCAGGAGGCTATGAAGCTAGCCAAGTTTGTATTCAATCCCTGATTCATGTCTGAATCCTCCATTCCTTCCAAAGTAAAATCCATTCGAATTTACCGCCGTTTGCACAAGTGGCTGGGAATTCCTTTGATCTTATTTTTTCTCTTGATAGGGATTACCTCCATTCTATTGGCCTGGAAAAAAAAGGCGGAACTTTTGCCACCTACCTTGAAAACCAAAGTGGAAAACGGTATTTGGATTTTACCATCCGAAATGGTGAAAATAGGAGAGGAGGAGATGAGAAAGCAGGGTTTGGACTTTGAGGTGGATCGAATTGATATCCGTCCAGACAAAGGGATTGCAAAGGTTACTTTCAAAACTCATTTTACCGAGGTTCAATTGGACGGATTTTCAGGAGAAGTGCTTTCCATTGAAACAAGGCATTCTGATTGGATCGAGAAGGTCCATGATGGGAGTATTATTGATTTCTACACCACTGGGGATGAAGGGGCTAAGCTGACCTATTCGACTTTTATTTCGATCGGATTGATCTTTCTGGCGGTCAGTGGGTTTTACCTTTGGTATTATCCCAAGCTGATAAGGGATTTAAAAATAAAAAACTAAATATTTACCTTTTATGTAAAAATAATGCCGTTTGTTTTTTATTTTTTCAAATCAATTAAGTTAGTTAAATATGAAAATCTTTAATCTTAACTTATCTTTAATGAAAAAAACCAGTTTTAAAGGGATTCTTTTCTTCTCCCTCGTTTTAGGATTATCGTTTGGACTTCCGCTGATTTCATCAGCAGCGGATTGTATGCAAGCAAATTCGATCGGATGTTTTGATCGATTTGGTACATTTTATCCCAAAGACATAAAAGGGTTGCCTCCCTGCTGTGGGAATCAATAGTCTTTAGTTGTATTTGGCCTGGAGTAAATTATCCAGGCCACTTAATCACATATTAATATCAAAAACGATGAATAGATCACTTCCTATTTTTTTTTTATCACTTTTTTTTTGCGCCTGTACTGAAAAAGGAGAAAAGCTAGTTGAGCTTGATCTCAAAGGTAAAAAGAGGGTGTATGAAGAGCTACTTAACCCCGACAAAGTACGGGTAAGCGGTAATAATCTTTATGTGCTAGAAAGCCCTTCTATGGATGCCATGGATTCTCCAATTCATGTAATTGATTCACGCAACAATTCTTATTTAAAATCTTTTGGTACAATTGGTTTTGGGCCTGGAGAAATCTCAGATGCCAGCTCTATTGAGTTTGGAAGTAATGACTCTTCTTTTTATATATATAGTTCAATTGACAAGAAGATCAGCGAATTTTCTTTCTTAAATACTGACTTAGCTATCCATCAAGTTAAGCAAAAAGGTGATTTTTTTAAAGCTTATTCAGTACTTAGATCTGGTGACTCAACATTTTTAGGGTTGACAGTTGATTCCCCATCAAGACTGGTAGAGTTCTCGGCATCAGGGGATTCATTATCTGGCTTTGGAGATTTGGAAAATTTTTCTGAACGCACCGATTTAGACTACTTTAATCTTTCGCAAATGAATATGGGCTGGTTCGCAGGGAACTTTTCCAAAACCCATTTTGTAATTGCTAATCTTTTTTCTAACAAAATCGAAATTTTTGACCGAGATAAATTGACTTTTGACCGGTTCTATCTCTCTCCTAAAGAATATATGAAATTTGACCTTATCGCAGAATCTTCAGGTTACTCTGTGCATTGGGATTTAAGTTCTCCCTATCACTTCAGAGATGTCGTTGTGACAGAGGATAGAATATTTGCCCTTTATGGTGGAATAAGTGAAGCCAAAATTCAAACTGAATCAGACATTGCTAAAACTGTGTATGTTTTTTCTTTTGCTGGTGAAATCATTGCCAAATACAGTTTGGATAGATCTGTTAAAAGTATTGCAGTTAATAAAGATTTAAGCAAGATTTATGGGATTTCGACTGATCCTGATCCAGGTATAGTTGAATTTGAGCTTCCAATAATTAAGTAACTTAAATAGTCTATTTAAAATCCTATTTATTTGTGATATTTTAAATCTATAGAAGATGACAAATTAAATACAGTAAATGAGCCCGATATCGAATACGATCGCTATTCCTATGCTGACGACCTTACCTGGCAGATGGATGAGATGGTCGAATTGATCCGTGTTAATGTGTATAAAAGGGCAGCTGCAGCGCTAAGTATGAGTCATCAAAAAGTCTCATTGAGGCTTGGACCAGCGTTCTTAATTTTTTTGAAGGGAAGCCTTATCAAGTCTTTCAGGCTCCATTTGACGTTAGACTTCCTGTAAAATCAAAAAAGAACAAGGATATCGATTTTGTTATCCAGCCAGATTTGTGTGTGATTTGTGATGAAAGCAAGTTGGATGAAGCAAGTTCCATAGGTACACCTGACTTGGTGGTCGAAATCCTGTCAACAGGAAATAACAGAAAGGAGCTGAAAGTGAAATACAAGATTTATGAGGAATCTGGGGTGAAAGAATATTGGGTGATTCATCCCAATGAACAGACTTTACAGATCTATACACTCAAGGAAGGGCACTATCATCCTTCACGATTATTTGTTTCAGGTGATGTAGTCCATTCTTCTTGTATAGCGGGTTTTAGCCTCAATTTGGAAGAGATTTTTGAAGGATAAATCCGAATTAAACCAAAAGTTTAAACTTTTTTCCAGGTAGTGATTTGACGACTCCTTCAAACTCCAAAGAAAGCAATTTGGAGGAAAGAATTCCCAGTGGTATCTCTGTAGCATAGGAGATCAGGTCGATTTCCGATTCGCCTTTTGTCTGCAAATGCGATAAAATGGCTTTTTCTTCCTCATTTCTTCCAGATAGATCCAATATTGGTTTTTTGATCTTTTCCTCACCCGGTTTGCTCCAAAATAAAGCATCCGCAATATCTCCAGGACCCGTGTAAATGCTGGCTTTCATTTTTTTGATCAAATGATTACAGCCCTCAGAAAATGTAGATTGGAGGTTTCCCGGCACGGCAAAGACTTCTTTATCATAGCTAAAGGCGATTTCCGCTGTGATCAATGCCCCGCCTTTTTCAGCGGCCTCCACGACAATCAAGGCATCAGAAAGTCCTGCGATAATTCGGTTTCTGGCTGGAAAATTTCCCGGCATCATTTTACTCCCAGGAGCATATTCACTGAGTAAGTTGCCGGTATCCTGCAGTTGAATGGCGGTGTTTTTATGAGCTGCAGGATAGATTTGGTTCAAGGGTGAACCCATAATCGCTAGGGTAGGAAGTCCGACTTGGAGTGCAGCCCGATGGGCTTCAATATCAATCCCATACGCCAATCCTGAGATGATAACAGGCTGAAAAATAGCAAGGTCCTCTACGATCTTTCGAGTGATGGATTTACCGTAGTTAGTAGCACTGCGTGTGCCGACGATACCCACGCTTCGTTCAAAATTTAAATCTCCCTTTCCTTGGGAAAAAAGGATAATGGGACCGTCTTCAATTGCTTTGAGTCTCTTAGGAAAGGATTCAGAAGTAGAGACAAGGATTTGGTAATTTTTTTTAAGGCATTGGGAAATAACTTCATCAGCATTTCTCAAAAGTGATTCAGCCTGTCTTTGAAGTTCCAGCAGTTTTTGTCCGACTCTAGGGATTTTTGAGGCTTTGCCTTTGGTGAGTTGAAAAAAATCTTTGGGAGAGCCACTATAGGCTAAAATGGCTTTGAATACGCTGGGGCCAATCTTGGGAGCCAGGGCCAAAGCCAAATGATACCTTAGATTTTCATGTTCCTTTTCTGGATTGGAGTTCATGCTTCAGATTGATTAAAAAGTCCTTGATTTCCTGAAGTTTTTGAACTGCCGCTACTTTATCAAATCCTTGCTGCTTGCCTGTAGCAATGACTTCTTGGGCCCCCTGAAGGGTATAGCCCTTTTCTTTAACCAAATGGTACACATACCTGATTTTCTGGATGTCCTCTTTGGTGAAACGGCGGTTTCCTTTTTTGTCTTTCTTTGGTCTAATAATATCAAATTCTCCTTCCCAATAGCGGATCAGTGAAGGAGCAACTTTAAACATATCAGCAACCTCCCCGATGGAATAATACTTCTTCTCTATTTCTCGCTCTTTGTACGGCACAGTAGTGAAAATTTGTTCTTTAGACTTCTTGAAAAGTAATGAGACCTCTAAAATAGGAAAAACCCATCTGACTTCAAGTTGGACTTCAAGTCATTCGCAGAAAAAACGATAATTATTAGCGATTTAGTATCTGAAGCATTTGGATTGCTGCCAATCCTGCTGTTTCGGTTCTCAGTCTGCTTTTGCCAAGTGATACAGGCTGAAATCCATGAGCGATGGCCTCTTGAATTTCTTTTGGGTCAAAGTCGCCTTCAGGACCAATTAAAATCAAATATTTTCCATTTGGCTTGGCGATGTCCAATAAATGGTGGGTGTGGCCTTCATCTACATAGGCGATGAATTTCTGATAATCCCCAAACCTTGTGGAAGAGATGAATTCTGGAAGCTTGGTTGTAGGATAGAGGTTGGGGGTATGAAACTTTAAGCTTTGCTTGCAGGCTGAAATCACTTTTTTGTAAAGCCGGTCGGTTTTGAGAAAGTTTCTCTCAGAATTCATGGTTTCCAAAAGTGTCATTTCATGAAAGCCGATTTCAGTGATTTTTTCAACCATCCATTCCATTCGATCAGGGCTCTTGGTCGGCGCAATTGCTAAATGAACATGGAAAGGATCAGGCTCTATGATTCTGGAATTCAGAATAGTAAGATTCGCTTTTTTAGGATTAGCCTGATTTATTACTGCCTCGAATATTTTCCCATTTCCGTCAGTTAGAGTGATTGCGTCTCCTTGTTTTTTTCGCAAAACCTTGATGAGATGCTTGGATTCATCCTCCGATAGGTAGGTGATGGGTTCGGTGATATTTTCCTGAAAAAACAGCTGCATGTACTTCTATTTTTGAATACAAAAAAAGCACATTCCTGGAAGAAATGTGCTTTAACCAAATTAACCTATAACCTTATTAACCTTTTGAGATTTCCATGTTAACAGTTTTCCCTTTGATGGTGTTGTTCTTCATCACTCGGATCACATGATCTGCGTCCTTCTGAGGAACATCCACGAAAGAGAAATTGTCAAAGATGTCAATGCCTCCGATGCTCTTACCCGGCACTCCGGTTTCGCCAGCGATTGCACCTACGATATCGTTAGGACGGATTCTATCTTTCTTGCCCAGATTTAAGAACAATCTAGCCATATTGGCATCACGAGTTCTTTCTGTTCTTGGAGCAAAGTCTCTACTGCCTTCTTTACGATCGCCAAATCTGCTACCTCTTTCAAATCTATCGCCTCTCTCGCTTCTTCCGCCTCTTTCAAATCGGTCACCGCTTCTGCCAAATCTATCAGATCCACGCTCTCCACGACCAAATCTACTTTCTCTACCTCCTTCGCGACGATCATCACGTCTGCGGTCGTTGTAAGAGGTCTCGATTCCGAAATCCTGATCTTTCAATTCTTTCACAGCATCACCCATGACCATTTTCAATAGTCCAAGTGCAATTTGTTCTGCTGTAAGTCCCTCGGTCAACATTTGTCCGATAGTGGCTTCGAAGATTTGATTATCTTCTTCTTTACCTAGAATCCTGTACACATCCTTCACCAATTGAGCTTTCTTCAACTCTACCAATTCTGATACAGATGGAGGAGTCATCTTAGTGATAGTTGCCTTGGTGTAGCGCTCTAGATCCTTAAGTTTCATAAACTCACGTCGACCTGTGATAAAGGTGATCGCTGTTCCAGATTTTCCAGCACGACCGGTTCTACCGATTCTGTGTACGTAATATTCTTCGTCCAAAGGGATATCGAAGTTGAAAACAGCTTCTACGTTGTCCACGTCAATACCTCTTGCTGCTACATCTGTAGCCACCAATACAGTACAAAGCCCTTTTCTGAATTTGTTCATCACTTTGTCGCGCTGAGCCTGAGAAAGGTCACCGTGAAGAGCCTCCGCCAAAATACCTCTGCTACCCAAAGCTTCGGTTACTTCGTCTGTCATTCTCTTGGTGTTACAGAAGACTACGCTTAGTGCGTAATTGTTGATGGTCATCAGTCTAGCCATCAGTTCCATTTTCAAAGAAGGTTTTACTTCGTAGAATACCTGCTCGATTTTAGAAACTGTAAGTTCGTTTTTAGCGACTTTGATGATTTCAGGATCTTTCTGATATTTTCTGGTCAAATCCAGGATTGGCTTGGCCATTGTTGCAGAGAAGAAAACGGTTTGTCTTTCTTCCGGCATTTCCTGAAGGATAGCTTCGATATCGTCTCTAAAGCCCATATCCAGCATTTCATCCGCCTCATCCAAAACGATGATTCCGGCTTCTTCCAGTTTTAAGGTTCCTCTGTTGATGTGATCCTGAACACGGCCTGGAGTACCCACTACGATTTGAACCCCTTTTTTAAGCGTTCTAATCTGCTTGTCTATGGATTCTCCACCGTAAATAGCTACTGAGGAAATTTTCTTGTGATATTTTGCAAGCTTATGAATTTCACCTTCCACCTGAACCGCTAGCTCACGGGTAGGGCAAAGAATGATAGCTTGAGGTTTGTTGAATTCCGGATCAACCAAGTCGATGATCGGAATAGCAAATGCTGCTGTTTTTCCAGTTCCGGTTTGAGCCTGACCGATTACATCGCGGCCTTCTAGAACGAAAGGAATAGCTTGAGTTTGAATTGGGGAAGGTTGGGTATAGCCCATCTCTTCCACGGCCCGTAAGATTTCAGCTGAAATCCCCAGGTCTGAGAATTTGATTGTGTTTTCCATGAATGTGTCCTTACTTTTCTTGCCATGCTTCCTAAATCCCAGACAAGCGACAGTAAGGATTCACGGCTCAGAAAAATGCTGTGTCGATTTTGACGTTGCAAAAGTAGAAGAATAAATTTCGAAAAGCAAGCTTGCTCAGAAAGATTTTAGAATATTCTTTATAATTCAAGGGGGAAAAGCAAAAAATATTTGGATACTTTATCCTAAATAGCTCTTCTTCCATAAATCCTCAGTCCACAAATCCGTAATATTATTTTCCTAAAACCTCTTTCTTGATTATTTAATTGGGATGCCAAATGATTTGTAGAGAGTAATGATTCTCTAATCAGGACTTTGAAAACTTGTGTTTTTCATCTCAATTTTTCCAACTTCCGTCTTCCGTCTCCAGACTTCCCTCTTATTAATTTTTTTGCAGACTTTCCAAGACCAGTTTGACCAACTCTGCTTTATCACCATTTGGAATCCATCTAGCTACAATTACCAAATCATTTTCCTGATCTACATAAATCATGTTGGTACCTGCCCCAATATGTAAGAAGGCTGTTTTTGGGGCTGCCGGCACTTGTTTTTGATCGTAATTCAAGAAATAATTCATAAATCCATAATCCGGTTGGGCAGGAGTAGGGGTCCTGGATTTTTCAATCCAAGAGCTTGGGATCAGTTGTTTTCCTTTCCAATTCCCGTTTCTCAAGGTCAAATACCCAAACCTAGCTTGGTCCCAGGCAGAAAGCATCATTCCACCGCCCCAATGTGAACCACCGCTTACGGATTGGATAATCTGTCCGTCCAAGATCACAAAAGAATTTTCATATCCTGTCCATCTCCAAGTATCACTTGCGCCAATAGGATCCATGATTTTTTCCTTTAATACTTGGGGAAGCGGTTTTCTCCAGACGTTCAGCAAAGCCAATGCAAGCACATTCACCCTTGTGTCATTGTATTCGTACACTGCTCCGGGAGCATTTCTTGGTCGGGTTCTCCATTCTTCTGCTTTTCCACTGGGGCGGTCTGCCCAGTCTGGCTTTCCCCAAAGGCTTCCTTCCCAATCGGAGGTTTGTCTGAGGAGATCGTCCCATCTGATCTTTCGATTATGCTCGGTGTCAAAAAGCTCAAAAACATCATCCTCATACAAATGATCAGCTTTATTCATCATTGCTCTCACGGGATCAAAGGGATAAATTGGAGCTATGTAGGGAAAGACAAGGTCTTGTTCGCTCTTGATCAATCCCGACTCTACAGCCAAACCAGCAGTGGTAGATAGAAAACTTTTGGCCACACTGAATGTCAAATCCACTCGATCGGGTTCTCCCCATTGGCCTACTACATATCCTTTATAAATGATAAGTCCTGAGGCAGGTCCTCTCGTTTTCATCGGCCCTACTGGATAACCAAAAGGTTCTCTGCCAAAAGCACTTTCGTAGTGTGCGATTTTTAAATTCGGATTAGCATCACTTTCATGGCTTTTGGCAAAATCGATAGCAGCTTTGATTTTGTCCGGGTTTAGTCCTAGTTCAGAAGGGGCTTTGGAAAGCCAATTGTTCTTGTCCGGGAAATAGACCTGGCCGAAAGTTGTTTGGAAAATCAGAAGAAGAGAGAGGAGAAAGGCGGCTTTTTTCATGTATATTTTACTTTGATGTGATTTTACAAATTCTAAAACTGAAGTTTTGACCTTTTGTCAAAACTTGAAAAATATTTCAAAATCAGAAAACCCTTTTTGTAAGAATGGGTTAACCAAGTACCCAGACGAGGCTATGCCCTCTTATCAATTTTCGCTATGGAAGAAAGGATTTACATCATCGGAGCTGGTGTCTCCGGATTAGTCGCAGCTATTGAACTTGAAAAAGCAGGTTTTTCCCCCATCATTTTAGAAGCCAGTTCGGATATCGGAGGTAGAATGAAGACCGATCATGTTGACGGGTTTCTCTTGGATCATGGTTTTCAGGTACTAAATACTGCTTATCCAGAGGCCAAAAGATATCTTGATTTCCAAGCTCTACATTTAAAGACGTTCGACCCAGGAGCAGTTATTTTCAGCGGGAGAGATGCCTATATCATTTCTGACCCAATTCGTAACCCTCTTAAAATCGTCGGAATGGCCTTCTCCAAAGTGGGCACTTTCTGGGATAAGGTGAAAATGTTTTCCCTTACCCAAGAACTGAAAAGAAAAACTTTGGACGAGATTTTTAATGCTCCCTCAGTTCCGACTTTTCAATATTTGGAAGATTATGGCTTTTCGGACCAAATCATCGAAAATTTCTTTAAGCCTTTCTTTCGAGGGATTTTCTTGGAAAAGCACCTGAATACTTCCTCTCGCATGTTTGAGTTCGTATTCAAAATGTTTTCCTTGGGAATGGCAGCTGTTCCCGAAAAAGGAATGGGCGAAATCCCAAAAATGCTGCGACAGCAACTAGGCAAAACGCAGATTTATTTCAATTCTCCTGTCAAGGATATCCAATCAGGTAAAATTCTGTTGGAAAACGGAGAGGAACTGGAATTTGAGAAGGTGATCGTGGCTGTCCAGCCGGAAAAAGTGTTAAAGCAACTTCAAGGTCAATTTGGCAAGCCACAATCCGTGATTAACCTGTACTTTACGCTCCAAAAGTCTTTTATCGCACGTCCGATGATTGGGTTGGTGACAGGTGGTAAACTGATCAATAATCTGGTTTTTATGGATGATGTTTCCAAAGCATACTCACCAAAAGGGAAAGCGCTTCTTTCAGTAACTGTTTTAGAGAGTGAGTTGGAAGAAAAAGAGTTGATAGATCAGGTTAGGAAGGAATTGGAGGAAATCTCCGGGATAAAGGCTGAGTATTTTAAATTTCTCAAGACTTTTCACATCTGGCATGCCTTACCAAAAATAGAGGACTTGAAGCACATCATTCCAATGACCGAAACGAAGGTGATGGATAATATTTACCTAGCTGGGGATTTTATGCTCAATGGGTCCATCAATGCAGCCATGACCTCTGGAAGGTTGGCAGCAGAGGCGGTAACTCACTCTCTGATGCCAACTCATTAAATAAAACTTCAACAAATGCCTTATTTTTTACCAATCGGTGTCTCATCACAGGAGACATCTCCGGCTACGTATTGCAAACCGTCCAGGAAAAACTGAAGTAATTGCGGGTTTTCAAAACTCTGTGCATTGTGGGAAGGGGAAGAGTACATGACTTTTCCTTTTCCCTCAGGCCTAATCCAAGCAACATAGGTTTTGCCTTCAGTTCTCTCATCTCCCTTCCTTTGGTTTTTTATTTCCGCATTATTGAAATAGAGAAGAGGAGTGAAGTCACCTTCCTCATAGGCGTTTTTGTAAAAGTAGGGTTCATCGATATGATTAAAACCTTCAGATGGAAAAGCCTGCACCAATGGATGGTTGGGGTTTTCCAGCCTCACCTGAAATGCTTGTTGAGGAGGATGGTAATCAAAGCTTCCACCCAAAAGTCGGCTAAATTCCCAGGAATTATTCAGCATGGTATTTCCTCCATGTAGGACCAAAAGTCCACCGCCTTCTTGCACAAACTTCAATATATTTTTCTCCAGTTCTATGGCTTTTTGCATGATTGCAGAAGAATCAGCCTTGGATTCTATCTTCAATTGATCCCAGAACAGGTTTCTGTAATCGGGTTTGGAATTGGTATTGTTGAGAACCAATACATCATACTTTTTCAAGTTTTTTAACTCAATATCGGCGAGGTTTTTGGATCCATTAACTTGGAATGCACCACTTTTTTCTCCCAAGATCTTGACCATTTCTTCAGTATGAGGTCTTACCCAATGGTCAAAGCCCGTGTGAAGGGAGAAAACCAAGACCTTCTTCTTTTTTCCATAAGGAAAATTGGTTTTTGAAGGAGCTAGGGAGTGGATTTTATCCTTCCATTCCTGATTTAGAGTGACTTCTTTCAGGCTTTGAGCCTGCGCAAAATGAGCGGAAACTAAGAAAACGATTCCGTAGAAAAACTTCCTGATCATGGGGTATTGGGTTGAAAGTTAAAGTCCTTTATTGTGGATTTTGATATCTTCAAAACTACTTACCCAATAACCTGAAAATTCTATGTCTTTCAAAAGTTTTATAATTCTGGTTTTATTTTTTAGTGGAATATCTACGGCATCGTTTGCGCAAAAGGTATCATTAAAGGATTCTTCCAAAGGAATAGATTTCTATTTGGGGGATCAAAAAGTACTGACTTACCAAACTGCCAAAGAGCCAGTTCCTCAAGGAGTGAAGGAGGCTTTTAGCAAATCTGGATTTATTCATCCCATCACCAGTCCCAGTGGACAAGTGCTCAGCCGGATTCAGCCGGCAGATCATTACCATCATTATGGAATCTGGGGGCCATGGACTCGCGCCACAATCAGCGGTAGAGAGGTGGATTTTTGGAATCTAGGAGATGAAAAAGGCCGGGTGGACTTTGCTAAAGTCCTTTCCAAAAAAGTAGCTGGCGGCGCTGCTGAATTGAATGTCCGGCAAAATCATCTGGACCTCAAAGCTCCCGAATCCGAAAAATTGGCCATTGAAGAAGATTTGAGAATCAAATTGAAGCCAGCGGACAAAGGCCGATATATGGTAGATTACACGACAACGATTTTCACTAAAATACCTGGGGGGATTCTTTTGGATGATTATCGATATGGAGGAGGAATTGGCTTTAGAGCCACGGAATTGTGGGGAGATGACAACAGCGTGATTTTAACCTCAGAAGGTCATGACCGAAAAACAGCCGATGGTACTGAAGCAAAATGGATTCTTATTTCCGGAAAAACCGGTTCACCGGAAGGAAAAAGTGGCATTTTGTTTTTAAGCCATAATACTAACAAAGCTCATCCAGAACCCCTTCGTGTTTGGCCGGTGGGGCAATACAATGGAAAAGGAAATGTTTTTATTGAATTCTGTCCTATCCGACATGAATCTTGGGAAATCCAACCTAATAACCGGTATTCCTTGAAATATAGAATCATCGTTTTTGATGGAGAGATGAGTGCGGAAGAGGCTGAAGCTTATTGGAGAGCTTTTGTGAAATGAAACCCTAATAACCTGACATAAAATGGAAAGAAGAGACTTTATGAAAAAGACCGCGTTGGCAACAGCGGCTTTTGGAATCCCTACAATTGTGCCGGCTTCTGTTTTTGGGAAAAATGCTCCCAGCAATAGGATTACGATAGGTCAGATTGGCTGCGGAAGAATAGCCAGAGAACATGATATTCCGGGAACATGGAGGCATGAAGTAGCCCAATTTGTGGCGGTGTCTGATGTGGATAGTAAGCGGATGGCAGATGGTAAAAAATACATCGAAGAGTACTACACCAAAAAAATGGGGAAACCTTATGTGGATGTAAAGCAGTATGGGGATTACCGGGAAATGTTGCTCAATAAGGAAATTGATGCAGTGATTATTTCTACTCCTGATCATTGGCACTCCCAGCCAGCCATGGAAGCGGCTTTGGCAGGAAAACATATTTATGTTCAAAAACCCACTTCCTTGACGATTAAAGAAGGAAGGCAATTAGTAAATGTGGTTAATAAAACCGGAGTCGTTCTCCAGTTGGGCACACAGCAGCGTTCTAGTGAACAATTTAGAATCGCTGCAGAACTGGTCCGAAATGGGAGAATCGGAAAGTTGCATACCGTGAGAATTGGACTTCCGGGAGATCCTTCCGGGCCAGATGCAGCACCGATGCCGATTCCTTCCAATTTGAATTTTGACATGTGGCTGGGCTCTACTCCGGAACTTCCGTATTCTGAAATAGGTGTACATCCTCAACATGACTATAGTCGGCCAGGCTGGTTGAGACATGAGAATTATGGAGCAGGGATGATTACCGGTTGGGGACAGCATCATTTTGATTCAGCAGCCTGGGGAATGGATACTGAGCTTACGGGGCCAAGGTACATCGAGGCCGTAGCTGAATTTCCGAGAGCGGGTTTCTGGAATGTACATGGAGATTTTATGGTCAAAGCCGAATACGACAATGGAGTAGTCATGCTTACTTCTGGTGGATACCCGAACGGGATTCGGTATGAGGGTACGGAAGGCTGGATTTGGGTTTCAAGAGGTAGTTATGTGGCTTCTTCTTCCGATCCGGTAGCTCAAGGAAATAATGCCAAGGCTTTGGATGCTTCAGATCCTAAAATATTGAGTTCGGTCATCGGAGAAAATGAAATAAGATTGACCAGAAGTACTGAGCATCATGGAAATTGGCTGGATGCTATTCAAGGGAAAAATGAATTGCTTTCACCGGTCGAAATTGGTCACAGGGCTTGCTCAGTTTGTCTGGTTAGTCATATTGCCATGAAATTGGGAAGGAAGCTCACTTGGGATCCCGCCAAAGAAGAATTTGTGAATGATCCCGAAGCGAATTCACATCTGAGTCGTACACAAAGAAGACCTTGGGGAACAGATTACGTCAAGGTTTAATTGATTAGCAAAAATTACAAACGGAAAATAAAATGCTGAATAAGCTATGGATGGCGTCTTTGGGGCTGGGAATTATGATTTCCTGTACCTCTAAAGAGACAAATATTGAATCTGCAGAAATGGAGTCGAAAGTAACTTTGATGACCTTGGATCCGGGGCATTTTCATGCTGGATTAATTCATAAAACCATGTACTCCACAGTAGATTCTACGGTTTATATTTTTGCTCCGGAAGGGGCAGAATTAAAAGATCATTTAAACAGAATCTCTGGATATAATAATCGGACGGAATCTCCCACAGCTTGGAATCTGGAAGTGTATTCTGGAGCTGATTACCTTCAACGAATGGTGAAAACCAAACCAGGTAATGTCATGATGGTTGCCGGTAAAAATGACCAAAAGATCGATTACATCTTAGCGGCTATTGAGAATGGGATTCATGTGTACGCGGACAAGCCGTTGGTAATCAATGCCGAAGGTTTTCAAAAGCTCAAAAAGGCCTTTGCCATGGCGCAGGAGAAAAATCTCCTGCTGTATGATATCATGACAGAGCGGTTTGAGATTACGACCTTGCTACAACGTGAGCTATCTCAGTTACCTGAAGTATTTGGCACTTTAGAAAAGGGATCGCCGGACAACCCATCGATCTCTAAAGAATCAGTACACCATTTCTTCAAGTATGTATCTGGAGCACCATTGATTCGACCGGATTGGTTTTTTGATGTAAGCAAGGAAGGGGAAGGAATAGTGGATGTTACCACCCACTTGGTAGATTTAGTGCAGTGGGAGGCATTTCCGGATCAGATCCTAGATACTACGGATGTAGAAATGATCCAAGCGAGACGTTGGGCCACTCCCATGAGTTTAGAGCAATTTCAAAAAGTCACCGGCAAGGATATGCTTCCTGATTTTTTGAAAAAGGACTTTAAGAATGAGCAGTTGGAAGTTTATTCCAATGGTGAAATGATCTATAAGCTAAAGGATATTCACGCCAAGGTAAGTGTGATCTGGAACTTCCAAGCTCCGGAAGGAGCAGGCGATACTCATTTCAGCCTGATGCGTGGCACTAAGGCAGATTTGATTATTCGTCAGGGAAAGGAGGAAAATTATAAACCGGCTTTGTATGTAAAGCTGAAAAGTGACCAGGAGTCAGCCCTTCAAAATGCCCTCACCCAAACTCTTTCTTCCAAATATCCGGGACTTAACTTTCAAAAAATGCCTTCAGGTGAATACCAAGTAATGATCCCGGACCACTATCATAATGGGCATGAGGCTCATTTTGCACAGGTGACTGAGAAGTTTTTAGAATATTTTCAAAATAAAAACATGCCTTCTTGGGAGGTGCCTAACATGATCACGAAATACTACACGACTACATTGGCAAGAGAATTTGCACTTAAATAGATCGGTAGTTGAACAGTTATGAAAAAAGGGGAGTTTTATACGTATGGATAAAGCTCCCCTTTCTCATTCAAGGCCTACTGTTGCTATTGCAGGTGCTGGAGGGTACGTGGGCAAATGGTTTATCAACAGGTATCATGAAAAGTACCAATTGATAGGGCTTAGCCGAAAAAAAGTCAAGTCAAATCCCTATCCTGGAGTGCAATGGAGGCAGGTAGAGCTTTATTCCATTACTTCGACTATTGAAGCTCTTAAAGGAGTTGATGTTGCCATCTACCTGATTCACTCCATGAATACGACCACCCGATTGAATCAGGGAGCATTTGAAGATATGGACTTGCTTCTGGCAGATAATTTCAGCAGGGCGGCTGAAATAGCCGGAGTTAAGCAAATTGTTTACTTGGGTGGATTGATTCCTGAGGATCGGGAAAAAGCGCTTTCTCGTCATTTAAAAAGCCGATTGGAAGTTGAGGAAACTCTCGGCTCAAGAAAGACTAAACTGACTGCACTTAGAGCCTCCATCATTGTTGGACCCGGGGGATCCAGTTTTGAGATCATCCATAAGCTGGTAAAAAGACTTCCGGTGATGGTTTGTCCCAAATGGACCGAGTCATTGACACAGCCAATTGCGCTTGAAAATACCCTCGAAATTATGGATGCCTGCATTGCCAATCCAAAAGCTTTCGGGAAAGTTTATGAAATAGGAAGCCCAGAGGTACTTTCTTATCAACAAATGCTTTTGAGGACTGCCAAGGCGATGGGCAAAAAGAGGAAGATTTTCTCAGTTCCATTTTTTTCGCTGGGACTGAGTAAGTTTTGGGTTGGGCTTTTTGGAGATGGTCCTCCTCAATTGGTTTCTCCTTTGGTGGAAAGCCTTAAGCACACTCTTGTCGTAAATACGGAGTTGAAATTTGACCTTGCCCCAATTCACTACCTGAACTACGAGGAATCTTTAAAATTGGCTTTGCATCCCCAAAAAGCCCCTTTGAAGACGACATTTCACCAAAATAAAGGAGTGAAAAATACGGTTAGGTCAATTCAGCGGATGCCAAACCTAGGCAGGAATTCCGCACTTTGGGTTGCTAATCGATATAAACTTTGGCTTCCTGAATTTTTGAAATTTATTATTCATAGCCGGGCAGGTTCTGAAAATGAGATTGGATTTTATCTTTTCGGTACTTCAAAACCATTGTTGCAGTTAACCATGATTCCTGATCGCAGTGATCACAAAAGGCAACTTTTTTATATCACTGGAGGTTGGTTAGTCAAGCGATATGATTACGGGTGGTTGGAATTCAGGGAAGTATTGGACGGAAAGTATATCATCTCAGCCATCCATGAATTTGTTCCGAGGCTGCCATGGATCGTATATGTATATACTCAAGCCAGAATTCACCTTTGGGTAATGAATCAATTTCAAAAATATTTAGAAGAAAAAATCAGAGAAGTCTGAGTAGAAGAAGATTAGGGTTGTCATGTCCGGAAAATCAAAAACGTAATTTGAATTACCTTTGAATTTGAGGTCCTTAAAACCTTCAAAACTCTGCTATCCTGATTAACTTAGTGAAGACTTATAAAATATAGACCAACTGTAACAAGTATGAAAACTCTCTCTTTTTCAAATGGCGATGAGATGCCGATTTTAGGTTTGGGAACTTGGAAAAGTAAACCCGGTGAAGTCCGACAGGCGGTCTATTGGGCGATCGAAGCCGGATATCGACACTTGGATTGTGCCGCGATTTATCAGAATGAATTTGAAGTCGGAAAAGGTATTTCTGATGCGATTGGAGATGGATTGGTAAAAAGAAAAGATCTTTTTATCACTTCGAAACTTTGGAATGATTCCCACAGGCATGAAGATGTCAGACCCGCTCTGGAAAAATCACTTAACCAACTGCGACTGGATTATTTAGATCTTTATTTGATTCATTGGCCAATAGCCTTTAAACCAGGGATAACATTTGCACAGCATCGGGAGGAGTATTATACCTATCAGGATGTTCCTCTTACTCAAACTTGGGAAGCAATGCAGGAGCAAAAAGAAGCAGGTCTTGCCAATCACATTGGTGTTTCCAATTTCAATCAAGCCAAGCTGAATGAGATTTTAGCCTTGGGAGGACAGAAGCCTGAAGTCAATCAAATTGAATTGCATCCTTTTCTACCACAGGATAAGTTGGTGGAGTTTTGCAGACAAAATGAAATTTTACTTACAGCTTATTCACCCTTGGGATCACCGGATTCCCGGGCAGAAAAGCATAAAAATGACCCCAAGCTGATGGAGAACTCTCTGATTTTGGAATTGGCAGAGAAGCATGGTGTAGGATCAGGAAGTATCTTGATCGCTTGGTCAATTGCAAGAGGAATTTCTGTAATTCCCAAATCAGTTTCTAAAGAGAGGATAATCTCCAATTTAGAGGCAGCTAAAATAGAATTGACCGAAGAGGACATGAAGCGGATCAACGATATAGGAATATCTCATCGCTATGTGGATGGTAGCTTCTTTACCGGACCCCAGAGTCCTTACAAGATTTCAGATCTATTCGAATAAAAAATGAAGCCTGGTGAATCTCACCAGGCTTTTTCATTAATCTTCAATTTCTAGTTTTTCAAGAATATCCGCCATTTGATCAAAGTCCCGGAGTCCGGCTTTGATTTCCTTGCCTCCGTTCAGTGTGATGCCATAGATGTTCAGATCATTTACTGTGGTCAAAACGTTGTCCACATTGATTCCGCTTCCTAAAAGAATTTTGCACTTACCTGTAAGACTTAATATGGACTGCTTATCTGATTCGGATAATTTTTCATTTTCTGTTTGGATATGAATTAATATCTCTGAATCAGAAAGATGTTCGGAAAGTTGTTCTTCCAAATGTTTGATCTCATTGAGGTTGACTTTGTAAATCAATGAGTATCCCTGATTTTGAAGTTTTTTCAAATCCTCAAGTCGGTCATATTCTATCCACGTTATCTCTGGGTAGTTTTTCAGGCTTTCTAAAATATCCAAGCTAGAATCCCATGAAAATTCAGCCACAAAATCAACTCCTGAGACCCAGCCAGTGATTTCTTTATATTCTTCAGGGCTCACATAATTTGGGCTTTTTGGATCAAGGGAAAAGCCCAAAAGGTTTACCATCATTCCTGAGCAATATCTTGCATCGGTTAGATTGGTCACATGATTGATTTTTACAAAGGTCTGAAGAGCCATAGTTCTTTTTAAATTGAATGCGAAAATAGGAAGTGATTCCTTGGAAGAAAAGAAAAGTAAAGCCGGAAACCTACAGGAATGAAAGTAGTTCTTTTAAAAGCTTATATTTTTACCACAATGTTTGAATGATGAAGGGAATTTTAAGAATAGCGCTGTTTTTTTTATTTGTAATTGTCTCCGTGGCTTGTGAGGAAAGTACGGAAAATCCAAACCTTGATTTTCAGCTTGATTTTCAGCCTTTGGAACTGGGTAATTTTTGGGTTTATCGGGTGGAGGAAACCCTGTATTTCGGGGAGAATGATTCAGAGAGCAGTACGTATTTTATCCGGGATCGAGTGAGAAGCAGTTTTGTCAATGAGGCAAATGAATTGGTTTATATTGTAGAAAGGCAAAAATCTCCAAACCAGAATTCATGGATTACCTTGAAAGACTACACCATGTTTTTAAGGAATAATACACTCATTCGTTCAATTGATAATCAAGCTTTAGTCGCTTTAGTATTTCCTCCAAGTCTTGGAAAAACCTGGAACGGGAAGATCTACCAAGCTGGGGAAAAAGATGATTTTGAAATTGAAGTTTTTGAAAATAATCGGCTAAAAGTCAAACAAGAAGATCTAGATGACAAAGTCACTGTACGGGATAAGAGGTATGAGTTTTTTGAAAGAGGGGTAGGATTGATTGAGAAATACGATGAAGTAGTCACCTATTGTTCCCGAACTGACTGCTTGGGAAATCAGTTGATAGATGGAGGCTATAAAGTCAGTTTAACTTTAGTAAATCATGGGAAGAGGTAAGTTTTTTATTTCTCTGGCGCTAATCCTGCTATTTGGGTTTCATGCTGAAGCCCAAAACAGGTATGCGGTGTATTTGAAATACAAGCCTCAAAGTGGGTTCACATTGGCTAATCCCCAAGCCTATCTCACTCCAAAAGCTATACAAAGAAGACAAAAAGAAAAACTGGCTATCGATAGCCTGGATTTGCCAGTTTCAGAAAAGTATATCGAGCTTTTAAGGAAGAGCTCCAATCACATTCTGTACAATTCCAAGTGGCTAAACGCTTCTATTCTTGTAGCTGATCAAGCTCAGATTAATACTATCAAGACATTTCCATTTGTTGATAAAGTGGTCTATGTAGCGCCAGGGTTTTATCAACCGCCGGGTTCAAGAATCCTTACTGATCAAGAAGGTCCAGTTCAGGATCCTTTAAAAACCCAACATCCAAAATGGAAAAACAGGGAGGCTACGGCAGCAGCGAATACATATGATTTCCAAAATCAATTGATTGGAATTGATAAAATGCATCAAGAGGGATTTACCGGAAAAGGAATTACCATCGCTGTTTTTGACGCAGGCTTTCCAGGAGTAAATACAGCCAGTCCTTTTGCCTATTTGATCAATAACAAAAAGATAATTGCCCAAAAAAACACGGTCAAACCTTGGCAGAAAGAAGTTTTTACGGATCACCCGCATGGCACCAATGTATTATCTTTAATTGGAGCCAATGAACCCGGGAAATTGGTTTCGGGAGCTTATGATGCTGAGTATATTTTGGTAATTACCGAAGACGTGTTCACAGAATACTGGATTGAAGAACTGAACTGGGTCAGAGGGGCAGAGTTTGCAGACAGCTTGGGTGTGGATATTATCAACAGTTCTCTGGGTTACATTGATTTTGATGATGCTTCCATGACCTATCAGACAAAGGATTTGGACGGCAAAACCACCATCATAGCCAAGGGAGCTAAGATTGCTTCAGATAAAGGGATTTTGGTCGTCAACAGCGTTGGAAACTATGGATCCGCAGGTGCAAGTTCTTTAATCTCCCCGGCTGATGTAAAGGAGGTTTTATCCATCGGATCGGTGACCCAGCAATTGACTGTCTCTGGATTTAGCTCGAGAGGTCCTACTGCTGACGGAAGGATAAAGCCTGATTTGGCGGCTTTTGGAAATAGCCCGGTGTTGGTTTTGTCCAATGGAGCAATAGGTGCTTCCAGTGGTACTTCTTTTTCAGGGCCTCAGGTAGCTGCGTTGGCTGGAGGATTATGGGGCGCAAAGCCTGAATGGACAAGAGCGGAATTGGTGGAAAATCTTCTGAGAAGTGCAAGCCAGTTTGAGAAACCTGATAATCTTTTGGGATATGGAATTCCGGATTTCTTCAAGGCTTATTATGGAGAAATCCTTTCGGTGGAGGATGTTGAAGATATTGAATGGAAAATTTTCCCCAATCCGATTTCTGAAGGAGAATTGAGTATTTATTTTGGGATTGGGCTTGCGTGTGAGTTGAGGCTTTTTGATTCTTCAGGAAAAGCCGTCTTAGAGTCGGGATTGGAAAGGCCAAATATCAAAACACCTTATAAAATAGATCTCGCAGGGTTTACTCCTGGTTTGTACTTAGTGCAACTGCGGGAAGGAAGTCTAATCAAGCAGACCAAACTAATCAAGAAATAAAGACTGTTCGTAGGAATAGCCAAGTATAAACAAACATCCATGCAACCATTAATTTCCCCATCTATTCTCGCAGCCGATTTTGCCAACCTTCAGCGGGAGGTAGAAATGCTGAATGATTCCCAAGCGGATTTTGTCCATGTAGATATTATGGACGGGGTATTTGTTCCGAATATTTCCTTTGGAATTCCCGTGACTGAGGCAATTCACAAGCACTCTAAAAAGCCTTTGGACGTGCATTTGATGATTGAGCAACCGGAGAAATATTTGGCTTCATTCAGAAAAGCCGGTGCAGAGATTATCACAGTTCACTATGAAGCCTGCACACATTTGCACAGGACTATTCAAGAAATAAAGGATCTCGGTGCGAAAGCTGGAGTTGCTATTAATCCTCATACTCCTGTAGAGCTGTTGGAAGAAGTTATTCAGGATCTTGATTTGGTATGTATCATGTCGGTAAACCCTGGTTTTGGAGGGCAAAAGTTTATAGAAAACACCTATTCCAAGGTTTTAAAGCTGAAAAACCTAATCCAGTCCAAAGGGGCAAATACTTGGATAGAGATAGATGGTGGAGTTAATCTAGGAAATGCCTCCAAATTAATTGAAGCTGGAGCTGACGTATTAGTTGCAGGAAGTTTTGTGTTTAATTCTCCTGATCCTAAGCAAGTTATCCAAGGATTAAAAGAGATTTAATTAAGCTGAACAAGCTTGCCGTTTATCATAAAAAATCTAAAAAGGCTTAATTAGAGCTTGGAATTTTCCTCTGTGAAGGTTTTATTGAAAATTAAATCAATTTAAACCACATTAGTTATGAGAAAAATTTGGATGTTTTTGGCTCTTTTTGGAGGCTTAAGTTTTGCTTCAATCGCACAGGAAGCTGCAGAATCAGAAGTTGTTACAGAAGATGATATTACAAAATTCGCTACTGTAGAAGTGATGACTGCTAAATATGTCGACGCAAAAACTGAGGAGCTAAGAAATATGATCATAAATAATGAGGTGATCGACGGAGGGGCAAGATATAATGAGATTAAGGCTGCTTGGGGCAATGCTGAAAAAGAGGCCGAAATAAAACTTACTGAAGAGGAAAAGGCTGCCTATCAAGCAATTAAAGATTTTCAGGATTCTTTGCAACAGTCTGTAGTAGAATACAAGACTGAGTTGATCAAAAACGATGAGATCTTGGGAGTTTCTACTTACAACAAAGTAAATGGAGCAATTAAAGAGGATCCTGCGATGAAAGAAAAATTGGATCAGAAAATCGCTCAACTTAAATCTGAAAAAGATACTGCAGAAACTGACGGACAATAAGTTTACTGGCAATAAATTTGAAGAAGTCTCTTAACAAAGAGACTTCTTTTCATTTATACCTACCTTATCTCCTGAACCGTTATACTCTCATGAATCATAAAATTCTATCGCTCAGTTTAGTATTTGTCTTTTTTGTCCATCAGAATATTCAGGCTCAGGGAGAGGATATTTTTGGGATAAGCGATAAAGCAAAAAATCCCAAGAGTGAGTCTTCCATAGGAAATGCGGCCCGGAATATTTTGGAGCTTTTTTCTCTAGAACTTTCTACGGGAGGGGCTTATCAGAATATGGGGATGAAATTTTACTCTGAAAATCCAGGGCTTTATCCACTGACTCAATTTCAAAATTTTGAAAATCCCTTGGACATCACTCCTGAAAGCCCGCTGGAAATGAGTGGAGGTGATTGGGTGGTGCCTTTATTTAATGGTGGAGTCAGAATCAATTTATTTAATATCCTCACCATCGGTGGAGGATATGGAATGGAGTGGGGGAAGTTTGGCACACTGGAAGGTGGAGATTTTCAGTTTCCCATGGAAGGACCTACCTACAAGCTCAGTAAGACCTATGGCACAGTTGGCTTAGTCCTGTATGATGCTAAGAGGAGACAGAGTTTTTTGAGATGGAAATACCGAAGGTACAGTTCCAACAATTTATACATGCAATCAGAATTGCGTCAGCGAGCCAGACAGATTTATCCTTGGAGATTTATTCTTGAAGGTGAGTATGGCAACATGCGGATAAAAGATTTTTATGATCCTGCCTTGGATAAGCCTAATGCACCTTATGACCCCAAATTAGCGCTTTCTGCTGACCCTTACTTTGGACTGGGATTGAGAATTGAAAGAGACTTTTCTGAGTACACTAAGCTGTTTATAAAGGGAGGAGTAGATTTTAGGAAATTCACCTATGCCGCTTCTGATTTTTCTGAAATTCAGAACATTGACCAAAATTTATATGGAATGCAGGTCGGAGTAGCCATTAAGATTCCCGGGACCAAGCGGTGCAAAATCTATGGTTGTGGAGTCGTGATGAAGCATTTGCATGATGGAATTGAATACCGTGGAAGTGGCATTTTTCAACTCCAAAACAGGAAAATAGGACAGTGGTATTAATCCCAATTGGTACGTTTTAACTTTCAGACCAGGGTTTTATTACCTTGGTCTTTTTACTATCTTGCAGCCTAATTTGACGCGCGAAAAAGCACTTTATGGCCCAAGGAGAAAACGAGCACATTATTCCTATCAATATTGAAGAGGAAATGCGTGGAGCCTACATCGATTATTCGATGTCGGTAATTGTTTCAAGAGCACTTCCAGATGTACGAGACGGATTAAAGCCAGTTCACCGAAGAATTCTATTCGGAATGCAAGAACTGGGAGTTTTACACAATAAGCCCTACAAGAAATCAGCAAGGATCGTGGGTGAGGTTTTGGGTAAATACCACCCTCATGGAGATTCGGCAGTTTACGATACCATGGTTCGAATGGCCCAGGAATGGTCCCTTCGTTATCCATTTGTAGACGGCCAAGGTAACTTTGGTTCTGTGGATGGTGATAATCCAGCGGCAATGCGATATACCGAGGCACGCCTTCGTAGAATCGCAGAGGAAATGCTAGTGGACATCAACAAAGAGACTGTTGACTTTCAGTTCAACTTTGATGATTCCCTCAAGGAGCCAACCGTATTGCCTGCAAAAGTCCCAGCATTGCTTCTCAATGGAGCTTCGGGTATTGCAGTAGGTATGGCTACCAATATGGCTCCACATAATCTCGGAGAAATCATTGATGGCATTGTTGCCTACATTGACAACCGGGACATCACGATTCCCGAATTGATGCAATACATCACGGCTCCTGATTTTCCAACAGGAGGCATTATCTACGGATATAACGGCGTTAAGGCTGCCTTTGAAACAGGTCGAGGCCGTATCGTTGTTCGAGGCAAAGCCAATATCGAGACCAAGGATAATGGCAATAGGGAGATGATCGTCATCACCGAGATTCCATACATGGTCAACAAGGCCAATATGGTCGAGAAAACTGCCCAGTTGATCAACGAGAAAAAAATTGATGGCATATCTGCGATCAGAGATGAATCTGACCGTTCCGGGATGCGAATCGTCTATGAATTGAAGCGTGATGCTGTGGCAAATGTGGTTTTGAATAACCTTTACAAGCAGACTCAGCTCCAAACCTCTTTCTCAGTAAACAACGTTGCCCTTGTCAAGGGAAGACCACATACGCTTAATCTGAAAGACTTAATCGTGCACTATGTAAGTCATAGACACGAGGTAGTGGTGCGAAGAACTGAGTATGAACTCAAAGAGGCAGAGAAAAGAGCCCATATCCTCGAAGGTTATTTAATTGCTTTGGATCATTTGGACGAGGTGATTTCGTTGATCAGAAGCTCTGCAGATCCAGAGACAGCCAGAAATGGCTTGATGGAGAAATTCAGTCTGAGTGAGATTCAAGCACGTGCAATTCTGGATATGAGACTTCAGCGTCTTACCGGAATGGAGCGTGAAAAGATCATTCAGGAATACAAGGATATCATGGCTTTGATCGAAGAATTAAAAGAGATCCTTGCCAATGAAGATAAGCGAATGGAAATCATCAAGACCGAGCTTTCTGAAATGAAAGAACGGTATGCGGATGATCGTCGCACTGAGATCGAGCACAATGCGGAAGATTTCAGCTACGAGGACATGATTCCGAATGAAGAAGTCGTCATCACCGTTTCTCATGAAGGATATGTCAAGCGAACTGCTCTTACTGAATATAGAACTCAGGGAAGAGGTGGAGTAGGTTCACGTGGTGTAAGTACCAAAAATGACGACTGGACAGAGTACCTGTTCACGGCCTCTACCCACAACTATCTGTTAATCTTCACAGACAAGGGTAAATTGTTCTGGTTAAAAACCTATGCTATCCCAGAAGGATCCAAAACTTCCAAAGGGCGACCAATCCAAAACCTGATCAATATTCAATCGGATGACAAAATCAGGGCAATCATTCAGGTAAATGACCTGAATGATCAGGATTATATCAATAATCATTTCCTGGTCATGGTCACCAAACAAGGTATTATCAAAAAGACCACTTTGGAGCAATATTCCAGACCTAGATCTAATGGTATCATTGCTTTGAATATCCGGGAAGATGATCAATTGGTGAATGTGGATATGACCAATGGAGATCAGCATATCGTCATTGCAGCTAAGTCAGGACGAGCTATTCACTTCCATGAATCAGCTGTAAGACCGATGGGCAGGACCGCTACAGGAGTAAAGGCGATAACGTTAAATAATGATAATGATTATGTCATTGGCATGGTTTGTGCCTCCGATGACAATGCAACTCTGTTGGTAGTTTCTGAAAAAGGCTATGGAAAAAGGTCTCTTCTTGACGAATACCGAATCACAAATAGAGGTGGCAAAGGGGTCAAAGCAATGAACGTGACTGATAAAACAGGAGCCCTTGTAGCGATCAAAGAAGTAGTAGATACTGATGACCTGATGATCATTAATAAATCCGGAATCACCATCCGGATATCTATGGATGAATTGAGAGTCATGGGCCGCGCCACACAAGGTGTTCGCTTGATTCGAGTAGGCGAGGGGGATGAGATTTCTTCTGTAGAAAAAATTTCAAGGGAAGAAGATGAAGCCGAAGAATCTTCCGATCTTGCAAACGAATCTTCTGATTCTACCGAAGAAACAACTGAATAACCAAACAAATAAGATCAAAACTCAAATGAAAAAACTGATTCTCTCAGTAGCCCTAGTGGGTGCAACCACCCTGGCATTTGGACAAAAAAAAGTAGTTCGAGACGCAGAAAAAGGATTTAAATCCGGTGATTTATCTGCTGCTCTTACTGCAATCGATGCTGCTGCTACAAACCCTGAAACTAGTGGTGACCCTGCCACTTTCGTGTTAAAAGCCCAGATTCAAACCAAAATGTTTGGAGCTGATTCATCCAATACCATGGAAACCTTAAAAGTGGGTAATTCCGCTTTGGCAACCTTTGGAAAAGCTATGGAAATGGCTGGTGGTGATAAAGGTTCCGCTACTGGTAAAGCTGTTTTCGCTGATGAATTACCTGGTATTCCTGATAACCTTAGACCATACTCTGTCAATACGCTTAAAAACCTTTCCTTCGATAAGGCAATTGACCGATACAACAGTGAAGATTTGGAAATGGCTTATGAATTCTTCAACCTAGCTGGCGAAATTGATAAGACAGACTCCACAATCCACTACAATGCCGGTTTCCTTGCCAATGATCTGGGAAGATTTGAAGACGCTAAAAGACACTTCAACCTACTGTTGGAACTTCCAGAATACAATAAGTTGAATGCTTATTACTTCATGGTTCAAATTCTTAGCACTGAGGAGAAAAACCCAGAAGCTGCTTTGGATCTAGTAACTAAAGCAAGAGATCAATATCCTGATGATAAAGTATTGGCTGAATATGAAATCCAGCTTTTGCTTCAGTTGAACAGAATGGATCAGGCGATGGCTCAAATCAAAGAAGCTTTGGCAAATGATCCAAACAACCCAGGTTTGTGGTTGAGATCTGGTTACTTGAAAGAGCAGTCTGGCGATGTAGATGGTGGACTTGCTGATTACAAAAAGTCAGTGGAAATCGATCCTGAGTTCTACCAAGGAAACTATTACACCGGTGCTTTGCTTTTGGAAATCTCTACAAAGATGTTAAACTCTTTAAATGATCTTTCTGACGCAGAGTGGGAAAAGCAATCTCCAATCATAGGAGCTAAGGCTGATGAAAATTACAAAGAAGCTATTAAATACTTTGAAAAAGCTTCAGCATTGCAACCAGAGAACACTGATGTAATGATCATCTTGTATCAGATCAACACCCGTTTGAAGAACACTGCTGAGGCAGAAAAATATAACCAGAAGCTTATCCAGCTTTTGGGACCAAACTGGATGGATAATTAATTCCTGATAAACATTGAAAAAGACCAGCTTCGGCTGGTCTTTTTTGTTTCTGAGCCCATGGAGTTATCCTGTAAATAGGTTTTTATAACAACTGTTTGACTTCCTTTCCGTAAGGAGTCAAAATAGAATTTTCCGAGTGGAATTGTTCAAATGAAAATGTCTAAGAGGTATTTAACACTTCAATTTTTGGGATTTTTGATGTTTTTTTCTGAGACAGAAGCTCAATCCCTTTATCAAAAATCAATCAAAGTATCCTATGAAATCGGTCCACTCATCAGTAACGGAACCGAGTGGGGAGATCAGGTAAAGGACTTGGTAACTTATAGAGGTATTGATGTGCAGTTTAGCTGGAGGGATTTTAGCCAAAATGTCTATTCTTCCCTTTACAGACATCCCCGGTATGGATTGGGACTCAATTCAACATTGTTTTATTCCAAAGAAATTGGTCAGCCTATCTCAGTGTATGGCTTTTTTGATATTCCATTTACCCATCCAAAGCCTGACCAAAAAGTCGAGTGGGGATATTTTAGCCAAATTGGAATGGGATTTAATCTCAAGCCATACGATCCTGAAAATAACCCTATAAATCAATACATCGGCTCAAAGATCAATTCCTATATTCATCTTGGCTTCTATTCCTCAATTTCATTTTCTTCGAGAATTGAGGGAATAGCTACCATGGGATTGAAACATTATTCCAATGGATCTACCAAAAAGCCAAATGCTGGGATCAACCTTTTCCCCGTGAGTCTGGGAGTAAATTTCAAATTGGGAGAACAAATGGACCCTCGCGTTTCCAAGCCACTGATTGCTCCCTTTCAAACACGAAGGTTCTGGAATTTTGCCCTTTACACAGGAATAAAAAATTATGAAGTCGGTGCTCCGAGTTATTTTCGAGGAGGAGCTGGAATAAACTACCTGATCCAGCCTGATTACAAATATAAATTTGGCATTGGCATGGATTTCTTTTGGGCGCAAGGGATGAACCTTAGATTTCCTGACGGAAAACATTCCTTTAGCGATCAAACATCAGTCGCTATTGTAGGATCTTGGGAATGGCAACTTTCTGAAAATTTATATCTCCCGATTGGTTTTGGGGTTTATCTTTCCCGCAATGAATTGAATCAGGAGGTCACTCCATATTATGAAAGGGTGGGAGTGAGGTACAGATTTGCCAATAATCTTTTTACCGGTTTGCAAATTAAAGCCCATAAGGCAAAAGCTGATTTTTTTGAATTTACTGTTGGATACACACTTCCTACACGATAAAGCCAAATTGGTAAGGATTCTTATCCAGTGGTAAAATTTATTTTTGATTTCCATGGGTATAGCTCTAGTTTAGATTGTCAATTATTGCCCATATGATTCACTCGAAAATAACTCGTGTTTTAGTCTTTATTTCATTTGGCTTTTCCTGCCTCTATGCAAGTGCACAATCGATTCCCTCTTCCCAGATTTTCCATGAACTTCAAAAGATAAAAGAAACCCGAAGGGTTTTGTATGTAGCTGCCCATCCCGATGATGAGAACACCAGGCTGATTGCCTATTTGGCCAATGGAGAACACATGGATGTCGCCTATTTGAGCCTTACCCGAGGTGATGGCGGACAAAATCTAATCGGAAAAGAATTGGGCGTGGAATTGGGGCAGATCAGGACTCAGGAACTTTTAAAAGCTAGAGAAACGGATGGAGGAAAGCAATTTTTCACCCGTGCGATGGATTTTGGCTATAGCAAAGATCCAACTGAAACGCTTCAAAATTGGGATAAGCAAAAAGTACTTTCGGATGTAGTATGGGCCATTCGAAAGTTCCAGCCCGATATTATAATCACCCGATTTAATACCATTCCGGGTGTCACTCATGGACATCATACTACCTCTGCGATTCTTGCTGGAGAAGCATTTGCATTGGCAGGCCGAGCAGACATTTTCCCTGAACAATTGGCCTATGTGAAACCCTGGTCACCCAAGAGAATTTTCTTCAATGCCTACAATTTCAGAGGTGATTTTCAACCTGAAGAAGGCAAAAAATACCATGCCTTTGAAGTGGGGGGCTTTGATCCGCTCTTGGGCAAAACCTATCATCAAATAGCAGCAGATAGCCGGACAATGCATAAATCTCAGGGTTTCGGGGCTACAGCAGGTACCGGAAAAGCCTTGGATTATATTGAGCTGGTAGATGGGCCAGATTATTCTGATGGACCTTTTGACGGGGTGGTCAATCGATGGAAGCAGATTGCCGGAGGAACTCAAATCGAAACACAAATTCAAAAAGTGTTGGATCAATTTGATTTCCAAAATCCCAGTAGGAATGTACCCGCTTTGCTTTCTCTGAGAAAAGCTTTGCAAGGTCTTGGGAATTCGGAGTTTTGGGTAAAAGAAAAGATCAATAAGCTAGATCAATTGATTTTTCAATCCATGGGACTGGAAATAGAGTTGATTTCAAGGGTAGAGATTGCCTTCCCCGGAGATCAAGTTAAGGCTGAGCTGATCATGACCAATCCTTCATCAATTCCTGTGAAAAACATCACTTTGCAAGTGCTTGATACTTACTTTACCGGAAAGGGTGATGAGGTTTTTGGTAATCAGTCGATCTCTTGGCCAATTGATTACACCATTCCGGGTGATATGCCATTCTCTCAGCCTTATTGGTTGAGAAATCCAATCGATGGAGCTCTGTATTCTATTCCTAATCAGCAGCTTATTGGGCTTCCTTTTTCTCCCGACTTTGTGGGTGGGGATTTGAGTTTTATGATTAATGATCAACTGTTTAAGGTTCCAGTCCAACAGTTTTACAAGTACAATGATCAGGTCGATGGGGAAATCAAGCAGCCTTTTATCCTAGTGCCGGAGGTCGATTTGACGCTAAGTAAGGACAATGTTTTTATAGTTCCGGGAGCAGAATCCACTGTAGTTGTTTCGGTCAATTTTAAAGGACAGTTTTTGGAAGGTGAATTGGACTTCGAAGGATTGGATGCTTCTCAGTTTAAAATTTTAAGTATTGAGGACGTTGCCTACCAGAAAAAACGAAATTATACGGTTTCATTTTTACCAAACGGGGTAGGGAAAAAGGTCATTACTGCCAGATTTAAGACTCCAGATGGGAAAAGCTATAATCAGATCTCAAGGTCAATTTCCTATAAGCATATTCCTAATATCACTTATTTCAGTCCGGCATCCATCAATTTGATTCAGGCCGACTGGAAAGTATCCCAAGCCAAAATCGGTTATATACCCGGAGCTGGAGATGATGTACCGGGAGTGCTTTCAGCTTTAGGTTATAAGGTGACAATGATCAGTGAAGGCGATTATTCCGTGGAGAATTTAGCCCAATACAAAGCTATCGTGGTAGGAATTCGAGCATACAATACCAATGAAGCCTTGGCTGCAAATCAGCAAGTTTTAATGGGTTATGTTAGATCCGGCGGAAATCTGATCGTGCAGTACAACACAAGTTCTCCACTGCTAACCAATCAAATTGGCCCTTACCCATTTGTGATTGGAAGGGAAAGGGTGACTGTTCAGGAGTCTGCCATAGAAGCAGATTGGTCAAGCTCAGTACTTTCTTCTCCAAATAAAATCACCTCTCAGGATTTTGAGGGATGGGTTCAGGAAAGGGGCTTATATTTTGCCAATCAAATCGATTCAAATTACCAAACTCCTCTCCTGATGCAAGATCCCGGAGAAGAGCCCACAAAAGGAGCTTTAATCTTTGGAAAATACGGGGATGGCACCTTTGTTTATACCGGAATTTCCTTCTTCCGACAGTTGCCTGCCGGAGTGCCCGGGGCAGTCAAATTATTCATCAACTTGATCGAACAATAAATTGGAAGAGCAAAATACCAACTGGACTAGAATCTACTTAGGGCTGCTGTTGAGCTTGGGAGTTTTGATTGCTTTGTTTTATTGGTTAACCCAGGCCTTTGCATGAGTACTCTAGACTGGATCGTACTGTTTTGGACGCTATTTTCGATAGCTGCCTTTGGGATCTATAAGACCAGAGGGAAGAAAAATCTCGACTCCTATCTCCGGGGTAAAAACTCAATGAATTGGTGGACGATAGGTTTGTCTATTATGGCTACCCAAGCCTCTGCGATTACTTTTTTAAGTACTCCGGGACAGGCTTACGAGGATGGTATGCGGTTTATCCAGTTTTATTTCGGGTTGCCGATTGCCATGGTGATTATTTCGGCCACATTTATTCCGATTTACTACAAGCTCAAAGTCTATACAGCCTATGAGTATTTAGAGAATCGGTTTGATCTTAAAACCAGGACGCTCACCGCTTTGCTTTTCATCATCCAGAGAGGACTTGGAGCCGGAATCACCATCTATGCGCCGGCTATTATCCTTTCTACACTCTTAGGTTGGAATTTGACCTTAACCAATATCCTCATCGGAATGTTGGTGATTCTTTATACAGTTTCAGGGGGGACTGAGGCAGTTTCGATCACCCAAAAGCAACAAATGGCTGTGATGATGGGCGGGATGATTTTGGCGGGCATTATTGTCATTCAATTGCTTCCGATCTCTTTTGGGGAAGCCCTTCATGTGGCAGGTAAAATGGAAAAACTCAATGTGGTCAGCTTTGAGTTTGATCTCGCTGATCGATACAATGTCTGGTCAGGGATGACTGCTGCAGTCTTTTTGTTTCTGAGTTATTTTGGTTCAGATCAAAGTCAGGTTCAGCGCTACCTCTCAGGTCAGACTTTGACCCAAAGCCGAATGGGTTTGATCATGAATGGGTTTTTGAAGATTCCCATGCAGTTTGTCATTCTCTTTATTGGAGTCATGGTTTTTGTTTTTTATCAATACATCCAGCCTCCGGTTTTTTTTAACAAGGTCCAGACTGAAAAAATCAAATCCAGTGAGTACGCCGGGGAGTTTGAATCTTTGGAATCACAATACGAAGCTAGCTTTCAGGAAGGCCGCGTAGCCTATCAGGAAATGCTTGCGGCGATTGAATCAGATCAGGAGGAAAAGGCCGATGAAATCAAAGGAAGAATTCAGGATATCAAAAAAGAACAAAGTCTGATTCGTGAGGAAGTCAAGTCGCTGATCGTGAAAAATGATCCGGATGCAGAAACACGGGATACCGATTATGTATTCATGAGATTTGTGATGGACTATTTGCCTCCGGGGATTGTGGGCTTGTTGTTTGCGGTGATATTCTCAGCAGCCATGTCTTCCTCTTCTTCTGAACTAAATGCCCTGGGGTCCACTACTACCATTGATTTGTATAAAAGATCAATGAAAAAAGATGCAAGCGACCTACACTATTTGCGCTCCTCTAAAGCTTTCACAGCTTTTTGGGGATTGGGAGCAATACTTTTTGCGACCTATGCCTCACTCTTTGAAAATCTGATTCAGGCGGTCAATTTGTTAGGCTCCCTCTTTTATGGGACGATTTTGGGAGTCTTTATTGTGGGGTTCTTTTTGAAGTGGATTAGAGGAAATGCTGTATTTATTGGTGCCTTATTGTCCCAAGCTTTGATCCTCTTGGTCCATTTCAAAAACGGAGTGGGCATGATGGGTTTCTACTGGGATATCGGTTTCCTCTGGTATAATGCCATTGGCTGTCTGGCTGTGATGGGATTTGGATCGGTCGCACAGTTATTTATGAAAAAATAGCCAAGAAAAAACCTCTGAGAATCTCAGAGGTTTTTTCATTTGCTGACGTTTTATTTCAAGGTTTTTAAAAGTCGCTCGTTTAAACCTACATAATCAGGATTTTTGGCTTCAGTTGCCAAATCTCTGGATTTAGTAGCGGACTGGAAGGCATCAGTTTTCATCCCCAAAGCAGCCTCTATTTTTGCTCTGAGGTGTACGGTCCAATATTTTGGGTCTTTATCGGTGGATTCCTTGATCCAAGTGTAAGCTTGGTTGATGTCTTTTTTATTATTGAAATAATAAAAAGCTGCCTGATACAACAATCCTGGATCTGTGGAATTTGCGTCGATCACATATTTCTTGATGTCTGCCATGACGATGGGATCCACATTGCTGCTGATTTTGAAATCTACGCGTGTGTTTTCCCATTTTAAAGAAACATCTGCACTATTGTCAGTAAGGTTGTTGAAGGAGATTTCGAAGGTTTCGTATTTTTTGCTGGTTTTTCCTGCAGGTACATTGAATCTCAAAAAGTCATCTTTGGCGTCGTATCCAATGGCTCCCCAAAGTTGGGTGTTTTTGCTCAAAACAAGGGTCCAATCGGATTTTCCAGGCACAGAATAGAGTGCATAGGATCCCGCAGGCACTTCCTTGCCAGCTACAAAAACAGCAGTAGAAAAACTGATTACAGTAGCTCCATTTGCACCCGTTCTCCACACTTGGCCATAAGGAACCAATTCACCGAAGATTTTTCGTCCTTTCGTGCTCGGACGGCTATATTCTAAGGTAACGTCAGTGAGCCCGACTCTTTGTGAAACCTTTGCTGAAGGGCTGGCTTGCGGCATCTGGATTTGCTGGGCAAACCCAGAAAACCCTGCAATTAACATGAAGAGAAAAGTGAGTTTAAGTTTGGTTGTCATATTTCTGAAAGTTTTAGAATAGATTCTGAACTCACTCAAGACTTGAAGAAGTTCCATTTGGTTGCAAATTGTGAAATAAAAATTCATAATCTGAATTTCCTCTTTTCATTCATCAGGTAAATGACCTTTTTAAATCAGGCGTAAGAGAAGTCAGATGTTCTGATTATGCTCGGGATTCCTAATGGATCTTAGCTAATTTCGAACCTCAAATAAGATCTTTTTAGCCCATCAGAAATTTAGAAAGACGATAAAAAGGAGATTATTTTTCGAATTTTAATGAGTTGGGAATTTTGATCAGTGGATTTTTTACGGGAGGGATATCCAGTATTTTTACAGTCCAATTACTAATTAATTTCATGAGTTTAGCCATTATCAGCCCTGGAAGAAACCCTCAAATTTGGATTGATGCACTTCGGAAATATGATCCTGAAATTAAGATTCAGGTGTATCCGGAGATCCAACATCCAGAAGAAGTTGAAATGGCTTTGCTTTGGCAACATCCTCGTGGGTATCTAAAAACCTTCCCTAATCTAAAATTAATCAGCTCTTTGGGAGCAGGAGTGGATCATATTCTGAGTGATCCCGCGGTTCCGGATAGCATGCCTATTGTCCGAATCGTTGATGAAAAGCTCACTTGGTCCATGACCAATTATGTGGTGATGGGAGTGCTTAATTTTCACCGACAACTGACACGCTACCAAAAGGATCAAAAAAGGAAGGTTTGGGATATGACTAATCCTGAAATTCCCGTTAGAGTAGGAGTAATGGGAGTTGGGGCACTTGGAGGAGACGTATTGGATAAATTAAACTACATGGGTTTTGATGTAGTTGGATTCGGTTTCAGTGAAAAAGAGAGCTTTCCCTATCCGTATTTCTCCAAAAAGCAATTGCAGGAATTTCTAGACAATATTAACGTACTAGTTTGTCTACTTCCTTTGACACCAGACACAGAGGGGATCTTAAACAAAAACTTATTTGAAAAATGTCAGAAGGGGACATTTTTGATCAATGTGGCAAGAGGAAAGCATCTGGTGGAAGAAGATCTTATCCCGGCGATTGATGAAGGATATCTATCTGGGGCATTATTGGATGTTTATCGGGTGGAACCGTTGCCAGAAGAGCATCCATTCTGGGAGGAATCCCGGATTCAGCTCACTCCACATATCGCAAGTGTGACCAATCCTACAGCAGCGGCTCCACAGATTATTGAGAATTTCAAAAGAATGAAATCCAACCAAGCCTTGATCAATCTCGTAAACCGCGACAGAGGTTATTAATTTTTATCATGGAAAAAGTTTTTACGATACTATGTCCCACCGATTTTTCTGAATGTTCTCTGAATGCTATCGAATATGCGGCAAGGATAGGTGAAAAATACGAGGGGCGTCTAGTCTTATTTCATGTACTAAATCGGGAAGACTATCTAAAACTCTCCCCACATGACGAGTCTGGTAGGTATCAGGAAGAGTTTGTAAAAGAAAAGCTTAAAAATCTACAGAAAACGGTTCTGTTGGAAAGCCTTCCCAAAGGACTTGTAGATTGTGATATTGCTCAGATGGAGGGAAAAATCGTCAACGGAACTCTGGAATATGCTCAGAATATCTCGGCGGATTTGATAGTAATCGGGACAGAAGGAATCAATGAGCTGAGAGAAAATATCATCGGTAGCCGAACAAGCAGAATCGTAGAGCAGTCGGAAATTGATGTGCTGGTGATTCCACGAAAAGTATTTTTCAAAAAGCCCCGAAAACTAGTTTATGCCTCAGATTACATGGAAGAGGATAAACTTGCCATTCAGAAGGTGACGGAATTGGCTAGTTTCTTTGACTCCGAGATAGATATCGTTCATATATCTAATTCCCAAAAAGCTATTGACAAAAGCCTTCACTTGACCATGGTCGAAGAGATCCAGCCCTTTGTCCGGTATGAAAAAACCAATTATGTCCTGAAGTCTTATCGGGATGATTTGGCTTTGGGATTGGAAAATTACCTGCAGGTGGCGAAAGGGGATATGTTGGTTACTTTGAGTAAGAAAAAAAGCTTTTTTGACCAGATATTTTCCAAGAATCTTTCCAAAAAGATGTCTTATTTCTTAAATAAGCCCCTTTGGGTGATCAAGGGTTTTTAGGTCCCTTCCCTGAAATTATTCCCTTTACAAATCGGAAAAACTCCTGCCGGCTTTCCTTTTTCCCGAACACAGATTTTAAAGTCTCGATGAAAAGCCCGAATGTCAATTTGGATTCCTTTATTATAGGCTGGGGCTGTGTGGGAGAATTTGGTTTGGCCAAATCTTTCTTTCCAATGGAAGGAAGTTCCTGACTTTGAGGTTTGGGTTGATAGCCAACCAGCTCATCTGCTTTCTTGAAACTTTGCTGGGATTTTTCCTTGTAGCCTAGTTTTTCTTCGACTAGTCCTTTGTTGTTGTGAGAAATGGCATCCTCTGGATCTAATTCGATAGCTTTTTCATAATCCTCGATAGCACCTTGAAGATCTCCCAATCGGTCTTTTAAGAATGCTCTGCTGCTGTAGCGATAGGGGTTTTTGGGATCCAGATTTGCAGCTCGGTCAAGTTCTTCGAGTGCCTCCTGATTTTTTCCCATAAGATGAAGTACAACTGCTCTGTCGCTGATGAAGTCAGTATTGTAAGGCTCCAGCGAAAGAAGAAGATCAAAGTCCTCAAGAGCTTGTTCTCCTTTTCCCATTCGGGTCAAGACTCTTCCCCTGAACAAATGAAACTCTGATTTCCCGGGATGGGTGTTTATTAATTCATTGAAGCAGACTAATGCCTCCTCAAATTTTCCTTCCTGAAATAGGGATATTCCTTTTTCGAAACTCATTTCTGTCAATTCCTGTGTCACAAAAGTAAACTCAGATTCATAAACCAAAGTTTATTTTCCTCCTTTTTGTTCCAAAATCCTCCGGGCTGTTATCTTTAAGTCCTCGAGTTTTTCAAAATTATGGCCCATTCACCCGACGCAATTCTTAAGGATCTGAAAGCAAATAAGTTTGCTCCAATTTACTTTTTGCAAGGAGAGGAGTCTTATTTCATTGACCGGATCACCGAATACATTGAGAAAAATGCAATTCCTGAATTTGAAAGGGGATTCAATCAATTGGTGCTTTACGGGAAAGATTCTCCCATGAATGTCATTCTCAGCAATGCCCGGAAGTTTCCCATGATGGCGGAACGACAGCTGGTATTGGTCAAGGAAGCTCAAAGCATCCCCGATTTGGGTAAAGAAGACGCCCAAAAACTGCTTTTGGGCTATTTGGCAAACCCATTGCCCAGTACGATTTTGGTATTCGCGCACAAGCATAAAAAGCTCGATGGAAGAAGCTCGCTCAAAAAAGAACTGGAGAAAAAAGCTGTCTTCGTCGAATCCGAAAAGGTTAAAGATTGGAAATTAACAGAATGGCTAGAGGGATATTTCAAGGAATTAGGCCATCAGATTGATCCCAAAGCAGCACAGCTTTTGGCGGATTCTATTGGTAATAATTTGGAAGTCATCCACAATGAGGTTGGGAAGATGCTGATCAACTTCACCGAACCTACCAAAATCACGGTAGATCATATTTCCAAAAACATCGGCATCAATAAAGACTACAATAACTTTGAATTGTCTAAAGCAATTGGATATAAGGATGTCAAGAAAGCAAACCTAATCATTCATTATTTTATCCAAAATCCAAAAGCTCACCCGGTCATACCTATTTTTTCGCTGCTATATACCTATTTCACCAAAGTGGCTTTGGTGCATAAGGTAGCCGGAGGTTCTGAAAGCCAAATCGCTTCGGCGATTGGGGTATATCCCTTTGCTGTTAAAGAATATGTAGCAGCCGCACGCAACTACAATTTGGGCAAGATAATTGATGTGTTTGGGTATATCAGAGAGGCGGATCTTCGATTCAAAGGAGTTGATTCCGGGAGTATGGAAGAAGGAGAGATCCTCCGAGAGCTGGTGTACAAGATTTTACACTGATTACCCAATAAACCATCTATGAAATATTACCTGGCTTTGCTGGCAGGTCTGGGTCTTTGTGCGGAAGCATTTCCTCAAGCCACCCTTTACCAGACCAGCCCACAACATGCTCTGGATTATCATTTGGAGCTTTTTGACAAGGAGCTTTTTGCTGCTTCTATTTTTGAAAACAGCCGCCTTCTCAATCACACCTTGAACGGTGAGCAACAAAAATCTGCAGAACTCCACCGTGCTATGGCTGCGCTTCAGCTGGGAAGTCCTGATGGTGCCGGATTAATGAAGGCCTACATTTTTGAGCATGGAAATCACCCTTCGGTTACCACTGCAGGATTGTATTTGGGAGATCATTTCTTTTACAAAAAGAACTACAGGGAAGCTATTGATGCCTTCAAATTGGTGAAAACAGAGGGACTTAGTCCTGCTAATCGGGCGGATGTCTTGTTTAAGCAAGGATACTCCTTCTTTCAGCTAAAAAACTATTCTCAAGCGGCTCCATTTTTTGATCAGGCGAAAGTCCTCAAGCAGCCGATCAGCGCTGATGCGTACTACTACAGCGGGTTCATCGCTGTGGAGCAGGGGAATAATGCCAAAGCAATCGCAGATCTTCAGGAAGCTTCCAAATCCAGTCAATATAGCACCAAAGTTCCGTATCTCTTGACGGCACTTTATTATCAGTCCGGTCAACATGATCAAGCCATTTCGTATTCAGAACCTCTTTTGGCCTCTGGACAGAATCTAGACCGAAAAGAGACCATTCATCTGTATTTGGCAGAAGCTTATTATGCCAAAAAAGATTTCCGAAATGCCTCAAAAAATTACGATGCCTTTATCAATGCCCGCAAAGGCGAACTTTCCCGAGAGGAAGTATATAAAGCAGGGATTTCATTCTTTGAAATAGGAAATTATCAAAGGGCTACAGATTACCTTAAAGTGTCTGCTTCTGCTACGGATGAAATCGGGCAAGCTTCCAGTTACTATTTGGGCCATTCCTATCTAAAGCTGGAAAACTACCAGTTTGCCTCTACCAGCTTTCAGGCTGCCTCCAAGACTGTATTCAACAAAAGCATTCAAGAGGAATCTCTTTTCAATTATGCAAAGACCAATCTTCAGAAAGGAAGTTTTCAGATTGGTATTGCTGTCCTCGATGAATACCTAGACACTTATCCTTCCGGAAAATTCCGAAACGAAGCGGAGACACTCCTTTCAGAGGCTTTGATCAATACCAATGATTACCTCAGAGCCATTGAACAGATGGATAAGATCCGGACCAAGTCACCTCGAATTCAAGCTGCCTATCAAAAAGTAGCCTTTTATCAGGCAATGGTCTATTATCGGGATCAAAAGTACAAGCAGGCCTTGAGCTATTTGGATAAGTCACAAGCGTTTCCGGTGGATAAGGATTTGCTGCTGGAAACTCACTTTTGGAAAGGTGAAATCAATGCCGCAGATGGAAATTTACCTCAGGCAATCCGTTCTTACGAAGCCTTACGAGCTTTAAAACCTGCTTCAGCAAATTCCTATTTAATCAAAACCCATTATGGTTTGGGATATGCCTTTTTCAATTCTCAGCAATATGCCAAAGCAGAGGAACAATTTAGATTATATACCGAAAAGCTGAGAGGAAATGCCGAGAAGCAAAACTATGACGATGCGCTTCTACGGTTGGGCGACTGTCTTTATGTCCAAAAGAGATTTTCTGAATCTGAAAATGCTTTCCAAAGAGCAATCAACGAAAAGAATACCGGTATCGACTATGCGTATTTCAGGCTAGCGGTAGTGCAAAACTTCCAAAACAAAAACAATGAAGCTTTGAGCAATCTGGATCGATTGATCGCCGGATTCCCAAGCAGTTTGTATCGGGAGGATGCTATGTATCAGAAAGGTCAAATCAATCTCGAAGAACTCCGGTATCGAGAGGCTTCCAATGCGTTTTCAGATCTGATTAATTCCAGACAGAGCTCGCCTTTTGTCCCTTATGCATTGGAAGGTAGAGCTGTGGCCAACTTCTCTTTGCAGAATTACGAGCAGACCATTTCGGATTACAAGCAGATTTTGGACAAACATCCTAATGCTGACAATGCTGAAACGGCCTTAAAAGGTCTTCAGGAAACGCTGGCTTTGCAAGGAAGATCTGGTGAATTCAGTGAATATTTGGCAAGGTATAAAAGCTCCAATCCTGGTGCAGGAAATGTACAGTCTCTTGAATACGAGGCAGCTAAAAGCTTGTATTTGGATCGAAATTATGCTCAGGCTGCCAGGGCTTTTGAAAATTACCTGAGAAGCTATCCAAATTCAGCGCAGAAAACAGATGCCTTGTATTTTGCAGGGGATGCATTTCTTCAGGCAGGTGATACGGAAAGAGCGATTTCTTACTTCCGCCAACTGGAAAGAGAACCGGCCTCTCCACAACGAATACGGGCTATCCAGAAGCTTGGCTCCATTGAATTAGGCAGAGGAAACTATGCCGCAGCAATTCCTTATCTCGAAACTGCTTCTCAAAATGCCCGAAACAAGGTTGAGGAAGCCGAAGCTATTCAAGGCTTGATGATTGCCAACTTTGCCACCCGAAAATATCCTCAGGCGATTTCTTATGCGGACCGATTGGTATTGTTGGATGGCATATTGCCAGAAACCACTCCGACGGCTCTTTTGACAAAAGCAAAGGCTCAAAAAGAACTCCGACAAATTCCTCAGGCCGAGGCTACTTTGAATTCTTTGATGAATCAATATAAGACCGTGCAGGGAGCGGAAGGGCTTTATCTACTCGCCCTGACCTATCAGGAAAAAGGGGATATCGAGAAATCCAACGATGCCATTTATGACTATTCTGGACCATTCGCGGATTTTGACTACTGGTATGGAAAAATGTTCCTGCTTTTGGCAGACAACTTTGTGAAAAGCGGGGAGACCTTCCAGGCAAAAGCGACCTTAGAATCAATTGTGGAAAGATCTACCAATGCAGAAATCAAAGCTGAAGCAGCTGCTAAACTCAAAACCCTAAACTAAACCATGAAAAAATTAGCTGTTTTATTATTGGCTTCCGGTGCTTTTGCTTTAGGTAATTCATCGGTTTGGGCACAGACTGGAAAAAGAGGAGAAGTACAGGACCAGGAATTCGTAATTAGAAAGGATAGGGTTTTGACAGTTCCCACTCAGCCAAGATCTTTTGAAAAACTTCCAGTATTACCTCAACCAACCGGAATTCAGGACTTCAGATATTCTGTAACACCTTATTTCCTTCCGATTCCGGCTTTAAAACTTCAGCCAACTGCCGTACAAAAAGATTACAGACAACCAAAACTGGAACTGTACCCCGGCTTCATAAGGGCTGGATACGGTAATTTTGATTCTCCGCTTTTGGAAGGAAGGTACATGTCTATTGCTGCTGATCCCATTTCTTATTCTCTCAATTTTAAACATCAGGGATTTAGAAAAGGGCCTGTGGAAATTCAAGATGAGCAAAGTCCAGAAACCCACACTTACTTCTCTGGAGACTTGGGCTACTTCTTGAATGCGGCGGAAGTATATGGAGGCTTAGGTTGGGCCCAGGATAAATATTCATTCTATGGAGTCGATCCCAATTTTCAAATTCCGAATGAGTCAGAATTTCAAGGTCCTATCATCGCTTCTAACATTCTGAATAATTTTCAGATTTTCGGTGGAATTCGGGATATCGAAAAAGTTGGACCCTTTTCCTATGATGCTCAAGTAAAATTCAGGTCTTTCAAAGACAGCTATATGGCCAAGGAAAATGAGATCGGATTGAAAGGAGAGGGTAAGTTTCGTACCAATTCGGATTGGTCTGGTAAGGTCGGAATAGACTATTCCCATACCAACCCATCCAATGAATCTTATGAAATCCTAAGAAATTATTTTTCAATACGTCCTCGAATATCCTACGATTACGAAGCTTTTAGATTTACTGCTGGATTGAATATCGTTTCTGAAGATGATTCAATTGCCAATAAATCCAGTGATTTCAGGATATTTCCAGTGCTGAAGGCCAGCTATCAGTTTGCTGAGGAGTTTGGTTTTTATGGGGAATTCTCCGGGGATGTCAATCGGAATACCTATTTCTCCTTTGTGCAGGAAAACCCGTTCCTTGGACCGGATACTCAGCTGTTGAATACTGTCAACAACTATAAAATAGCTGGAGGCATCGAGGGTCAGTTTAATGAAATTTTCCATTACCGTGCTGGATTGGACATCAGCAGGTTCAATAATTTGCACTTCTTTGTCAACAGCATGACTGATTCTGCAAAGTTTGAAGTGGTCTATGACGAAAAAACAACTGTCGCCAATCTAAATGCAGAATTGGGCTTTAAGTTTTCAGAGACCTATACACTTGGCTCTAGACTGGATTTTTATCAATATGATTTATCAACCCAGCAGGAAGCTTGGCATAGACCCGTTTGGTCCTTGAGAGTGAATAACCAGGTAAAGCCATTTGAGAAGTTTTTGATTCAAGCTAACCTCAATTTTATGGGAGGAATAAGAGCAAAAGGCATAGATAATTCGATAATAAGCCCGCCTACAGCCGAGGTGGTAAATTTGAAAACTATCGCTGACCTACAGCTCAAAGCCGACTTTAAAATCACCAATCGGATCTCCGTTTTTGCGGAAGGAAATAACCTGACCAATGGAAAAAACATGCGCTGGTTGAATTATCCAGTCAGAGGTGTTCAGTTGATAGGGGGAGCCAGTTTCAAATTTTGATTTTCTCCCTGGAAAGGGTTGGGCTTTCCATTGATTTGGGTTAGTTTCGTGACATTGCTCTTTAAAAATGGCGGTAAAAGATTCAGACAAAAATCAGTGGAAAGATCCCAAAGACTTTGGTTTACCTTGGGTTGAAGTCAAACCTATCAAGGATATTCCAGCAGAAGGTAAGGCTAAGGAAGAAAAACCAGAAAAAACTGATCTTCCAGAGGAAGTTAGAGAAAGCGTATCAGCTGCCGTTCCAGTTGTTTCAGAGGCTCCAAAGAAAAAGTCCCAGCCCAAGGAAAAGCCAGTTCCTCAGCCAATTTCACATACTAGCACGGTAGAAAAGAGCTCCAATACTTGGGCTTGGATCGTTGCCGTCTTGGCTATTGGCATAGTCGGAGTCATTTTGTGGCAAATGCAAAAACAGACTTCAGAGGAAAGCCTTCCTGTAAAAGCCGAAATACAACCTGAAGTTCCGGTGATTCAACCAGCCGAGATTCAGGACTCTACGGCTCAAGTCGCTTCCATAGGAATTTCGCAAGATTCTGTAAATCAGGAATCGATTGAAAAAAACTCACCAGCAAATCTTAATATTTCTAAACCTGTAGAATCTGGTACAACAATTGCCCAATCAGTAAAAGGAAATTTGATCCGAATCGAGAATCAAACCGAAAGGCCTCAATACTTTATTGTAGTGGGTAGTTTACCATCGGAGCAGGATGCCATGAAGCTCGCTCCAGGTTACCAGGCAAGAGTTCCTGAGGTTTTTCTGATCTACCCTTATGCTGAAAGTTCCAATTACAGATTAGCAATTGGAAAGTTCACCAGTTTCAGAAAAGCGGCGGAAGAGCTCGAAAGGATCAAATCCCAATACACCGAAGAATTGTGGATTTTGAAATATTAATATGATCCTTCTCCAGACCCTCTCAGTAGATTCCTTGGCTACGGCCGACACGCTTGCTGCAAAAGCAACTAAAGAAAATATCGGATTACTCGACCTTTTGATCAAAGGCGGGTACATGATGATTCCGCTTTACATCCTTTTTGTGCTGGCCATTTTCATCTTTGTCCAAAAACTCCTGACTCTCAAGAAAGCTGCCAAAACACCGGCCCATCTTCTGGATCAGGTCAAAGTTTTGGTTCAAAGTGGACAGGTTGAGAAGGCCAGAGCCTTATGCATGGGAGAAAATACTCCTGTGGCCAATATGATTTCCAAAGGCATCGAGCGAATCGGAGCTCCATTGAAAAGTATAGAAGTATCCATCGAAAACGTGGGTAAAATCGAGATTTATAAGCTTGAAAAAAACCTGGGCCTTTTGGCAACCGTAGCCGGTGCTGCACCGATGATTGGTTTCTTGGGTACTGTTACCGGGATGATTCAGGCCTTTATTTCCATTGCTCAGGAAGAGGGGATGGTTTCTCCAAAGCTCCTTTCTATGGGGATCTATGAGGCGATGATCACTACAGCGACAGGACTTGTGGTAGGTATTGTAGCCTATTTGGGTTACAATTATTTGGTAACTCAGGTTTCCAAATTGGTACACAACATGGAATATACATCCATCGAATTCATCGACCTCCTTCAGGATAAATAATTATGGGACTTCAGGCAAAAAATAAAGTCGATGCAGCGTTCAGCATGTCCTCGATGACAGATATTATTTTTCTGTTGTTGATCTTCTTCATGCTCACTTCTTCTTTCATTACCCCTTCAGGCCTTCCGGTGAACTTGCCTTCCAGTGAGACTTCCGATATCGTCATGCAGGAAGTGACCGTATCAGTAACCAAAGACCTGAAATACTCCGTAAACGATAAGGTCGTTAGTAGAGAACAGATCAAATCAGAATTGGCAGGCCTCTTGGAAGGTAAAAAAGGCCAAGTCGTCTTGCATATCGACAAGGAAGTTCCTGTGGAATATCTAGTAGAAATCGGTGGAATTGCAGCTGGTCTTGAGGCCAATGTTTCCATCGCTACAAAACCCTATTAATCATGCAAACTTGGGATTCAGATCAGGTAGAAAAGGATAGTAAAAGGAAATCCGCCATTGTCACTTTTGTGCTCAATGTCCTTCTTTTGCTTGCTTTTTACTTTATCGTGGTATGGCAACAGCCTATCCCTCCCTTGCCAACCTATGGCTTGGAACTGAATCTCGGATTTACGGATACCGGTTCCGGAAACCGCAATAGCCCAAATGCTCCCTCTGAAACACCTTCTCAAAGTGTAGAGCAAGCAGCTACCGGCGAAGTGGCACCTGTGGTGACTCAGCCTGCCACCCCCGCTCCAAGTCCAAAAACAGAAACAGCTAAACCTAAAAATACTTCCAAGCCTGCAGCAAATCAGGCTGTTACCACGAAGCCATCCCCTATTAGAGGAGAAGAAAAAGCAGCTGAACAAACTAAAAAACCTGAGCCTACTAAGACCGAGCCTGTTAAAACCGTAACCACTCCCGCAAAGTCTGAGGCGGAAACTACAACTCAAAAGGCTCCTGAGCAGCCTAAAATTGACCAAAGAGCAATATTTGGGGCTGGAGGGACTTCCGGCAAAAGTACGACTCCCGCATCAGGAGGAGCCCAAGGTTCTTCCAATGCCAAAGGAGATGAAGGAAGACCTACCGGAACAGTGGATGGAAGAGCGATTATGGGCGAAGGCAGCGGCAAAGGAACCAACTCTGGCGCGGGATATAGCTTGGATTTGGCAGGATGGGATTTTGCTTCCAGACCGAATATCAATGACCGTGTATCGACTCGGAATGGAAGAATAGTTTTTAAAATCACGGTGGATGATTCTGGTCGGGTAGTGCAGGCTGTTCCCTTGGAATACAATGTTTCCAATGATGTTTTGGCCTATTACCGACAAGTGGTAAATCAGATCAGCTTTAAAAAATCTGGTGGTGCCGCTGCGGATTTTTCAACCGGAAAAATCACCTTTGTGATCAAGGTAGATTAAATATGAATTACCAGGAAACACTGGATTATTTGTTCAATGCTCTCCCCATGTTTCAGAGGGTTGGAGCCTCAGCTTTCAAAAAAGATCTTAATAATACCATTGCGCTTTGTGCGCATCTTGGAAATCCCCACCATCAGTTCAAAACAGTCCATGTTGCTGGAACCAATGGGAAAGGAAGTTCATCGCATTCTATTGCAGCGGTTCTACAGGCAGCTGGGTACAAAACCGGGCTTTATACTTCCCCCCATTTGAAATCTTTTACCGAAAGGATCAAAATTAATGGAGATGAAATATCCGAGGAATCAGTAGTTCAGTTTGTAAAAGAAAATAAGGATTTCCTTGATGAGCTAAAACCGAGCTTCTTTGAAATGACGGTAGGCTTGGCTTTTTGGCATTTTGCTCAGGAGCAGGTGGATATAGCAGTCATTGAAGTTGGCATGGGAGGAAGACTGGATAGCACCAATATCATCACTCCGGAGGTTTCCTTGATCACCAATATAGGATGGGATCACATGCAGTTTTTGGGGGAAACCCTTCCGGAAATTGCCGGAGAAAAGGCAGGAATTATCAAATCTCATGTCCCGGTGGTCATTAGCCAAACTCAGGAGGAAACCACCCCTGTTTTTCTCCAAAAGGCAAAAGAATCCAATTCTGAGATCTTTTTTGCTGATCAAATCCATCAAGTGAGGAAAATAGGTAATGTGAAAACAAATCTTCATCCTTCAGCTCAATACGAAGTTAAAACCGGAGAGAAAAGCACACAGGTCTCATTAGGCTTATTGGGAGATTACCAGCGATTCAATCTTCCCGGTATTTTGGAAACCTTCAATCAGCTGAAAATTAAAGGATGGAAGATTCCGGCTAAGGCAATTGAGAAAGGTCTCGCTGAAGTGTCATTCTTAACAGGATTGAAAGGAAGATGGCAGATTTTAGGGGAAAAGCCACTGGTGATCGCTGATACAGGACACAACGAACCCGGAATCAGAGAGATTCTGGATCAATTGAAGACCTATTCTTTTGACCTACTTTGGATGGTTTTGGGTATGGTTCAGGATAAAGACATTTCCAAAATATTGGCCCTTTTACCAAAAGATGCCCGATATATTTTTTGCCAAGCAGATCTTCCCAGAGCATTGGGGGCACAAGATCTTGCTGAAAAAGCGGCCCAATATCAACTTCAGGGTGAGATAATTCCCAAAATCAATGATGCGTTAAACTTTGCCCGAAAAAATGCAGGTCCAAATGACTTGATATTTATCGGAGGCAGTACTTTTGTGGTCGCAGAAATTGATGACCTTTAAATGAGTAGAAAAAAGCTGGTTCGCTTTGCCCAAAATGAGGCGAATCCAAATGTAGTCCAGGCTGGAAAGCCTATTTTTGAAGAAATCAAAGGACATTGGAACGATAAGCAATTTCAAAATCCAAATCCGATAGTAGTTGAGCTTGCCTGCGGAAGGGGAGAGTTTACCGTGGGTTTGGGTAGGGAATACCCAGAACAGAACTTTATCGGAGTGGATATTAAAGGAAGCAGAATCTGGAAGGGAAGCTCCACAGCAACTGCAGAAGGGATCCATAATGTCGCTTTCTTGAGAACTCAGATCCAAAAGTTGGATGAATTTTTTGCAGAAGGAGAAATTTCTGAATTATGGATCACCTTTCCGGATCCTTTTCCAAGGGATGGGGACGAAAAGCGTCGCTTGACTTCTCCCCGGTTTTTGGACATGTATAAGCCAATGCTTAAAAAAGAAGGCTTGGTACATTTCAAAACCGATAACACTGGTCTTTTTGACTATACGTTAGAGTTGGTGAAAAGCCGGGAAGATATCGAGGTGATTGCTTTCACTCATGACTTTTATCAAAGCGAGATGAAAGATGATCATCACGGTATTAAAACCCGGTATGAAAAGATGTTTTCCGAAAAAGGAGAGAAAATCAAATACTTGAAATTCAGATTTAAGTCCTAAAAGTGGTTGAGCTGAACCTTTTCTAAGAAGAGTGCCTGAAGAACCTTTTCTTGGAGCAAATCTGCATCCACCGGTTTGGTCATGTAATCGTCCATCCCGACTGATTTTGCATGGGCTTTGCTCTTTTCGGTGGTATCTGCTGTAACGGCTATAATGGGAATATTTTGACAGCTTGGTCCGGCGAGACCACTTCGGATGGCCTGAGTGGCTTCATACCCGTCCATTTCTGGCATTTGTAGGTCCATTAAGATCAGGTCAAAGTGACTTTCCCGGAGCTTTTCCAGTCCTTCTATTCCGTGATTTGCAAAATCATACGATACTCCTTTCCACTTCCTGAGAATGGATTTGATTACAAGTTGGTTGACAGGATTGTCTTCTACGACAAGAATCTTTTTGCCTTGCAAAAGCTCTTCTGCTTGGGACTTGATAAGATCTGAAGGCTTTTCTTGGGCTTTTCCAAAGGTAAGTGAAAGGAAAACTGTCGTTCCTTGCCCCACTTTACTTTCGATCTGGACATTTCCTTCATAAAGTTTGGTCAGAGCCTTAACGATACAGAGTCCTAATCCAAAGCCGCCAAATTTTCGCTTATCGTCAATTTGCTCCTGGATAAAGGATTCAAAAATTCTGTCCAGTTTTTCCGGCTTGATTCCCACTCCTGTATCGGTAATCTCAAAACTGATCTTGGTTTTTTCATCTAATTCCTGAATCTCAGAAATCAACATTTTTATATCTCCCTGCTGGGTGAATTTGATCGAATTGCTGATCACATTCATTAAAATCTGTCTGAACCGATTGGAGTCACCCACTACTTTTTGGGGAAGCATAACCTTTTCTTGGTAGCTAAACTTTAATCCCTTGTCTCTAGACTGTTGATATGCAGAGGCTTTGACTTCATTCAATAGTTTTTGAAGATCAAATGGCTTTTGCTCCAAGTTAAGCTCTCCATTTTCAATTTTGGAATAATCCAAAATATCGTCGATGGAGGAGAGTAGGGAAAAAGAGGAATACTTGATGACCTCCAGATTACTCTTGATATTCTCATCCTGAATTTCCCTCATGATAGACTGAGAGAGCCCCAGTATCGCATTGAGAGGAGTTCGGAGTTCGTGGCTTACATTAGAAAGGAAAAAAGATTTGATTTCGTTACTTTCTTGGGATTGTTGTAAGGCCAATTCTTGAGCTTTTTCCTTTTCAGTTCTTAACAGCCGAATCCGATTAGCCATGGATAAGGATAGAAACAGGATTTCCAAGCCGGTCCCCAGTTTTGCCGAATTCTCTGTGACAAATGAATTGGGGATAAGAGAAAAGTTATTCAAGATAAATGTGATAAACCCGATTGTCAAAAGAGCAATGCCTATAGAGAAAAAGGGATCAGCTGGCTTTTTTCGGATATAACTCAAACAAACAGCCCAAATACAAAAGATAATCCCAAAAAGGGCAATGGCATTTACCAACGGGTAATAAAGCGGGCGAAATTGATCCAAGAGTAGAATGACAGCCATGAAAACCATCATCGTAATTACCATGATGTTAAATGCTTTATTGAGCTTCTTGGAGAATCTTTCAATGCTGACGTAAACTTGGGTGTATCTTCCAAACAGCATCGCAGAAAGGGCTGCAAAAAACAGAACACTGATATCCGAGAACCAACCCGGACCTTGGGTGATAAATTGAAAGTAATATCCGTCCAGAGAGAAATGAAGCAAGGCCACTGAGCTTACATATGCCACGTACAGTAAAAAGCTTTTTTCTTTTATGCCAAAATAGAAAAAGAGATAAGTCAGCGCAGCCAAGAATAAAATTCCATAAAACACCCCGAAAATCAGTTGGTCAAAAAGGGTAGCTTCGATCAAGGATTGGTCATTGTGCAGCTTGAGTTGAAGATTGATCACTTCTCCATCACTTCCCAAATGAAGATAAAAAGTCTTTGAACTTTCAGCTTTCATTTTAATCGGGAAAAGCACTTTGCGGTGCTTAACTGGCCTGGAAGCGAATGGAATTCTGTCACCGTTTTCAAAGATTTCCTCAACTTCTAGATCATTTACCACATATAAATCAGCCAAATCTGTAATTGGTCGGGCTGTCTCTAAGAAGTAGGTTTGATCAGATTCCGTGGTATTGCTAAGCGTGAATTTGACCCAATAAAAATGATTGGTGAATCCTAAATTGGTATTGGATTGAGTGATAGGGACAAAATCAAATCCATTTTGGTTTTTCAACAGGGAATCAATAGAAATCTCTTCAATTCCAGTATCTAGGATTTTGGATTGGGAGTAAAGATCTATTGGAAAATCTTTTGCACCGGATTGAGAATTACAATAGGTGTATCCTGCTAACCAAAACAGTAAGCATAACCCGAAGGAAGTTGATCTTGGCATAAAGGGTGATTTTATCCAATCACGAAGAAGAGAAAAGATTTGGATTTAATCACAGAATCCAGATTGTTTAAATTTTGGATTGGGATATTTATAAAACCCTTCGCCGGACTTTTCTCCCAATTTTCCCTGATCCAAATAAGACTTTAGAAGTTCCGCAAATGCTTGGGAAGCCTTGTCGGGTAAGTTATGAACTACATGCCAGGCGGTATCCAACCCGATTGAATCCATTATCCCAAATGGACCCATGGGCATATGAAAATTTACCATCCAAGACCGGTCTATGTCTTCAATGGAGGCAATCTCTTTCGTCAAAAGTTTACCCGCAGCTCCAAGTAATGCCAAAAGCATGGCATTGAAAATATAGCCTTGGTTTTCCTTTTTGACCAAAACGGGGACCTGATTCAACTTCCTGCCCAATTTTTCCAACATGGGGATCATGGAGGGATCTGTCGATGGATGAGGCATGATATCCACCACTCTGGAATAAAAAACGTCATGAAAATGAAAGGCGCAAAACTTATCGGGTCTTCCAGTGGCCTCAGCAAGCATAGAAGGCAGGAGGTAAGAGGTGTTGGTGGTAAACCAAGTCTTTTCAGGAGCCAAATCTCCAATTTGCTTCCAAACCTGAATTTTGATATCCATTTCTTCAGTGACACTTTCATTGATGATGTCGGCATTTTCCACTGCTTTCTGAGGAGAAGTGGTGAACTGAATTTGATTCAAAATCTCGCTGGTTTCGGGCAAATCGTCATTTCCCGATTTTCTAAGCTGGTGAAGAATCTTCTGCATGGTCACTTTGGACTGCTCCAATCCTGTGGCAGAAATATCATACACACTTACCTCAAAGCCTGAAATAGCGGCTTGAAGTGCCACTCTTGTTCCTAATGTTCCTGCTCCAAGGATGCAGATTTTGTTGATTTCCATGCTTATATTTTTCCGGTTTTGATCGATTTTTCTGCTTTTTGAGAGGCTGCTTTTACTACATAGATCAAAGCCCCGAACCTTTGATCCTGTGTGTATCCTTGGACGAATCGCTTGTATATCTGCTGTGCAATGACGGCTACTTTGAACAATCCAAAAACGTAATAGAACAAAATGTCCTTCAAATCCAATTCACTATGTTGGCCATAAAAGTCTATAACCTCTTCTCGTGTCATATTACCGGGCAGGTGGGTGAGATTAAATTGCTTCAGTATGTCAGAATCGTTTTCCTCAGCCCAGTAGGCTAGGGTGGTTCCCAAGTCCATCAAGGGATCCCCCACAGTTGCCATTTCCCAATCCAAAACAGCTTTGATTTGATCAAGCTGACTTGTATTCAAGACCAAATTATCGTACTTGAAGTCATTGTGGATAAAGCCTGTATTTTCCCGCTGAGGAATGTTTTCCTTGATCCATAACGCAGCCTTCTCCATTTCGGGAATTTCATCGGTCTTTGCCTTAAAATAGCGCTCGATCCAACCTTCCACTTGCCTCAAGACGTAACCTTGGGGTTTTCCTAATTGAATCAAGCCTGTCTTTTCAAGATCAAGCTGATGGAGCTGGAGTAGAGTGAGAATGCTGTTTTCGGAAAGCTTTCTTGCAGTTTCCTCGTTAAAAATTACCCCTGAAGGTACTTTGTTTCTCAGTACAGTACCTTCCACAAATTCCATCAGAAAAAATGGCGCTCCCAAAATTTCCTCATTTTCTTCAAAAAAAACTGGATTAGGGATTTTGGTGTACCCGGCATTTTTGAGGGACTCCAATACTTTGAATTCCCTGCCCATATCATGTGCTTTGGACACTGTATTTCCCACTGGCGGTCTTCGAAGAGCATATTTTCCCGCTGGAGTGTTCAACAAGTAAGTTAAATTGGAAAAGCCTCCGCTTAGGGGAGAAATCTGTATTTTCTGAGGATCCCAGGTATATTTTGATCTGAAATAGTCTTTCAGTTTGGAAAAATCTTGCATGTCCGGCTTACTTATATTTTTTCAAAATACTTTTTGCCAGAGCAGCTTTGTGAACCTCGTCTGGACCATCGTAGATTCTGGCACCTCTTTCATGTCTGTACCAAAAAGAAAGCAAGGTGTCATCCGTGATGCCTAAAGCTCCATGAACTTGAATAGCCCTGTCAATTACCTTCATGAGGACATCCGCTACAAAAAACTTGATCATGGAGATTTCTTCCCGAACTGCTTTTGCACCGAGTTCCTGCATTTTGCCGGCTGTATTCATCACCATCAACCGGCTGGCCTGAATTTCAGCTCTGCTATCTGCGATCCAATTTTGAACACTCTGCATGTCTGCCAAGGATTTTCCAGGGTCCAATTCCCTATTGACAGCTCTTTGGCACATCATTCCAAAAACCCGCTCGCATATCCCAATCCAACGCATGCAATGGTGAATCCTTCCCGGTCCGAGCCTTTCTTGGGCAAGTGCAAATCCTTGACCTTCTTGACCAATCAAATTACCGATAGGAACTCGGCAGTCTTCAAACTTAACTTCGGCATGGGAAAGGTAGTCTTCTCCAGCTTCGCCCATGATGGGGATATTTCTCATTAGTTTGAATCCCGGATTTTCCAAAGGAACGATAATCATACTGGCTCGCTGATAGGGTGAGGAAGCCTCTGGATTGGTGACTGCCATCACAATGGTGAACTTGGCTCCATCAGCAGCTGTGGTAAACCACTTATGGCCATTGATAATGTATTCATCTCCCTCTTGGATGGCGGTAGTGGCTAAATGGATAGGGTTGCTTCCTGCCAAATTGGGCTCTGTCATGGCGAAGCATGATCTGATTTCACCTTTTTGAAGAGGTTGAAGCCAATTTTTCTTTTGGGCTGGGCTCCCAAATAAATGTAGCAACTCCATATTTCCGATATCCGGAGCTGCACAATTCATTACATAATGGCCAATAGGACTTTGACCCAGAATTTCAGATACTTGGGCAAACTGGACTAAATTCAAACCAAGGCCCCCTTCTTCTTGGGAAAGGTGTGGCACAAATAGGCCTTCGGTTTTGGCCTTTTCTCTGAGTTGAGAAAGGGTGGGTAAAAAAGACCGAAAAGGACCTTTGACCACGTCGAGATCTATAGGAAATAGTTCTGTTTCTACAAAGGCTTGATATTTTTCTAAAATAGAGGTAAAGGACTCAGGGGTGATGGAGGAGGAATTCATAAATCAAAATCAAATAGTAAATCCACCATCAGCAGTCAAAACAGCCCCAGTGGTGTAAGAGGAAGCCGCAGAGGCTAAGAACAAAGCCATCAAACCAATTTCATGGGAAGTACCAGCCCGTTTGATAGAGAGTTGGTTTAATACCATGTTCATTAATTTTTCGTTGGTCCAAATTGCTTCTGAAAATTTAGTCTGGATTAATCCGGGGCAGATGGCATTTACCCGGATTTTGGAGTCTCCCCATTCTTTTGCATAGACTTTGGTTAAAGAAATCAATGCTGATTTGGATACAGAATAGATCCCCAAACCATGTTCAGGAGATATTCCACCAATACTTGAAATGTTAATTACCGAAGCAGCTGCAGATTTTCTCAAATGCGGGTAACATAGTCTACAGAGTTCAAATGGTGCTTTGACATTCACATTCATGATTTTGTCAAATGCTTCTAGGCTAGTTTCGTGTACAGGCCCAAAAACCGGATTAGCAGCAGCGTTATTGACGAGTATGTCAATTGCGCCGTACTTTTCGATGGTTTTTTCCACCAATCCAGGGAGCTCTTCCATATGACTTACATTGCATGCGATTCCAGTCGCTTCATATCCTTTGGCCTTGAGTTGGGAAGCCATTTCATCAAGCGTTTCTTGCTTTCGGCTGCTGATGACGACTTTTGCTCCGGCTGCAGCAAAGACCTCTGCAATGCCGAATCCGATTCCTTTACTTGCACCTGTGATCAGGGCAACTTTATTATCCAGTGAAAAAACAGAAGATAAATCCATGTGTTTTGGTTTATATTACTCCCTTAAGTTAGGAAAATATAGTTTTGTCCAACGTAGATTTAAGGATGAATTATTGATTAATACTATTAAATAAATCCCCAATGAAAGAACTCATTTTTGAAAGTACCGGAATGCCACTTGAAGTTTTGAAACTCCAAGAAAGCCCCATTCCAAGTCCAAAGCCCCATGAGGTATTAATAAAAGTTACGGCTCGCAATATCAATCCTTCAGACCTGATGTTTATCCGGGGGATGTATGGAATTACCCCAAAATTGCCCAGCAGTGCAGGTTTTGAGGCTTGTGGTGTAGTAGAACAAGGTGATGAATCAGGTAAAGTAAAAGCTGGAACTAGAGTACTCTTCCTTGGAATAGGTACATGGAGAGAATTCGTTTGTGTACCCGCTGCGGGTGTTATTCCTGTGCCTCCACAAATGCCGGATGAAGTTGCCTGCCAAGCCTTTGTTAATCCGATGACGGCCTATGGGATGCTGTTGGAATCGGGCTTAAAGGAAGGGGATTGGTTATTGGTTACTGCCGGTGCTTCCGCTTTTGGAAAATTTGCCATTCAAATGGCAAAAGCCAAAGGCATCAAAGTGGCAGCCACTGTACGTCATGATTTTCAAAAGAAGATTCTGGAAGATTTGGGAGCTGATTTGGTGGTGAATTCGGATACCGAGAAAATCCAAAAAGTTATTCCGGAGAAAACCGAAGGCGGAGTTCACGTGATTTTCGATGCAGTCGGCGGAATGTTAGGCGCAAAAGCTTTAGCAAGTCTAAGACCCAAAGGAAAAATGATGGTTTTCGGAGCTTTGGCTCTTGAAAATATGCCGGTTAATAGCGGCTTGATGATTTTCAAGAATCTAAAAATTGAAGGTTTTTGGCTAAGCACATGGGTGGAAGAAATTTCTGAAGAAGTGCGCAAAAAAGCGTTTGCGACTGTTTTTGGTTTTCTGATGAATGAAAATTCCAAAGTAGATGTGGATGGTAAATTCACCTTGGAAAACTTCAGGGAAGCCATTCTTGCCTATGAAAAGCCCGGGCGCAATGGAAAAATCCTTTTGGTCAGTGAATAATCCCCATTTTGTTCGGGGAAAAATTTAGGATTAGCCATCTTTGCATTTCTAACCAAACAAACGAGTATTTCATGAATTGGGATAAACTGGACGAACAGCTTACCGAAATTGTCAAAAAGAGAAATCTTCTAAGCGAGATGGATTATAGCGATGAAAGCTATGATGATTTGGAGGAAGCGTTGCATGACTTGGAGGATGATTTCAATGAGGAATATGAAGAAATTTTCGAACCTCAATTGGAAAAAATTTACGCTAAGCTGAAGTCTGATACTGATATATTACTTCCTACAGCTTATTTGGCCAATAAGTACAAGGAAATGCTTCCGGATGCCAAAGGGATCGTGACCTATGAAGTAGTGGGCAATGAAGGAGTTCCAATCGAATCGGATGAATTAGGAAAAGTGGATATGAGGATTGTTTTAATTCCTAATCCCGCAAGATTTGTCCTCCTGATCAACGGAAATCCGCTAAAAGAGCTTTGGAAAAGTAGATAGCAATTAAAGAAAATAGGCTGTTCCAATGAACAGCCTATTTTTTTTACTCAAAACAAACTGGCTTGGACTATTTGTGGCTTACTTGCCTGCACGGTTCCTTTCAGCATATCCTGCATCAACTTGATGAATCCTGGTTGCCAGGATTCGGGACTGATTTTAAATTCTTTGTTTTCGTATTCTACCGGTCCACTCATTTTTTCAAAGCCAATAATCATGCTCCAGATTGTGAAAAAGGTGATTTCTGGCTGAAGTTCAGGCCGGATACTTCCGTCCTTGATGCCTTGAGAAACCATCTGTATGCCGATTCTTGCCGGCTCATGGTGAAGCTCCAATAGCTTATGGAAATGAATGGAATCCAAAACCAAAGGATCGATTTCGTTTCTGAGTTTTGGATTAGTGTATTTTTTCATCAAATCCAGAAAATGTAAGATTGCTTGGTAATAAACAGGCTGCTCTTTGGCAAAGGTCCAGATCCTTTGCACGAGATCGGTGATCATTTCCAGACCGCTTTTTCCCTTAGATCTGAAGGATTCCCGGAACTCTTCTTTGAATTGGTCGAAAGCTTTTTTGGTCAATGCCATGAAAAGGTCTTCCTTGTTTTTGTAATAGAAGTAGGTGAGTCCCTTACTGATTCCTGCTTTTTTGGCCACATCTTCCATTCGTGTGGCAGTGTATCCTTTTGAGGTGAAAAGTGAAACAGCTGCATCTAAGATCAGTTTTTCCTTATTTTTTTCTCCTGCCATGAGTTCGTTCTTTTTGTTGAAAAATGGAGATCAAAGATATTAAATCAAGGTCAATAAAAGGTATTGACCTCTGGCCAAAAAAAGTAAAAAAGGCCTCAAATTTAATTTTTGAGGCCTTTTCAATTGGATTTCAAGGGTTTATTTTACTTCCAAAATGAAATAATTTTTCTTTCCTTTTTGGATGAGCAAATACTTGTTTTGCAAGAGTCTGACATTCAGAGGAGCATTGGGATCACTGAGTTTTTCTTTATTGATACTGACGCCTCCGCCCTGGATCATCTTTCTTGCTTCCCCTTTGGAAGGGAAAATTTGGGCCTGGGTTTTTTCACCGAATAGATCCAGTGTATTTTCAATTCCGGCATATTCTTCCTTTGAAAGTTGAACTTGAGGAACTCCTTCAAACACTGCAAGGAAAGTTCGCTCATCCAAGGATTCCAAGTCTTCGGTAGAAGACTTTCCGAAGAGAATTTCTGAAGCCTTAACAGCCATTTCATAGTCCTCTTTGCTGTGAACCATGGTAGTAACCTCTTTCGCGATCTCCTTTTGAAGCAATCTCAAATGGGGGGCTTGAGCATGTTCTACTTCCAAGTTTTCTATGGTTTTTTGATCTAAAACCGTGAAAATCCGGATGTATTTGGAAGCATCCTCATCGGAAACATTTAGCCAAAACTGGTAAAATGCATAGGGAGAAGTTTTCTCTGGATCCAGCCATACAGATCCACTTTCTGTCTTACCAAACTTGGTCCCGTCTGCTTTGGTAATCAATGGAACAGTCAGAGCATAAGCACTTCCTCCACCCATCCTTCTGATTAATTCAGTTCCAGTGACGATGTTACCCCATTGATCCGAACCGCCAAGCTGAACGGTGCAGTTCATGTTTTTCCACAAATGGAAAAAGTCATATCCCTGAATAAGCTGGTAGCTGAATTCCGTGAATGAAAGCCCGTTTCCATCTTCCAAACGTCTTTTGACACTATCCTTGGACATCATGTAATTGACGGTGATGTGTTTGCCTACATCCCGGATAAATTCCAAAAAGGAAAACTGGGACATCCAGTCGTAATTATTGACCAATTCAGCTTTGTTGGATGATGCACCAGAAAAGTCCAGGAACTTGGAAAGCTGATTTTGAATACAGGCTACATTATGGTCAAGGGTAGCTTTGTCCAGCAGATTTCTTTCAGCAGACTTAAATGATGGATCTCCAATCATCCCAGTGGCACCTCCCACGAGCGCAAAAGGCTTATGTCCTGCCCGTTGAAAATGAAGGAGAGTCATCACACCGACGAGATGACCGATATGCAGAGAATCTGCCGTAGGATCAAATCCCAGATAGGCGGAAGCCATGCCTTTGGCAAGGTGTTCTTCTATCTCTGGAGTCATGTCCTGAAGCATTCCTCTCCATCTCAGTTCTTCTATAAATGAATTCATTGAAAAAGGGTCGATTTTAGTATGGCTGCAAATATAGGCTGAAGGAATAGAGTATGGAAATCAAAAGCCAATTTGGAGAAGTAGACTTTTGAGCCGTTTGTCAAAGCAAAAAACAATGACGCGAGATTTTTATTTACTTTGAGTTGAATCAATAAATACCCTATGAAAAAATATTTTCGAAGTTTTGCCTACGGGCTGGCTATGCTTTTGGGTTCGCAGGCTTTTGGACAAGCTGCCCCCAATTGGCTTCGGTACCCAGCGATCTCTCCAGATGGTTCTCAGATTGTTTTTACATACAAAGGAGACCTTTATTTGGTGGCCAGTTCAGGAGGCAAAGCCACCCAATTGACCTTTCATGAGGCGCATGATTTTAAGCCTGTCTGGTCTAAAGATGGGAGTCAGATTGCCTTTGCCTCAGACCGATATGGGAATTTTGATATTTTCATCATGAGTGCTGCCGGAGGTGAAGCGACTCGATTGACCTATCATTCCAATGATGAATTACCATATGATTTTACTTCAGATGGGGAAAAGGTCATTTTTGGTACTACTCGAATGGATATCGCTGAGCACCGTCAATATCCTACAGGTTCCCAGCCCGAACTCTACCAAGTTCCCAAAAAAGGTGGAAGAGTGGACCAGATTTGGACGATACCTGCAGAGTATGTCCAAACCAGTAAAGACGGCTCCAAAATGATCTACCACGATAAAAAAGGTGGAGAAAATGAATGGAGAAAACACCATCAATCTGGGATTGCACGGGATATTTGGATGTATGATGGGAAAACCAATACCCATACCATGCTGACAAAGTTTTATGGTGAAGACAGAAACCCGGTTTTTTCTCCTGATGAAACAGAGATATTTTATCTATCTGAGGAAAATGGCAGCTTCAATGTGTTTAGCATGTCCACCACGAACCCTGCACAAACTCAGGCTTTAACCAACTTTTCTAAGTTTCCAGTACGATTCCTCTCCATTGCTCAGAATGGAACGATGAGCTTCAGCTATGATGGGGAGTTGTACACTTTGAAAAAAGGAGGACAAGCCCAAAAGGTCCAAGTTTCGATCGCCACCCAGTCTATTTCCAATCCTGATAATTACATTTCCATCAATGGTGGAGTGGGAGAGATGGCCCTTTCCCCAGATGGAAAAGAAATTGCCTTCATTGCCAGAGGAGAGGTGTTTGTTACCTCAGTGGATGGTTCATTGACCAAAAGAATCACCAATACACCAGAGCAGGAACGATTTGTGGAATTTGCTCCTGATGGAAAATCTCTGATTTATGCTTCAGAGAGAAACAGTAAATGGCAGATCTATAAAGCCAGTAAGGTTCGTGCGGAAGAGCCTTTCTTCTTTGCTTCCACATTGATCAAAGAAGAGCCGCTGGTTTCTGTTTCCTCTGACGCCTACCTGCCTAAATTTTCACCTGACGGAAAAAAATTGGCCTATGTCGAAGGAAGACGCAGCTTGAAAGTTTTGGATCTGGCCACCAAAGCGACAGTGACTTTGATGGGGCCGGATCTTCTTTTTCACATGAGAGACGGAGATCAGTATTTTACCTGGAGTCCTGACAGTAAGTGGCTATTGGCGAGTTATCGGCCAACGATGACCAATTCTGAGGTGGTTCTTTTGGATGCCTCAGGAAAGGAAAAGATGCGAAAACTTACCCAAAGTGGCTATTCTGATGATAATGCCAAATGGATTAATGGAGGAAAACAAATGATATGGTTTTCCAATCGGGATGGTCTTAGAAGCTATGCGACGAGCGGAAGGATGGAAGAAGATGTTTATACGCTTTTCTTTGATCAAGAAGCTTGGGATAAATTTAGGTTAAGCAAAGAAGAGTTTGAGCTTTTGAAAGAAATCGAAAAAGCCAAAAAATCGGAAAAGGAAGAGGATAAGTCTAAAAGCGACAAGAGTGAAGTCAAAAAGGCGGAAGATATTAAGTTTAACTGGGACGGATTTGAGGATAGAAAAGCAAGATTGACGATTCATTCGTCCTTGATGGGGGATGCTGTTCTCTCAAAAGACGGAGAGAAATTATACTACCTAGCTCGCTTTGAGAAAGGAATGAATCTTTGGTCAACAGATCTTAGAACCAAAGACACCAAAATGGAAATTAGCCTGAATGCTAATTCTGGTAGACTGTTTTGGGACAAGGAGCAGAAAAATCTATTCTTACTTTCGGATGGATCTATCTCCAAAATCAATCCTGAGGGAATGAAAAAGGAAAACATAAAGATTTCCGGTGAAATGACCTTTGACCTCAATGCGGAAACGGCTCATTTGTTTGATCATGTTTGGTTGAGAACCAAAGGCATGTTTTATACTCCAGACATGCACGGGGTTGACTGGGAAGCCATAAGACCTGACTATGAGAAATACCTTCCTTCCATCGGCAATGGGTATGAATTCTCTGAGATGCTGTCCGAAATGATCGGAGAATTAAATGTGTCTCACGCAGGTGCAAGGTATTCCAGATCCATTCCGATGGCTGATGCCACTGCCTCTTTGGGTATTTTCCACGATTATGCCCACAAAGGAGACGGAATCAAAATAGTAGAAGTAATCAAAGGCGGACCTTTGGATAAAGCAGGAATTGAAGTTAAGCCGGGGATGATTATTGAAAGAATAGATGGTGAACTGGTGTCTTCAGGGGTTGATTTTGCAAAACTTCTGAACAGAAAGGCTGATAAATTCACTTTGGTGGAAGTCTTGGATCCTTCCAGCAATTCCCGAAAACAATACACGGTAAAACCAATTTCTTTAGGCGAAGAAGGACAATTGCTGTATAAGCGATGGGTCAAAAAAAACCAGGAAGAAGTTGAAAAGCTTAGTGGTGGAAAGCTTGGCTATGTACACATTCCAGGCATGAGCGATGGGCCTTACAGAAATGTATTGGAAGACATGCTTGGTAAGTATTATGAGAAAGCTGGAATTGTGGTAGATACTCGATTTAACGGTGGTGGTGACCTAGTTGCTGATTTGGCAATGTTTTTCACCGGGGAGGCTTTCTTGACTTATGCCACAGCAGATAAGGTAGTAGGTGGTGAGCCGACAGCCCGATGGACGAAGCCAACTCTCGCCATGTTTAATGAGGCCAACTATTCTGACGGCCACTGTTTTGCCTGTGGCTATACGGATCTTAATATTGGAAAGACCGTGGGAATGCCAACACCGGGAACTTGTTCCTTTGCAGGTTGGGAAGGGTTGCCCAACGGAATTCGTTGGGGTGCTGTGCCGATCTCAGCCAAAAATAAAGCCGGAGAATGGCTTGAAAACAACGAAACCAAGCCCCAATTTGAGATAAAAAATATGCCAGGAAAAATTGACAAAGGCATCGATCAGCAGCTTGAAAAGGCAGTAGAAGAACTATTAAAGGATATTCAGTAAAGCAAAAAACCCGGTCTAAAAGGCCGGGTTTTTTTGATTGCTTATCCACTTAGTATTTACTGATATTGTTTGGTATTCAAGGATTCGTCGTTCTTGAAGAATTGTGAAAGCTTCGAGAATGAGTTTTCAAAATACCCTTCGAGCATTCTTTTGATAATGAATGTTCGATACTCGTCTTTGGATACTATTGGAAAGTACTCATGGCTCTTGCCATAGGATTTGTGGCTCACAAAACCTTTCCGTTCAAGGATTCTCACAATCGTTGATACGGTGTTGTATGCTGGCTTTGGCTCTGTCATTGGGACAAGGATGTCTTTCACGAATCCTCTTTCGATATCCCAGAGGATTTGCATGATCTCCTCTTCTGCTCTAGTTAATGGTTTCATAAGGTGTTAAGTTTTAATTCGAAAGAAAATTATTGCTTTAGTTTCTGAATGCAAAGAAAAATTGAAAATATTTTAGGATTTAGTTCAAATTTTTTTTCTAGTCAAAGAAAAAGGCCTTAGAAATAAGGCCTTTATAATTTTTTTTGAAGTTAAGCAGTTCTCAATTTTATGATCCCCGTTGCATGGAGAAGCTTGACCACTGGATAGGTTGGATCAAATTCATACCATTTCACTGCGAAATTCGGACGGTTAGGTAGCTTATGATGGTTGTTTTGGAATAATTCACCCAACATCAACACATCCAAAAGAAGACTGTTTTTTGATTTATCGTTGTTGTCAAAGTTGGCATAGCCATACTTGTGTCCACTCCAGTTTACAATGGCACCATGTACCGGGCCCATCAGGAAATGAATTGGAAGCAAAAAGTACATCCACCAGTGTGTGCCGGGTAGGTCAAAAACCGTGATGCAAAGAACATAGATCAGTACATACAGCAATCCCCAGGCAACTCTCACCCCCATGCTATCAGCAAACCTGTCGAATGCCAACCAATCCGGGATATCTTTGGAAAACCTTTCTTCAGGCTTAAGCTTGAAGCTAAAGTAATCGTTGTAGATGTTTTTGGTTTTCCACATCATCGTAAACAGGTTTTCAGTGTGGTGTGGACTATGTGGATCCTTAGGTGTATCCGAATAGGCGTGGTGCATTCTGTGTAGGATAGCATAAGCTCTAGGGGATAAGTAAGAGCTTCCTTGCCAGATCCAAGTGAAGACGTAGAAGAATTTTTCCCAATACTTATTCATCACAAACATTTGATGAGCAGCATATCGGTGAAGGAAAAAACTTTGGCAAAACAGGGAGAAATACCAGTGTAATAGAAAGAAGATGATAATAATCACTCGGTTGATTGTTAAGTTTATAATACAAATATAAGACACCCGGGGAAATATACCTGTCATGGTTTACCCAAGCTTTGAAAATTACAACTGATTCATCTCAGGTTTTGATTGGTCGGGATATGCATTTATCTTTAATTCCTATGGAATCAAGAAATCAACCTACCTCTATTCTTACTAAAATCATTGTTGGAGGAATATCCATTTTAATCGCTGATTTGCTTCTTAAAGGAGTTGTATTGGACTCCTGGGTGACTGGATTTATTTTGGCAGGGGTAATTATTCTGATCAATTTCACGATTAAGCCCATTTTTATCATTCTGACCCTTCCTGTTACCCTGATCACCTTTGGCTTATTTTTGTTGGTAATCAATGCTTTAGTGGTGTTGATCGCTGCCTATTTTATTCCAGGGTTTTCTGTGGACGGATTTTGGTGGGCTTTGGGTTTCGCCATTGTATTGAGTTTAATCAATGGAATTTTTGGAGTCAATATGAATTCGAAATAGCCAAAGTTTGATCTTCGATTCTTTGGTATGCCTTTAATTCTCCCAATTTGCCTTTACAGTATACTTTGGAACCTGTAGAAGAAGCTACCTCTACTAATAGCAAATAAATGTCTTCATCATTTTCCAAGAGATTTTCAGAATCTTGGGTCCATTTGATCGGATAAAATGAAAGAGTGGCTTTTGGGGTACAAAATTCCTCATTGGCTGTTTCAACCATATATTTTTCCTCTTCGGGATCTACACCCACAATCCTTTTTTTATCGGATACCCCAATCAAAATCAGTCCACCGGCAGTGTTTGAAAATGCAGAAAGTGTTTTTGCGATTTTTTCTTTTGAAGTGATTTTTTGCTTGAAATCCAGATGTTTACCTTCCTTGGTTCGAATTAATTTTTTCACAAAATCTTCATTATATTTTGTCGAATTCATTTTATTAATTTATTTTCTTTCTGGAATCAGAAAATCGATTTTGACCTATAAGTACTGGTATTACAATTAACAAAAGTTTTTATATATGCAATTAGCAAATCCCGGGTTTGACCCGACAAAGATTGAAGAACTTCAGGCTGAATTAAAGAAGTCAGGGAAGACATTTAAGGTTGTGCCTGACCCAGGCAATTCGGAGGAGTTCGTCAACTTTCTTTTTATCGGCATGTTTGAAGGCAAGCCCGTGATCTACGATGCGGCGCTGTACACGCTAAGACTGCATCATTCTAGCGAAGTCTATGAACTTGCAGAGCATGAAGCAGCTAAGAAGTTCCCTAATTTCAAAGGGATTAATTATGAAGAAGACGAGGAGGGAAACCTTAAGCCGCTTTCAAGCGAAGAGGAGGAAATTGGTTGGTTTATTACCGAAATCATCATGGAGCTGGAAGATGAGGAAGCCGTAAAAGTTCAGGAATTTGTGGATATAGATACCAACCATGATTTCGGAATAGGACTCGATGCAGCTCTGAATGTAGAAGAAATCAATGAAAAAGTGATTAAGAAGTTCGTTCAGGAGTTCAACGATGATACTTTAGTTTTAGATGAAACTATGTATTCTTTCCAGACTGAGGAAGACGAAATCTAAATTGGATTCTAAACATTATCATTTGGCGCTGGTTAATAATCAGCGTTTTTTTTATGCTTAAGATTGCCTATTCACCTCTTTATTGCCATCCTTTGCCAGAAGGTCATCGATTCCCGATGGAAAAATACACCCTCCTCCCAGAGCAGCTTCTGTATGAAGGAACTATTCATCCTGAAAATCTTTTCGAGCCCGAGCCATTGGAAGAAAAATGGATTGTTAACACTCATTGCTCTGAATATTTCAAGAAGCTAAAAACTCTTTCTTTATCTAAAGCAGAAATTCGGGCAACTGGATTTCCTCTGAGTTCAGAATTGATTGACAGGGAAATATTAATCATGGGAGGCTCTGTCCAGGCGGGATTATTTGCTTTGGAGCACGGAATAGCATTTAATATTGCTGGAGGAACTCATCATGCATTTACGGATAGAGGAGAAGGTTTTTGTTTGTTGAATGACATAGCCATCACCAGTAATTATCTCCTAAATAACAACCTCTCCAATAGAGTATTGGTGGTGGACCTGGACGTTCATCAAGGCAACGGAACAGCCGAAATTTTTCAAAATGATCCAAGAGTCTTCACCTTTAGTATGCACGGTGCCAAAAACTATCCACATCGAAAAGAGAAATCCGACCTGGATATTGAGCTACCGGATGGATGTGGGGATGAATTTTACCTTTATTCTTTGGAAAATAGCCTGATAGAAGTTTTGAAAAGGTTTGAACCTGACTTTATTATCTATCAATCCGGAGTTGACCCCTTGAAATCCGACAAACTAGGCCGTCTGGGTTTGAGTATGGAAGGGATTCATCTCAGAGATAAAATGGTTTTGTCTTTAGCCAAACAACAAAATGTACCTGTTATGGGCTGTATGGGAGGAGGTTATTCTCCTCGTATTAAAGATGTGATTGATGCACATGCTCAGGTATATCGCTTAGCACAAGAAATGTATTTTTAAGCATTAACCATATTTAACGGCAGGAGAAAGTATCCCTCCTTGGAAAATCAATACTTTCTATATATTTGCGCCCTGTCAACCATAACGATTAAAAAGTGAAAAAAGGATTACTATTCGTCGGAATGCTGGGATTAGCTTCTGTATTCTTCTATTCTTGTGACCAAAAGACCTCCACAGAATCCACCACTTCAGCTGAATCAGGTGAGGGAATGTCTGCGGCAGATATGAAAGTGGCTTATGTTTACACAGATTCAGTGATCAACAAGTATGATTTCTTTAAGAAGAAGTCAGAAGAAATTACCGATAAGGGAAAAAGATTTGAAGGTGACCTTCAGTCGAGAGCCAGAGGCTTTGAGCAGGAAGTAGCTACTTTTCAGCAAACCGGAGGAAATATGACTCCAAACCAGCAGAGAGCAAAGCAAGAGGAATTGATGCAAAAGGAGCAAAACCTGATGACCTACAGAAATAACCTCATGCAGGAACTTTCTGCAGACGAGACCTCACTTTACAATGACGTTTATGAGCAAGTGCAGACATATTTGAAAGAATATGCTCAAGAGAACGGAATTGATCTGATATTGAGCTACACTCGTGGCGGTGCCATCTGGTATGCTACTGATGCTATCGATGTGACTCAATCAGTAGTGGAAGGATTGAACAAGAAATACAATGCGAATCCATCTGCTGTCAAACCAGCAGCTGCTGATTCTACCGCAAAAAAATAATTTCAAGAAGTTTCAGCTTCTAAAAACCCGGATTTTTCCGGGTTTTTTTATGGCTGAATTTTTGGGTAATTTTGCCGCTCTATAGAAAACTCATAAATCATGAAAATCACCGAATTTTTAAAACACAACTACCGCCATTTCAATGCAGCTGCGCTTATTGATGCGGCAGAAGGTTATAAAACTCACCTTAATGAAGGTGGAAAAATGATGGTTACACTTGCTGGAGCCATGTCCACTGCTGAATTGGGAATTTCCTTGGCTGAAATGATCCGTCAGGATAAAGTGCAAATCATCTCTTGCACCGGCGCAAACTTGGAAGAAGATGTGTTTAACCTAGTAGCACATGATTATTATGAAAGGGTACCAAATTACCGTGAACTTTCTCCAGAGCAGGAGCAAGACTTATTGAATCGCCACATGAACAGGGTGACAGACACCTGTATTCCAGAAATGGAAGCCATGCGTAGGATTGAAGATGTGATTTTGGAAGAATGGACCAAAGCTGATCAGGCAGGAGAAAGCTATTTCCCTCACGAGTTTTTCTATAAAATCCTTCTTTCTGGAAAATTGGAAAAGTCTTACCAAATCGATCCAAAAAACAGCTGGTTGCTTGAAGCGGCTAAGAAAAACCTTCCGATCATTGTTCCAGGATGGGAAGATTCTACATTAGGAAATATGTATGCGGGTCACGTGATTTCCGGTGATGTGAAAAATGTACATACGGTAAGAAGCGGAATTGAGTACATGATGTTCCTGGCAGAGTGGTACACTACCAATGCTACTGAAGAAAGTAAAGTTGGATTTTTCCAAATTGGCGGGGGAATTGCAGGAGACTTCCCTATCTGTGTGGTTCCGATGTTGCATCAGGATTTGCAAAGAAGTAATGTGCCTCTTTGGGGTTATTTCTGTCAGATTTCAGATTCTACTACCTCCTATGGGTCTTATTCTGGGGCTGTGCCAAACGAAAAGATCACTTGGGGTAAGCTAGGATTGGAAACACCCAAGTACATTATTGAATCAGATGCAACGATCGTAGCTCCATTGGTATTTGCCATTGTGCTGGATCAATAATTATGAAAAACTTTAAATCAGTTTATCTCAAAGCAAGCAGCCTGGTGTTGCTTGCTTTTTGTTTGTCAACCCTATTGTCTGCTCAGGAAATCAAGTCTCTTTCCGGAGCCAACTCCCCAAATGATGATATCAATCCTGTCTGGATTGGAAACAACATCCTGTTATTTACCCGAGCTTTTCATCCCAAAAATCTGGGAGGAGAAAAGGACCCGGGAGATATTTGGATGACTCGGAAAAACGCTTCGGGCGAATGGGAAACCGCAGTCCACCGACCTGATCTGAGCAGTACAGGATTTGACTTAGCTTTAGGTTTGGAGGATATTCTTACGCTTCTAGTGATTCGTCAGGAGTCTGGAAATGTCACTTTGCATCAATATTCCAAGTTTGGCCAAGACTGGAATTATCTGAGGAAAGTGAATTTTCCTGCGGTCCAAACGAAGCAAGGCGCTGTGAGCGGAAGGGTGGTAGAAGGAGGTAAGCAAATCTTGATCTCTGCTGTTCTCGAAGGTGGGTATGGCAATGAAGATATTTACATTTCTGAAAAAACAGGACCCACAGAATGGTCTTCCTTGACATCATTAGGTCCTGCAATCAATGGGAAGGCTCAGGACATGGGGCCATTTTTCAATCCTAAAAAGCAGGAATTGCTTTTCTCGAGCAATTCTCATCCTGAGGCCACAGGAAAAGATATTCTGATTGCAAAAAAAATCGGGGAATCTTGGCAAGATTGGAGCGTTCCGGTAAAATGGTCTCAAATCAGCACCAGAGGTTCCGAGGGTTCGGTTACACTTATTGAAGACAAAGAGGTCGTTTGGACAAGTACTCAAAACAGTGATGGATTCGCTGATTTGATGACTTTTGCGACTCCTGTACCTTTGGTTTTTCCTGAGAAATTTGAAGTTCCAAAAAATGAAGCTCCTGTGAAGTCAGAAGCAAAGGCACCTACTGCTCCCAAAACAGTGGCTCCATCCAAGTTTCCTGAGTCAATTCCACAAATGGAAAATAGATTGATTATCGTCCAAGAGGAAAAAGAATCCCCACTTGCCTGGTATGTAATCGACGGGAAAACCAAAATCAAGCTTGATTTCACACTTCAGGGAATCAAAGGTGATTTAACAGAATCTCTTAATGGAGTTCTTCTTTTATCAGAATTGAACACCAAAGGATTCACTCAGATCAAAGTGAATTCTGCGGGTTATTTCCCAAAATTGGTACAAGTTTCTTCATTGGATAATAAAACCTCAAATTTGGTTCAAATGACCAAAGCTGAATCCGGAAACGTGGTGCTTTTGGATAATGTGAATTTCAAAAGAGGAACTTCCGAACTTGAAAAAGACCAGACCGAAAAAGTATTGGCTGATTTGGCAGAATTTTTAAAAGAAAATCCCTCTTTGAAAATTAGAATCAACGGACATACGGATAATGTCGGTGATCCGGGGCTCAATAAGCAGCTTTCTTTGGAAAGAGCAGGAAGTGTACGGGATTATTTGGTGTCTAAGGGAGTAGAATTTGAGCGGGTAAGAATTTCGGGTTGGGGTGGTACCCGACCTATAGCTTCCAATGTTACTGAGGCTGGAAGAGCCAAAAACCGAAGGGTTGAGTTGGTGGTAGAAAATTAAAAAAAGGGCTTCCGAAATATGCGGAAGCCCTTTTTTGCTTTTGGGATTAAAGCGAATATCCTTCTCGGTAATTTCTTTTTACAAACTGGTTAGCCGGATCAAAATTGGTGATTTTCATATTTGGCCCATCCCATAGCAGCTTAATTCCTCTTCCCGGATAATCGAATTGGTTGTCAGCTCCTGCTCTCGGGATTCTATAATCATAACTTCTGATAGCCAAATTCCCCATCAATACAGATTCGGTCAAAGGTCCTGCTACAGAGAATGGAGAGCTGAGTTTTTTATATTCCTCAGATCCATATCCTGCAATACATGCTTCTACCCAATTATTGTAATGTCCTCCAGATCCACCTGGCACTCGATATTCAGTTTGAGGAACCGACACTTCCTTGGTACGGGATGTCGGCAGCAAAAGTGGGTTTGCTCCGTAAGTAGAGCACATCATTTTTCCTTTAGTGCCTTCGATGATTACCCCATTTCCACCATCACCCATCATTTCATTTGGTCCGAGTTCTTCCGGACGGGTAGGCTGAATGCCTCCATCCATCCAATGAAACTCTAGCTCCTCTTTACCTGGCCGATCAAATCTTAAAGTGATATGAGAGGAGGGAGGGCAGCTTTCCGGGAAATAACCTCTTTGAAACTCCCCAACATATACAGATCCTACAGAGCATTCAGCTGATTTGGGATAGCCCAAGCCCAATACTCTAAATGGAGGTTCCATAATGTGGCAGGCCATATCTCCTAAAGCCCCTGTGCCATAGTCCCACCAACCTCTCCAGTTGAAAGGAACCAGATTTCCGACATAATCCTTGTAAGGAGCAGTTCCCAGCCAAAGATCCCAATCCAAATCTGCTGGAGGTGTTTGTGGAGTCGTTGGCCACTGAATTCCCTGAGGCCATACCGGTCGATTGGTCCAGCTCCATACTTTGGTAGCCTCACCGATTAGTCCGGCATTGTACCATTCTACCATTTGACGAACCCCATCTCCGGAAGAACCTTGGTTCCCCATCTGGGTAACCACTTTGTATTTTTCCGCAGCTTCGGTGAGCATTCTAGCCTCAAAGATGTCATGACTCATGGGTTTTTGTACGTAAACGTGTTTTCCCATTTTCATTGCCATCATGGCTTGGACTGCATGCATGTGATCTGGAGTGGATACAGAGACTGCATCGATGTTTTTCTCCTCCTTTTCGAGCATGACCCTGTAATCCTTGTAGTATGCAGCTTTAGGATGGGCTTCTCTGCTTTGCTTTGCCCGAGTATCGTCCACATCACAAAGAGCGATCATGTCCACTTTTCCGGAACTGAAAATACCTCTGACATCTCCTCCTCCCATTCCTCCAACTCCTATACTTGCCACTCTAAGTCGATCGCTTGGGGCTACAAATCCTTGCCCCCCAAGAACATGTCTAGGTACTATAAAAAAACCTGCCGCAGCCAAGGATGAACTCTTTATAAAATCCCTTCTCGAGGCTTGGGCTGGTTTTGAATTCTTTTTCTTCATGGTTTATTGTTTTTGATTCTGAATGGTCTTTTAAATTATTAAATGGAACGCTGTTTTCCTTTGTTTTTGGTGATTTGGAAGTAGATAATTTTAGGAAAACTCCCTTCCGAAAATCACTACTTTAAATAACTCCTAAATTCTCAATTCTGGTATTTATTTGATTTTTGAAAAATAGATTGTTAAAAATTTCCAGTAAGTTTAAGCAAAATCACGCTTTATGAAAAAAATAGCTGGATCTCTTTTGTTGGTGTGTGTACTGGCATTAGGGGCTTGTCAAAAACCGTCCGTCAACCTTTCCGAATCTGGAATCATACCGCTTCCACAAGAAATCACCAATGCCTCAGGCAGTTTTACATTGACCGAGGCTTCAGGTGTCAAACTCGTAGGTAATAGTGAAAATCTCACCAAAGTAGGGGAGTATCTTGCAGAAAACCTCCGCAGATCTACTGGTTACCCTATTCCAGTTTCTTTTGATACTGGGAATATTATTCTTGAATTAGGTGAAAATGATGGATCAGAAGCCTACGAATTGGAAATCACTGAGGAAACGATTCAAATAAGCTCATCCGGTGAAGCTGGATTGTTCTATGGAATCCAAACTTTACTTCAGCTGTTTCCTGCAGAAATCACTTCTGAAAATAAACTTTCTGCTGATTGGGAAATTCCCCAAGGAAAAATTATCGATTCTCCAAGCTATGGATATAGAGGCTCTATGCTTGACGTGGCCCGTCATTTTATTTCCGTTGAAGATGTAAAGTATTACATTGACCAAATGGCTAAATACAAATTGAACTACCTGCATTTGCATCTGACAGATGATCAAGGCTGGAGGATAGAAATCAAGTCATGGCCTAAATTGACTGAAATCGGTGGTTCTACCGAAGTAGGCGGAGGGAAGGGTGGATTTTACACCCAAGATGACTATAAAGAGCTCGTAGCCTATGCCGCAGATAGATTTATCACGATTGTACCCGAGGTCGATATGCCGGGCCACACCAATTCCGCTTTGGCTAGTTATCCGGAGTTGAATCCGGGAGTGAATTTACCAGATGGGGACTTTACCACTGTTAATAAACAAGAGTTGGATTATGAGATGCCTTTGAAAAACCCTCAGGCCTCTGAATTATATACAGGAATAGAAGTGGGATGGAGTACCTTCTCTTCTAGATTAGAATTGACCTATGCTTTTGTGGATAGTGTCGTAAGGGAAATTTCTGAAATTACTCCCGGACCTTATTTCCATATTGGTGGGGATGAGTCCCACGTGACGCAGAAGGATGACTACATTTATTTCGTAGAGCGAGTTCAGGATATTGTTTCCAAATACGGTAAAACCAGCATTGGATGGGATGAAATTGCGACTGCAAAATTACTTCCTGGTAACGTGGCCCAGTTTTGGGCAAAAGAAGAAAACGCCAAATTGGCCATAGAACAAGGGAATAAGGTGTTAATGTCACCAGCGGTGAAGGCCTATTTGGATATGCAATATGATAGTACGACGCGGCTAGGACTTCATTGGGCCGCCTACATCGAGTTGGATTCTGCCTATCTGTGGGAGCCATCTGAATTTTCGACAGGTATAAAAAAGGAAAACATACTTGGACTTGAGGCGCCACTTTGGACAGAGACTATTACCAATCGACAGGATATTAATTATATGGTTTTCCCAAGACTTCCTGCCTTAGCAGAAGTTTCTTGGACATCAAAAGAGAAAAGGTCTTGGGATGGATTTAGCAAAAGAGTAGCCCAGCATGGCAAACGTTGGGAAATTCAGGGGATTGAGTTCCATAAATCTCCAAAAGTGACTTGGTAAGACTTCAAAGCCCGGAATTAATTTTCGGGCTTTTTTTATCCGTAAGCTGTAAATTTTTGCTTTTCGACTGGATAGCACCTATTATCGAATTTTATTTCAGAAAAGAATTAGCATCACATAAAGCATGGGAGACATTATTGTCAGTTTTAGCAATTGGATTTGGGGAACGCCAATATTGATATTATTACTAGGGGGAGGAAGTTACTTTTTTATCCACTCCGGATTTATTCCTTTTCGCAAGATGGGCCATGCCGTACGGCTTTTGAGTGGTAAGTATGATGATGATTTAGCGCCTGGACAAATCACCTCCAAACAGGCATTGTTCGCAGCGATTGCTTCTACAGTTGGACTTGGAAACATTTCCGGAGTAGCAATTGCTCTAAATATGGGAGGACCCGGAGCGATCTTTTGGATGTGGGTTGCTGCTTTTGTGGGGATGGCGACAAAATTTTACACTTGTTCTCTTGCGATTATGTATCGAGGTCATGATTCGGCCGGAGAGGTTCAGGGTGGTCCCATGTATGTGATTGATACCGCCATGGGTAAGAAATGGAAGTTCATGTCCTATATTTTTTGTATTGCCGGTGTGATAGGTTTGTTGGCAATCTTTCAGGCTAATCAGTTGACGGCAGTATTACAAGCGGTAATTCTTGAGCCAGATACCATGGAAGAGACAGTCCGTAATCGATGGATAATAGGTGTTATTCTAATGCTGATGACCGCTGTGGTGATTCTCGGAGGAATAAAAAGAATTGCAGCAGTAGCCTCTGCTTTAGTGCCGTTTATGGTGGGAATTTACTTTTTTACTGTTTTGATCATCGTGGTTCAATATTTCGGAGATATACCTGAAATGTTAAAGTTGATCTTTGTAGATGCATTTACTGGTAACGCTGTTATGGGTGGTGCCGTGGGTTCGGTGATAATTGTCGGAGCAAGAAGAGCTGCTTTTTCCAATGAAGCTGGAATCGGCACCGCGCCGATGGTCCATGGGCAGTCTAAAAATTCAGAACCTATTCGCGAGGGGTTAATTGCAATGTTGGGGCCTTTCATTGATACGGTGGTGGTCTGTACGCTGACGGCTTTGGCAATTTTGCTCACGGGTGTTTGGGAGACGACCGAAAATGATGGCGTAAAATTGACGCTGTCGGCGTTTGAAATTGGGATACCGGGAATAGGAAAATACCTTTTGATGATCTCTGTTTTGGTATTTGCACTTTCTACCATGTTTACTTATTCCTACTACGGGCATAAGTGTATGAATTACCTTTTTGGGGCAGATAAGGCAGATTATTACAATTATTTCTATTTGGCAACTATCGTGATGGGAGCAGTTGTTTCTTTGGAGGTTGTGGTTAGTTTGGTAGACGGTATGTACGCGATCATGGCGTTCCCAAATATGATTGCAGCTATTTATTTGGCTCCAAAAGTAAAAGCTGCTTCTAAAGATTATTTTGCCAGAATTAAAGAAAGAAACCTCAGATGAGATTTCTGGTAGCTCCAAATGCTTTCAAAGAGACATTGACAGCCCAGGAAGCTGCCAGAGAAATTTCCAGCCTCATTTTAGAAGCTTACCCTAAAGCAGAGGTTTTGCAACAACCAATTGCGGATGGAGGGGATGGTACCTGTGAATTGCTGATTGATTCTTTAGGATTTGAAAAAATATATCATCCAACATTAAATCCTATTGGACGGCCTATTCTTGGATTTTATGGATGGGATAAAGAGACGAAGCGGGCTTTTTTGGATGTGTCAACTGCATCCGGCATTGGACTCTTGTCCTCAGATCAAAAAATCCCTGATTTAACCTCAACCTATGGGACTGGAATTCTTATCCAATCTGCTATACAAAGGGGGGCGAAAGAGATCTTATTAGGTTTAGGAGGAAGCGCAACAGTGGATTTGGGAGTTGGAATTTTATCAGCTTTGGGAGTTTTTTTTCTGGATAAAAATGGCAGGGAGATTCCAGCATTTTCTCCAGGATATCTGAAGAGAATTTCACATGTTCAGCTTAGTCCCCAAATCCCTAAAGTTCGGTTTACATTGCTTTGTGATGTGAAAAATCCTCTATTAGGAGAGCTTGGTGCCGTAAAAGTTTTTGGGCCTCAGAAAGGGATACAGGTTGAAAAACTCTTGGATTTCGAACAACAAATTCAAAGAGTTCATGAACTTTTGATCAAAAAGAAAAAAAGCTCCTGGTCGGATCAACCCGGGTTTGGGGCTGCAGGAGGAATAGCCGCAGGTTTGGATTGCTTTTTTCCTACTCAAATCAAATTTGGCGCTGAATATTTCTTTGAACTAGTAGGGATAAAAGAATCTGTGGAAAAAGCAGATTGGATAATCACAGGGGAAGGTAAATATGACAGTCAGAGTAATCAAGGGAAGGGTTGCTTCGAGCTTTTGAAATTGACAAAGGCTAGCAACAAAAAGATTGTGCTGATCACCTCCGGAAAAGAGGCACTTCAAGAAGGATTTGATAGGGTACTGGAATTGCCTCCTTTGGATTTCACAAAATCAGATTTCAGGTTGAAAGCTTTAAGTAACTTTCAAAAAGTTATCCAGGGGAGTCTTAAAGGGAATATTTTTGAGACAAATGGGCCATGATTTTGAATATTAGACATAAAAAAAGGGGGCTTAAAACCCCCTTTTAATATTTTAATAGATCAATGATCAGCTTTTTTCTTTTTTGAAAGTGTCGCTCTTGCATCTACAGCGGATAGTCCTGCGCCCAGTCCTGCAAGTATACATACAATCAATAAGAATGATTGTGCTCCCGGCATGAGAGGCGAGCTGAAAATATCTAATAGGATCATTTTTTATTGAATTTCAGATGATGGGCGAAGATAAGTCCAGTGTCGCAAATAACAAAGAACAAAATGGGCTCCGTCCAAAAGGATTAATCTAAATCGTCAAAATCTTCGTCGTCATCGAAGTCATCGTCATCAAAGTCTTCGTCCTCTTCATCGAAGTCAACAAAGTTGTCGTCTACCAACTCAGTTTCCTCGTCTAAATCGTACTCATCTTCGAAGTCGTCTTCAAACTCATCTTCCTCTTCTTCGAAATCATCGAATTCGTCGAAATCTTCTTCAAAATCCTCCATGGCGTGTTTTTAAAGGGTTTTAATGATTGAACGGTACGAAATAAGGCAAAATTTTAATTTCCTCCATAATGCCTTATTAATTTTTTTTCAAGGATAATATTTTCTCAAAAAAGGCCCCAAATCTTTGGATTCGGTTTGTTTTTTGACTTTCAAGAAAATAAGATAGTTAAATCGATTTCGTCTTCAAAAAAATAATGATTCCAATTTAAATTCTTGGATCAAAGCAAGGAGAACAAAAAAAAACTGATCGTTGGATCAGTTGAAAATCGTTTTGATGTATTTTTTTATCAGGGGTTTGGAAAGGTAATCTTTCACAATTTGATATTGACTCGCTTTATTGATATCCCTTTCATCTACTGAACTACTGAGGATATAGATTTTGGCTTCATTTTCTTCTGGATGAAAATTATCTAAAAAATCCCACCCGTTCATCTCAGGCATGTTCAAGTCCAAAAACAGGTAATTCGGCTTTATAGCTTCGATTTCCTCCAACGCTCTTTTGGCACTATGGTATTTGTAAAACTGACAAGGTTCCTTGACATTCTTGGAAATTAGCTTTTCAGTTACGAAAGTGCTAATTGGGTCGTCATCTATGAGAACAATGGTCAGCATCAAAATGCAAATAAGTTAGATTGAAATACATTTAAAGTATTACAAAAATACTGCCTATTTTTCAAACTTCAAATTTAAATCGCAAATAATTACATCAATAATTGTACTTATTTAATGAAATTAGGCCTCTGAGTTGAACTTTTCCTTTCCGACCAGCAAATCGAAGAAAAGTTTAAAGTCTGATACCAGACTGAAAAGTGGGTATTGAAAAGTTGCAGGTTTATTCTTTTCAAAGAAAAAATGACCAACCCAGGCAAAACCATAGCCTACAAATGGAATCGATATCAACCAAATGTATTTACCGGTAGCTAAGGCCATGATCAAAATGACAAATAGCAATGCAGTTCCACTAAAATGTAGTTTTCTGCAAACAGGATTTCTATGTTCTGAAAGGTAGAAGGGATAGAACTCCTTTAAGGTTTTAAACTTGGTGTCTGAGGTCATTTTGTGTTGGGGTTATTGAGTGAAATGAAGGTTTCTGTGACTTTTTGAAGGGATTTTGAGACTTTATTCTTTTTTCCTTTTGGGCTTGAAACTTCAGTGACTGCTGTAAGCGTCATCAAATACTTGTCCTGCACAGGATCAATGAAATCTAAAATAACTTGCAAAAGCTCATAGTTTGAGGTGGAAACACGTGGTTGATAAAAATTATTGTATGGATTAAAGACCCAGGGGTTATACACCCGGTATCCCCAAAATGGGTAAGGGTTAAAATTATTGACAGTTTCTCTTTTTCTGGGGTCTTCATTGGAATGATATCGGATTACGACATCTGGTCTCTCTCTCTCATATACCATTCCAGAGGCTTCTAATTGGGCTTGAAGTTCGGCTTTTACTATTTCATCCAGGATAGGATCATTAAATCCCGGCATATCCAATTCTTTATTGATAATCACGAAAGTTTTGTATGGCTTCCGGATGGGTATTTCTGTGTTCTCCTTGAAAATGTCAATGGAACTACAGGCTGTCAATCCCAAAGCCATTAATAGGATTAGAATGGGGTTTGATTTTGGAAACATAGGGGTGATAGGAATAAGGCAATTCTCAAATCAATTTATATTTTCTTTTCTAACGAAAAAACAGCCTGAAAAGTAACATTCCTTTCGTCCCATTGAATTGGAATACTATTTTTGCCAAAGCGATATGATGAGTAGACCCGATTTTGACGATATTTTCATGGAACTGGCCGTTAATCTGGCTAAACGTTCCCATTGCATCAAAAAACATGTAGGTGCAGTATTGACCAAAGACACCCGAATTATTTCCATAGGATATAATGGTCCCCCTGCGGGAACTCATAACTGTGATGTAGAATTCCCAGAACATGGGTGTGCTCGAGATAGTAAGGGAAGCTGTTCTTTGGCTTTGCATGCAGAACAGAATGCAATTCTTTATGCAGTCAAAAACAACACATCAGTCGATGGTTCCACACTCTATGTAACCTTGGCTCCTTGCTTGCCCTGTGCCCGGATAATTTTCTCAATGGGTATATCCAAAGTGGTGTATCTCTTTTCCTACGCTGAATACAAAGGGATAGGTTCAGACGAAGGAGTAGACTTCCTTAGAAAATTCGGGGTTCAGGTAGATAAATACACCAAAGAATTGGAAGTAAATGATGCTTTGGTTTAAATGAAGTTTACTTCAGGCTGAAGCTGAACTCCAAATTTTTCAAAGATTGAGTCCTGAATTTTCTGCGACAAGTTCATAAGGTCTTTCCCCTTTCCTTCGCCATGATTTACCAATACCAGGGCTTGCTTATCGTGAACTCCAATCTGGCCATTTCTATAGCCTTTCCATCCAGCTTGCTCGATTAACCACCCCGCAGCCAGTTTCACCCCCTTGTCTTGAGGATAACCGGGTATAGCTGGAAATTTATCTTTTAACTCCTCATATTTTTCAAAGCTTACAGTCGGGTTTTTGAAAAATGATCCGGAATTCCCGATCACTTTTGGGTCAGGGAGTTTGGATTGCCTTATTTCTATGACTGCATCGGAAATGGCTCGAATACTGAGAGTTTTTACTCCGTTTTTTGCCAGTGTATCTTGGATAGCTCCATAAGATGTTTGAAAAACAGGCTGTTTTCTTAAGCGAAAAGTCACTGAACAAATGATGTATTGGCCCTTTAATTCATTCTTGAAAACACTTTCTCTATATCCAAAACGGCAGCTTTCCGCATCAAATACTTCAATTTCAAGGCTTTCTCGGTTTAAAGCTTCCAAGGATTCAAAAACATCCTTGATCTCCACTCCATAGGCCCCAATATTTTGCATGGGGGAGGCGCCGACAGTACCAGGAATCAAGGAAAGGTTTTCGATTCCTGCCCATTCCTGCTCAATGGCATACATCACGAAATCATGCCAAATTTCTCCAGCTCCTGATTTTACCCAGACATGCTCAGAGTCTTCCCGAAGTAATTTTATTCCATTGATTTCCAGTTTGACAACTAGCAAATCAAGGTCTTGAGTCAATAAAATATTACTTCCTCCTCCTAAAATGAATACTTCCAAGTTTTCAGCTTTGGCAAATTGAAGGGCTTCTTTCAGATCTTCGATAGACCTAACCGTCACAAAAAATCTTGCAGTTTGATCAATTCCAAAAGTGTTGAATGGTTTCAGCGAAATGTTTTCTTGTATATTCATGAGCCCGTTAATCTCTTGCGAAATAAGCAAGAAAAGGGCTAAACTGAAACCTATTTAGAATACCTGATTTTATTCCATGAAAGAAGTTCAGATTAACGGCGTCAGGGTACGTCCAGGACAATCGGTAAATATCGAGTTGCCGATTGCTAAACTTCCAACTCACACCTTAATTGACCTGCCTATTTTCATTAGGTCTTCAAAAAATGAAGGTCCGGTGATTCTTATCTCCGGTGGTGTGCATGGGGACGAAATCAATGGGGTAGTCACTGCCAAGAAAATCTTGGAGGAACTCGACCACGGTTTGGAATTACTCCGAGGTACCTTAATCATCATTCCGCTGGTTAATATCTATGGGTTTCTTTCCAATAGCCGCACCTTTCCTGATGGCCGGGATTTGAACAGGAGCTTTCCTGGGAATAAAAAAGGGTCATTGGCTTCCAGAATCGCTTTTATTCTAAGTCAGGAAATTATCCCTCAAATCGATTTTGGAATCGATTTCCACACAGGTGGAAGAATGCTTTCCAATCAGCCTCAGATCAGGGTGGATTTTAAAGACAAAATGGGACTGGAGCTAGCCAATGCCTTTGGAACCCACTTTATTGTCAATTCCAAGCACATTGAAAAGTCTTTTAGGAAGACAGCCTTTAATGCCAGAAAACACTTGTTAGTCTATGAAGGTGGAGAGTCCATGAGACTGGATAGCTATGCTATAGAGGAGGGGATTTCTGGTACCAAAAGGCTTTTGAATCATTTAGGTATGATCGGAATAGCGCCTGATAGCAAAAACACAGTTACTCTTTCTCAAAGTGATTGGGTGCGAGCCAAAGCCTCAGGAATTTTTTACTCCTCGGTGAAGCTTGGGGATTATGTGCGAAAAGGCGAGATCATGGCCAGAATTTCCGATCCCTATGGTCAGGTAGTCGTACCTGTAAAATCAGGCACCAATGGCTATGTCATCGGACTAAATAATAACCCGGTAATCAACGTTGGTGATGCTTTAATCCATTTAGGAAAGGAATAAAAAAACTCCGGGTTTTTCCCGGAGCTTCCATGTTTTATTTTTTAGCTGAAATAGGCCCTTAGCCCCTCAAGCTTCTCTACCAATTCTGCTTCTACTTTTCTATAATCTTTTGGATCTTTTAAAGGTGCATTTACCGAGAAGTAATATTTGATTTTGGGTTCGGTGCCAGAAGGCCTAGCCGAAATCTTACTTCCATCCTCTAAGTAAAATTGCATTACATTGGACTTGTCCATTTCCAGTTTTTCTGTCTTTCCGGAAAGCAAATCGGTTACAGTTGAGCTTTTTACATCAATGATTTTGACCACTTTAGAGCCATTCATTTCAGTCGGAGGATTAGTTCGAAAATCCGCCATTAGTTTTTGAATCTGTTCGGCCCCATCCTTTCCTTTTTTGGTCACTGAGATCAGAGATTCTTTATAGAACCCAAACTGGGAATAGATATCTGCTAATACTTCGAAAACGTTTTTGCCCTTGGTTTTGTAATAAGCGATCACCTCTGCCACCATTGCGCAAGCGCTTACGCCGTCTTTGTCACGGACAAAATCTCCGACCAAATATCCATAGGATTCTTCTCCACCTCCAATAAATGTTTCTTTTCCTTCCAGCTCTCTGATAATCGCAGCGATATTTTTGAATCCAGTCAAAACGTTGAAGCATTTCACGCCAAAGCCTGCAGCAAGCTCGTTGATTAATTCAGTCGTCACAATGGTGTTGACCATGAACTGCTTTCCATCTAATTTGCCAGCTTCTTTCCATCTGGAAAGCAGGTAATAGCTTAGGAGGACACCTGTTTGATTTCCATTGAGAAGTTCAAATTCTCCTTTCTCATTAGGAACAACTGCAGCATACCTGTCACCGTCAGGATCGCAGGCTAAAACCAATTCTGCGCCAACTCTTTTTCCCAATTCCACGGAAAGAGTCAATGCTTCCGCTTCCTCAGGATTTGGATAAATGACCGTAGGAAAAGTGCCATCAGGCTCAATTTGTTCTTTGACCACGTGGACATTTTCGAACCCAAATGCTTTCAAAGCAGCCGGTACCATTTTTCCGGATGCTCCATGAATAGGCGAAAAAACAATTGGCATGGATTTCTGAGCGTGTATTTCAGATTTTGCTAGGCTTAATCCTTTTACTTTTTCCAAATAAATCTGGTCAAAATCGGACTCGATGTATTGGATCAGATTGTCATTTTTATCCCAATTCACGTGATCGAAGGAAGTTATCTTTTGAACTTCCTTGATAATGTTAGAGTCATGAGGAGCGACAACTTGGGCACCGTCTTCCCAATAAGCCTTGTATCCATTGTATTCCTTGGGATTATGGGATGCGGTAATCATTACTCCAGATTTGCAGCCAAAGTACCTTACAGCAAAGGAAAGCATAGGAGTGGGCCGCATTTCTCTGAAATACATGACTTTGATTCCATTGGCCGTTAGAACATCAGCCGTAGTCTTAGCGAAAAGAGTATTGTTGATTCTACTGTCATGGGTGATTGCGACTTTGATTTCTTCTCCAGGAAAGCATTTGAGCAGGTAATTTGCCAAACCTTGCGTGGCCATCCCCACGGTATAGACATTCATTCGGTTGGTACCTACCCCCATAAGACCTCTGAGCCCGCCAGTGCCGAATTCAAGGTCTTGATAAAAGGAATCTACCAGTTCAGTAGGGTTTTCAGCGATAAGTTTTTGGATGCTTGCCTTGGTGTTAGCATCTACATTTCCATCCAGCCAGCTTTGTGCCTTGGCTAGGATTGCAGGGTCGATTGAACTCATATTCTTTTTAAAAATTTCAGTTGGAATCTAAGTTATAGAAAATGTCAAAAATTGCCACGCACAAGTGAAAATAGTACCCTTCCCTCTAGGTTTTATTTGCCTAAAGATCAATTCGATGAATGAAAAAGTTTTTTTAGGAATAGATAAGACCTATTTTAGATCGTCAAACACCCTTATAAAATGAAGATTATCCATATTCTCTGGATTACATTTCTTATTCCTTTTCTGTCCGTTGATTCCAATAGAGATCAGTCTATTGAAAATTGGGGAAATGATTCCCCAACTGTGAGAGAATCTACCGTAGACATCCAAGTAAAAGTAGGGGAAAAGCTCTTCGTTTTTGGGAAAGCTCAAGGTACTTTGGACAATGTCAAAATCGGGATGCACCTCCTTAATTTTGCCCAAAATCCTACTATTGCTGGTGTTAACGCTGATTTAAACCAAGTCACTTGGAAAAAATTGAAGAACGGAGCGATTCAAATTCAGTCCTACTATAAACCTTGGCCCAATATTTTGACTTGGTTAGTTCTTCCGGATGGAAAATTGAAAATGGAGGCGATAGCTACTGAATCCTATCAACACTCCCTGGCTAATTTGGGGCTGGGGTTTGATTTTCCGGAGGAAGAATTGAAAAAGTTGGAATTGAATGACCAGCAGTTGGCATTTCCAGATGCATTGACTGAAGCAAAGTTTTTCAAAAACGTAAGTTTTGAGTTTGCCAATGCCAAATTGAACATACAATCTGAATTGAGCGATCTGGCCTTCAACTCTAATTTTTCTAACAAAGGATCAAAAGATGCTGACTTTGTCATTTCTTTTCCTGAAGATATTCATACTCAAAGTACTCCCTCTGCGCCGGGTGTGACATTTGGGGTAGCTAATCGAAATTCAGTTGAACCAATGACTAAAATGGTTTTATGGTTTGATTTTCAATGAAATAAACTGTGACACAGATATGGTTCGTAAATTTTTATTCTTAGGCTTGATTCTAATCAGTCAGGTGACTTTTAGTCAAACAGCAAAGCTAAAAACGCCTTGGGCCGATTCCATAAATTTCTTAAAACCGCATCAGGAATATCCCCGACCACAATTGGTCCGAAATTCCTGGCAAAACCTCAACGGACCATGGGACTATGCCATTTTGCCGAAAGGCAGTCTTCCCGAAACCGGCTATGCAGGTAAGATTATTGTTCCATTTCCAGTAGAATCCTTTCTATCAGGAGCTCAGAAAGAAGTGGGGCCTGAAAATGAACTTTGGTATGAAAAGTCCTTTGACCTGTCATTGGATAGAAAAGGGAAACGTATTTTACTTCATTTTGGAGCCTCGGATTGGGAAACAGAGGTTTGGGTAAATGGAACTTCGGTAGGAGTTCATCAAGGAGGATTCGACTCTTTTTCCTTCGATATCACAGATAATCTTGCTCCGGGCAAATCGCAAAAAATCCGTGTCAGGGTATGGGATCCAAGTGATTCTGGCCCTCAGCCTCGAGGCAAGCAAGTAAAATCCCCCAAAGGAATATGGTATACTCCAGTGACAGGAATTTGGCAAACGGTCTGGCTGGAGGATGTTCCCCAGGACTACCTTTCAGGAATTTATTCCAATACCGATTGGGAAAATGGAGTTCAGGTATTTTACCCTCAGGTCAACTCCGAAAGAAATGAATTGGAAGTAGAGGTAAGTCTATTCGAGAATGGGGTAGCAGCAGGCTCTTTTAGAGGAAAAGCAAACAATGCAATTCCAGTAAAAATCAACTCCCCCAAGCCATGGTCTCCGGATTCACCATTTCTGTATCAGGTAAAAGTGAAACTTTGGGACGGCAAGAAATTACTTGAGGAAGTAAATTCTTACACGGCTTATCGTGACATTAGAATGGCCAAAACATCAGATGGATTTCAAAGGATTTTCCTAAATGGTAAGCCCCTTTTTCAATACGGACCTTTAGATCAGGGTTGGTGGCCAGATGGTTTATACACCGCTCCGAGTGACGATGCTTTACTTTTTGATATCGCCAAAACCAAGGAGATGGGCTTTAACATGATACGAAAACATGTAAAAGTCGAACCTGCAAGGTGGTATTATCACGCGGATCGATTGGGAATGCTAGTTTGGCAGGATATGCCGAGCGGAGATATGGGCAACCGCTGGGAAGTGAGACCGGGAGTAATCAGAGAAGACGTAGAAAAGGTTAGATCAGCTCAGTCTGAGACAATTTTCAAAACCGAGTGGAAAGAAATCATTCATGAATTCAGATTCTTTCCTTCAATTGTGGTTTGGGTTCCCTTCAACGAAGCTTGGGGCCAATTCAAAACCAAGGAAATTGTAGAAATGACCCGTGATTTAGATCCCAGCAGATTGATTAATTCGGCTTCAGGGGGGAATTTTGAAATGGAAGGTTCCAATGTAGTCGGTGATATCTTAGACTTACACAATTATCCAGATCCTGTTTTACCGGATCCGAAAATTTTCGGAGAAAAGTCCATAATGGTATTGGGTGAGTTTGGAGGGCTTGGCTGGCCTGTCGAAGGACATACCTGGCAACAAAAAGATAACTGGGGCTATCAAAGCTTTTCCTCAGCAGATGAGCTAAAAGCCCGTTATTTTGCTTTGATTGAGGATTTAGCAAAATATATCCCGCTAGGATTGGCAGCTGCTGTATATACTCAAACTACAGATGTGGAAATTGAAACCAATGGCCTGATGACCTATGATCGGCAAATAATCAAAATTCCAATTGCGGATCTGAAAAAGATGCATGAGAAACTTTATAAATAGTTTGAGCCAAGGAATCAAATGTAAAATTCTGGACTGGGAAACTATCAATAAGCTTCTTTTCTAGTGGATTCTTGTTTTATACTTAAACGACAAAGCCGGATTGTATCCGGCTTTGTTAGTTATTAAGGTTTTATCCATTACTCTTTAAAGTCTTGAGTCTAGTATCTTGCTTCTAAAATTACAAATTCCCTCGAATCGCCTGTTCTCGCTCGATAGCCTCGAAAAGAGCTTTGAAGTTTCCTTTTCCGAAAGAGGTCGCTCCTTTTCTCTGAATAATTTCAAAGAATAAGGTCGGACGGTCTTGCACAGGCTTGGTGAAAATCTGAAGAAGATATCCTTCATCATCTCGGTCGACCAGAATGTTCAAATCTTTCAAAGGCTGAAGATCTTCATCAATTTCTCCTACACGATCCAGAAGATCATCGTAGTAGGTTTGAGGAACTTCCAAAAATTCAACCCCACGCTTTCTCAACTCACTTACAGTATGAATAATATTGTCTGTGGCTATGGCCATGTGCTGTACTCCCGGGCCCCCGTAGAAATCCAAGTATTCTTCGATTTGTGATTTTTTCTTTCCCTCAGCTGGTTCATTGATCGGGAACTTGATGTATCCATTTCCATTGGAAACCACCTTTGACATGAGGGCCGAATATTCTGTAGAAATATCCTGATCATCAAAAGTGATTAAAAGCTTGAAGCCCATCACATTTTCATAAAACTCAACCCAACGATTCATTTCACCCAATTCCACATTGCCTACGCAATGATCGATGTATTTCAGGCCGATTGGTTCAGCTTTGTAACTACTCTTTTTAGGCTTAAATCCGGGGAGAAATACGCCGGAATAATTTTTTCTCTCTACAAAAGTATGGATGGTATCGCCATAGGTATGGATTGAGGCCATTTTTACTTCTCCATGTTCATCTTGGAAAGTTTTGGGTTCTGAAGCCGATTTTGCTCCTCTGGATGTAGTTTCTTTCCAGGATTTTTCAGCATCATCAACCCAAAGTGCCAATACTTTTACTCCATCTCCATGCTTTTGAATATGTTCCGCTATTGGGTGGTTGGCAGAAAGAGGGGAGGTAAGAATCAATCGAATTTTATCCTGCTTCAATACGTAGGAAGCTCGGTCCTTCACTCCAGTTTCCGGACCAGAATAGGCAATCAATTCAAATCCGAAGGCATATTGATAATACAGAGCGCTCTGTTTGGCATTGCCAACGTATAGCTCGATGTGGTCGGTCCCATTGATGGGTAGAAAATCTTCGCTCATGGCTTAGTTTGATTTGGGTTTATTTTCTCATCCAAAGTTATAAAACTCTACCAAATAATATTTGGTTATTTTTCGACTTATTCCTGAGGGTTTTTATTCCAGAAAATTGTGATGATGGCCATGATCAACCAAGTCAATGCCCATGCGCCAAAACTTGTATTCAAGGTCAATAGAATAAGGCAGAGGTACCATACTGGCGCTCCCACAAATCCAATTAGAAACTTAAAAGTGGAGTCAAATACCTTATCCTCAATTTTGGGACTCATCCATAGCCAAATCCAGTATAAAGGAAAATGAAAGATCTTCATCACCTTGTTTTTCAACCCGCTTGGATCTTGGTAGGTGGATCGGACTTCCAGGTGATTTAGAAATGCCGCTACACTTTCCCTAGAGATAAGGTCTATTTGGTGGTCAAGAAGCTTGTTCAGGTTTTCCTCATACTTTTCATTTGGAATGGACACAATCAATTCTCCCAAGCTTTTTTCAACCAGTTTGGTCAATTTACCGGATTGGGCAGGGGGCATATCGACAGGAATTGGTTTTCCATAGGTGATTTTCACCTGACTTCCTGACCTTTTATGGGCACTGAAATCCAGCCCAACAGGCAAAATCAAAGGGGTTAATTCAGGATGTTTTTCCTTTAATCCAAATGCCATCCGGGTAAATCCTTTACTTAAAGGTCTCAGATTGCGAACCAGACTGTGAGAACCTTCTGCAAAAATGACCACAGTTCCATTTCTGGATAAAATCCGGTAAGTCTTTTCAAAGATTTCCTGATTTTGCTGAACCGTTGAAAAACCATCTCTCACTCGATACACCGGGAGCATCCGGATAAAATTGAGAAGTTTGGCAATGAAAGGATTTTTGAATACCGATGCCCGGGTCAAAAACCAAGGATTGAGCCTAGAGGATGTTGCCAAAAGCAAAGGGTCTATCAATGCATTTTGGTGGTTTGCCACTAGGATGACGGGTTTCCCCTTAGGAATATTCTCCCTTCCTGAGATGATTATTTTTCTGAAATAACCATGCAAAGCAATGTTGACCAAAAAACGGAGAATGCCATTAATAAAGTTTTTCATGTAAATTTTCTCCAGATAGAAGCTACTGTCAAACCTGAAATCAGGTGCCAGATTCCCCACCAGGCCGCGATGATGGCCATTCCACCTAAGCCTTCAAAATAAGTGAAAATCAAAACCAGGCCCAAGCCTGAATTTTGAATTCCTGTCTCTATTGTCAGAGTTTTTACATCTGCACGTGGAAGCCTTGCTGCCTTGGCAATGAAGAATCCAGAGCTGAGAGCAAGTAAATTATGACTTAAAACCCATAAGAAAATCAAGCCTATTATCTGTAAAAACAGCTCTAAATTTCCCAGAAATGCCAAAATTATAATTGCTGCAAAAATGAGAATACTCAGAGGTTGTAGGATTTTCATCAATCGATCTGCCAGCTTAGCCTGAAATTGTCGGGTTAATAATCCAAGGATCAAAGGGATGCCAAGGATTATTCCGATTGTGAAAAAAACCTCGGAAATATCCAGACTAATTTCCTTCAATAATAGTGAACTCGGGGCATGAAGACCCGCCCAAAAAGCAAAGTTCAGTGGTGTTAGAATGATGGAAAAAGCCGTAGAAAAGGCAGTCAGGGATACCGAGAGTGCCGTATTTCCTTTTGCGAAAGCACTTAAGAAATTAGACACATTTCCACCTGGACAAGCGGCCACCATAAACATTCCCAATGCGACACTTGGAGGAGGATCAATCCATTTGACTAAGACAAAGGTCAATAAAGGTAAGGCGGCAAACTGGGAAAATATTCCAAGGAAAAAGCCCTTGGGGTTTTGAGCGAGGTATTTAAAATCTTTCCAACTGAGCTCTAGTGCGACTCCATACATGATGAGTGCCAAGGCAAAATTCAATAAAAAAAGATCGTCCGGAGAGAAATTTATTCTAATAGAATCGAGCTCGGTAGAATTCATGCACTAATTTCTCAAAAGGAATCAGAATCCCGAGTTTCTTGAAAGAAAAATCTGAATAACCTTTAGTGGGCGACGAAATTTTGAACTGCCATGAAATAGGGCATTCCGTAAAATGATTTTTCAAAATAGACTGAAGCCCCACATCCCAAATGCGTGAATTGGGGATTTAGGATATTTTGTCGATGTCCAGGTGATTCCATCCAAAGCTTTACCACCGACTGTGCAAAACTTCGGTAGGTATGAGGCGGGATCAGCTCCCGATTGGAAGTATTTAAGTATCTAAATTCTCCGGGCTTAGTGGGTTTGCTGACTTTTTTACCGGATTGATATTGAAGGCCAAAAGTGCTGCAAATATTTTCCCCGATGTATTTTGGGTTTAGTCCAGAACGATTGAGTCGATCCCGGAGCGTTCTCCTGAACCGAATGGGGCTGGTATGCCCATAGAAGTTATAATTGACCATGTCCTGAGAATGCCCAATCGCTGTTTGTTCTACTTCTTTGGAATATTGGAAAAGAGGAAGACCGGATTTTTGTCGCTCCAAATTGGTGTAATGGAATATCGCTGCTTGCAGTAAAGGATAATTCAAGCGCTTGAAATCAATCGGGCTGTCTAATGACTGTTGGTCAAAAAAAATCTTGGGGCTAATCTTTTGGTAATCTTGGTCATTCCAAGATTGGGAAAAACAGGTAATCGGAAAAAGGAAAATCAGCAGATGGGTAAGCTTTTTCATGAATTGGATTTCTTCAATTCTAAGACGAATACAAGCAAAAATTATTTTTCTCCGAACCGATTTAAAATAAAAAAAACAGGTCTAAGCCTGTTTTTAATTGTCTTGAGGAATCGTCAACAAAAGCTGAATGACTTCTTTTGGAGTGCAGGCTTTGCCAAGCATTTCTTCTTGCAAAAAGACCTGTAGGTTAAATTCAAGTTCAAAAATCAATCCGTTTACAAAAACCGGATCCATATTGAGTTGCTTGATGAAGTGATCGTTTTTTCTTGGCCCTGAAAGCCTGATGCCGTAGGAATGAAATACTTCCACGGCTTTTTTGAGTTGAGAGTACTGTTGGTTCATGTTTTCTAGGTATTGAAGGAGACTCGTTTACTTTTTGAAGGAAAGGACAATTGAAAAACTACAACTGATTAGTAATGAGCTGTTAATTCAAAAATCATTTTCCTGATTCACGGATTCTGGGTTTCAAAGGTTTTTGTATTCCTATTATTCTCGGGGAATTAGGAATGCAATGCTAAGAATTGCATTTGCATTAGTAGGTAACAAACATCACCAAAATAGGTTTAAATGCAGGTTTTTAAGGCATTAGGATTTCATTTGCTCACTGTCCCAAGCATGGTCATTGAGCGAAAATTTTCTGGATAATTCCCCTGAAATCATGGATTCTTGTTGTTCAATTTGCTTTTTGATTTTGCTGATGTATTCGTTTTGGTTGTTTTTGTATTGCACCAAAACTTTGAGCGCATCCTCATCATATTTTTTGAATTGAGCAGCTAATCTATGCACGGTATAAGATCTGAAGCCCAGTTTCTTCAAAGCATCTTCTCCCATCCTGATGGAGGTATCTAAATGCTCACGATAGATATTTTCAATTCCCATTTCTAGAAATTCATAAGCATCATATCGGTTTTTAGCCCGGATCATCAACTGCAGGTTGGGAAAATTTTCCCGACACACTTCAATAAGTTTTCGGTTAGTCTCTTCAGAGTTGAGAGCAGAAATCAAGATTTTGGCATTTTCGGCCCCTGCTGCATGAAGCATATCCACTCGAGTAGCATCTCCATAAAAAACTTTAAAACCCATTTTACGAAGAAAATCTACCCGATCAGGGTCAAAATCAAGTACTGTGGATTCTACACCATTTGCTCTTAAAAATCTTCCCAAAGTAGATCCAAAGTGAGAAAATCCAACCAAAATCAAGTCGTGCTTCTCAGAGATGGAGTCTTGTTCTCTACCTGAATTCTTTTTTCCTGAATTGAGCTTAGTCAGGATGGTTTTATCCAAGATAAGACCAAGAATCGGAGTAAAAGTCATGCTGAGCGCAGTAATAGCCATCAAGGTATCTGAAACCTCGGCCGCAAGAAAACCCAATTGTAGCGCAAAAGCATAGATGACGAAAGAAAATTCACTGACTTGAGCCAGGCCAAATGAAAAGGCTAAATTTTCCGAAAGGCTTAGCTTTTTGATATAGCCGATTACAGAAAGAACTGCAGCTTTGATTGACATTACACCTAGTGTAAACAGGATAATAAAAGCTGGATTTGATGTGATCAGATCAAAATTGATCGTGGCTCCAACAGCCATGAAGAAAATTCCCAAGAGAAGACCCTTAAAAGGCTCCAAATCAGACTCCAAGGCATGTTTATAGGGTGAGTTTGCCAAAATTACCCCGGCGAGAAAAGTCCCCAAAGCCGGGCTTAGACCGACCATTCCCATTAAAAAAGCGATTCCTACCACAATCAAAAGGGCTGAAGCTGTGAACAGTTCCCTCAGTTTGGTTTTGGATACCCAATTCAATAAGGGTCCAAACCCAAATCTCCCCAAAACCACAACCAGTCCAATCGCCCCGAAAATTAGTAGCGTTTGAATCCAGCCGGGTTGGTTTTCTAAAATACCTCCATGTGCTTCTGTGGCCCCATGCGTAATTTCCGATGCCAACAGAGGTAATGCAGCCAAAATTGGAATTACTGCAATGTCCTGCATCAACAAAACCCCAAAAGACATTTTGCCCGATGAGCTGTCCAGCTGATTTTTTTCTTTTAAAGATTGCAAAACAATAGCTGTGGACGATAATGCCATGGCCATTCCCATGGTTAGACCGATTTGCCAAGAATAATTCAGGCCTATCGCTAGTCCAAAGATCAAGGCTGTGGTGACCAGCACCTGAGTCAAGCCGACCTTGAGGATCAGGCTTTTCATTTTCCAGAGGTTTTTGGGCTCAAGCTCTAAACCAATCAAAAACAACATCATGACTACACCAAACTCTGTAGTATGCATGATATCCTGACCGGATTGTCCATCCTGAATAAAGCCAAAAACATATGGGCCAATTAAAATGCCCGCAATCAAATAGCCTAGAACAGAACCCATTCCCAGTTTTTTGGCTATGGGGACGCAAACAATGGCTGCAACAATGTAAATGATGGCATTCAGCAAAAATCCATTCATGGCTGAGGTTTTTGAATAAATGAAAATGGGATTTCTAAAGAATCCCGCAAGGTCAAAACCAGTTCCCGATATTCTTTGGCTTTCTGATCTAAGTCTTCTTTGCTAATCCTGTGAGTTCCCCCAACATGAAAATAGGGGAGGTAGCGCATATCACAGAGATAGGCCGTTTGCTCAAAAGGCCTGAGAAACTCACCAAGAGTGTATCGGTTTTTTCCCTCAGTAGAGTAGACCATTTCTGATCCCCCAGAGGTCACTGCATTAAGGATATATTTATTCCGAAGGAAAACCCCTCCGGGTCCATAGGCCCATCCAAATTCCAACACCAAATCAATCCATTGTTTGAGAATCGGTGGACATGAATACCAATAAATAGGATGGTGCCAGATAATTACCTCATGCTCAAAAAGTAGTTCCTGCTCAGCTTGTATATTGATATGGAAATCGGGGTAAAGCTCATACAAGTCCCGAATAGTCACATTTTCCAAGCCCCGGATATTCTCCAGCAAGAACTGATTTACATCCGAAAGCTCGTATTTGGGATGGGCAAAAAGCACCAGAATTTTTCGCATATATAATTCCGCTCCTATTGGTAATAATAACCTAATGCCCCGCTGGGACATTTTTTAACTTGATTGACCATTTCCTCTGAGGAAGCTCCATCCACTGATATCCAAGGTCTATGTTTGGGATTAAAGACTTTTGGAAGACCTCTCGCGCAATTTCCAGAGTGAATGCATTTATGGGATTCCCAGGTAATGGTTACCTCTCCATTGGAATATTCTTTTTTCTCATTCTTCATGGTTTCTTGAGTTTTGTTTACTCTAGTTTATCCAAAAAATGCCTTTAATGGAAGTAAAAACAAAAGCCTGTCAAATTTGAACAGGCTTGTGGGTTTAGAAATTCATTTGGATTCCGGTTTTTTTAAAACCCGGTAGAAGCAGTAAAGTGTAATTCCTCCGATTATTCCTTGAGTGAGGAGGGCGACGATAAATGCGGAAGTATTCATAAATGAGCTTGTTTTCTTTTGTAAGTGGAATACCAAACAATCAACATGATGCCTAAGAACAAAACCAGAAGCTGAGTTCGGGCCAAACCCGAGAAGAGTCTTTTCTTTTCTATTTGTTCAAGATTCTCGGGATGAAGGGCTATTTCAGCTTTGATATCCTGAAAAGACAGTTTCGCAATCAGAGAGGAATGATCCAAAGTCCAACCGTCTCCATGGAAAAGATTGGTGATTGCTGCCGCCCAATCATTTTGCTCAGGAGTAAGCAAGGCCCCCAGGAAGACCAAAGTCAATAAACCCGGAGTAATGTATTTCATAATCCACTTGTAAACTGAAGGAATTCGGATGTCAGCTCCTCTGTTGAGCTCTTCCCAACCTTTGTCCATACCAAAAACCCAAGCAAAGAGGATTGTCTCCAATAAGGCAAAGACCACCAAACTTACTGTCCCGGCCCAGTAATCATACTCGTCAAAGTATCCTTCTGAATAGAATAAAACAGTGGGTATTCCCATAAATAAAGCCAAAACCCCAAAAGAAACAGCACCTTTGATTTTTCCCCAGCCAAATTCATCCTTCATAAATCCCATCCAGGGAGTTCCCATGGCCAAGGATGAAGTAATTCCAGCGAAAAACAGCAATCCAAACCAACATACGCCAGCAATCGTGGCAAATGCAGAGCCCCATTGCTGAAATAAGAAGGGCATGGTTTGAAAGGCCATTCCAAAGCCTGCATTTTCCATCACCCAATCCATCCCCAGAAATCCGGCGGCTATGGGAATCACAATCGCACTTCCCAAGACGACTTCGACAAATTCATTGGTAAAACCAGCAGTGACGGAGTTTAAGGCTATATCTTCATTCTCTTTGAGATAAGAAGCATAGCATTGGATTGAGCCCATTCCTACCGAAAGGGTAAAGAATATTTGCCCGGCAGCAGCCAACCAGACCTTTGGGTCAGATAGGGAGCTAAACTGGGGAGTCCAAAGAAAGTTGATTCCATCCCAGGCATTTGCCAGAGGGAATTCCTCAGTTGCAAAATCACCTCCCATTGTCCAGCCACGAATGGCGAGGATAATCCCAAATAAAATCAATAGAGGCATGCCGATTTTGGCCACTTTTTCAATTCCTCCAAGGCCGGTGGAAAGGATGTACACATTGAGACCTAGCACCAAAATGTACACCATCAAGGGAAATAGCGGAATTCCATAATCTGAGCCGGAAAATCCAACATACTGGGTGAAGAATGTACTTACAGCTTCTTTTCCCATTCCTGAAAAGGTGCCGGTAACACTATGCAAGACATAGATCAAAGTCCAGGATTCGATATAGGTGTAATAAGCAACCACCGCGATGTTGGTGAAAATCCCAAAAACCCCAATGTATTTCCAATAGGGCTTAGAACTCATGGAATCCAGGATATAAGGAGTGCTGTGGTTTCCGTTTTTTCCACCAAATCTTCCAATGCTCCATTCAGTGAAAAGCAAGGGAATTCCCATCAAGAGGAAGCAAACCAAATAAGGAATTATAAAAGCACCACCACCGTTTTGGACTGCCTGAACAGGAAACCTGAGAAAGTTTCCTAGCCCAACCGCATTTCCAGCCATTGCCAAGATGAGCCCTGTTCGAGACCCCCAGCTTTCTTTTTTTTCTATCATAAATCGGAGAAAAGGGCAGGGGTGGCCCAATCAGCCACCCCAATTTGGTTTAGTTTAGGTTCTTTTGGATTAGTTCAGCCCATTTTTCAGCCAAAAGGGTTTCTCCAAGCAGATCTGAATATTTCTCTCCATCATATAATTCCAGATGGATTGCTGCTTTTTTGGAGTCTTTTGGCAAAAGTTCTAGGGTGATTTGATCCAGTACTGGTTTGGCAGAACCTCCCGATTTTAATTCTAGAAGTTTTTTGGAGACACTTACTTTTCTAAAATCCCGGAGCTCAATGCTCTTTGGAGATCCTTCCAGAGAATCTTGGTGGTAGAATAGAATCTTTTTAGATGAATCTATACCTATAGCGTATTCATGTCTCCATGTTTCTTGAAGATCAATTTTCGAGTTTTGGGATAAAGCTGCGCCTGAGAGCTTTTCCATTAGCTTCGACTCTTTCTTTTTGTTTAACCGGGAATGGTAAATGAAGGGTACAGTAAATGCACCGAATAGGACAAAGGAAAACACCAATGTCACAGGTTCAATATCGATCATGTGTGTATTGTATAAGGTGAATGAAGAATAGTTTTGGTCTTTTCAGACCCTAGAAAAAACCATTCACCTACCAGCTGTAGAAATACTGGACAAATAATCGTTTGACATCAAAAAGTGCCCTCGACTTTTGAAAAAAAGAAGGGGGAAAATAGATCTTAGAAGGATTGGCAAAATCAGGAATCCAGTCAGAATTAAGTTTAGCAAGGAGCCTGACGTCAATTTCAAACGGCGGGGTTTTGAGAGTCTCGTAAGAGTTTCTGAAGAAAGGTTGGATATCCTGAAATTCTCCGACCACAGTTTGGCGATCGGAATCCTTTTGAGGTATGGAGTGGGCCTCTGTAAATGAAAAATGGGAGGCTAGACTGATTAGCCAGCAAAGACCCAAAAGGAAAGCAAATCCCTGTTTTTTCATTTTTGAATACTCAAAACCAAATCAAAGGTAAATCAAAAGATTTCAGATTTTTTTAATAAGCTCCTTATTTTTTTAGCCTGATTAACTCAGCATCATTTACTCCTGAAATTAGCTCCACCGTTTTGTAAGGTGAGCTGGGAAAAAGGAGGGAGGTGAGGACGATTTCTCCATCATTCACGAAGAGTTCGATAGAAGATGCATCCATAAAAATGCGGATAGATTTGGCTTCCCAACTCATGGGTGCAGAATGAACTGCTGCAAAATCAGGGTGGAATTCTGACCGCCCGGACTTAGAACGATCAATGTTTATCAAGCCCATTTCTCGGGTAATAGTTACTTTCTCACCCAATTCATTGCTGAAAATCAGCGAAAAATCATTTTCTACTTCTGCCTTCAATTCAAATGAAGCCCCAGGAAGGTTTGAACTTTTGCCGGAGATTTCAAAAACCTCACCACGGTTAACTTCTAATTCTTTGGCAGGTGAGGATTTTACCAGTAAAGTGCCGTCAATTTCAAAAAGGGACAATTCTCTGGCTATGGTCATGGCAGATCTCCAAGAGGAGGTAGGAACCATTTGGGCATAAAGCCAATTACTCATCCATCCGATAAATAAATTCCGGTTTTGGCTAGACGGGAGATTAGACCAAGTCACTCCAGCATAATTGTCTGGACCATAATCCAGCCATCGGATCATCGTATCATCAGGTTCAAACTGACCATCATTAAAGTCTCCGATGAAATATTGCGTGGCGGATCCTTTTTGAGGGCCTCCCGGGTTGATACTAACCAGCAAAATCCATTTGGTCTCTCCATTTGGGGCATTCATGGGAATCAAATCTGGGCATTCCCAGACTCCACCATGTGCGCCGATGCCTTTTCCAAACTCACCAGCCAATTTCCAGTCAATAAGGTTGTCGGATTGGTAAAACTGGATTTGATCCAAAACAGCCAAGGTCATCATCCAAACCTCTTTTCCATTGGAGTTTTTGATTTTTCGGACTTTTGGATCCCGGAAGTCTTTTATTCCTTGATTGGGTAAGACAGGGTTTCCCGAATATTTTTCCCAAGTGTTCCCTTTGTCGAGGGAAAAGGCAATCCCCTGACTTTGATAATCTGTTTTCCCAGATCTTTCACCTTCCATATTGTGGTAGGAAAAAATGGCTACCAAGGGAGGATTTTCTTTTGGGCCAAGACCAGAACTGTTTTCCTGATCATATACAGCACTTCCGGAAAAAATATAGCCTAAACTATCTGGATACAGGGCTATGGGTAATTCTTCCCAATCTATTAGGTTAGTGGATTTCGCATGTCCCCAATGCATAGGTCCCCATACAGTGCTATCGGGATAGTATTGATAAAATAAATGATATTCTCCATCGATGTAGATCATACCGTTGGGATCGTTCATCCAACCCTTAGCAGGGGTAAAGTGATATACAGGCCGGTATTCTTCAAGATTACTTTGCTGAAAAACTATTTCCTGAGGTTGGGAACAAGCAAAAAATAACCCTGCTAATACAAAGAAAATTAGTTTTTGGGTCAGGTTAAATCTCATTTTCGAGGAGTTTAAGGATTTTGTTATAATCTGGCTCTTGTGACATTTTTTCTGCGATTTCGATAGCATTGGTTTTATAAACAGAATTAGTCCAAAAGTCCAATAGTGATTTTTCAAATAGTACAGGGTCAAAATTATGAATACTGATACCATTTGGGCCAAGTCCGTGCTTTAAAATTAATCTATTCCAGAAATATTGATCCATAATATGTGGAATGATCAATTGGACATTTCCAGCTTTGGCCGCTTGGTGAGTGGTGCCAGATCCCCCATGATGAATCATGCCATAGAGCTTGGGTAAAATCCAGTCATAGGGGATTTGATTGACGTAGAAGATTCTATCAGAGGTACCGTCAATTTTCTCCAAACCACCCCAAGAAAGATTGATGATCGCAGGAATTTCGTGCTTTTCTAGGAGATAAATGATTTTTTGGGATATCTCCTTAGGCTTAGGATTGGTCATGGATCCAAAGGTAACCATGATGGCTTTTGGATGCATTTTCAACCAATTCAATAAAGTAGAGTCTGGATTGAAATTCCTCGATTGGTTTCGGTAGAGGTAACCCACTATTTGGGCAGTATTTGGCCAATATGAGGGTTTAGGGAATAGAACTGGCGAGATCTGATAAATAGTTTGAAGTCGGGTCAATTCAAATTCATTCATGCTCTGGGTAGTGAAATTCACTCCAGGAAAATCCTTGAAATGGACTTTTAAAAACTTCTTAAAGGTCTTATAGCGAAACCAATTGACGAATTTATAGCTATTTATATTCCATTTTTTGGGAAAAGCTTCCCATTTAGATAAACCCAAATGTGGAAATTCTTGGTGGGGGTGAATCACACAAGGAACTGGCGATAACAAGAAATATTTATTTGGAAACGCCATAGCTGGAAGGCTACAATACATTGCCTTTGGATGGTATAAAATCCGATCAGGTTGAATAGTCTCAATTGCATTCTTCTGTTGAAGAATTAGACTAGACTGCATGGAAAAGGAAGTTTTAATCAATTTTCCAAAATTTCGGATTTTCGCCAGAAAGCCTGCACCACCACCCATTACAGATTTGCCAACAGTAGAATCCAACATTTCCAGAAACCTCTTATCCAAGCCCAGAAAGTTGAAACCCAGGTTTTCAACCATCTCGCGAAATTGCTCTGGAAATAGGCAAAAAACTTCATGACCAGCCTCTTGAAGTCTTTCAGCCTGGGCAATAAAAGGCTCGATATCGCCGCGTGTTCCTATGGAAATGAGTAATATTTTCATGAATGGTTTTTTAAATCTACTCAGGATAATAGTTTTGTATCGGTTTTTATCTCCAATTTTATTTCCATGAAAGGAATCATTTTGGCCGGAGGCTCCGGCACTCGTCTTTATCCATTGACTATTTCTGTAAGTAAGCAGCTGATGCCTGTCTATGACAAACCGATGATCTATTATCCTTTGTCAGTTTTGATGATGGCAGGAATTCAGGAAATTCTCATCATTACAACTCCAGAGGACTCCGCTTCCTTTCAGAAATTGCTGGGTGACGGTAGTCAGGTAGGATGTAGATTTGAATACGCCGTCCAACCGAGTCCAGATGGCTTAGCACAAGCTTTTATCATTGGGGAAGAATTCATTGGTAAAGACAAAGTAGCCTTGGTATTGGGCGATAATATCTTTTATGGATCAGGCTTACATCGGACTTTGCAGGAAAATACAGATCCGGATGGAGGAGTGGTTTTCGCTTATCATGTCAATGATCCTGAACGTTATGGGGTTGTGGAGTTTGATGAGAATCAAAAAGCTATTTCCATTGAAGAGAAGCCAGTTAACCCAAAGTCAAATTATGCGGTTCCAGGGCTCTATTTTTATGATAATCAAGTGGTAGAGATCGCTAAAAACATAAAACCAAGCCCACGGGGAGAATTGGAAATCACGGATATCAACAATGAGTACCTCAAAATGGGCAAACTTCAAGTTGCTATTCTGAATCGAGGAACAGCTTGGTTGGATACAGGCACTCACCAATCCCTTCTTCAGGCAGCACAGTTCGTTGAGGTGATTGAAGAACGTCAAGGATTGAAAATCGGCTGTATTGAAGAAATCGCTTATAGAAACGGTTTTATTGATAAAGAGGAATTGCTCAAGGCAGCAGATAAGCTCGGAAAAAGCGGGTATGGAACTTATCTCAGACGATTGATTAAGTAATTCCAGACAAAAAACCTAAGCTCAAATTTCCAACTTCATATATGAAAATTAGGGAATTTAAGTTGTCCTCAGATTTTTCAGGGAAATCTCAAAAGCTCGAATTAGCTGTTTTGAAATTTAACAGCCTTATTAAGGCTGCAAATCAGCATCAGCTTCCGGATGGATTAGCAGATGAATTCAATCAAAAAATTGAAAAGCTGGGGTATATCTCCAGCCCTTCTGATCTTTTGGTCAAATCGTTGACAAAACTTCAGAATACACTGGTAGTTTCGCTTCGTGATATGGCAAAATTGGTCACCAAAAACTATTACAGAAATCTTTGGATGGGAGTAGGAATGGCCGTTTTTGGAGTTCCTTTTGGAGTCGTTTTTTCTTCTTTGATAAAAAATTATGCTTTTATAGGAATCGGAATTCCCATGGGACTTTCTATAGGAATTGGGGTTGGGACAGCGTTAGATAATCAAGCCAAAAAAGAGGGTCGTCTACTTGATTTCTAAATGATTTTTTTCCGCTTAAACCAAATAAATATTACCGCAGATATTGCCACCATCACAACCAATGTGAGCGGATATCCCAATGGATGCTGAAGTTCAGGCATGTGGGAAAAATTCATTCCATAAACTCCCACGATAAAAGTCAGAGGTAAGAAAAATGCTGAGAAAATAGTCAGCAGCTTCATCACATCGTTGGTTTTTTGGGAAGTGGAGGACATGTAAATATTCAATATCGAATTAGAATCTTCCAGAAACTCATCAAACTGGTGGATTAAGTTGGAAAGAGTTTCTTTCTCATCCTGCAGTTTTGCCAAATTTTTCGGGTTTACTTGAACTTGGTTTAAAACGGTTTGAGTTTGTAGTAAAAGCTTTTTGCAAACCCGAGCCTTTGCTTTATTAAAGTACAAATCATGAATAGAGAATTTTTTGATTTGCCCCAGAAAAACATCCTTTTCAAATTCATCCATCTGATCAGAAAGCCATTCTGCTGGTGCTTCGTAAGTACTGAGCATTTTTTCGACAATCTTCACCATCAATGACTCAGGATCCGGCATGTCTTCATTGATGTCCTCCAAAAATTTAAACCCTTTCTGGTGAATCGTAATTAAGATCGAATCATTGTAGAAAAAGCCAATCTTGTTCGTCAAATCAGAAATCGTTGAGAATTTATGATCTGGGGTAGTAGAGTAGGCCCTGAGGATGATAAAATTCAAATTGGGCAGTTTTTCAAGCTTAGGAAGGTGTCCTACTTGAAGAGTATCTTCAAGGACATGATAACTGATTCCAAAGGGTTTAATCAACTTGGTTAGCTCCTGTTTTTTCGGATTTTTAAAATCTACCCATTCAAAAGTGCTGTATTTCTTAACAAACATAGAATCTGCGGATTACAAGGGTTTACGTTTAGGATATACCGAAAATCAACCCGAAAAGCTTAGCCAAACAGGAAAATCTCACTATCCTATTTTTCTAAAATAAGGTTTTCAGTCCACTTAAAGAACTTGTTCCAAACTTGTTCTCAGAATTTCTCCCATGTTTTTGCAGGCGAGGAATTTTTCATTTTTGTAATGCTTTGCCAGATCCATTTTCAATGCGTGAACATTTTCAGGTGGAGCGATTTTATCTTTTTCCATGGTATGGAGCACATCTTCAATCTCCTTATGGGAGGATTTTAGTCTAGTCGCAATCAGAGCTCGCTCTTCTCGTTGATACTGGCGCATGGATTCTGGGGTGATGTATTCCATTCCCAAATTGATCAGATCATTATTTTCCTTGAAGTACTGAGGTAAGTAAATCGACTTTTTTCCTTCATAGGATTGCTGGTCAAAATCAATGGCCCTGATTCGGTAGTGTGTTTCTTCAAAATCTGGAGTGACATCCACGACAAAGTTGGAAGAATGCATGTCGCCTAGGAGTCTCACAAAACAGCGTTCATTGAATTTTACAAACTCTTTGGCCAATCGTATAGGATTCAAGTTGGGGTCAGCTTTGAATTGCCGCATAAACTTATCCCCTGGAATCCCTGCGATGTGCTCTTCTATCAAGGTGTTTTTATGTACTAGATAGCTGATTCGGTTTGGAGAAAGAAGGTCCTCCAACTCCAATCCATATACTCTGGAAGCATCGGCATTTTTGATGTAGAAATAGTCGAAATTATCATTGATTCGATTGACTATTCGGACTCTAAAGGGCTGGGTATTTCCGTAGATACAGAGGTCAATCCGATCGATATAAAGGTGATCCATCACAGACATATCTCCACCTGCTTTCAGCAAAGCATAGATTTTCTTGACATTCCCGTGGATCTCTTCCCTGTCGTTCTGATCATAAAAGACCGTTTCCCAGAGTGTATCCTGATCTTTGGAATCAAAAAGGGCTATAGAGTTAGTATATCTCAGCAGTTCATGGTAATGAATTGGAATATCCACTTCCCGGCCATATTTAATCAGGTATTTTCTCAATCCCGCTGAGATAGGGTAAATGAGTTTTTTTTTGCTGATCAGGGCCATTTGTTTACAGTTTTACGTGCTGACTCTTCTTTAGATTTCTATCGAAAATGAAAGGTCCAAAAGGCAGGATAGAAGCTATGAGTGCAAAAAACGTACGTCCAAACTCCCATTTTAATTTGCTGGCAGTAGGGAATACGATGTAGATGTAAAGAATAAATAATACGCCATGCGCCCAGCCTACGACTGATACTGCCATGGGCATATCGAATAGGTATTTTAAAGGCATTGCGACAAAGAGCAGTAGGAGAAAGGAAATCCCTTCAATCAGACTGATCCATTTAAATCTTCTAGCCCATTTGGTTTGTTCACTATTCATGGATGATCAACTTTTGAGTTTAAATAACTTTTGCAGGGCCAGCCAAAGCGTCTTTTTGAGCTCCTTGTCTTCTGAAATTACAGTAAGGGAGTCGGCAAAAATGTACTCAGTTTCATCCTCGGTGTACACTTCATAGGTTGGAGCAGGGATGGAATTGATCAAATGCTTGACGCGACCAAATTTTAATACGGTGTGGGCATTTAGCGCATTGAAATCCTCCATGCTTCGGTTTTCTAAATCCTCGGCCTTGACCAAACCGATCTCAGTCATGGAATGTCCGCATGCATTCACCATTTTGACCAGCATATCCATGATGGATGGCGAAAGTTCTTGCTCCTCATGGACGATGAGAATTCCTTTGGTGAAATTGCCTTTGACTGGAATTGGAGGTGCCTGTATTTCTTCCTGAATCTCGATTTCCATCGATTTGGAATTTGCCTCATTCAATTCTGCTTTTACCCTGTCTCGATCCTCTGGAAGGAGAAAAATATCCTCTTGGATAAATGAAGCTAGTTCGTGCAGGTTTTCCATATTCATGTGGGGAAATTGCCTAAAAAATAGCGCTTGGCAAAGTTTGACTGGAATTTAAAAAAGAAAAAGGAAGGGGATTCCTTCCTTTAGCTTGATTATTTGGCAGGATCCAAATTGAAAATCGACTTGAGTTCCTGTGCGTCTTCTGGTTTCATTCTTTTGGCCAAAACCAGCCTCAATTGTCTTCTTCTCAATGCTCCATCGAAAAGCTCAATTTCTTCTTCAGTCTGTGGAACTAGCTCGGGGATTTCAATGGGACGGCCGTTTTGATCTACCGCCACGAATGTGAAAAATGCCCGGTGAGTAGTTAGTTTTTTATTGGCAGGAATATCTTCAGCGGTCACTTCGATATAAACTTCCATCGAAGAATTGAAAGCACGGGTCACCTGAGCTTTCAGAGTAACCACATTTCCTAGATTAATTGGCTGCTTGAAAGAAATGCTATCTGCTGAAGCGGTGACTACGATGCGATTGGAGTGCTTTTGCGCAGCAATGGCGGCCACAATATCCATCCAATGCATTAATCGACCACCCATGAGGTTGTTAAGTGTATTCGTATCGTTAGGCAGCACCATCTCTGTCATGATGGTCACTGATTCCTTTGCAAATTTCTCCTTCGCCATAAATAAGTATTTGAGCAAAAATAAGAATAATATTTTGTCAGGCTAAATATTGACTCAGGTATCGGAATAAAATTCTAAACATTAGCTTTTAGACCCTAGTCCATAATTCTAACTAAATCACTTCCACCCATCTTTTCCCAAAAGAGGAACAAAGGCAAATCCTTCAAACTCTTCCCGGTGGATTTCTGATTTAGATTTTTTGGTGATTTTCACCATGGCCTGGCGTCTTCTGTCTCCCACAGGAATAACCAAAATTCCTCCAATTTTGAGCTGCTGAATCAATGCCTCGGGAACAATCGGTGCACCGGCAGTTACTATGATTTTGTCAAATGGAGCTTGTTGAGGCAGACCTCCGGTCCCGTCTCCATAGAAAAGATTCATCTGGATGCCGAGTCTTGCGAGGAACTTCTGTGTTTTTTCAAAAAGTTTCTTTTGATACTCAATAGTATAAACCTCCGCTCCCAGTAGGTGAAGAATACATGCTTGATATCCGGAGCCTGTTCCTATTTCAAGGACCTTATCCCCAGGTTTGATGTCCAAAAGCTCAGTTTGAAAAGCTACAGTGTAGGGTTGTGAAATGGTTTGACCTTCACCAATGGGAAAGGCCTTGTCCTCATAGGCATGAGAAATCAGTGCCGAATCGAAAAAGAAATGCCTTGGCAGCGTATTGATCGCTTCCAAAACACGCTCACTCTTGATGCCTTTCGATTTAATTTCTTGGACTAAAGCACGCCTTTTTCCTTTGTGAAGGTAAGTGTCTTCGAGTTTGAGCATTGGGGATTGGTGGGTTTTTCTGTCGAAGATAAAGCAATAATTCGCTTACTTTGAAACCAAAACCGGCAAATTTTGCTTAAGTCCTGAAAGTTTGAATTTTAAAAATTCCTCCATGTTTACTGGCATCATCGAGACCTTTGGAACAATCACCAACATTACACAAGAAGGCTCAAATTTTCATTTTGATTTAGAATCCTCTTTAGCCAATGAGTTGAAAATCGATCAGTCTTTAGCGCACGACGGGGTTTGCCTGACTGTGGTCCTGGCTACTCCCGATTCTTATCGTGTGACAGCCATTGACGAAACGATTCAAAAGACCAACCTCTCTGGCTGGAGAATTGGCAAAAAAGTCAATTTAGAACGATGCATGCCTGCTAATGGGAGATTTGATGGGCACATTGTGCAAGGGCATGTGGATCAGGTGGGAACTGTTAAGAAAATCACTGATCAAGGCGGATCTTGGATTTTTGATTTTGAATTCGATCATACCTTGGGAAATGTTACGGTGGAAAAAGGGTCCATCACCGTTAATGGAACCAGCCTAACTTGTTTCAACAGTGGGCCGGGCCGATTTTCAGTAGCTATTATTCCTTACACCTTTGAGCACACCAATTTTCACCAACTTCAAGTGGGAGATAAGGTCAATCTTGAATTTGACATTATCGGAAAATACATTGCTAGAATGATAAAGGGCTATTCTTAAGAATAGCCCTTTTTCTTGTTGATGATTACTTTACCTAGATTCCTAGGATAGGGCAATCTAAAATCCTACTGCTTTATCGTCTCCTCTTCGGTCTGCCCCACCTTCCAGCTTTCCATCAGGGAGCACCAGAATGGCATCTACTTTTCCGATGACCGGGCTATTTCCTTCATTGATTAAATATCCTCTGCTTTTCAAAGTCTGAATCAGCGTAGTATCAAAGGAATCTGGTTCGAAGTTGATTAGATCAGGCAACCATTGGTGATGGAATCTTGGTGCATTCACGGCCTCCTGCATGCCCATATCAAATTCTATAACATTGAGGATTGTTTGTAGAACAGAGGTGATGATGGTGGATCCGCCGGGAGTTCCGACTACCATCCAGAGTTTACCGTCTTTTTCAACGATGGTAGGAGTCATTGAGCTTAACATTCTTTTCCCAGGGGCAATACTATTGGCTTCAGCTCCTATCAGTCCAAACATATTTGGGATTCCTGGCTTGGCACTGAAATCGTCCATTTCATTGTTCATGAAGAAGCCCAATTCATCTATATATAGCTTAGAACCATAGCCTCCATTCAAGGTGGTGGTCACTGAGACGGCATTTCCATCAGCATCCACAATGGAGTAATGGGTGGTTTCCATGCTTTCTGAAAAGACGATTTTTCCTTCTGAAATGTCTGAAGAAAGAGTTGCCTTTTCCATTGAAAATGATTCCATCCTTGACTTTAAGTAAGCCTCATCGAGTAGTTGATCTACAGGTATTTCTATGAAATCTGGATCACCCAAATAGAAGTTTCTGTCAGCGTATGCTCTACGTTCTGCTTCCACCAAAACCTGAATGTATTCGGGAGAATGATGTCCAAGCTTTGAAAGCTCAAACGGCTCTATCATTTTCATAATTTGAGCTAAAGTCATTCCACCCGAACTCGGAGGAGCCATGGAAATGACTTTATATCCTCGGTAAGGAAAAACTATTGGATCTCTCCAAGCGGCTTGGTAAGAGGCCAAATCCTCCTCTGTAATAATTCCTCCTTTTTCCTGCATGTGCTTGGCGAGGATTTTTGCAGTCTCACCTTTGTAGAATTCGTCGCGACCATTCTTCGCAATTCTTTCCAGAGTAGCAGCCAATACTGGTATTTTAAGCGTGTCTCCGGCATTTATTTCCCGGTTGAAGAAGGTTTCCGGACCATTTACCTCAGTGGCTACTTGGCGTAACCTTTGAAATCGCTGAGCTTGGTTCTCGGTCACCACAAATCCTTTTTGAGCCAATTGGATGACAGGTTGAAGGATTTCTGCTGGGGTGAGTTTCCCGAATTTTTCTTGAGCCTCAAAAATTCCGGCTATTGTTCCCGGTACACCTGAGGCTAAAGCACTTTGCTGGCTCAGCTGTGGGACAAATTCTCCATTTTCATCCAGGAACATGTCTTTATGAGCAGCCAAGGGAGCTTTTTCACGATAATCGATGGAGCCCACGGTGCCGTCTGCCATTCGATAAACCATAAATCCTCCGCCTCCTAAATTACCCGCGAATGGATAAGTGACTGCAAGAGCCATTTCAGTAGCCATCATGGCATCAAAAGCATTTCCCCCTTTTTGAATGATTTCAATTCCTATTTTGGAAGCTTCCTCCCGAGCGGAAACCACCATGGCCTTCTCCGCAATCAGCCCGCGCTGAATTTCCCTTTGCTGTGCTTTTTCTGCGCAGGAAAAAAGGAGGAGCCAAGCTGCAAGAAAAAGGAGTGAGGTGTTAAGTTTTTTCATTTTAATTCTCCAGTAGGGTTGAGTTAAATAGATTCAAAATTCTCTTGTATTCGTCTGTCCAGGAGCTTGGTTCTACAAACCCATGATCTTCAACTGGATAAACTGCCATTTCCCAATTGTCTTTGCCTAACTCAATCAGCCTTTGGGCTAATCGAACCACATCCTGAAAGTGGACATTGACATCCAGCATCCCATGCGCAATCAAAAGATTTCCTTTAAGTCCTTCTGCAAAATAAATAGGGGAGGATCGGCGATAGGCAATAGGGTCTTCCTCTGGAGTATTCAGAATATTGGATGTATATCCGTGATTGTAGTGCGCCCAATCTGTCACAGATCTTAATGCAGCTCCGGATTTGAAAACATCTCCATGGTTAAACAAAGCCATAAGCGTGATAAATCCTCCATAACTGCCGCCATATATTCCAATTTTACCAGCATCAACACCATGCTGTGCAACAAGGTATTTTGCTCCATCTACTTGATCTGAGAGGTCTTTTCCTCCCATGTGTCTGTAGATTCCTGTTCTCCAGTCTCTACCATAACCGGCGGATGCCCGATAATCAATGTCCAATACGGTATATCCTAGGTCTGTCAGGAGGTTATGAAACATGTACTCTCTGAAATAGCTGCTCCACCACTTATGTACATTTTGAAGGTAACCTGCACCATGAACAAAAATCACCGCAGCTCCATTCTTTTTGGAAGGTTCCGGTAAATAAAGTCTTGCAGGCACTTTCGCTCCATCTTGAGCTGCAAAGCGGACAATCTGAGGGTCTTTCCAAGGATAAGCCTTGAATTCCTCACTCTGGCCATTGGTTAATTTTTGAGCTGTTGCACCTACTTTATTGTCTTGTATATATAACTCCGTAGGCTGATTACTGTAAGAAAACAGAATGGCTAATTTCTTTTCATCAGGAGAAAGCGACACTTCGTTATTTCCGGTCATGGAGGTGAGTTTTTCCATTTTCCCTCCCATTACCGGCATTCGGTAAAAATGTCTTTCTCCTGGATCTACCTCTGAGGTAGTCAGATACCAAGATTTTTTATCCTTGGACAAAAAGGGTTCGAAAACTTCAAATTTTCCTGAAGTCAATGCCTTTTTCTCACCGGTGCTCACATCCAGAAGGTACAAGTGGGAATAGCCACTTTCTTCAGACTGGAAATAGATATGCTTGCTATCCGGAAGCCAGCCAAAAGTACCTCCTCCAAAACCGCTTACTCCAGGCCCGCCAATCCAAGCCTCATCCCGCTGTCGATCCAGGGTTTTAAGTTCTCCCGTTTGAAGATTCAGCTCTGCAATCCAGCGATCTTTATTGTCATTGGCTCTTCCTTGAACGATTGCTCGCTTTCCATCCGGGGAGAAATAAGGCCCAGAAAGCAAAACAGATCGCTCCTTTTCTTCCCACTTTTTCTCAGGGTAGTCTTTTACGTAGTCAGGTAAATCCTTTATTCCCGGAAGATTACCAATGCTGACGAAATAAACAGTGTCTCGGGTAAGGTCATAGATCCCTATCTCAACTTTTGTCGGATCTGTTCCCACTTTTGGCCGGGCATTTAAATCTTCGGTGTATCCTGAAGCCGCGGTGTAGTCAGGAACTTTTGTGTTTTTATTGGATGCTGGAGTGAAAATTGAAAAAGTCGCATATCGCTCGTCAGGACTCAGTTGTAAGTTGGAGAGATTTTTCCCTCCGGTGTAATACACAAAAGCAGTGGAGTTTTCCCTAATGGATTCACGGTAAGTTCTGGAAGCTTTTTGGGCTTCTTTTCGTTGATTTACTACCTCCAGAAGACTCAGATTTTCAGCTTCCAAGAAACTTGTTTTAGAATCAGGAGTTCCTGTCCCACCTTGATTTGGTTTGGATCCTGAATTGATCTGCGTGGCCTTTTTTACAACCTTACTGTTGCGGTCGAAGATGTAAATATTTCCCCCTGAATTGAATGAAATTCGATTCTCATCGGCTAAGAATTGAAGACCGCTGATCGGTTCAAACCATTCCAAAATTACCGAAGCCTGTTTCTTTTTAAGATTTTCAAGATAGATCGAATTTTTAACCCGATAGATTCTAAGACTTTGGTCAGAATTATAGGTTTCTTGCTCTTTTCTCAGACTTTTTTCCTCGGACCAATGAACTTTCGAGATCTTATTCGGAGAAGTGAGGTCTATTTTGTAAAGCGAGTCAGCAGGATCATTTTCAAGATTGTACCGGAAGAATATTTCTCTGCTGTCTTCTCCCCAAAAATGTGAGGAGGGGAAAGTTCCCATCCACTTGGGATCTCTCATGATATATTCGACGGATAAGGGGGATTGTGCCTGAGCTGTTGCTAGGATGCAAAGCAAAATCGGCAGGAGGAATAATTTCCGCTGCATATTTGGGTGGTTAAGAAGGAATAAATCAATTGATTTGGGAAAGGAACTCTTGAAGTTCCGCAGTAATGATCTTCAGTTGATCTTGAAGAGATTCGTTCAAAGGTTGGGAAGATTCAAGGGTGCCTTCGATTTCTTCCAGTGTTTTTCTGGTTTTAATAGCCCCGATATAACTCATGCTGGGCTTGGCTTTGTGACATCTTTTTTTGATAGTCACAAAATCTCCTGCCTGATAAAACTCACCCAATTCCATCAAATCCTTGACGTTTGTATCGAGGATGATTTGAATCATCTCTTTGACCATTTCTGGATCATCATCTCCAAAATACTGATAAATTGACTGCTCGCTGATGAGTTGATACATAACCGGGGAAAAACGTGTATAAATAATAAAAATACTTGTTTTAGACAGGAAGAATAAATTTATAAACAATTTTCTATTTCTATTATTTCTTAAGTATGAGATTTAAAGAAATGGTGACTAAAAAATCTCAATGCTTAATTTTGACCCAGAAATGAAATAATTGATGCAGAAGAAAAAGAAAATCTTCCTGGCCCTATTTATCCTCTTCATGTTGGTCATTTTATACATCAGCTATGATATTTCCCGAAGAACGACCTTCCCGGGTTCCAAAGGAAATCTCAAAGAAAGAATATCCAAAGAAGTAGAATCCAAAGCCAAATGACAGGAAAGAAAATTGACGTAGATAAGCTTGATCTGGAGCTAATGAAGGAAAAAACCACGGAAAATCCGGGGACTTTGCCTTATGCGCACCATTCAGGCAGTGCCATTATCAAGCCCGAAGACAAGGGGAAAATTACGGGCAGAGCAGTAGCGGCCATGCATTCTCAGACTGATATGCAAATGGCGCAGATTTACGAGCAAATGCAGGTCTTGGCCGAGCAAGCCAAAAAAATCCAAGCCCGAATTGAAGTGTCCGAAAGAATATATCAAGCCTCTATTTCTTTCGAACCCCTGATCAATCATCGCTACTTCCTATATCAAAAATCAGACGGAAGTGATTTCATGAGTATGATTGCGCCTGAGGAATGGGGTAGAAAAAAAGATTGGGCAAGCTTTGTGGCCGAGGTGAAATTATTGGCAGATCATACTTGGGAAATTCTCCGGGAAAACACATAATCATGGAGCATCTAATGACCCGCCAGCTGGATCTTATTTTAAGAGATGGTGGAGCGGAATATGATTGGAAGGCTGAATTAGAAGTGGTTCCGAAGTATTTGGACCAAAAGGGTAAAACTTGGCTAGCAGAAATATTAGAAGATCTTGGGGGAAACGGAAGTATGCCCTTGCTGGAAAAACTTAAGTTTGATTTCAAAATTGGCCGTTTTTTTATCCTTTGGGATGAAGAAATCCACTTCAATCGATATAGATTAATCACTTTAAGATCAAGTCTTTATACTGATTTTAATTTCATATTTTCCGAAGGCCTCAAACGGCTCTGTCGTACCTATGAAAAGGAGGCTTTGAAGTCAGGCATGAATTCAAGAGTTTGGGCAGGTCCGCCAATTGCCAGAAATGTGTTTGGGGAAGCATCCGAGCCCGGAGATTTTTCCGGTAATGGCGCAATTGGATGGAAATTACTCGCCTACAACGACGCGCAATTGGATCTCCAGACCCGGATTCATGGTTACAAACTGATCAGACTTTCACCCTTCGAAACCATCATGACCGGAGGTTCCTTGAAGCGACTAGATCAGCTTTTGGTCAACCCAAAAGAAGAGCAAAAACAAATTCTCTTCAACTGGTTGATGAGGAAACTTAATAACTGATTAAGCGAAAAGCCCGAACATTTCCCGCTCGATTTTATTCACGATCAGTGAGAAATCTTCAGGTCTCTCCACGAAATCCAGGTCATTTACATCAATGATCAACAGCTTTCCTTCTTTGTATTCTGAAATCCAATCTTCGTAATGCTGATTTAGGTTTTTCAGGTAGTCAATTCTCATCGCAGTTTCATAGCTTCTGCCTCTTTTTTCAATTTGGCCAACAAGCTTGGGGATATCAGCTTTGAGGTAAATCAATAGATCAGGAGCTTTCACATGCTGAATCATGGAATCAAAGAGGGTTCTGTAGTTCCAATAATCTCTTTCCGTAAGGAGCTTGCTTTTATAAAGGTTCGCTGCAAAAATGTATGCGTCTTCATAAATGGTCCTGTCCTGAATGGTGTTTTCCTTTCTGTCCTGAATATTTCTGATTTGATTATATCTGGAATTCAAGAAGTAGACCTGAAGATGAAAAGCCCAACGCTTCATGTCTTCGTAAAAATCCGGCAAATATGGATTATTGTCTACTGCCTCAAATTCAGCCTTCCAACCGTAATGTTTGGCAAGCTTTTCTGTCAGAGTGGTTTTTCCACTCCCGATATTTCCTGATACTGCTAGATGCATTGTTGCTTTTTCCCTAATTATTTAGAAAATCTTGGAGCAAGCTTCAAATCCTTGCTTCCTGGAGTATATTGATAGAATCCTTCTCCGGTTTTTACTCCTTTATATCCTGCTTCAACCATATTTACCAATAATGGACAAGGGGCGTATTTTGGATTGCCAAAACCTTCATGAAGTACTCTCAAAATCGATAAACAAACATCCAAACCGATAAAATCAGCCAATTGAAGCGGACCCATAGGGTGGGCCATCCCCAGCTTCATGACTGTGTCAATCTCTGAAACTCCCGCCACACCTTCATACAAGGAATAGATGGCTTCATTGATCATGGGCATGAGGATTCTGTTTGCCACAAATCCTGGATAATCATTCACCTCTACGGGTTCCTTGCTTAGGTTACTGGAGAGCTCCATGATTTTTTCAGTGACTTCATCAGTGGTGGCATATCCTCGGATTACCTCTACCAATTTCATAACGGGAACCGGGTTCATGAAGTGCATTCCGATCACCTGCCCAGGTCTTTTGGTCACTGCCGCGATTTTAGTAATTGAAATAGAGGAAGTATTGGTCGCTAGAATGGCGGACTCCGGAGCGAATTGATCCAGCTGTCGGAAGATATCTAGTTTTAAGGTCATGTTTTCTGTGGCGGCCTCTACCACAAGATCTGCGCTTTTTACTCCTTTTTCAACAGAGGTGAAGGTAGAAATCCTGGAAAGAGCAGCTTTCTTTTCATCTTCAGTCAAGGAGCCTTTTGAAACTTGGCGGTCCATGTTTTTGGAAATTGTTGCCAAAGCTTTCTCCAATTGACTTGCTTGGATGTCTACCAGAGAAACCTGGTATCCATGCTGTGCAAAAACGTGGGCTATTCCATTACCCATGGTTCCTGATCCTATGACTGAGATTGATTTCATAAGTGTGTGATTAAAAGGTAAAAACGTTACGATTTGGGTTTATTTTGGCTTTAAGGCCGATTTCATTTTCGCTCAAAACTAATCGGAAGGGGATCGATTTCCAATTTCAAACCTTTCAATACTGACTTTGTTTGTTGTTTTTTCCAAATCTGGACGGGAGAAATCTTTACCTTTGAATCATGAATGAATTAGGAAGGATAAGCAAACTTTCAATCAATCGGTTTACCGATTTTGGTGCTTACTTGGCTTTAGAAGATGGTGGAGAGGTGCTTTTGCCCAAAAGTTACCTTGGAACAGAGGAAAAAGAAGGTGATGAAGTTGAAGTTTTTGTCTATACCGATAGCGAAGATCGGCCAGTTGCGGTAACTACCAAGCCGAAAGCTTTATTGGATGATTTTGCAGTTTTGGAGGCAAAAGAAGTGACTAAGTTCGGAGCCTTCATGGATTGGGGATTGCCAAAAGATCTTTTTGTACCGAATGCTGAAATGGCAAAACCAATGGAGGCAGGACAGAAATATCTGATCAAAGTTTGCGTGGATTATCGGTCTAACAGATTAATTGGCGTTAGCAAGTACCGCGATTTTATCTATCCAGCTCCTCCGGACTATGAACCCGGAAATGCTTGTGAAGGATTGATTTTTGAAAAAACAGACCTTGGCTACAAAGTCCTTTTGGAAGATCGGTACGAAGGATTATTGTACGCCAATGAAGTTTTTCAACCTTTGGAAATCGGGGAGACTCGTCAGGTCTTTGTAAAAAAACGCAGAGACGACGGAAAAATTGACCTTCAATTGTTGCCTGCCGGGAGAGAAAAGTATGAAGAAGGAGCTGAGAAAATCCTTAAAATACTTGAGGAAAAAGGCTTTTTGGCGCTGCATGACAAATCTGACCCTGAAAAAATCAAGGCAGAATTGGGGATGAGTAAAAAGCATTTTAAGCAGTGCATCGGGCAATTGTACAAAGCCAGAGAAATCGTCATTGAAGAAAAAGGGATTTCTCTAAACCGAGATTAGTCCAGCTTTAGGATATCTGTAGGGGTCTTGCAGAGAATTGCCTTATTGCGGTAAATAGCAATAGGAGACTTGATGAGGTGTGGGAATTTCACCAAGATATTAAGCCAACTTTCTTCATCCCATTCTTTCCCTGCGATCATGGCTTGATAGTCAGGATGGGCTCTGTTGAGCAGATCTTTGGGCCTCAGCCCCAGCATATTGAGAATTTGATCCCACTGGGTTGCGGTCATTTTTTCTCGGACGACATCGATTTCATTGACAAAATTCGCCAATGACTTTGCATAGGCTTTGGTTTGTTTGTCAATCGGTTGATGTGAACTATGATAGAAATACAATTCTGAAGGGTGAATTTTCATGGCTTTATATATTTGAACTTATATAAGATAATCATATTAGAAACAATTTGAAAATCAATTCTTTGTGAAATCAAACCTAGACCTGGAAAAGTTTGCTCAAGAATCCAAGTCAGACTTTCCGGCAAATAAAAAGCTCAAGGAAAAGCTCAAGAAGACCAAACCTAAAAATTTGGATTCCCGCTTTCATCAATTGCATGAAGAGGTTTTTCAGGAGATTGATTGCTTGGATTGTGCAAATTGCTGCAAGACTACAAGCCCGATATTCATTCAGACAGATATCGATAGGTTGGCCAAGGTATTTCGAATGAAAACAAGTGTTTTCATTGAAGAATATCTTTACCTGGATACAGATGGAGATTATGTTTTGAAAAGTGCCCCATGTCCCTTTTTGGGAGCAGATAATAAGTGCTTAGTTTACGAAGATCGTCCCAAAGCTTGCCGGGAGTATCCACACACAGATCGGAAAAATATGCTGGGCATTTTAGATTTGTCCTTAAAAAACACCCTGGTCTGTCCTGCAGTGCACAAAATTTTTTATGAGATCGGCAAAGATTATAGGAAGTGAAGCAATAGTTTTGCTTTTTTGACAATCAAACCTATAATAATGATTATGAATTCATCGGATACTCAATTTTTGGGAATCGATGTGGGAGGCACCCACCTAAAGATCGGTCTTGTAGACAAAGAAGGAAATATCCTTGATTTTCAGAAAGAAGACACTAGACACCATCGTGAAAATCCAGCGGGCTTCGGTTCTTGTTTTGTGGATATAGTGGGGAAATACCTAGAAAAATATCCGCAGGTAGAAAAAATAGGGATTGGTTTGCCGGGTATGATTTCCAAAGACAGGATGATGCCCTTAGAGATTCCGGCGATTTCTGATCTTAATAATTTCCCACTCAAGGCAAAGCTTCTCGAGAAATATCCATCAACGGAGTTTTTTCTGGAAAATGATGCCGCAGCAGCCGCAATCGGTGAGTTTTATTTTGGTAAAGGTGAGATAGCCGAAAACTTTCTTTTTATCACCATGGGTACTGGGATCGGAAGTGCCTTGGTTTTGGAAGGTCAGGTATTCAAAGGCTCCCGAGGAAATGCTTTAGAAATGGGGCATATGCTTTCGAGAGGAAATGCTGGCTTGGAAACGCTTGTAGGAAGAAATGGCATCCTAAGAATTATGGATAACCTAATCAAATCCTATCCTGAAAAAGCGGGGGAATTGGTAGGGCAAGAGCTAGGCACACACCTCTTGGTGGATACTGCCAAAGCAGGGAATGAGGTTTCTTTAATGGTATTTAAAGAGGTAGCGGAAATTCTAAGTGAAGCGATTGTTTCTACGATCCGGATTCTCGATGTTACAGATGTGTATTTCGGTGGGGGAATCTCGGCTGGTTTGGAATTCATGATGCCAACTATCGAATACAATACCAGGAAATACCTGACACATTACTATGTGAAGGATCTTAAATTAAAGAAAGCAACTTTGGAAAATAACGCCGGGACGCTTGGCGCTGCAGCCCTATGTTTTATGGGTTCAGGGTTGTAATGGTGACCTCAGATACTTTGCTGATAGCATTTAGTCGAAAAAGAACTCTCAGGGGTTCTTTTTCTATTTCCACCCCATCACACTCTTTGGATGGTTCCAAAAAGTAGAAAAAAAAGCTTTGGCTTTTGTCCATCAAGTCCACTCGGTCTGGTCGGCCAAAGGTTTTGATCAGAGCTTGATTGTCCGCTCCCAAGAAATTATTCTTAATTGCCCGTAATTCTTCCAAGTCCTGGATGCGAAGGCCTTTGCAACCATAACGGTCGGCTTTCCAGTTTTCCAGATTGATTTTTCCTGCATCCAAAGGTGAACTGCAAGAAAAAGAAGTCCAAATAAGTAAACCCATTACTAGGCTGAGTAGATTGCGCATGACTCTGAGAGAATGTTGGTCAAAGATCGGCTGAAATTGATCCCCGATCTAAATTTTCTGCGAGTAAATATTTACTTTCAGCAGAAATCAATTTAAAGTCCCTTGAATTTCATGGACTTGTAGGTTTTGGAAATTACCGGGTCAGAAATTGACACTTTCGAAACCGAATTTCGGACCAAAGGGTTTTCCCAAATCGCTTATATTAGCACGTTCAATTCACTCAATCCATGTATTACAGATTCGGCAAAGCCTTTTACTTTATCAGTATTTTGGCTTTTATCTTCTTCTTAGTCTATTTATACTCGGCCATGCCCGAGCAAATCGGAATCAGCGTCGATGACAGCGGAAATTTGATCAGATCTTGGGACAAAGGGACCTTCTTCTATGGGATGATTGCCGCTTTTCTGTTTTTGAATGCAGTAGTCTTGTTTCCTCCCAAGTCCTTGGAAACCAAATCCAATAAAAAATTTCACCGGGTGTTTCCTGTCGGGGACCCATATAGAGATTATATCCTGACATGGTTTTTTTCCTTTGGAGGGATTATCAATCTCAGTATGTGCATTTTTGTTTTTTACATCCATTCGGTGAATAACCGTGATTTGGAGCCAGGAGGAGATTTTAGCTTTTGGTTTTATCTCATTCCGGCAATCTTCATCACTTGGGTAATTGGCCTTTTCTTATTGTTTGTGGGGAAATTCAAGTCTATCCGTAAGAGTTAAATAGAATTATGGCAGAACCAGTAAAATATACCGAAGACAGTATCAAATCCTTGGATTGGAGAGAGCATATCCGTCTCCGTCCCGGGATGTACATCGGAAAGCTAGGAGATGGAAGTGCGCAGGATGACGGGATTTATGTTCTTGTCAAAGAAGTTCTGGATAACTCCATCGATGAGCACATGATGGGATTTGGACGAAACATTGATGTCAAAATCTCTGAACACAAAGTAGAGGTGCGAGACTATGGTCGTGGGATTCCTTTGGGAAAAGTCATTGACTGTGTGTCAAAGATCAATACCGGAGGAAAGTATGACTCCGGAGCATTCCAAAAATCAGTGGGTCTAAATGGAGTCGGTACCAAAGCCGTCAACGCACTTTCTGACTTTTTCAAGGTTCAGTCCTATCGGGATGGAGAAACCAAAGTGGCTGAGTTTGAAAAAGGAATATTGACTCACGATGCTCCGATTGAGAAAAGTTCAGAGCGGAATGGGACCAAAGTAGTCTTTTCTCCGGATGGAAGCATCTTCAAAAACTACCACTTTATTCCGGAATATCTTGAGAATCAGATTTGGAACTATGCCTACCTGAATGCTGGTCTTACCATCAATTACAATGGTAAAAAGTACTTCTCAGATAAAGGGCTCTACGACCTTCTATCCAATAAAATTGATGAAGAAAGTATAAGGTACCCCATTATTCATCTGAAAGGCAATGATATTGAAGTAGCGATTACCCACTCAGGTAGCTATGGGGAAGAATATTACTCATTTGTGAATGGTCAATACACCACACAAGGAGGGACTCACTTGGCTGCATTTCGGGAGGCCATTGTCAAAACAGTCCGGGAGTTTTTCAAAAAGGACTATGATGCTTCCGATATACGTCAATCGGTAGTGGCAGCAATTGCGGTAAGAGTGCAAGAGCCGGTTTTCGAATCTCAGACCAAAACCAAGCTGGGGTCCCAGAATATCGGTCCTGACGGGCCTACACTCCGGACTTTTGTCAATGACTTTATCAAGACCGAACTGGATAACTTTCTCCATAAAAACCCTGCGACAGCGGATGCTTTGCTCAAAAGAATCCTTCAGTCTGAGCGGGAAAGGAAAGAAATATCGGGTATTAAAAAACTAGCGAACGAGCGTGCTAAAAAAGCAAACCTTCACAACAAGAAACTACGGGATTGCAGAGTTCACTACGATGACCCGAAAGCCAACGAAGATGTGAAGAATAACACCATGCTGTTCATTACAGAAGGTGATTCCGCATCTGGATCTATCACCAAAAGCAGGGATGTGCAGACCCAAGCGGTATTTTCTCTGAGAGGTAAGCCATTGAATTGCTATGGAATGACCAAAAAAGTGGTGTATGAAAACGAGGAATTTAACCTCCTTCAACATGCCCTGAATATTGAAGATGGCATTGAAAACCTTCGGTATAGAAAGATTGTCATCGCCACCGATGCCGATGTCGATGGAATGCACATCCGACTTCTGATTATGACTTATTTCTTGCAGTTTTTCCCTGATTTGGTGAAAAACGGTCACCTATTTATTCTGGATACACCTTTGTTCCGAGTCAGAAATAAGAAAGAGACCATTTATTGCTATTCAGACGAGGAAAGACAGAGAGCGATTCACAAACTAGGAGCGAAGCCCGAAATCACCCGATTTAAAGGATTAGGAGAGATTTCTCCGGACGAGTTTGAAAACTTTATCGGAGAAGATATTCGATTGGATCCTATTATTTTGAACAAGGACACCAAAATCTCCGACCTGCTTTCTTTTTACATGGGAAAAAATACCCCAGATCGCCAAACCTTTATCATTGATAACCTCAGGGTCGAAAAAGATCTAGCTTTGGATGATCCTAAAAAGGAAGAGCAGGAAGAAGAAAATGAAGCTGCCTAATCATTTTTTAAACCCAAGACTGGACAAAAGCAGGGGATCAATTTCCGCTTTGGTCCTAAATCAATTTGCAAATGAGTGACGAAAATAACGTAAACGAAACGCCTGACGAGAGCTTGCACGATTCGGTCCCTGTGACTGGAATGTATAAAGATTGGTTTTTGGATTATGCCTCTTATGTAATTCTGGAGCGGGCCGTTCCTGCTATTGAAGATGGATTGAAGCCGGTCCAGAGAAGGATTCTCCACGCCATGAAAGAAATGGATGATGGCAGGTTCAACAAGGTGGCCAATATCATCGGCCAATCCATGCAGTACCATCCTCATGGAGATGCATCTATCGGAGACGCAATCGTCAACTTGGGTCAAAAAGAGCTTTTGATCGAAACCCAAGGTAACTGGGGCGATGTCCGGACAGGGGACGGTGCAGCAGCTCCACGATATATTGAAGCCAGACTTTCCAAATTTGCATTGGAAGTGGTCTTCAACCCTCAGACGACTGAATGGCAACTTTCTTATGATGGAAGAAAGCGGGAGCCCACCACTTTACCGGTAAAATTCCCTTTGCTATTGGCACAGGGGGTAGAAGGGATTGCCGTAGGACTTTCGACTAAAATCCTTCCTCATAATTTCTGTGAATTGATCGAAGGGTCTATTGAGATCTTGAAAGGAAATAAGACCAATATTCTTCCGGATTTTATCACGGGAGGATTGGCTGATTTCTCAGACTATCAAGAAGGACTGAGAGGAGGTAAAATTAAGGTTAGAGCAAGAATAGAGGAAGAGGATAGTAAGACGCTGTTAATTAAGGAAATACCTTATGGAGTGACTACTGACTCTTTGATTGATTCGATACTTAAGGCCAACGATAAGGGAAAGATCAAAATCAAAAAGGTGGTTGACAATACCGCCAAAGATGTAGAGATACAAGTTCAGTTGGCTCCGGGTACTTCTCCTGACGTGACCATCGATGCGCTCTATGCATTTACAGATTGCGAAGTCTCCATCTCACCAAACGCTTGTGTGATCATCGACGAGAAGCCGGTTTTCCTTACAGTAAACCGAATTCTCGAATACAATACCCATCAGACCAAAAAGCTTCTCAAACAAGAATTGGAGATTCGAAAGGCTGAACTGATGGAGAAATTGCTATTCTCTTCCCTTGAAAAAATCTTCATCGAAAACAGAATTTATCGAGACATTGAAGAGTGTACCACATGGGATGCGGTTCTGGAGGCGATAGATAGAGGATTGGATCCTTACAAGCCAGAGTTCTACAGAGAAATCACCCAGGATGATTTGGTAAGGTTGACCGAAATCAAGATCAAAAGAATTTCGAAATACGATGCTTTCAAGGCTGATGAGTTGATGAAGCGACTTCAGGATGAATTGAAAGAAGTGAATTATAACCTGAAGCATCTCACTGAATATGCCATCAAGTATTACCAAAACCTTCTGGAAAAATATGGAAAAGGCAGAGAAAGAAAGACTGAAATCCGTGCTTTTGACACCATCCAGGCTGCAGTAGTAGCGGCAAACAACGCCAAGCTTTACGTCAATCGAACGGACGGTTTTGTGGGTTTTGGTTTAAAAAAGGATGAGTTTGTCTGCGATTGTTCAGACCTTGACGATATCATTGCCATCCGAAAGGATGGTAAAATGGTGGTTTCCAAGATCCAGGAAAAGCTTTTTATGGGGAAAGACATCCTTTTTGTGGGAGTTTTCCGCAAAAACGATGAGCGGATGACCTACAATTTGATTTATCTGGATGGAACTTCAGGAAGAGCGATGGTCAAAAGATTCCAAGTAGGTGGAATCACCCGGGATAAAGAATATGACCTGACAAAAGGTACAAAGGGCTCCAAAGTCCTTTACCTCACAGCCAATCCAAACGCCGAGGCTGAAACGATCACGGTATATCTAACCCAAGGAGCGAAGGCCAGAATTAAGGTGTTTGATTTTGATTTTGCGGAAATCGAAATCAAAGGAAGAGGTGCCGGAGGTAATATTCTGACCAAGTATCCGGTAAGGAAAATCCAGTTTAAAATGGAGGGGAAATCCACTCTAGGTGGTCTTAATGTTTATTATGACCCTTCTGTTGGTCGTCTGAATACAGATAACAGAGGTAAATTGATCGGTAATTTTCTAGGAGATGACAAAATATTGGTTTGCTACAAAAACGGTGATTACGAACTGACTGGTTTTGAATTGACCAATCGTTACGAACCTTCGGAGGTGCTTTTGATTGAAAAATTCGACCCGCAAAAGGTTCTCGCAGCCGTGTATTATGATGGAGGCTCAAAAACTTATTTCGTAAAGAGGTTCTTGATAGAAACTACCACTGTCAACAAGCGATTCAATTTCATTTCGGATCACAAGCAGTCCTATCTTAAGGTAGTCACCACTGATGGGCAGGCTCAAATCTCTGTAACTATCCTCAAAGGCAAGGAATCTGAAGTGATGGAGTACGATTTGGAGATGCTGATCGATGTCAAAGGTTGGAAGGCAATCGGAAACAAGGTTAGCTCTAATCCAATCAATGACATTCAATTGATCGAATCTGAGAATTCCAAGGAAGAGTCAAATGATGATTCCACCAGCGCTGAAGAGGATGCCTCCGATGAGGAATTGGAAGTAGGAAGTACCATTGACCTTAATGTCAAAAAAGACGATGAAGAACAATTGGGGCTATTTTAATAGCCCCTTCTTTTATTTATGAGCACTAAAGAATCGGAAGTCCAATTTGATCAAGGTTTATTAGAATACCTCGGACAGTATATTACCGAGCATAAGAAATCGGTGATGGAACAGGTTTTAAGCAAAAGAACCCGGTTTTTCACCTTGGTCTTAGAGGACATTTTTAAGCCGCATAATGCAAGTGCGGTGATCCGAACCTGTGATTGTTTTGGGATCCAAGACATGCACGTAATCGAAAAAACCAATACGTACAAGGTCAATCCATACGTAACTCGGGGAGCATCTCAGTGGGTGGATTTGCACAAGTATTATAGCGATGAGGGTTCTTCGGTTCAGCTTTGCTTTGACGAATTAAGGAGTAAAGGGTACAAGATTTATGGAACGAGTCCTTCCCCGAGCTCCATTTCTATCCATGACTTGGACGCAAGTCAAAAGCTGGCCTTAGTTTTTGGAAATGAACATGAGGGGATCTCTGAAGAGGTGAAAAGCGAGGTGGACGGCCTCGTACATATTCCTATGTTGGGATTTACGGATAGTTTCAACATCTCTGTTTCCGCGTCGATTTTTCTCTTTGACCTAATCAAGAAAGCAGAAAAATTTAATCACCCTGATTTTTATATTTCAGAAGAGGAGAAAAATGTATTGAGAATGAAATGGTACCGGGAGATCGTCAAAAGGTCTGATCTACACGAGAAAATGTATTGGAAAGAGAATCCAAAATCAGAACCTTAGAATTAATTTTTCTTCTGGAAAAGGTCTGAAAAGGATTTTTTAGGAGGGCTGTTTTTGGCGTTTTTAGCTTTCTTTCGTTTTCTCTGGTTTTTCTTCTGATCCTTGTGACTCACTAAGATTGATCTAACCGTGAAACCAGTTTGACCTTTAAAAAACTCTTCTCTTCCCGCTAAGTTGAGATTTGGCTTGTAATCCAGAGAGATGGAAAGTCCGGCAAGATCCAATTCCAAACCACCTATGAAATCCACTCCAATAGTTTTGTTTCCATAGGTGTGAATGATTTCTTTTGAATCAGGGACTTTTACAAAGCTTTCTTCGATTCCGAATGATGGTCCTGCGCCATAATAAAAATTAAGCCTTTTGGAAAGAATAGGCATGTGCTTCTCACCAAGCACCGAAAGATTGTGATTCACATTGAAATCAGTCTGGATGATTCCCTCAATGGTTACATTCTTTTCAATTCTTTGCTGCATCGACAATCCTAAGGTCCGATAGGCATTAGAACTTCCCATTCTTAGACCAAATGCATTTCCATAGTGTTGTGCAATAGCTGAAGGAACTGAAAGAAGCACCAAAGCAAAGAGGGACAAAAGAAATTTTTTCATGGGTGTGAATTAGGAATCGACCTTAGTTCAATAACTATTCCAATTCAAAAAAAATAGAACCCAATAAAAAAGTCCCTCATTTGAGGGACTTGGTATTAAGCTTCGTGAATGACGATTTTTTCAATTTTATCTCCAGCTCGGATGGCATCGATGACTTCAAGTCCTTCGACTACTTTTCCAAAGCAAGTGTGATTTCTATCCAGATGCGCGGTATTGGTACGGCTATGACAAATGAAGAACTGAGATCCTCCGGTATTTCTCCCAGCATGAGCCATGGACAAAACACCCCGGTCATGATATTGATTTTCACCGTCAAGTTCACACTTGATTTTGTACCCTGGTCCACCCGCACCGTTTCCGATTGGACAGCCACCTTGGATTACAAAGTTTGGAATCACTCGATGAAAGGTAAGTCCGTCATAAAATCCCTTGGTAGAAAGATCAATAAAATTCTGGACCGTGTTAGGAGCATCTTTTTCGTAGAACTCCACTTTCATGGTTCCTTTTTCTGTTATTATTTCAGCGGTTCTCATTAATTATCTGAATGATTAATTGTTTCTCTTCTTTAAATTTCGGAACGCAAAAATAGGACTTGATCTGGTTTTATTAAGATAATCTAAAGAAAAAGGAGTGAATTATCACTCCTTTTATATGTTTAGATTTTCGGTGCTCCTTGGAGAATGTCCTCTGAGGCAAAATCTTTGAATTTTTCAAAGTTTGCCACAAAAGCTTTGGCTAGGTCTTTCGCTTGCTGGTCATAAGCTTCTGCATCCGACCAGGTATTTCTAGGATTCAATATTTCTGAAGGAACATTGGAGCAGATTTTGGGAACTTCAAATCCAAAAATCTTATCCTGCGCATAAGGAGCGAAGTCTAACTTTCCTTCTAGTGCAGCAGTAATCATTGCCCTGGTATAGGCCAATTTCATTCTTGAGCCAATTCCATAGGGGCCACCCGTCCATCCTGTATTGATCAACCAGACATTTACTTCATGTTTTTCCATTTTCTCTCCGAAAAGCTTGGCATATTGGGTTGGATGAAGTGGAAGGAATGCAGCTCCAAAACAAGCTGAGAAAGTCAATTTTGGTTCAGTGATTCCCATTTCAGTACCAGCAACCTTTGCAGTGTATCCAGAAATAAAATGATACATCGCCTGGCTCTTATTCAGTTTGGAAATAGGAGGGAGGACACCAAATGCATCGGCAGTCAGGAAGAAAATATTCTTAGGAATATCTGCTACAGACGGTTCCAAAGCATTGGAAATATGGTCAATTGGGTAGGCAGTACGTGTATTTTCAGTGACGGAGCTATTGGCATAATCTACTTCCCGAGTTCCTTCTTTGAATCTGGTATTTTCTACGATCGCACCAAACTTGATAGCATTGTAAATCTCAGGCTCCTTCTCTCTGGAAAGGTCAATGACTTTTGCATAGCATCCACCTTCGAAATTAAATACTGACTTTTCTGTCCAGCCATGTTCATCGTCTCCGATGAGTTGGCGATTTGGATCGGCAGAAAGGGTAGTCTTTCCGGTCCCGGAAAGGCCAAAGAAAATAGCAGTGTCACCCTCTTTGCCAACATTGGCAGAGCAGTGCATGGAAAGCACATTTTTTTGATGGGGCAAGATGAAATTTAGAACAGAAAATATTCCTTTTTTCATTTCACCGGCATAGCCCGTACCCCCAATCAAAATCATTCTTCTGGAAAGATTAATGATAGCAAAATTTGGATTTTTTACCCCGTCCTTGGCAGGATCAGCTTCAAATCCTGGAGCACAAATAATGGTAAAGTCTGCATTAAAGTTTTTCAGTTCTTCTTGAGTAGGTCTCAAAAACATGTTGTTGCAGAACAAATTGTGCCAAGCCCAAGTGTTGACCACTTGAAGATTCAATCGATATTTCGGATCAGCTCCTGCAAAAGCATTTCTTACAAAAAGATCTTTATCCGAAAGATATTGAGTCATTTTGTCCAATAGATTCTGGAATTGCTCCTCAGAGACAGGGATATTAATGTCCCCCCACCAAACGGCATCTTTGGTCAGTTCATCCCTAACCAGATAGCGGTCTTTGGGAGATCTTCCGGTAAACTTCCCAGTGTCGGCCATTAAAGCTCCTGTAGAAGTCAATTGTCCCTCTTTGCGGGCGAGGGAATGCTCGACCAACTCAGCTGGGGAAAGATTCAAATAAACTTTTCCAGAAGTCTGTAGATCAAAGCCAGAAATTGATTGAGATTGGGTTTCCAGAACTAGGTCCTGCATAGATTTTTGGGTTTATAATCTGAAAATTGTCTTCCCAAAATTAAGGAATGAATTTCAATCCAAAACAAAAAAAACCTCGAAATTTCGCTTTTCAATCGATTTCGAAGATCAATTTCGATAGAATAGAGCGGAAAAATTGAGAATTCCTTCAAATAGAAAATAATCAATAAGCGGAATTAAAGATTTCATAATTTTTCCTCCTTTTACGGCCTAGAAATCTTTGGAAACAAGGCCTAAAATGGCTTATCATTGTAAAATTTATAACAGCTAATCAATCACCACTTGGAAAATTTAAGTAATTCGGAATTTAAAGGAGGAACAGCCTTTGGACATCCCAAAGGACTGATGACTCTATTTTTCACAGAAATGTGGGAGCGCTTCAGTTACTATGGAATGCGCGCGCTATTGATTCTCTTTATGACAAAAGCAGTTGTCGATGGAGGATTGGGATTTGATGACAAAACCGCCGGAGCTGTCTATGGACTCTATACCATGGGCGTATATCTTTTGGCCCTCCCGGGAGGATGGCTGGCTGATCGACTTTTTGGGCTGAAGAAATCCGTTTGGTATGGGGGAATTATCATTGCCCTTGGACATTTCATGATGGCCCTCCCGGGAATTGAAAATTGGGTCAATGGAAGTAGCGGTCCCAAAGAATCACTGACTTCTTTGGACATTAATTCATTCTTCCTAGGATTGATTTTGATTGTTTTGGGGACGGGCTTACTGAAACCCAATATCAGCTCCATTGTAGGACAGCTTTATCCGGCAGGAAGCTCAAAGAGAGATGCAGGATTTTCAATTTTCTATATGGGAATCAATTTGGGTGGATTTATTGCTCCAATTGCCTGCTCAACCATGGCGGAATATGACATGCACCTTGGTTTTGGTTTGGCCGGTTTGGGGATGGTCTTCGGATTGATTCAATATAAGCTTACAGGTGGATCTTTGGAAGGATACGGTGAGGCTCCTTTGGTGACAAGCCAGGTGGAAATCCAATCTCAGAAAAAGCTCAGAACCAATACCACCATCGTTGGAGTTATTGTTGCCCTAATTGTTGGGGTACTTTTCACCGGAATTATTCCGATCGATGCGTCTGCCATCGCAGGTGCATCCGGTACTGTGATTGCAATTGTGGCGTTTGGATATTTGGGATACGTGATTGCTTTTGGGGGACTGAAGAAATCCGATAAAAATAAAGTTGGAGTTATTGCAGTACTTTTCCTTTTCTCGGCGATGTTTTGGTCTGGCTTTGAACAGGCAGGCTCTACTCTAAACCTCTTTGCAGAACGATTTACAGACCGAAATATTCTTGGTTGGGAAATTCCAACCGGGTACTTCCAATCCATCAACTCTCTATTCATTATCATTTTTGCACCATTCTTTGCCGCTCTATGGGTTTGGCTTGGAAGAATGAATCTTGAGCCCAGTTCTCCACTCAAATTCACCTTTGGACTACTTCTACTGGGACTTGGGTTCTTTGTCATGTATTTCGCTACCAAAATTGCCGCTTCAGGTGAATTGGCAGCGCCTAGCTGGCTGATCATTACATACCTACTTCACACCTTTGGTGAACTGAGTTTGTCCCCTGTAGGCCTGTCTTTGGTGACCAAATTGGCGCCAAATGGTTACGGCGGACAAATGATGGGCATCTGGTTCCTTTCAGTGGCTTTGGGTAATCTTATTGCAGGAATTGTCGCCGGAGAGGCCAGTGGGGGAACGGAAGAAGGTATAGCAGCGATGCCTGATCAATTTATGATGATTGTATATACTGTGATTGGTTCAGCTTTAATTCTATTCTTGGTGAAACCAATCTTGCGAAAAATGATGGGAGAGGTTCATTAACCCGGTTAGGATCAAGTGACTCTGGTCGATAAAGAATTTTAGAAAGAGCGGTTCAAGTTTGAGCCGCTCTTTTTTTGTCTAAATCCAAGCTGTAAAAGCATTTTTGAGTTTAGGGAAATTCCATAGTCAGCTCTTTTCATAGAAATGAAGAGGAGCCTTTTTTGATGGCGAGTATTTTATTTCCATTCTATATCATTCAAATGAAAAGAAAATCTCCTTATTCCATTGCTTAAATAGGGACGGTTCAAAAATTGATGACATTAGTCACTGTAGGCTATTCTTCGTCTAATCAGCCATTAGATTCTACATGTTCTTGAAAGAAAGCCCAATCACATCAATTTCTGTAATTAGGTGAACCTAAAAACATATCTGGTCACATGGATAGGGGAGATTAAATAGTATTGGATTTCTTCCTTGATTAGCTGTCAGCAAATCAAGGAAAAACCTTTGATCTAATTGAATAAAAAAAAGCCATTCCGAATGGAATGGCTTTAAGGTTGGTGGTTGTGAATTTCTTAATTCAAGAATTCGTCGAAAGTCAAGCTTACGTAGTACATAGTACCAACGGTTGGGTTACCCCAAGCCTGACGATATCCATCGCTAAACAGGTTGTTTCCACCCACTTTAAGGATTGATTTTAAGCTCTTCAGCTTGTAGCTGAATTGAGCGTCAAATGTACCAAATGCAGGCATTACAGATTTTTGCTGAGAGGATACAGATGGTCCAACGAAAGAAGATTGCCATACGAATTCACCCTGCCAACGATAAGCTAGCGCAAAGCCCAAGTTCTTCACGACTTCTCTGTTGGCGAAGTTCAGTACATATCTGTATTCAGGTGTGTTGAAAGAAGGCTGGAAGCCTGTCTCCGCAAAATCTTCCAAATTAGATAGAGTATTGTAAGATACATTACCGCCTAAGCTATATCCTTTTGGCAATTTATAATCCATTCCCAAAGCCCAGCCCCAAGACTTAATGATCTCGGTTCTATTTACTGGCATAGAGTAAACATTTCTGGTATTGGAAGAAAGAAGGTTCAATCCCAATGCAGATGCTGGACTGGATGGGTTGAAGTTTCTGTCTTGAATTAAAACCTGACCTCCGATAAAGTTTTCAAACTGGTTGAAATACACATAAGAATCCACCAACAATCGGTTAGCAAATAATCCTTTGTAGCCTATTTCGTAAGATTTAACTACTTCTGGCTTGAAAGAGGTTGGCTGGTATGCCACCTTCTTGTCCTGATTAGCCGCAGCGGCATTACCCGGAACTAATTGAGCTGCAATGGCTGGAACCAAAGTTGGAGCTAAAGCAGCAATAGCAGCTGGTGCCTGGCTAGCAGGGATTTGTCCGGCTTGTACCTGAGCAGTAACAATCGCAGTAGCCTGCTGAATTGCCAAAGTAGTTGCTTGTTGGATACTTGCTTGATAAACAGGTGAGTTAGGCTGGGTGTCAGCTAAGACGGCCGCTCCGAAGTTAGTTACAGTTGCAAGCGTATAAACTGGGTTGCCGGAGAAGTTGTATCTATCTCTGAAAAGAGGTAAACCACCAATCAATCTAGCCTGAGGAGTTACCAAGTCAATGTATTGATCCTGAGTAGTAGGGATTCTAAAGCCTGTCTGATAAGAAGCTCTGAAGTTGTGGTTTCCTACGGAATAAACACCGGAAACTCTTGGAGACCACTGTCCGTCGAAGTTCTCATTTTTGTCATATCGAATGGATGCGGTCAATTTGAATTTGTCGTCAAACAATCTTTTTGCACCTTGGAAATATCCACCGAATTCATTGATCAGGAATTCATCCCCATTTTCATCAGTTGCAAAAAGGGTCTTCTCTGAGTTAAGCTGATAGATCCGATAATTTGCACCAACGACAAAATCTGCCCAAGTGATGTCTTTGAACTGGTATGAACCTTCAAAGTGATACAGGTTGGTTTTGTCTACGAATTTGGCTCCAACACCACTTGCATCTCCTGGGATGGGTTTGGAAATCACTCTGTTTTTAGCAGCCAGGAATTCAGGAGAGCCGGGAACAAGTCTTCCCTGATCGGCAAACGCTCTTGCTGCCTGGTGGGCAGCATTTCCGGTAAGACCTCCTTGGAGTGCTTGTACGTAAGCTCCTACATACTGAGGGAACCAAACTGAACTTGGCTTCCATGCTTCATTGATCCCTTGAGCAGCAATACCTACAGCAAATGCATCACCTGATCTCTCCTGAGTGGTGTATGCTCTAAGAAACCAGTTTGCACCTCTTAACTCAGCCTTATATTGGCTTAGGTTGAAGTTTGCAATGGAATATCTGTCTGCACCGGTATAAACGGTCGTTCCGGATCCAATACTTCCCTGCAAAATAGCCTCAACTCGGTCGTTTATTCTATAATGCAAGGCTGCATTGAATTTGAGCGATTTGGTATTGTAGTCTGCAAGATCGGATTCTCTATATCCTGTTCTGGAAACAAAAGTCTGAGGAACTAAGGGTAGGGCAGCGGATGGAAGTGCTCCGGCTGCGATCATGGATTGGGCAATGCTATACATGTTCACATTGGTCTCATCTCCGTAAATATTTACTCCATTGTATCCAGGGTTATTGAGTATGGAACCAGATTCGATGGTAGAACCATTTAGCAAAGATTGATCTCTGAAGTCATTTGCCTGCCAATCATCAGCTCTCAAGTAGGCAAGGTTTACTTTGAAAGCGATTTTGTCATTGAATGCTTTAGCATATCTAACGCTGAAATCATAAAATCCTGTTCCTGCCTGAGTTCTGTTGGCTTCATTCATAAAGCCTGTTTTTACATTTGCAGACAATCCTTGATACTGGAATGGATTTTTAGAATTCATCAACAAAATACCATTGATGGCATTAGGTCCGTAGAGAGCAGATGAAGCACCTGGAAGCAATTCCACGCTTTCAAGATCCAGTTCAGAAATCCCCACAATATTACCAACAGAGAAGTTAAGACCTGGAGCCTGATTATCCATCCCGTCGATCATTTGTACGGTACGAACGTTTCCATTTGCATTAAATCCACGGGTATTGAAAGATTTAAAGGTCAGAGATTGAGTACTCATCTCCACGCCTTTTAAATTATTCAAGGCATCAAAGAAACTAGCCTGAGGTACTTCCCGAATGGCAATGATGTCCATTTTTTCTACTGAAACCGGGGATTTCATGATGCTTTCTTCAACACGTGAAGCTGAAATCACCACTTCTTGTCCCATGATAGAGGATTCCTCCAAGACGACGTTCAGATTAGAAACCCCTCCTGTAATTGCCACTTCTTTGGTGTTGTATCCCACCATGGAAAAGATTAGCGTAAAGGGAGGTTCTTGATTTACATTAAGTGAAAATTTTCCAGAAAGGTCTGTGATTGTACCAATCACTTTGCCTTTGACCAGAATGTTCACTCCCACTAAAGTCTCTTTAGTACTGCCATCAGTGACGGTACCTGAGATTGTGGTCTGGGCAAATACTGCAGTAGTTCCTAAGGAAACCAGCAGCACCAGTGGTAAAACTGATTGCCAGAATTTTCGAGTAAAATTTCTCATAGGCTATTGATGAATTTTTGTTATGGTGATTTGTAATTGACGGTTTTAGCTTACCAATTCCTCGAAATTTATAGTAAAAACCGAATTTTCAATCTTCTTTGACCGAAAAATAATCGGGGGAATTAATTCCAAAAAATAGCGCTAAATGGAAACTGGAGGTATTTTTAAATAAAATCCAAAACAATTAGTAGAATCTATTATCAAAAGTTAAACAAGGGGCTCATTTTATTAAAAATTCATAAATTAGTTAATTCTAGAATGTTTTTTATACTCCAAAAAAAAGACCTGACAAATCAGGCCTTTCTTTAATGAGTATTTCAAAATTAAGCGTTTTTGCTGTTCTCTTCGTTGACATGGCGAACCATCCGATCACATAGATCTTTCATTTCTTCTGCCATGAATTCATCACCGGTACTGTTGAGAATTGTCTGAGCCATTCCTCCGATAATATCAATGTAGAAACGCTTCATTTCTACTACAGACATTTCTTCTGTCCACAAATCAATTCGAAGAGTAGAGTGGTTTAAATTGTCCCAAACATTGACACTGATACTTTTGGTTGATTCCATGCCTTCGGCTTCTTTGTCTGAAGCATCCCATAAGATGTTTTTGGGGAGGTTGTTTTCGTCAAGTTCTACTTGAAATTTTATATCGGACTTTTTCATTCTTTGGATTTTTACTCGAAACCCGTTTTTCAGAATTCAGGTTCCCGTGGGCAAAATTAAGATAATCTCATTTCAGGAACTGAATCGGGAACGATCAATTTGCCTTCAGTTTTGGATTTAATTTCCTCGACACTCACTCCTGGAGCTCTTTCTTTTAATAGAAATCCTCCTTCAGGAAGAATCTCCAGTACGGCTAAATCGCTGACAATTTTCTTGACACACTTGATTCCGGTAATAGGAAGGGTGCATTTTGACAATAATTTTGACTGTCCATCTTTGGAGCAATGCTGCATGGCAACAATGATATTTTCAGCTGAAGCAACCAAATCCATAGCTCCTCCCATTCCTTTGACCATTTTCCCCGGAATCTTCCAATTGGCGATATCGCCATTTTCTGAAACTTCCATGGCGCCCAGTATGGTCAAATGAACATGACCACCTCGAATCATGGCAAATGACTCTGCAGAATTGAATAAGACCGAACCCGGAACCATGGTAATGGTTTGTTTTCCCGCATTGATCAAATCAGGATCAACCATTTCTTCGCTTGGAAAAGGACCAATTCCCAAAAGCCCATTTTCAGATTGTAAAACTACATCCAATGATTTGGGAATGTAGTTGGCTACAAGCGTGGGAATTCCAATTCCTAAATTGATATACTGCCCGTTTTGCACCTCTTGGGCAATTCGTTGGGCGATTTGTTCTTTGGTTAGCATTTGGGTTTCAGTTTAGGACTTGGTAATGGTTCTTTGCTCAATTCTTTTCTCGTAATTCTTTCCTTGAAAAATCCTCTGGACATAGATTCCCGGTGTGTGGATTTCATTGGGGTCCAATTCGCCTGCAGGAACCAGTTCTTCTACCTCAGCAATGGTTATTTTTCCGGCAGTTGCCATGATAGGGTTGAAGTTTCTGGCAGTTCCTTTAAAAATAAGGTTGCCTGCTGTATCTCCTTTCCAGGCTTTTACAATAGAAAAGTCTGCTCGAAGCCATTTTTCCATGAGGTATAGCTTTCCGTCAAACTCACGTAATTCCTTACCTTCAGCGACTTCAGTTCCTACACCTGCAGGAGTAAAAAAGGCAGGAATTCCAGCTCCTCCGGCTCTGACACGTTCAGCTAGAGTTCCCTGAGGTATCAAATCCACTTCTAATTCTCCGCTTAAGAGTTGACGTTCAAACTCAGCATTTTCACCCACGTAGCTGGAGATCATCTTTTTGACCATGCGTTTTTGGAGCAAAAGTCCAATTCCAAAATCATCAACGCCGGCATTATTTGAGACAATGGTAAGACCATTAATGTCTCTTTCTAACAATGCAGCTATGCAGTTTTCTGGGATCCCGCAGAGACCGAATCCTCCCATCATCAAAAAAGCATTGCTGGGAATATCCGCTACTGCCTCCCGGGCGTCTTTTACGGTTTTATTTATCATGGTTATTATTTGGGTTATAAGATGGATTTAGCAATTCTTTGATCTTTGGCCAGCTGATTTTTCAATTCATCCAAACTGTTGAATTTCTTCTCTTCACGAATAAATTCAATGAAATAAACAGTGATTTGTTTATTGTAGAGATCCCCCTGAAAGTCAAATAAATGTGCCTCCACGGTTTTGGATGTACCGTCCACAGTTGGTCTATTACCAATATTCAGCATTGCTTTATATAACAATCCGTCAATTTTGGCCTCTACTGCATAAACGCCGTCTCTTGGGATTAGTTTGTAGCTATTCGGAATATGGATGTTAGCTGTTGGAAAACCAATTGACCTACCAATTTGCTGGCCTTTGACAACCAATCCGTTCAGTTCGTAAGGCCTTCCAAGGTAGGCTGTAGCAGTTTTAATATCTCCCGACTCAAGTGCTTTTCGGATTTTCGTGCTAGAAACGCCGATTTCATCTACGTCCTGACGGGAGATTTCTTCCAACTCAAAGCCCAATGTTTTGCTATGATTTTGTAGGTATTCGAAACTCCCTTCCCGGTTCTTTCCAAACCGGTGGTCATATCCAATCACCAAGACTTTGGTCTGGATTTTATCGATCAGAACTTTTTGGATAAACTCTTCAGAGCTGAGTTGTGAAAACTCCTGAGTAAAGGGAATGGTGACCAAATGATCAATCCCAAACTGCCTCAGCAAATTCGCCTTTTCTTCAAAAGTGGATAGCAATCTAAGGTTGTGCTCATTAGGATAAAGGACTAATCTGGGGTGAGGCCAAAAAGTAATCAAGACGGTTTCCCCTTCTTTAGACCTGGCTATTTCCCGAATTCGCCCGATGATTTTTTGGTGTCCCAAATGGACCCCATCAAACGTTCCTGAGGTAACTACCGCATTGGAAATAGGATGAAAGTCTTCGAGTCCTTCATAGATTTTCATGGGGTCGGGCTTTTATTTCCTCTACCAAAATCATAAGATCTTTTGCTTCTGTGAGCCTGAATTCGCCGATTCGGGTTCGGCACAAAGCTTTTAAATAAGCTCCCACACCAAGAATTTCTCCTAAATCCCGGGCTAGACTTCGAATATAAGTTCCTTTGGAGCAGGAAATTCTAAAATCTACTTCATTGCCTTCAAATCGGGTAATTTCAAATTCACGAACCTGAACGGGTCTTGGATCCATTTTGACCTCTTTTCCGGCTCGCGCAGATTCATAAACTCGTTTTCCATCAACTTTGATAGCCGAATGCATGGGCGGAATTTGCATGATGTCTCCGGTAAGTTGATTTGCTACCGCTTTTACTTGCTCAAGCGTGATAAAGGAAGCATCAGCCACGGGAATTACAGGCTTTTCCAGATCAAATGATTCGGTGGTTGAACCAATTACAAAAGTCCCGGTGTATTCTTTTTCCTGACCCATGAACGTTTCGATCTGTTTGGTCATTTTGCTAGCACAAACGATCAAAAGACCAGAAGCTAAAGGGTCCAAAGTACCAGCATGGCCTACCTTTTTGATTCGGAGGGCGTTTCGGACCTTTTTTACTACATCAAAGGAAGTCCACTCCAATGGTTTATCAATCAGAAATACCTCTCCGTAAGGTTCTTGCTGCATGGGTTTAGTTTAATTTCCGAAATGGAAATGGGATACTAGTTTTTTTCTGCTTTGGCAAAAATGGCATAAAACTCAAAAATAAATCCAGCCAAGGTCACAATCGGTCCAATTGTCAAGCCTAAGACACCATTGCCATGGGGTTCTCCATCTAGGCTGATCAGGATAAAGCCCAAAATGATCATACCCAAACCGATCAGCATCAGTTTGTAATTTTTTGGAGAAAAGGGTAGGGGAGTATTGTTCATGGTTTAGTAAAGTTCGTCTAGAGACATATTCAAGTACTTATTCACTGCACGCAAGGTACTGAATACAGAGAGAATTCCACCGATCAAAATCAAGGCTCCAAACAGAATAAGCAGCATTTCGAGATTTTGAAGCATGGCAAAGCCTTCAATATTGGATTTGGTGTATTCCACCAAGCCAAACAAAATGGCCGATGCGACAGCACCTGCAATCATCCCAAAAATCAAAGCCCGTATTAAAAACGGTTTTCGTATAAATCCCCGGGTGGCACCGACCAATTGCATAGATCGGATAAGGAATCTCTGGGAAAATAGAGCCAGGCGAATAGTATTGTTAATGAGCATAACCACCGTAATGATCAGAATGAGAATAAAACCTCCCATTACAAGGCTGACCTTTAGTAGATTCTTGTTGATTGAATCCACCAAATCTGTCATGTAACTCACCTCAAAAACTCCAGGGATAGTTTCAAGATCTTTGGCAATAGTCTCTAATTGCTCAGAGGTTTGAAACTCTTCAGAAATCGAAATCACATAACTGTCACGAAGCGGATTGTCTTCCAGGAATTGAGTGAAATCCTCTCCTGTACTTTCTACAAAAGTAGCGGCAGCTTCCTCATCTGAAATGAATCGGATGCCTACGGTATCCGCTTTGCTGAGTACAAAAGGTCTTCCTTTCAGAGTGTTTCCTATTTCTTTCAATTGTGATTCTTCCAGATTTTTTTCCAAGAAAACCTGGATTTCAATGTTTTCCCGGATCATTTTGGTGAGAGATCTGGCTTGAATCAAGATCACCCCGAATAAGCCTACGATAAAAAGTGAAAGTGTGGTGCTGAACAGTACGCTACCAAATTTGAAATGTCCTAAAGTTTTTTTCTGCCTGTTTGGGTTAGCCATAGTTGGGAAGTTCTTGTCAAAAATAGAAAAGCCAAGGGGATTTAACCAATCGATGTGCCAGAAAGGACAGGAATGATTTTTTGACCTGAAATTCCCCAAATTTGATCCTGATTTTTGGGTTTCAGGGAGATTGCACCTGTAAAATTCCCAAAGCTAGGAAGTGTCAAAACCCTCCCTGAAAGATGAAAGCAGGGGACTTTTACAGACTGTCTTGCTTTTCCTCTCAAGGAAATTCCGGGATGAATGTGGCCGCATACATTGAGATAGCCTTCTTCCACCAATTCCATAGGCTCATGGGAAAGTATGAAGGCTCCAATTTTCATGGGTTTTTCATGAATTCTTAAAATGGACTGCGTATAGGCAATAGGAGAAAGGATATCGTGGTTTCCTTTCACCAGGTGAAATTGGGTTCCCATGAACCTTCCCAAAAATGAATTCAGTCTTGGCCACTGTTCATTCCAGTCACTGTGAAATAAATCCCCCAAAAAGTAGGTGTGTACAGGCCTTAGGGCTTGATGCAGCTTTTCCAATCTCTCCAGATCTGTGAAATGAACAGGCTCTGGGATTGGTATTCCTGCTTTTCTAAAATGGGCAGCTTTCCCAAAATGAAGATCAGCAATCAGTAAGGATTTCAACTTATTGATCCACAAAGCTTTTTCACTTAACATCTCCAGGGAGAATCCTTCAAACACTAGTTGAGGCACAATTTTTTGTAATTTTTCCGAGCAAAATCTAAAAACAATTTCAAATCTAGGCGTATTTAGCGATATCAACCCTTATTTGTTTATGAAAATGAGAAACCTCAGTTTGACACTTCTGACATTCCTTTTGTTGGGTATGGCTCAAGTCTTTGCCCAATCAGAAAGCTCGATTTTGGGCGTTTGGTACAATACCGAGAAAACAGCCCAAGTTGAAATCATCAAAACCGGTTCAGAATTTATCGGAAAAATTATTTGGTTAAAAGAACCTATTCGGGATGGTAAGCCGGCTACTGATAGGGAGAATTCTGACCCAAAACTAAAAACCAGACCCTTGATGGGATTGAATATTCTGGAGGGCTTGAAATACTCTGCAGGAGTTTGGAAGGGAGGGGAGATCTACGATCCCAAGTCTGGAAAGACTTATTCCTGTGAGATCAAGTTAAAATCACCGGAAATACTAGAAGTGAAAGGTTACATAGGATTCTCTTTTGTCGGCAGGACAGTGGAATGGACCAAGGTTAAAAAATGAAAACAGCGGGAATTTCCCGCTGTTTTCATTTTTAGTGTTCCAAATAAAAGGATTGAAGGATATAAGCCAATTGCTCAAACTCGATCAGGAATGCATCATGACCTGCAGTAGAATTAATTTCCTTATAGGTGCCTCGTTTTACTTTTCTACTGATTTCCTGAGATTCAGAAGGTAAAAAAAGGAGGTCTGAATTTACTCCTATGGTCAACACTCTAGCCTCAATTTGAGCCAAAGCCTTGTCCACTCCATTTCTTCCTCTTCCTAGATCATGGCAATCCATGGTTTTGGAAAGCACCCAATAGGACAAGGCATTAAACCTCTTAGAAAGCTTTTGCCCCTGATATCTTAAATAAGAACTTGCACGGAAATTATCCAGTTTTTCCTCATTTTCAGCCTGTTTACGAGCTAAATCATCGGGGTGACGATAACTTAACATCGCAATGGCTCGAGCTGTGGATAGGCCGGTTTTTCCCGCATCCTCATGTTTTTCTCCCCAAGTGCAATCAGATTCTATGGCCATCCGTTGGGTTTCATTAAACCCGATCACCCAAGGTGATGTCTTAGCTGTTGAGGCCAAAATCACAGCATTGTCGAGTTTTTTGCCAAGGGTGTACGCCCATTCCAAAACAACCTGACCTCCTAATGAACCTCCGATCAAGGTATGAATCTTTTCAAGCCCAAGGTGAATTCTCAATCTTTCCAAGCTGGCAGCCAGATCCCTTGGAGAAATGTGAGGGAAGTCATAGAAATAAGGCTCTCCGGTTTCTGGATTGACGCTGAATGGATTGGTAGATCCGTAATTGCTTCCTAAGAGATTGGCACAGATGATGAAATGATTGGAAGGATCAAAAAACTTATCCTCTCCGATCAAACCACTCCACCATTCTGCAGCTTTGGAATCCCCGGTAAGAGCATGGATTACCCAAATGACATTGGACTTATCCCGATTCAACTGACCATATGTGGTGTACGCCAGATCAAATTGACTGAGAGATTCTCCGGATTCTAAATTTAAAGGGCTTTCAGAGTGGAAAATTTCATGTGTCATGGTAAAGTCCGCGAATTCGCTGATTAGATTCATTCAATAATTAAAGTTTTTCAAAAGCCTGCTGAAGGTCTGCTTTTAAGTCCTCGATATGCTCTATGCCTATAGAAAGCCTCAATAAAGTAGGAGTGACGCCAGCAGCTTTTTGCTCCTCATCGCTCAATTGCTGGTGAGTCGTGGCTGAAGGTTGGATGATCAATGTTTTGGCATCACCTACATTTGCCAAATGCGATATCAACTGAAGGTTATTGATTACTTGAGATGCAGCTGCCTTATCACCTTTGATTTCAAAACTCAAAACTCCTCCAAATCCATTTTTCAAGTATTTTTTGGCTAGTGAGTGGTAAGGTGAGCTGTTTAATCCAGGGTAATTTACTTTAGAGACTTTCGGATGATTTTCCAGCCATTTAGCGATTTCTAAGGCATTGTCCACAGTCCTTTGGACTCTCAGCGAAAGCGTCTCCAGACCTTGGAGTAAAAGGAAAGAATTGAAGGGACTGATCGCTGGACCAAAATCCCGAAGACCTTCCACTCTAGCACGGATTGCAAAGGCGATATTGGGTAATCCCAGGGGATTGTTTTCTCCAAAAACCTCCCAAAAATTCAATCCATGATAGCCTTCTGAAGGCTCTGAAAATTGCGGAAATTTTCCATTTCCCCAGTTGAAATTACCTGCATCGATTATGACTCCTCCTATGGAAGTGCCATGGCCTCCAATCCACTTGGTGGCAGAGGCAGTTACAATATTTGCCCCGTGAGCAATAGGCTGAAAAAGGTATCCGCCTGCCCCAAAGGTATTGTCCACAATCAAAGGGATACTATGTTTTTTACCTAAAGCAGCGATGGCTTCAAAATCCGGAATATTGAATTCTGGGTTTCCAATGGTTTCGAGGTAAATAGCCTTTGTTTTGTCATCAATCAGCTTTTCGAAGGCTTCCGGTGAATCTCCTTTGGCAAAACGAGCTTCGATTCCGATTCTTTTAAATGCTACTTTGAATTGATTGTAGGATCCTCCATAAAGGAATGAGGTGGAAACAAAATTGTCTCCAGCTTGGAGAATATTATTCAGCGCAATAAACTGCGCCGCTTGTCCTGAACTTGTTGCCAGTGCTGCAACACCTCCTTCTAGGGCAGCAATTCTTTGTTCGAAAACATCCGTGGTAGGATTCATTATCCTGGTATAGATGTTTCCAAATTCCTTAAGCCCAAACAGATTTGCGCCATGTTCGGCACTGTTGAAAACATAAGAAGTGGTCTGATAAATCGGAACGGCTCTTGAATTAGTCGTAGGATCTGGGCTTTGTCCAGCATGGAGCTGAAGCGTTTCAAAACGATAATTGGTAGACATGAAATTTAGGTTTAGGTTAAGTAAAAGAAAATTGATAGGAGAAGTCAATAAGCAAATCGAAGCCTGCGTGACTCGGAAATGAGGAAAAGCAAAACGCGGATGGATTCCCTTAGGAATACTATAGTGCCAGGAAAGTAAAGGGAAGTAAATTGCTTGTTCATTATGCAAGGAATTTATAGTTCCGAATGAGACCATCTCATTCGGCAGGAATTGGCACCTTGGATTTTCCAGGTTGCCAGAGGGTCTTAGAGCCTGTCTCTCGCCTCTTCTTTATAAATCCTTACACCAAAAAGTGAAAGGATAGGACAAATAAAAAGCCCGAATCTTTAATATCAAAATTCCGGGCTTAAAAATATCTCAATGAAATCTACAACTCATCTTCCAAATACCTGAAAATCGGCGGTATATTTTCCATGTCTGCTTTTATAGTAATCAATTCTTTCACAAGCCCATCATCAAGTCCATAGACCCATCCATGAACATGCGGAGCTTTTCTGTCTCTCCATGCTTTTTGGATAATGGAGGTCTTTATCAAATCCTGACATTGTTCTAAGACATTCAGTTCCACCAAACGATCTACCTGAGCTTTATGATTCTTGATAGAATCAATTTCTTCTTGGTGCATTCTATACACTTCTTTGATGTTTCTCAGCCATTTATTGATCAGGCCAAAACTATGATTGCCAAGGGCAGCTTCTACACCACCGCAGCCATAATGTCCACAAACAATGATATGTTCGACTTTTAATACATCCACGGCATATTGCAAAACCGATAGCAGATTGAGGTCCGTATGAACCACCATGTTTGCAATATTTCGGTGTACAAAAATTTCACCGGGATCCGTGCCAGTTACTTCGTTGGCGGGTACTCGGCTATCTGAACATCCAATCCATAGGAATTTTGGTTTTTGCTGGTTAGCCAGCCTATGGAAAAAATTTTTGTCATGCTGTATTCTTTCAACAGACCATGCTTTATTTTGAAGTAGGAGTTTTTCGTAAGGTTTCATAGTGTTTCGGTAAATTCGTAATCGTATCCTTGAATAGTAATTTCAATATTTTTGGAATATCCAGATTCAATGAAATCATCCAAGACTTCTCGGATGTCATTATCTATAAAGTTAGCTCTAGTAGCATCAATTATCACATTGCACCCTTCAGGTATTTGTTCGATTTTTTTAAGTAAAAATGCTTTATTCAGGAAAGAAACATCTTTGTGCAATCGAATCAGATAATTTCCATGATGCTCAGTCATGGAAATGGCTCTTTTGAAGTTGGTTTTGATCACGAAGAATAATCCGAACACCATTCCTATTCCAATTCCAAGCAACAGATCAGTAAATAAGATAGCCAATACAGTCACCAGAAATGGGATGAATTGATCCCAACCTTTTTCATAAGAATTAATGAAAATCTTGGGTTTGGCAAGCTTGTAGCCTACTACAAATAAAACTGCCGCTAAACAGCTCAATGGAATCTTGTTCAATATTCCCGGAATAGAAATAATCAGAATAATCAACAAAAACCCGTGTAATATCGCAGAGAGCTTTGTTTTGGACCCAGCAGCAATGTTTGCTGAGCTTCTTACAATTACAGCGGTGACCGGCAATCCGCCAATCAGTCCACTTACTGTGTTGCCAATGCCTTGCGCAACTAATTCTCTGCTTGCTGGTGTGATCCTTTTTTTGGGATCCATTTTGTCGGTAGCATCGATACAGAGAAGTGTTTCTATACTTGCTACCACTGCAATCGTGAACGAAATAATCCAAAAGTTTGAACTCAAAATCATCCCGAAATCAGGGAATGTTAAAAGATTTCCAAATTCTTGAATAGAACCTACTACAGGGATTGTTACGAGATGCTCATTATCTAATTGCCAACTTGGAATCCATTTGCCATAAGCTAGATTGATCAAAATTCCCGAAATAACTGCCCATAAAGCGCCAGGAATAACTCCAAAGATGGAGTGGTTTTTGATTTTCGGGATTTCAAAGGCCAACAAAATCCCCAATGCCACCAATACGATTGGAATAGCTCCAGGGCTGTAATATTGAATTGCATACCATATTTCGGTAAAAGTATTATGCTCATCGGCTTGTAAAAAAGCCTCATCTCCCATGGTGTCCTTGTCATACCCAAGTGCATGTGGGATTTGTTTCAATATTAGAATCAATCCGATAGCAGTGAGCATTCCTTTGATTACAGAATGAGGGAAAAAGTAACTTAAAACCCCTCCTTTAAGAAAACCAATTCCCATTTGAATGAGTCCGGCAACAACTACCGTAGCCAAAAACAACTCGAGAGTTCCAAGCGAAGAAATGGAGTCGAGTACAATCACAGTCAATCCTGCAGCCGGACCACTGACACTGACATGAGAACCTGAGAAAGAACCTACAACAATTCCTCCAACAATCCCTGCAATGAGGCCAGCCATAGGTGGGGCCCCACTCGCTACGGCGATGCCAAGACAAAGTGGTAAGGCCACTAAAAATACTACAAGACTGGATTTAAGGTCATACTTTAGATTTGAACCTAAAAGATTATTCATAGGGCGCTGGCGGGTTTTTTGAATATCTAAAAAGATATCCTTTTAAAATACCTAATTCCCTTGAATCTTTCCAGAAAATCGACAGAATGACAGTAATTCTAGACCAAAAGCTTAGAAATTGCTTTTAAAATCGATTCAAAATCAAAAGAATCTATGGATCGATCCATTTTGGCTTTGATCTCATCAGTACAAAGGTTTCCGATACTTCCTTCGTGCTGGTGATTGATTTTACCTTGGTCTGGAGCAAAATGATCCGCCTCGATATCCAGGCCTACTTTCTTATATGCATCTCGGAAAGGCATGCCCTGAAGTACCAAGTCATTCACCACTTCTACTGAGAATAGGTGCTTGTAAAAAGAGTCCTGGAGAATATTTTCCCTAATCTTGATGGATTTCAGCATAAAAGTACTCATGCTCAGACAGCTCGATAGACTTTCGATAGCAGGAAAAACCTCTTCCTTGAGCAACTGCATATCGCGGTGATATCCTGTGCTCATATTGGTCAATAAATAGCCAATAGAATTGGGAACAGATTGGATCTGATTGGTTTTAGCCCGAATTAATTCAAATACATCCGGGTTTTTCTTGTGAGGCATGATACTGCTACCGGTGGTCAAATCATCCGGAAAAGAAATAAATGCAAAATGCTGGTTCATAAACAAGCAAACATCTGTGGCCAGCTTGTTTAATGTTCCTGCAATTCCAGCCAAGGCAAACCCTAAAGTTCTTTCAGTCTTTCCCCGACTGTTTTGGGCATTAATTACATTATGGTGCAAATCTCCAAATCCCAAAAGGCGTGTGGTCAAAGTTCGGTTGAGCGGAAAGCTTGAGCCATACCCTGCTGCGGAACCCAAAGGGTTTTTATTGCTAAGATCGAAAGCGGCTTTCAACAAATTCATGTCCTCAGCTAATCCCTCGGCAAAAGAACTAAACCAAAGCCCAAAAGAGGACGGCATTGCCAATTGCGTATGGGTGTATCCAGGCATCAAATCGTCTTTGTGCTTTTCAGATAGCTCGATCAGAAGATCAAAAAGTTCTTTGGATTCTTCTACAATTCCTTGAATAGCAGCGCGGTAATAGAGCTTTAGATCCACCAGAACTTGATCATTTCGGCTTCTTCCACTGTGTAGTTTTTTGCCTACCTCACCAAATCTCTCTGTGAGAAGAAACTCCACTTGGGAGTGAACATCTTCCACACCCGGAGCAATACTGAATTTTCCCTGCTCGATTTCGAAATATATCTCCTTTAGTCCTTTCTGTAGAATTTCGTTTTCTTCTTCTGTCAAAAGACCTATTTGAGCTAACATATGAGCATGAGCCATGGAGCCCAACACTTCAAAAGGAGCCAGGATGATATCGAATTCAGGATCCCTTCCAATGGTGAATTGTTCCACTTCTTTCTTGCTGCCGGTGGCTTTTTGCCAAAGTTTCATGAGAATTTCTTTTTAGCTGAGTTCAGCGTATTTATTGAGAATTGAGATATAGCCTTGGATTCCTTTTTTGATTTCTTCCAGAAAAATGAATTCATCGGCACTATGAGATCTAGCGGAATCCCCTGGACCAATCTTGACAGAAGGCCAAGGAATCAAGGCCTGATCTGAAAGGGTAGGGCTACCGAAGGTTTCTAAGTCTAGGGCATCTGCTACCCGATACATCAGGTGGTTTTCAGGTAAATGAGAGGATTGCAGTCGGAGAGATCTCGGATGAAGCTCCGCCTTAAGATTCGCCTGAAGTTCTTCCAATGCCCCTTCCAAAGTATAAGCATCAGTTACTCGCACATCCAAAGTGTATTCACATAGATCCGGTACCACATTGTGTTGCTGGCCTGCTTTGATGACCGTGCAGGAAACTTTGGTTCTTCCTAGGAATGGAGAAGTCTTTGTAAACTGGAAGTTTCTAATCTCCTCCAAATCTTCCAAGGCCAAATAAATCGCATTTATTCCTTCCTCTCGGGCCGCATGACCGGCTTTTCCTTTGATTTTGGCATCTATTACCAAAAGACCTTTTTCTGCCACAGCCAACCTCATTTGTGTAGGTTCTCCCACGATTGCCAATTCAGCCTCTGGCAAAGTAGGAATGAGTGAGGCAATTCCATTGGGGCCAGAAATTTCCTCTTCCGCAGAGGCAATCATCAGTAAGTTATACGGAAGGTCTTTTCCTATAAAATGACAAAAACAGGCAATTAAACTCACCAATGGCCCTCCTGCATCATTACTGCCTAATCCGAATAGCTTCCCATTTTCATAGGTTGGAGAAAACGGATCTTTGGTATATCCGGAATTTGGTTTCACGGTATCGTGATGGGAATTAAGCCAGACTGTGGGAAGGACGGGGTTATATTCCGAGGCGAATGCCCAAATATTGTTTCCTGAGCGATGTGTTTCCACACCTTTTTCTGTCAAAAAATTTTGAATCAGATCTGCAGTTTTGTTTTCTTCCTTGGAAAAAGAAGGGATTCTTATCAGATTCTCCAACAATTGAGCTGCTTCTTGGTATAGATTTCCAAAATCCGTCATCAGTATAAATCGTATCGGTGACGCTCTATGGTTGTTCCAGATAGTTTGCCTTTTGCAGCCTGAAGTAAGTTTTCCGCTTTCCCAATCCATACATGATGCACGCCTTTTTCCAGGGCAGCAAATGCATTGTCCAACTTAGGAATCATTCCGGAATGGATGACATTTTCCTTTCTCAATTCTGCGTAAATGTCCTCGTTGATCAATGGAATGATGGAGCTGTCATTTTTCTCATCGATCAGCACTCCGCTTTTGTTAAAGCAAAAATAGAGCTTGACGTGGTGATCTTTTGCCAAGCTTGTCGCTAAAGCGGAAGCAATAGAATCTGCGTTGGTATTGAGCAATTGACCCTTTTTGTCGTGGGTGATCGCGTTGATCACGGGCTGAAGACCCGCGTTCAATAGGGTGTCCAATAGCTTAGAGTTTACTTCCTGAATATCACCTACAAATCCATAATCTATGCTTTTGACAGGTCTTTTGATGGATCTTATCAGATTTCCATCTGCACCAGTCATTCCGATGGCATCGACTTTTAGAGATTGGAGCTTGGCTACGATGTTTTTATTGATCAAGCCTGCATAGACCATGGTCACAATGTCCAGCGTGTCCTTGTCCGTAATTCTTCTTCCGTCGACCATTTCCGGCATGACTCCCATGCTTTCACCAAATCTGGAAGCCAATACTCCGCCTCCATGAACCAGGATTTTATGCCCCGGAAATTTGGCAAATAAGGCAAGGAACTCATCCAACTTCTCCGGGAAGTCGATGACATTTCCTCCGATTTTGATGATTGATATTTTCATAGGTTTGAGTGTTTCAGGATAGATTATCCCAAGATTTTGCTGATTACAGCTTGGGCTGCATAGATTCTATTTTCAGCTTGTTTTTGAACCAATGATCTGGAGCTATCCAGGATTTCGTCAGACAATTCCAGATTTCTTCTCACGGGAAGGCAGTGCATGACTTTGGCTTCTGGAGCTTTGGCAAGGTGATTTTCTGTGAGCATCCAGCGAGAATCTGTGGAAATGATTTTTCCGTAGTCATTGAATCCAGACCAGTTTTTCACATAAACGAAGTCAGCGTCTTTTAAGGCCTTGGCTTGGTCGTATTCAATGGTTGCTCCTTTGGTGAAAGCTTCGTCCAATTCATATCCTGCCGGATGAGTGATAGTCAGATCATGTCCCATTCCAAGTGACCACTCTGAGAAGCTATTAGCTACCGCATGAGGAATCGCTTTGATATGTGGGCCCCAGGTCAATACAACCTTAGGCTTCTTTTTTCCAGCCAAATGTTCCTGAATGGTGATTTGATCTGCAAGACTTTGTAAAGGGTGTCTGGTAGCTGATTCCAGAGAAATCACTGGAATGCCACTGTATTTGATAAACTGCTGTATGGTAAAATCGGCCACATCTTCTTCTTTGTGGGTCAAAGATGGAAAAGCGCGAATAGCCAAAATATCAAAATAAGTTCCCAAAACGCCTGCTGCATCTTTGATATGCTCGACTGTGGATTTGTTCATGATGGCTCCTTCTTTCATTTCCAAAGCCCAGCCTTCTTTATCCATATTCAGGACAATGGCTTCCATACCGAGATTTTGCGCAGCTATTTGAGTAGAAACCCGAGTTCGTAGGGAAGGATTAAGGAAAATACAACCTATGCGTTTGCCCTGGCCTTTGGCTGCATCTAGCAGCGGGTTGGCCTTGTAGGCTAAAGCTAGATCGATAAGCTCTTTTCCTAATTCTAAAGATTCAAATTGTGTAAATAACTTCATCAAATTGGAGTTCTTGATTCTCAATTACTGAGAATTTCTTTTAATGCGACCAAAAACGAATTTAACTCATTCCATTCTACAGACAAAGGAGGAAGCAGACGAATCGTTTGCTTTCCAGCTGCAGAACCAGTGAAAATATGGTATTTATTTACTAATTCAGAACGAACAGGTCCTGCATCACGGTCCAAGTCTATCCCGATCATCAAACCAATGCCGCGAACCTCAACAATTCCCGGAATAGCTCCGAGTTCCTTCATTAGCTTGTCTCCCAACTCTTGTGCTTTTGCTTGAAGGTTTTCTTTTTCAAGTACTTCCAAAACTCCAAGGGATGCAGCACAAGCCAAGTGGTTTCCTCCAAAAGTAGTTCCTAATAGACCATAGCTAGCCTTAAATTCAGGAGCAATCAACACCCCGCCAATTGGGAATCCATTTCCCATCCCTTTGGCCATGGTTATGATGTCTGGTCTAACGCCTCTTGCCCATTGATAAGCAAAAAACTTACCGGTACGTCCAAAGCCAGACTGGACTTCATCCAATATCAATTTGGCTTCATACTTCTTCGAAAGAGAGGACAGACCTTGCAAAAATTCAGGGGAAGGAACTTGGATTCCACCTACTCCCTGAATGCCTTCTATGATTATCCCTGCAATCGAATTGCTTTTCAAAACCTCTTCTACAGCATCCAGGTCATTCCATGGGAGAATATGGAAATCCGTTCTTTCGTTGCAAGGAGCTACGATTTTTGGATTGTCGGTTAATGCGACAGCTCCTGAAGTCCTTCCATGAAAAGAACCGGTGAATGCGATAAAACCTGATTTTCCGGTTGCAAATGAGGCCAATTTGATGGCATTTTCATTTGCCTCTGCACCCGAATTGACCAAAAACAACTGATAATCCGGAAGGCCGGATAATTCACCGAGTTTGGACGCTAATTCTTGTTGGATAGGGATTTGGATGGAGTTGGAATAAAACCCCATTTGATCCAGTTGATCCTTGATCCGTTTTACATAGTGAGGGTGGGTATGTCCGATGGATATCACCGCATGACCCCCATAAAGGTCTAAATATTCCTGTCCTTTTTCATCCCATAGCAAGCTTCCATGGGCTTTCACCAAAGTCACCGGAATCAAAGGATATACGTCAAATAGATTCATCTGGAAATGCTAATTTCGAAGTACGATTTAAAGCTTTATTATTTCGGATTTATGATTTATGATTTCGGTTTGTTCGAAATCGGGAATCCCATTTCCGATATCAGAAAGCAATTGATTTTAGGTTTAACCCCAATTTTTCATCCAGGCCAAAGGCTAGATTAAAGTTTTGCACAGCTTGCCCTGACGCTCCTTTCAGAAGGTTATCAATAGCAGAATGGATCACCAATTGTCCGGCTTCTTTTTGGACGTGTAGGATACATTTGTTGGTATTGACTGCCTGCTTCAAATCGATGTCCTGCGTAGAAACGTGGGTAAAAGCTGCATCGTGATAAAATCCTTGATACACTTTCACTGCTTCCTCTGCAGTGCCCTCAAAAGGAAAATAGGCGGTCACCCAAATTCCTCTGGAGAAGTTACCTCGGTAAGGGACAAAGAGCAATTCTGAACCGAAGTCAGAACTCAGCTGCCTAAAGGTTTGCCTGATCTCTTTTAAATGCTGATGGGTAAAAAGTTTATAAACCGACATATTACCTGTTCGGTAGCTAAAGTGGGATGTCTCCGCCAATTTCTTTCCGGCTCCGGTAGAACCGGTAATTCCGGAAATATGGACGGCATCTTTGACCCAACCTTTTGCAATGGCTGGGGCCAAAGCCAGTTGGATCCCTGTGGCGAAACAACCAGGGTTGGCGATCTTTTTTGAGTTCTTTATTTTGCCAGCATTGACCTCCGGAAGGCCATAGGTAAAGCCATTGGACTCGTCCCGAAAATCCGTGGATAGGTCAATAATAACTGCATCTGGCGAAAAGGGATGTTTTTCAAGAAAACCCTTGGTCTCGCCATGAGGCAATCCCAAAAATACGGCATCAACTTCCATAGGAACTTGATCTGTAAATTCCAGTTCGCAATCTCCGATCAAGTCGGGATGAACCTCAGCTACTTTTTTTCCTTTTTGACTATTGGAATGTACACAAACCAACTCGCAGGCAGGGTGGTGGACCAAAATCCGGAGAAGTTCTCCTCCGGTATATCCTGCGGCACCGATGACAGCGGTTTTGATTTTAGTCATCGCTGTTCACTTTATGGAAGATGGCTGTTTGGTTACCCAAAATTCGGGTAAATCCTTTTACATCTTCTCCGGTATATCCCTTATTCATTTCTCCATAGCTGCCAAACTTGGAGGACATCAAATCATGGGCTGAGGTGATTCCCAACAAGGTGAAGTGGTAGGGTTTCAACAATACACGAACTTCTCCAGTCACAAATTCTTGGGTGCTGGAAAGAAATGCTTCCAGATTTCTCATGACAGGATCCAAGTAGTGGCCTTCATGTAAATGGTTGCCATAGAATTCGGAAAGTTGATTTTTCCAGAACATCTGCCACTTGGTCAAAGTATGTTTTTCCAGCAATTGATGTCCTTTAATGATGATAATCGGTCCGGCAGCTTCAAATCCAACGCGACCTTTGATCCCGATGATGGTGTCACCTACGTGGATATCACGGCCGATTCCATAAGGAGCCGCCAAAGCTTGAACTTCCTGGATAGCATCCACTGGATTTCCATAGTTGACTCCATTCACACCTTTCAATTCGCCTTTTTCAAAAGAAAGTCTAATTTCTTTCGGCTCGGTTTCGGATACTTGGGTTGGCCAAGCTTCTTCTGGTAGAAATTCGGAGGACGTCAAGGTTTCCTTTCCACCCACAGATGTTCCCCAAATTCCTTTATTGATAGAATAGGCTGCCTTTTCGAAGTTCATGGAAACGCCATGTTTCTTCAGGTATTCGATTTCCTCCTGACGGGAAAGTTTCAAATCCCGGATCGGAGTGATGATTTCTATATCTGGAACAATCGTCTGGAAAATCATATCAAATCTCACCTGATCATTTCCGGCTCCTGTAGATCCATGCGCAACGGCTTTAGCACCGATTGATTTAGCATATTCTGCCAATGACTTAGCTTGAAGGATCCTTTCAGCAGATACAGATAGGGGGTAGGTAGCGTTTTTCAGTACGTTTCCAAAGACCAAATATTTGATCACCTCCTGATAATAGGTGTCTACTACTTCCAAAATAGTGAATGAAGCAATGCCCAGACTTTTGGCTCGGGTTTCAATAGTTTCCAGTTCTTCTTTGGAAAACCCGCCGGTGTTAACCAAAACTGCATGAACCTCATAGCCCAAATCTTTGGAAAGGTGCAGTGCACAAAAGGTGGTATCTAAGCCTCCACTATAGGCTAAAACTACTTTTTTCATTTTTTAATAGGTTTATTCCCTTGGGAAATAGATTAAAGAAGGAAGCTCTTCACCGAATCCTTTGATTTGGTCAATTTGAGCATTACATATTTTTTCAAGCGCACCCAACGATCGAAGAGCTTGATTTCTTTTTTGAAATTCTCTCTCAAAGCTAGGTCTTCCGTATGGTTTTTCTTTGCATTTGGATCATAAAGCATGGCCGTGCAAAGACAGTTTTGACGGTTTTTTGCCATCAAAATCTCATAATTGATGCAGCTTTGGCAACCTTTCCAAAACTCTTGGTCATCCGTCAAGTCTGCATAAGATACAGGAATGTAGCCCAATTCAGAGTTGATTTTCATGACTGCCGCTCCTGTAGTCAATCCAAAAATCTTGGATTCTGGGTATTTTTTGCGGCTGAGTTTGAAGATTTCCTGCTTGATTTTTCGGGCCAAACCATACTTTCTGAATTCCGGAGAAACGATCAAACCGGAATTAGCCACGTATTTTCCGTGCCCCCAGGCCTCGATGTAGCAAAATCCTGCCCAAGTCCCATCAGAAGTCAGGGCAATAACTGCCTTTCCTTCTTCCATTTTGGTTTCGATATAAGCCGGACTTCGTTTGGCTATACCAGTACCACGGGCTTTGGCGGAATTTTCCATTTCCTCCGTGATTTGAGTTGAGTAGGCTTTGTGGGAGGAATCGGCTACGATAATTTTGAAAGAGATTTCTTCCATTGAGTTTGCATGAATGGTCCTTGTCCTCACGGACTTGGCTTTGGGAATGAATAATTTACTTACGGGATTAGGCGAGGGACGTTCTCCACGTGGGAAAACAGGATATGACACAGGGTCAAACCCTAAAAGTAAACCTTGTCCTCCTCAGAGGAGAAAAATTAGGCATAGCAACAGCACTCAACTCTAAGGTGATTTCGTGAGAAGTTTTTGCCGCTATGTCTTTGGTGTAAATCATGCTTTTGAAGGTGCAAATGTTGTACCTCCTTGAATCAATTGCAAGATTTTATTGCAAAAATTTGGCTTTATTCTTGAAATTTTTAAAAAAAAGTAAAAAACAAGGCTGTTTTTTGAAATTATGATGGCATTATTTGGCTTTCTAGACTTAATCAAGAATCTGCCATCTCTTTTAATGCCTTGACTAGCTGATCACAATCTGCTGTGGATGTGTAGATATTCGGCGAAACCCGAACACCTTTCACTCCCGCACCGTCAATTGGGGCGGTGAAGATTTTATACTTTTCCATCAAAACCTTTCCCATGTCTGCCGGAGTATATTTTTCTACCCATACGTTCCCGATTCCGCAGCATCGCTCTGGTTCAATCGGGGTATTGACTTTGATCCCCGGATAATTTCTTACTTGATCGGACCAATATTTCTGAATAAATCTCAGCCTTTCTTCTTTCCTTTTGCTTCCAATTCGATTCTGAAATGCGATAGAATCAAGAACTGTCAAATCTGTGGCGGCAGGATGCGTCCCGATATGATTCAGATATCCGATGGTCTTCAGACCCAGATCAAAAGGAGCTAAAAGAGGCTGAATCTTAGAAATCTTGTCTTTTTTCACATAAAGCAAACCTGCTCCCAGTGGCACACTCAGCCATTTGTGCAGGCTTGATCCGTAATAATCACAGTCCAATTCATGCATGTTAAAGGTAAAATGCCCTACAGCATGTGCTCCATCCAACATGACATCCACGCCCAGCGAGTGGGCCATGTCTGCAATTTTTCGCACCGGAAGAATATGGCCGGTTATGTTCACAATATGCGGCACCATGATCAGCTTTGTCTTTGGAGAAATGGCTTTTCGATAGACCTCTACAATTTCCTCATCGCTTTGCGGATGCATGGGAATATCCACCTTGACTGTCTTGATCCCCCAACGTTTACTGGCCAATTCAAACATGGATTGCATACTGCCATAATCTTGGTTGGAAAAAACTGCCTCATCTCCGGGAGTCCAAGGAAAACCTGAGATGATCAAATCCAATGATTCAGTCGTATTTCGTGTTAAAACAAGTTCCTCCGGATCTGCACCTACCAGTTCTGCCAAAGCTGCGGCAGATTTGGCTTTGTTGGCTACCTGAACCCCTCGCATATAGAAGGAAGCCTGATAATTCACTTCCCGGATATGCCCAATGTATTTCTCCAGAATTTCTTCAGGGAGGAAGCAATAATAGCCGTTTTCGAAATTGAGATAATCCTGTTTGATTCGGTACCCCGCACGGATTTGTTCCCAAATATCCGCTGATTCCCAATTCAATTTTTCAAATGAAAAAGCCTTGGATTTGGCTGGAAATACAGTGCCTCCGATTCCGAAGGCGGCTAGGTATTTTAGAAAGGATCGCTTATTCATTTTCGTATTGGAGGTGGATTATAATACATAGGAAAGTAGCCAGATAATCACCAGAATAATCGCCGTCCACGTAATCCAAGGACGTCTCTTGGGGAATTCAAATTGGCAGATCGGGCAAATCTCTGCTTTTGAATCTATCTCCATGGCGCAGGAAGGGCATTCTTTGGTTTTTAAAGGCATTGAACTCTTTCAGGGAATTTCTGATTTGTCTTTTAAGTAAATAAAAAATGGAATGAAATCCAGCATGATAATCGACTTATTAGGGTTTGCTAAATCTTAAGCGGGATTTCATTTGACTTCCGTAAAAAATCAAAACATATGAAAATCGAAATTTGGTCTGACGTAGTTTGCCCTTTTTGCTATATCGGAAAGAGAAAGCTTGAGAAAGCTTTAGAAAAATTTACACACAAGGATAAGGTGGAGTTAGAGTGGAAAAGCTTTCAGCTAAACCCAGATCAGGTAACTAACCCGGATCTTAACACGCTAGAGCACCTGGCCCAGTCCAAAGGTTGGTCAATGGCCCAAACCCGACAGATAACTTCCAATGTTGTAGAAATGGCGAAAGAAGAAGGCTTGGAATTTGATTTTGAAAAAGCCGTGGTAGCCAACACCAAACGAGCCCATCAACTGATTCACTTGGCCAAAGAATCAGGTAAGCAGGATGAAATGAAAGAAAGACTTTTGAAGGCTTATTTTTCGGAAGGTAAGAATGTCGATGATTTGAATACCCTGATAGACCTTGGAAAGCAGGTTGGGATCGAGGAAGAAAAAATTAAAGTGACGCTTGAATCTAATTCCCTACAAGAGGCAGTAGATCAGGATATTTATGAATCCAGATTGATAGGCGTCAGGGGTGTTCCATTTTTTGTACTTGATCGGAAGTTTGGAATCTCAGGTGCACAACCCGATGAAGTTTTTGACCAAACACTTGAAAAGGCCTGGGCAGAATTTGCCAAAAACAATCCCGTTTTAGAGATCACATCGGGAACTGAGGGAGGAAGTTGCGACCTTGAAGGGAACTGTTAATTCAAAGCATAGACGGAAGACCGAAGCAAAATACTTCCGTCTTCTGTCTCCTGTCTTCCGGCTCCCTACCACACCCCTCTGGCTTTCATTTTTAATGTATAAACTGAGCCCATTGCGGTGATAAAAAGGGTTCTTCGATCCAAAGCTCCAAAAGTTACGTTAGCGGTCCAATTTTCAGGTACTGGAATGTGAGCAATCTGGACCCCGTTTTTATCAAAAACAGTTACTCCTTTTCCGGTAAGGTAGACATTACCCCGATCATCGATGGTCATTCCGTCTGAGCCCATTTCGCAAAATAAAGTCTTATTGATGAGGTACCCGTCTTCCTGAATTTCATATTTCCAGGTTTTCTTGTCGTTGATATCCGCCACATAAAGATACTTTCCATCTGGAGTGCCGATTATTCCATTAGGCTGTACCAAATCTTCCGCTACCCGAAAGAGCTCTGTACGGTCATCAGAGAGAAAATAAACATGTTTTCCATCCTGTTCGGATTCTTTTCCTCTGATCCCTTCCCAATAATCTCTAGGGTAAAGAGGATCGGTGAAGTACAATCCTCCTTTTGGTCTCACCCAAATATCGTTGGGACCATTTAGCTTTTTGCCTTTAAATGAGGAAACCAAAACCTTCTCTTTTCCAGTAAAAGGGTCAATTTCCCAAAGCTCATTATTCAAGTCAGCTGCTGCGATCAGCTTTCCATCCAATTGAAAATAAAGCCCATTGGAACGACCTGCACCATCCTTGAAAAGCGTGATTTGGTTACTGTTGGGATTCCATCTGTAGATTTTATCATTCGGCTGGTCGGTAAAAAAGACGTCACCTTGGCGATTGATGGCTGGGCCTTCGGTGAAGCTAAAGCCATCTTGGACCTTAGTCAATTCGGCGTTTTTGGCTACAATTCCTTTTTTATCCTCGATTTGGGCTATTAGAGAACTTGAGGATAAAATCAATGCGGCCAAGGCCAAGGTGCTTTTGAAATTCATTTTCATAGGTTTAGGGTTGATTGCGTTGCATGACAAAGACTAATTTATTTAAGTCAGGACTATAGGCCATTCGAGTGATTTTTTGGTGGGTAGAGGAGGGTATTTTGCCCAGAGATTTCCATACCGATTCAGTCCCTTTTCGGATAAATATTTCTTCTCCGGAGGCCATCAGCAGATGGTTTTTATCCACCCAAATAAAGTCCTGAGAGTCGGGGAGAGTATATCCGTAATCTTTATACGTCTTCTTTTTGATGTCATAGGAAGAAATGGAGATACTATTTTTATTATCCACTGACTTCTGATCATTTAGATCTAAATAGGATATTTCGGCGCTTTTTGGACGGTTTTTTACACTTCTTCCTACCCAGGAGCAAATCTCCTCCAGATTTCCTTTTCCATGGGCATAAATCAGTTTATTAGGCTCCCCTAAGACAAACATAGCGGCTTTGTTATCATACCAATCGTAATAGCCAACCGGGGCAATGTCATCGTACAGGAGCTCTGCCGGCTCTCCGGTGACTGGATAAAGCCAAAGCCTTTGGGATCCATCCGGTTCAACTACTACTGCAGAAATGTACTGTTTACAATCGGTTAAAGCAGGAGAGTACTCACTTCGATCGGCCGTTTTAGAGAAGTTGGTAAAATTACCGGTTCGGAAACTGTAAAGGATTATGTCATGATTTCCCTTGTTATCAGCAGCCGAAAAAACAAGTTCTGAGTCGTTAATAAAATTGGGTTGGTTGTCGTATTCTGCCCGATTAGTAAGAGTTTTAGCAGATTGGTGAATGAGTTCTAACTTTCCTCCTTTGCCCTGAGTATCTACCACCCAAAGGTCAAAACTCCCTTGAGCCAATGTCGAGGAAGCAATCAAGAAGAACAGAATAAGGTGAATTAAGGTAATTTTTCGCATAGGGTTTTTCCTCGCGGTCCAAATTACAAAATGGCTGGAAAAAGGCTTGGAGATTGTGGTTCTTTTTCATGGTAGGAACAAAAAGCCGAAATTAAACTGTACATTATCGGACATTATTTTGTCCATTAATCACCCAAAAGGAAATCAAAAAGTGCGAATACTTGCTCTAATGGCCTAATTGGTGAGATGGCACCTTTTTCGTACTTTCCCTGACATGAAAGAAAAACTTCATTGGCTTCAACAGATTCCTTTAGAATTGATTTTCTGGATAGGCAGTATCATCGCCATTTTGACAATCAATCCCGAAGCTGTGGATCATTTCAGCCTTTGTCCTTTATACAATCTGGGGTTTAGTTGGTGTCCGGGATGCGGTTTAGGAAGATCGATGAGTTTATTAGCTCAGGGCGAAATTCAAGCATCCTGGTCGATGCACCCGCTGGCCATGCTTGCCTTTGTAGTGATCTTTCACAGAATATGGACTTTAATCAAACACTTAAAAACAACACACAATTATGGCTAATGTATTGAGACATCTCCCTGAATTAGAAGGTATGGAACTGGGATATATCCAGGGATTGATGAAAAATATGGATGAAGATCAAGCCTCTCTTTTTGCTCAAGTCTATAGAGCTCGAAGAAAGGACTCCCAAATGATCCTGATTCTGACCTTGATTGGCTTCTTTGGTTTCGCCGGATTGCATCGTTTTATTCTTGGTCAGGTAGGTTTGGGAATTCTCTATATCCTGACCGTTGGCTTATGCTTCATTGGAACGATCGTGGATTTGGTCAACTATAAGAGTTTGGCTTATGAATATAATGTGAAAATGGCCCATGAAACACTTTCGATGATATCCACTCATTTTCCTAGCTCAGGATCATCTACAACAGAATAAAATCCTCTAACCACTAACAATAGCCTTTGGCGGGGTAAAATCCTGCCAGAGGTTTTTTTTTTACCAATTTTCTTCCTCATCCGACGAACTCCTCAAAAAATCGGTCATTTCTCTTCCTGCTTCGGATAGTAACAAGTGAAACTCCAATAGCAATTTGCCTGCTGATTCCAATTCTTCGAAAGAAGCTTGGGAGACATGAAATGGGAGTTCAATCAAATTTGATGATCCCGAAACAAACGGCGGAGGAGTAGATGAGGAAAACAAATACGGCCATAGCGTTTTTCCACAGCTGATTCCCCAAAAGTCGATGGGATAAGCCTGATAGCTATTGAGCCGTTCATTGATCTCTTCAAAAAACCTTTCTGTCTCAGCAAGTCTAATTCTGGAACCAGCTCTGGATTTTCCCTTGGTGTTCAGGTATTTGATTTGGGATTTTCCCTGCTTTTGACGAACCATGTAAGCACGGAATACTTTATGATCCTCCATCTTTTCATGGTGGAAGTAACCGACTGTGGCTTGGCCAGCTTTTACTAAGCATAGCGAAAAGTGAGGATCGGGATTTTTGATCAATTCCTTACCGGAATCCCATAAATAGGTCCAGGGAAGATATATTTTCGCATACCATTCTGAATGGATATAAAACACCAACTGATGTTTTTCCCTATGGTATTCTACTAAATGGCCAGAATCTTGGGCCCATTGAAGCAGTTTTTGGGTTTGTTCAAATGTAATTTTCTCTGATTGGGGAATTTGCATTATTCCAGAAGGATTTCAAGCTACCTTTGTACAAAGAAATTCAAAAAAACATGCAGGAAGAAATCCAATCCCTTTTCAACAAAATCAAAGATCCCAAAGAAGCAGATGCCTATTATTTTGCAGATAAGCTTGGAAAGCTTGCTGATGAAGAGGCAAAGGACCAATTGATTCAACTGGTAAAAGGAGAAGATTGGGAAATTGCTTATTTGGCATGTAGAGCTTTGTCCAAAACCAGCTGGAATGAAGAAGCCCTGGACGCGATTTTTGAAAAAATATTTGACCGGAAAAACAAATCTTTCCAAGGTGCCTTCGTTCAGATTTTAGAAGAATTTGACTTGAGCAATCGTTTTGTGGATGTATTCAGAGTTTACTTATTTGGAAACTTTAAGGCTTCGACTTTGGCAAAGGACTACCTTGACGGCATAGAATTTGAAATCAGTCCAAGAACGATTAAAAAAGCTGAAAAGCATTGGAATCATTACTTGCATAACCCAGAGGATGAGGGTAGTGTGGAGATCAAAAAATCTGAAGTGGAACCAATGCTAAAGGAAATGAGAGAATTATTTAACTAATCAAAAGCAACTTTTCCGGAAATATTTCATTGAATAGTATATGAGGAGATTAAACGTCATAGGGCTTCATAACATGTTTTTGAATGAACATGGGTTTAGATTTAATCTGGCCAAAATGTCCTTTACGAAAGATTTCCGGGAAGGTCAGCAAGTAATCATCATAGATCTTCATCGATATCCTGAGGAGAGCTTTTTAGAATATCGGATTGGAATCAAAATCAATGCGGTAGAAGACCTCATTCAAAAATTTCTTCCTTCAATTTCAGATTATTTTGAAAGATCGATCACCTTGATCAAAGGAATTGACCAGCTTTCGGATAAATTTCCCCGAAAAATTTCCATTAAATCAGAGGAGGATTTGAGTAAGGCTATCGCGTTAGGTAAAGAGTTTTTTCTGGAAAATGGATTCGATTGGATGGATCAAATGAGTAACCCAGTGATTCTGGAAGGATATTATGCCAATCGGAGAGAAGAGGTATTTAATGCCAATCAATCAGTTTACAACTTATTCCGAGGTGCGACATTGGCTAAACTCTACAAACCAACCGATTATCCAACCATCAAGCAAGCCTACCTTGAGCAGGTAAAGCGAAATGAAATGACTCCGTTTACCATTGCGTTCTTCCTTCAGCTTCTGGATTACTTGGATCATTTGGAAGTTAAGCTTTCCTCTTAACCCCGCGTACTGCCTCTGCCTCAGTTGGATTTTCCGGCCATTCGTGCTTAGGATACCTACGTTTTAGCTCCTTTTTGACTTCAAAATATCCATTTGCCCAGAAGCTTTTCAAGTCCTGGGTAAGCTGTACTGGCTTATATCCCGGGGAAAGCATTTCGATCAAGAGAGACACCTTTCCTTGATTTACTCTTGGTGTATCTAACAAACCGAACAATTCCTGTAGTCTGACTGAAAGCAAAGGTGTCTCACCTTCTGGCTTGTATTCTATCGTAATAAAACTTCCGGAAGGCACTTGAATTTTCTCCGGGGCCAATTGCTGTAATTGTTGCTGCTGTTCAAAGGAAAGGCTATGAAGTAAAAACTGACCTAGATTCAGCTTCTTTAAGTCTTCATTTTTTGAAATGTTGTTCAAATAAGGTTCAAGCCATTTTTCAGCTGATTCACAAAGACTTTCCACAGTCCAATCCGGCCAAATTTGGTCAGGATTCCATTTGCCTAAAGATTGAACTCGATACAAAAGCTGTAAAACATCCTCATTCCAATCCAATAGGAATTCACCTTCTTCCTGAATAGCTTCAAGGATAGCTTTTTTGGCCAACGATTTATCAAAGTCTTTTAGCGGACGGGAACCCAGTAAAATGGCTCCAATTCTGATTTCTGCCTGAGCTATCAAGCCTCCTTTTTTGCGGTCCCATTCCAAAACCTCTTTAGTCTTGAGCATAGGGGCTAAATCTTTTGGATTTAAGGGAGCTGCCAGCCAAATCTTTCCCAAACCTTCTCGGGCATCTAGATGCGCCACGGCCAACCAAGACTCATGGGCAAGATCGTCGCGATGACCTATTTGAGCAATTTTGCCATTGGAAAGCTGGAATTGGGCATTGTTTCCAGGTCTAGCCGCAGCGATCCTTTCGGGATAGGCATACGCGAGAAGCAAACCAGTTGCCCAAGGGTCAATTGGGTCATTTTTAGGCTGTATCCCAAACATTTTTCGGTATTGGGACGCTATCTTTTCGATTTTTTTGATTCTAGCAATACTAACTCCTCGGCTTCGGAATCTCCTCAGCGCCTCGATCCTTAAATTCAAATCTACCCCGGAATCAGGAGGAAGGGGATCCCTTTCTTCCAAAACTGCAGCAATATCCGCAGCCAGTTCCAATTGATTTAATCGCCTAGCATAGTTTAGCATATGGGCGATTCTTGGATGGCAGGGGAGTTGGTGAATTTCTTTGCCGTGCTCTGTTACTTTGCCATCTTCCAAGGCATCAATGGATTCCAAGGTTTTTTCAGCTAAAACGAGTGTTCCCACCGGTGGTGGAGTAAGCCAAACCATTGACCGAATATCCTCTCTTCCCCAAACTTTCATATCCAATACCAGTCCTGTAAGATCGGCTTCCAAAAGTTCCGGAGTTCTATATTCTGAAAGCTGACTTTGTGTGGCTTTGGACCATAATCTATAGGAATGACCGGAAGTCAATCGGCCAGCTCTTCCCGATCTTTGATCTGCAGAGTCCTTGCTGATTCGGTGGAGTACCAATCGGGAAAGACCGGAACGTGGATCAAATCGGTTGGATTTGGCAAAGCCCGAATCCACTACAACTTTCACTCCCTCTATGGTGAGGGAAGTTTCAGCAATGTCTGTGGACAATACTATTTTTCGTTTCCCAGAAGGATGCGGGAGTATGGCCTTTTGCTGCTCTGAAGGGTTTAATTGCCCAAAAAGTGGAACTATCGCATCCTCAGGCAAGGCTCTTTTGAGGATAGATTCTGCTTTCTTGATTTCTCCTTGGCCTGGCAAGAATACCAAAAAATCACCGTCGTGCTTTTTGGTCAAAGGTAGAATCTGCCTTGCTGTATCTTCCCCGATTGCATATTCATCTACCTCATTTAGGTAGTGTACTTCCACAGGATATTGCCTTCCTTGGCTATGAATGACCTCCGTCTCAAGCAACTGACCCAATTGATCTGTATCTATGGTAGCAGACATCAAAAGTATCCTTAAATCAGGCCTTAGGATTTGCTGAACCTCCCTGCAAAGGGCCAAAGCTACCTCGGCATGGAGGTTTCTTTCATGAAACTCATCAAAAATCACCAAGCCTACATCCTTGAGTTCATTGTCTGTATGCATCATCCGGGTCAAAATACCTTCGGTGATTACTTCAAGTCTGGTCTTTTCAGAAATTGCTGATTCAAATCTGATTCGATAGCCGATCGCATCCCCGAGCTTTTCGCCCAACATATTGGCCATTCTTTGGGCAATACTTTTGGTGGCCAGCCTTCTGGGCTCCAGCATGATGATTTTTTTCCCTTGAAGCCAATCTTCACCCAATAAAGCCAAGGGTAAAAGGGTACTTTTCCCGGCACCGGGTGGGGCTTGAATGATAAGGGAGTTTTTTCTTGAAAAATGGTCTTTAACCTGGGGGATGATCTCCGAAACTGGAAGGTCAAAAGAATACGGATCGAATGAGGACATGGACTGCAAAAATAAAAAAGCCATCAGGATTTCCTGATGGCTTCTTGGCATTTTCTGGAAAGATTAATTGGCAGGAGCAATTTTCGCTTCAGCCTTTCCGTATTCCCAACGGATTTCAAATCTGTCTGGCTTCACCTCATACACCAATCTCTCTTCCATATTAGAAGTTTGTTGAGAAGGCACATTTACCCGCAATTGATCTTCTTTGGAGTCATAGTTGAAAGCACCCCATTGCTGAGCGACTTTGTTAAAGATCATCGTAGAGGTTCCTTCATTTGGGATGATGAAAAAGCTGTAAGTACCAGCCGGTAATTTTTGGCCCTCAATCAGAATGTCCTTGGAAGTAGTGAAAGTAGTGGCTTCGTTTGCCCCAGCTCTCCAAACTTGACCCAATGGAACCAAATCTCCCCAGATCATTCGGCCTTTTACAGCAGGAGAGGAGTAGTTAATCGTGATTTTTGATCCTCCTGCGGTACCTTCAGCGGTTTTTGCAGGACTTGCTTTTTCCTGAGCAAAAGAAATGGCAGTTGCCAAGGCAAATAGAAAAAGCGTGGTTAGTGTTTTCTTGAAATTCATGTGACTTAGGTTTAGTTGTTTATTCACTCAAAATTGATTTCCAGTATTCTAAGGGGCAATCATTTCCATAAATGTAAAAAGCCTTTTCCTGAATTTTGGAAAAGGCTTTTTTAAATAATCTTAAATTTTCACCCAAGCTTGTTTCTTGTTACTCTCTACAATCCTTTCGCCGATGATCAACTCTCTTAATCCATCTGCAAAGGTTGGGAAGGTAGGAGAAGCGGGCTGTTTGCCTTCGGCTACGGCTGCATAGACCTCTTTAAACATCTGCTTAGATGTATCAGGAAACCCTTCATTATGTCCTCCAGGGAAACTAACCAAGGAGGAAACTTCCCGGTGAACCAGAGAAGGATCTTTCATCAGCTGTTCATTCGCCTTTTCTCTTTTACCGATCCAAAGTTCATTTGGTCTTTCTGAATTGAATTCAAAATTAGATTTAGAGCCGGCGATTTCGATATTGAGTCTGTTTTTTCGGCCTGCATTCACCTGAGAAACGGTGATAGATCCTTTGGAGCCATTGTCAAAACGTAGCATTACAGTCGCGTGGTCTTCTGTATTGATCGGTACCTCCTGGTAATCATCCATGGTGAGCATTTTCCCAGAATAGGTTTCAATCGGCTTCAAAGGCTTCAATCGGGTCTTATGGACAGTAGAAAAATCTGCCATTACTTCGGTGATTTTTAATCCAGTCACATACTCTGTAATATCAAGAAGGTGGGAACCGATGTCTGCTATTGCTCGGGAATCTCCTGATTTGTCAGGCTCAAGTCTCCAGTTATAATCTGTTGCCAAATACAACCAATCTTGGAGATAGGAACCCATGATATTGAATACTTCACCCAATTCGCCCTTTTCCCGCATCACTTTCATCTGGCGAACCATAGGATAATAGCGAAGATTGAAGTGGACTGCATTGACAAGTCCTGTACTGGCAGCTATTTTCACGAGCTCTTCGGCTTCATGGATTTTGACCGCCAAAGGCTTTTCACAAATGACATGCTTTTCAGATTCCAATACCGCTTTGGCTTGAGAATAGTGTAAGAAGTTTGGCGTACAGATGTGAACTACATCAATGTCATCCTGCTTGAGCATTTCATCAAAAATATAAGCTCTTGGGATGCCCAGCAATTTTGCCTTCTCGTTGGCCAAATCTTGATTGACTTCGACCAAAGCCACAACTTCTACATTAGGAATTCTTCTGAGGGCTTCTAAGTGTGCCGGACCAATAAATCCAGTACCTACGATAGCCGCTTTGATGGTTTGAGACATAGGTTTATTTTGGTTTAATTCAATTTTTAAGGAATTGAAATTAGGAAAAATGATAAGAAATCACTCAAGTCCGTTTCCTCAATTTTTTGAAATCTTGGGTATCAGGGGAAAAAATCTAGGGTTTGATCCACCATTGCTCCCGAATGGTCATTTCTTCCTGAATAAATACCTGTTCTCCGATCTTGGGAATAAAAACTGGAATTCCCAGTTCTTTTCCTTTGGCCAATACTCGTTCGACTGGATCTGTCCAGGAGTGCATGGCCAAAGTGAATGCACCCCAATGAATAGGCATGATCACATTTGCAGCCAAATCCACTCCTGCGAGGGCAGTCTCCTCAGGCATCATGTGGATTTCTTTCCAGTTTTCATTGTATTGACCACATTCTAGCATTGCAAAATCGAATGGACCGTATTTCTCACCGATGGATTTGAAATGGCTTCCGTATCCACTGTCTCCGCTGAAAAAGATATTTTCTTGTCTTCCTTTGATCACCCAAGACCCCCATAGGGTCGAAAAACGATTGTTCAATCCTCTACCGGAAAAATGTCTGGAAGGTGTAAAAGCCAATAAAAGATCCTCATAAACGGTTTCTTCCCACCAATCCATTTCCTGAATTTTCCCTTCATCCACCCCCCAATGTTGCAAATGCGAACCTACTCCAAGGGGAGTGAGAAATTTCTTGGTCTTGTTTTTTAGTTTTTGAACTGAGCCATAATCCAAGTGGTCATAATGGTCATGGGAAAAAATCACCATGTCTATAGTAGGTAGTTTTTCTACCTCGATCGGCAGTTCATTCGAATATCTTTTTTTGCCCAATAAGGGATGCGGTGCAGGAACCTCCCCAAACATGGGATCCAATAAGATGTTTTTTCCATCTATTTGGAGTAGAAATGCAGAATGCCCAAACCACACTAGTCTGGCTGGCTCATGCTTTTTCACCAAATCCAAAGAATCTACCTTGAGCACAGGAATTTCGAAATCGGGTCTAGAATCCGGGTTACTCCTGAAAAATTTGGGTAGCATTCTGATCGCTTTCCAAAAGTCCATGTCCATTGTGGTAGGCATCAGGTTTTGAAACTTTCCTTCTTGGTAATGGGGCAATTGTTCAAATCTTGCTTTTTGTTCAGCGCTGGGTTCTTTCCCAAACTGAGGACTAAAATTGGTAAACATAATAGCAGTAAGTATTACTAGAGAAATAACCGATAATAGAGTCCAAAAGACTATCAGGAATAGCTTTTTAAGCAACTTGGGCATAAATAAATCAAGGTAACTGGAAATAATACAGCTTGGGATTCAAACAGAATTCTGGAAAAAAAGGTCCAAAGCGATCCAAAAAACTTTTTAATCGGAGGAAAGTTGACTCTAAGGAACAGGTAAACAGCAGTCCAAAAGGAATTTTTACCACTTAAAATCAATTCCCGTCAAATTCAAAAATCACCTTTCAAAAAGGCCTGATTTTCTTTATTTTACATTCAAACATATAAACACCCATGGCAAACTATAACCTAAAAATCAACGGAAAAACACATGCTGTTGACGTTGAGGATGATACTCCGCTTCTGTGGGTACTGAGAGATCACCTCGGTCTTGTAGGTACCAAGTTTTCCTGTGGCATTGCCCAGTGTGGAGCTTGCACAGTTCATCTTAACGGAAACCCTACTTTTTCCTGTGTCACCCCTGTTTCCAGTGTTGGCAATTCAGAAGTAGTCACTATTGAAGGACTTTCAGAAAATGGAGACCATCCTGTTCAAAAAGCTTGGGAAGAAATAGATGTCGCTCAATGTGGCTATTGCCAAGCAGGTCAAATCATGACTGCAGCTGCTTTTCTCAAGCAGAATTCAAATCCAAGTATGGAGGAGATAGACAATGCGATGAACAGAAATATTTGTCGCTGTGGAACTTACCATAAGATACGTGAAGCCGTTGCCCAAGCCGCCAAAACCAAATAATCATGAAGACCATAAGCAGAGCAAGCAGAAGAGATTTTCTCAAAATAGCCGGAACAACGGCTGGAAGCTTATTTATCGGATTCAACTGGTTTGGTTGTGATTCTCCGAAAGTAGAAGTATTGAGCACAGAGGAGATTTTAGCTCAAGCCAAATCTTTCAATTCCTACTTGGCAATTTCGCCGACCGGAGACGTGGTGATCTATTCTCCGAATCCGGAACTGGGCCAGAATATCAAGACTTCCTTCCCGATGGTAGTGGCTGAAGAATTGGAGGCGGATTGGGAAAAAGTGCGGGTCGTCCAGGCAAATTTGGACACCGAAAAATATGATCGTCAATTAACCGGAGGATCCGGAGCGATGCCTCACAGCTGGGAAAGACTGAGAAAAGCAGGGGCTACTGCAAAATATGTATTGGTAGCGGCAGCTGCCAAAACCTGGAATGTTCCAGCCGAGGAAATCACCGTGGAAAAAGGAATTATTTCCCACAAGTCTTCCGGTAAAAGTGGGCATTTTGGAGAGTTTGTCACTGAGGCATCCACTATCCAAGCCCCAGAAGAGGTGGCGTTAAAGGATAAAAAAGACTTCAAAATCATTGGTACACCAGTGAAGAACGTGGATGCCAAAGAAATGTACACAGGTAAGCCTTTGTATGGTCTGGATTTTTATCGTGAAGGAATGAAGTATGCCATGGTTCAACGAGCTCCTTTCGGGATGAAAATCAAATCCTTGGACGATGCTGCAGCTAGAGCTGTATCCGGAGTTACGGATGTAGTGACCTTCGGAACCAGTGTAGCTGTGGTAGGTAATTCCACCTGGCCTTTGATGAAGGCCAAAAAGCTGTTGAAGATAGATTACGAAGCAGATGGTCAAGTAGAAGGTACCGTTGATCATGATCAAATATTCAAGGATCTTTTAGCCTCGGGAAAAGCTGAGACGAGAAGAAAAGATGGAAATGTGGAATCAGCTTTTAAAACTGCTGCAAAGGTGGTGAGTGCTGAATACCAGTGTCCTTTCCTAGCACATTCACCCATGGAGCCTGAAAACTTCTTTGCCCATGTGCAGGGAGACAAATGTGAATTAATCGGCCCTACTCAAACCCCTGATCGGGCTAGACAGGCAGCAGCGGATATTTTAGGAATTCCTAAAGAAAATATTACAGTTGAAATTACTCGTTTAGGAGGTGGATTTGGAAGAAGATTGAGAGCAGATTATGCAGAAGAGGCGGTTCATATTTCTAAAGCCATTGGAGCTCCAGTAAAAGTTACTTGGAGCCGTGAGGATGAGTTAACTGGCGGTGCATATCGGCCTGCGGTCCGATATAGATTTGAAGCTGCATTGAATGAATCAGGAGAGATGGTGGGCTATAAGCTTCGAGGTGTAGGAATGAATGCTGGAAATAGTACCCGAGAAAATAATTTCCCATCAGGCGCTGTAGATAATGTCCTGATCGAAAGTGTTAACTACGAGTCAAGCATTACTACCAATGCCTGGAGAGCTCCCATTACCAATTTCTTGGCCTATGCCGAGCAAAGCTTCTTGGATGAAGTAGCTTTGGAGGCTGGAAAAGACCCTGTGGCCTTCCGTTTGGAATTACTAAATCGAGCCAAGTCAAATCCAGTAGGGGAGTTGGGGTATGATGTCGATCGAATGATTTCAGTCGTAGAAACTGCCAGAGACAAGTCTAATTGGGGAAAAGATCCTAATGTAAAGCAAGGATTCTCCGTGTATTTCTCTCATAGATCTTATGTCGCCCAAGTGGCCAATATCGAAATGCAAAGTGGAACTCCTGTTTTGAAAAAAATTACAGCTGTTACCGACTGTGGAGTGGTTGTCAACCCAACAGGAGCAAATCATCAAGTGAGAGGAGGAATAGTCGATGGTATGGGTCATGCGATGTATACCAATTTGACTTTTGAGAATGGTATGCCGAAGCAGAGAAACTTTGATTCTTATCGTTTGATTAGACTAAAAGAAGTTCCTGAAATCGAAACCCATTTCCTAGACTCCGGATTCGATCCAACGGGATTAGGTGAGCCTGCACTTCCTCCTACAGGAGGGGCAATTGCCAATGCCATATTCGCTGCAACCGGTAGACGTTTAAGAAGTCAGCCGTTCATTGAGCAAAAGGAATTTTCAGATATTAAACTGGAAATCAGAAGGGCTTAGAATTTGAAATTGGAGATTTAACCTTCCAAAAGCCTAAAAATCAAAAACGCCTCTAAAATTAATTAGAGGCGTTTTTGATTTTTATAGGATGAATACTTAATCAAATTTCAAATCTTGAAATCTTAAAATTTTTCAATTCAACTTCTCTGCTTCTGCTTTCAAAATCTCATTTTCATCTTCCCTACCGGATTGGATAAAGGTATCAATGCCAGCATTTTTCTCTTGACCCTTTTTCAACAATACTCCCAAGGCCAACATCGCCGCAATTCTGGTTCCCGTTTTTTTCACAGCAGTTCCAAAAAGAGGCTCCAACTCTTCATAAGATATTTCCTCTGCAAATTCCCGGATGGAATTCATGGCCGTCTCAAGCTTTTCTCCAGATAAATTGGTCAATTTCTTTCCAATCTGCTGGATTTCATTGATTGCTTTCTTTTGAGGTTGAGCTGGGGTAGGAGTTGCAGCTTTTGGCTGGTTTTGAGCCTGATTTTGGTTGTTTTGCTTCGCCCAAGTGTCTTTCAGTCCTACTGTTTTGTTGAATATCAATTTTCCATCCTTGGAATCAGGGTCTAAAGTGAAATAACCCAAACGCTGGAATTGATACTTGTCTTCCAAAGTAGCATTAGCCAAAAATGGCTCTAAGTATGCTTCTTGAATCACGTTCAGTGAGTTTGGATTTACAAATTCCAGAAAGCCTTTCTCCTCATGAGAATCAGGAGCTTCGTCCAAGAACAGGCGATCATATTCCCTCACTTCTGCTTTGATGGCATGTGCTATCGATACCCAGTGAAGGGTACCTTTTACTTTTCGCTCACTGGCTTCAGTTCCGCTTCCTGATCTTGACTCAGGATCATAGGTACAATGAATTTCCTGGATTTCACCAAAGGAATCTTTTACAACAGATTCAGCTTTGATGATGTAGGCGCTTTTCAAGCGGACTTCATTTCCCAAAGAAAGTCTGAAGTAGTTCTTTCCTCCATCTTCTTTAAAATCCTCCCGCTCGATGTAGAGTTCTCTGGAGAAAGGAACCTCATGAGTTCCCGAATTAGCTTCCTCCGGATTGTTTTCCAGATGAAGAATTTCAGATTTGCCTTCAGGGTAATTGGTAATGACCAATTTCACCGGATTCAAAACACCCATCACCCGAGTGGCTGTTTGGTTCAAATCCTCCCGGATACAAAACTCCAACAAGGAAACGTCGGTAACATTGTCCCGCTTGGCAATCCCTGCCAAATCGCTGAATTTACGGATGGAAGTAGGAGTATAGCCTCGTCTTCTCAAACCGGAAATGGTAGGCATTCGAGGGTCATCCCAGCCGGCAACGACTTTCTTTTGCACGAGTTCGAGCAGCTTTCGCTTACTCATTACGGTATAACTTAAGTTTCTTCGGGCAAATTCCCTTTGCTTTGGGCGAAGTTTGTTTGGATCAAGAATTTGATCCAGGTACCAATCATACAGTTCGCGGTGTGCTTTGAATTCCAGGGTACAAAGGGAGTGAGACACTTGTTCGATGTAATCAGACTCTCCATGGGCCCAGTCATACATCGGGTAAATACACCACTTGGAACCAGTTCTATGGTGATGTGCATTGATGATTCGATATAGGATCGGATCTCTCATGTGCATGTTAGGCGAGGCCATATCAATTTTCGCCCGAAGGACATAGCTTCCTGCAGGAAATTCCCCGTTTTTCATGCGCTCAAATAGCTCTAGGCTTTCCTGAACCGGCCTATCCCGATATGGACTGGCCGTTCCCGGTGTGGTTGGAGTACCTTTTTGAGCCGCTATTTGCTCAGAAGTCTGCTGGTCTATATAGGCTTTGTCATCTTTAATCAGTTGTACTGCCCAAGCATGCAGCTGATCAAAATAATCCGAGGCATAGCATTCATTTGCCCAACGGAATCCCAACCATGCGATATCCCGCTTGATGGCATCCACGTATTCCTGTTCTTCTTTAGAAGGGTTGGTGTCGTCAAACCGAAGATTGACAGGTGCTTGGTATTTTTCACCCAGACCAAAATTCAAGCAAATTGAGGCTGCATGGCCAATATGAAGATACCCGTTGGGTTCTGGTGGAAACCGAAAGCGTAATTTTTCTTTCGGAAAACCTGCCGCCAAGTCTTCTTCAATGATATGTTCTATAAAATTCAGGGATTCTGTAGATTCTTTCATAATCAGATTAAAGGCCCAAAAATACTTCAATTGAGAGGAAATGCAACCAAAAAACAGGGAAGACTAAAGATGGAAGACGGAAGTCCGGAGAGGGAAGACTGCTTCTTGCCTCTAAAATCTAAAATCTAAATCTCGTCCATCTCCCGACTCGGCCAATAGGCTCCGGTAAGGATAAGTTTTTCCTGCTCTGGATCTATTTGAAAAGTCACCTTCATGCTTTCTTAAGCTTGGTCATGAATGGCCAGACAGGCATTGAAATGAACCAAATCAAACTCCAAAACCATTCTTCCTGAGATATTTGACTCAAATTCAGGATTTCCTCTAAGTGCAACATTCTCTGCTACCGCACCTTCCTTTTTGTAGTAATAGGAAAGAAAAATCCCAAGTTCTTTTTGGTGTATCTGAAGCAATTGGAGCAAGCCTTCCTCAGTTTGTTGGGATTTCGGAAATTCAAAAGTCCAGGTTTCCTGCATAGCCGTTGAGTTTGTTTTCTTTACCAAAGGTAAATTTATGAGCCATGGATCCCGCCTTTTCTTTTAATTTAATCCCTTGAAATCCGGAAACATCTTTAGCATCAAGATTTGGATGGCTGACACACTCTTTTTGCTTTCAGAATATCCTTCAAAACTTTCTACCTCATGAATTACCCCATATACTTGGACTACAATGCAACCACACCTTGTGCTCCTGAGGTGATTGAAGCTATGTTGCCGTATTTTGGGTCGCACTTCGGAAATGCAGCCAGCAAGAGCCATCCCTATGGATGGGTGGCTGAAAACGCAGTGGCAGAAGCAAGGGAGCATATTGCGAATTTGATCGGAGCAAAGTCCAAAGAGATCATTTTTACTTCAGGTGCCACAGAAGCTATCAATTTGGGAATCAAAGGAATTTTTGAATCCTATTTTGGGGAAAAACAGCATTACATTTCTTGCGTGACTGAGCATAAGGCAGTTTTGGACACTTTGGCTGAGATGGAGAAAGAGGGTGCAGAGATTACCCTTCTACCTGTTAATTCTTCGGGAGAAATCTCTTTGGAGGAATTGGAAAAATCCATTTTACCTCATACCAAAATGATTTGCCTGATGTGGGCAAATAATGAGACAGGCGTGATTCACCCCATTGAAAAGGTTGTTGAAATCTGTGAAAGGAAAAACCTGATCTTTTTTACGGATGCAGTTCAGGCAGCTGGAAAAATACCTGTTTTCACTAAAGGAATTCACCTGATGGCCATTTCAGCTCATAAATTGTATGGGCCCAAAGGCGTAGGAGCACTTTATGTTCGGCACAACCATTCCTTACCCAAGCCTCTGGCACAAATCCACGGAGGAGGCCATGAAAAAGGAATGAGAAGCGGGACCTTGAATGTGCCTGGAATAGTGGGTTTTGGAAAAGCTGCCGAACTTAGGTTGGAGGAAATGAAATCCGAAGGACAACGATTGGAACTGCTTCGAAATAAGTTGGAAAGCGAGATTTTGGAAATAACTGGCACGATTCTGAATTCTGGTCAAACTCACAGGCTTCCCCACGTTTCCAATATATCTTTTGAAGGAGTAGAAGGGGAGGAACTTTTGAAAAAGGTCAATCAGAAAGTTGCTGTCAGTTCGGGTTCTGCTTGTACCTCGATATCCCCAAAACCCAGTCATGTCTTGGCAGCAATGGGATTGTCCTCGGATTTGGGTCGGGCTTCCATCCGCTTTTCTCTGGGAAAAAATACTACTGAATCGGAGATTGAGATTGCTCTAAATTGGGTGAAAAAAGTGGCTTCAGAGTTAAGGATGCTTTGAAAAAACAAATCTGAGGTTATAAAATTAGAACTTAAATAGTTTAGCATCAGTATATTTAGGTTATGGAAACCAAAAAGCCAGAGACTGTCGACGAACCTGAAGCAGAATACGGAATGTATTCTTATGCAGACTATCTGACTTGGCCGATCGATGAAGTAGTAGAATTGATCAAGGGAATTCGATTTAAGAAGGCTGCGGCTGCACCCAAGAGAATTCATCAGCGGGTTTCTTTAAAACTTGCCACCAAGCTATTCACATTTCTAGAAGGCAAAAAATGTCAGGTATATGATGCTCCCTTTGATGTGCGATTCCTAAAAGGATCCAAAGAAGACCACAAAATCCATGACGTCGTCCAGCCGGATATCTGCGTGATTTGTGATCCTGAAAAACTGGATGAAAGAGGATGCCTAGGCGCCCCTGATTTGATTGTGGAAATCCTTTCTCCAGGAAACAATAAAACTGAGCTCAAGCATAAATACAAGCTCTACGAATCTCATGGTGTCAGAGAATATTGGATCATTCATCCTGAAAACCAGAACCTGATGATTTATACTCTGGTAAATGGAGGTTATGTCCCTTCCCGTTTGCTCACATCTGGAGACGTGGTCCTGTCAAGTGTGCTTGAAGGCTTTGCATTAGACTTAGAGGATTTTTTTAAGGATATCGAGTAGGGCTAGCTCAAAGTTTTCACAGATAAATCATCTGAGCTCATCTTAGAAATCTGTGAGAGAATCTAATTTTCTCAAATCCTCTTCCGTATCCAAATCAACCGATCCACCGGGGAATTCAATAGAAAAGACATCTTCAGGATGTCTTAGGATCACTTTTTTCGCTCCATCAGATCCTTTGAGCTTCAGCATTTCCTGAAAATACTTTTGATCAAAAAGGGCGGGTACCCCCAAGGTGCCAGCATAGGAACATGCCACAATTCCTTTTCCACTATTTTTCTTCTCCTGAATCAAGCGATCCAAAATTTCTGAGTATACAAAAGGCTGGTCCACAAGCATCAAAATCACCTGATCGGTATTCTCCTTTTCCATCAGATACCTAAGCCCAGCCTGCATGCTGCTAGCCATTCCTTGTTCCCAATCGGGGTTATTTACTTGAGGGATTTTCCCGGCTTCAAAACCGGTTTTGATCAATTCCGGATTCCAACCAAGCACCACCACCAATTCCCCGGCCTTGCTCTTTTTCGCCTCATCAATGGCTCTTTGGATTAACGTTTTCCTCTCTATTTTCAGCAATTGTTTGGGTCTCCCCAACCTGGATGAAGAGCCTGCAGCTAATAGGATGATTCCGGTTTTCATGGACTAATTGTGGATCGGGCCTTCCTTTTCCCGTAAAAAAATAGGTTTCTTGAAATTAAGCACCGCCTTTATCTCAGCAAGAATCGATAAGGCAATTTCCTCGGAAGTTTCTGCTCCGATTTCTAGCCCAATAGGTGCATAGATATTTTCCATACCCACCTCGATCCCTTTAGTGTTCAAGCGCTGGACTAATTTCTCAGTCTTTCGTTTGGGGCCTAAAATCCCGATATAAGGAATCATGCAGGTTAATAGTTTTTCCAAAACCACTGCTTCGTATTCGAAATTATGAGTCATTAACAGCGCTACTGTATTCAAATCGGTCTCCAGTTGGGAGATAATTTCTTCAGCAGGCCCTTGAATAATCTGTTTTGCTGTTGGGAATCGAGCTGGGGTTGCCAGGTTTTTTCTACCATCTATCAAAACCAATTCGAACCCCAGAATTTCAGCCATTTTTGCCAAAGGCTGAGTGTCATTCCCAGCTCCAAAAAGTAAAATTCTTGTAGCAGGCTTGATTATCTCAAAAAATACTGAAATATCCTCCAGCTCCGAGAAGTTCTTGATTTCGCTTTGGCTTTGGTCAAAACTTTGAATTTCATGTTTGAGCCTAAGCCAAAGCTGAGGAGAAATCCGTTCAGACTTTCCAAATTCATGGATTCCTTTTTTCAAAAAAACTGTTCCGATTTGTTCAGATTTGGATCTTGGAATTGAGAATATCGAAAGCAATAAGCAGGTTTCCCGATCTTTTAAGGACTCTTTGATCAGTTCTACAGGGTTTTGAGGATCATCCAATTGAATAGGTTCGATCAGCACATGGATTATTCCATTGCATCCTAAGCCAACACCAAATTTCTGGTCATCCTCATCAGTAGTGTCGTAGGTGACTACCATGGATTTTCCCTGAAATATCACAGTTTGGGCTTTTCTTAATGCATCACCTTCCAGACATCCACCGCTGATTGCCCCTGTCAAAGAACCGTCCTCAGTTACCAGCATTCTTGCTCCAGGTCTTCGATAAGCCGATCCGTCAACTTGTACTACCGTCGCTAAGGCCATATTCCTTCCTTCGGACTTTGCTACTTCATAGGCATGGACTATTGAATGAAGTTCTTTCATGAGGGGTTTGACTTAACTGGCTAATTGGAAGTTTTCTTTTTTTCTCTGGGAAAACCAAACTGTGAAGAAAAAGGACACCAAAAGGTAAGCACCAAAAATAAAATTAGCCCCTGGCAAAACCTTACTGATTTCAAACCAATCCCCGGTAGTAATCAAAAAGTAAGCAGCGTAGCAGAATTTCAGTAATTCAGGGATCCAGGCATTGGGATTTTTATCCATTAATTCTGTGAAAGCATAGACCGTCAGAAATACAAATCCTCCATAATAGAAAATCCCCGGAGCGCCGATTTGAGCAAGACTTCCAAAAAGATAGCTTAAAAGTAAGAGTAAAATGATCAACTGAACGAACGACCAGGTGATCATCCCTTTACTTAATTGCGGACTGTATTTTTCGAAATGATAGACGTCCTCAATTTTTTGCACTGGATATTTTTTTGCTACATCAGCAGGCCTCCAGCCAAGAGGCATAAACCAGATTTTGAGCTTATCAGACCACTTCTTGGCTCTCCAAGCATCTTTGATCAGAAGCCACAAATGCATAAAATTAATCTTAATAGGATTCCAGGTTTGGACAGGTCGGGTTACTCCATAGACCGCCGGGATACCTTCCTTTTCTTCTTGATAAGTTCCAAACCATTTGTCCCAAAAGATGAAGATCTGGCCATAATTCTTGTCCAGATATTCCGGATTGATCGCATGGTGAACTCGGTGATGGGAGGGGGTGACGATGATTTTTTCCAAAAAACCCATCTTTCCAATATGTTGGGTATGATACCAAAACTGGGCAAAAAGATGCAAAGGTGCTACAATGGCAATTACTTGAGGAGGCACCCCCAATACGGCTGCTGGAATCAGGAAAACGGCAAAAATCTTGACAATTCCGGATATACTCTGACGAAGGGCACATGCCAAATTAAACTCCTCACTGCTGTGGTGAATGATATGATTGTTCCAGAATAGATTGTACTCATGGGCAATCCTGTGAGTCCAATATCCGGCAAAATCCAAGGCAAAAAAGGCAATCACATAGACTATCCAAGTAGCCTTGATCTCAAAGAATCCTAATTTCCCATGGAGCCAAGCATAGGAAATAACCACGACACTTAGCCCCAACACATCTTTGGTGGCATTGGTGATGCCGGAACTAAGGCTGGAGATCATGTCCGTTAAGGGAACCGTGTCTTTGTTTTTCATGATTCCCCACACCTTTTCAAACATTACCAGCACAAAAAATGCCGGCATTGCAATCAATAAAATCTTACCGTAGGTTTCCATTTGGGTCTATTATTCTAAGCTTAAACTTATGTAATGAAAACCTCTGATTCAATAGGATGGTTCTGAAAAAGACTTTTTTGACCTGGATCAAGGATTTTGTATTCTTGAAAGATTTCTATATTCCTAGCTTCAAAATAGCTTCCATGAGAATAATTCTACTGTTTTTCCTTCTTTTCACCACAGAACTAGCCTTCGCTCAAATATCCCGGGAGGAAATTATTAAAGCCTCAGAAACCCAATTAAGATCTTCACTGATAGAGTTCCGGGAATATTTGAGCTTACCCAATAATGGCAATAGTCCGGCAGATATTGTGCTAAACTTGGATTGGACCCAAAAGGCTCTGCGAGAACGTGGATTTCAAACTCAGATTTTAACTGGAAACGGGGTTCCTCATCTCTTTGCTCAAGGGAAAATGGATCCTAAAAAGAAGACCATCTTAGTCTATATGCAAGTGGATGGTCAAGCGGTGGACTCTTCTGCATGGAATCAAGAAAGCCCCTATATCCCAGAATTAATGGAAGAAATCGAAGGAAAATGGGAACCAATCAATTGGAATTTTTTGGATGGAAAAATAAATCTGGAGTGGAAAATCTTTGCACGCTCGGCTTCTGACTCCAAAGGTCCTACAATGGCATTCTTCTCTGCCTTAGATATTCTGCAGCAAAAGGGAATCGAGCCTTCAGTGAATCTCAAACTTATTTTGGACTTTCAGGAAGAAATCAGTTCACCGGAATTGGCACCACTAGTGTCTGCTAACAAAGACCTTTTCCACGCTGACGGGATTCTGATCCTTGATGGAACTCGTCATTTTTCCAACCTTCCCAATCTAGCCTTTGGAGCCAGAGGAATAGTCACGGCCACGATCAAGGTCTTTGGCCCATCCAATAATCTCCACAGCGGTCAATATGGAAATTTTGCTCCCAATCCGGCCTTTCAGCTTTCCCGGCTTTTGGCAGCCATGAAAGATGAGTCGGGGAAAGTTCTGATTCCGGGCTTTTATGAAGGTGTTTCTATTTCAGAAGCCGATTTTAAAGCAATGAGCGAAATTCCTGAGGACAATGTGGAAATGGCTCACGAAATGGGTTTTGCCGAAGCAGAAAAAGTGGGAAGAAATTATCAGGAGGCGCTCCAATTTCCTTCTCTCAATATCCGAGGGCTAAAATCCGGCTGGGTTGGAAGCGAGGTAAGAACTCTGATTCCAGCAGAGGCAGTGGTTGAAATCGACATTCGAACAGTCAAAGAAACGCCCAATGAAAGGCAGTTGGCACTCTTGCAAAAATTCATTCTTGAGCAGGGATATTATTTAATAGAAGGCTCTGAACCTACTGAGGAAGAAAGAAAAAGCTATTCAAAAATTGCCTCACTTAAAACAAGAAATGGCTCAGAACCTTTTCGTGCAGCCATGGATTCCGAGTTTGCATTCTGGCTTGATCGGGGAATGACTCATGTTTTTGGAGACCAATACATCAAAACCCGGCAAACCGGTGGATCTCAGCCCATGGCTCCCTTTATTAATATTCTTGGTGCTCCGGCTGTGTCAGTAAGAATTCCCAATCCTGACAACAATATCCATGGCCCGAATGAAAATATCCGGATCGGAAATTTCCTAGAAGGAATTCAGACTTGTCTAGGAATTTTAACCCAAGCCTTTTGATGGAAAATCAGGCAGATATAATAGCTGTTGTAATTGTTACACTTACAGTATTTTTTGTTCTGAAAATCAGCGGAATAAAAAATAAAATTGTTCAAGGAATTTTGAATTGGTTTCCTTCAATTCTCTTTGCCTATGTGATTCCGGCGGCTTTTACCCATGCCTTTCAATGGGATCTTTCGACTGTCATTCTCCATTCTTGGAGTCGCAACTGGATCATCCCCATCACCCTTTTGGCGGTAATGTCTGCTTTGCCTTTGAAGCAGTTGGCGATTGTAGGAGCTAGGCCTCTGATTTTGTTTTTTGCTGGCAGTATGATCATTGCTACACTACCGGCAATTTTGGGGGGTATCTATTCTATACTTTCCCCAAATTCCAAAGAAATATTCTTGAATCAAGAATACTGGAAGGGTTTGGTTCCGATAGTAGGAGGATGGATAGGAGGAAGCACTTCTCAATTGATTCTCAAAGAACTCGCCCAAACGCCCGAAAATATTTTTCTATCGGTGCTGGTTTTGGATAACATCCTGGTCAATATCTGGACAATCCTGATGTTTCAGTTTATCAAAAAAGGGGAGAGCCTGAGTGAAATTTTAGGAATCAAGGATAAGTTGCCTGCTAATCTCGCCTCAAAACAGGTGTCCACTGGAAAAAAGATTTATCCTTGGATTACAGGTCTTGTTTTTCTTTTGTTGGCTGGTATCACCTTCTTCTTGGAACTTTCTTTCCTGAATCTTGTAATTAGCCTTTCCATTCTGGGAATGTTGCTTGGAAATTTGATTCCAAACTGGAATACTGCCTTTTCGCTGAAATTAGGAGGTATTTGTATAGTCCTTGTGATGGCAATTTTAGGTCTAAGACTAGACTTTAGCAATCTCAGTCTGCCATTTCCTTTTGTAGGCTTAGTTTTAATCTGGTTGGTTCTTCACTTCCTGGGAATGCTGGCAGTCGCAAAAATTCTGAAACTAAACCTGATCTGGGTTCCTATCGCATCTATGGCCAACCTTGGAGGAATTTCAACTGCTCCGGCGGTGACTTCTGCTTATCGCAAAGACCTGATGCCTCACGCGGTTTTATTGGCAATCTTGAGCATGGTAACTGGAACAGCTTGGGGAATGCTAACCATTTACCTCATTGGGTTTTTAGTTTAGACTAGCCCAAAAAGTCAAAACCATCACTTCGACAACTCCTTAAAAAAATTCTATAGAGTGTTTACTTTTTTAACATCAAAATTGGATCAAAAGTAAATGGGTTAAGCAGCCTCATGAACTTCCAAGATCAAAATCTGTCCTTCAGGTGCCAAGCATTTTATTTTCATACTGCCGGGTTTGAAAACCTGAAGGCAATCTCCTTGATCTAAAAGGATATCCTGAAATTCAAAAACTCCAGCATGCGGCATGGCTAAAATGGAGGACTCAGCTTTAAATTCTGCACTTTGCTTTTCTTTGAACTTAGAAAGAAACAAGGAATAGACTTTTATACCAGTTGAATGGGATGGACTTTCCCATACTTTTCGAATATCTCCTTCGAAATCTTCCAATTCTAAGGGGGCTAGAAAATCATTATTTAGTTCATGGGGAAGGCATACTCGGAGAATATGTATGGAATCTGTAGGTGTGGCATTTTTTACGCTTAAAGAGTCTTTTTTGGAAAATAGCCGAGTCCAAAGGTTTCCATACCTTACCGCGTCAGTTTGCTCTAAAACAACTTCTCCCAAAAGAGGCAAAATCATTTCTATCCGGTCGTCACCAGAGGAAAGAAGAATTTCAGTCTCTGGACCCAAAGTGATCTCCTGTATTTGAATCTCAAGAGACTCTGAAAAGGGCACGAGCCGGTTTCTGATCACCCATTGGTCATCCTGAATCCATTGCGCTTTACTTTTGAGCAAAATTCGCTTTTCCATAAGTAGTTCCAATTTACCGATCCAAATGTAACTACCAAAGAACGAGGCAAATTGAATTTTGGACTTTTCAAATCTTAAAAATGTGCTAATTTTTTAATGCTGTCTGGACTATTTACAGTTCTTAACCTTTGCGAGGAATGAGAAACATTTTTCGTCTCTTCCAGCAACTCTCAAATCAGATAAAACATTTGGCTTTGATTCCCTTGAATTCAAAATGTGAACAAATATTGAATAGGATTTTATTAAACTAGCCCACGGAAAACACACAATTATGGAAATACCCAGTTTGGCTCAAATCAAAAAAGAGCTAGCCTTTTTACCTGAAGCAGAACTTATCGACTTGATTGCTGATTTGGCGAAGTTTTCAAGGGACAATAAGGCTTTTTTGTTTTTCAAACTCAATGAAAAGTGCCAACCCAACCTTTTTCTCGACTTAGCCAAGGAAGATTTAGAACTGGCCTTTCAACAGACTACGATCCGAAGTTCCTTTGCTGCCAAAAAGGCTGCACAATCAATTCGCAGAAAATTGAACAAGCTGCTCAAACTGAGTAAAAACAAGGCCGATCAGGCTGAGCTGATATTATTTTATGCCGAAAAGTTGAAAGACTATGGCTACTTAAAATTCAATCATTCCGTGAATATGAATATTTTTCAAATGCAACTTCAAAAATCCGAAAAACTGATAGAAAAACTCAACGAAGACCTCCAATATGATCTAGGTTTAATTCTGGAAAATCTGAGAAATTAGAAGGGACAAGAAACTTCGATCTAAACCTCAACTGGAATATTTTCTGAAGGAATTCTCCCTTTAAAACTTGCTGCATAAACCCATATAACCACATCAAAATCTATGAAAATTACAACTCAATCAAACCCTATTGAATTAGGAAAAGCAGCAGGTAGGATCGGTGCTGATTTGATCCGAAATGGAATCCAACAAAAAGGGTTTGCAAACATTATTCTGGCCACCGGAACCAGTCAGTTTGAAACCTTGAATCAACTTTTACAAGAGGATTTGGACTGGAATGCCGTCACTGTTTTTCATTTGGATGAATACATTGGGCTCCCTATTACCCATCCGGCAAGCTTTAGGAAATACCTAAAAGAGAGGTTTTTTGACAAGGTTAAATTGAAAGCCTATCATTTGATTGATGGAGAAAATGATCCCGAGAAAGAATGCGAGCGCTTATCCCAATTAATTCAAAAACATCCTATTGATGTGGCTTTTGTTGGGATTGGTGAAAATGGGCATTTGGCCTTTAATGACCCTCCGGCAAACTTTGAAACTGAAATCCCTTATCTGGTAGTGGAATTGGACGAAGCATGTCGAGCTCAACAATTAGGAGAGGGATGGTTCCAGGATATGGATTCAGTCCCCAAAAAAGCCATTTCCATGTCAATCAATCAAATTATCAAGTCTAAGGCGATCATTTGTTCAGTCCCGGATTTAAGAAAAGCAAAGGCTGTTAAAGATTGTCTGGAAGGAGAAATTAGTATTTGGCATCCTGCTTCAATTTTACAATCTCATTCAGCTTGTCAAATTTTTCTAGACCAAGACTCTTCATCCCTACTTTCTGCTAATTCATAGGAAAGCTCTTGTTTTGATAAGGTAAAATTTGGTATTTATAGAAATTCCAAATGTAGAATTTGGATAAACCCATTATCACCAACCCAACCTAGCCTATGGCTCAAAGCCCAGCAGCCGTTAAAGCGGAATCGCTTAGCGCAAGAGATACCTGGATTTCGATAGGAATCATCGGTATGCTTTTTTTCATTTTTGGTTTTGTTTCTTGGGTAAATGCCATCTTAATTCCTTACTTCAAAATCGCATTTACCCTTAGCAACTTCGATTCATACTTAGTAGCATTTGCTTTTTACATTTCCTATTTGGTGATGTCTGTGCCCTCATCTTATTTGTTGAAGGCAGTTGGCTTCAAAAAAGGAATGATGTACGGATTTTTTGCCATGTCGATTGGGGCATTTCTATTTGTTCCGGCTGCGATGTCCAGAACCTATGAGCTTTTTCTCTTGGGCTTATTCACATTAGGAACTGGACTGGCAGTTTTGCAGACAGCAGCCAATCCTTACGTGACTGTTTTAGGTCCCAAAGAAAGGGCTGCACAGCGGATTAGCATCATGGGGATTTTCAATAAAGGAGCCGGAATTTTGGCACCAATCCTCTTTGCTGCAGTGGTGCTAAGGGTAGGAGACAATGAACTTTTTCAGCAGTTGGATTTAATGAGTCCTGAGGCTAAAGATGAGGCTTTGACAGAATTGATTCAACGGGTAATTACCCCATATACAATTGTTGGAACCGTGCTGGTCGGTTTGGGAATTTTTGTGAGGTTTTCACCTCTTCCTGAAATCGACACGGAGCATGAGTCAGAGGAAGTTGCTGTCGCAAATTCAGGCAAAACTTCAATATTCCAGTTTCCCCATTTGATTTTGGGAGCAATAGCCATCTTCCTTCACGTCGGAACACAGGTGATAGCAATAGACACCGTAATACCTTATGCGAATTCATTCGGGATCAGCTTGTTGGACGCTAAAGTATTTCCATCATTTACCTTGGCCTTTACCATTTTGGGATATTTGATTGGGATTTCACTGATTCCTAAGGTGATCTCCCAAGTCAATGTATTGAGAATTTGTACGCTTCTGGGCACCATTTTGACTTTGTTTATTGTCTTTGCGGAAGGACCAATTCAGTTCTGGGGGATGACTGTGGACATATCCATACTTTTTGTGGTATTGCTCGGCTTAGCCAATTCCTTGGTCTGGGCGGGAATTTGGCCATTAGCCCTGGATGGATTGGGTCGTTTTACCAAATTGGGAGCTTCTTTGATGATTATGGGCCTTTGTGGAAATGCCATTATGCCCATGCTCTACGGCTATTTCGCAGATTTGTATTCAGTTAGATTGGCCTACTGGGTTTTATTTCCTTGCTATTTGTACTTGGTCTTTTATGCAGTTTATGGACATCAGATCAGGTCATGGAAAAGGTAATTGCAAAATCCATATTAGATGACTTGTCTTATGAGATTGTCTTCTCAGATAATAAGATTCAGGATGTGACTCTTCTGAAAGAATCATTGGAGACTGATCTTTGGTTTGGTCCCGGATTCTTTGATATTCAGGTAAATGGGTATGGGGGTTATGATTACAATAGTCTGCAAAACAATTTTTTGGACTTGGGTCAAATTTCGAGAATTATTAGAGAAAAAGGGGTTTGCTATCACTTTCCAACCGTGATTACCAATAGTTCGGAGATGCTTATCAAGCTTCTAAAGCAGATAACTCAATTGATTCATTCCGACCAAGAAGCCAAAGAAAGTATCCAAGGAATTCATTTAGAAGGACCGTTTATTTCACCAGAGGATGGCCCAAGAGGAGCGCATTTTAAAGAATTTGTTCAAGCTCCGGATTGGTCACTTTTTCAAAAATTCCAAGATGCTGCAGAAGGAAATATCAAGTTGATAACCCTTTCCCCAGAATGGGAGGGGAGCCCTTCTTTTATTGAAAAATGTGTGGATTCTGGGGTTGCGGTATCAATTGGGCATACTAATGCCAACCAAATTCAAATTCAAGAAGCAGTAAAAGCCGGAGCGACTCTTTCCACTCATTTAGGAAATGGGGCTCACGGAATGCTTCCCAGGCATCCAAACTACCTCTGGTCCCAATTGGCTGAGGACGACTTAGCCTCATCAATTATTGCCGATGGATTTCATCTCCCCAAGGAAGTAATCCAGGTTTTCAAAAAAGTAAAAAGAGATAAACTGCTTTTAGTAAGCGATTCAGTTGCCTTAGCAGGAATGGAATCCGGAGATTATGAAACCCCAGTTGGAGGAAAAGTCAGGCTCACTTCTGAAGGCAAGCTCCATCTTCGTGAAAACTCTCAGACCCTAGCAGGATCAGCAATGAACTTGTTGCAGGGAGTGAATTTTCTACTTCGGAATCGACTTGCTAGTGTCTCTCAAGCTTGGAAAATGGCCTCCGTGATTCCTCATCAGGTAATTCAGAAGAATTCCTATTTGTGGAATCCTCAAACCTCTCCGGATTTGGTAATCGCACAAATGAATGAAAATTCAGAATTGGAGATTTTGAAAACCATTCAAAATCACAGGGAAGTCTATAGTCAAATGTCATAAACCCAAAACTCCATGTCCAGTAATTTTAACCGCAGAAATTTCCTTAAAGCAGCAGGAACAAGCACCTTAGGATTAGGGGCCTTAAGTCCAGCTTTTTCTTTCAATATTCTTTCTTCTTATCCCTTGAAAGAAAAATACAGATTGGCTGTGATTGGAGTCAATAGTAGGGGAAGTCAGCATATTCAGGCTTTGGCAAAAATTCCAAATGTAGAAATTGCATACATCTGCGATGTGGATTCGAGGGCTTTGGAAAACGGGATTTCTTTGGCGGTGAAGTCAGGAAGTGCAAAACCACCAGTCGGATTAAAAGATTTCCAAAAAGCTCTGGAAGATAAATCTTTGGATGCGGTGACTATAGCCATGCCAGATCATTGGCATACTCCCGCGGCGCTTTTAGCAATGCAAGCCGGAAAACATGTTTACATTGAAAAACCAGGTTCGCATAATCCTGCCGAGGCGGAATTATTAACTGAAGCCACTCAGAAGTATGGAAAAGTGGTCCAAATGGGAAACCAGAGAAGATCCTGGCCGCGGGTTCAGGAGGCGATGAAGGAACTTCATTCTGGGGCAATAGGAAGGGTTTATTACGCCAGAGCTTGGTATACCAATACCCGAAAATCAATTGGTTACGGAAAAACAGCCCCTGTTCCAGATTGGCTGGATTTTGAACTTTGGCAAGGTCCAGCGCCTAGATCAGAGTTTAAGGACAACTTAATTCATTACAATTGGCACTGGTTCTGGCATTGGGGAACAGGTGAAATTGTCAATAACGGGGTTCACTTTTTGGATTTAGCCCGTTGGGGTTTGAAGGTGGATTATCCTACCAAATGCTATTCCAGCGGGGGTAGATATCATTTTCAGGATGATTGGCAGACTCCAGATACACAGATTGCCAGCTATGATTTTGGGGATGGGAAATCTATTTTGTGGGAAGGAAGAAGTTGCAATGCAAGAGATATCAATGAAATGGGTTCTGGAGTTTCTTTTCATGGAGAAAATGGAACCTTAGAACTTCTGAATAATTCCTACAAGATTTTTGACAATTCAAATAAGCTAGTCAAATCAGCAGAGCCAACTTCCAACACGGTAGTGGATCAGAGAGGGGCTGGATTTGATATGGACATAGATCACTTCACCAATTTCATCAATGCAATTGACCATGGGGAAAGCTTGATTTCTCCTTATCCGGAAATCAAGAAAAGTGTGCTTCTGTGCCATTTAGGCAATATTTCTTACCAAACAGGAAGATCTCTTGAGATCAATTCACAAACTGGAAGGATTGAAAATGATGCGGAGGCTATGAAACTTTGGGGAAGAACTTATCAAGCTGGCTGGGAACCAAAATTATAAGCCATGGAAATCAGGATGCAGGAACCCTCAAATAGATTGGTATCGATAGATGCCTTGAGGGGATTTGATATGTTGATGATTTGTGGTGCAGATGCGTTTTTTAGAAGTTTTGAAGGGAAGACAAACTTAGCTTGGCTGGATGCTTTAGCCCTTCAATTTGAACATCCAGAATGGATTGGATTTACCTTTTATGATTTCATTTTCCCGCTTTTTCTTTTTGTAGCCGGAGTTTCCATTCCTTTTTCATTGGAAAAAGCTATTTCCCAAAAAGTATCCAAAAAGGAGATCTATAAAAAAGCACTAGTCCGCATGTTGATTTTGATTGGCTTGGGGATGCTGGATAAAAATGCACCTTTCCCCTTTTTCGATTGGGAGCAAATCCGTTTGGGAAGCGTCCTGGGAAGAATTGGAATTGCGGGATTTGTGACTGTCTTTTTATACTTGAATTTTAATGCTCAAAAGAGACTTTTGTGGGTTGGAGGGATTTTATTGGCTTATTATGCAGCAATTTTTCTTATTCCCGTTCCAGGATTTGGAGCAGGAAATCTGAGTTTTGAAGGGAATTTGGTGGGCTGGTTTGACCGCACTTTTTTACCCGGAAGATTACTTCAGGGGACTTTTGATGAATTGGGGATTTTGACCACATTTCCGGCCATTTGTTTGACCATTTTGGGGGCTCATGCAGGAGGAATTATGAGAAATGCGAACCAGCCCAAATCCGAAAAGTTGAAAAGCCTGCTTTTGGTCGGAGTTGTTTGTATGGGAATTGCGCTTCTATGGAGCATGCATTTTCCCATTTTCAAAAGAATGTGGACGAGCTCTTTTATCCTTTTAACAGGAGGAATGGCATTTTTATTCTTGGCCCTATTTTTCTGGATTATCGATATCCTCCAAATTAAGAAATGGTCCTTCTTCTTTGTAGTAATTGGGATGAACAGTTTGACCATTTACATGATCTATCGCTTTGTTAATTTTAAATATACTGCAAGGCTATTATTTGAAGGACTATACAGGCCTTTGGGAGATGGCTGGGTTCCCGTCATGGAAAGTCTCGGAGCTTTAGCTTTGGTCTGGTTGCTACTCTACTTCTTGTATCAAAAGAAGATCTTTTTCAAAGTATAAATCTTAATCTATTATTTACTTGAATAATCTCTAGTAACTCTATTTCAATTTGTTATGAATTATAAACGAAGGTCATTTATAAAGAAAAGTTTGGCTGCTGGAGTGGTCACAGGAATGGGCACATTGCCTTTTTCTTTGTCCGCAAAGTCCAAAGCTGATCCTATTAAAATCGGAATTATTGGATTGGATACTTCCCATTCTCCTGCTTTTACCAAACTTTTTAATTCGGAAAATCCTAGACCTGAGTTGGCTGGTTTTCGGGTAGTCGTTGCATATCCTTATGGGAGCAGAGATATTGAATCCAGTTTCAAACGAATTCCAGATTACATCAATCAAGTCAAGGAATTCGGAGTAGAAATCACTGAATCGATTGAGGAGCTTTTGTCCAAAGTTGACGTGGTTCTGTTGGAAACCAATGATGGAAAACCTCGCTTAGAACAGGCGAGAAAGGTGATTCAGGCAAAAAAGCCATTCTTTATCGATAAGCCCATTGCGGCTAGTTTTGAAGATGCCCTCACCATTTATAAAGAAGCAATTCAAAATCAGGTTCCTGTCTTTTCAGCTTCCTCCCTTCGCTACATGAGCAATGCACAGGCGGTAAGACATGAAGGGAAAATCGGGAAGGTTTTGGGATGCGATGCATTTAGCCCGGCAACTCTGGAGCCTGGGCATCCCGATTTATTTTGGTATGGGATCCATGGGGTGGAAATCTTAATCACCGTTATGGGACCTGGCTGTGAATCTGTCAGCAGAACTACTTCCCAAAATGAAGAATTAGTAGTTGGAAAGTGGAAAGATGGAAGAATCGGAACTTTCCGTGGTATGCGAGCTGGAAAGCATGAATATGGAGGAACTGCTTTTGGTTCAGAAGGAAACCTGGTTTTGGGTAATTATGAAGGCTATGAACCATTGGCCGTAAAAATTGCCGAGTTTTTCAAGACTGGAAAATCACCAGTGGATGCATCCGAGACTATAGAAATCTATGCCTTCATGGAAGCTGCCGAGGAAAGCAAGCGAAGGGGAGGAGCGAGCGTTTCCCTTCCATCCTTGCTTTAAATTGAGCTAAATTTCATTCATTTCGATTTATTAGGTTTTAGACCTATTTTACTACCATGATTTTACGAAAAAATTACCCCCTGAAGTGGCTCTTTGCAGTCCTGTTTTTGATTTCCGTCCATGTATCGGGACAATCAGTTCTCTGGGAAAAAGATGGCAATTCTTACTTCCAAATTGAAAAGAATCAGATCGTTCGCTATTCTCTTCCTTCAAACCAGCCAGCTGTCTTTATTTCTAGTTCAGATCTGACTCCAGCTGGAAAAAGTCCTCTGGTGGTTAGAGATTTCAGCTTTTCTCAGGATGGAAAAAAAGCCCTTATCTATACGAATACCAAAAGAGTTTGGAGATTGGATACCCAAGGAGATTATTGGGTCTTGGACCTACAAACCAAGGAACTCAAGCAAGCTGGAAAAGGGCTTCCAGAGTCTTCTTTGCGATTTGCAAAACTCTCTCCTGATGCCTCTCAAATCGCTTATGTAAGCGAATTCAACTTATTTGTGGAGAATTTGGCCAACGGTCAAATCACTCAATTAACCAAGGATGGAAATCGAAAACTGATCAATGGAACCTTCGATTGGGCTTATGAAGAGGAATTTGCCTGTAGAGATGGATTTCAGTGGAGCCCTGATGGGAAAAAGATTTCCTACTGGCAGATTGACGCCAATCAAATCCGTGATTATTATATGATGAATTTTACGGATTCTGTTTATTCTCAAGTTGTTCCGGTGGAGTACCCAAAAGTAGGGGAATCACCCTCTCCAGCACGAATTGGGGTTATTGAACTGTCAAGCCAAAAGACTACCTGGCTAAACATTCCCGGAGATCCGCAGCAGCATTATTTGCCAAGAATGGAGTGGAATAATCCAGACTTGCTACTTGTCCAGCAGCTAAATCGAAAGCAAAATCACAGTAAAATCTACGCGGTCAATGTACCTAAGAATGAGGCCAAGGTGATCGCTGAGGAAAAAGAGGAAACTTGGATTGATGTGCTTTCCAACTGGGAAAATGTCTATGGATTAACCTATCGCCATGAATTCAAATGGCTTAACGACAAGAAGGAGTTTCTTTGGTTTAGTGAAAAAGACGGTTGGAGACATGTGTATAAAATCGGCTTGGATGGAAAGGAAACTTTGCTGACTCCCGGCAATTATGATGTGATCAATCTACTTCACCTGGATGAGAATAATAAGGTTGCTTATTTCCATGCTTCCCCAGACAATGCTACCCAGAAGTATTTGTATAAAATCAAACTAGACGGAAAAAGTAAGGCAGAAAGAGTGACTCCGGCCATTTTTGAAGGCACCAACACCTACACTATTTCGCCTTCAGGTCAGTTTGCTTTTCACCAGTTTAGCAACAGCTACACTCGTCCATCTAGTGAGTGGATTTCCTTGGGGAAGCATCAGCCATTGGATCCTGAGAAAAGCATAGAAAGTAATTTGGCCAAATATCAAGGCCCAAAAACGGTCGAATTCTTCAAAATCAATACAGCTGACGGTACTGAAATGGACGGTTGGATGGTCAAACCCACCAATTTTGATTCCTCTAAAAAGTATCCTGTGGTCTTTTTTGTCTATACCGAACCCTGGGGAGCCAATGTCAAGGATAGTTATGGTGTGGGAAGAAATCGCAATTATGAAGGCGATATGAGCGCAGATGGATACATCTACATTTCCATTGATAACCGAGGAACACCAGCACCAAAAGGGCGAGCTTGGAGAAAAAGTATTTACCGGAAAATCGGCCGTCTCAATATCTCAGATCAAGCCGAGGCAGCTGCTCAGATAGTAAAATGGGATTTTGTGGATCCAGAGCGGGTAGCAGTTTGGGGGCATAGCGGGGGAGGTTCTGCAACCCTGAACCTCATGTTTCAATACCCGGAGATCTACAAAACCGGGATTTCCCTGGCAGCTGTAGCCAATCAATTGACCTACGATAACATTTATCAAGAACGGTACATGGGTTTACCACAGGAGAATCTGGAGGATTTTGTAGCTGGATCACCGATCACCTATGCCAAAAATCTTCAGGGAAATCTACTGTATATCCATGGAACTGGCGATGATAATGTCCACTACGATAACGCTGAGATGTTGATCAATGAATTGATCAAGCATGGAAAGCTGTTTCAGTTTATGCCTTATCCCAACCGATCTCATGGAATTTCGGAAGGCGAAGGGACTACCGCTCATTTGAGAAAACTATATACGGACTTTTTGAAACGGTATTGTCCTCCAGGGGGAAAGTGATGGGGAATTAAGAATTAAGAATTAAATAATTGATGAGATTTTCTAATAGAAAAAGTATGAAGTCCTTTATTATTGGATTAGGACTAACCCTCGGTCTAAGCACGCATGTGCATTCCCAAAATACCTTCACCAGAGCTGATACCTTGAGGGGAAGTATTACTCCAGAGCGGGTCTGGTGGGATTTGGGGTATTACCATCTGAAGGTGGAAGTATTTCCTGAAAGCAAATCGATAAAAGGAAGTAATCTGGTTCGATATCGGGTAAAAAGCTCCAATCAAATTTTACAGATTGATCTTCAGGAGCCATTGATTATTACCTCTGTAGTTCAGGATGGAGAGAAATTGAATTTCAAAAGGGAAGGTGCTGCTCACTTCATTACCCTAAAAAAGGAGCAGGTTCCGGGACAAGTAGAAGAACTCTTGATTTCCTACGAAGGGAAACCTGTGGAAGCCGTTCGTCCCCCTTGGGATGGTGGGATCACTTGGGTGAAAGATTCTAATGGGAAGCATTTCATTGCCTCCTCCAACCAAGGAATAGGTTCCAGCGTTTGGTGGCCGACAAAGGATCATCCAGCGGACGAGGTGGACAGTTTGATGATCAGCGTGACCGTGCCAAAAGGCCTCATGGACGTCTCAAATGGACGATTAGTCAATATAGAAATGGGGCCTACATCAGACACTTTTCATTGGTCGGTGGCAAATCCGATCAACGATTATGGGGTGAATATCAACATCGGCGATTATGTTCATTTCGGAGAGAAGTTTGAAGGGGAGAAGGGGACTCTGGACATGGATTACTTTGTGTTGAGAGAGAATCTGGAAAAGGCCAAGGTACATTTTGAGGATGCCAGAAAAATGATGGAGGCCTTTGAGCATTGGTTTGGGCCATATCCATTTTATGAGGATGGCTTCAAGCTCGTAGATGCACCCTATCTGGGAATGGAACATCAAAGTTCCGTGACCTATGGAAATGGCTATCAAAAAGGCTATCGTGGCCGGGATCTAAGCGGAACAGGCTGGGGAATGAAATTCGACTTCATCATAATCCATGAATCGGGACACGAGTGGTTTGCGAATAACATCACCTACAGTGATGTGGCTGATATGTGGATCCATGAGAGTTTCACCAACTATTCTGAAAGCCTGTTTTTGGATTATCATTTTGGGAAAGAGGCCGGACAGGAATACGTGAGAGGCACCCGAATGAATATTTCAAATGATATTCCAATCATCGGAAAATATGGAGTCAACAAGCGGGGTTCGGGAGATATGTATTACAAAGGCGGAAACTTGCTCAACATGCTTCGCGAGATCTTGAATGATGATGAAAAGTGGAGAGGCATTTTGAGAGGATTAAATCAGGAGTTTTATCATCAAACCGTGTCAACCCAACAGGTGGAAAGCTACATTGCCCAAGCATTCGGAATGGATCTGAAACCTATTTTTGACCAATATTTAAGAGATGTCCGAATTCCGATTTTGGAATACTACTATTCAGACGATCAAACGCTTAATTATCGATGGATCAATTGTTTGCCCCATTTTGAAATGCCGGTGGATGTAAGTTTGGGAGGGGAAAAACTTCGGCTTTCAGTAAATACTCGATGGTCTCAGCTCCAAGTCAAAGAAATTGCAGACGTAGAGTTGGATTTGGACTATTATGTGGGAGTAGAAAAGATGAGGTAAAAGAATATAAAAAAAGGGCCAACAACGGCCCTTTTTTGTGTCTATATAAATTAATACTTCAAATTTTCATCCTTATCCCAAATTCCCCAGTAAGCCCCAACATCGCCCTCGGCGCCGACTTTCCAAGATTCATCAAAGGAAGAAAAATAGAAAATGTCAATATCCTCCAGTTTTGACCAGGTTTGAATATTGATAAAGTATTTCATAAAGTTTTCATCTGAAGGAATAGCTCCATACAATGGAGTTCCCTGACTTGGCCAGCCTGTTTCGGTAATAATAACTTTTTTGCCCTTGCCAGCTTTTAAGGCTCGGTTATACATATCCTTGATGTACAAAAGGGAATAATCCAAGGCACAGCCTTCCCAATAAGGATAGCAATTGGCCAAGATCACATCGCAAGCCTCGGTGATTCTGGGGCGGTGTTCAAATTCGTAATAGGCATCCACATAGCCCACAGGCGTTTTGGGAATTTCTTCTTTTACTTTTTCGATAAACTCCACAAGCTGGTCCTCAGAAAGATCTTTTCGGTACATAACCTCATTCCCTACGGCTGCAATATCCACGTAACCTTCTTTTGCCAACTTAATCAATCCCGCAATTTCGGCTCGGTTGATTTGGTCATCTTTTCCCAGCCATGCACCCACCAAGGTTTTCATCCCCATTTCTTTAGCGATCATTGGAATGAGTTCATTTCCTTCGGTGCAAGAGAAAGAACGAATCCACTGGGTATAGGGCCGGAGGATTTCCAGCCTTCTCCGAATTTGTTTTTCAGTCAGCGTATCTCCGGGTTTTTGCCCTTCCTCATAGGGGCTGATGCATATTCCGTGAAGGCCATCCTGAAGCAATTCACGAAAAGATTCCGCTAATTCTTGTTTACTGAGTCCGTTCAGGTTTTTTCCGGCAAGAGCCAAAATTTTATCCGCGTTGAAAGACATTTTTAATCAATATTTTAAGTTCTCGTTTTTGTCCCAAATTCCCCATCGTTGGCCTACTTCTCCTTCATGGTGCACTTTCCATGGTTCATCGAAGGAAGAAAAGTTGAATAAGGCTATATTTTCCTGCTTGGCCCATTCATTTGAAGCAGTCAGGTATTTCATTGTGTTTTCAGGGGATGGCACAGCTTCTTGCAATATTTCCCCTGAGTCAGGCCAGCCTGTTTCCGTGATGATCACCTCCTTGGTTCCTGCGGCTTTTTTGACTATTTCATACATTTTTTGCAGGTAAATCGGGGCTTGGTCAATGCTGCATCCCTCCCAGAAAGGATAGCAATTAGCCAAAATCAAGTCACAATTAGCCATAATCTCAGGGTTCTGAGAAAGAAGGGAGTACGTATCCACATAGCTTACCGGCACATTGGGCAATAACTCTTTCACTCTTTTCAAATAGTGAAGGACTTCTTCTTTGGTAAGTTCATTTCGAAGGATCACCTCATTACCGACAACGGCAATGTCTACAAACCCGTCTTTTGCGAGTCGGACGAGCTGCGATATTTCTGCTTCATTTTTTGATTTATCGGTACTCAACCAGGCGCCGACCATTGTTTTTAAACCCTTTTCTCGAGCTAATTTTGGGATCATCTCGTTCCCATCAGTACAGGAAAACGAACGTACCCACTTTGTATGCGGAGCAATGATTTCCAACCTTCGTTTGATCTGTTCTTCAGTAAGGGTGTCTCCAATATTTTGCCCTTCCAAATAGGGGCTGAAACATAAACCATGAAAACCAGCATTAAAGGTGTTTGAAAACATGGCCTTTATTTCACTATTTGACTTCCCTTCAAACCTGTTTTGGTGATTTGCTATCGCAAGCTTATCCACCTCAGAAAGCAGGATGGAATTGTCTGCTAAATATCCAGAGTAATAAGGTTTCGGCTTTAGTTTGGCCTGTTTACGCTTTTGAAGCTCGGCACGGATTTGATTGGCTTTTTCTTCATCCACATCGTAATCATGCATGAGATACATGGCTGCGATCGTTCCTAACATGGGCAGCCCGGAGAAGAACAGGCGGAGGCCAGTTACGGCTCCTTCTGGTTGAACCGCAGCATTGCCATCAAAACCTACTACTGTCAAAATCAACCCACTCAAACCTCCGGCGATGGCAAAACCAAACTTTACCATATACCAATAAATGGCACCAAATACCCCTTCTCTTCGAACTCCATAATTCAATTCATCCAGATCAATCACATCGGCAGTCATGGACATCATCAAAACAAAAAGACTACCTATACCGAAAGAATGGAATGGAAGAGAAAAGATAAACAACCATGGCTTGCCGGGTACAAAAAGAAACCACAAGGAAGTATATCCTATTAAAGCAATGCCTTGGGATACCATGAAGGCATTTTTCTTTCCAATCTTTTTGGACATCGCTGCCACGATAGGAATCACAATAAACGTGGTCACCAAGGCACCCACGCTTCCGAAAATAGGTGTCCAAAAGCCTGCTGCTCCTGCATCGCCATTAAACAGATGCCATACCACGATAAAAAAGACAAAACCAGCTACCGTATTGAATGCATTGAAAATGAAAAAAGTAGAAATACAAAGCTTTCTAAAGGGTGTTGAAGAAAAGGCCTCTTTAAATCCTCTGACGATTTGAGCAATACTATCTCCAATTGCATTGAAAGTCAGGGGTGAGAAATTTTCATTCTTGGTTGATTTGCTGGGAATAAAAATAGCCGGAACCATGGCGCACAGAGCGAAGATAACTCCCACCCAAACCGCTAGCTCACGGGTTGCGGCTTCCGGGCTGGGAAACCAGGTTGGTTCATACATAATCACCCAAAACCAAGGCGCAATTACCCAAGCCCATTGCCCAATCCACTGAGCAATGGCCATGATTTGTGTTCGCTCATGGAAGTCCTCGCTCATCTCGTAGCCCATGGCCACATAAGGAACACTGAAAATGGTCAGACCAATGTAGAAGGCAAAGGAGCCCAAAAGGAAATATATGAAGTTATAACTCACACTATTCTCCCCATAGAGCTGCCACATGACTGAGAAAGTGACTCCCATCACGATTGCACCGAGGAAAACGTATTGCCTTCGTCTTCCCCATACTGATTTGGTATTATCCGAAATGAAACCCATGATTGGGTCGGTGACAGCATCCAGGACACGCGGGAGAAAGTACACGATTCCCCACATCCAGCCTGGAAAGCCCAGGTTTTGAACGAGTACAACCATAAAAATCCCAAGTGAAGCAGGAAACATCTGGTTGGCTAACATCCCCACACCGAAGGCTATTTTTTGGCCCATCGGTATAGTTTTGGTGGTTGATGACATGGTTATTAGGGTTAGGTGGTTAATTTGTTTTTAAAACTATTTGGCAGGAGGGGCCATGACTTCTTTCAGAAGACTCTCCTTGTCACCGTTATAGGTTTTTACAATAGGATTCCCGTCTCGGGTAAGGTTTTTGAAAATGCCTTGATCCACTAAATCCCATAAGGCATATTTCGCCTCACCTTTTAGTCCAAAAAGACCAAAATGGTTTTCTGAACCTATCGGATTTTCTGAATCTTTCCACTGCTCATTGAATGCTTCAAAATAAAACATGGAAATTCCTGCCTGATCCGTCCATTCTCTCATGTGTTTGTAGTAGAGACCTTCTTTATATTCATCTGCTGCACGGGAACCTTCCACTCCATAGAATCCATCGGAAACGCTCGCCCAGCCAGTTTCGCCAATATGGATAGGTTTGTCCACTCCGATACTTTTCATGTAGTTGGCCACAGAGTCATATTGTGATTTGGCGAAATCACGGGCTCGGAGCATCGCCGCATTTACTTTTTCCAGTTCGGTCAGTTTGGACTCTTCCACAGGTACTCTCCAAAAATTCGGATTGTAATGAGTATTGTGGTAAGGATAGGTATGGATAGAGATATAATCCACCGCTCGAGCCAAATTGGCTAAGTCCTCCGTGTGATAGCTGGAATCTGCTCCTCCCCAGGATGAAAAATCATCCGAGCTGGTAATCCAAAGGTCTTTTGGCAGCTTTCTTTCTGCCTTCATATCCTGTAAATAGTTTACCCATTTAAGAATTACTGAAGGCTGTACAAAATAACTGGTAGCCCATCTGACCATCGCTTCATTGCCAACAGCAAGAATTTTGACGATGTCGGGATACTGATTGACTAATGCCACAGCCCGCTGGATTTCCGCTTCATTCTGTTCACTTTCTACATTGTGATCAGGCTCCATTTCAGTCCATGCATTTTTACAATCGATCCATGCACCCAGCATTACATACATTTCAAACTCCGGATCTTCATCCATCATCTCGCGAATGGCCTTGAGAAGGGTACCTGCATGGGCGAGTTGAACATTATACGTCCGCACGATTTTGATACCCATAGCTGATAAAATTCTCAAATCCTCTTTGAGCTGTTCGACGGTAGGCTGAATGTCTCTGGATCTTTCTCGGTAGCCTTCATAGCAGATGGCCTGGTAATCTGGATTTCCTAAAATTTCTTTTGCAGTCACTTCTTTACGTTTAGTTGATTCCACTTCAGTTGATTTTTCATTGCATGAAAATGCCGCAAATACGGCCATTCCTAGAAAAAAGGATTTAAAATAAGGTGTCTTCATAGCGTATAGGCTTATTGATATAAACTATTCATTTAAATTTTCTGCTTGATAAGTCAATCCAAATCCTAAAGGGAAAAGCGGCTGAATCGATTCTTCCCAAAAGTTTGGACCGAATTTCCCTTGAAAATCTTCTACAGATTTAGGCCAGGAGTGGGGTAATTTTCCTTTGAAATCAAAAAGTCCAAAAAGTACTTCCGCTACTCCATCTCCTTCAGAACCTGGTAACCAAGCAGCTACAAAAGCATCACTTTGCTCGATTTGTGGAGTAACGACCAGCGGTCTACCAGAAATCAAGACTACTACTGTTTTGATCCCCTTCTCTGTGTAAGCATTAATCAAGTTTTGATGCTCTTCGGTAAGGGTCAGTTGAAAAAGGTTCATTTCACCATCGATATCTCCAAAAAACTCTGCATATGGATTTTCCCCGACTACAATCACTGCCACATCCACATCTTCGATATCCGCCTTACCCTCAGCATCATATTTTACTTCACTTTGAGAAAACTTTTGGATTCCCTCCAATAGCGTGGTGGCTCCTTGATAGTTTTCTGTGGTTCCTTGCCAATTGACCGTCCAGCCTCCTGATTGTAGTCCAGAATTGTTCGCAAAAGGACCTACAACCACTATTTTTGAATTTGGCTTTAGAGGTAAAGCTTGATTTTTATTTTTCAAAAGAACCAAGGACTCCCGAACCGCTTGTCGAGCAACAGCCCGATGCTCGGGAATTCCGATCTGGTTAACCAAACTTTTATCGGGGAATGGATTTTCAAAAAGACCAAATCGAAATTTCTGCCTTAAGATCCTTCTGACGGCATCATTGATTCGTTCTTCCGGGATAGATCCATCCAAAACCCCATTTTTAACACCCTCCTGAAATCCATCCAAATCCCCATCCACGGCCATAACCATGTCGATTCCAGCCTTGATGATGTCATTTTGCCCAAATCTGGAATAAGCCTTCCAATCCGAGACCACTATTCCATCAAACCCTAGCTGTACTTTCAACAAATCTGTAATCAGCTCCTTGTGAGCATGCATGGGTTGACCATCCAGCGAATTGAAAGAAACCATTATCGAGGCAACTCCAGAATCAACGGCAGCCTGATACGGGGGAAGTAAGCGCTCGATGATTTCTTCCCGACTAAGAGAAGTAATTCCTCCCTCTTTGCCGAAATCAGTTGCTCCATCACCGATAAAGTGTTTGGCAGTGGCCATCACCCCCATATTGCCATTTTTCTCCTGATGACCTTTAATCGATGCTTCTGTAAGCTTCGTAGTGAGTTCGGTACTTTCAGAAAAAGCCTCGTAAACCCGTCCCCATTTTTCATTCATAGGAATGGCCACACAGGGAGAAAAAACCCAATTAAATCCCGTGGCTTTTGATTCAATGGCAGTAATCGCCGCGGCTTGTTCGACTAAATCAAGATTTCCAGCTGCTCCAAGACCAATATTATGCGGAAAAATCGTGGCTCCTTCATAGGTATTTTGTCCATGAACTGCGTCTACTCCAAATAATAGAGGAATTTGAAGCCGGGTTGATAAAGCTTGCTTTTGCAGTTCAGTAAATTTCTCCTGCCATTCCTCTGCATTTTTTCCGGGAACGGGTCCCTGAGTATGGATGACTGAGCCTATGAATTTGGTCTGGATATCTTCTGGGCTGATGTCGTCAAAATGGCGCACCTGAGACATCTGGCCTATTTTTTCCTCCAAAGTCATTTGTGAGAGAAGCCTTTCGATTTTCTCATCAGCCACAGGATCTAACTTGAATTTCATTGACATATTCCGATCGAATGGGCTTCTTATTTTACCGTATCCTTGCTGAGATGAACCAACAGCTTTTTGACTTCTCCCGTACGGTTAAAGATTTTTTTACTTGTTTCAGAATCTAGGACCAATGATCCTTCCTGAATAGTTTTGATTCCCCCTTCATAAAATACTTCTATTCCATTCTTATCAGATAATTCATAAATAACCGGAACTTGACAGTAGGTGAAGCATAGCGAATTTTCAAAGACCTGAAAGTCATTATTTTGCCCATCTACATCTACATAGCTAAACTCTTGGTTCTTGGTCAAAAACTCAGACCTTTTCAACATAAAAGGATGAAAGAAAAGCTTATTATCTTGGATAACTAGCCCTAATTCTCCGAATCTTGAAATAATATCTTCCTTGACTTGACCAGTCATTCCAGGTTGCTGGGCACCTTTTCCGGATGGAGTGTGGGAGTATGGATCAGTTGGAAAAGCTCCATAGACTTTAGGGCTTTTATGAACCCCGATTCCTTCACATATTTCGTAGTAGTGCGCAATGAGTTTGCTTAAGATCTTGTCAGGAGCTTTCTCTCTAGCAGCTTTTTCGCAGCATTCCCATACAGCTAGCTGTAGTTTGGAGACCATGTGCCAATAAATCGATCCCAAACCTTCATATCCGTAGAAAGTGCCTGAACGACCCGTAAATGCCTTATGATTAAATACTTTTTCAAAAACCTGAAGAGCCTCTTTTTTATCTTTCTCCGACAATGGGTAGGTATTTGGATCTAATTCCTCTAAGGCTTTAGCTAAGTCCGTGGCATTTTTAAAATTCCCATTGAAATGATACTTTCCATCCACATCCTGCTCTATTATTCTTTTATCTCCTTTTACTACCAATTTGGACAATAGGGGAGAATTGGTGACTTGGAGCTCAGGAATGTTGTTTTTTTCCAAAAACCCAGGTAATTCTTTGTTGGGATAAAGGAGATAGCTGTTTTGATCTTCCCGATATAACTTACTGCCACGCAATGCATCCAAGGTCTGCAATGCTTCTTCCGAACTTAAATAGCCAGAACTCAACACGGCCACCTGACCTTCGAGCATTTCACTGAGATAGGAGATGGACACTTCCGCTTCATTTTCTACCGTCATCAAGTTATAGGCATGGTAGAGGTTATCTTCCCGCTTATTGGCATCGATGGTGTGTTCCAAATAGCTTTGGGCTAGTTTGAAGAATTCAATCAAATTCTGAACGGAAAGACTTTTTCGCTGACTGCTGAAAGAATTCTGGTAGATTTTTGACCGATATTGACTTGCTGCTTGACCTAATGAATCCAGTACTGATTTTCTGTCTTTGTCGGTAAATTTCCCGGAAAGTAAATGTTGGTGGGTTTGAAGGGCCACATGTGTTTCTTGGAAAAATTCCACCAATTCCGCAGAGAGATTTGCCTCTTGACCTGGATTTTTTAGGAGGTTTTCAGTGAAAAAGACCAAGAATCGTCTCAAATAATAGAGTGTAACCATGGACACTCCATTTCCTACCAAGGCATTGTTGGCATCATTCCATTCCGGTCTTTGAGTATTCATCCAGATTCCTCCTTCAGGAATGAAATTGGAAATCTTGGCAAGAACCGAAGCCAAAACCTTCTCCAAAAAATTAACCTGGTGAATAGCCCCGCTTTGGTTCTGAAGTAATGCCGCATCCGAACCCAGCTTTGTCCATCTTTTCTGGATAACTTGATCTAGAGAATGATCAAAATCAATCGTATCCTTTGGGTTTTTCAGTATATCCTCATAAGGTTTGATTTTGTAGGGGACATTAGCATAAACAAAAAGATCCTCATTGAAATAGGATGCGAGTCTTCCGGGAGCATATCTCTCCGTGAACTCAAGGAATTTCAGTAAATAAATGATCTGATGGTCTCCCCAATATCCGATATAGGACCAAGGATCATCTGCCTCAATTCTTTCCCAATCAATCCCGTTTTTGGTGATTCGATAAGGATTATAACCATCAAATGTTGAGGCATTTAGGAACTTTAATATCATCCCTTCAATGTACTCAGGATAGGAGAGCGCCAAGGCTTCCCAATTTTGGAAGATGTCTCTCCAGTTACCTGCATAATCCAAGACTTTTGATCCGTCTGCCTCGTTTTTGGTATTTATTGAAAATTGATTCCATGGTCGACTTGGATCCCCATGTCTTCGGCTGAATTTCAAAGGCAAATACTCCAAACAAAGCCTCTTAAAATTAGAGTCGTTGGACGTTTGGGCGAGCTCTTTTAAAGTAGATAAGGTGAATTGCTCGGGCAAAGTCTCCAAGTTTTTTGAGTGTTTAGAGAAAATTTCCCGGTTGGCATTCAGGATATTGGCCCTCAAATCCGCCTTTTCAATTTGATAGTTGCTGTCAAATATCCCTCCACGCATGATGTTAAACATCGAATTGGCGAAATGACGAGTGTCCTTGAGGGAATCCGCAGTAAGTTGCAATGCATCAGCTGCCGCATTCAATTTGATCAATTCCTGTGTCCCTTTCTCGATGTCCTGTTGGACATGGAGCATAAGCTGTGGATCACCTTTAATGACATGTGCCAATGCTCGGATTTGGGAAACATTTTGATTGATATCCGCCATGATCATCCACTCCTTGCTTTCTCCTACTGGTAGATCCAACTCTGAGGATACGAAATAGGCTCCTTTTTTGGCTTTTATATCGGTTTCCTCTTTTGGATTTTCCCCTTTTCGGAAAGCGTCCAACTGGGAGGAGGAGAGGAGACGGGTTGGATTTTCCAAGCCAAGTGACCAAGCGATGTTCGCTTTAAGCGCCTCACTAGGCTCCGCTTTGTCCACAATGATGGCACTCAGTGCAAAAATCCCGATGCCGCTATCCCGGTCCAGCTCATTTCTTTTATAGGCATCGACCAAGTTGCTTCTCATATTCTGAAGAGCACTTCCCACCCCTTGAGGCATGATATTTTGGATCCCATCCAAAAAGGAAAGATGGATTGAATTTCCTGAAAGGTTACTTATCCGGCTAGTTTTGACAAAACCGAATTGCTCGCTAGTTGACCATTGATATTGAAAACTGAGCTGCAAGTCAAGGTTTTCCTCCTCAAAAAGGATCTTGTTGCCGTAAATGTTTTTGTAAAGGTTTCTTCTCAGTTTATACTGATTCGCAAAATGAATTGAAAAAGGTTCCCAGATGAAAGTCTCAGAATCCTTTTGAATTCTTAAAATGGTTTTGGAACCCGTGATTTCTGAAGATTCAATAATTTTATCATCTGTGTAGTAAGGAAAAAGTGCGTTTTCAGGGTCTTTTCTTCCGGCACTAATACCACCATTGCTACCGACAAACAGCCAATGGTTGGAAGGACTGATGATACTCATAAAAAATGCAGACATCTCGTCTACGTCGGAAATTTTTAAGAATTTTTCTTCTCCAATAAATACTTCAAGAAGCTTGGGTTCTTTAATTTTTGACACGATTGATTTTTAAAGTTTAGTCAGGTAAAAACAAAATTTTTTGGAATTCCAAGATAATTTTTGATATATGAAATTAGGAACTCAACCTAGCAATAGAAAAAAATGGAATACATCAATTCTTTCACATTACTACTACAAATCTTTTTTTCTAGGCAGTAATCGAGCTTTTCACACCATTCTACTATATCACTTATCAGGTATTTTTCATTGGTAGTAGAATCATCAGGCTATCCATTTGAAAAATAGTTGGAAGCAAATAAAGATGATTGTTCAAAAAAAAGGCTTTCCAGAATCTTCCGGAAAGCCTTTGAAATTTTAACCTATTAAATTTTTGGAGCTGGTCTTTGGGGGCGTGGAGCATTTGCAATTTCCTTCTCCGATAAGAACCCATCTTTATCGACATCTATTTTTTCAAAATCTGTCTGTAAAGGCCCTCTGACTTCACTTTTTGATAATTTCCCATCTTTGTTGGCGTCCATCTCTTCCAAAAGCTGTGTGAAACTTGGAGGTCCTCCTTGAGGCCTTCCTTGAGCTTGCCCGCTAGGTGGTGGACCTCCTTGAGTCCTTCCCTGGAGACTTTGCCTGATAGGATGTTCATTAGCAGTTTCCTTGCTGTGAGAGGCGCATCCATTTATTGAAAAAGCTAGGAATCCAGCGGCGATGATTTTTAGTGTGGTGTTCATGAGTATTGGTTTAATGAGTGGGATTAATTGATCCTTTGACGGAGATTAAGTTTGAATTCCTCTTTGTATTAACATTAGGATTATCCGCAATTGCACCGCAATCAAAAATTCCTTTTGTTGGGCGGTGGGAAGACCGAAGACCGAAGTTGGCTAAAACTGAACCTCAATCGGGATTTTATTTATTGTGAATGGCCTATTGGTTAGAAAGCGGATATACATTATTTGCATTTTTCATTAAGCTCTTTGGAGAGATTCATTTTGTGAAATTGATCTTCTCCATTTCTTTTTATAAAGGATAAAACTTACTTGAAAAAGCAACAGGGCCATAAGACCGGACAAAATCCAGAAACTTTTATTTTCAGCCTCTTCTACTAATATCACCTGATTTCCCTCCACTTTGAGAGAAAGTTGGTAATCATTGGATGCATTGAGGATAAACTGGCTTTTTTCCATTCCTTCCCGGATAAGGCCAAAGATGGCTTGACTATGACGGATGTTTTCAAAACCATTATTTTCCACAATTAGTGTTTCTATTTGTTCAGGCATTGTGGGAAGTTCAAATGCTATCGTGGTCGCATGCCCTAAACTCACCAAACCATGCCCTAGATGCAACTCCTTTCCATTGACATTCAAGGTAATTTTCTCCCTAAATGCGCTTAAGAGCAATTGATTGAATTCTTTTACTGATTCAAAGGAATTTTCTCCGTAAGTATCATTTACGACAAACTCCAGCGCTGTCAGCGGAGCATTTACCTGGAGGATCCATTGGCCAGATTCCTGCTCAATTATCAAAAGGGAGGATAAATCCGGATCATGGGCTTTTGCAGGAACCACAAAGGCAAGCAGAAAAGAGAATAGTAGGCTTAGTTTTCTCATCTCAGAATAATTTTGTTAGGACTCGATCATTAATAGATGTAAGCTCCATACAGGCAATTGATGAAATTATTAGCCCCAGGAGCATCCACGTGGTAGTGATAGCCTCGGATCTCATCGTAATGCCCTCTGCAACCGTCCAAATCTGTAGGTTCCGTTCCATCTTCATTAAGTTGGGCATAGATCCTGTGTCCATCCATCGCATAGCCAATCATTCCCGCATGCCCATCCTCTTGTGCAATTGTGGTGGAAACTCCCGTTGCTGCATGATAGTGGTAGCCTTGATGCACATTGATATGACCACCGGCATCGTCAAATGGAGCCAGGGTGTAGGCTCCTAGGATATTGTTGACAGGAGCAGAAGCTGAAAACTCAGTTCCGTTGAATGCGATTCCCCGAACCGAAGGCCCAAAAGAAGAACCGGGACCGGAAAAACTTGCCGATGCATTCAATTTGACTGGTTTGGTCGGAATCAACCAAGTTCTGGTCAGGCCTGTGATATGCTCAGGCACACATTCCACACAGAAATTTTTGTAGGCGGCTCCTACATTCGGATTAGCTGCATTGATGCAATCATCCAGAGTGGTAGTCTTGTAGATGTTTCCATCTGAATCGTACATTTTCCAGGTGTTGTCATTGTAGAAGCTGGCAAGATTTTTCACAAACTCCCCATCCACCTCAATGACTTTTCCATTGTCCAGCCAAATGCCTCCTGCTTCGGCACCATCGTAGATATTGTCAGGACACCAAGGTCCTAGCTGATGATCTGTAGGTATCCCGGCTACAATTTGGTAGCAAGTGGTGCTGGTCCCATTGGAAAGAGTACAAGGAACAATCGATACGATGGTTCCTTTTAAAAAAAGATCAGGATCAACTTCAAGGACGGTTCCAACTTCAGTATCCAAATTCAAGTCTTCTTTGCAGCTATAGGATGAAGCTATTAAGGCTACTATCACTAATAAATTTGTTATGTCGCCTAGTTTTTTCATTTCTTCGAGTATTTGAAAGTATAGACGCCAAGTCCATTGATATCCCTCGCTTCAATGAAAATTCTTTTATTCAAAGACCCTTTTTTTGATTAATTCTGGAAAAAGATTGAATGGTTTGAGAAATAAAAAATCCTGCTTTTGTCAAAAGCAGGATTCTGTAAAAAAGAGATGGGGATTAATTGACTTCCATTTCTATCGAGGAGGATTTCCGGGAGGGGGACCAGCAGGCCCGGAGTTTGTAATGGCTGGAAGAATTTTTGCAATCACTTCCTCAAATTTCTCCAATTGCTCTGGGGCACATAGCCCCTTTAGCTCTTCAAAATGAGAAAAAGTCACTTCTATTTTCTCCCTGTTTATAGCTTGTATTTCCTCCATCAGCTTAATCTTTTTTTCTTCCGGATTTTCTTGGCTCAATTGATCGAAATAGTTGCTAATCAAGGTCCTTTCAATTTTTTCCAAACTGGTGATATTCTCCCGGTGAGCCTTGGCCATGATCTCAAATTGAGATTTTTGTTCTTCAGAAAAGCCTAATTCCCTGGCAATCTCATCCTTGATTCCTATTTGGTTAGGCATAGGCCTTTGGGGCGGCCGTTTGGGACCCATGGAGAATATTACCATCAAGGCAATATTTATTGCCAAGAGGATAAAAAATCCGATTTTATAAATTGACTTATTCATTGTCATAGAGGTTAAAATCAGAAATCAACTGAGGGTATTCGCTCACGATTTCCACATTTGAGGAAGTGGATTCAGTATTCATTCTGTTAGAAATTACCCAGATATTAGAAGTTAGTACCAATGCCAAAGAAGCAGCAATCCACATCCAAGCCTTGCCGGTAGATTCCTCCTTTATAGAAATTGTCTTCTGCTGTGCCAGTTTTTGCTGGATTTTCGAAAAACCGTGCTTGGGAGCCTCAGCCCTTTGGATTCCCTCCAGACTAGTTAAGACTCGATTGACTGCATCTTCTCTTTTCATATTCATCTTGACGTATTCTTTTTGTTAATCCCTCGCTCCGGGAAAAATTTTTCTAATTCCTGTCTCAAATTTGCCTTGGCTCTTGCAAGCAATGATTCCACTGCCTTCCGGGTTTGGTTCATGATTTCCGCCACCTCCTGCTGGGGTAGTCCTTCTATTTGCGTTAGGATAAATACTGTTTTCTGATTTTCGGATAATTGATCGATTGCTCTAAATAAGTGTTTGGCATCTTCCTGGTTTTCCATTTTCACTCCTGGGTGCACAAAGTCAGGGGATTCGTATTTTATTTCTGCTGAGTCTTTGATATACAAGGATGTAAAAATCCCAAAACGCTTTTGACTTTTCTTTTTCCGCAGAAAATCCAAGGACTTGTTGACCGTGATTCGATAAATCCAGGTGCTTATTGACGAGTTAAACTGAAAATTAGATGCCGTATTGAAAATGGTGACAAACACATCTTGGAGCAATTCTTCAGCGTCTTCGGCATTTTTGGTATAACTCAGAAGTGTATTGTAAACCCGACTAGAATACCGGTTATACAGCTGTTCCAAGGCTTCTTCGCTTCCTCCAGCAATGGCTTGTAAACAGCTTTTTTCGTCAATCATCCAGTTTTTGAATTGATAAAGAAAGAAATGAGATTATCGGGTGTTTTCCAAGTTCCCGGTTATAATTCCATTCTAGAAGGCATTTTTTTCGGCTTTATCAATGCGGAGAGATTACAGGAGCGGATTTTTGTCCTTAGGAAATTCTCCTAACTTCCTCCAAAAAACATCCTTCCTATGAAAAAGCTTTTTTGGATTTCATTTGCGGTGATTTGGGCATGTAATCCCAAACTTCAAGATGATTCGGAACAAAGAGTATTTGTTGATTTACAGGGCATAGATTCCACCATTCGCCCCGGAGATAATTTCTTTATGCATGTCAATGGCAAATGGTATAACTCTGCTGAAATAGACGCTGACCAAGTGGGAGTTGGGTCATATTCTTTCCTTAACATTCCGCAGAAAAAACTACTTGAAAGTATCCTTGAGGAAGTTTCAGCCACCCAAAATCCTGAAGGCAGCATTGAGCAAAAAGTTGGAGATTTCTATGCTTCAGGCATGGATACCCTTGCGATCAACTCACGCGGCTTTGAACCGGTTCAGTCTAAGCTTTCGCAAATTGACGCCATTGGCTCTTTATCAGATTTAGAGAAGTATTTGGTAGCTGAGCTCCAATACAGCAGTGAATCCCTCATTGGCCTGAGAATTTCCCCGGATGATGAAAATAGTACCATCAACATCATTCATTTGAGCCAAACCGGCCTTGGCTTGCCAGATCGGGATTATTACTTCAAAACAGACTCTTCCACGCTTGGAATTCAGAAAGCCTACCATACTTACCTTTCTACCCTTTTTCAGTTAACAGGTAAAATGGCAAAGGATGCCGAAACCGCTGCGACCAAAGTTTTTGAGATAGAAAAGCAGTTGGCGGAATCCCATAAAACCCGAATCGAGCGTAGAGTAGTGAAAGAAAACTATCACAAGGTCGCCGTCTCTGATTTGGATAAAAAACATGGAAATATTAGCTGGAAAGAGATTTTTGAAGGTTTGGGACTAAAGGCAGATTCTCTTGACATCAGGCAACCGGCTTATTATGACAAGCTCAATGGGCTTTTGAGATCAGTCTCATTGGAGGATTGGAAAACTTATCTCAGAGCTCACACCTTGACCGAATACGCGAACTATCTGAGTTCTCCTTTTGAAAAAGCCGCTTTTGAATACACCAAAGCCGTTTCTGGGCAATCTAAACAGTTGACCCGCGCTCAAAAAATGGTTCAGCAAGTGGATCAGCAATTAGGTTTTGATCTGGGACAATTGTATGTGAAGCGATACTTTGATGAGAATGCGAAACAAAAAGTATTAGATCTTGTCAACAACTTACAGAAGGCCTTCGAACAGCGGATCAACAACTTGGACTGGATGAGCGACAGTACCAAAACCCAGGCCAAGGAAAAGCTTTATGCCATCACCAAAAAGATAGGCTATCCAGATAAATGGAGAGAATATCCGGTGTCCATTGACCGTGAAAAATATTTCGAAAATGCATTGGCCTTGCGAAAAGACAATGCCCGATATCAATTGGAAAAGTTTGGAAAAGCACCTGACAAGACGGAGTGGGGGACTACTCCAAGCACGGTGACGGCATATTACAATCCTTCCTTGAATGAAATTGTCTTTCCGGCAGGGATTCTCCAGTACCCTTATTTTGATCCCAATGCAGATGATGCCATCAATTATGGAGGCATAGGAATGGTAATTGGCCATGAACTGACCCATGCTTTTGACGATCAGGGGGCTCAGTTTGATAAAAATGGAAATCTAAAAAACTGGTGGACTAAGGAGGATTATGAGAAGTTTAAAGCCAAAACACAATTGTTGATCGATCGATATGACACCTTCACTGTTTTGGACTCTGTTCCTGTCAAAGGTGCAATGACAATTGGAGAAAATACGGCTGACAATGGGGGAATCTACATCGCCTACAATGCTTTCAAGCTGACCCAACAAGGCCAGGATACTACAAAAATCGACGGATTGACTCCGGATCAGCGTTTTTGCTATTCTATTGCCAGAATCTGGAGAGTGAAAACAAGGGATGAATTTATGCGAAACTATGTGAATACCAATTCCCATTCTCCAGCCATGTGGAGAGTGAATGGGCCTCTTATGAATTTTGAGCCTTTCTATGCTGCCTATGGAATTCAGCCAGGGGATAAAAATTATAAAGAGCCTAAGGAAAGAATTAAAATTTGGTAGAAATGGGTTGAAAAATGGTCCATTCGAAAAATTGCAAAGAAGATGTACTCAGAAAATCAGGATTGAGTTTTTGATCCTTGAAAAGTTTAAAGAATGGAATTTTCAAAAAAAAGTACAGAATTATGCACGTTTTTCTGTAACTTATCTTGATGTTTTAAGTTTCTATGGATATATGAAGACAGCTACAATCTCAGACTTTCGAGCAAATATGAAAGAGCGCCTCAAAGAAATTGAGGACGATCAGGATATTTTGATCCTTTCAGGGCCAAAAAAAAGAGACTTTGTCGTTTTGACTTTAGATCAATATAATGCCATGGAAGAGACTGCCTATTTACTCTCCACGCAAGCTAATGCTCAAAGGCTTCTGGAAAGTATGGCGCAGGACAAAGCAGGGGAGACTCTGATGAAAGAGATCAATCTGGACAAATAAATGCAAGTTGCATTTACAAATCATGGGTGGGAAGATTACTTGTATTGGCAAGAACATGATCCGGATATTTTGTCCAAAATCAATGAACTGATCCAAGAAATTAAACGAAACCCTTTCAAAGGAAAAGGTAAACCTGAGCCCTTGAAAGGAAATCTAGCGGGCTATTGGTCAAGAAGGATAACCAGCGAACACCGATTGGTCTATCGAGTGCATGGAATAGGAGAAGAGCAAATGGTTCGAATAATTCAGGTAAGATTTCACTATTGAATTTTAAGTTGAAAGCTCAATAATTTAAAAGTTATAAAAAGGCCCGAAACCAATCAGTTTCGGGCTTTTAACTTAATCATCTATCTAAAAATTCCGATTGTAGATAATTTATCATCGGAAGCTTTTGCAATAGTTCAGAATGACTCAAATAGTCTATATAAGCTTGGTAAATATCTCTTTTTAGCCGCGCTGAGACGTTTTTAGATTTTACCAGACTTCTTCTGAGCTTTAGTTCTGTTACTGGATTACTATCTTTGATCTCACTCAGGGTATTGCCCAATCCGTCCATGTCCAGTTCTTCCAATTGATATTGAATTGTTCTATACCGCTGGGTCAGGTTTTTTACTTTTGTCTTCATCATCAATAGCCCCGCCTCTTGCTCATTTTGAGCCTGGGTTAATTCTCCTAGGGCCTCAATGATATCAAGTTTTTTTTCCGCCATTTTCCCCTTGTTGGGGTTAAATAGGGGGAGTCTCACTCCGAGACCAATGCTCCAGGGACTCCTTTCCTGTTCAAGGCGGTATTGTTGGTACTGAGCTTGGACATATCCAATATTCAAACTGGATTTTTCCAATGCCCATTCTGCGCTGGCCAATTCTACCAGTTTTTGTCGATAGGCAATTTCTCCGTTTTCAGAGGAAACCTGATACCGCTCGATCCATTGTTCAATCCTATCAGTAGAAATCAAGCAAGTCATAGACCAGTCAATTTCTTGGGCCTTCGCCAAAGGAGAAAGTGATTCTATTCTCTTCCTCAAAATCTCCTCCTCGAAGGACAATTCCTCCAACTCCGACTGCTTCTCAAGGAGATCCACCTTCAGTTCTGCATAATCCTCTGCATCAAAAAAGCTAGAGTATCGTTGAGCCTCCAAAATTTGAAGTAAGGAGTGTGTGATCTGCTGATCTTCTTTTTTCAGCTTAATTTGTTCCTGTAAGTAGGTCCAATCTATAATGGCTGAATAGTGCAGGTGGAGCAACTCCTTCAAGCTTCTATCCTGGTTGAGTTGAACTGCCTCCTGATAAGTCTTGAAGTACTCATTGTTGCGCTTGATCTCCCCGGGGTTGGCAGGATTTAATCTTAAAGCAAAATCCTGGCGCTGAGGATCTAACTGGTTGGTTTCCGTGCGGAATTCCACACCTCGAATAGGAGCAAGTTTATAAGATTTGGTCTCCAGATACGCATTTTGCTGCTGGAGAGCCCTTAGTTCTGGAGCATCCAGTGCTGACCAGAGGAAATCTTCCATGGATACCTGCGCAAAAACGGGGAAAGGCAAGCATATCAATCCAATAATTAGTCTTTTGATCATTATATAATGGTTTTTTCGGCCAGATGTAGTCTCAGCAGAGTCGTTCACTTGAAGAGTTTTTCGCTTGCATCTTGCTTATCGGATCAAAACTTTTTCTCCATTGAAATAGGTGTTGTCCTCTGGGATCTCAATGAATACTTGCTGACCAAAAGCTTGAGTCGCTGTGGATTTTTGAAGTATTTCCGGCAATTCACTGACGGAGCCGTAGCCTATGACTTTGCCTTGGACAGAATTCCTTCTCTGGTCATAGGAAGCCACAGAGACTAATTTTCCCACCGAGAATTCAGCAGTTTTTTTACCCACCAGATATGCGACCACGGTGGTAGGATGTAAAGGATTGATCTCCAAAAGAGGGGAGAATGAGTCAACTTGCTCCCCGGGTTTTACATATACATTCTTCACCACTCCGGAGGCAATGGCATATTTGTTCAACTTGCTTTTTTCGGTTTCAAGCAGTTTCAACTCGCTTTCCAGCAGTTCTATTTGATTTTTCAGCAAATGTTGCTCGGTGGAACTTTCCTGGCCCACATCCTCAATCTTGATATTCATAGCCTCCAAATGCTTTTGCTTTTGAAGCTTCAGCGATCTGATCTTAATAGCTGATGGAGAGTTGTCACTTGCCTTTTTTTCGTTGCCGAAGCTTTTGGTGAGTGCTTCATTCATTTGGATTTCACTTTCTGACTCCAAAATTTCAGACTCGAGCTCTTCTAGTTTAATCTCACTTTGAGCTTTGATGTAGGAGATTTCAGCATTCGCCAGCTTTGCTTTTTCCGAAAGTTCCGACCGTAGCACAGCGATTCTATTGGTAAGCTTGGCGATATGCATTTCTAAGGCTTCACTGGTCAGCTCCACCAATAACTCACCTTCTTTCACTTCCATACCCGGGACTACATGAATAGCTTTCACCAAGGCGGATTTCTCAGTTTTCACCTTGTATTCAGAGGTTTGTGCAATCCCAATTGAAGCTTCTCCACTTCCTTTGAAATACCGACCACTGATATACAGCATGGCGACTAACATCAAGGCTATCAGGTTATAAAACCAGTTTGAAAAGAGTCTCATTAGTTTACAAGGATTTCGTTGGAGGATAATTTGATTTGAGAGACCCCTTCCACCTCAAAAAGGGCATTCACTAGGTCATCTTTCGCTTGTTCTCGATTCAAAGTCACGGCATAGTGATAGCGAGTACCTTTCTCCCGGGTATGTTGGATGGAAACGGTCCGGAAGTCCTTGCAATACTGCTTTAGAAGTGAGTCTACCTTTTTTAATACACCGGATTCTTGAATGGTAAGAAACAAGTGATTGTGATGAGAATAGCTTCGAAAAGGTGAGAGATGAAGCAATCCGGCTACGAAACAGAAGAGGATTGAACCCACAAAAGAAATTGTGAATCCATATACCCCAATCGCTAGACCTGTACTCAATGCAGCAAACAGAAAGAGAACATCCCGCGGATCATCAACCCGGGTTCGAAATCGAATGATGGCCATAGCACCAAAGACACCCAGACCTCTGGCAAGGCTATCTCCAATTGCCATCATAACCATGGTGGTCACCACCGCGCCCAAAACCAAGGATTGAAAGAAGTTTTTGGGATAATATTCTCCTGTAAAGGTGAGCTTGTGGGTAATGGCTATCATGGAAGACAGCACAAAAGCCCAAATAAAGGAATAGGTGATATTGACTAGCTGTGGATACTCATATACAGGCTGATCCGGAAATAATTCAAACATAAGTTTCTTTAGTTATTGAAATTGATAAATCAAGGGTAGCCTACCCACATTCCGTTTAAGCGGAATGCCCAAGTTTTCGCAGGAAGTAGAGATACTTAGGTGATGAGTGTGTACAGCTTCTTGATACTACCTAGGATAGGGGAGTCTAGGGGGAATTAATCCCCCAAATAAGATTTCACTGCTGCAGCCCGGCTGGTAGCATGCGTTTTTAGCGTATTGATTGCTGACTGGAATTCAGAACTATTGCTCAGGAAGCTATAACCCGCAACTTCAGTAGTCGCATAAGGCTCCAATAATGCACCGTAGGAAGAATAAAGCGCATGCATATCGGTGGTGTTGAACACACCATTGATTACTTCCCTGACGTTGGCATCATATTTTGCCTTATACACTGGGTCCGCATACAAGTACCCAATCAAGGGCCATTGAGAAGCAGAAAGTCCTGAGAAATTCAAGGGTAAAGAACCTTGCTGATTACCTGTTTGAAGTGCTTCATTATTGTCCCAAGGAATCCAATTCAGGGTTTTGGTTTGGGGATTGTTGTACAAGTAATAGTTATGGGTCATTCTGCCATAAGTATCCCAGTTTTGGATAACCGTATTGATTGCCAAATATTTAAGAAACACATCCGTATCAAATACTGCCTCCAAGTTGCTTCTCCATGTGCCAGGATCTGTAGTTCTGTTGCTGGCATGCAGCGCGGAAAACAGGTTCTTGATATCTGTCCAATCAGCCGCATCCTCATTGGTTTCTTTGGTGAAAACTGCCTCACTAAATGTACCTAGAGCAAAACTGGCTCCGGTACCATCTGGCTGGTAGAGATTTCCATCTTTGTCAGCAAACTGGGTTTCAATGACTGTATCGTCAACTTCTTCTACCAATGTGTACAGTCCGAAGTATTTGGGACCCTCTCCATAGTCTACATAGACAGTGAAAAAGGCAGTATGGGAACTGGCAAGTCCTGCTTTTCTGAAAATATCCCCGGATACTTTTTCCCGCACCATGGATTTATCATTATAATTGTTTTTAAGACTCAACTTCTTGAATCCGTAAAACCGCTGATTTTTGATCTGAGGGTAATCATCTTCAAATTCATCGAAATCCAATTTGAAGGAAAGCTTCATGTTGCCGTTTCTCCAGGTGGAAGCCAAACTGGAATTCCCTTTAAATCGAACCCCAACTCGGTACCATTGTTTCCCTTTATAAAATACCTCAGCAGGAACAAAAATGGGATCCTCAGATGAAAATGAATTGCCTCCTGTCCTTGAGCCAAAAGCACCATATAAGCTGGTCATATTGCTTAGCATGCTTTTCCATCGAGCTGAGGTTATCACAATGTCAATACGTTTTACGGTATTGTCTTGAAATATCTCGTCAAAATTAGGATCAGCATCATTGCTGTGGGTAGCCGTCGTCCAATCCGGAATTTGGAAATCTTTGTCGGAGACAGTTTCTGTTGTGGTTTCTTCTACAGGTTCAATATCGTCTGGGGCACAGGCCAGCAGAAAATTGAGAAGGAGTAGGGGCAAAAGGAATTTTCTCATGTCTTTTAATAGTTTGGATACCGATAAAGACGTGATGTGATTTGGAATCCCTCGCGGGTTATTATTTTTTTTGGGTTAAAAAATCAAATCACAAAGCATTGGTTTTGATAGGTTTAAATACCTTGGTGAAAAGAATCACAAAAAATTCTTTGATCTGCCGATTAAAAAAAAGCAGGATAGGAGGGCTTTAGCCATTATTCCTATCCTGCGAAAGATGATGGATATTAGTAGAGATTTAAAGTGATTGACGGAGGGTTTTAACATCTTCAATCAATTGATTGACAGATGTTTTATTCAATCCGTTATAGATTCCACGGATTTGTCTGTTTCCATCGAGCAAAATAAAATTTTCAGTGTGCAAAAAATCATCCGGACCTTTCAACAATCCCAAATCCTCCTCAGCGAAATAGGCATTTCTTCCAAGCGAATAGATTTCGGATCGATCTCCAGTAAGTAAATGCCATTTTCCTGCAATAACCCCTTTTTTCTCAGCATATTCATTCAAAATAGCAGTATTGTCAAAGTCTGGAGTTACCGAATGAGAGAGCAAAATCACGAAGTCATCCTTCAGGAATTCATTTTGAACCAAAGTCATGTTTTCGGTCATTTTGGGACAAATTCCAGGACAGGAAGTAAAGAAAAAATCCACGATAGCAATTTTTCCATGGATGGTTTCTTCGGTGATTACCTCTCCCAATTGATTGACTAATGAAAACTCGGGGATTTGATGAAAATCTGGGGGCAGTGATTTTTCATCGTACCATTTCGGTGTAAAAGTAGCCTCCTCATAGTAGGGCAAAACGCTTACTTTACTGGAATCCGCTTTTTCAGGACTATTGCAGGAAGTCAGCACCAAGGCTGTCATCCATATCACTAACTGTCTCATTGATAATCTTTTCTTCGCTTAAAGAATAACACAAATTGGATCTCTTCATGCCAAATATTCGGTCATTTCTGACTTCAAAATTGGCGTAAATTTTCCCGTTGCTCAGCCAAGCCTGCTGTATTCCCTCAGGCTTCCCATCTTTAACTGTGGTCAATCTGGCAATTTGCCCATTGTTATACCAGGTTTTTTGGACTCCCGTCACTACGCCATCTTCAAAATAAGCTTCACTGCTCATGGCTCCATTGGGCCACCAAGTCCTTTTGTAACCTTGGATTTTATTGGCCGAATAGCTCATTTCACTACCCAAAACGGCATTTTCAAACCATTTTTGGGCAAGACCTTCTTTTTTTCCTAGGTAAAAACCGACCTTTTCCTCCATAGCTCCATTCTCATGATAGGTAAGGGCAAATCCGCTAAAGGGCTGGCCTTCAAAGTACCATTTGCCTTCATTAGGGTGAAGTATAAGGTCAGTTTTGTCCACATAAATCTCAGGAATTGAGGGCTCTGTTGTATTTGTACCGCAACTGCTGATTAACACAATTAAAGGTACGAAAACCCAAATCCTAGTTAATTCTACTAGGAGTGCCCTGATATCTACCCGCAAATAGGAGATAGTATTGGTTGAGGTATAGTTCATTTTCGATATGGTAATGATATTCTGCAACTGAGGAATGCTGAGTGATAGTCGTGTGTCCTCCGGAATCATCTAGGTCGGTTGGATGGTTACCGGTGGAATGGCATTTTCTTCCGTATAGGAAAAATCCATCCGCCATGATTCCTACCAAGTTTTCATCGTCATTAGTCCAAGCTTTTGTTTCTACGTGGTAATGATATTGACCCGGTCCGATGTGGCCTCCCGTATAATCCAATGAAGCAGCTGCTTGTCCTAATGGACCATTGCCTTCTTGGTCATTATAGATATAGGCTCCACTAATCGCGATACCGATAGCTCCTAAACTTGTGGAAGTGGTCGAACTGGCCTTCTTTGGACTGGCAGTAACTCTCAAGGTTGCGGCACCATTAAAATTAGGAATGATAGAAGGCGTTAGTTGAACACCGGGTTCAGGCTGATATAGCTCATGACCCAAACCCCAGTAAACAGTTTTGTGGTTTGGAAGCCCATTGGTTTCAATCACCACATTGTAGCCATCCAAATAAATCTCAGTATTGCCTTGATCGAACTCTGCAAAGGCAGGGTGGAGATCTGAAGCGATTTCTTCTTCTATGGATTCTTGGTCATTGCATGAACTGCTCATGAGCAAAATAGCGAAGAGGATTAAAGTTAATTTCGAAAGAGGATGATTGCTCATAGCTTTGTCGGTTTATATTTTTATTCTTAGACGCGCTTTGATAATTTATCCCTCGTGGAGAGGAAGAAATTATTATTATATGTTATATAATTTATATTATGTTAAATACAATTTTACTCTATCCAAAAAGAATCATTTCTTATCTTGGTCGCTGCATGTAATACGATTTGTTTACTCCTCACCCACATGACGAATTGGCTTTCACGATCGGGATTATTCCTTGGACCTGTTTCATTTCTATTTATTGTTTTTCTGGTTGAAACTCCCGGATTAAATCCTGAGGCTAAAGCCATGCTTGCATTAACAGCTTGGATGGCGATCTGGTGGATTACTGAAGCGCTACCTATTGCTGGCACTGCCTTATTGCCGCTTATTTTCATGCCAACCCTTGGTTTATTGAAAATCAGTGATGTCTCTGCTAATTACATGCATCCTACTGTTCTTCTGTATATGGGTGGGTTCCTATTGGCCACAGGAATTGAAAAATGGAATCTCCACCGGAGAATCGCACTTAACATAATATATTTATTGGGCACTAATCTTAGGACAACAGTTTTGGGATTTATTTTGGCTACAGGATTTCTATCAATGTGGATTTCCAACTCTGCTACCTCCCTGATGATGTTACCCATAGGTTTGGCTGTAGTTTCTCAGTTTAAGACTCAGTTAGGTGAAAACAATGGGCTTTTGGCGGATAAACTGGGGAAAAATATCATGCTTGGAATCGCCTATTCTGCTTCAATCGGCGGTATGGCGACGCTAATCGGCACTCCCACCAATGCCATTATGCAGGCGGTCATCAAGGAGCTTTACGATTATGAAATTCCATTTAATGAATGGATGCTTTTCGGATTCCCATTTGCTATGGTTCTTTTGTTTATCTGTTGGTACTACCTAGTAAGTTTTGGAAATAAGCTTCCGAAAACATTTGAACTAGACGGAGGTAAATCTGTTATTTCCAACCAGTTAAAAGCACTGGGAAAAATCAGTTTTGAGGAAAAGATTGTCCTGATTGTCTTTGGATTAGTTTGTTTTTCTTGGATTACCCGAAGCTTTCTTTTGGCAAAATTTATCCCCGGATTAGACGATACGATTATAGTCTTGACCGGTGTGGTTTTATTGTTGATCCTCCCCTCCTCTTCTGAAGGAAAAAGGATTTTGGACTGGAAAACTGCGGAGAAAATTCCTTGGGGTGTATTGATTCTTTTTGGTGGTGGATTGGCCTTGGCGGAAGGATTTCAAAGTACCGGTCTGGCAGAATGGATTGGCCAAAAATTCACCTTATTGGAAGGTATAAGTTTCTTTATTTTACTTGTTATCATTATTGCATCAGTTAATTTCCTCACCGAGGTGACCTCCAATGTGGCCACTGCCTCCATGCTTTTACCGATTTTAGCCTCTGTAGCGATTAAGTTGGATTTGCATCCGTTTGGATTGATGGTTGGGGCTACTTTAGCTGCGAGTTGCGCCTTTATGCTTCCGGTGGCGACTCCTCCCAATGCAGTGGTATTTGGATCAGGATATTTGCAAATGAAGGATATGGTCCGAGCAGGCCTTTGGTTGAATATTCTCTCCATTCTAATTATTTCCCTTATGGTTTATTTCATCCTTCCTTGGCTTTGGGGAATTGAGTTGATGAAATATCCTTTTTGAGAGATTCGAGTTACGAATTACGAGTTACGAGTGGCTTGATAGCTTCGACCGCTTTATTTTCCCACAGATTAACACAGAAAAAGTCAGGGATATCCGCAGATTTAAACTTTCCAATTTTCCCACAGACTAGCCTGTTTCTGGTAGGTTAAGCCAGATTTAAATCAAAGATTCCCACAGATAAGATTTTTCCGCTTTACAACCTTCCAAATTTCAACCCTAATACCAACATTCCCCTCCGACCCAGAAAACTGAGACTGATCACTGCGACTGACCACTGGAACTGATCACTGACACTGAAAAACCAAATCCACCCCTCGAAATCCCCATTTCGTCACATTTTTTTGATTGAGCTTTTCCTTGACTTTATCCTTGAAGAAAAATTAAAACCCTACAATTCTCATGGAAAAAAGGAAATCCTTTTTGCTCTTAATCATAGCAGCATTGGTTTACAACCTGATTTTGCTCTTTTTCTGAATCAAAAGAATGTTCCAAGTAGCCATTAGAAAAGTTTGTCCTGATCGAAATTATCTCTAAACTCAACTATGAAATCCAAAAGTCTTGATTTCCGACAAATCGAATGGTGGATTGTTACCAGCGCCACACTAATCGCTTTTTTGTTTATCCTCTTTATTTATCGCCCTCAATTTACTGATGACCCCGATTTTGGCATATTCAAATATGCGAGCCGTCTAGTCATATTGGCGGCGCTGTACACGGCATTCCATCTGATCCATCAGGTATTAATTCCCAAATTTCAGAGTGAAAATAGAAAAGCCCTTCCTATAGTCTTGATGTTGATTGTAGGTTTGGTTACATTTTTTATCTGTGCCCTTTTTGGGTATCAGGCTAACTTGACCAATGCTCCATTTCCTACGTTTTTCTTGGGAATAGTCGTATTGTATGCCTGTTATATGATCGGGGCTAATCTACTCTCTCAGGCACTTAGTCCCCCCAAAATCAGTGATTTTCAACTTTATAATATCACCCGCTCTATTCTGGGTTATTTGTTTACCTTCTTTTTTCTCCTTCAATTAGAACCCATCGCTAGCCAAGGGCCTTCGATTATTTTCGGAATTTTCATTCCTGTCATCCTTATCGCCAGCTTTTATAACTTTTACCTGGTTTATGGAAAACGTAAAAAAGGTCTTATCAAGCAGTCCAGATGGTTCAATTGGGGTTTGGTGGCTGCACTGCTTTTTGTTTTCCTGATTATCTCTGTTGAAGAAAATCAGGAGGAGATATTCTTGATCGGTGGCTTGGGAGCAGTTGCTTTTATCCAGCTTATCTTTTTCCCTCTGACTACTTTTTTATTTAAAAAGTATGATTCTTTTGTCAGACAAATTCACAGTCTTTCCAACCAGGTAGATCAGGGCAATGCGAGCTTTGACTTTCTCCGCTCTCAAATCAATCCTCATTTCCTATTCAATGCCTTAAACACCCTTTATGCCAATGCCTTGATGGAGAAAGCTGAAAAAACCTCTGACGGAATCCAAAAGCTCGGAGATATGATGCGCTTTATGCTTCATGAAAATCAATTGCCAAGAATACCGCTTTCCAGGGAAATTGATTACCTGAGGAATTACTTAGACCTTCAAATGCTTCGATTTGGTTCTCAAGCCAATTTGGAAATTGATCTCCAGATCAATGAGAGTCAGTGTCAGGGAGAAATCGCTCCGATGCTCTTGATTCCATTTGTGGAAAATGCCTTCAAGCATGGCATTTCTGCAAAAGAAAAATCATGGATTCGCCTCAATTTGAGATGTTTGTCCGGATCAGTTCATTTGGACTTGGTCAACAGCGTTCACCCAGAAAAACCCAACAGTGAAAAAAGCCGGGAAGAATCGGGAATTGGATTGGAAAACGTGAAAAAGCGATTGGACCTGTTATATCCTAATCAGCATCAATTGAATATTATCGCCAATGATTCTGATTTCTTTGTCCATCTTTCGGTTCAACTCTCAAACGCATGATTAAGGCTATTGCCATCGATGATGAAACTTTTGCCTTGGAAGTCGTGAAGTCTCATGCTTCCAAGGTTCCTTTTTTGGCACTCGAAAAAACCTTTACAGATGCAATTCAGGGTTTAGAATACCTCAAATCCAATCCTGTGGATTTGATCTTTCTGGACATCAATATGCCTGATATTTCAGGAATTGATCTCGCGGCCATGGTCCCCAAGGAAACAATGGTGATTTTCACCACAGCCTATTCTGATTATGCTGTCAAAGGTTTCGAACTCAATGCCATGGATTATCTCCTCAAGCCATTTAGCCTAGGTCGGTTTCTTAAGGCCTGCCAAAAAGCACAAGAGTGGCTTGACCTACAACCCAAAAATGAGGCTGCATTTCTTTTTGTCAAAACTTCTGAAGGGCAATCACGAGTTGACTTTGCTGACCTTTTCTACTGTGAAGCCCAAGGGAATTACGTCACTTTCCAACTTGAAAACCAAAAAATCATCAGTAGAATGACGCTTTCAGAAACTGAAAAACTCCTACCCTCCTACTTTGTCCGTACCCATCGCTCTTTTTTGGCAAATAAAAACCTGGTCAAAAAAGTAGAAAGACATCAGCTTCAATTGGGAAAGTTTTTGGTTCCTCTAAGTTCTTCCTATGCTGAGGAGGTACAGGAAAAGCTCCTCTCCTGAATTCTAAAAGCTTTGAATAAACTCCTTTCTATACTCGAAAGGAGTTTTTTGTGTTCTTTCCCGAAAGAGTTTATTGAAATTCGAAAGTGTCGGAAATCCACATTCGAAGGAAATTTCTCCGATATTTTTATCAGTTTCATGCAAGAGCTTACAAGCATGTGAGATTCGAACGTCGGTCAAAAAATCGGAAAATGTCTTGTTTACCCTTGATTTGAAAAATCGGCTAAAGGCAGAAACCGATAAATTAGCGATTTGAGCGGCTTCTTCCAGATTTACTTTTCCCTGGAAGTTTCGCATTACATATTCATACACCTGACCCATCCTGTCTTTTTCGGATTCTTTGTTGGTATTGATATAGGCTGCATCAGCGATCAGTTTGCAGTCTTCTGGATTCTGAGCCATAAGCTCGAGCATACTCATGAGCTGGATTAGGCTTTTGGTTCCTTGAAGATCCAGCAGTTCTACCATCATGGTCTTGATTATTGGGTTTGTATGCCCAATAACCTGAATACCTCGGGAAGACTTCAGGAGCAATTGAGCGATAGAATCAAACTCCTCCAAAGTGAAAACCGACTCATTCAAAAAATTATCTGGAAAATAAATTACTATTCCATGGGTCATCAGACCATTGGCGGGGTCATGATAGGCTAAGTCATTTTTCCACAAATGCGGCAAATTAGGACCCGTAAGTACCAGGTCACCTTCCCTAAAAGCCTGCATATGGTCACCAATAAAGCGCGTACCCCGACCTTCTAAAACCACAAAAAGCTGGTATTCGGAATGGAAATGCCAGTTTACATCAAAAAAAGGGGCCTTTAATTCCTGAATCACAAAGGCTTTTCCTTCTGGAATTCTAGACTTTTGAAAAGGTTTTTTCACTGTATTTGTGCTTTATTTTTACTCTAATGGCTTTAAAATTGACAAAAAACAGTCATAATTCAATCAAAAACAGTAGGTTTTTCAAAGTATTTATTCTCAATATTATCCTTAGAAAAAATATACCCAAAGAATGACCAAATCCTTAACCTTCAGAAGCTTTTGTCTTCTACTCTTTGCAACGGCCTTGTTGTGGAGTTCTTGTGGCCGGAAAAAGTCCTTTCTGTCCATGACTGAGCCCAGAAGAGTAGAGATTCTAGTCTTGGGACATGAGAGCGAACATCATAATTCAGAGAAATTGATGATGCATATCTCAGCTCCTTTATTCCAAAAAGGAATCAATCTCACCTATACCACAGATTTGAATGATCTCAATGAGGAGACCTTGAATAATTATGATGGCTTGATGATTTATGCCAATCATGATTCCATTGGATCTGCTCAGGAAAAAGCGCTAAAGGACTATGTCCAAAGTGGCAAAGCCTTGATTCCCATTCACAGCGCTTCTTGGTGTTTCAGAAATTCGGATTGGTACGTTGGTGCTGTTGGCGGTCAGTTTAGCACTCATGGAACCGGGAGATTTACTGTCGACATAGTAGATGCCACACACCCTATCATGAGCGGAATTGAAGAATTTGAAACATGGGACGAAACCTATGTGCATTCACACCTTAATCCTGATATGCAAGTATTGATGGAGCGTGTGGAAGGTGATCACAAAGAGCCTTACACTTGGATCAGAAATGAAGGCAAAGGACGGGTTTTCTATACCGCTTATGGCCATAATGAAGAAACTTGGAAGCAAGCACAGTTTCATGAATTGTTGGCCAACGGAATTCTTTGGGCAGTCGGAGATAAAGTCAATGAATTACTTCAAGCCTATGAAATCCCTACTCCAGTGTTTAGAGATGCCGAAATACCCAATTACGAAAAACGGGATCCGGCTCCCAAGTTCCAGTTGCCTTTGTCCCCAGAGGAAAGTATGAAACTCGTTCAGTTGCCGATTGAGTTTGAAATGGAGCTTTTTGCAAGCGAGCCCATGATCATTAATCCCATATCCATGACTTGGGACGAAAGAGGACGCTTGTTTGTCATAGAGACTACGGACTATCCAAACGAAGTTCGGACTGAAGGTGGCAATGACAAGATTAAAATTCTTGAAGATACCGATGGAGATGGAAAAGCCGATAAGGTTACTGTTTTCGCGGATAATTTGAATATACCTACTTCCATCATGGCTGTAAATGGAGGGATGCTGATCTCCATGGCTCCAGATTTTTTGTTTTTGAAAGACACGGACGGAGATGATATAGCAGATGTCAGAGAGGTTTTGATGACCGGTTGGGGGAAAAGTGATACTCATGCCGGCCCGTCCAACCTGAAATATGGTTTTGATAATAAAATTTGGGGTGTATTGGGCTATTCAGGATTCAATGGAGAAGTCAGCGGAAAGAGACATTCATTTGGACAGGGAGTCTACCGATTTGATCCTTCAGGAGAGAATTTGGAATATCTGGGAAATACTTCCAACAATACCTGGGGTCTTGGATTTACAGAGGATTTCGAAACCTTCATTTCTACGGCCAATGGGCAGCACAGCGTCTATTTCTCCATGGCTAACAACTATGTAAAAAGACCTATATTTCAAGGCTCTGCCAACACGGTTCATGGAATTGACTCCCATTACGACATGCCTAATTTGGAGCCTTTCTTGAGACAGGTGGACTGGCATGGAGGCTACACTGCAGCAGCAGGTCATAATTTTTACACCGCAAGAAGCTTTCCTGAGAAATACTGGAATAAAATTGCTTTTGTGGCAGAGCCAACCGGCCGAGTACTTCACAATGCCATCATCAATGCTGATGGATCAGGTTATAAAGAGAAAAATGGATTCAATATTCTCGCAAGCTCCGATGAATGGTTCTCTCCCGTTCATGCAGAAGTAGGGCCTGATGGAGCATTATGGGTGGCAGACTGGTATAACTTTATCATACAGCATAATCCAACTCCAAGAGGATTTGAAAATGGGGCAGGTAATGCTTACATCAATCCACTTCGGGATGCTCAGCATGGTAGAATTTATCGCATAAAGTATAAAGCAGGAGAAGATTCCGAGGTCTTTGATCTCAAAGATGCCAAAGGAAAGGACTTGATAAAAGCCTTGAAAAGCGAAAACATGTTCTGGAGATTGACTGCCCAGAGATTGATTGTAGAGAAGCAGGACAAGTCAATTCTGTCGGATTTGTATGCCTTGATTGGGGATCAAAAAGTGGACAAAGCTGGAATCAATGGCCCTGCAATCAACGCATTATGGACACTTCACGGACTGGGTGAACTGGAAGATGGAAATCAGGAGGCCATAAAGGCAGTAGAAAAAGCCTTAACCCATCCTTCCGCTGCGGTTCGGAAAAATGCTTTGAGAGTATTGCCTAAAAACACCTCATCACTTCAGGCTATTTTAAACTCCAATGTGCTCAAAGATGCCGACCTTCATACCCGAAAGTATGCATTTTTGGCTGTTTCAGATATGCCATTTTCCGAAGAAGCTGCCAAAAAGTTAGTCGAACTGGCTCGAAATGAAGAAAATGGAAAAGATGCCTATATACCTCAGGCGGTATTTGCAGCGGTTTTATCCCACCCTACAGAATTTGCCAAACTGGACAATTCCAAGGCTCTACAAGCCAATGCCGATACAGAATTTTCACTAGCCGACCGAATCAGCAGAAGCTTGGTGGCAGAGCAATATCCATTGGATTCAAGAAACTCCATCCTCTTTCCTCCCGACATAGCTGGAAAAGAGATTGAGATTCGAATGATTGTTTCCAAAGGCAATAATCCAATGGATGGTATTTTGGTGGCTTCTGGCAACAATACTAATGGTTACAGTTTGTACATTTTTGAGGATGCTCTTCACTTTGCTGTTGCACAGGATGAAAAATTGACACTCATCAGTACCAAAAAACCCCTTCCTGAGGAGCAATTCATCATTAATGCCACCTTGGTGGAAGATGGAAGCATGAGTTTGAAAATCAACGGTGAAGAAATCGGCATGGCTAAAACTAAAGGCTTATTCAAGGAAGAACTATCTCCAAGAAGAGTTCGCGTGGGACAAAACGATTCTAGAAATCAAGTTGGAAAATATGTAGGAGGCTGGATGTTTTCTGGAAGAATAAGCAACAAATCTACCTTAGCCTTGAAAAAGCCAGGTACTGATCTGGATCTTCTGGGCGCTTCAGCCACCAGCGTCTCTGCAAATGGAACAACCTTGGTGAAGCTGTCTGTGGTGCCCCATGAAATGAAATTTGACCAAGCGACCTTCACTGTTAAAGCAGGATCTCAAGTTACCATTGACTTCGAAAATCCGGACTTTATGCAACACAATCTGGTAATTGGTCAAAAAGGGTCTATGGAAATCATCGGGAAAGCAGCTGACGAATTGGCTAGAGATCCTAAGGGCGCAGAGCAAAATTACGTTCCGAAAATTCCTCAAGTGATCGCTGCTACACTTTTGGTGGATCCGGAAGGAAGAGAATCCTTGGTATTTATTGCTCCTACCGAACCTGGAGAGTATCCTTTTGTGTGTACTGTACCTGGGCATTGGAGAATCATGAACGGAATCATGAAAGTAGAGTAAGATGGCACTAAAAATAGAATTTGGAGTCAGTACTTGGCTTTGGACCTCTCCTTTCAATAAAGAAACGGTTAACCTTTTCCCAAAAATCAAAAGCTTTGGCTACGATGCAGTGGAAATTCCGGTAGAGGATCCCGAATTAATAGACATAGAATTAGTGAAAAAAGCTTTGGCAGATAATGGGTTAAGGCCCATTATCTGTGGGGCATTTGGACCAACTAGAGATTTGACCCACGAGGATCCTAGCTTTCACAAAACCTGCTTTGACTATTTGGATGCGTGCTTCAAAATCTCCTCTGAACTGGAGGCTGGATTTGTGGCCGGCCCTATGTACTCTGCAGTTGGGAAAGCGAGATTGGTTTCTCCCGAGCAAAAGAAAATCGAATGGAATCGCGCAGTGACAAACCTTCGAAAAGTTTGCAAAAGAGCCGGGGAATTTGGGCTGGAGATAGCGATCGAGACCCTCAACCGGTTTGAGACGGACTTGATCAACACCGCTTCTGAGTTAATGCAATTGATTCAAGATATCAATGAACCTCAAGCCAAGGCAATTTTGGATGGGTTTCATATGAATATTGAAGAGCCTTGCATTGAAACTGCCATCAAACAAGTCGGTGATAAATTGATTCATGTGCAAGTATCTGAAAATTACCGTGGCACACCCGGTACTGGCCAAACCAACTGGGCTGCTTGGAAGCGAGGATTGGAGGCCATTAATTACCAAGGAACGATTTCCATAGAGAGCTTTACTCCGGAAGTCAAAGAGCTAGCAGGTGCTGTTTGCATTTGGAAGCCTTTGGTTCCTTCTCAGGATGGATTCGCGAAGGAAGGTTTAGAATTCTTGAAGAAATGGGCGTTGGACTAAGCTTCCTTTTGTCACCCTGAGCGGAGTCGAAGGGTCCTCTTACCTCCAGACTTCCGTCTGTCAGGTGCTCGAACTGACAACCGAAAACTCTATACTCTGCTTGTAATGAAGAATTTATCAAAGTTTTGCTAGGCGATTTTTAATTTCAAATTTTAATAACCCCAAAAAACAACACCTACCATGACCCAAAAACCCATTAACATAGCCATCATTGGACTTGGATTTGGAGCGGAGTTTATACCGATTTATCAAAAACATCCCTTGGCCAACATGTATGCCATTTGCCAACGAAACAAAGAAAAAGCAGAGGAGATCGGAAAGGCTTTTGGCATCGAGAAAGTATATACAGACTACGATGAATTGCTGAAAGATCCCAATATTGACGCCGTTCACATCAACACTCCCATTCAAAATCATGCGGAACAGTCCATTAAAGCATTAAAGGCTGGAAAGCACGTAGCTTGTACCGTGCCGATGGCGACTACTGTCGATGAATGTCGGCAAATTGTCGAGCTTACCGAAAAAACTGGCCTGACCTACATGATGATGGAAACGGTAATCTATAGCCGTGAATTTTTATTTGTGAAAGAAATGTATGATAAAGGTGAGTTGGGGAAAATCCAATTCCTAAGGGCATCCCACCAGCAAGAAATGGCGGGATGGCCTGGATATTGGGAAGGCCTCCCTCCCATGCATTATGCGACTCATTGTGTTGGTCCTGTGTTGGCTTTACCCAAAGGACAGGCCGAATATGTGTCTTGTTTGGGTTCTGGAAGAATTGATGAAAATCTGATCCCGAAATATGGTTCTCCTTTTGCCATAGAAACCTGTCATATCAAACTGAAAGATTCAGATTTGGCGGCAGAGGTGACTCGCTCTCTTTTCAATACCGCCCGTCAATACCGGGAAAGCTTTGACGTTTATGGCTCCAAGAAATCTTTCGAATGGACACTAATTGAGCATGAGGATTCTGTAATTCATACCGGTGAAATACCTTCAAAAGTAAAAATCCCTGATTATGCACATCTTCTTCCGGATGAGATTGCACCTTTCACTACCCAAGGCGTTTATGATTCCGATGACAATCAGCATTTATCTTTTATCCAAGGTTCAGGTCATGGGGGATCCCATCCCCATTTGGTACATGAGTTCTTGCTGGCTTTGAAAGAGGAAAGGGCACCATACCCGGATGCACGACAGTCAGCCAATATCACCTGCGTAGGAATTTTGGCTCATGAATCAGCCATGGAGGGTGGTAAAATCAAGTATCTTCCGGATTTTACCCTAAGTAAAAAGTAAAAAAAGCCTCGCTCTGTAACTACCTGAGCGAGGCTTTTTGATTCTAGGTAAGGGGGATTATTTCATTCTTTTGGCTTCGGCAGTAAACATATCCATCAACGAACCATTAGCACTTTCATCGTCAACTTTTTTAAGACTCATGTAAACATCATATCCGGTGATGTTAAAATAAGCTGTGAGCACATCTCCGCTTATGGATACCGAGCTCATGATCTTTTCATTCCCAGAAGCATCTTCCATAAAATAACCTTTGGTTACCCCATCCACAGTCTCAAACCTCATGGGAATGGTAGCTGTCCCTTGCGGGGTATCTTTGACAGTGACGGCCCATTTGCCTTCAAAATATTTCTCATCCAAAGTAGGTTGGGAAGCAAATGAAACCGAAATAAATAACGCTACAAGTAACGTAGAGAGAAGGAATTTTTGGACTTTCATTGAATTTTAGTTAAAGGTTTGTAAAATTTTATGAATCAAAAAATAATTACTAATTATTCCAAGAGTGTTTAAAAATTAAATTTTGCTTAAAATCAATTAAATAAACCCAGAGAGAAATCAACAAGCTGCTGACTTCCCTCTTAAGGCTATATAACCCTACTACCTTGCAAAAAGCGTTACATTTTTCATTGCCCAAGGCTGATCTCCATTTTCCAGAGATTCCAATTTAAGATAGCTGGCTTTTTGGGTAGGCTTCCAACTGAACGAATTGATACCGGGTTTTCCTTGCCCCTCTCCTAATTTGGTCCAGGATTTTCCATCTGAAGAAATCGAAACGGAATACTTTTTCGGAAAATTTTCTTTCCCAGAATCAAACTGGACTTCAGTCAGATTCTGGGCTTGTGGAAGTTTTACGCTAAACCAAGTCCCAACCGACTGACCTCCTTCTGATTTCCATCCTTTGAAAGTAAAGCCATAGCTTGGGTCTTTTGGATATCCTACGCCTATAGCGGCTGTGCTACTCGCAGAAACTTCCCAATTATCCTGAAAAGTTAAAGGCTTAGGTATTTCACCTACCAATTCATCGAAAGAATAGGTCGTCTTTTTGGCTTCAGTTTCTTTTCGGATTTGGGCAATGTATTCCGGATAAACAAAACTTCCTGAATTCCCGAAATCATTTCGGATATAAGAAATCACTGAGGCAATGTATTCATCGTCATTGGAATTCATTGCGATCATCACCCCTTCGTATTCTTTATTATCTATCCCTCCCGTCAGTCCATGCAATAGCACTTTGGCAGAATATTCGGGATGCCCCATTACCCGGGGAGAACCGGAGAAGGCCGGGGCAATCAAATGACCATTACCGGTAGGCGAACCGAGACCTTTTGGTCCATGACAAGTAGAACAATAGCTATCATAAATAGATTTTCCTTTGACAAACAAGGCTGTCTCTTTGGGAGAAAATTTGGTTTCAGCCGCTTTTTTGGCTTCTTCAATTTTTTCCAAAAGTTGAGCTCCAATAACCTGAATTCCCTTGGCAGCATTGCTTTTTAAGGCTTCTTGAATCAAAGTTTCTACTTGATCAATTTTTAAGACATAAGCACTTAGGAGTGCTTGGATCGCCACATCCGGGTTTTTATCTTTTGATGTAGTACGATAAAGTTCGGCTAGGCTTTTCTCACCATATTTATACAAAGTTTCACTGGCTCTTAAGCCCTGAATTCTGATTTTTGGATTAGAGTCAGACACAAAGCTTTTGACTAAATCTGGCTTCAATTCACTTAGGCCTTCCAAGGTCCATAAGGCATGTATCCTTGCCAATTCATTCTTGGAGGTTTTGGCCATTTTAGTCAGTTCACTGACCACGGATTTATCTTGGTTTAATATCAAAAGTTGCTGAGCCATATCTCTCCACCAACCATTGGGATGCTCCAAGTGCCTGATCAATTGAGCGGACGTTTCCTCATACATTCTGGGCTTTTCGGTATTTCTTGGCATTCCTTCATAACTCAACCTCCAAATCCGCCCATTTCCAATGATGTCGTCCATTTGATATTGCTGAATTTTTGTGCGGAGATAACTCCCCTCTTGAGTCCATTCACCTTCCTGGATAATTCCTCGATACATATCCACGATGTAAAGCGTACCATCTGGTGCGGTGGCCATATCTACTGGCCTAAACAAAGGGTCTGTGGATTGGATAAATTCGGCCTGTGAATCAATGTATTTATTTTGGAGGTAAGAAAGCCCTTCTGTTTTTTCGGTGACCACCCGTCTGACAATACGCCCAACAGGCTCCCCGTAAATGTAATCTCCTACCAAATCCTTGGGAAGTCGATCCCCACGGAAAACGTCATTTCCAGCTGCTCCTGTGACATTAGAAAGTGAACCATCTGGTTTTACTTCTTTCATACCAGGTTGAAAATCCTCCAGTTGAACCAAGCTATAGGGAACTCTAAAGCCTTCTTTCAAGCCACCTTCTACCCTGAAATTTCCATAGACAATAGGAAATTGGAATCCTTGAGGCACCCCTCCTGCCCCATCCTGAAACCAAATTTGTCCATAGCTATCCTGTGTTACACCCCACTGACCCCATGGATTTCCGCTCGGTTCCTGAATAATCCCAGTTGGTGTCCAACGAATCCGCTTGCTGTTATAGGTGCTATACATCCAGTTGTCCAATGTCCAAGTTAGAAAGCTGGTTTGATGTTCCACATTTCCGGAACGACCTAATCCCGAGACAAAAAGCTCTTTTTTGTCAGCTTTCCCATCCTTATTGGTATCTGTGTATCGATAGACATGATCTTCATTGGATTCCATGGAAAGGATAGAATTGGGACCAAAAGGAACCACAAATCGAGGAAAAACCAGACTGTCTAAGAAAACAGTCCCTGTCTCGTACACCCCATCATTATCCAAATCCTCCCATCTGGAAATTCTGGAAGTTGGCAAAAGTTCTCCATTAGCATCCAAATCCTGCATGTAGCTCCTCAATTCAAGAACATACATGCGGCCATTTCCATCAAACTGAATAGCTGCAGGTTCACGGATTTGTGGCTCGGAAAGCACAGGATCCATTCGATACCCTGGCTGCAAAACAAAGGATTTCTTTTGTTCATTGGCAGAGACAGGAATTACGGGAGGTTTTGGACTTAAATCAATTCCTTTCCAAGTTGGTGATTCTAAATCAATCCCCTCCGGAATAGAAATTTGGGGATAGGGTTGTTCAAGTCTTTTGGGGTCCATTGATTCTGCGGGAGAAACGTCGAAAGGTGATCTTTCAGGTGCAGAACATGCTACTATTCCTCCCAAAAGGGAAGCTGAAATGAGGAATCTGGAATTTAAAAAACGCATAGGTTATTTTGAGCAGAAGGTTAAGGGTGGGTTTTGATTCTTTTCGAATCATTTACAAAGCAAAGTAATCCAAAATTTCATTTTAACTCCCCCGACCAAAAAAGCATCAGGCCTTAAATCAAATTTCAAAAGTCTTTCCAAATGGGATTTAAAGGTTTCTCAAAACCTGCTCACTCGAAAAAAGCCTTATTTATCCACAAGGAGCCAGTTTTTTAATTGAAACCAGCTTTTTTATTGTCCTTTTGACTCAAATCATAACTTCGAAAAAAAATATTTTTTCAATCTATTTATTGTATTTTTTACTTGAATGAGCCATACCTTACAAAAAAAAATCATTCAACTTAATTAAAGCTCGTTTTGAACACCCGTATTTTATTATCAATTACCTTCCTTACTGTGATTTTCTGTACGGCCTGTACTCCACAAGAAACCAAAAGGAATGTTGTTGAGCACACTCCTGTAATCATGGCCTATTACGTGCCAGAAAAAGATTATAAGCCAGAAGAAATCCCTGTAGAAAAACTAACTCACATTATCTATTCCTTCACTCATGTAATCGATGGGGAAATGAAGTTTAGAAATCCTGAGGAAGCAGGACCAAAACTGCAGGCCTTGGTCAATCAAAAAGAGAGAAATCCTGATTTAAAAGTAATGATTGCATGCGGTGGTTGGGGAGCTGACGGTTTTTCTGATATGGCCTTGACTGCTGAAAGCCGAACCAAATTTATCCAAAGTGCTAAAGATTTTATTCAGGCTTATCGGTTGGACGGATTAGATATGGATTGGGAATATCCTGGTATTTCCGGTGCGGGCACAATGGCGAGAGAAGAAGACAAACAAAATTTCACAGCACTGATGAAGGGATTGAGAGAGATGCTGGACACTTTTGACTCGCCAAAAGTATTGACATTCGCTTCAGCGGGATGGAAACTCTACTACCATCATATTGAAATCAATGAGGTGATGAAATATGCTGACTTTACCAATGTGATGACCTACGACCAGGTTTCGGGAGTTTCCATTTACACTGGTCATCACACCCCTCTGGGAGATGTCAAGCGAGCTGATATTGATGGTACTCCCTTTCAATCCCATTTGGATAGTCTTTTCCAGGCAGGAGAAACTTTGGATCCAGATCCTCGCTCTGCTCAAAAAATTGTAGACTATTTGATTCATGAGGGTGTTAATCCTAGGCAGATTGTTATCGGAGGAGCGTTCTACGGTAGAGTATGGAAAGGGGTACCTCCTGTGAATAATGGCTTGTATCAATTGAGCCAAGGATTGCATATCGGTTGGATGGCCTATCATCAAATTCGTGATAAATACGAGCCAGACTCTAATTTTGTGAGATACTGGGATGAAAAAGCCAGGGCACCTTACCTGTATAATTCCCAAGATAGTTTGTTTGTTTCTTACGATGACACAGTTTCTGTTGCTGAAAAGACTCTATATGCCCTTGATAAAGGCCTAGGCGGGATTATGTTTTGGGAATTAGGAAATGACACCAAAGAAGAAGGAAGTCTCTTGGATGCCATTCATAAGGCTTCTGGGAAAAAGAAAGATTGATTCTACCCTTTTCAATGATAAAGCCCTCTGTGAAATCAGAGGGCTTTATTTGTTTGTAATTAGAAAGGCTTATAATCTATCCACACGAAGTGATTCTGCAAAAAAAAGACACTTAGATTTTCATCTAAGTGTCTATCGATCAAGAGCCCCTTGCCGGGATCGAACCAGCGACCTACTGATTACAAGTCAGTTGCTCTACCAGCTGAGCTAAAGAGGCTTGCCTTTAACGTGGTGCAAATATAGGCGGATGAGCTTTTGACTCCAAACTCAAACCCAGAGATTTTTCTATAAAAGAGCTATCTACCAGATTTTGAGAAGGAAAAATTAAAACTCCCGAAGAATCGAAAGCTTCTTTTTAAGCTTTTCTATCTCCTCTTCTGCCTTTTGAATTTTCACATCAAACTGATCCTTGAGCTTATCTGCAGTTTTGGAAGCTGCAAAAAACTCCAAGTTGTTCTTCCAAAGGGTGATGTTGTTTTCCAAGTCTGCAATTTGCTTCCGAATGCCGTGCTCCTTCTTATTCAAGGTTTTCACAGAATTTGGATCGCTTTGAATCTTGTTCAGATTCAATCGGAACAAGAAATCCTCCTTGTCTTCACCACTTGGATCCAACTTAGTGAGGTACTTTTCAATAGCGTCTTTTAATTGAGCCTGGATTTCTTTGATATTTTTTCTCGGTACAAAACCAACCTCATTGAATTCATTCACAAAATTTGTCAACTCCTCTTCGGTAAGGCTTTCACCTGAAGCAGCCTTGGCAATATTGGCAATGATCTCCTGTTTTTTCTTCAGGTTGGCATCGAATTCAGAATTAGCTTGTTTGTTGGAATTTCTTCTATTTTCGAAGAATGTATCGCATGCGTTTTTGAATTTCTTGTAAAGCGCATCACGGTACTTTTCTGGAGTTGGTCCCAGTTTTTTCCATTCTTGCTGCAAACCGATCAATTGATTTGCGGTGCTTTGCCAATCGGTATTCTCCATCAAAGCTTCAGCTTGCGCAATCAGCTCCTCAGCTTTTTTATGGTTGGTAGCTCTTACCTCATCCAGCTGCTTAAAGAACATGTTTTTGTTGTGGAAAAACTGCTTGAAAGCAGACCAGAAAGATCTATTAATCTCTTTTCCGGCTTCTCTTGGAACAGGTCCGATTTTTTCCCAAGCCTTCTGAATTTCAAGAATTTCCTTGGTCTTGGTATTCCAGTCTTTGATTCTGTCAGCAGTGAAATTCGCATATTCTGCTAACTGAGCTATCAAAGCTTCTTTTTGATCTTGATTTTCCTTGTAAACCTCTTTTTGACCTTCGAAAAAGACCTTTCTACGATCATAGATTGCATCAGATGCAGCCTTAAATCTTTGCCAAAGCTCTTCTTGCTCACTTCTTGGAACAGGTCCAATATGCTTGAATTCCTCATGAAGGTCATTCAATTGCTTGATAGCTTCCTTAAGATCTTTTATTTCTTTAAGCGCTTCTGCCTTTTCACAAAGCTCAAGCTTACTTTCCAAATTCTTTTTGCGATCAAGCTCTTTGAGCTCAAAGTAGATGCTTCGGTTATCGTAAAACCGGTCCATTAAAGCATTATAGCTAGCCCAAAGATTACGGTTTTGGGAAGATGGAACTGGCCCGATAGACTTCCATTCCTCCTGAATTGCCTTGATGGCATTCATAGAAAGGGTGGTCTCTTCACCATCCACCAATTCACGAAGCTTATTCAAAAGCTCGGTTTTAGTTTCAAGGTTCTTTTCCTTTTGTTTATCGGCTTCCTTGCGGAGGGTATAAATTTGGTGTCGGAAGTCGCCAAAAACTTTGTGAAACTCTCGTTCCTCATCGTGCAGACGGTATTCAAAATCATCTTCGGTACCACCTGACTCTTTGAATTTAGCGAGTGCGGCTTCTTTATCTTTATTTTCCAACTCTTCAAAAGCATCCTTGATTTCGTGGGCAAGCTTGTCGAGTTTAAGAATATTTCCGTGTTGGATTTTGTCCTTTAAAAGCTTTAAAAGCTGAACCTTGGAAAGGTTAGCCAAATCAGGAATCTCCTCCTCAGTCTCCTCCTCATCGTGGGATTCTTCTTCAGATTCAGAATTTCCTTCTGATTCACTGGTTACAGATGGTTGTTCAACTGATTTTTCACTAGGCTCTTGAATAGATTCCGCTTCTTCCTCGGCTTTGGCAGGTTTGGCATCATCTTCAGGCTGGCTCATAGCCTGTGGAGTTTCTTCTGACGAAGATTCCGGAGCCTTAGCTTCTTCAGGTTTTTCATTTACATTCTCGATACCTTCTGTCTCTTGAGAAGAGACTTGGGTCACCTTGTCATTTTCAGACAATTCGTTACTTTTCTCGGTCATAAAAACGCTACAATTTCAAGGCAATATGGGCAAAAGTAGGGATTTTGCCTAATTTAATCTTGGGTCAAGGGGATAATTTGCGATCACCTTAAATTCCCCTCCCATGTTTTTTAAAAGAACTTTCCACAATTCTTCAGGGGTATTTTGAAGGGTAGATTCATCGACTTCTTGCCTGCAAACGATCCAAGTTTTGGCTTCAAGTTCCTCATCGAGTTGTTGAGGTCCCCATCCACTATAGCCGATAAAAAAGATCACTTTATCAGGCAAAATTTGATGAAGTTTTAGTTTTTCAATCAGCAAATCAAAATCCCCTCCCCACCATAAATTCTTTCCTATGGCCACACTTCCGGGAAGCGGGTTTTCTTCGAAGTAGATAAAATGCAGGGTATTTTGCTCAACGGGCCCTCCTACAAAAACCTCATTTTCCAAAAAGGATAGATTTTCGACTAATTCTCCTAAATGAAGAATTGAAGGTTTGTTGAGAATAAAACCAAAACTTCCCTCCTCGTTGTGTTCACATAACAAAACGACAGACCTTATGAAGTTTTCATCTTGCAAAAAGGGCTCGGAGATTAGTAAATCTCCTGCTTTTGGATGCTTATCTGGCTCAGAATTCATCTGGGTTTGTCATTTATTTGAAGGAAAAATATAGCCCATAATTTTAAAAATGCAATGGGGGTTTTACTTTTAGATGAAATTTAAAATAAAAATCAATTTCCAATGAAGCTTTCTGAAATCCGTAAAGATTACACCCTTAAAACTTTGGATATCAAGGATGTAAAATCAAATCCAATACAGCAATTTAAGGTATGGTTTGAAGAAGCTGTTGACTCTGAAGTATTGGAGGTCAATGCAATGTGCCTATCTACCATTGGCAAAGATGGATTCCCTGCTGGCCGTATCGTACTACTCAAAGGGGTAGATCATGGATTCGTGTTTTTCACCAATTACTCCAGTGATAAAGGCCAAGAGATTGAGGAAAATCCAAAAGTGTCTTTGACTTTTTTCTGGGCTGAATTGGAAAGGCAGGTACGAGTGACCGGAACCTTGGAAAAAATAAGCTCCGAAGAATCAGATGAATATTATTTTTCAAGGCCTCTTGGTTCTCAGATCGGAGCCTGGTCTTCTCCCCAAAGTCAAAAAATCCCCAACCGGGAATTCCTCGAAAAAACAATTCAGGAGCTAGAAGTAAAATTTTCTAAAGAACCTATCACCAGACCCACTAATTGGGGAGGATATAGATTAGACCCCATTCGTTTTGAGTTTTGGCAAGGAAGGCCAAGTCGGCTTCACGACCGGATCGCATATGAAAAGAAGCCTGATGGATCTTGGGAAATATTCCGACTTGCCCCCTGATTTATTTCAAGTCAAAAAGATCATGAACCCCAATAAATCTTTCTACCGTAAATCCTTCTCCATACTTTGACATGATTCTATGTCCGAGTTCACGGGCTCTGGATTCGATAAAGGGAAGAAATTCAGGTGAGGAAATAAAGCTTGCAGGCTCCTGACTACTTGGGTCAAAAAACTGAGATTTAAAGGCCATTATGCTGGCAATTTTGGTATCCCAGTAATCCGATATATCGACAATGAAATCCGGCTCAATGTAGTTGTTTTGGATGTAATGATAGACAAACTTTGGCCTCCAAGCCTCTTGATTCACTCCATCCAAGTGAGTCTCTATTTTTCTCAATCCGCTCATAAAGCAGGCATTTGTGGCCAATGAACCACCTTTGCCGTGATCTGGATGTCGATCTGTGACTGCATTAGCCAACACAATTTCAGGCTGATACTTACGGATAATCTTGATTAACTCATGCTGATGAGTTTCATCATCTTTAAAGTAAATGTCTTTGAAAGCAAGGTTTTCTCGCGCACAAAGTCCAAGAATCTTTGCAGCTTCTGCAGACTCCTGCAGGCGAATCTCAGGAGTTCCCCGAGTTCCCATTTCCCCCTGAGTCAGATCTACAATACCGACTTTATAACCTTTAGCGACCTGGGCTGCAATTGTTCCAGAACAAGCCAATTCAGCATCATCCGGATGTGCAGCAATGACCAAAATATCCAGTTTCATTTGTTTTTATTTTACGCGTAGATTTTGACCTACTCGGAGAATTGTTCTGGTTGAAATTCCGTTCAATCTGGTGATTTGACTGATAGGTACACCATACCTTCTGGCAATGGATCCTAAAGTATCTCCTCTTTTTACTCGATGATAGGCCGCAGCTCTGGCTTTTGCCACATGAGAAAAAAGGTCTTTAGAAATCAGAATATCCTGCTGGGTCAATTCACCAGTTTCAAAATCGTAGACTTTTTCAGGATCAAAAGCTAATCCTTTGTACCGCATTTCATAATGTAAATGGGAACCAGTACTTCGTCCAGAACTTCCTCCTTTACCGATTATATCACCTGCCCTCACTTCATCGCCCACTTGGGCAATTTGTTTGGAAAGGTGTCCGTATAACGTTTCCAGACCGTTTTTATGCCTCACCACCACAAAATAGCCCCAACCATACCGATCGTAGGCTTTTACTCTCACAATTCCGTCAAAACCTGCATAAACAGGATCTCCAGTTTCCAAATCCAGATCGGTCCCATAATGCATCCTCCCCCATCTTGGTCCGAATTCCGATGTTTTTTTGGATTGATCTAGCGGGAATTTCCAATTCATGCCAAATCTGGGATCGTACAATCTCAATAAAAGACTGTCCTGAAAGTTTCTGATGTCAAAATTATAAATATCAACCTTCTTGCTATCCCAATTGGAATAATGTTCAAAAGCAGTTACCCAGATGGAATCAATTTGAACCTGCTCTGAGATTTTTATCAACTGATTGGTTGGTGACCATAAATAGCCCAAAGGATCTTCGCTGATGATGGATCGGATTCGGGACAGGTTTACATCACCTTGAAATAGAATAGAATCAGTTTGTGAAGTAAGGGTCCGTAAATATGAATCTTGGTCAAACTGCCGGAGTTCAATGTTTCTCCTTTCAGCAGGTACTTCTACTTGATTGGTATTTTTCTTTATAATCTTTGGAAAAACTTGAGCATTGGCTTCCAAGAAACCAATGCTCAAGATCAATCCAAATAAAATTTTCAGGTAATTACTTTTCATTAATCGGTTAGTGATTTTCTTGCTCTGCCATGAAGCGTTCCGCATCCAAAGCAGCCATACACCCCGTTCCTGCAGCGGTTACTGCCTGTCGGTATACATTATCCTGTGCATCTCCACAAGCAAATACTCCTTCCACATTGGTTTTGGTAGTTCCAGGTATAGTTTTGATATAACCGGATGAATCCATGTGGATGAAGTTTTTAAATATCTCAGTATTGGGTTGGTGACCAATAGCAACAAAGAAGCCAGAAATTGAAATCTCCCTTTTTTCCCCTGTAATATTGTTTATCAACCTAGCCCCTGTCACTTCTTGCTCACCTAAAATTTCTTCAGTCTCTGTGTTCCAAAGGATTTCGATTTTAGGATTATTCTTTACACGGTTTTGCATGATTTGAGATGCGCGCATTTCGTCTCTTCTCACAATCATGTAAACTTTGGAGCAAATATTTGCCAGGTAAGAAGCTTCCTCGCAGGCTGTATCTCCTGCACCTACAATGGCCACTTCCTGTCCTCTGAAAAAGAATCCATCACAAACAGCACAGGCAGAAACGCCCTTTCCATTTAATCGGGTTTCACTTTCCAGTCCCAGCCACTTGGCTGATGCTCCAGTGGAGATAATCACGGTATCGGCATGCAGTGTAATTTGATCATCTACAGTCACCACATGAGGTCTTTTAGAAAAATCAACGCCCGTTACCAATCCATATCTGATATCAGTCCCAAAGCGTTCTGCTTGTTTTCTAAAATCCTCCATCATTTCAGGTCCCATGACCCCATTTGGGTATCCTGGGTAATTTTCCACATCTGTCGTGATGGTCAATTGGCCTCCAGGCTGTCCACCGGTGTATAGAATAGGCTTCATTCCAGCACGAGCTGCGTAAATGGCTGCGGTATAACCTGCCGGGCCAGAACCTATAATCAGTACTTTGGCCTTTTCAATAGCTTGATTCATTAATAGCGAGTATTAAATCGGTTAAAATTTGTCATTTATGAATTGGTAACAAAACTCGGAAAAGTTAAAATTCCTAAAGGTGTGAATTGTTACTAATTTTCAGGAAGATAATTTCTGGTTTTGGGGGAATAAAAAAAGGGGCTTAACACCCCTTTTATTTTGTTATCCCAGGTAGGGTTTCAAAGTTTTGCTTCTTGAAGTATGTCGAAGTCTTCTGATGGCTTTCTCTTTGATTTGCCTTACTCTTTCACGGGTAAGGTTAAACTTTTCACCAATTTCCTCCAAAGTCATCGCATGCTCTCCATTGAGGCCAAAGTAAAGCGTGATTACATCAGCTTCTCTTTGGGTAAGGGTGGATAATGCACGCTGAACTTCTTTACGAAGAGAATCAGTCATCAATCCATCATCTGGCTTCTCATCTCCGTCATTTTCCAAAACGTCCAAAAGGCTATTTTCTTCACCTTGTACAAATGGAGCGTCCATTGAGACGTGACGACCGGAGATCTTCATAGTATCAACAACCTCTGAGGCAGTTACTTCCAGAACTTCCGCCAGTTCTTCAGGGGATGGTTCTCTTTCGAATTTCTGCTCCAATTCACTGAAGGTTTTGGAGATTTTGTTCAAAGAACCAACTCTGTTGAGTGGAAGTCTTACGATTCTGGATTGCTCGGCCAAAGCTTGGAGAATTGACTGTCTGATCCACCATACGGCGTAGGAAATGAATTTGAAACCTCTTGTCTCATCAAATCGCTGTGCGGCTTTGATCAGACCTAGGTTTCCTTCATTGATCAGGTCTCCAAGAGAAAGACCTTGGTTTTGATATTGTTTGGCTACAGAGACTACAAATCGAAGGTTTGCTTTGGTCAATTTTTCCAAGGCCAGCTGATCGCCTTCCCGGATTCTTTTTGCCAAAACTACCTCTTCATCAGCTGTCAACAGATCCACTTTACCAATTTCCTGAAGGTATTTATCCAGGGATTGAGATTCTCTGTTGGTAATCTGTTTGCTAATTTTTAGCTGCCTCATTCAGTCTTAATATTTTGAGAAATTGAAGTTTAGTTTTTTAAGATAAACAATTGTTTTCTTAAGCTTGTTCTTTTGGAGCAGGTTTTTCAGGCTTTGGAAGAAGAACTTTTCTGGAAAGCTTAAATTTTCCTGTCTTTTTATCGACATCAATAAGTTTTACCATAATTTCTTCACCTGGTTCCAATACTCCATCCATGCTTTCAAGTCTCTCCCACTTGATCTCGGATATATGTAGTAAACCATCCTTTCCTGGCATAAATTCCACAAATGCTCCAAAAGGTTGGATATTTTTCACTTTACCCGTGTAAGTCTCTCCGATTTCTGGCTGAGCGACAATTCCTTTAATTCTTTGAATTGCTGCATCCATGTTAGCCTGATTGGCAGAGAATACATTGATTTTCCCTTGATTATCTACTTCTTCAATAACAATGGTAGTAGAAGTGTCTTTCTGGATTTCCTGAATCACCTTACCACCTGGGCCTATCACTGCGCCGATAAGTTCCTTAGGAATCCACATCATGAATGATCGTGGAGTATGCGGCTTCAAATCTGGTCTTGGAGCAGCAAGCGTCTTAGTGATCTCGTTGAGGATATGAAGTCTTCCTTCTTTGGCTTGATACAAAGCTTCTTTCAAAACTGCATAATCTAAACCTTCTACTTTCAAGTCCATCTGGCAAGCGGTAATTCCCTTCGCAGTTCCGGTAACTTTGAAATCCATGTCGCCCAAGTGATCTTCATCGCCCAAGATGTCGGAGAGGATCGCATATTTGCCGGTCTTAGCATCAGAAATCATGCCCATCGCGATACCAGAAACTGGGGCTTTGATAGGAATACCTGCATCCATAAGCGCCAAAGCTCCTGCACAAACGGTTGCCATGGAAGAAGATCCATTGGATTCCAAAATATCAGACACCACTCGGATGGTATATGGGTTTTCATTTTCGGAAGGAAGAACCTTTTTCAAAGCTCTCATGGCCAAGTTACCATGCCCCACTTCTCTTCTACCTGGGCCTCTGTTTGGTTTTACTTCACCTGTAGAGAAACCCGGGAAGTTGTAATGAAGGAAAAACTTGTTGTAACCTTCGATTACTGCTCCATCCACCATCTGCTCATCCATTTTTGTACCAAGAGTACAAGTGGTAATGGACTGAGTTTCACCTCTGGTAAATACCGCAGAGCCGTGTGCTGAAGGCAAATAATCTACTACTGACCAAATAGGACGAACCTCGTCGAGCTTACGACCATCCAATCTTTTCTTTTCATTCAAAGTAAGATTTCGGGCAGCTTCTTTGTGAATTTTATGGAAATATGGGCCAATTAAGCTAGCCTCAAATCCATGCTCCTCTCCCAAACTTTCTACAAAAGCTTCCTTGATTTCTTTTACAAGTGTAGATCTTTCGTTTTTATTTGGGATCTGGCGGCTTACGACTTCATATAATTTGTCATAAAGCTCTGCTCTCATTTTGTCATAAAGGGCAGAATCAGACTTTTCGTGAGAATATTCTCTTTTTTGCTCTTTTCCAACCAGTTTAGTCAACTCGATTTGAGCCTGACAATGTCTCTTGATTTCATCATGAGCAAATTGCAATGCTTCCACCATCTCGTCTTCAGAGATTTCGTTGGCCTCACCTTCTACCATCAGGATGTAATCGATAGAACCTGCAACTATAAATTCCATGGAAGCAGATTCCAAAGCCTTTGGACTCGGATTGATGATAAGTTTACCATCGATCTTAGCTACTCGAACCTCAGAAATTGGTCCGTTGAAAGGGATATCTGAAACAGCCAAAGCAGATGAAGCTGCCAGTCCGGCAAGCGCATCTGGCAATACTTCCTCATCGGAAGACATTAGCGTGATGGCTACCTGAGTATCTGCATGGTAATCATCAGGAAAAATCGGACGGATCGCACGATCAACCAAACGGCTGATCAATACTTCATAATCGGAAAGCTTTCCTTCTCTTTTCAAAAATCCACCTGGGATCTTTCCTGAGGCGGCAAATTTTTCTTGGTAATCAACTGAAAGAGGTAAAAAGTCAACTCCTTCAAGGGCATCTTTTTTCGCAACAACAGTGGCCAAAAGCATGGTTTTTCCCATGCGAACAACAACTGAACCATCCGCCTGTTTGGCCAAAGCGCCGGTTTCAATGATAATTTCTCTACCATCCTCAAGTGTGATGGTTTTGGTGATTAAGTTTGGTAACATAAATGAGTGTTAGATTAAAGCGTCTAAGGTTTAAAAATTTACAAGAACCTTAAAAAAGAAAAAAGTAAGGTTCTCAATTTAAGAGAACCTTACTGAAAGGATTATTTTCTAATTCCGAGCTCAGCAATGATTGCTCTGTAGCGCTCGATGTCTTTCTTATGGAGGTAATCCAGCAAGCTTCTTCTTTTACCTACCAGCTTCATCAAACCTAGTCTTGAAGAGTGATCTTTCTTGTTAGACTTTAGGTGCTCAGTCAAATGCTGGATTCTGTGAGTAAAGAGGGCAATCTGAGATTCAGGAGATCCTGTATCAGTAGCAGATTTTAACCGTCCATGATTCTTAAACAACTCTTGTTTTTTCTCTGATGTCAAATACATGTTTAGCTAAATTAAATAAAACAGTCACAAAGGTAGAGCTAAATTTCAATTATAAAAAGGAAGTATTGAATTTCATCTCTGAATTCCCTTCTTAAACTTCCTCAAATATTCCAAATAGAAATCAGCTTCAAAGAGTCTCGCATCCTTCCTGGCCTGTCTCAAAAAGAACAATCCAAATGGTATCAGACACAAAATGGAAAAGAATGTGCCAAACAGAGAGTCGGCCAACCCTTCTTTGGCCCATTTTTCTCCGGTAATGGTCAGCATGTAATACAAGATGAAGAATGTGATCGAAATCAGCACTGGCAATCCCAACCCCCCTTTTTTGATAATGGATCCCAACGGAGCTCCAATCAAAAACATCACAAAACAAGCTACTGCTTGAGTGTATTTTTGGTACCAGGCGATTTCGTACCTTCTATATTCCCGCTCGTGCCCATCGACTTGACTGGCTTTGATATTAAAGGTGTTTTTTAGATTTCTGGAATTATTCAACGCCATAGATATGGCATTGGTCATATACCCACGCTGATACATAAGGGAATCAATGGCATTTTGTTCACTTTCCGTTAATCGACGGTCAGGATCAATCGTCTTCTTTTTTACTTCCCCTACGCCTGCAGTATCTACTGAATAAGATTCCGATTCCTTTGGCTTTATTACTGATACTCCTTTGCGAAGCAATTTTTTTTGAATTATCGAATCTGCAAACTGAGAGTTGGTGCTGACAGTTATTTTCGTCTCGGGACGGAGATTAGCTTTTATCTTACTGGAATCAACTCTCAAGGAGTCTCGATTATCTATGCTTCTGGCAAGGGAATCGTTCAGCTCTCGCTCCAAAAGGATTTTTTGCTTTCTCAGTGTATCATCCTTTGCCTTTCGCTCACTGATTTTATCCGGAGGAGTCAATTTTCTGTTTTTTGTAAAAAAAGGATAGATGCTTTCAGCTGTTTGGTAATTCTGAAATTTCAAGTCATTTACCAATGAGTAAATGGAATCTAAGCCGTCTTTAATTTCTGCGATGTTTTTTATCGCCCGGTTTGTGGACCATAAATCCTCCGGCGTTCGGCTCAACTGAAATGCAGCAAGATCAAAAATGATAATGTTTTCGGAAAATTTAGTTCTTGAGAATTCAACAGGAGGTTCTGCAATCCCTCTTGTAGTCCGGGCCTCCTTATAATTCTGACCATTATACAAGGTCAGTTTCATATAGGAATCATTGAGAAAAGTCTCCATTCTCCCGGAATCAGCCAAAGTCACATTTAAATTCCCCTGCCCTTCCGAATGATTGTAAATGATGATGTCTCTCAGTCGTACATCGTCTATTTTTTGGTTTATTTTGATGCTGTAATTTGGAATGCCCCTGTAAAAAACCCCCTCTTTGATATCCAAAGCCGGGGATTTGGTTCGGATATCATACAAAAGACTGAATGTTTTGAGATTGACCTTGGGTACAAGGTAATTATTGGATAGGTAAGCAAAGACGGTTAAGACAGCCGCGAATATTCCAATAGGAAGAAGAGCCCTGGTAAGTGATATTCCGCTGCTCCTGATTGCCGTCAATTCAAAATGTTCCCCCAAATTCCCAAATGTCATCAAGCTGGAAAGAAGGACTGCCAAAGGCAAAGCCATCGGAGAAATACTTACCACAAAATACCCGATCAACTCGGCGTAAATTGCAAAGCTCAATCCTTTGCCAAAAATCTCATCGAAGTATTTCAGCATGTTGACTATTAAAAGAATAAAGTCAACTACCAGAAATGTAAGAATAAAGGGGCCAATGAAGGACCCCAATATAAGCTTGTCTAATTTCTTCATTAAGGGAGTTTCTCCCGGAAATCTACGGGAATACTATTTTCAGGTTCAAAGTTGGCGATTTACAACCAATTTATCCACCGATAATTTCCTTGAGACGATGTACCAGTCCATCCCAGATTGCCTCAAGCTCCTCTTCTTCGTAGTCATTGGAATAATCAATCACTTTTAGAAATAAGGATTGGGTCAATTCATTCTCCTCCAGTTTAAATTCTATATAAGAATGATTGGAATCATCAGGATTGGCAGGGTCGAAAAAATCGAATTTTACATGGGCATTAGACCTTAGGGAGGCCAATCGGGCATAGTGATCTTCATTATCGAAGTTGAAAATATAATTCTTGTCCTCATCTATTCGGACATTGTCGGCAAACCATTCCTCCAAACCACTTGCAGTGCTTAAATAATGAAAAACTATTTTCTTGGAAGCATTTATTTGATAATCAGCTACAAACTTGTTTCTAACCATGACAGGATAAATTGAAGGTGATTTTTTCACACTTTTTCTTAAAACTCAACTTGCATTTCAAAGTACAAGACCTCATATTTGCATTCCCTTTCGAAAAGGGGTCAACAGGAAAGATTCAAACGGAATCCTATCCTTTTCTTCGAGATCGATGGTGGTTTAATATAGCCAATAATTTCAAAAGTCAAGGACTAAAATATTTTAAAAGAAAAATTCTGGCGAGGTAGCTCAGTTGGTTAGAGCGCAGGATTCATAACCCTGAGGTCACGGGTTCAACTCCCGTCCTCGCTACAAAGGCTTCTGGAAACGGAAGCCTTTTTTATTTTAATCATCTCACAACCATTCCTAATCCAAGAAAAAGCTCACTACTAGACTTTGGCCTTTGACAGTAATTTGGGTGGAGTTTTTTGAAGATAAATCTTTAACGCTACAGCGTGAAAAGGAATTGAAAACCGGAGTCGGAAGACAATGGATTAAAAATGAAGTCCTACCATTTTACCTCAAGAAAGCGTAGGATTAATATCCGCCGTGGCGGACACGGGTTCAACTCCTCCCGAATCCTTTCGGGACTACAAAGGCTTCTGGAAACGGAAGTCTTTTTTATTTTTGTATTAACATTTTTATACGATGAATGAATTTGTTGTGTATGTGCTTTTCTCTTTTTCCTCTGGACGATCTTACACTGGAATGACTTCAGACTTAATTTCCAGATTTAATTTCCACAATTCTAAATCCACCAAAGGGTTCACTATTAGGTTTCGGCCTTGGACAGTAATTTGGGTGGAGTTTTTTGAGGATAAATCTTTAGCGCTACAGCGTGAAAAAGAATTGAAAACCGGAGTCGGAAGACAATGGATTAAAAATGAAGTCCTACCATTTTACCTCAAGAAAGAGTAGGATTAATATCCGCCGTGGCGGACACGGGTTCAACTCCTCCCGAATCCTTTCGGGACTACAAAGGCTTCTGGAAACGGAAGCCTTTTTTATTTTAATCATCTCACAACCATTCCTAATCCAAGAAAAAGCTCACTACTAGACTTCGGCCTAGGACAGTAATTTGGGTGGAGTTTTTTGAAGATAAATCTTTAACGCTACAGCGTGAAAAGGAATTGAAAACCGGAGTCGGAAGACAATGGATTAAAAATGAAGTCCTACCATTTTACCTCAAGAAAGCGCAGGATTAATATCCGCCGTGGCGGACACGGGTTCAACTCCTCCCGAATCCTTTCCGGACTACTAAGGCTTCTGGAAACGGAAGTCTTTTTTATTTTATCTACCCAATAGATTAATGGAATTCATTTAGAGCTGATATATTTTTCCTTACTAATGATTCCATATTATCCATTCTTTTTCTTTGCCTGCTTTTCAGGCTTGTGACCTTAATTCTCCTTAAAACAATAAACTTCAGGCAAAAATCTTGTGTTTTTATTCTGGAATCACGTACCTATAGATGGAGTTTGTCTTCTTTGAAATGGGCAACTCTATTAAATCAACCAAATCACTTATGAAAAGGACTCTGCTTATCGGTTCTGGAATTTTTGCATTTCTCTTAATTCTAATCACCCTTCTCCCATTTCTGTTCAAAGATAAGATCATTGCCAGATTGGATCGAGAGATTTCCAATTCAGTCAATGCCAACGTTATCTATGATCTAAATAAAATCAGCATCAGTCTTTGGCGAAGCTTCCCCAATGTCTCTGTTACTATTGAAGACTTTGGTATTGTGGGTAATCCTCCATTTCAACAAGACACCTTATTGAACCTGAAAGAACTTGGAATTGACTTTAACCTTATGTCGGTCTTATTTCAGGAGAATCCCTCCTTGACTGGAATTGAGCTAAATGGCGGGGATTTTTTCATCAAAGTTTTAGAAGATGGTACCGCAAACTATGATATTTTTTATCCAGAAGAAGAAAAACCGGAACAGGAAGAGGAAGAAATTCTTACGATTTCGGTGAACAAAATTTCATTGAAAGATGTGAACCTGATTTATGAAGATCGTTCACTGGCCTATTTGATGGTCTTGACAAATGTTCAAGGGCAAGGTAAAGGTGAGTTCACCACGGAAAAATTTGAGTTGCCGGTAGATTTGACGGCAAAAATAGCCGAGATAAACTATGAAGGGATTAGCTATATCTCTAACAAAGATTTTGAAGGTAAAACCCTTTTAGACATTGATTTGCCTAAAATGAAGTTTGGGCTAACTGAAGGCGATTTCAGATTGAACGACTTTGGTTTTGGCTTATCGGGATTTATAGCCATGCCTGAAGAAGATATTGAATTCGATTTGGCTTTTCAGAGTAAAGACCACGACTTCAAAAGCATCCTTTCTCTTGTCCCAGGGATGTACTCAGATTCCTTTTCCAAGCTTGAAACCTCCGGCCAAATGGATATGAAAGGATTTGTAAAAGGTATTTACAGTGATACTGAATTTCCGGCATTTGAACTTGCCTTAAACATCTCCGGAGGGATGTTTAAATATCCAGACCTACCAAGGCCTGTCAAAAATGTCAATATGGACCTTGTAGTGAAAAATGAAACCGCACTACTGGAAAACACCTCTGTATCAATTCCAAAATTCAATCTTGACTTTGGTTCAAACCCTATCTCCGGTAGGTTCCTATTGGCAAACCTAATCAATTATCCCATTGACGCAGGTTTGAAAGGGAAGCTAAACCTTGACGAATTGACCTCTATTTTTCCAATAGATGGAATGGATTTAAAAGGAATTTTGGACATCAATGCGACAGCAAAAGGGCGATATGATTCCTTGAAAAAGGAATTTCCGGCCATGGATATCCTGCTTGAACTCCGGGATGGATACGCAAAAAACCAAGAATATCCTGCCCCTATTGAAAAGATTTACGCAAAAGCATCTATCAAAAATCAGAAAGGAACCATGCAAGATTTTTTGGTTGATATCCCTCAATTCGGCTTCAATTTGGAAGGTGAAGCGATTCAAGGAAAAATTAATCTCAGAGATTTGGACAAATTGGTTTGGGACGGGGAAATCAAGGGTGCAGTGGATCTCAAAAAAGTCATGGCGATTTTCCCGATGGAAGGCCTGACTTTGGAAGGTAAAATCAAAACAGACTTGAGTACCAAAGGATCCTACGCGGCGGTTGAATCCAAAAAGTATGATCAATTGACCAATCAGGGGACTTTGGAGCTAAGCGGCTTCAAATACCTATCAGAAGAAGTTCCTCAAGGAGTCCAAATCGAAAAAGCTAAAGCGGAATTTTCTCCGGAAAGAATTACCCTATCAGAATTCGATGCCATACTCGGGCAAAGTCCATTGCAAGCTACAGGGACACTTTCTAATTACATGGACTATTTCCTCAACCAAAACGGGATTCTGAAAGGGCAGCTCTCGCTAAGCAGTACAAAATTCAATGTGAATGAATGGATGACGGAATCTTCTAATTCTTCTACCTCCGCAAGTTTAACCGTCATTGAACTTCCAAAGAACATTGATTTTACCATGGCTGTAAATGCCAATGAAGTTCTTTACGATAATTTAAACCTAAAGGAGGTAAAAGGTCAATTGGTTCTCAGAGAAGGAGTTCTGAGTTTTTCTGATGCTTCCATGAAAACCCTAGGCGGAACAATCGGTCTAAATGGAAATTACGATCCTAGGGATTTGGTGGCCCCCAAGTTCAATTTTAACCTCCAGGTGATTGATTTGAGTATTGCGGAGGCATTCAGCAAATTCAATACAATCAAGGCCTTCGCTCCAATTGCCGAAAACCTAACTGGAAAATTCAATACCAATCTTCGTTTTTCTGGAAACCTTGGTCAAGATATGATGCCAATCCTTTCGACGATGAATGCTATTGGTTTGCTTCAAGTGGCTCAAACAGCTCTTAAGGACAGTAAAATCTTGCAAGGGATCACCACGCTGACCAAGCTACAGGATACCAATTCGATCGAATTAAAAAACCTTGCCATTCCGGTTACTATTGAAAATGGGGTTATGGATGTGAAGCCATTCAATCTGAAACTTTGGGATTACCAAACTCAAATTCAGGGTTCTGCGGGGTTTGACGGATCCATGAATTACCTGATTCAATTGGAGGTTCCTGCCAGGAAATTCGGAGCTCAGGCCACCTCTCTTTTGTCCAAAATAACAGACAATACGGTAGACCAAAACACTCCAATTCCTCTTGCATTTAACCTTTCAGGTACGTACAAGAGCCCAAAAGTTAGTCTGGCGGGAGGAAACAGCATCGAAACAATCCTTGCTGATGCTTTAAAATCCAGAGTGCAGGGAGAAACAAAAGCCCTTCAGGATGAAGCAAAAGAACGATTTGCAGCAGCTCAGGACAGTTTGAAACAGGAGTTAAAAGCTAAAGCAACTGTCGTTCAGGACAGCCTCAAAAAGGAAGTTGTAAAGCAAAGTAATGTAGTCAAAGAGAAAGCTGCTGGAGAGGCTAAAAAGCTACTCAAAGGGATACTGCCCAAAGCTCCGGCAAAACCTGATACGACTATCATCAAGGATAATAACTGAGCAGGGTAAATAAAAAAAGCCTTCCCGATCGGGAAGGCTTTCCGCAAAATAAGGTGTGCCTACCTTATTTTACTCTTTCAACAACAGCTTTGAATGCCTCAGGATGGTTCATTGCAAGATCAGCCAAAACCTTACGGTTAAGTTCGATTTCTGCTTTCTTCAAAAGACCCATCAATTGAGAATAAGATACGCCGTGCTCTCTAGCACCGGCATTGATACGCTGGATCCACAAAGCTCTGAATTCTCTTTTCTTAGCTTTTCTGTCTCTGTAAGCGTACTGAAGACCTTTCTCGTACTTGTTTTTGGCTACAGTCCATACGTTGCTACCTCTTCCGAAATAACCTCTAGTGGCCTTTAGCACTTTTTTTCTTCTTGCTCTTGACGCTACCGCGTTTACTGATCTAGGCATAGTTTTTTGTTTTTTGACACTTGGTGTCCCGAATGTTTAGGATCTTTTTTACCAAAGTATCTGGTGAATAAATAAACCTTAATTTTTTAGAGATTCTGTCAAAAATCAGATTTTCAACATGTCTCTTACTCTACCCTCATCGGAAGCATGTACAAGACCGGTTTTAGTCAAGTTATGCTTTCTTTTAGTAGATTTTTTCGTCAGGATGTGGCTTTTGAAAGCATGTTTCCTTTTGATTTTGCCGGTTCCTGTTAAAGTGAACCGCTTCTTTGCACTTGATTTGGTTTTTACTTTTGGCATTTTGCTGTATTTAGTTGGTTGAAATTATTTCTTCTGAGCTTTTGGAGCTATAAAGATGTTCATTCGCTTTCCTTCCAACTTAGGCATTTGTTCTACCGCACCATAATCTTCAAGAGCCTGGGCAAACTTCAATAGAAGCATTTCCCCTCTTTCTTTGAATACAATGGAACGACCCACAAAATGCACGTAAGCTTTCACTTTTGCCCCTTCCTTTAGGAAATTGATGGCATGCTTCAGCTTGAAATTGAAATCGTGATCATCTGTATTAGGTCCAAACCTAATTTCCTTTAAAACTACCTTGGCTGCATTGGCCTTGATCTCCTTCTGCTTCTTCTTTTGCTCGTACTTAAACTTCGCGTAATCGATGATTTTACATACTGGTGGAGATGCGTTAGGGGAAATTTCGACAAGATCCAGCTCGTTTTCTGCTGCGAGTTTTAGTGCTTTGTCGGTAGGAAGAACTGCGTTCCCTCCTTCTACAAAATCTCCTACTACTCGGACTTCACGGACTCTGATTTTTTCATTTACCCGGTATGGTTCCTCTTGTCTTCCTCTTTGATGCTGTTGTGGTCTTTGGCTCAAGTTAGCTTCTGTTGTTTTAATGAAATTGCCTGCAAATATCGGAATAATTTCTAATTCAGAAAACCAGAATAAAATTTTACCTTATTCTTCTTTACTTAATGATTCTGAAATTATCCCTTGAAAATACTTGATAAAGTCCTCAATCGAGAAACTTCCCAAGTCGCCTTCTCCCCTTTTCCGTACGGAGATTTTTCTTTCTTCCTGCTCTTTTTCTCCCACTATAAGCATAAATGGTACCTTTTTCACTTCTGCATCGCGGATTTTACGTCCGATCTTTTCGTCTCGGTTGTCAATATTTCCGGTGATCCCTTCTTCATCAAGAATACCTTTTAGTTCCTCTGCGTAGGAAATATATTTTTCTGAAATAGGTAGAATATTTATTTGTTCAGGTGACAACCAGAGAGGGAAATCACCTGCACAATGCTCAATCAATACTGCTACGAAGCGCTCTAAGGAACCAAAAGGTGCCCGGTGAATCATGACAGGTCTGTGCTTTTGATTGTCAGAACCGATGTATTCGAGTTGGAATCTATCCGGCAACTGATAGTCCACTTGGATAGTTCCTAGCTGCCACTTTCTTCCCAAAGCATCTTTAACCATAAAGTCAAGCTTAGGGCCATAGAATGCAGCTTCCCCAAGTTCAGTAACTGTCTCCAAACCTTTCTCCGCCGCGGCTTCGATAATCGCTGACTCAGCCTTGTTCCAAGCCTCATCACCGCCGATATACTTGGACGGATTCTCCGGATCACGAAGGGAAATCTGAGCCGTGTAATCCTTAAAGCCCAGCGCTTTGAATACATAAAGTACCAAGTCAATCACCTTGATGAACTCCTCCTTCACCTGATCTGGTCGGCAGAAAATGTGAGCATCATCCTGAGTAAAGCCTCGAACTCGGGTCAAACCATGCAATTCTCCGCTTTGTTCGTAGCGGTAAACAGTTCCAAACTCAGCATATCGAATCGGAAGATCCTTGTATGATCTAGGCTTGTGCTTATAAATCTCGCAGTGATGCGGACAATTCATCGGCTTGAGCAAAAACGCCTCTCCTTCGTGTGGAGTGGTAATTGGCTGGAAAGAATCCTTGCCGTACTTCTCATAGTGGCCGGAAGTTTCATACAATACCTTACTACCAATATGAGGAGTTGTTACCTGCTGGTACCCGGATTTATCTTGGGCTTTTTTCATAAAGCTGATCAAACGCTCCCGAAGCAGGGTTCCTTTAGGCAACCAAAGCGGAAGCCCCATTCCCACCTTTTCAGAGAAGGTGAAAAGCTCCAATTCACGGCCAATCTTACGGTGATCACGTTTTTTGGCTTCTTCCAACAAGGTCAAATAATCCTTCAGCTCTTGGGCTTTCGGAAAAGTCACTCCATAAATACGGGTCAGCATTTTACGCTTTTCGTCTCCTCTCCAATATGCTCCAGCGATATTGGTCAGCTTAACAGCTTTGATAAATCCGGTATTCGGAATATGAGGACCTCGGCAGAGATCTACAAAATTTCCCTGCTCGTAGAAGGTGATGGAACCATCCTCCAAACCTTCCAGCAAATCCAATTTGTACTCGTCTCCCTTTTCGGAGAAATAGGCTATGGCATCCTTCTTAGCGACTTGTTTCCGGATATATTCATTCTTTTCCTTGGCAAGTTCAATCATCTTTTGCTCGATTTTTTCGAGCTCATCCCCTTCTAGTTTATGGTCGCCAAAATCGACATCGTAATAGAATCCCGTCTCAATTGGCGGTCCGATCCCAAACTTGATCCCTGGATAAAGCGCTTCCAAAGCTTCTGCCATCAAGTGTGCAGAGGAATGCCAAAAGGTGTTTTTTCCCTCTCCGTCATTCCAGGTAAGCAATTGAAGTGAAGAATCTTCCTCAATAGGACGAGTTGCATCCCATACCTGACCGTTGACTTTGGCGGCTAGGACATTCCGGGCTAGACCCTCGCTGATACTGGCAGCAATCTGTAGTCCGGTTGTTCCTTTTTCATACTCCCTCACCGAACCATCCGGCAGGGTAATTTTAATTGGTTGTGACATGTGTTTTTGTTTTTCTGCCCATACAAACAGGCAAAGGATTTAAGCTGCAAATATGCACAAGTGGAATTCAATGGAAAAATTTAGGGGATATGAATCTTGAAAAGATTCCTTTAGAGTATTATCTGCGCACTCACCTTCACATGAAAGGGCTTCGCTCCCGGATTGTCCAGATAGGTCATCCGGTGGATAAAATCCACTCGGAAAAATTTAAATATATTCTCGAATCCGTAGCCCAATTCGACATAGGGAGTATCCATACTCAGCCTCCCAAAACTTTTCAGGGGATTTCCAAAGGGATCAAATTGCGGGGAGTTTTGAATATTCTCATCCCTTACCGATCCCCAAAGGATATTCGCATTGCCTACCATTCTCCATTTCAACTTTTTAAGTAAGGGCAGGGAATTCAGCAAAAAGCCTTCAAAAGATTGCCTGTATCGAATGCTGAAATATTGATCTGAGGCAAACTCGGTAAAGTTCATCGTATTGAAAGCAGCCGTGGTATAGAATAAGGTTTCATTCCCCAAATGATTCTTCAGAATCGGGTACGGGACTTCGCCAAATACCTTTCCTGCATCCATTTCATATCGGCCTACACCAAACAACCCCAAATTGATTCGATGATAGAGGTAAAAACTCCACTTATCGTAATCCAAATCCCCTCCCATCCATTGCAGTCCTTTGGTATAATTTACCTGAACAATAGGCCACTTCACAGAGCCCAATGAAGCTCTTTCGTTGTCATTGATGATGATGATTTCGTCTCTACCGTACCTGATTGCAGCCCTGAGTTCAGTCGTCTCAAAATCAGACCGGAATTCCCCAGTACCTTTTTCCAAATAGTAAAAATTGAAAAGTGGATCGAATTGACTGAAATTTAATCCAGATTCAACTAAAAACCCTTTGAAAAACTCCCGCTGAAAAGTTAAACCTTGGTTTTTACTAAAATAAGGACTCCTGAGGGTTCCAAATCTACTTGCTGCCAAGAATACGCTGTTGGACTGTAGATTGGCAATTTCCAAGCCGACTTGATCGATTTCCCTAGAAGTGTACGCTTTAAGGGTCGTCCAATGATTTCGATCTAAAATCCGGGTCAAAGAGGCGAAATATTTAAATTCCTGATCCCGGAATCCATAGCCCAAATTTCCTTGAATCACCCACTTATTGCTGAATTTAAAATTGGTCCTCATACCAAAACCCAGCCTGATCCCCTCCAGATTATTATAATTGAAGAAATTAGGCCAAGGCCCAAAATCAAGTTTGCCGATAGGTTTATAGCCTGTGGCAAAAAACTTCAGTCCTTCTGAATAAAAGCGGATAATCGGGATTCTCTTTAGCGTATCCACCATCTGAAGCACAGCGAGCTCTTCCTCACTTAAGGGGTCAGGCCTGCTTTTTCTCCAATATTCTTCCTCATAATCGCTGAAATCAGGCCTTAGCTCTACAGCCTTGTTGAAAAAAGCAGTGGGCTTGGGTTGGTTCACTACAATACTATCAGTAGCAGTGTAAAACTTTGCCAAGAGCCCGGCGGTCTTATCAGAAATCTGAGAAATTTTGACCAAAACCCGGGTTTTGCTAGGCATAAGAGGCCCGGCAGAAGTTTGAACGAGTTCTTGCTGGATTTTCACTCGTTCCACAAAATTGAGATTGGCGGATTTTGGAATAGTCAAATCCACCTGTTTCAGAGAGTAATCCTCCTTTTTGATCCAAATCATCCCCGAAAAAGCCAAATCCTGCTCTCTTCTTGGATAAACCTGAATTTTGTAACAGACATCAGCTCCAATCAAGACAGAATCCAGCAAATCATAATCATAAAAAGTCTTCCATCCGTCGGCGATGGGTGAGATAAAATCCTTGTTCAAAATCGATAACCAATTCCGGTAAAAATTGTATTCCTGAAAAACCGAGCCTGTGATCTGGGAGGTGGTTGAGCCATCCGTAATCCCCACACCGGTTACCTTTGTTTTTTCGATGATCTCTTTTTGCAAAATGGGTTCGTCCCTGTAATAAAATCTGGAAACTGTCTCCGAAAAGAAAACGGGAAGGATTTTCTCTCCTTCGTCGTCAGTTAGTTGCTTGATACTATCTAATACAGACGTGACTGCCCTGACAGATTTTCTTTGTCGAAAATCCTCCGAAAGATTGTCCACATCTAGCTCTATCTTGGTGTAATTCTTTGATTCGTAAGCCTTAAGACTTCTTTTATCGAACTCTTTTCTTTTTTCAGAAGCTCTCCGGATAATCTCAAAAGCAGGATTTTCTCCGGCTTGAAAAACAAAAGCTTCCAAGTCAAATGCAGCAGCCCGCAGTTGAAAATTGATGGTTTGCTCGGGCGTGTCTTGGAGTTTTTTCTTCTGTGGGATATAACCTAAATAGCTAACAGCAAGGCTGTCTGACAGAATCTTGGATTGAATGGAAAAATAGCCTTCGAAATCGGTGGTAATTCCCACGGTCGTGCCTCTCAAAATTACATTGGCAAAAGCTATGGGATCCCCTGTCTCTGCGTCCGTGACCCGGCCTTTTATCGAATATTGGGCCAAAGCCAAATTTGAAAAAAGAAGGAAAATCCAAAAAAAAGCGGTTCGAAGCATTTAATCTATCTTTCAGAGAATTCAAAGATGGCGCAAGTTAAATTCAATGTCGGGCTTATCCTTTATTTTCCTCTTCATATTTGTGAAAATTCCATTCAATTGAGAATTAAAAAAAGGCTTCAGGAAACTCAGAAGGCCTAGTATATTTGAGCTCAAATTGAATAAAGAATGGTTTACGATATTGTAATTGTTGGTGGTGGAATTGTCGGCTTAGCCACTGGATTGAAAATTCAACAGAAGAATCCTTCCTTGAAAATTGCAGTCTTGGAAAAAGAGGATCAATTGGCTAAACATCAAACCGGAAACAATTCAGGAGTGATTCACTCCGGACTTTACTATAAGCCAGGATCCTTAAAAGCTACCAACTGCATCAACGGATACCATGAATTAGTGCAGTTCTGCCAAACTGAAAAAATCCCTTTTGAGATTACGGGAAAGGTGGTTGTCGCAACTCGAGAAGAGCAAAAGCCTTTGCTAGACATCTTACTGGAAAGAGGTCTTCAAAATGGCTTAAAAGGCACTCGCAAAATAACATTAGAGGAGCTTAAGGAATATGAACCTTATTGCGCGGGAGTGGCAGCCATTCATGTTCCCCAAACTGGAATTGTTGATTATTACCAGGTTGCTTTGGCCTATGGCCGGAAAATTATTCAAAACGGAGGTCAGATTTTTTTAAATCATAAAGTACTGAAAATAAACCAGAAGAATAATATCAATTATATTGAAACTTTCAATAAAACCTTTGAAGCCAAGCTGGTGATCAATTGTGCAGGTTTGTATTCTGATAAGGTGGCAAGAATGAATGATGAGTCCATCGATGATGTAAAAATCATTCCTTTCCGTGGGGAATATTACAAGTTGAAAGAGGATCGTGAATACCTCGTCAAAAATCTGATTTACCCAGTTCCTGATCCCAATTTTCCTTTTTTGGGAGTTCATTTTACTCGAATGAAAAAAGGTGGTGTGGAAGCAGGCCCCAATGCAGTTTTGGCCTTCCGAAGAGAAGGATATAAAAAATCTCAAATTAACCTTAGTGAGCTTGCCGAAACTTTGGCATGGCCTGGTTTTCAAAAAGTAGCTGGTAAATATTGGAGAACGGGATTTGGAGAACTTTACAGATCTTTTTCCAAATCCGCTTTCACTAAAGCTCTGCAGGAATTAATTCCAGAAATTCAGGAATCTGATTTGGTCGAAGGTGGCGCAGGTGTTCGTGCACAAGCCTGCGATCGAACTGGCGGTTTGTTGGATGATTTTGCTATCCGTGAATCTGCGTTTGCGATCAACGTTTTAAATGCACCTTCTCCTGCTGCAACCAGCTCCCTCTCGATCGGAGGAACTGTGGCGGATATGGCGGTCAAAAGATTTCAATAATCACTTTAAATGCGGAAAAACCGAATCCGGGAAAAAGTGGTTGGCAAACTCTACCATTTCATCTCCACGGACTAAATCCTTGATAGTTACTTGGGAAGTGTGGTAATAACCACAGGCTCCCAGAAGCTCTTTTACTGCATCTATGGTGTTTTTGTGAAAATTGTAAACCCTCTCGGCTTTATCGGAAACGACCAATCCTTTTGCTAAATGCTTATCCTGGGTCGCTACACCTGTAGGACAACTATTAGAATTGCATCGTAGGGCCTGAATACATCCTATGCTAAACATAAATGCTCTCGCAGAATTGATCATATCTGCACCGAGCGCTATGTTTTTGATGATGGAAAAAGCACTTAGGGCTTTTCCTGAAGCCATCAATTTGATTCGGTCCTTTATTCCATATTTCTCTAAAGTGATTCTGGCAAAAATCAAAGCCGGCTCCAAAGGAAGACCCACGCTGTCAGAAAACTCCAGCGGTGCAGCTCCGGTCCCTCCTTCCGCTCCGTCAATAGTGATGAAATCCGGAAATATGTTCTCGGATTTCATTGCAGAACAGATCTCTTCAAACTCCTCTGTTCTTCCTATACAAAGCTTGAAACCAATCGGTTTCCCATTGGCTAGCTCACGGAGTCTTTGGATAAAATGAACCAGTTCAATCGGCCCTGAAAATGTAGAATGAGAAGGAGGTGATAAAACAGTTGTTCCTGCCTTTACACCTCTGATTTCAGCGATTTCCTTTGTGTTTTTCACACCTGGCAATACACCCCCGTGTCCGGGTTTTGCTCCTTGGGAAAGCTTGAGCTCAATCAGTTTCACTTGGGGAATACTCGCTTTTTCTCTGAATTTCTCCGGAGAAAAAAGTCCATTCTCATCCCGACACCCAAAATACCCGGTACCGATTTGCCAACACAGATCTCCCCCTCCTTCCAAATGATAAGGAGAGATTCCTCCTTCCCCGGTATTATGGAAGAAATTGCCTTTTTTGGCTCCACGGTTTAAGGCCATAATGGCATTCGAGCTCAAAGAACCAAAGCTCATGGCAGAGATATTCAAAATAGATGCGAGATAAGGCTGGGTACATTCAGGCCCACCAATTAACACACGCGGATCTTCTTCCAAGGGAGTGATTGCATAGACGCTGTGCCGGAGCGCTACATAGTCCTCTTGGTGAAGATCTCTTTGAGTGCCAAAAGGATGCGTATCATTCACATTTTTGGCCCTACGATAAGCCAGCGCCCGTAAGTTTCTGGTAAAAGGTCTTCCGCTCGTATTGGACTCAATGAAATATTGCTGGATCTCTGGGCTAAAAGACTCCAGTATGTATCTAAAATGGCCTACAACGGGGAAATTTCTGAGAATCGCATGTTTTTTTTGGAGGACATCATAGATTCCAATCAATCCTAGAATCCCAATAACAGATAGAATCAAATGCCCGAATCTGATGGAAACAATATCATACAGCCACATCAAAAAACTGGTAAAGACAAATAGGGCAATCAGGGAGGATAGGAAAAACCTTCTCATAGTCTTAGGCTTATTTTGGGTTCAGTAAATTCACCAAGAATTGGTGTATTTAAGTACCAATCAAAAATTGAAATAACCTAGTTTCTGCCCAGGTAAATTCTTGGCCTTTAAGCATAAAACCTGTATGTCCTCCTCTCAAAGGAGTTTCGAGAAAAATCTCAGCCTTATTAGATGCCAATTCGTATGGATAACATGCCTGTCCAAGTAGCGGGTCATTTTTCGCATTGATAATCAAGGTGGGGATTTGGATGTCCTTCATCCAATTGTCTGGACTCACTCCTGAGTAGAAATCTTCCGCATTTTTAAATCCATGGATCTTGGCTGTAAAGTGGGTGTCAAACTCATCAAAATCTTGAACACGTCTCAAAAGATCCAAATCAATCAAATCCGGAAACTGAATTGCCTTGGCTTCCATTTTCTTTTTCAGCTTTCCCAAAAACCTCTTTCTATAAAAACTATTTTCGGGTATTTTCAAAGTAGCAGCGCTGGAGGGAAGATTACATGGCACAGAATATACGGCTGCTTTGGTAATAAGCGGTGAAAGGTCAAGTCCCTTTTCTCCAAGGTATTTCAGAGTTTGGGCGCCACCCATGCTGATTCCCGAAAGAAAAATTTCTTCATAGGCCCCTAAGGAAATGACATGCCTTACCACGGTATCCAAATCATAAGATGCCCCATGATGATACAAAATAGGCTGACGGTTCATCTCTCCACCACAAGTCCTATTGTTCCAAACCAACACATCCACCCCTCGGGAATTAAATAGCTTGGCCAAGCCTTTGGCATAATGTCGATGAGAATCCCCTTCCAGCCCATGGGAAACGATCAGGAGCTGCTTCGAAGCTACTTTAGCCCAATCCAAAAGCAAAAAATCCTCATCTGGAGTATTTATTCTTTCCCTGGAATAATGAACGCCCTCTACCTTTCGAAAAAGGCTTGGAACAATTGTCTCCAAATGACCATTGAAAAGATACTTTGGAGGACCTCCATAAAAAGAAGGCAAAAGAGGCATAATTTATATTTTACTTAAAAAAGGAAAGGCTAAAATTCTAATATTCTAGCTCTTAACAAAATAGACAAATCACTTAATTGACTTTCACGAGAGTGCCTACTTCGGCAATTGCCTGTTCTACTTTGTTAAAAAAGTCATGAAAGTGATCTTGGAACTTGGAAGAAAATCCCTCGGTTTCCAGGATTTCTTTTCCTTCCTGCAAGGAAATTGTCAGGGGTTCCAAATCGAACATCAGCAAAGTAGGCTTCACTTTATGACGGATTTGCTGGATCATTACCATGTCCTGATCCTTGAGCCCTTCGGCATATTTTTCTTTCAATTCCAAAAGACCATTGAAAATGGCTTGAGTAAGTTCTGATCTAAATTCCTCATCCCCCTCAGCCATTTCCGAGATGCGCTTTGGCAATTCGGTGTAAATTTGGGTCATAAAATATTTTCTTTCGAAGACTTTCCAGCAAGAAACCCTGTAGACCAAGCGGCTTGAAAATTAAAGCCTCCTGTAATTCCATCAATATCCAAGACTTCTCCTGCAAAGTATAAATTAGGGTGATATATACTTTCCATATTTTCGGGATTGACTTCGTTCAATGGAATCCCTCCTGCGGTGACAAACTCTTCTTTGAACGTAGTTTTTCCTTTCACCTCCAAAATACAGCAAAAAAGGTTTTGGACAAGGCGGTTAAGTTCCTTTTTTGACAAATTTCGGTACAATTTGCCTTCTTCTATGCCCGATCTATGACAAAGGTGCTCCCACAACCGTGCGGGTATCGAAAACAAGGCATGCCCACAAACTTTTCTATTCGGGTGAACCTGAATGTATTGCTGCAATTGATTTGAATAATCACCTTCACTCAAGCTCCCGCACCAATTGATAATTGCCCTCCCTTGATATTGGTGGTCATGGAGCCATTGTGCACCAAAGGCCGATAACTTTAACACTGCTGGACCACTGATACCCCAATGAGTGATTAGCACCGGTCCTCTGTAAGAGAGCTTCGTTCCTTCAATTCTTACATTAGCATCTCCAACCGAAAGCCCCATCAAGGAACGAATAGGCTCACCGGGAGTATTGAAAGTGAAAAGGGAAGGAATAGGGTCTTTTATAGTGTGTTTTAAAGAGTTAAGAAAAGAGTAATTATCTGTTTTAGGATTTCCGCCAGTACAAACTATGACTTGATCTGCTCTGAAAACACCCTTCTCCGTTATCAATTCGTAGTAAGTGGTGGCAGGATTAATTTCTTTTACACCGGTGCTTATTTTGAGATTTATCCCGCTTTTTTCGGCTGCCTTAAGGAGGGCATCAATGATGGTTTGCGAGGAATCCGTAATCGGGAAAACCCGACCATCCTCTTCGGTTTTCAAGCGAACTCCCCGGGATTCAAACCAGGCAAAAGTATCCTCTATCGAAAAATGACGAAAGACCTTCTTTAGAAATTTTTCCCCTCTGGGATAATTTTTGACAAGTTTTGAAATTTCCATTGGACGATGGGTGACATTACATCTCCCACCGCCGGAAACTTTCACCTTGGAAAGCAGCTTGGGTGTCTTTTCAAAAAGAGTAATCTCCCTTCCTGGTCCGCTCGCATGAATGGCTGCAAAAAAGCCTGCAGCCCCTCCTCCTATTACAGCAATCTTCAAGATCCAACTAATTTATATTCAATTGATTGGGACTATCGCTTTCTACCAGTAAATGAACCCAAGATACCCCTGGCCAATTCGCGGAATAAGGTTCTTCCCACCTGTCTGACCATGGTATTTTTGCTCAATTCTTCCAGGAAAGATTCGTCCTTCTCCGTCCTCTTCGTAGTCTTTGGAGCCGGACCAGGCAATTCAGCCTTTTCCTGTTCTTTTTGAATTTCATTCATTTTTCTATCCAGCATTTCAAAAGCTGAATCACGGTCGATATCCTGGTTATATTTTGTAACCAAATCAGAATCTCTGACTACTTTTTCAATTTCAGAATCGGTGAGAATATCCATTCGGGTAATCGGTGCTCGCACTAGGGTTCTCGCCAATGGAGTAGGAATCCCCTTTTCATTCAAAGCTGTGACCAAAGCTTCACCGATGCCCATAGAGGTCAATACCTCTGAGGTTTTATAGAAAGGTGAATCCGGATAGTTTTCAGCTGTTTTAGTAATGGCTTTTCTGTCTTTGGCTGTAAAAGCTCTCAAGGCATGCTGGACTTTCAGACCTAGCTGACCCAAAACACTATCAGGAACGTCTGTTGGTGTCTGAGTACAGAAATAAACTCCAACACCCTTAGAACGGATCAACTTGATAATTGCCTCAATTTTTTCCAATAAGTCTTTGGAAGCATTGTCAAAAACCAGGTGTGCCTCGTCTATAAAGAGACAAAGTTTAGGCTGATCGGAGTCTCCTTGCTCTGGAAAAGTCTCATAAATCTCAGATAGCAAGCTGAGCATAAAGGTTGAGAAAAGCTTGGGTTTGTTTTGAATGTCTGTCAAGCGGATAATAGATATCACTCCTCTACCGTTTTTGGTTCGGACAAAGTCATCCACCTCAAAACTCAATTCTCCAAAAAACTTATCTGCTCCCTGTTGCTCTAACTCAATGATTTTTCGCATAATGGTACTCACCGAAGCAGTGGATACACGACCAAATTCCTTTTCGATTTCTGCCTTACCCTCATTGGTGACAAATTGAAGAACACGCTTAAAGTCTTTTAGATCCAGCAAAGGCAAATGATGCAGATCACAATATCTAAAAATCAGAGCCACTACTCCCCTTTGAGTATCATTTAGTTCCAGGATTTGAGAAATCAAAACCGGACCGAATTCAGAAACAGTGGCTTTTAAGCGAACTCCCTTCTCATCAGAAATGGACATTAACTCTACCGGCAAGCCTTGAGGTTCATAGTCCACCCCAATCGTTTCAGATCTTTTTAGAATGAAATCATTGGCTGTACCAGGCATCGCTAATCCCGACAAGTCTCCTTTAAGGTCCATTAAAACCGACGGAACACCTTTGAGTGAAAGTTGTTCGGCAATGACTTGCAAGGTTTTGGTTTTTCCTGTACCTGTGGCCCCTGCAATTAATCCATGGCGGTTCATGGTCTTCAAGGGTATCTTGATCTGGGCGCCGGTTACTGGACTTCCGTCCAATATCCCTGTACCCATGATGATATAATCTTTTTTATAAACTTGACCATCAGCGAGATGCTGAATAAATTTTTCGGTTGAACTCATGGTTTATAATTTGAGGATTTTAATCTACAAAAAAACCTTGAGGCAACTCAAGGTTTTTAGTTTCAAAAGAACTTTGGAACTCGCTTAATGAGTCACCACAGGGTCTAAAGATTTAGCTTGGGCGATAAAATCTTCTACCTTAGATAAAGCTGGCACCGCTTTCGTCAGGCCTTTTTCTTCTTGGGTTTTCACCAATGCTGCGTGGAGATTTTCAGGATTTCGATTTCTCAATTCCTTGACGGTATCCACACCGGCCGCTTTTAACAGTTCAGCAAATTGGCTTGCTACTCCATTAATTCTGAAAAGATCCGCCATATTTACCCAATCCAGAATTTTGCCCTCGTCGATACCAGAGGCTTCAGCGATAGCTTTTCTTCCTGATTTGCTGGCGCCTTTTTCAAGAAGATTTTCTACTGTAGTTACTCCTGCCTCGGCTAATTTACCTTTGTAAACTTCCCCGATACCTTCGATCATCGTGATTGTTTTTCCCATTGTTTAGTGATTAAGTGTTTAAAATTTGGATAAGGAATCTGAAAGTTATTTTCCTTATTTGATCTTAAAATAGCTACAATTTTTTGTATACAAAATGAAAATGAATTTTATCTATCACCTGAAAAGGAAATTTAACTTTGTGGTCATCTACCTGTTTCTTAATTTCGAAAAGTCCTATCAACAGTATTCCCTTGACTCACAAATTCCTAGTATCGCTTTTCTTTATTTTAGCTTCATTTTCCAGTTTCAGTTATGCTCAGGTAAATCTGGGACAAACAGATCGCTGGATGACAGGTGCCTTGGCAGCAATGGAGCGAAAGGATTATCAGACGGCCAACTCCATTTTCAGAAATTTGATCGATTCAGGGCTTCCGCTTCCAGAAGAAATGCCTTACTATTTCTCTGAGACGCTTTTTGAGTTGGGCCAATATGACAATAGCCAAAACTTCCTGAACAAATACCTGGAGTTGACCGGGTTTAACGGTAAAAACTATCAAGGAGCTTCTGAGCTTAAGAAAAGACTGGAAAAGCCTCTGTCCGAAATCAAGGCCTGTCCATTATGTGACCTGCGAGGATATGAATTTCAAACCTGTTTCACCTGTGAAGGAGCCAAAGAAATAGAACAGGTGTGTAATTATTGTAAAGGTAAAAATGTCGTCGGCTGCAGCAGATGTGGAGCCACAGGAATGATCAAGAAAGTCAATGTCTTTAACATCGTTGAATTCTACGAATGTGAAAGATGTTCGGGAAAGGGAAGACTCACCTGCCCCGAATGCAATGGAACGGGAAAAGAGGTAAGTGACTGCAAAACCTGCAAGGGATCCGGTAAATTGACTTCCGACCAACTTTGCGATCACAAGCCCCATGTTCACGTAGGTGAATCAAAATAAAAATCCCGCCGAAGCGGGATCTAGTATCATTTGCAATATTTCTTCAGTGCCTCATCTGCCCCTGGATATTCCAAAACAGAGGCGAGTTTGAAATCCTCACAGGCCTGTTTTTTCATTTCCAGGGCAATTTTTAACATTCCTCTATTGAAATAGGCCTGGCCAAATTCATCGTCCAATTTAATGGCATTTCCATAAGCATTTAAAGCTTCCCCAGTCATTCCCATATGATGTAATGCCCTCCCTTTCAAAAAAGAAGCCATGGCTGGAGCTCCCGGAATTTCTTCGGCTTTAGAAGCATATAATAAGGCAGAACCATAATTTTTTTGTTGGATCTGTACATTCGATAAGCTCAGCAGTACTTGAAAATTGTTGGGGTCCTGAGCTAATGCACTTTCAAAATCGGCTTGTGCCTTGGCATAATCTCCCATTTCCTGATAAGCTCTACCTCTGTTGTAAAGCATAATGACATCCGTGGGATTATTTTTCAGGTTATTAGTATAAGTCTGAACGGCCTCTTCAAACTGCCCGTTTTCAAAATACCGATCTGCCGGATCTTTTTGTTGTTCCGAACACGAAAACAAAGTCCCGACCAGAGCCGGGACCAAAATTATTTTACTCCAATATTTCATACTAGTTGGTTTAGACTGCTACGTTATTTTCTCGGAGCGCATCATTTAAGGATGTCTTGAGATCGGTAGAAGCCTTTCTTTGACCAATAATCAAAGCACAGGGAACTTGGAAAGTTCCTGCAGGGAAGTTTTTGGAAATTGAACCTGGAATTACCACGGATCTTGGCGGCACATAACCTTTATATTCCACAGGTTCCGCCCCAGTCACATCAATGATTTTGGAACTTGCCGTCAAGGTCACTCCTGCTCCGATCACAGCTTCTTTTCCGATTCTCACTCCCTCAACAATAATAGCACGAGACCCGATGAAAGCACCGTCTTCTACTATCACAGGAGCTGCCTGAACCGGCTCCAAAACACCACCTATTCCGACTCCACCACTCAAATGAACATTTTTGCCGATCTGCGCACAGGAACCGACTGTGGCCCAAGTATCAACCATCGTGCCACTGTCCACATATGCACCGATATTAACATAACTTGGCATCATCACTACTCCTGAAGCCAAAAAAGCACCGTATCGGGCCACAGCATGAGGAACCACCCTTACGCCCTGCTTGGCATAATTCGTTTTGAGAGCCATCTTATCATGGAATTCAAAGGGTCCCACTTCTATGGTTTGCATCTTCTGAATTGGGAAATACAGGATTACTGCCTTTTTCACCCAATCATTTACCAACCAAGAACCGTCTTCAGCTGGCTCGGCAACTCGGATTTTTCCGGCATCCAAGTCAGCAATTATAGTTTTTATGGCAATTTCGGTTTCTTTTTCTTTCAGCAATTCTCGGTTATCCCAAGCTTTTTCAATGATGGTTCTGAGTTCCATTATTTTATTTTAGTTTCGTTTATGAGTCTTTTTGAGGCAAAAGGAATTTCCATTTTAATCGCATCTACACTGAAACCGGTTAAGGATACGCGTGCCTATGAAAAGCTAGCCCTTTCGCTAGGCGAAACAAATAAATACCGCCTAAACATCATAGGGTTTTCTTCGAAAAAGCCCAAATCTGACCATCAAATCCGATTCTTTTTGGCTATGAGTGATTATCATTCCAGATGGGATCGAATCGCAGCTCAATGGAGACTGATTAAGCGCTTGTTCCAAATCCGCCCATCTGTTCTTATTTGCTGCAGTTACGAGTATTTATGGATCGCCTCTTTTTGCAAAAGAATTTTTGGCTACAAACTAGTGTATGACGTTCAGGAGAACTACGTTGCAAATCTTGACCTGAATCCAAACCTTAACGCCAGTCAAAAAAACAAGCGGATATTACTCATCCAAAAAGCTGAATCCGTCCCGGGAATTGACTTATACCTATTGGCAGAAAGATGTTACGTACAGGAAATGCCGGAGAAGTCCCCCTATCTGATTCTTGAAAATAAATTCTCAGGAGAAATCATTCCCACCTCCCCAAAATCCTTTAAAGGGAAAAGAAAATTCAAGTTTGTAGTAGCGGGCACCTTGACTCCAGCTTATGGCATATTGGATGCTGTTCAGTGGTTTTCTCTGATAAAAAAAGCCTATCCAGAAAGTGAACTTTGGATTGTTGGTCATGTGCCTTTGCTAGATTTTAAAGTCCAATTAGAAGAATTTTCAAAAAGAATCTCGGGAATACAACTAAGAATTAGCACTGAACCTATTCCGCATTCGGAGATTCTTGAATCCATGCAGGCTGCGGATTTCGCGCTAGCTCCCTATCAGCTTCATCCGGCAATACTGAATAAATATCCAACCAAATTTTTTGAATGCGCGGCCTTGGGCATCCCCTTACTCTTTACAGGTAATCCTATCTGGGAAAAGTTCTTCCAAACTTTCCAGGGAGGTTTCGGATTGGATTTTACCAATCAGGAAAATGCACTAGCCACTTTTCAACAGGCTTTGACCTTATCCTACTTTTCCACACCGGTTCCAAAAGAAGTATTGTGGACAAGTGAAAAGCTTCATTTCCAAGAAGCTATCCAAAATCTCCTCGCCTAACTCAATCCAGTTCCTTCGCTTTTGGTGGAAAAGTGTGAATACTTATCCACTTTACGCCCTTTTCAGACACTCATTTTCCAAGAATGGAAACTGGATTTTCTTGCTCAAAAATCAATAATCCGCCAGCTAAGCTCGATTTTAATATACTGTATTACAGTATTTTATAATATTTTTAGCGCTAGACTAAAATATTTTTTAGACATGCCTAATATCCAAAACACAGGTATTTTAAGGTTTTCCACAAGTGATTTAGATTAGAGTAAATTTATTTTTAGGATTGCCTAATATATTTTTTATATTTGGCTTATTATTAATCCTACCCATGGAACTGACTGTATCTGAAGAGAATTACCTGAAAGCCATCTATCACCTATCAGAGGGCGGGAAAAAGAGTGTATCCACGAATGATATTGCCGCCGAAATGAAGAATAAGCCTGCATCGGTAAGCGATATGCTTCGTAAACTGGGAGAAAAAGAGGTTATAGAATACCGGAAATATTATGGGCTACAGATCACCGAAACCGGAAAAAGATATGCCCTACAGACGATTCGAAAGCATCGATTATGGGAAGTATTTCTGGTTGAAAAGCTAAATTTTGCCTGGGACGAAGTGCATGAAGTGGCAGAACAATTGGAGCACATCCACTCTCCCCTATTGATCCAGAGACTGGATGCATACCTCAATTATCCCAAATTTGATCCTCACGGAGACCCGATTCCAGATGAATTTGGTGATGTAAGATCACGACCTCGAGTTCAGCTCAATGAAATGGAAGTCAACCAAACCGGACAAATCGTCGCTGTGGAAGACAGCACTCCAGCTTTCCTCAGGTACCTAGACAAGGTTGGGGCGTATATCGGCGCAAGAATCAAAATCCTAGACAAAGTGGAGTTTGACGGCTCTGTGGAAATCCTCGTGGACCAAAAGAAAACCATCTTTATGTCCAAGGATGTAGCTTGTAACATATTGGTGATACAATCATGAGAACCAAGTTCATTCTTGCACTTTTGATGCTTCTCTCCCTATGGGGGTGTAAACCCGTTGAAAAAGAAACCCGGAGCAAGCCTCTGATCGTGGCCACAACCAGTATTTTGGCAGATGGGATCAAAAATTTGGTGGGCGATTTGGCCGATGTAAAGGCGCTGATGCCCGCGGGAGTAGATCCACACCTTTACAAAGCCTCAGTCAGAGACTTGGATCTGTTGACCGAAGCCGATTTGGTGATCTACCATGGGCTTTACTTGGAAGGCAAAATGACAGAAATCTTCGAAAAACTGGCTTTGAGTCAATCTCTCATCAATGTATCCAAAGGCATTCCCAATCAATTACTTATCCGTTCAGGACCGGAGGCACATAGCGTGGATCCACACGTCTGGTTTGACATTAAACTTTGGTCAAAAGCATTAGCCTACAGCGCCGAAGAAATCCAAAAATGGAGACCTGAATGGGAGTCAAGCCTTAAATCCAATTCAACCCGATACCTCCAACAGCTTGAGGAATTGGACCTTTTGGCTCAAACCAAAGTCAATGAATTGAAGTCAAAAAATCAGGTTTTGGTTACTGCACACGATGCATTTGCCTATTTTGGAAAATCATATGGAATTCAGGTTTATTCACTTCAAGGACTTTCCACCTTGAGTGAACCGGGATTGAGAGATTTAACCGAGCTAGTTAAAATTATCCAAGAGCATCAGGTAAAGGCCATTTTCGCAGAACAGACCATTTCCCCAAAAGCCATTCGTGCTGTGGCAAATGCAGCCGCTGAGCGAAACCAAAATGTAGAGCTTGCCGGACCTCTTTTTACCGACAGCTTAGATGCTCCGAATACCCCTGCCGGCACGTATATCGGGATGTTTCAGACCAACCTATTCACCATTTACGAAAACCTATTGCCATGGTCACTCAAATAGAAAACCCTGTTTTGGAGATTCATGATCTGACAGTCAGCTATGACCAAACTCCAGTACTATGGAATGTTGACTTCAGCCTTCCTGCCGGCAAACTCATTGGCATTCTAGGTCCAAACGGAGCAGGAAAGTCCACTTTGATCAAAGCTATCATGGGACTCATCCCTCCTACTTCCGGTTATGTGAAAATTTTCGATAAACCCATCAATGATGTGAGAGCACGAATTTCATACGTACCACAAAGGGAATCTGTGGATTGGAATTTTCCTGCCTCGGTGCTGGATGTGGTGTTGATGGGTACCTATGGCAAACTAGGGCTTTTCAAGCGACCAGGGCGAAAGGAAAAGGAACTGGCCATGGAATGTTTAGAGCAAGTCGGAATGACGGGCTTTGTAAACCGCCAAATCTCTGAGCTTTCCGGAGGACAGCAACAGCGTGTTTTCATTGCACGAGCTTTAGCCCAGCAGGCGGATTTATATTTGATGGACGAACCATTTGCCGGAGTGGATATGGCTACTGAAACAGCCATTTTCCAGCTTTTAAGAGACATGGCAAGTTCAGGAAAAACAGTTTTGGTAGTCCATCATGACATTCACTCGGCCATGAATTTCTTTGATTGGGTCATCATGCTCAACCTTCATTTGGTAGCATCAGGCCCTAAAAGTGAGGTAATGACCGAGGAATTGCTTCGAAAAACCTATGGAGGGAAGTTGAATCTTCTGACTAAAGTCACCGACCTGATCAGTAAAAAGGAATTTAACCCACTGAAAAGCTGACATGGAAGACTTTGTTTATTTCTTCACATTTCAGGATCCCTCCATCGCTTGGGTGGTCATTGGTATAACGCTTCTGGGGATTGGTTCGGCCTATGTGGGAACTTTTTCCTTTTTGGATAAAAAGGCCCTTTTGGGAGATGCCATCTCTCATTCCGTACTTCCCGGTATTTGTTTGGGGTTCATTTTGGCTGGAGAAAAGAACCCTCTTTACATCGTAACCGGAGCTTTCCTTGCTGGGGGCTTGGCTACGTTTTTGAGTTCCTGGCTGAAAAAGAACACCAAACTATCCGAGGATTCAATCATAGCTACAATACTGTCCGTCTTTTTTGGATTTGGAATTGTGATGCTGACGGCCTTGCAAAAGTCCGGAAATCCAGAAATTGCAGGTTTGAATTCCTTCATTTTTGGAAATGCCATCGGAATCTCAGAATTCGATTTGATGATTTATGGAGGACTCTCCCTGACCATAATTCTAGTGCTTACAGTCTTTCTAAAAGAATTTAGACTGATGGTTTTCGATCCTGCTTTTGGCAGAGCGATTGGTTTTCCAATAAATGGAATCAGATTCTTATTCAATGTCCTGATGATTTTGGCAGTAGTGATAGGAATTCAGGCAATCGGAGTAGTCTTGATGGCAGCTTTGCTGATCACCCCCGGAGCTGCTGCAAGATTTTGGACTGACCGTCTAAACTCGCTTTTGATCTTGGCGGCCTTATTTTCGATTTTGTCAGGCATATTGGGCACCTACATTTCCTTTGTCATTCCTCAAATGCCTACCGGCCCTTGGGTGGTGGTTTTCCTATCCCTCTTTGCTTTGATTTCTTTTCTGGTTTCTCCCAAAAGCGGAATTATTTTCCGGTATCTCAAACGGAAAAATTACTTGAGAAAAACACATCGAGACCATCTTTTGAAGTCTCTTTACAAGGCATTGGAAGAAGGACAAAAAGGTCTGCTCATTGATAAAATCTATGAGCTCTACCCTTTCCAGAAAAAGGAAATTCACCAGTCTATCATCGATTTAAATAAAGTTGGCTATATATATAATAATCAAGGAATTATAATTCTAACTGATTCAGGGGTTACAGAAGCAATGAGAGTGGTTCGATTACATAGACTTTGGGAACTTTACCTCAATGAATCCCTAAAAATCGCGCCGGATCATGTTCACGAATCCGCTGAACAAATGGAACACTTGCTTACGCCGGAACTGGAAGAATTGCTGGAGAAGCGACTCAACTTCCCTAGCCTGGATCCACATCAAGAAACTATCCCCCGAGAAAAAAATGACCTTCGATAGCAATGCTTTTCTTATCATTCTGACAGGAACCCTGATCGCTATTTCCTGTGGGTTTTTGGGAGTATTTATGATGCTCCGCAAAATGTCTATGACCGGAGACGCTATTTCCCATGCAGTTCTTCCGGGAATCGTCATTGGGTATTTTGTCTCTGGAAGCCAACGAAGCCTAGAAGTGATTATCGGTGCAGGTTTATTGGGGATTTTGGCTACCCTTATGATTGAAGGCCTCCGAAAAAAAGCCAAAGTCCAACTGGATGCTTCCATTGGAATCACCTTCACCCTTCTATTTGCCATCGGGATTATCTTGATCAACATGTTTGCCTATAAGGTTGACTTGGATCAGGAATGTGTACTCTATGGGGAAATAGCTTATTTACCCATTGACCTTTGGATCACCAAAAGCGGTTTGAATTTAGGTCCTAGAATCACTTGGTTGGCAGGCCTGAATCTTCTTTTTGTAGGCGTTTTTATCTATCTGTTATTTAAGGAGTTGGTATTAACTAGCTTCGATGAAAACTTTAGCTCTGTAATGGGCATTCCTGCTAAGGGTGTCAACTTAGCTTTGATGAGTATGGTCTCCTACACCACAGTGAGCAGCTTTGAATCTGTGGGAGCCATCTTGGTAGTAGCACTGCTCGCAGTTCCGCCAGCTACCGCTTTCCTTTGGACAAAAAGTTTGAATTCTCTTCTTAAACTCACTGCTGCTCTAGCCATTTTGATTTCGGTTTTGGGATATTACCTTGCTTTTTGGATGGACAGCTCCATCGCTGGAATGATGGTGACAGTAGCAGGAGGATTTTTCTTGGCAAGCGCTTTGATTAAAGGTAAAAAACCATCCTGGTTTAAAGGAACTCCCAAAGAGAGTAAACCGTTAGGAATTTGAACATGAAGAAGATGAAATTTATAGCCCTGGTATTCTTGGGATTAACATTAAGCCTAACTACTCAGGCTCAAATCAAATGGATGAAGTTTGAAGAAGCTGTGGCGATGAATGCTAAAAACCCCAAAATGATCCTAGTGGACGTTTATACCGATTGGTGTGGCTGGTGCAAAAAAATGGATGCCGAAACTTTCACCGATCCGAAGGTGGTCGATTACATCTCAAAAAACTTTTATGCTGTCAAAATGAATGCGGAGGATACCCAACGTACCTTTGAATTCATGGGCAAAACTTATAACGAAGCTCAAATGGCTGCAGCGATGCGGGTAAACTCCTACCCTAATTTCGTTCTGATAGAGCCCAAACTTCAAAACATCGCCCAATTGCCCGGATACCGACAGCCGGAACAATTTATCTCCGGACTGAATGAATTGCTGGAAAAAGCATTTAGAATCAAACCATGAGTTTCAACCTTTCTGAGCGAGAAGACACCATCATCGCCTTAGCCACTCCACAGGGAGTTGGTGCCATTGCAGTCATCAGACTTTCCGGAAAAGACGCCATAAAAGTCACCAATGAGGTCTTTTTGGGGAAAAATCTGGAAGAGCAGCCCTCGCACACCATTCATTTTGGAACCATACGAGATGGGGAAAAAATCATCGACGAAGTTTTAGTTTCCATATTTAAAACTCCCAAATCATTTACCAAGGAAAATGTGGTGGAAATCTCCACCCATGGCTCTTCCTACATCATCAATCAAGTCATCAAACTATTTGTCCGAAAAGGGATCCGTCTGGCAAAACCAGGTGAATTTACTCAGCGGGCATTCCTCAATGGACAATTTGACCTTGCTCAGGCAGAAGCAGTAGCAGATTTGATTCACGCCGATTCTGAAACCAGCCATCAGGCTGCTCTCAACCAAATGAGAGGTGGTTTTTCCTCTGAAATTCAGGAATTGAGAAATCAACTGATTCACTTTGCTTCCATGATCGAATTGGAACTGGACTTTGTCGAGGAGGACGTAGAATTCGCCAGCCGAGATGATCTGCGCTTATTGGTGGAAAGGATCCTGAGAATTGTGGAAGAGTTAATTCTCAGTTTCGATTTAGGAAATGTGATCAAAAACGGGATTCCAACAGTGATTGCCGGAAAGCCCAATGCAGGAAAATCCACCCTACTCAATGCCCTGCTCAATGAAGAAAAAGCTATCGTTTCCGATATCGCAGGCACAACTCGAGACTTTATCGAAGACGAAATTTCTCTTGGTGGCGTGATCTTCCGATTTATTGATACCGCAGGACTTCGGGAAACGACAGATACCATTGAAGCGATTGGCGTGAGCAGAACTCAGGAAAAAATGAAGACCGCTTCCCTGATCCTTTATCTGTTTGACTTGAGTGATACAGACCTTGTCGAGATCAACCGGGACATCAATAAACTGGAAAATTTGGGAGTCCCTTTCTTGAAAGTAGCGAATAAAACAGATAAGGCTAAGGAGAATATTATCAAAGAGTTAAACGAAAAGCATCCGGACACTATTTTTATCTCAGCGGGTAAAAAAGAAAACCTGGAAGGCCTAAAAGCGAAGATTCTGGAGCTGGTAAACTTGGACAAATTCAGAACCGGTAACACCATTGTCACCAATATCCGACATTACGATTCCTTGACTAAAACCAGAGAATCCCTCCTAGAAGTTTTAACTGGACTGGACAATGAAGTGACCAATGATTTCTTGGCGATGGATATCCGCAGAGCCTTGCACTATCTCGGAGAAATTACCGGGCAAGTGACTACTGATGACTTGCTAGCGAATATCTTTTCGAAGTTTTGTATCGGGAAGTAAGAATTTCTACTTATCAGCCGAACTCAATACGCATACCTCCGAAAAAATTCCTCTGTGTCTTTAATTTCTTCCAATCCCAAAATCCAGCAGACTTCGCTTAAATCTGAAAAGTCCAAGCCATTTTCTTCTATCGCATTGTTGTTGTATCTGCCTTCTACTCCATTGTATTTTAGCCCAATTTCTACTGCTAAATCCCAAACTGATCTCAGTTTAGAATTAGAAATCTCACTTTTCCACTGAGAATATCCAGGAGTACGGAATCCTGGTGTGCCATTTCCTACAGCATTTCCATCCGGGATTTTATGGTAGTCTATAGTGGCTTTGATGAATTCAAGGCTGCTTTTGGAAGTAACTTCTTCGTTCCAATTGCTGTGCTGCACTACGTGAATTCTTTCACGTAGATTCAAATCAGGTCTGGCTATTTGCAATTCCCTGACCAGCCTCGCAGTAAAATCCGACTGTCCAGCCTCTGCTATCCAGACATCTCCCCCTGATTTGAGGGTCTTCATGGCCTTTTTCAATACCACTTTCAGGGCTCTATCCGCATCCTCATGTGCATCCGCCCATTTGCTTCCAAAAGCTAGATTAAGAACCTCGTTGGGAGACACGTAAAGCCCTTCCTGAATTCCATAAGTACCCGCCACCGGGTAATAATTGATTTTTGAAAAATCTGGATGAGACATCAAAGTAAAAAATGCCGCTGCGGTATGAATATCATCCACGTCTGTTTTGCAGTCCATTTGAACAAGCAATAAGTCCTTTTCTATATCAAATCTCCCCTCTTTCAAAGGAAATGAAAGGCCAAAAACATTAGAGACCAAAACCGATAACCCGATTGCAAAAAAGAGAGCATTATTTTTTTTCATAGGTGGATATACTTTAAATCATTAAAAAATTACCAATATCCAGCGAGAAATCATGCATAAAACCTCCTGAACTTGAATTAACTGAAACCCAAAGCAATCAGGAGCCTTTTTCCTAAACCAGAAATCCATAAAAAAAGCCCAATGAAATTCATCGGGCGTTTCCAGTCAATCAAACCTATTGCAATTTATTTAGAAGTACTATTTGGGCTATACTGAATTAGGTTTTTTTCTGGAATGGAGGCAAAGGCCGGTGCAGCCATAAAGCCTGAAGATGCGAGAATGGTAGATTTGAGCTAATCTCGACGAGAAAATGATTTGGACATGAGTTATGCAGGTTTGGTTATATTCTTCTGGAAAAAGCATGAACTCAAACTTTACTAGGGTAAAGCAGAATTCGACCAGGTTACTTTGGGCTAAATCAGATTTTAAACCTGATTTTTAAAATTTGACACAATATGTAAATTTTTTGATCACTTTTTAAACCTATTTTTTAGAAAACTTTATTTTTTATTCTGAAAGGTATTTTTTTTAAACCCATATCCCCAATAAAGATCATTTTACTGAAGTAAAAAGTAGTGTAGCAGCCCTCCAAAAATTCTATGCCTTCTCAGATGAAATTGAATCACTTATTATCAAAGACTTACAACCAGAAATTTTTTCTTTTTCAAGCTAATTTATTTGGAAAGTTGTTTTTTGTATTTCATAATTCCTAAAATGAATAATATATTGTTTTTTAATTTTTTTCAAAATTTTATTTTGATATATTATTCTTTTATCCTAGTTTTCAATGGTTTATGCGGGATAAGACAAATTTCCTCCCATAAAAACCAAAGAATTATTGTCACTCTAACCATTTCATTGATTATGAAGCTGGGAATTTTAGGCGGGACTACTCTCGCGAATACATTGGGAAAAAAATATATCCACGCAGGACTAACCGTGGTTTTTGGAGTAAGGCATGATTTTGATACCGAAAATGAAGAATGGAAAATGCTCAATCGGCTTCGAAATCGGATCTGTCCTTATGAGTCTGCTATAATCCAAGCAGAAATTATTTTAATCTGCTGTGAAAATTCGAGCCTGCAGGAAATCTGTGCGGCCTTGGAGAATGTGGATACCCATGGAAAGCTACTGATTGATTGCACGGAGTCTCATCACGATGATAAACTGGCCGTCTCTAACACCAGAATGATCAAGAAAGCCGCTCCAAAAGCACATCTATTCGGCGCATTTAATAATCTCGGAATCGATTATCCCCTTCATGATCCACTCAGGAAAATCAAGGAAACTTACTACTGTGGTGAAGATATTCCTGACAAAATCAGAGTAAAAAGGCTCATAGAATTGATCGGGTTTAAAGCCATTGATATTACCAACAAGCAAAATGAAGAATTGACGGAGCAGTTTTGTCTTCCCAACGCCAAATTATCCGGGAAAACCAGTAAATCCTCTGCGCGTAAGGTCAATTCCGCAGCTTAGTAGGTCTTTCATTTTTTTGAAAATCACCCTTTTTGGCGGAGAAATTTCTCCGCCTTTTTTATTCCTGAGGCAGGATAAAAAACACCAATCCATAGAAATTATTAAAATTTTAAAATTTTATTTCAATAATATTCAGATTAAGTAGATTATATATTGCAATTCAAGTATTTACCTAATTGGATTGATAAAAAATTCTGATTAATTACAAAAAATGAGTGATTGGTTCTAATTTTGAACTGCTTACCCTAAAAACCAGAACTTAAATCTCAATGAACGTACTAGTCATCGACATAGGAGGATCCAACATCAAAATTTTGGCAACCAATCAGCCTGAACGTATCAAAATCCCTTCTGGAAGTGACTTTAAGCCCGAAGATTTAGTGCCCTTGGTCAAGGAAGCAGCCAAAGACTGGCCTTATGAAGTCATTTCAATTGGATTTCCCGGAGTCGTAAAACACGGAGTCATCGTCGCAGATCCGGTAAATATGGGAGGCGGATGGAAAGGTTTTGACTTCGCCAAAGCATTTGGATGCCCTGTGAAAATCATCAATGATGCAGCCATGCAGGCCTTAGGTAGCTATGAAGGAGGAAAACTTCTCTTCATGGGTTTCGGTACTGGTTTGGGGACTGCCATGGTCTATGAAGATCTTATTCTTCCCTTGGAAGGGGGACACCTCCCTTTCAAACTCGGAACATTTGAAAGCCATGTCGGGAATGCAGCCATGAAAAAACTGGGCAAGACGAAATGGAAAGAGATGGTTTATAAGACCATTGAGCACTTTCGCCATTGCTTTCAACCTGACGAAATCGTCCTTGGCGGTGGAAATTCAAAGCTATTAGAGCAAATTCCTGAAAAATGTCGCCTAGGATCGAACAAAAATGCCTTCACTGGAGGTTTCCGCTTATGGGAAAAGACTTATAAAGTTTAATAGGCCCAACTCATCAAATCAGGCAGAATTCAGCCTAAAATTCGCATACAAACCAGCTTTATGGCTCAAGTAAAATCAGACGCCTTGGTATTTTATGGTGCCACAGGTGATCTAGCCTTCAAAAAAATATTCCCAGCTCTCAACATGATGATCAAGAGAGGTAATCTCTCTGTTCCGATCATTGGTGTGGCTCGAGGAGATTATGATTTGGAAAAACTTCAGGAAAGAGCTCGTCAGAGTATTCAGCAGCACGGAAAATACGATGAAGAGACTTTTGAAAAATTCTGCAGCCATCTTCAGTTTGTAGGAGGCGATTATACTGATCCTGAGACCTTTTCAAGAATCAGAAAAGCCTTGGGAGACGCAAAAAACCCTACCCACTACCTGGCAATTCCTCCGGTTTTATTTTCCAAGATTATCCAGCAACTTGACCTCTCCGGTTGTGCCAAAGGAGCCAGAGTAATCGTAGAAAAGCCTTTTGGGACAGATTTTAATTCTGCCAGAGAATTGAATAAGGTACTGCTCTCCAAATTCTCGGAAAGTTCCATTTACAGAATTGACCATTATTTGGGCAAAAGACCGGTGAATAATCTGTCTTTTTTCCGATTTGTAAACTCACTTTTTGAACCGATTTGGAATAAAGATCATATCGAGTCCATGCAAATCACCATGGCGGAAGATTTTGGGATCCAAGGAAGAGGTGCATTCTACGATGTAACTGGAGCCATTCGTGATGTAATTCAAAACCACTTGTTTCAAATTCTCTGCAATTTGACCATGGAGCCTCCAAAGGCTTTGGACTATGAATCTATCCGGGATGAAAAGGTCAAGGTATTGCAGTCCATCGCTCCTCTCAGAGGGCAGGATGTAGTGAAAGGGCAATACAAGGGCTATTTGCAAGAGAAAGCTGTCAAAGAAAATTCCAAGACAGAGACCTTTGCAGCGATTCGACTTCATATCAATTCTCCTAGATGGGAAGGTGTTCCCTTCTACATAAGAGCAGGAAAAAATCTTCCCGTCACCTGTACAGAAATTGTGGTGAGATTTCGTCACCTCCCTTCTGCCTATTCCACTATTGCCACTGAACCGAATTATATCCGTTTTCGCATAAGTCCGGATGTGATTGTGGCAGTTGGTATGTTAATTATGGCACCGGAAGAGGACATGCAATCCGTAATGTCGGAGGTGCAGGGAAATCCAACTCCTTTCCCGAATGAAAAGGATGCTTATGAGCGCGTATTGACTGACGCCATGGCAGGAGATCCTACCCAATTTGCCCGTCAAGACTATGTGGAGGATGCTTGGAAAATCATTGACGATTACTTGGCCTCGGATTGTCCGGTATTTGAGTATGAGCCCGGAACTTGGGGCCCTGAAAATGTAGATGAATTGATCGTTCCTCCCGGAGGTTGGAGCAACCCGGTCGTTAAAAAAAATAAAGCGTGAAAATAGAAAGCCATCCCGACTCATTACAGGTAGCCGAAAGCGCTGCAAAATACCTGGAACAAAAAATCAGAGACTCCATCAAGGAGAAAGGTTCGTTCTCTATGGCAATCAGCGGAGGGAAAACCCCTTGGCAAATGCTGAAGTTGCTGGCCAAAGCACCTTTACCTTGGAGTAGAGTTAATATTTTCCAAGTCGATGAGCGGGAAGCCGCCGATGGACATCCTGACCGAAATCTCACCCAGCTTTTCAAAACCTTGGAAGGCACTGGGATCATCACCAAAGTGAATATTTTCCCGATGCCGGTCGTCGCCGAAAACCTCGAAGAGGCTTGTGCCGACTATGCCAATACGATCAAGGAAATCACAGGAGATGGAATTTTGGACTTGGTGCATTTAGGAATGGGAGCTGATGGACATACGGCTTCTTTAATTCCTGGTGACCAAGTTTGTGAGGTCTATGACAAAGATGTCGCCATGACCGCTAGTCCCTATCAAGGGAGAAATCGCATGACTTTGACCTATCCTGTTATCAATAAAGCCAAAGAAATCCTTTGGGTGATAACGGGCGAAGAGAAAAAGGAAATGGTTCAGAGATTGATTTCCAAGGATCCCAATATTCCCGCCGGGAAAGTCAGTCAGGAAAATGCACTCCTCATTACGGATCAAGTTTAAATTTCAAAAGCCTTCCAAACCGGAAGGCTTTTTTTTGGTGAGCCTCATTGGTTATATTTCAAAAAATTACCCAAAATGCTCAACCTATTTACCCAAGCTCACTCTCTTCCAAACAAAACCGCCATTATAGACCCTTCGGGTTCTTTTACTTTTCAACAACTCACCGAAAGCTCCGATCAAGTAGCCTCTGTTTTACTTCAAGGTAAATCAGACTTGAACCAAAGTCGAGTGGCTTTCATGGTCAGTCCTGGCTTTGATTATGTCAAAACCCAATGGGGAATCTGGAAGGCCGGTGGAATAGCTGTCCCGCTTTGCATCACTTACCCCCTGCCCTCTTTGACCTATGTCTTGGAAGACACTAAGGCAGAAATCCTGATTGTAGGGCCGGAATACGAAGAAATCCTAAAGGAATATGCTGTGGAAAAAGGGATTCGGATGCTTACTCTGCAAGATTTGAAGCAATCCATTTCCAAGAATTCCTTTCCCAAGATTTCCAAGGACAGAGGTGCGATGATCCTGTACACCTCTGGAACGACAAGCCTTCCCAAAGGAGTTTTGACCACCCACTCAAACATAGAATCCCAGATTTCCACCTTGGTGGAAGCCTGGAAATGGAGTTCTGATGATCACACCATCTGCCTGCTCCCACTCCATCATGTTCACGGGATTATCAATGTCGTCTCCTCTGCGCTTTGGTCTGGGGCAAGTGTTCAATTCCTTCATCCATTTAGTGCAAAGGAGGTTTTTGAAGTATTTCAAGAAAGTAAAGTCAATGTCTTTATGGCTGTTCCCACGATTTATTTCAAGCTGATTTCAGAATTTGAATCTTATTCAAAGGAAGCCCAAAATCAATTGCGGGAATGCATGAAACAATTCCGCCTGATGGTTTCAGGTTCTGCCGCCTTGCCGGTTTCGGTGATGGAAAAATGGAAAGAAATCTCCGGTCACTACCTCTTGGAGCGCTATGGAATGACCGAGATCGGAATGGCAATCAGCAATCCTTACGAAGGCCCAAGAAAAGCCGGATACATAGGAAAACCACTTCCCGGGGTTTCAGTAAGACTGGTCGATGAGCAAAATAACCTTATTGACTCAGGCCAAGCTGGAGAAATCCAAATCAAGGGAGACTCTGTTTTCAAAGAATATTGGGGAAAACCCGAGGCAACTGTCAAATCATTCACCAAAGATGGCTGGTTCAAAACCGGCGATATTGCGAAAGTAGAGGACGAATACTACCGAATTCTTGGCCGTGATTCCGTGGATATCATCAAATCCGGAGGGTATAAAATTTCAGCCTTGGAAATCGAGGAAATATTGCGAAAGCATCCTGCGATCAAAGATTGCGGGGTAGTCGGAATTCCCGATGAGGAATGGGGTGAATTGGTGTCGGCTGCTTTGGTCACCCTGGAAGAGGTGGATATAAAAGCTTTAAATCATTGGATGCGGGAGCAAATGCCTGCCTATAAAACTCCTAGAAAATATATCATTTTGGAAGATCTCCCCAGAAATGCCATGGGAAAAGTCGTCAAAAATGACCTGAAAAAACTCTTTTCATGATCCAAGGGCTTGCGGTACTTTCTTTCTCTTTTTTATTGGGCATGTGGTGTGGCGAATTGCTCGGCACCTGGCTGGGTATCGATGCCAATGTAGGTGGAGTTGGTTTTGCCATGATTTTCCTTTTGCTGATCAAGGAATATTTCCAGCAAAAAGGTTGGTGGAATACCGATATGGGTTTTGGAATCGAGTTTTGGAACAAACTCTACATACCCGTAGTCATCGCTATGGCAGCCAGTCTGAATGTAAAAGCGGCCCTGTCTTCTGGCACTTTGGCAATTTTGGCGGGGATCATTCCGGTCCTGGCGGCTTTCTGGGTATTCAAATATTTGATCAAGGCTTTTCCCTCCCTAAATCATGAATGAGTTCAATCTGGTTTTGGATAAGAATGGGCTCGTTGTCGCCTTCCTCATCGTTGGGGCTTTGACTTGGCTGACCAACCTTTTTTCCAAAAAAGTTCTCAATTCCAGAATTCCGGGTTCTGCCATTGCCATATTTCTGGCATTAGTCCTTGGATATTTGGGAGGAGTTTGGGCCGATGGAGAAAAGGGCATCGCTGACATTCCTTTTTTTAAGGGACTAGGAACGCTCGGTGGATCCATGTTTCGGGATTTCGCCATCGTGGCTACCGCTATCGGAGCCAGCTTTATGCTGATCCGGAAAAGCGGATTTTTGGGCCTCATCTCTCTGGTTTTAGGAATTGGAATCTTCTTTACAGTCGGTGCAGCCCTCGCTTGGATCATGGGCTATCGGGATGCGGTAAGCATTTGTACCATTGCTGCGGGTGCCTGCACCTACATCGTAGGTCCGGTCACGGGAGGAGCTTTGGGTGCAAGCTCGGAAGTAATCGCCTTAAGCATAGGCACAGGCGTAGTCAAAACCATTGCCGTGACCATTTTCACCCCCATTTTGGCTCCGAAGATCGGCCTCAAAAGTCCCGGTTCGGCTATGGCGTTTGGAGGAATTATGGGAACTTCCAGCGGAGTTGCGGCAGGCTTGGCAGCTACCGATCCTAAGCTGGTTCCCTATGGTGCAGTCACTGCCACTTTCTACACCGGAATTGGATGTTTGGTCTGTCCATCCTTATTTTACCTGATACTTTCAGCGATTGTGGGCTGAAGAAATTGAAAACCAATCATGAAAAAATCTCCTTTACTTCTTTCAGTTATCCTCCTGACCATAGCCTGTTTATTACTGGCTTCTTGTGCCAAAAAGGAAGAAAAAATTGCCTCTGAGCCCCAAAAACCAAGGATTTCTATCGCTGAAATTGAAGAAGGAATCAAGGCTTATATCGACAAAACTTCCGCCGAAAACGGAGGTATTTTTCCGGTCAAAGATGAAAACCATGACCTGAAAATGAAGCTTGTTCGAGTACATACCGAATACCTATCCAATTTGGGCCCTGAAAGTCATTTCGCTTGTGTGGATTTGGTGGATGAATCTGGAGAAGTCTTTGATGTGGATTTTTTCATGGAAGGGAAGCCCGGAGAGATGAAGGTGACCCAGACTACCGTGCACAAACTGAATGGCAAGCCTTTTTACAGTTGGAAACAAAAGAAAGATAAAACCTGGTATCGAGTACCTATGGAACAGACAGACAATACCCTTTTGGGAGTCATTGAAGGAAAGGACAATTTCGAATTTTACTATACCGTAACGGTTCCTCATTTGAAAGAAAAGGCCAAAATCTGGATTCCCTTGGCGGAATCAGATCCTTTTCAGGAAGTGAAAGTCCTGGAAATCTCCACTCCGGTGAAAGCTCAGCGTCTAAATGATCCTGTGAATAAAAATACGCTGCTTTTTATGGAGTTGGGTCCCGAACAAAGCGGCACAGAAATTCAGATTTCCTATGCGGTACAGCGAAAGGAAAAAGGCCCTTACGAAGCTCCTGCCCCAAATCCTGAGATTGACCTAGCTTCAAACATCCTGATGCCGAAAGGAGGACGATTTGAAGAAATTGCCAAAGAAGCTTTGGGACCTAAAATCAGAGAATCCCATCTGATTCAAGCCCGTGCCTTGTACGATTACATCATTGATAACATGCGCTACATGAAGTTTGGGGATTTTGGCCGGGGAGATTCCAATTATGCCTGCGACTCCAAAACCGGTAATTGCTCTGAATTCCATTCCTTCTTTATTTCCTTGGCTAGATCGGTGGGAATTCCATCCCGATTTGCCATTGGTGCATCCATCCCATCCGACCGAAATGAAGGGGGAATCGATGGATACCATTGCTGGGCGGAATTCTATGCCGATGGAAAATGGTGGCCTGTGGACATCAGTGAGGCAAATAAATACACCGCCTTGGCCACCTATTATTTCGGAAGACATCCTGCCAACCGGATCGAATTAACCCGGGGTCGGGATTTACAAGTCAGCCCTTCTCCGGCATCTGGTCCGATCAATTTTCTGGCCTATCCTTATCTGGAGATTGCAGGGAAGGAAGTGAAAGCCCCTACCCGATTTACCTTCCAGCGAAAATCCTAAAACAAAAAAAGGGTTGCCGAAATGGCAACCCTTATTCTTTTAAGCTGATCTCCTTAAGCAGATGCAGTGCTGTCAGTAGCGGTGGAATCCTCCATCGGATGCTCTCCTTCCGGATGTTCACCTTCTGTAGGATGCTCACCTTCCATTTGTTCTGTAGCCTCTTCTGTGTTTTCATCTTTCTTTCCTCCGCAGGAAGTGAAAAGGGTTACAGATAAGAAAGCGGCTGCTGCCATAAGAGACAAGGATGTTCTGATTTTCTTCATAATTTGAATGTTTTAAGGTGGTTTTCTGATTGAATTTACAAAAAACTGTGATAAAGCAAGGAAAATTAAATTTTAATAAACCCTATTTGGCATCCTAACTTTTAAAATTATAGAGGACAACAAAGTTATTCCCCCAACCGACATAATAGCCGTTTCAACTCCCAATTTATCCGCAATTATGCCGGAAAGCAAAGCCCCAAAAGCATATCCCAAATCCCTCCAAAGTCGGAATACACCCAAGCTTTCTGCCCTTTGCTGAGGATGCGTTCTGGCGGCTATTGCTGTCATAAATGTGGGATAAACTAAAGCAGTCCCTAGTCCTAGAAAGCCTAATATTATCTTAAAAGACCAAGCAGAATCAAACCATACCAAACTCATAATTCCCAAGCCCTGAATCAACATCCCCCAAAAAAGTAATTTTTTATGGGAAAAATGATCGGCCATTTTCCCTGTAAATAATTGTCCCACTCCCCAAACTACTGGGTAAATCCCTGCTATCTCCCCGACTCCTTGTAGTCCAATGCCCTTTGCGATTAGAAATACCGGAAACAAACCCCAGATCATTCCATCATTCAGATTATTGACCAATCCTGCCTGAGTCACAGCACTCAGGCTTCGGTCTCTCCAGGTTGTATCCCAAAACACATGAGTTTTTTCAGGACTTGGGGCCTGAGCGGATTCTTGGTCCACAAACTTTTGGGTATCTCTTGCAAAAAATGAAAAAATCAAACCTAAAACTCCTATCCCTTCCATGACCCAGAAGGGAATCGGCCTAATTCCGAATTTTGCAGCCAAACTTGCACTAAGGATCGCTGTTAGTCCCAAAGCCAAATACCCCGAAAATTCATTAAGTCCCATGGCCAGCCCCCGGTCTTTTTCTCCGACCAAATCAATCTTCATCACCACCGTACTGGTCCAGGTCAATCCCTGACTAAAACCCAAAAGAATATTGGAAAATATGACCCAAATCCAGGATTCTGTGAAGTTTAAAATCAGAGGTACCGGCAAAACGACCAGCCATCCCAACAAGAGTAGATTTTTCCTTCCAAAATCAGCCGCAAATCGTCCCGAAAAGTAATTCATCATGGCCTTGCTCAAACCAAAGGCAGCAATGAAAGAAAGCATCGCTAAATGAGACTCAATCCCAAAAACCTCTACAGCAAACTTGGGAAACACTGTTCGCTCCATCCCGATGATCCCTCCTACAAAGGCATTAATCACCACCAACAAAGTAAACTGCTTCCAGTTGGCCCTAAGTCCTGAAATCTGCATCATCCATTTTGATTTGATTTCAAAGCTCCTGTAAACTGGAATAGATTCCTTTTACATATGTTAAAAAAATCACCGAAGACTGGAACGGATACGGCTCAAACTGACCTGAGTAATTCCCAAATAGGATGCAATGTATTTAAGGGGGATTTTTTGAATGATTTCCGGATGATCCGTGAGCAACTTTCGGTACCGTTCCTCTGCAGTCAAAAACTGAAGGTTTTCCAAGCGTTTAAGCGTCTCAACATAAGACCTTTGTACCAATTTATTGAAAAGCTTTTCTAAATCAGGATATTGATCAAAGAGCCTAAATAAAGCTTCGGAGGAAATTGCGACTACATTGGAGTTCTCCAAAGCTTGAATTGCCTTTTTACTGGGATTGCCGGTGAATAAACTTTCTGCCCTTATAATCAGATCATTTTCAAATGCGAAATACTCGGTTACTTCATGTCCATCTTTCAAATAGAAAATCCTTGCCGCTCCCGAAAAGACAAAATATACAGTCTTACAGGTGGCTCCGATTGCTTGAATTTCCTCATGCTTCTTAAAATACCTGAGCTGACAAAGAGGTTTAAGTGCCTCTGTAACCTGGAAGGAAAGCGGTTGAATCAGATTGAAAACATCAAATAAGGGTTTAAGTTGATCTGCCTGAAGCATTAGGTAAAATCTATATGAAGGTTTCCGCTCAAGTGAAAGGTAATTTTTTGGATGCTTACTGCTTAAAATAATCGATGTATTTCTTCTCTACAAATTTTTGAAATCTAGGCTTCTTTATTTTATATTTTCTAATTACGCCGACTTTCTTAACATGAAATCAAAAATTTCAAATACTCAATCTAATCTCGGCTTTAGCCTTCGGGGATTGGAAAATACCCGGATAGAATCCCTTAGCGACGGGGTTTTTGCGATAGCCATCGGTCTCCTGTTGTTATCAAGTTCCCCTCCCGAAACTTTTGCCGAACTGAAAATTTTTATTCAGGACTTTATTCCTTTTGCCGGGACGATTTCCATCCTGATGACGATTTGGTACCAGCATTATTTGTTCTTTATCCGTTTTGGGCTTCGGGATGCCAGCACTACCGCAATCAATACCATTTTGTTGTTTTTGGTCCTTTTTTATACCTACCCGCTCAAATTTCTTTTTCAGGTTTTGATTCAAATCTATAGATCACTTATTATGAACGATCGGGAGCTGATGAGTCAATTGTTTCAGGAAAAATTACCACTACAAGACGCTCCCGAATTGATGGTTATTTATGGATTGGGAGCATCGGCCATCTTTTTCGTATTCGTATGGCTCAATTACCGAGCACTGAAAAAAAGTCAGGACTTAAGTCTTAGCCCTTTGGAAGTCGCCCTTACCAAAAACAGCATCCTCATGAATAGTATAGCCGGGGGGATTCCCATGCTTTCAGGTTTATTTGCCTATTTCGAGTTGGCGGGATCTTACACCTTCATGTACTCCGGATTTATTTACTTACTCTACCCCTTACTCATGCCCTTAGCGGGTTACCTAGGCGGCAAAAAGCTTCAGGATTTTCAAAAAAATAACCACTGATCAAATAAACTCCTGATAGCCTTTCAAAGGCAATATTTTTAGTCCATGAAAACTGTCGTCATTTTTTTCATTCTCTGCTTTAGTTCGGCTATGGCTTTTTCCCAAACTCAGATCAGGGGGAAAATCCAGGATAAAACCCAAGGATTACCTTTGGAATTTGCCTCTGTGGCAGTATTTAAGGCCCAAGATAGCACTTTGGCTGATGGTGGCATTACGGATTTGGAAGGTAACTTTTCAATAGAAAAACTCCCGCCGGGAACCTACTACCTGACCGCTAGTTTTTTGGGATATGGCACCGAAACTATCTCAGGGATCAAACTGGAAAAAAATCAAAAATTGGACCTAGGGGTAATTTTCCTGGAAATCAATGCCCAAAATCTTCAGGGAATAGACGTACAAGGACAGCGGATTTCCACGGATTTCCGTCCTGAAAAGCAGAGCTTCTCTGCCGAAAACTTTGAAGCTTCCAGAGGTGGAACCGCTGCCGATGTTTTAAAAAACCTTCCCGGAGTGAGCATTAATGGCGAGGGAGCCTTGGCAATCCGGGGAAATACTGGATTTGTGGTCATGATTAACGGGCGGCCAACCCAAGGAGATCCTATGGCTCTTTTGGGTCAATTGCCCGCCAACAGCATTGAAAAGGTGGAATGGCTTTCCACACCGGGGGCTCAGTACGATTCGGAAGGAAAAGCTGGAATAATCAATATCGTGACCAAAAAAGGGGCAACAGATGGCCTTTACTTGCAAATCAACAGCCGCTTTGGTTTTCCCTCTATTGAGAATTATGACAACAAAGACACACAAAAACGCTTTGGGGGCGATATCAACCTGAATTACCTCAAAGGAAAATGGGACTTTTCCTTTGGAGCGAGCTACCAAAGAAATGATCAATCCGGTCGCCGTGTCGGGAATGTGTACACAATTGACGGGGACACGACGACCTTTTTCCCATCGGAAGGAGAAAGAAGCATCGATGAACTCAATTATTCCGGGAGATTTACATTGGGATACAATCCAAATGCCGCCAATTCCTTCAGTTTTGGGGTATATGCGGGAGTTCGGGATCGGGTGAGAACAGCGGACATTTTGTACTTTGACAATCGCCGGGAATTTTCTGGTGGGAAAAGCACCTCTTTCCAATACTTTAATGCCAACGATCAAAATCGCCGGGGTGACTTTGCCCTGGGGAGCTTGGACTTTTCTCATATTTTCCCCAACTCATCCAAGCTCAGCACCTCTATCCTCTACGAATACAGCATGCTTGGCGGGCCGACCATCAACCGGAACTTGGGTTTCCCAGACCTAGATTTTATTTACCAAGATGAGTACAATACCAATGATAACCCGCTCAAAGGATTCCGGTACAATCTGGATTATTCCTTCAAGCCAAGTCCTTGGGGAAAATTCCAAATAGGCTATCAATATCGGTTTTTGGATCATTTTGGAGACTTTCTCTACGAGCGGAAAAACAATGAAACTGGGATTTTCGAGATGGTCCCTGAATTTTCCAGTTCTGTAGATTTAAAACGGGTGATTCATGCAGGATATCTCCAGTGGGATAAAAAACAAGAAAAATGGTCCTTCGGAGCAGGTGTCCGAACCGAAATCATGGATCGGAAATTCCTCCTTCAGGATAAGACCGGTTTGGTAGATACCACCTATCGCTATGATTATATCCGGCCTTTTTTCAGTGGCAATATCAGCTATCAGGCAAAAGAGAATCTAAGCTGGAAACTCAACTTTACCCAGCGCGTGGAACGGGAGACAACCTTCAAAATGAACCCATTTCCGGAGAGAGAGCATTCCGAAACCTTGGAACAGGGCGATCCCAATGTCCTCCCAGAATTCATCAATACCCTGGAAACCGGAATTATTAAGACTTGGAAGGACAATAGCTTTTTTGCCACGGCCTATTTCACCCAAATCAACAACCTGGTCAACCGGGTGAATACTGTCTATAATGACACGATTCTCAACCGAATCTACTCCAACGTGGGTAGGGCTGAATCGGCCGGAATTGAGCTGGGAACTGAGATCTTTTTCTCTAAAAAGTGGAAAGGATATTTGGGCGGAAATGTGTACCACTACTCTATTCTCGGGAAATTTGACAATCGCCCCGTTGACCAAGCCTCATGGGTCTATTCCTATAACTTCAACACCACCTACAATTTCACCAAGACCCTGAGTTCACAGTTTACCTTGAATTACCTTTCCAAGCGAGTGACGGCACAGGGAGAAGACAGCCGATTCTATCAACCTTCTTTGAATATTCGAAAGACTTTTATGGAAGGGCAATTGGCGCTCAACCTGCTCTGGCAAAATATGGATTTAGGCTTGTTGAAATCCAATGAACAACGAATTACTACTTGGAGAGATGGTGAATTTTACACCACGACGAATTATATCTATGAAGTGGATGTGATTGTCCTGAACTTATCCTATACTTTGAACCGTTCTAAAAACCGGGCGAAATTTGTGAAGTCTGAGTTTGGAGAAAAGGAGTTTTAGGATTTCTGATGTCGGTTGTGGGTTGTCGGTTGTGGGTTGTATGTTGTCGGTTTTCTGAGTTTCTCAGGTAGGAAATTCGTCTAAAAAATGTCGCTTTTTATTACATTCATACTAAAGGTCTAGAATCGGTCGACTGTGGTCTGTGGACTGTTGACTGCAAACTGTGGACCGTTGACAAATAAAATGAACAACACCCTACTTATCAAAAACATGGTCTGTCCCCGCTGCATCGAAGCAGTGGCGGAAATTTTTGCCGAAGAAAATCTGGATGCCCAGGTGGAACTGGGAAAAGTCAGTTTGGCTCAGGAAATCACTACGCCTCAAAAGGAAAAGATTTCCGAATCCCTAAGAAAGCGGGGTTTTGAACTCCTGGAACCCGGAAAATCCGCGCTGATCTCCCGGATCAAAACCCTGATCATCGAACTGGTGCATCACAAAAGTGAAACCCTTCACGAAAACCTCTCCTCCTACTTATCCGAACAACTCCACCAAGAATATACCGGGCTGAGCAAGTTGTTTTCTTCCGTGGAGGGCATGACTATCGAACGCTTCTATACCCTGCAAAAGATTGAGAAAGTCAAGGAATACCTTTTTTACGATGAACTGAGCCTTTCCGAAATCGCCTACAGGATGAACTACAGCTCTGTGGCCTATCTCAGCGCCCAGTTCAAAAAAGAAACCGGCATGACCCCCAGTGAATTCAAAAAAAACGGGCAGGCCAATCGTAGAACCTTGGACAGGATCTAAGCCCAATCCCCAAAAAAACCAGAAAACAAACTATTTTTTCTTTTCTAAATAATTTCTCTTTTGAATATTTGAACTAAATCCTATCTTCAGAAGGATTTAAGGAAAAGATTTTTTGAATTTTTTTCAAAGATAAAAAGCCCAAATGGTGCACATACACATCCAAATATGGGCAATATGTATACCAAAGGTGCACAAATAAACAAGTTAGGTGCAACCCTATTTGACAGCACAACAACATTGAAACAGACAGTAAAAGACAGACAAAATGCCAACGCTTCGCAAAATAAAAAGAGCTGCAACCCGATACACAAGCCAACACTTGCAGCACATTTTATTTTGCCCAATCGCACCCAAGCCCACCAACCACCCGACAAGTGGGACGGTTGATAATTTGGACACGGTAATCGTCAATTAAAGAGCCAAAAATCGTAACTTGCCGACTTGAAAAACAAATAGATAAAAATGCTTTTTGAAGAATACACATATTTCACTTACCAGTTTCCAGAGCCACAATATTTGGGTGCTAAACACACTCATTTGGCTTGGATAAAAAAGTTTATACCTGACAATGTAAAAACAGCAATTGACGCATTTGCAGGTTCACAGTCGGTTGCGTTTCTGTTTAAACAACTTGGATACAAGACAATTACAAACGATTTTTTGAACTTCAACAACCAAATAGGATTAGCTTTAATTCAAAACAAAGACACAAAACTCAATGAAGATGATTTGAAAATTTTATTTGCTTCAGCAAATAACAAGAAGGATTTTGAATTGATTGAAAGCACTTTTACTAATGTGTTCTTTGAAAAAGAAGAAGCCGCTTTTTTAGATAATTTCAGGGCAAACATCTCCTTGCTTGACAATCCAATAAAGCAAGCAATTGCATTTGCAGTAATAAATCGCAGTATGACAAGGAAAATCACAATGGGGCATTTTGGTCATACGCAAGCATTGGTTTATGCAAATGATCCTGAAAGAATTAAACGAAATCGCAGTTTAGTAAGACCAATAAAAGAAATTTTTGAAGAACTGTTGCCTAAATACAACAATGCAGTGTTTGACAATAAACAAGATAATCAAAGTTTCCACAAAAACATTTTAGAGTTATTGCCGACAGTTGAGAATGTTGATTTAGCATATTTTGACCCGCCATATTGCGATAGTCACGCAGATTATCAAGGATTTTACCATCTGCTTGAAACGTATACCGAATATTGGAAAGACAAAAAATTTATTAATGGCATCAAACGATATGAGCCACAGCGTATAAGTGGGTTTGACAAAAAACGTGATGTTATAAATTCGTTTGTAAAACTATTTGAACTTTCAGAAGAAATCCCAAATTGGTTAATCAGTTACAACAATCGTAGTTATCCGGGAATTGAAGAATTTGAAAAACTAATTTCAAAATATAGAGATGTTAGGGTTGAAACAAAAACCTATCACAATGGCAGGGGTGGAAAAGGAAGCGTTGCAGGTAGTCAAGAAGTTTTGTTTGTCTGCAAACCAAAAAAGAAACATTTTGTAAAAACCAATCATTAACAGGAATTAGTAAATGAAGGACTTTAATTACTGGAAGAAACAACACGAAAGTGAAAAACTTGAAGAGTTTAGTAACGATACAATCGGATTGCTTTGGCTCAAAACAAAATCAATAGTTCGTAAAGAACTTATTGCTGAGTTTTTGAAAAGTAATTCAATCACTTTAAAGGAAACAGCTTTAGCCAAGCAATTTGTTGAGTTATTTGAGCTACTTTCAAAAGACCCAGTTAATTCCCATAAAATTTTAGATAACTTCATCAGAGAAGAAAACGGAAAACAAGTTGGTAAACTTGATACAGTTCAATTAGTTTCTGAACTCTATAAGCTGAAAAACTTTGATTGGGGTGGCGATTATCAAAACTCTTTGGACAAATATTTAGTGAGTCATTACGTCAAAGTTCACAAATCTTATGACACGCTTATTTCAAAGTTTGAAACCGAAATTAATATTGCCGTTCAAGGTTATGTTTTGAACAGTTGGTATAATCACTGGAGTAGCATTTTAATCGAACATATTTTTAAATCACACCCAACAGTTTTACCAACAGTAGGACAAATAAAGAGCGTTGATTTTTTCATCAACAATGTTCCTTTCGACTTGAAAGTAACTTATTTACCCGCTGAATACATAAAAGATAAACGCAAAGAAAAAGGTTACCCTGTTGAATTAACTTTTCTGAAAAAGAAAGCAGAAGAAGCTAAAATTGTTTTTGATAAAAAAGCGAAACCTGCTGACATCTTTTATGAAATAGTTGAAAAGATGAAAGACAGAAATGACGCTTTCTGTAATGATGTTTTGAATACTCTAAAAAAAGAGAAACTTGAAATTCTTAACGAAGTTCAAGCTAATCCAAAAGTTCTTGCGACTTGGCTATACGAAAATCAAGGTGAGATGCGATTTGGTTCTGAAAACCGCTTGTTTCTTGTGCTTGTGGACACGGACGACTTCAATAGTTCTTGGAAACTAAAAAGAAATCTCGACCTTTTAAAACCAACGATTATTTCATACTTAGATAATTTTGGAACTAAGAAAATTGACGACTTAAAGGTAAGTTTCAATTTCAAAGGTAAACCCCAAACATTTACTGCATTGACAGATATAATTTTTGTTGTAAAATAGCCAAGACATTTGGTGGCACATTTGCAAAACCACACAAGCCCACGCTAAAGCCAAGTTTTGCAAAAGAGCCACCAAGCCAACGCACCAAGACAGCAGTAAAATGGATAGACAACAACACGACAGAAAAGAAGGGCAGCACCTAACACGGGTTTTGCGTCAGGCGGGGTGACGTGCAAACATGGAGCTTTGTGCTTCTATTCAAGTTCAGTGCTGGTTGACCGTTTTGTGCTCCGAAACCCGCCCGAACTGTAAGCTTCCCCAAAAACTGGACAGTTTAAAAGACGACAAAGTCACTAACTTTAAACTGTATGAAGAAGTCAAGATTTACCGAAAGCCAGATC
>NZ_AUBV01000008.1 GCF_000429425.1 Algoriphagus mannitolivorans DSM 15301
ATCAATAGTGCCATGGGGTATTAATCCAGATTTCTCCGGGCTATCCCCCTGTAAAGGGTAGGTTGCATACGCGTTACGCACCCGTGCGCCGCTCTCATTGAAGTATTACTACCCCAACTGCCGCTCGACTTGCATGTATTAGGCCTGCCGCTAGCGTTCATCCTGAGCCAGGATCAAACTCTCCATTGTATATTGTCTATTTGTTAGTACACAGGATAAAACACCTAAGTGTTATACCCGCGCCTTCCTCAGGTTTTTATTTTGCCTTACAACACTTCAAAGAACTTGTCTCTTGACATTTCAAGAGATTGTGAGACCCTCGTCCCAAAAGCGAGTGCAAAGATCGTTTTTTGTTTCTTTTTTACAAAAATCAAGAGAATTTTTTTTTACTTTTTTTTCTCCTCTTTGCCTGCCGTTTTTCAAATTTCCCAGAGACGTCTTCTCGAATGGGAGTGCAAACATAGAAGTCTGATTCGGATTACACAAGTCTTTTCCATACAAAAATTTCAAACTTTTTTTCCGGAAAATCTTCTGATTAAAAATCAGGACTTTACCTTTTTAAAAAGTGGAACCGTACTGCACGGCTCTCCATACATTAGACTCTTCGACACTTGCTGGAGGATAGAAATCAATCTCCCATATGCAAAAAGCGGGATTGGAAATTTTGAACAACCCTTGATAACTACCGGTCGATTTCGGAATTCTTCCGGGTCGATTTTACTCAGGGTAACTTCAGCTATATGCTGCTCCAGGCTAAACAAGTCTCCCACTACATACCCTTTGGACACTCCTTCCAAATAAGTACAGACCAACATGAATGCCCAAGTCGGCACAATCGCATCTGCAGAACAAGTAACGGCAACCCATTTATCTTTGAAAACTGACCAATCAAATTCCTTCAATTCCTTCCGAAAATCCTTTTCCTTCAAAATCAGCTCCTGAAACAGGAAATCCTTAAGGTCAAAAACCACTCTTTCTTCTTGAGGGTAAAATTCCTCCATATTCAAAGAAATAATGGAACTTGAAGCAACTCGATTGACAATCTCGCTCATAGACTTAATAATGGATTCTTTTTAGAATGCAGGGCCTTAAACTCTTTCAGATAATTGGGGACGAAGTAGGCAATATCTTCAAACTCTTTATTCTTAAATTTCCCGAAAGCCAACTCTCCCATATGCAACGCTGAGAAATTTATCCCATCACGAATTTCCAGCTGGGGTACAGCAATAACCTGCCGAATTTTATCCACCGCATCTCCAAGGAAAACAACCTTTCCTTTTGTCAAATAGTTCTCAAAAGAGTTCTCTTCAAGGATTTCAAAATCCAGTTTTGAAACTGGCTGATGCTGCTGGTCAAAAACTTGATAATAGACCTCCATCCTTCTGGCGTCTAATACTGGAATAATATACTTCGCCGGAGTACTCCCAATAGCCGTTGCCATCGCCTGCAAGGTGTTGATGCCTATCAATGGCTTATCCAAGCCAAAGGCCAGACCTTTTGCAGTGGAAACTCCGATTCTTAAACCCGTATAGGATCCTGGACCTTCTGAAACTGCAATCGCATCCAAATCCTTCATTTGGATTCCTGCTTTTTCCAGAGCTACCTCGATCAATCCCATGATCTTTTCTGCATGCGCACCTGATTCATTCAATTCAGCAAGGGACAATAGCTCACCTTTGGAATGAACAGCAATGGAACAAATAGCCGTAGAGGTCTCTATGGAAAGGATCAAAGCCATTTATTTGGTGGATGCAGTAAGAGTTTGAGTGATTTTTCCAGGGTTCTTAAAATATGAAATAGCAAGCTCTACTGCGGGATCTTCATCTAATCCAGCTTCCACCATTCCCTCTTGGAAATAGTAACGGGAAACAATCTCCTCACTCAGGATTTTTCGAATCTCCGCTTGGTGCGTATCCAAATCTTTCTCTTTGCTATGATTTACTTTTGCTTTGATGGCTTCTAATTGCGCCTTGATTTCATCAAAGTACGGTTCCTTCGCTACATATTTTTCCAAATCCTTTACTGACTTTTCAGTGTAGGTCGTGTAATCATATTCTTTTCCTACCAGGAACTTTTTGAAATCCTCATAATCCTGATCCGAAATTTTAAAAGTCATCGGGTTGGAGATTGATTTATGCTTATAGAAATATTGGGTAGCAAAATCAAAAACATGATTTCCCGCGACAAGAGTATAGGAAATCGGAGCATACGTGATCTCGCCCACTAGTTCATCGGGTTCAATCCCTGCCCCATCCAGCACTAGTCTTCCATTAGAAGTTTTGAATGCTTTTCTAAGAGAATCTGGCACGGTAGTGACTTCCCCATTTTCACGGGTCTGGGCATAATCGATAGCCTGAATACATCTTCCGCTAGGGATATAATATTTTGCGGTTGTGATTTTTACCTGGGCATTATAGGTCAGAGGAATAGTCGTCTGGACCAAACCTTTTCCGAATGATTTTCGACCCAGCAAAACTGCCCGATCGTAATCCTGAAGAGCACCAGCGACAATCTCAGCTGCAGAAGCACTACGTTCATTAATTAATACCACCAAAGGAATGCTTTTATCAACAGGAGTTTTGGTGGTTTTGTAGGTATAATTCACATTTTGAAGCTTCCCTATGGTTTTTACTACTTCTTTTCCTTTTGGAATAAATAGGTTCACAATTTCAACAGCCTCACTCACCAAACCACCAGGATTATCCCTGACGTCCAAAATCACTTGTTGAGCCCCCTGCGATTTCAGCGCCAACAAGGCATTCCTTACCTCCACGGAGGCATTTGTGGTGAAGTCGCTAAGCTTGATGTAACCGGTTTTTTCATCAAGCTTACCATAGAAAGGTACATTCTTCAGAGAAATCTTTTTTCTGACCAGGTCAAATGACAAAGTATCCTTATCCCGCTTGACCACCACTTTAACAGAGGTATTTGCCGGCCCTTTGAGGAGTTCCGAAACTTGAGAGGTTGGTTTACCCACCACATTGACGCTGTCGATTTTCAAAATATAATCGGCAATCTTCAATCCTGCATTTTGGGCAGGAAACCCGGTGTAAGGCATGAGGATCATATTTCCTTCGCCTCTATTCCCTATTAATGCCCCAATACCTGCATATTCTCCGGTAGTCATCAATCTGAATTCATCGGAGTTTTCTTCAGGAATATATTCCGTGTAAGGATCCAGCTCCTCCAGCATGGCATTAATTCCAATGGTCACCAATTCATCCGGATCGATCTCGTCCACATAATAGGAGTCCAATTCCCTGATAAGTGTGGCAAAAATGTCAATGTTCTTTGCGAGAGCGAATAGCTTATCATTTTTCACCTGAAAGGCAAAAACCCCGGAAAACAGGATAATGATCAAGGGAATCCAAACAACAGGTTTTTTGAAATTATGAATCATGAGAAAGTGGATTTTCGGATATTTCTTTGGAGAGCTTTGAAAGAGTCTGGGCCATTTTGGCTTGAATTTCAGAGAATGGCATTTCAGGGTTGCCGACAAATATAAAGCCTAAAATTACTCCGTCTTGTGGAAGCAAATGCTTGTTGAGTCTATAGGACTCACGAACCCTTCTTTTGATCAAATTCCTCCCCGTTGCTCTTTTGATTTTCTTTTTGGAAACGGAAATAAGCACTTGGTTGGTTTGACCGGAAAGCTCAATTTTTCTTAAAAAAAGAACTTTGAATGGGTACAAAAAAAAAGAGGAACCTTCGTGAAAAAGTTCCTTGATTAGTTTTTCGGCATGAAGCCGTTCAGATTTTGTAAGCCGATAATTCATCGCAAGGACTGGACTCGTACGTGAACATACGAAAAACAGCGCTAAGAATTACTTCTTCAATGTCTTTTCGTCTGACACAGTAAGTTTGTGTCTTCCTTTGGCTCTTCTGGCTCTCAATACTCTTCTACCGTTAGCAGAAGACATTCTTTCTCTGAAGCCATGCTTGTTTTTTCTTTTTCTGCGAGAAGGCTGGAATGTTCTTTTCATGATCGAATATCTTTATCTATTTGCTCCCTGAACTGTCCGATTTAGGATTGACCCCAAAAAGGACTGCAAAGATAGACACCATTTCCTGAAATACAAATCGGTGTCCTACATTTGTTTGTTTTAATTCCCAGAGGAAAACCATGATACACTATAGCATTTCCTGTTCCTATCCTGCCTCACAATTCGTTAACATCCGCCTGGATCTGAAAATCCCCGATTCCAACATGATTTTGCTCCAGCTACCGGCCTGGAGAGCCGGTCGATATCAGCTTGCAAACTACGCACAAAACATCCGAAAAATTGAAGCTTTTGACCCTTCTGGCTTAAAACTAGAAATCAAAAAATTAACCAAGGACCTTTGGGAAATCCAAAATAGCGAGCAGGTTTCCGTCCATTATGAATATTGGGCTGGAAAAATGGATGCCGGAAACTCTTGGGTGGATGAGGAGCAGGTTTACCTGAATTTGGTCAATTGCTGCTTTGAGGTCGTAGGACATTCTGAAGAGAAAATTAAACTCACATTGGATTTGCCTCTATATCCTGACCAGATTACCACTCTTCCTAAAATCTCTTCCGGCTTCTGGCAGGCCCAAAACTTCCAACAGTTGGCAGATTCCACTGTCCTGGCCTCCAAAGAATTGAAACATTGGGCCTATTCTTGCCTGAAGACCCAATTCCATATTTGGATTCAGGGGGAAGTTTGCTTTGAAAAAGAGGTTTTCCTCGAAAATTTCAGACAGTTTACTGAGAAGCTCATCTCTGATTTTGGAGAGTTTCCAGAGGAGGAATATCATTTCATTTTCCAGCTCTTGCCATACTCACATTATCACGGAGTAGAACATCGCAGAGGAACAGTCATTACGTTCGGCCCTGCAGAATCCTTGAATCAGGACCCTGTAATGGAAGAATTGCTTGGGGTGAGTTGCCATGAGCTATACCACGCGTGGAATGTCTGCAGAATCCGTCCCAAAGAATTGCTTCCTTACAATTTTTCTCAAGAAACTTACACTCAGGCAGGATTGATCCTCGAGGGTGTCACTACCTATATGGGGGATCTTTATTTGCTAAAATCGGGAGTTTACGACCTATCCACCTACCTGAAGCATTTGGAAAAAGTCATCCAAAGAGAGCTTGATTCTTTTGGCTGGAGAAATCAATCCATTGCCGAATCCTCTTTTGACTTGTGGCTAGACGGATATGTACCGGGAATCCCTGATAAAAAGGTTAGCATTTACACCAGAGGAGCCATTTTGGCAATGGGACTGGACGCCATGCTGATCGAGTCGGGAAGCTCACTTCCGAAAGTCATGAAGAAAATGTGGGATCGGTTTGGGAAACCCATTTTGGGCTATGCCATTTCTGATTTTCAGGAAATCATTTTAGAGGAACTCCAAGATCAGAAATTGATCAACCGCTTTTTCAGCAGCTATGTAAATGGACATCTTGATTATTTCCCTGATTTCAAAAAACACCTGAAGTACTTAGGCTTGAATTGGAAAGAGGAATTTGAAGACAATCCTTTACTTCATGAGTTCGGAATCAGGATAAATGACCAGCAACAAATTCTACAGATTCATCCCGAATCACCTTCCTTTAAAAGCCTGATGAAAGGTGATATTATTTTGGAATCAAACCTGGAAAATCTCAAAGAAGCCTATTTGGAAATCAACCGACAGGGGAGAGCACTCCTTATCCACCTTGAGCATTCAGATGAGCTTTATTTCCCAAAAGTCAAACTTTCTTGTCCGAAAATCCTGGAATCCACAAAAATCTGGATAGGCTAAAAAAAACCTCCAGGGTTCCCTGGAGGCTATTCTCTGTTTTATTGAAAATCCGAATCGGAAAGATTCTGATTAAATTTCAAAGAAGTGATTTTTGTCTGAAGAGCTACCGGGAGCATGGGATTTTTGATGGTCATCATCATCGGATAAAAAACCCCATCTACTTCCTGATACTCAGAATAAGTGATATCCCCTGAGGCATCGCTGCTGGTTTTGTATTTCAACCCGGTCTCTACGGAATAATATTCTTTAGTCACCATTCCATTGGGAAGGGTAATCTGAATTCCTTCAACTTCAACACCATCCATCATTTCAGATCCCAAAGAACTCAATTGGTAGCCAAGCTCCTGATAATAGGCTTCCGGGAAGACATACGTCTGAGCCTTTAGCATGGCTGCCATCTCCTCTGGGAGCTCCTGCACCTGGCCCATAGCCATCACTTGGGCTTTCCCTCCTACAAACAAAGTCTTTTGCATGACATTACCCGAAACCGAAGTGGATTGCATCATACGCTGATTTTCAGCGTCAGAAATAGACTTGATCTCAATGGACTGACCTTGAAAATTCGCCAAGGCTGTCATGGATACATTTTTTATTTTTTCCAGCTTCTCCTTTCCACCTACGGCAGCAAGATACTTTTCAATGATTTCGCTTGGATCATTTTCAATTTGACGGTACTCCATTGGAGTGCTGAAAACGGGAGAAATTTGGACACTGACCCCAGAAGAAAAAGCTAAAGAGGTCGCAAGGATTAAAGATGTGATTTTCATATGAAATAGATTTGGGAAAAGTAAAGGTGCCAGACAGGTCGGCCTGGCACCAGAATGATTTTATTTTACGTCCTCATCGGAAACTGGAACATTTAATTCCATAGTGGTAACCTTAGCCTCCAATGGCATCGGGATCATCGGAGATTTGATGGTCCAAGTCATCGGGAGAAGGACTCCATCTTTTTGCTGATAGTCGGAGTAGTAGGTATCCCCAGAAGCCGGATTTTCATATTTGATTTTCAACCCGGAATCTTGTGCATAATAATTGATCAATTTTGCTCCACTAGGCGCCGCAATGATCACTTTGTAAGCTGGAGTTCCTTCTACATCCTTCAATCCATCAAGGGTAAGGGTATAGCCATTTTTCTCATATACCGCCTCTGGGAATAGGTAAGAATTAAGTTTAGCTTCGGCAAGCTGTTCCTCATTCATTTCGATAGTCTGGCCTTGTACCACAATACTGCCTTTGCCGTCAATCAAAGCTGTTTTTTGCATGACATTTCCGCCAAAGGAAGTCTTTTGTCCATAGCGGTCATTTTCGGAGTCGTACACAAAAGCAATGGACATTTTATTTCCCATCACATTGGCATCCATGGAGATTTTGGCGGTTTTGATCGCACTTACTTTGTCTTTACCTCCCAAAGCATTCAGGTAATTTTCCAATACCTGCTCCGCAGTCATGTCAGCTTCAGCTTCGAGTTGTTTGGCTGGGAAACCCATGTTGTCAAATTCGATCACTTCACCAAACTGAGCCAGTTTTTCTTTGATTTCGGCTCCATTACCCACAGTAGTGATGATGAATTTATCCGGCTCAATCAATCTTTTTGCAGTAGCATTGATGTCCTCAACAGTATAGCTGTTCAGCTTTTGCAGGTAAGTAGCATAATAATCCTTTGGCAATTTGTATCGCTCAATGTTCAAAGCAAAATTTGCCACTGTGCCAGGCTGCTCCAAGGATCTTCCAAAACTTCCGGAAAGTTCGGCTTTAGCTTTATCCAATTCTTCCTGAGTCACTCCGTTTTCGACCAGATTCTTGATCTCATAAATAAATTCATAGACTGCAGAGTCCGTCACCTCAGTTCTTACTGAGGCAGTCGCAGAAATGGATGCTACCAATTTATCTGCACCGATGGAGGAATAAGCTCCATAGGTATAGCCTTTGTCCTCTCTTAGATTCATGAACAATCGAGAAGCTGATCCCCCACCCAAAATTTGGTTTAACAATCGGCTGGAAATATAATCCTGGTCTCCGATTTTCATTTCAACTGGCTGAGTCACATTGATTACAGACTGCACAGAAGAACTTCTATCCACCAAAGCCACCGCTCGTTTGGCTGCTCTAGTAGGCATTGGATAGCTGAATTTCGGAACTTCACCCTTTTTCCACTTTCCAAAATATTGATTCACCACTTTCTCAGCTTCCGCCTTGGTCATATCTCCGACGATGGCCAAATAGGCAATATTTGGCTTGAAGTAGGTTTGATAGTATTTCTTAATGTCCTCAACAGTGATGTTGTTGATCGTTTCTTCAGTTTCGATTTCCCCATAAGGGTGGTTCTTGCCATACAGCACCGCAGCAGCCAATCGAGACGAAATCGCCTGAGGATTGTCTTTGCTTTGTGCCAAACCTGTCAAAGATTGCTTTTTCAGCTTATCTAATTCCTCCTGAGGAAAAGTTGGGTTGTAAAGCACATCTGCCATTAATTCAAGAATCTTGGATTGATGCTTTTTCAAAGAGGAAGCAAAAAGAGAAGTAGAAGAAGCACTCAAACTTCCGCCTATGAAATCGATCTCCTGATCCAACTGATCTTTGCTTCGGTTGGTAGTACCTCCACGCATCATTTCTCCCACAAAGCCGGTCATTCCTGCCTTATCTTTTTCAAGAATCGGATCCCGCTCCAGCACTAGGGTAAAGGATACCCGAGGCAACTTGGTGTTGTTGACTACAAACACTTTCAGTCCATTAGGAAGCGTGAAAGTTTCAGCTTCCTTGATTTTTATTTCCGGAGCAGGCCCAGAAGCTGGCAACTTGCTTCTGTCCACTTGTGCCATCAGGCCCAATGCGACGAAAAGCGTCAATACAAAAGATATTGCTAGTTTTTTCATTTTTTTTCGATCTAAAAGGTCAAACAATTATTCAGTTGCTGGCTTAGCAGATTTTGGCAAATAATAAAGTACCACTCGCCCTTTCAAATCCAGGTATTCCTTTGCCACTCGCTGTATGTCTGCCTTCGTCACCTTGGAATAATAATCCATCACTTGATTGATGTAGTTAGTATCGCCGTAGATCACTTTAGCTTCTGCCAAGTTTTCAGCAATCCCCGCTACCGTGGAATTCCCACTTACAATGGCGTTTTCCATCTGATTTTTGAGTTTGGTGAATTCCAGATCAGAAATTCCCTGCTCCTGAACCTGCTGAATTAGCTTATCCACCTCGGTTTCGAGATCCTTGGGATCCACTCCCATGTTGGTAATTCCATACATGATGAATATCCCACCATCTTCCAGTTCCAAAGGAATCGCAGCGACCACCAATGCCTTTTGTTGCTTGTCTACCAATTCTTTGGTCATCAAAGATGAGCTTCCACCAGTCAGGTATGTGGAAAGCATAGAAAGCGCGTAGGTATCCGGATGGTTTCTTGGAGGCAAATTGTAAGCCTGGATTACCGCAGGAATTTGAATGTTGTCGTAGATGACATCTCGGATCTCTGCAGTCTTTTTAGGCTCAGTAATGTTAGGACGGTAGATTTCTCGTTTTCCCATCGGGATTTCAGAGAAATATTTTCTTACCATCGCCTCAGTGGCAGCGTAATCAATATCCCCTGCGATCGTCAGAGTGGCATTGTTTGGCACATAAAAATCTTTGTAAAACTGCTGAAACTCCTCGATAGTCGCTGCATTGAGGTGATCCATGGAGCCGATTGGCGCCCAACGATATGGGTGCTCAGCGTAAGCTCTTACCAAGGTTTCAGGTAGGATTGTCCCATAAGGTTGGTTTTCGTAACGCTGACGTCTTTCTTCTTTGACAACCTCCCGTTGAGTTTCTACTCCGGTTTGGTCCACTTTAGAATGAAGCATACGCTCGCTTTCCATGTAAAGGGCCAGTTCTAGCTCGTTGGAAGGCAATAGCTCATAGTAATAAGTGATGTCGTTTGAAGTGTAGGCATTCAAAGTACCTCCACGGCTTTGGATGATATTCATGTATTGCCCACGGTCAATATTCACTGAACCCTCAAACATCAGGTGCTCAAAGAAATGGGCAAAACCGGTTCTTTCAGGATTTTCGTTTTTCGAACCGACGTGATACAAGACAGATGTGACCACGATTGGCGTGGTATTATCCTGATGCATGATCACATGAAGGCCATTATCCAGGGTAAATTCCCGGAAATCAATTTTGTTTTGGGCAAATGAGGAAAGTGAAATCACTCCCATCAAGAGACCCAGTAGGGTAGTTTTCTTCATAAGAAAAAGATTGGATGGATACTAAAGTTTAATAATCGGGTTAAGCATGAATTTGTTTTCTGTTCAAATATGAACACAGCTAGATTTTTTTGGATTTCAAGGGGACTAAAATATGTTTTTGAGAGCAATAAATTCTTAGGAGATCTGATTTTATCAAAAAAAAACCGGGCTTTTACCCGGTTTAATAAATATTAAGGATTCAATCTGGCCAAAATTTCCTTGGCCTCATGCCATTTCAGACGGGGTCCAAACTGGCTCACAATCTTAGAACTGGCCATTGAGGCTAGTTTTCCACTAGAGGCATAAGAATGGCCATTCGTAATTCCGTACAAGAACGTTCCGGCAAACATATCTCCGGCTCCATTGCTGTCGATGGCTGTGGTTTTATAGGGCTCGATGTCGATAAAGGTATCTCCATCAAAAATCATTGCTCCGTTTTTGCCAAGTGTGATCACGAAATGCTTGGCTGCTTTTTTCATCTCTTCACGTGCTTCAGCCAAGTTATCCTTACCTGTATAAAGCATGGCCTCTTCTTCATTTGCAAAAAGCAAATCCACACTAGGACCGATCACATCATCAAAATTTGGCTTAAAATACTTCACCATGGCAGGATCAGAAAATGTCAGGGCCACTTTTGTCCCAGCATCTTCGGCTACTTTTTTCGCATGAAGCATGGCTTCTTTTCCGTTCGGAGAAGTCACTAGGTAACCTTCAATGAAAAGAAATTTGGAGTCCTTGATAGCCGAGTCATGGATATCCTTGACCGAGAAATTTTGGGTAATTCCCAAAAAGGTATTCATGGTCCGCTCGGAATCTTCGGTCACCATTACTAGGCATTTTCCGGTGACACCGTTCTCCAATCGCTCTGGAACCAGTGCAATATCCACCCCGGAATCAATCAGATCCTTAAGGTAAAAGTGGCCTAATTCATCATTGGCAACCCGAAAACAGTAAAAAGACTTACCACCAAACTGACTTACCGCAACCACTGAATTTGCCGCAGAACCACCAGCCTGTTTTTTGGCTTCGGCATGATTGATAGCTTTCATCAGTGAGTTTTGCCGCTCCTCGTCTACCAGCGTCATCAGGCCTTTTTCTACACCATTGTCTCCAAAAAACTGGTCAGTTACTTTGAATTCAATATCTACCAAGGCATTTCCGATGCCGGTTACGTCGTATTTTTTCATTTATATAGAATTGTAAAATTGAATGATAGCAAAATTGGAAAATAAAAGTTGCAAAGTGGTAAAGTTTTAAGGTTGCAAAGTTGGGGTGAGAGTTGAATCATTTCTTCATTCGATGTTCAGTGTTCGATTTTCAAAATTATACCAAAACCTCAGTTGTGAGAATTGGGATTGAAGTGCCTTAACATGTCGTAAATCGAAATTCGTAAATCGTCAATCAAAGATTGGGTGTCTTTCGAATGGTTTTTCCCTATCAAACAAGTAACGATACGTATGGTGCGTCTTGTAGATTTCAGCTAAAAGCTGCTCGCAAACCCGCATCATCTTGGGATTAAAGTCCCCAATCCAGTTCATTTCGATTGTCTTGTATGGGAAGTCTGATTTGCCACTCATCTTGTCATAACTGATGATCATGGCACTTTCTACTCCTTTTCCCTGATGCTCTGGTACTACCCCAAAGACCAAACCTAGCATTTTATTGGGAGGAGAAAAGGTCTTGTACCAAAGGAATTTCAGCTTTCCGATCAGATCCATTTTTCCATTGACATGTTTGAAAATCTGGTTGATTTCGGGAATCTGTATAAAAAATCCTACTGGCTCATTTTTGTAAAAGGCAAAATAGATTAACCTAGGATCGATGATTGGCTTCATTTTGCCAAACATCAACTGGGCTTCTTTCAAAGCAATAGATTTGCCCATATGCCTTGCCCAGGCCTTGTTATACACGGTCATAAAATACTCTGGGGCCTTTTCCTGCAATTCCTTTCCCTTGATGTAACGAAAGGAATAATCAGGATTATCGATCACTGCATTGGCCCTTTTGATCATTTTTTCGTCAAAGCCTAGGTTTTGAACGGGCCGCATATAGGTGTATTGCCTGAAATAGAGCTGAAAGCCATATTCCTCGAAAAACTTCTGATAGTAGTCAAAGTTCCAAGGCATGTTGTAGTTCGGTTCAGAGAACCCATCCACCAACAGGCCCCACCACTTGTCACGCTCACCAAAATTGATCGGGCCGTCCATGGCCTCCATCCCTTCGCTTTGGAGCCAATCTTTGGCAGTATCGAAAAGTAAAAAGGCCGCTTCCTGATTATTGATGCATTCGAAAAAACCTACTCCGCCAGTTGGCTGCTTTTCCTTCATTTTGGGATTGATAAAAGCTGCAATCCTGCCAATGGTTTGACCTTTATCATCCTGAAGCAACCAGCGCTTCGCTTTGGCCCCATTTCGGAAAAGTTTATTGGTTTCAGGATGAAAAAGACCTTCAATATCCTTATTTAGGGGACGGATCCAGTTTTTTTCATTCTTGTAAAGCCTCACCGCCATTTCGATAAACTCTTTTTGATGGGCAGGAGTGGTGACTTCAATCAGCTTCATTCGGGAGATTTTAGTCGGCTAAATTAGTCTAAGCCTCTGAAAACCCCAAAAATAAGGAAAGAACAAGAAATATGGTTTCCATCTCTACCTGTCTGTAATCGTCCTGCTTCTCCCGAAGCTGGACTATTTACAAATCCTTGAGCTGCTTTCGGAAAAGCAGCTCAGCAGTTAGTAAACCCGCTAAGAACTCGAAAAACAACCTGACAATTTTACCAATGCGCTGACTTAACACAATTTCAAATTAATACACATAGTGGGTTGTATTATTAACTAGGCCTTGCACATGTGAAAACCTATTATTGTCTAGTGAATAATTTCTAAATTCATTCATGTGGGTTCCTGTTTTTGAATATCCTTTAGACTTGTAGGTCTCTTTCTTCATTTGATATTGGACCTGTTCCTTGACTTCACCACTATAAGTATAATAATACCAAGTCCCAACACGATCTGAGCCTTGCAATTTCCCAGAGGCGGAGACCCTGTCTGATTCAGGAAAATAGAAATACCAAAGTCCATTTACTTTTCCTTTGACAATTTTTCCTCTGGCTAAAATATTCCCTTCTGCATCATAGAAATACCTTTGTCCATTGCCTTTTTTAATTTTTCCTTTATTCTGTATTGGATTGGGGGTTTTAAAATCCCCAATCGAAAGCAACTTGCCTTCCTGATAATATTCTGCTTGTAAGAATTCTCCTTCCAAATTGGTCAATTGCCATTCACCTACTTTAAAGCCATTTTGGTAGGCTCCTTTTCTATAAAATCCAGGTAAAATTTCCAATTTTTCCGTCCACTCCCCAACAGGAATACCATCAGCATATTGCCCTTTGAGTTTTAAAGTAGAATCCGGTAAATAATAGGCAAAGGACCCATCTAATTCTCCATTTTTAAAGTTTCCTTCCCATTGCAAACCTCCGTCAGGATGATAGCCTAGGCCTTTTCCATCTGCCAATCCTTGACGAAAGGTCATTAAGGAAATTAGTCTCCCAGACTCAGAGTACTCCTTCCAATCCCCCTCTTTTTTTCCATTTAAGACTTGGCCTGTCAATCTTAGCTCCCCAGTTTCATAAAACTCCCCGAATTCCCCTTCAAATTCTCCATCTTTTTGGTAGGCAATTACCTTTGGTTTCCCATTTGGGAAATTTTCCAAAAAAGGCCCATTGGGAATACCGTTTTCAAAGTGAAGAATAAACAGAGGGAATTGTTGATTAAATCCCTTGTAAAAAATTTTGGGATCAGCTTTTTGCAGGCTGTTTCTTGGATCCGGATCGGGATTGATTTTAGAGTATACTTTCCATTCGCCAGTTTTCTCTCCTTCTGAAAGCAATCCGACTCCAATGACATTGGTGTTCCCAAAATAGAAGTACCCGGAATCCAAAGCTTGAGTAGGAGAAAATACTGAAAGCAGTATGAAGACAAAGGTAAACATCGGAAAAACTGTTTGTTTAGCCACAAAATACAAAAGCCTGGGTAGAATTAAAACCCAGGCTTTCATCAGTTTATCGTTTTTTCATCAGTCTTCGACAGTCGCATACAAATCAAACTCCGTTGCATCGGTGATTTTTGCCTGGACGAAATCCCCTACTCTGCAATAATGCTTGGAGGCATCGATAAGCACTTCATTGTCTACTTCTACTGAGTCAAATTCGGTTCGGCCCACAAAATGCCCTCCTTCTTTTTTATCAATCAGCACTTTATAAGTCTTGCCAATTTTCTCCTGATTGAGGTCGTAGCTGATTTGCTCCTGCACTTCCATCAGGTGATTGGCTCGATCCTGCTTTTCTTCCTGAGAAAGTTTGTCTTCCATGGAGAATGCGTGGGTATTTTCCTCATGGGAATAGGTAAACACGCCCAATCGCTCAAATTTCATTCGCTCCACAAAATCCACCATCTCCTGAAATTCTTTTTCTCCCTCACCTGGATGTCCGGCGATCAGCGTGGTACGAATCGCAATCTCTGGAATCATATCCCGGATGCTGTGGATTAGCTCCTCTTGCTTCTCCCGGGTAGTTCCTCTTCGCATGGCCTTCAGCACATCCGTGGAACCATGCTGCAATGGAATATCCAGGTACTTGCAAATATTAGGACGATCTTTCATCACTTGGATCACGTCCATCGGAAAGCCAGTCGGATAGGCATAATGTAAGCGAATCCAATCGATCCCTTCCACATCCGCCAATCGATCCATCAATTCTGCAAGATTTCTCTTTTTGTATAAATCCAACCCGTAATAAGTCGAATCCTGAGCAATCAGAAGTAATTCTTTGGTCCCGTTCGCAGCTTTGTGTTGGGCTTCCTTCACCAATTCTTCAATAGGCCTTGAAATATGACCTCCACGCATCAAAGGAATGGCACAAAAAGAACAAGGTCGGTCGCAACCCTCGGAAATCTTCATGTAAGCATAATGTGCAGAATGTGTCAACAAACGCTCTCCGACTAACTCATGCTTGTAGTCTGCCTTGAATTTTTTCAATATCGCAGGCAAATCTCTTGTCCCAAAAAAAGCATCTACCTGTGGGATTTCCTTTTCCAAATCGTCCTTGTAACGTTGAGAAAGACAACCAGTCACATATACTTTATCCACCAAGCCTTGCTCTTTGGCATCCACATATTGGAGGATAGTATCGATCGACTCCTGCTTGGCATTGTCGATGAATCCGCAGGTATTGATGATGACAATATTGTTGTCATCGGAGTTGGACTCGTGGCTGGCATTGATTCCATTTCCTTTCAGTTGAGTTAAAAGGACTTCCGAATCCACCAAGTTTTTGGAGCAACCCATGGTGATGATATTGACTTTGTCTTTCTTTAATGTTCTCGCTTTCACAGAATTCGCTTCAATTTGGGTGGGCAAAGGTAGGCAAAAAACCGCTTCACGGTATTATTATTGAAAAATTGGAAGATTAGAAGATTGAAAAATTGCTTGTTCCCCAACCCTTTCTGTCAAAATTGAGCATTTGGCTTCTTGTAATTTTCAAATATTCCAATTTTCAAATCTTTCCATTTCTCCCACTTAACACTTTGATAAAACAAGCTTAACGCTGCGCTTTACATTAGGAAATTTCCTTTCTCTAATTTCGTGTCGTACAGCAAATACTTTTCTAACTCCTTGCATTTATTTTTTGCCCCCGATGGGAATCGGGGCGCATTGCAAGGGAGGTACAACTTTGGATTTCGGATTTCGGATTTCGGATTTTTCCCTCTGCTAAATGCTCATTCAATTATCAATAACCAGGAATCTTTTCTGTATTGATCTGGGGCAATCAATTATTCATTTACTATCCAATTCTAAATTTCTTTGCCGATTTGAGGGCTTCTCTTACCTTAGATTCCCAAATCTAACCGTATGGAATTCACTGCCCCAAACGCCCAAAAATTAACTTTTGACAAAAAAAACCATTCAGACCAGATCCTCCTCGATTTGTATGAAAGTCTGATTTTACCTAGAAGAATTGAAGAGAAAATGCTCATTCTTTTGCGTCAGGGAAGAATTTCCAAATGGTTCAGCGGATGGGGACAGGAAGCTATTTCCATTGGAGCAGTGAATGCCTTGGCAACAGATGAATTTATCCTGCCTATGCACCGGAATTTGGGAATCTTCACGGGGCGAAATATGCCTTTGGAAAGACTGTTTGCCCAATTTCAGGGAAAAGCCTCCGGTTTCACCAAAGGACGTGATCGTTCTTTTCACTTTGGCAGTATCGAACATCATATCGTAGGAATGATTTCCCACCTTGGCCCTCAGCTAGCCATTGCAGACGGAATAGCTTTGGCTCATAAACTCTCCGGAGAAAAGAAAGTTGCTTTAGTTTTTTCCGGTGATGGAGCAAGTTCAGAGGGTGATTTTCACGAAGGACTCAATGTGGCAGCTGTATGGAAATTGCCGGTCATTTTTGTGGTTGAACATAATGGCTATGGACTTTCCACTCCGAGTGAGGAGCAGTTTGCCTTCAAATATTTCACCGAAAAAGGTCCCGGCTACGGCATGGAAGCGGTGCGAGTTCAGGGAAACAATGTTCTGGATGTCTATGACACCATTTTGAGATTAGCTGAAGATATCCGGGAAAACCCAAGACCCATTTTGGTCGAGGCGATTACTTTCCGGATGCGAGGCCATGAAGAAGCCTCAGGCACCAAATACGTCCCTAAAATACTGATGGAAGAATGGGGGCAACTTGATCCGGTGGACAATTACGAAGCCTATTTGGAGTCCATCGGATTACTCGATGCAGCCACCAAGGAAAAACTCAACAAAAAAGTCAAGAAAGCAATTAACGATGCCTTGGAAATTGCTTTTGCACAGGAAGCGATTACGCCGAATTTGGAGGAAGAATTGGCAGATGTCTATGCTCCTTTTTCTCAAAAAGTCATTGCTCCGGAAGGAACAAGTACAGAAAAGCGGTTTATCGACGCAATCAGTGATGGACTTCGTCAGTCCATGGAAAAATTCCCCAACCTGATCCTGATGGGTCAGGATATTGGAGATTATGGAGGTGTATTTAAAATCACGGATGGCTTTAAGGTGCAGTTCGGAGGAGATCGGGTGCGGAATACCCCCCTCTGCGAAAGCGCCATCATCGGAGCTGGACTTGGACTTTCGGTCAAAGGTTATAAAGCCATGGTGGAGATGCAGTTCGCAGATTTTGTGAGTGTAGGCTTCAACCAAATCGTGAACAACCTGGCCAAAATCCATTACCGTTGGGGGCAAAATGCAGACGTAGTCGTACGGATGCCGACTGGTGCGGGAACTGCCGCTGGACCTTTTCATTCCCAGTCCAATGAAGCTTGGTTTTTTCATACACCGGGACTGAAAATCGTCTATCCCTCCAATCCTCACGATGCCAAAGGATTACTCAATGCGGCTTTGGAAGATCCCAACCCTTACCTCTATTTTGAGCACAAACTCCTCTATCGATCCATCTCAGGGCCTGTTCCAGACAGCTATTACACCGTGGAAGTGGGAAAGGCCGCTTTGGCACAGGAAGGCACCCAAGTTTCCATCATCACCTATGGCATGGGAGTTCACTGGGCGATCAAGGCAGTCGAGGAACTTGCAATTTCAGCAGATGTCCTAGATCTCCGAACGCTTCTTCCTTGGGATCAGGAAGCAGTGGCAGCGACAGTCAAAAAGACTGGAAAGGTAATTTTCCTCCACGAGGACACCCTGACCGGAGGAATCGGCGCAGAGATCTGCGCATGGATTTCAGAGCATTGCTTCAGAAACCTGGATGCGCCTGTGATGCGGGAGGGAAGCTTGGACACGCCGGTACCTTTTGCACCCAATCTGGAAAAGCAGTTTTTGCCTGTAGAAAGGTTTAAAATGAAATTGAAGGAGTTGGTTGAATTTTAATATTGAAAAATTGAAAGATTGAAAAATTGGTTTGGGAGGCAAGGAAGTTAGGATGATTGAAGCTTGCGCCTTGGTCACCCTGAGCGGAGTCGAAGGGTTTGTTACATTTATCCAAAAAGCATCCGGCCAAAGACCTTTCAAGGATTAATTCCCGGTGAGTAATTCTAAAATCGTAAATCGTAAATGAAAATCAGACAGCTAGCCAAAGAAGAACTCACCAAAGTTCAATCCATCGCACACCGCACCTGGCCATCGACTTTTGCGAATATTTTAAGCCCTAAGCAGATCGAGTACATGCTCAATTGGATGTATGACTTAAAAATGTTGGAATCTCAGGCCGAAAATGGTCATACTTTTATTTTGGCTGAAGAAAATGGTAAAGAGCTCGGGTTTGCTGGATTTGAACTCAATTATTCGGAGGGGCCTAAGGCTAAGCTTCATAAAATCTACCTTTTGCCGGAAGCCCAGGGAAAAGGTGTTGGAAAAACTCTGATACTTGAAGTAGCCGATAGAGCCAGAAAGGCAAATCAGAAAAGTCTACTGCTCAACGTCAATAAATACAACCAGAAAGCTATTGATTTTTACCTCAGAATAGGATTTCAGGAGATATATAAAGAAGTCATCGATATTGGAAATGGCTATGTGATGGATGATGTGGTGATGGAATTTAACCTTTGAGGCTTCCCAAACCTCAAAGGTTAAATTTCGAAACATTAAGCTCACAGTTCCCACGGATGTCCACAAAGATTTTTTAAACTGTAATAATCTGTGCCATTTGTGAGAAAAGTACTCACTTCAGCTCCAGCTGTTCTACTTTGTTTTCCCCACTTCGAATCTCCTGATAAATCTTTTTCAATTCCTCCAGTTTTTCGGGGTTTTCAGCCGCTAAATTTTTCTCTTGACCTGGATCTTCTTGAAGATTAAACAGCAAGTAATCCTTGGAATTGCCCAGTTCGATATTTACTTGGGTTTGAACTTCAGGACCGGGATAAGGAGGGATTATCACCCAATCTCCTGCCCGTAATGCAGTTCTGGAAGTAGCTTCCAAGACAAAGACTTCCCGTCCCTTTTGGCTTTCCCCTAAAAAAGTTTCCAGAAGGTTTTGACTATCCGGCCCCTGTTCCCCACTTCCCACCAAAGCCGCTAAGGAACTCAACAAATCTATTTGGGTAACCATCGCATCAGAAACCCCCGGTTGAATTTTCCCTTTCCAATAGGTAATCGTCGGAACTCGTGTTCCCGCTTCAAATAGCGAATATTTCCCACCTCGAAAAGGTCCAGCCGGGGTATGATCCCCCAATTTTTCCACCGCATCGTCATAGTACCCATCATTCAAAACCGGCCCATTGTCACTAGAAAGAATAATCAAAGTATTTTCCAAAAGCCCCTCTTCTTCCAAAGTTTTATAAAGCTCTCCAATTACCCAGTCTGCCTCCAAAATTGCATCTCCTCTCGGCCCCATTCCCGATTTTCCTTCAAATCTTGGATGAGGTGTACGCGGTACGTGAGGCTGCTGCATTGGAAAAAAGAGGAAGAAGGGATTTTCAGACTTGGCCTGCTCCTGGATATACTTTTTCCCTTTTTCCAAAAAGTGATCAGCCATGTCAATGTCACTCCATTTGGCACTTTGCCCGCCTTTCATAAAACCGATTCTCGGAATCCCGTTCACGATACTGTTATTATGTCCGTGATGCCACTTCATGCTGAGCAATTCTGGATTATCCAAACCCGTAGGTTCTCCTTCGAAATTTTTCTCATAATCCACCAGAATGGGGTCATTGGGGTCTAAATTGACAACCCTCCCATTTTCAATGTAAACAGTTGGTACCCTGTCTTGAGTTGCCGCTAAAATATGTGCATGATCAAAACCAACCTGATTAGGTCCTGGGCTGATCTCCTGATTCCAATCCACCTGGCCTGTGCCCAAACCCAGGTGCCACTTTCCAATCACTGCCGTTTGATATCCCTGCTCTTTTAGCATTTTGGGCAAAGTCATCTGGGCTGTATCGATGATCAAGGGAGCTGTTCCGGGAAGAATCTTCGCATTGCTGTTTCTCCAGGGATAGGTTCCAGTCAACAAAGCGTAGCGGCTGGGAGTGCAAGTGGCTGAAGAGGCATAGGCATTGGTAAACCGAATACCTTCATTCGCCAAACGATCCATATTGGGAGTCTGTAAAGTCCCCGACTGATAGGCGCTGACATCTCCATATCCCAAGTCATCCAGATAAATCAGGACAATATTGGGTTTCTTTTCAGCTAGCTCCTCAGAATTGGATTTGGAATCGCAGCTTAAAACAACCAAACTGATAAAAACAGTAAAGCAAACTATTTGAAAATCAGAAATCTTCATTTTGAATAGAATTTTATAAGTCTTTTAAAGTTCACTCAAAAAGTTTTGAAGATTGGAATTTTTGAAAAAAATAATTCAATTGAATATTGTCGTTATCCTATGTCTAAGTTTTTAAATTGTTTCAAAATCTATCATGAGACATTATCTGCTCCTATCCATCCTTTCCCTGTTTTTCAGCTTTTCTGCCAAAGCTCAGACCTTCCAGCAACCTAATGTGGTGTTTTTTTTAGTGGACGATCTCGGATGGACTGACTTAGGTGCTTTTGGAAGTAAGTTTTATGAAACTCCCAATCTGGACAGGTTAGCAAGATCAGGTATCAAATTCACTCAGGCTTACACGGCATCTCCGGTTTGCTCTCCTACTCGGGCAAGCATCATGACGGGAAAATATCCTTCCAAAATGTACAATACCGACTGGTTTGGGGCCCCTCAGCCTGATGAAATTGAGGGACATTGGACTAAAAACAAGCCTTTAAAGCCTGCACATTACGAACCCAATTTGGCCTTGGAAGAAATCACCTTGGGTGAAGCGTTCAAGCAAGCTGGATATGTGACCTTTTTCGCAGGCAAATGGCATTTGGGGGAGAAAGAAAGCCATTGGCCTGAGCATCAGGGATTCGACATCAATAAAGGCGGAAACAGCAAAGGAGCTCCTTCCACGGGCAACAAGTATTTTTCCCCTTATGAAAACCCTCGTCTTGAAAATGGTCCAGATGGAGAATATCTACCCGAGCGCTTGGCGATGGAAACATCCAATTTCATCCAAGAAAACCGTAAAAAGCCATTTTTCGCCATGCTTTCTTTCTATTCGGTCCACACTCCCTTGATGACTACCAAGGAACTGGAAGGAAAGTACCTTGCCAAACGAGCCTCAATGGGCCTAGAAGATAAATTTGAACCTGAGCATGCCAATCAAAACCGAATCACCCAAGCTCATGCAATCTATGCCGGAATGGTGGAAGCTATGGATCAGGCAGTGGGGAAAGTCCTGGACGAGCTGGAAAAACAAGGTTTGATGGAGAATACCATTATCCTCTTCTTCTCAGACAATGGAGGTCTTTCTACGGCTGAGGGAAGTCCGACTTCCAACCTGCCCTTGAGAGCCGGAAAAGGCTGGCTTTATGAAGGTGGAATCCGAGTCCCAATGATTATGTCCTGGAAAGGTCAAATACCCGAAGGAAAAGAAATCTCCACCCCGGTGATTTCCAATGACTTTTTGCCAACCCTTTTAGACCTAATCGGAAACCAAAACATCTTGGAGACAATTTCCAATTTGGATGGAAAAAGCCTGAAAAACTGGATTCTTAATCCGGAATCAGCCAAAGACCGGGAACCACTTTTCTGGCATTATCCTCATTATGGAAACCAAGGAGGAAATCCGGGTTCGGTAATTCGAGAAGGTGACTGGAAACTGATTTATTTCTATGAATCCGGGAAAAGTGAACTCTATAATCTCAAGAATGACTTGGGTGAGAGACAAAATCTGGCTAGCTCAGAGCCCGAACTTGTTCAAGCCCTTCGCAATAAATTATTTAACTGGCTGGTGAATTCCAAAGCTGCATTTCCTAGACCAAACCATCAGGCAAGCAATCCCTCAAAGTAATTCCGAATCCACGAAGGTTTCCCAAAGGACTAGGCCATGGGCAGGAGCTGTAGGTACTTGCTTTTGTTTGGCTCCTGGATATGCCAACCGCTCTTGGATCTCTTCAGGAGAAAAATACCACAAAGCAGACACCATTTTCCGAACTTGGTTGTATAAAAATCCAGTTCCGGAGACTTCAAAACAGTACACCTCCTTAGGGAAAAACTCACCTGGGAATTCTTCAGTCAGATACACCTTGGCGTCTAAAATCTCCCGGACGAAGTCAGTCTTATTCGGAGTGACTTTACAAAAATCTCGAAAATCATGTTTCCCGATAAAAATGGATGCGTTTTCCTGCATTTTCTCCAGACTATGAATTTTATGAACCTGAGTCATAAATGCAGAGGCAAAAGGATGAATGCCGGTCTCCTCTACGAAGAAATAGCGATAGGTCTTTTTGGAAACAGCTTGGATAAGATTTAAATCCCGAGGTACTTCCTGGACAGAATTAAGCTTAATCTCCCCGGATAGGTTTAGGTTTAGGCCGGGAAGTAGGGCCTCCAGATCTGTCTTTTCTCTTAAAAAAAGCTGCACAAAACCCTGTCGGCAATTCACTCCCGAATCAGTTCTACTGGAGCCGATCAACCGAAAATCTTCATGGCCTAGTACAAAGCGGAACACCCGTTCTAATTTCCCTTCAATTGTCGGTTGTCCTTTTTGTTTAGCCCACCCTTTATAGCGGGCACCATAATAAGAAATAGAAAAGAGATAAGCGAAAGGTCTGGAAAGCATGGCCAAATTTAGGAGTATTATGGAAAACCAGAGTGAAGCTTTGAATCCCCTTGAGAGATATGTAAATTCATCAAACCCCAAAATTCAACCCCTATGAAAGCTTTTTTAAGTATCTGCCTGATCTTGCTTACTGTCCAGAGTTGGGCTCAAACTCCTCCCGGTAAAGAAATTCAAATCAAAATGGCCGTATTGGCAGCACCGGAAGATCAGAGAGCCAATGCAACGGTCTACGCTTTTGACGGGACTTTACTCCGAAAAGGAAGCAACCAAACCGTATGCCTAGGAGACGATCCCAGTCGTGAGGGATTGAGTGTTTCCTGTTATCATATCAGTGCGCAGCCGTTTATGGAAAGAGGTTGGGCACTGAGAAAAGATGGAAAAAATGCCCAGCAGGTATTTGACATCCGGGAAGCTGAAGCTAAATCCGGCAAACTCAAGTTGCCTGATTCGGGAAGTTTACTCAATGCATTAGTGGCTGATGAAAAAGACATCAATTGGACCACTGGAGAGGTGAAAAATTCCTATACCCGCTCGGTGATTTACATTCCTTGGGCAACAGCTGAAAGTACAGGGCTCCCACTAAAGCCGGCCGGTCCCGGATTGCCTTGGATTATGGATCCAGGAACTCATCGAGCGCATATCATGATTAATCCGGCGAGGGATTAGTTAAAAGAGAATAGTTATTGAGTTATTTATGGAATATTAGGAATCGCCCTTGGACACAATGAGGTGGGAATAGTTTGCCAAAATCAACAGTAGACCTCATTCTTTCCAATCTGTGAAAATCTGCGTCTTTTTCTGTGATAATCTGCGGGAACCGGTAAAAATTCTAATAAAAAAACCACCCCATTCCTGAGGTGGTTTCTTCGTTTATAGTGGGAAAAATTATCCCAAAAGCTTCTCAGCCAGCCAATCTCCTACTTCGGAGGTTTTGTAGGCTTTTCCCCCATCGGCAATATCTTCAGTGACATAGCCTTCTGCAAGAGAAAGGTTCACTACATCGGAAATTGCCTGTGCTTCAGCTTTCAGGCCAAAGGCATAGTCAAACATCATTGCTGCAGAAAGAACCGTTGCCAATGGATTAGCAATGTCTTTTCCAGCAGCCTGTGGGTAGGATCCATGGATCGGTTCGAATAGCTTTACATTGGAACCCAAAGAAGCTGAAGGCATTAATCCCATAGAACCTGAGATTACTGAAGCCTCGTCTGTCAATATGTCGCCAAAAAGGTTTTCAGTGATCAAGACGTCATAAGCTTTTGGCCATTGAATCAGTCGCATGGCAACCGCATCTACGAATTCATATTCCACTTTCACATCAGGATATTCCGAAGCCAATTCCTGAACAGTTTCTCTCCACAATCTGGAAGTTGCCATTACGTTGGCTTTATCTACACAAGTGAGTAATTTCCTTCTTCCCTGAGCGGCTTCAAATCCCATTCTTGCCAAGCGTACGATTTCTTCCTTGCTATACACATTGGTATCGAAAGCTTTGGTTCCCTGCTCATTTCGACCTCTTGGTTCGCCGAAATATACCCCACCGGTCAGTTCCCGGAAGAAGACAAAGTCCACTCCGTCCACTCGGTCCAGTTTCAAAGGAGATTTGTGTACCAAAGAAGGGAAAGTGAATGTCGGTCTTACGTTGGCGAAAAGACCCAACTTTTGTCTCATTCTCAGAAGACCTTGCTCTGGGCGTACTTTTGCCTTAGGGTCATTGTCATACTTTGGATCACCAATAGCTCCAAACAATACGGCATCAGAGTTGGCACAAATCTCATGGGTCGCATCTGGATAAGGGTCTCCCGTCGCATCAATGGCACAAGCTCCTACTAGTCCCTCTTTGTAAGAGATTTTATGGCCGAATTTTTGGCCGATCGCATTGACAACTTTGACCGCTTGGGCCACTACTTCTGGGCCGATGCCGTCACCCGGCAATAGCGCGATATTCATTTCCATATTTGGTGGATTCTTCTTGTTCTGGATTATAATTCATGGATTCGATGATGTTGAGCATTTTTTCGGTAGCCATCATCGCCGCTACCGTTTGGTCTGGGTCCAGACCTTTGGTTTTGAAAATCTTTCCATATTCCCAGGTAATCACCGTCTCCACAAAGGCGTCGGTTTTTCCTCCCGGAGGAATGGAAACATGATAATCAGTTAACCGGGGAAGCTCTCTCCCCATTGTTTTATAGATTTTTTTCAGGGCCTTCATGAAGGAATCGTACTGTCCATCCCCTGTTGCACTTTCGTCATAAAACTTCCCGTGGATTTTCATCCTCAGCTGTACGGTAGGCTTTAATCCTTTGGAATGGGTCATATGATACCCTTCGATGCTGATATGCTTGGAGATGGAGTTGTTTTGCAGAACATCGGAAATGATGTAAGGCAAATCTTCCGTAGTCACGCGCTCTTTTTTATCGCCCAGTTCGATGATTCTCTGAGTCACTTTAGCAAGCTCTTCTTTCTCCAAAGAAATCCCGAGTTCTTCCAGGTTTTTGAGAATATTGGCTTTTCCGGAGGTTTTCCCCAAAGCATATTTCCGTTGACGTCCGAATCGCTCCGGCATCAAGTCGTTGAAATAAAGATTTTTCTTGTTGTCCCCATCGGCATGGATTCCTGCAGTCTGGGTAAAGACATTTTCTCCTACCACTGGTTTATTGGCAGGGATATGCTGACCTGAAAACTGCTCCACCAGCTTGGAAACGCGGAAAATTTTCTGCTCCTGAATGCCAATTTCCAACTCGGTAAAATCTTTGATCACTGCCACCACAGATTCAAGAGGTGCATTTCCTGCTCTCTCTCCCAAACCATTCACAGTAGTATGGATCCCTGAGGCCCCGTGCAAAACTGCCTCCATCACATTGGCGACAGAAAGGTCGTAATCGTTATGGGCATGAAAATCGAAATGAACTTCTGGGTAAATCCCAATAATCTCGTCGAAATAAGCTCTTACCTCTTCCGGATTCAGCAGTCCCAAGGTGTCGGGAAGCATAATTCTTTTGATAGGCTGCTTGGACAAAAATTCAATCAGGCTGAGCGTATACTCCTTGGAATTACGCATTCCATTGGACCAATCTTCCAAGTACACATTGACCTCTACACCTTTTTCCTTGGCGTAGGAAATGCTTCTCTGAATATCAGAGAAATGCTGTTCCGGGGTCTTTTTGAGCTGATGTACCAAGTGGTTCAGAGACCCTTTGGTCAGAAGATTCAGGACTTTTGCCCCAGCCTCCAAAATCCAGTCCACAGACACCGGAGTATCCACAAAACCCAAAACTTCCACTCGATCTAAATAACCTTTTTGCTTGGCCCACTGAGTAATTTTCTGAACACCTTCCAATTCTCCTTCGGAAACTCTTGCAGAAGCCACTTCAATCCGATCTACTTTTAGTTCTTCCAGCAGCAATTTGGCGATCTGGAGCTTTTCCGAAGGCAAAAAGGAGACTCCTGAGGTCTGTTCTCCATCCCTCAGGGTTGTATCCATTAGTTCTATTCTTCTTTTAGCCTCCATGAGCGCTGTTTTATCTGGATGCCGCAAATGCATCGATTTCAGAAGACATATTCAATAGGTAATCGATGTCATCGAAACCATTGGTCATGTTGTCTTTTTTGTATTCGTTGATTTCAAAGGATTCAGACTCTCCGGTAGCCAGCAACGTGATTTTTTGTTGAGGAAGGTTGACTTCTATTTCCGTTTTAGGATCAGCTGCTATCGCGGAGAAAAGCTTGTCTGCAAACTCCGGGGTAACTGTCACCGGAAGGACTCCGATATTCAGACAGTTATTTTTGAAGATATCCGCGAAAAAGCTGGAAACCACGCATCTGAAACCGTAATCATAGATCGCCCAAACCGCATGCTCCCGGCTGGATCCTGAACCGAAATTCTTACCTGCAACCAGGATTTTTCCGGAATAAGTAGTGTCATTAAGGACAAAATCCTTTTTGGGATTGCCTTCGACGTCATATCTCCAGTCTCGGAAAAGATTGTCCCCAAAGCCTTCTCTTTCTGTAGCCTTTAGAAATCGGGCTGGGATGATTTGGTCGGTGTCCACATTTTCTGTAGGTAATGGAACAGCTGTATCGCGGAGGACAGTGAATTTATCGTATGCCATGGTTTTTCAGATTGAAAGATTGAAAGATTGGAAAATTGAAAGATTAGCAAACTCCGACACCTAATTAAGATTTTGTTGGTTTTTGAATTGCTAAGAAATATTCAATCATCCCATTTCAGCCTTCTGATTTCAGATTTCTTAATTGTTAAATACTTCTCTAGGATCGGTAATACGGCCAGTCACAGCCACCGCAGCCACGGTCAAAGGAGATGCAAGCATAGTCCGGGCCCCAGGTCCTTGGCGACCTTCGAAGTTTCTATTGGAAGTCGAAACCGCATATTTCCCTGCCGGAATCTTATCATCATTCATGGCTAAGCAGGCAGAACATCCCGGTTGACGAAGTTCGAACCCGGCTTCTTCCAAGATTTTTACCAAGCCCTCTTCGTGTGCTTGTTTTTCAACTTCTCTGGATCCCGGTACAATCCAAGCAGTAATGTTGTCGGCTTTCTTTTTACCTTTTACAAAATGGGCTACGGATCGAATATCTTCAATCCGCCCATTGGTGCAAGATCCCACAAAGACATAATCCACCACTTTACCTTTCACGGGTTCGCCCGGTGCGAAGCCCATGTAATCCAAAGACTTGAGGAAAGAGGTTTTGTTCGACCCTTCCATACCCTCGGTGGTAGGAATGTTGTCCACCACTTTGATCCCCATACCAGGATTGGTTCCATAGGTAATCATCGGTTCGATATCCGCTGCATCGTAGTGGTATTCCTTATCGAAGACAGCTCCATCATCGGTTTTCAAGGTTTTCCAATAAGCAACAGCTTTATCCCACTCCTCCCCTGCAGGAGCATATTGCTTTCCTTTGAGGTAGTTGAAGGTGGTCTCATCTGGTGCGATCAAACCTCCGCGAGCACCCATTTCGATGGACATGTTGCAGATGGTCATTCTGGCTTCCATGGAGAGGTTTCGAATTGCTGAGCCTGCATATTCCACAAAATAGCCTGTAGCACCGGCTGCGGATATTTTGGAGATGATATACAAAATGATATCCTTAGAAGTCACACCTCTGCCTAATTCACCTTCCACAGAAATCCTCATCTTCTTGGGCTTGGACTGCATGATACACTGGGTGGCCAGTACCATTTCCACCTCAGAAGTACCAATTCCGAAGGCAATCGCTCCAAAAGCACCGTGAGTGGAAGTATGTGAATCTCCGCAGACAATAGTCATTCCCGGCTGGGTTACTCCTAATTCAGGTCCGATCACATGGACTATCCCATGGTGAGCGGTACCCAGGTCATGCAATTCAATGTTGTATTTCTTGCAGTTTTCCCGAAGCTTTTCTACCTGCATGCGGGAAAGCTTGTCCTTGATGGTTTGGTCCTGATCCACGGTAGGCACATTGTGATCAGGAGTCGCGATAGTTCGATGTGGGTATTTCACCCCAATTCCTCTTTTCTCAAGATTAAGAAAAGCGACGGGGGAAGTCACTTCATGGATAAAATGCTTATCGATGAAGAATACATCAGGACCCGCAGGTACGCTACGCACCACGTGTGAATCCCAGATTTTATCAAATAATGTTGTCTTTTCCATAATTAAGCAGTCGCGTATTCTTTGACTGGAATTTTGTTCAATGCATCCACAAAAGCCTGAGCAGAGGCAAGAACGATGTCTTGGTTAGAGGAAAAACCATAGTAAGGTTTTTCTGATTTGATCAATCTCATGTGAACTTTGGCCACATCATCACTTCCGTGCGTGATCGCCTGAATCAGGAATTCTTCCAGATCCACCTGAGGTTTCACTATTTTTTCAATGGCTTTCAAAACCGCATCTACCGGCCCAACCCCAGAAGAGGATGCCACATGGCTTTCATTGCCTATTTTTAGTCTTACCTCGGCACTGATGGCTCCATTGGAAGAGTAACTGATGCTTTCCAATTCAATGAAATTGGATTCATCCATGTATTTACCCACCAATTCCAGCAGGTCTTTTCTTCCAATATCACGTTTGGAGTCTGCCAATAGCAAAAAGGCCTCGTAAACTTCTCTCAGCTCCTCTCCTTCTAATTCCACTCCTAAAGCATCCAAGTGGTGCTTCAAGGCAGCTCTTCCGGAACGAGCAGTCAATACAATGGAAGACTCTTCCACACCAACTTCCTTAGGATCGATGATTTCGTAGTTTTCCCGATGCTTTAGCACCCCGTCTTGGTGAATACCTGAAGAGTGCGCAAATGCATTTCTTCCTACGATTGCCTTGTTAGGCTGAACCGGCATATTCATAAGCTTGGAAACCAAACGGCTGGTTTGGTAAATTCTTGGGGTAACGATATCGGTATAAACCGGAATAGATTTATGACACTTGATGGCCATCACTACTTCCTCCATGGAAGTGTTTCCAGCTCGCTCACCGATCCCATTGATAGTCACTTCTACCTGTCTGGCACCATTCTGAACACCGGCAACGGTATTCGCGGTGGCCATACCCAGATCGTTATGACAATGAGTTGCGATAATGGCTTTGTCAATGTTGGGAACATTGTTTTTTAAATTGGCGATGATCACTCCGTATTGCTCAGGAAGGCAATAGCCGGTAGTATCCGGAATATTGACTACCGTAGCTCCGGCTTTGATCACTTCCTCAATGATTTTGCAGAGAAAATCCGGCTCAGACCGGCCCGCATCTTCTGCATAAAATTCCACATCATCGACAAACTGCTTTGCAAATTTCACTGCAGCAACGCCCCTGCGGATGATATCCTCAGGAGTGCTGCGCAGCTTGAATTGAATATGGTATGGGGAAACCCCGATTCCTGTATGAATCCGGCCCTTTTTGGCATACTTGAGGGCCGCGGCTGCTACTTCGATATCTTTCTCTACTGCTCGGGACAGTGCGCAAATGATTGGATTGGAAACTGCCTTGGAAATTTCCTGCACAGAATTAAAGTCTCCTGGACTGGAAATCGGAAATCCAGCTTCGATGATATCCACACCGAGAGCCTCCAAAGCTTGCGCTACAATTATTTTCTCCTGGGTATTCAGCTGACACCCGGGCACTTGCTCCCCGTCTCGCAGGGTTGTATCAAAAATCCACAGCTTGTCACTCATTTTCTTAGGGGTTTGGGTTTTTAATTATTCTCAGGTCTCAACTGACGGACGACCGCTCCGGCCTGCCACATTTCAGACTCTCTCAATTCTTTTAATTCCGCCTCAAGCTTCTCTCTGTAGTCCGCCTTGGAGTTGGAATCAATTGATTTCTGAGCTTCCTTACCAGTCTTTACAGAGTCATAAAGGGCTTCGAAAACAGGCTTGGTAGCATCACGGAAAGGCTTCCACCAATCCAATGCACCTCGCTGAGCAGTGGTAGAACAGTTGGCATACATCCAGTCCATTCCATTCTCTGCCACCAAAGGCATCAAGGATTGTGTCAATTCTTCAACAGTCTCATTGAAAGCTTCGGATGGTGTATGTCCATTTGCTCTCAAGACCTCGTATTGTGCGGCAAAAATTCCCTGAATAGCGCCCATCAAAGTACCTCTCTCACCTGTAAGGTCAGAAGTCACTTCACGGTAGAAGTCCGTTTCAAACAAATAGCCTGATCCTACTCCGATACCCAAGGCCACTACACGGTCCTTAGCTTTGCCAGTAGCATCCTGATAAATAGCGTAAGAAGAGTTAAGTCCTCTTCCTTCAACAAACATTCTTCTCAAAGAGGTCCCTGATCCTTTAGGAGCCACCAAGATCACGTCCACATCAGCCGGAGGAATGATTCCGGTTTTCTCTTTGTAAGTCACCCCAAAACCATGAGAGAAGTACAATGCTTTGCCTGGAGTCAGGTGTTTTTTGACTGTAGGCCAAAGGGCAATCTGTCCAGCATCAGAAAGAAGGAATTGAATGATAGTTCCTTTTTGACAGGCTTCTTCAATTTCGAACAGGGTCTCACCTGGTACCCAGCCATCTGCGATCGCTTTGTCCCAGGTTTTGGAGCCGCTTCTTTGGCCCACAATTACGTTGAAGCCATTGTCCTTCAGATTTAGCGCCTGACCTGGACCTTGTACACCGTAGCCGATGACTGCGATTACTTCATCTTTCAGAACTTCTCTGGCTTTTTCCAAAGGGAATTCTTCTCTTGTCACTACGTTTTCCTCAACGTTTCCAAATTTCAATTTCATAAGTTTATAATTTGATTTTTATAGGTTTGATTTATTTGACATAGGAATCAATGGTCAGCATTCGCTTGGCGACTGCAACCCTTCCCGACCTTGCAAATTCCAAAAGGCCGTATCCTTTTAGGATTTCCAATAACTCTTGGGTCTTTTCCTTATGACCTGTAAGCTCAAGCACCACAAAATCAGGTTCTGCGGCGATGATTTTTGCGTTATGCTCTCGGATCACTTTTTCCAATCCTGAGTCCAACCGTGTAACCGGGATTTTATACAAGGCCAGTTCCTGATACACTACACCCGTGTCTTCATGATAGAAAGCCTTGATCACATCAATAATTTTTTCGATTTGATTGACGAGCTGGATCACCGTATCCTCGTTGACCGTGACCTCAATAGTCACCCGATGAATGCCTTGCAAGCGGCTTTCAGAAGCTGTAAGTGCATCGATATTGATACCTCTACGGGTAAAAATGATAGTGATGCGGTTGAGAATTCCGATGAAATTCTCCGTGATGACGAAAATAGTATATCGTTTCATAGGTCAGGATTAGCTAAGTCTTACCTCTTCTACCGAACAGCCGGTAGCAATCATTGGGAATACATTGTCTTCTTTTTCCACCACCACTTCCAAGAAGAATGGACCATCATGAATCATCATGTCTTCGACCGCTTCCTGAAGATCTCCCCGCTCTGATACTTTTTGGGATTTGATTCCATAAGCTTCGGCAAGCTTGACAAAATCAGGATTATCCAATTCGGTGAAGGAATAGCGTTTGTCAAAAAATAATTGCTGCCACTGCCTCACCATGCCTAAATAATTATTGTTCAGTAATACAATCTTTACAGGTGCTTTGGTCTGCATGATTGTGCCCAGTTCCTGGATAGTCATTTGAATCCCTCCGTCACCGGCAATGCAAATCACCTGTCTGGAATAATCAAACATCTGAGCTCCGAGGGCTGCCGGCAAGGCAAAACCCATCGTACCTAGTCCCCCGGAAGTAATCTGGGTTCTGGGCTTTTTGTAATTGAAATATCGCCATGCAATCATCTGGTGCTGACCTACATCGGTCACCAAAACTGCATCATCAGCCTTGTATTGATTGATTTGGTGTACCACCTCACCCATGGTCAATCCCACTTTGGTCGGAGTAATATCATGCTGTACGACCGATGATCTTTCCATCTCTTCGAGATCTCTGAATTTCCCCATCCATTCCGGATAGGATTTATTTTCGATCGCTTCTGTCAGCATAGAAAGGCTTTCCCGACAATCCCCTATCACCGCCACATGAGCTCTTACATTTTTGTTTACTTCTGCAGGATCCAATTCCAAATGGATAACCTTTGCCTGCTTGGCGTAGCGCTTCAAGTCTCCAGTTACTCGGTCGTCAAATCTCATCCCCACTGCGATCAGTACGTCGCACTGATTAGTCAACAGGTTGGGTGCATAATTTCCGTGCATTCCCAGCTTCCCTACATAATTTGGATGCTCTTGAGGCAATGCTCCTGAGCCCAATAGGGTGCAGGCTGCTGGAATCCCTGATTTGTCCAAGAAAAACTTCAACTCTGCTTCAGCCTTTCCCAAAACCACACCCTGTCCAAAAACCACGTAAGGTCTTTCAGCAGAATTGATCAATTCGGCAGCTTCTTGGATGGCTGTTTTTTCAATCGGAATGTGAGTCTTATAGGATCTGAATCCCAGGCATGGCACATAGTTAAAAGCACCAAAATCCACTTGGGCATTTTTAGTAATATCAATCAAAACTGGACCCGGACGACCGGATCTGGCGATATAAAAACCCTTGGCAATTGCCGGTGCAATATCCTCCACTTTTTGAACTTGAATATTCCATTTGGTGCCCGGCATAGACATCCCCACGACATCTGTCTCCTGAAAGGCATCCGTTCCCAAAAGATGGGCAGCCACCTGTCCAGTAATACATACCAATGGTGTACTGTCGATCAGGGCATCTGCTAGACCGGTAATTAGATTGGTTGCTCCCGGCCCGGAAGTAGCAAGACAGACACCGACTTTGCCAGAGACTCGCGCATAGCCCTGAGCAGCGTGGATCGCTCCCTGCTCGTGGCGGGTAAGCACATGCTTGATCTGCTCATGATAGTCATATAGCGCGTCATACACTGGCATAATGGCTCCTCCGGGGTACCCGAAGATCAGCTCAGCCTGCTCTGCGATCAGCGAGCGGACAACAATGTCGGCTCCTCTCATCATATCCTTCATAGGCTTAAAATTTATCTGTAACGCAACCTTCAGAAGCGGTCGCAACTAATTTGTTGTACTTTTTGAGGGTTCCCTGAAGACCCTCAATAGGCTTGGGTGACCAAGCTTTTTTTCTCTCCGCAAACTCTTCCTCCGAAACGTTTACTGATAGATTCAACTTGTCGGCATCAATGGTAATAATGTCCCCATCCTTCACCAATCCGATCGGTCCTCCACACCAAGCTTCTGGGGTCACATGACCTACCACAAACCCGTGCGTCCCCCCTGAAAATCTTCCATCCGTGATCAAGGCAACATCAGAACCCAATCCTGCTCCGATAATCATCGAAGTTGGCTTCAGCATTTCTGGCATTCCGGGAGCTCCCTTAGGACCCACGTTTCGGATCACCACCACATCCCCTGATTGTACTTTGTGATCTCGGATAGCATCATTTGCTTCTTGTTCAGAATCAAAAACTTTCGCAGGCCCAGTGAATGCTGTTCCTTCTTTTCCGGTAATTTTAGATACCCCACCTTCAGGAGCCAGATTTCCTTTCAGAATGCATAAGTGCCCTGTTTTCTTGATTGGGTCCTCCAATGGATGGATGCAATTCACTACCGAAGGGACAATTGGATCAATATTCTCCAGATTTTCTTCGAGAGTCTTACCTGTCACAGTCATACAGTCCCCATGTAGGATTCCTTTGTTTAAAAGGTATTTCATTACTGCTGGCAAGCCTCCCTGCTCATGCAAATCCTCCATTAGAAACTTTCCGGAAGGCTTGAAATCTCCAAGCATTGGAGTCACATCATTTAATGCCTTGAAATCATCCAAGGAAAAATCGACTCCTGCCGTTCTGGCAATTGCCAATAGGTGCAAAACTGCATTGGTACTGCCTCCGAGAATAATTGCCACCCGAACAGCATTTTCTATACTTTTCCGGGTTACGATGTCCTTAGGCTTGATGTCTTTTTCCAAAAGGATTCGCATATACTTATTGACTTCCTGGCATTCTCTCAGCTTTTCAGCAGAATTAGCAGGGTAGGTAGCTGAGTAAGGCAAGGACATCCCCATAGCTTCTATTGCCGAAGACATGGTGTTTGCAGTATACATTCCTCCACAGGCTCCTTTGCCCGGACAGGCATTGCGAATGATCCCGTCATAATCCTCATCCGATATGGTGCCTTGGACTCTTTTTCCGAAAGCTTCGAATGCAGAAACAATATTTAATTTTTCCCCTTTATAAAGTCCGGAGGCAATAGTCCCACCATATACCATGATGGCAGGTCTATTGATTCTGAGCATCCCGATGACAGCACCAGGCATATTTTTATCACAACCGGCCACGGCAATACATCCATCAAATGAATGTCCGAGGATAAAAGACTCTATAGAATCCGCAATGATTTCTCTGGACACCAAAGAGTAGCGCATCCCCAAAGTCCCCATGGAAGTGCCGTCAGATATCCCGATGGTATTAAAAACTAAACCGGTCAGATCATATTCCTGAGAGGAAGCTTTGATCAGACCGGCAAAGTCGTTCAGATGCATATTGCAGGGATTACTTTCATAGCCACAACTGGCTACCCCTACAAAAGGCTGTTTCATTTTTTTGTCTGACATACCCGTAGCATACAACATTGCCATGCCGGCCGGATGCTCGGGATTGTCACTGATTTCCCAGCTGTACTTTTTAAGTTTATTCAGGGTCATAGGTTTGAAAATAAAAAAGTGCCTCGGGTCAGTGAGGCACTTTAGATTTTATATACTGTTTTTCAATGGTCTAGTGCCTCACTTCGAAAACCCGATGAGAATAATAAAGCTTAGCAGGACGACCAATGGATACATTTTATTTTCAGATAGATACTGCACTTGCAGCGAATCGTAGGACAATATTAAAACCCAAATTTCAGACTTACAATATTTAATTTGTCTTTAGGATTTAAAAACAGATTTATTCATTCGACAAAATATTTTTTTACAAAATTAAATTCTTCCTTTTAGCAAATAGCAGAATTGAATATTCAGATTTAACAAGAATTTATGAGCCGTTCAAAATAATGTATTGAATTCAAGTTAATTTAAAATTTTGTAAAAATTATTTCCTTTTATTTAACAAAAAAATCCTTATGCTATCATTTTTCAAATAAATCAGAGAAGGATTAGAGAATTTGAAATCTCTCTCTTTCCAAGAATTCATTTATTTTGCCTCACATTTTACACTCATGATCAGCTTTCCAAACGCCAAAATAAACCTCGGCCTTCAGATCCTTTCCAAGCGCAAGGATGGCTACCACGAAATCCGTTCTTGCATGGTTCCGATTCCTTTGTGTGATGCTTTGGAAATGGTCCTGGAGAAAAAATCCTCCTGGACTACTTCTGGCCTGGCAGTTCCGGGAGATCCCAAAGACAATTTGATTCTCAAAGCCGAAAAACTGATCAAAAAAGACTTTTCTGGACTTCCTAATCTCCACATCCACCTCCATAAAAATATTCCTATGGGTGCAGGTCTAGGGGGAGGTTCTGCCGATGGAGCTTTCGCATTAGTGTTGATGAATAATCTTTTTGACCTGCATCTAGACGACTATTTCTTGGAGGAATATGCGGCTCAACTGGGAAGTGATTGTCCTTTTTTCATCAAAAACATCCCCCAGATTGCAGAAGGAAGAGGAGAAATATTGCAACCCGTGGATTTGTCTCTCCAAGGATCCTACTTGGTATTGGTCAATCCGGGCATCCATGTTGGCACAAAAGAGGCCTATGCCGGAGTAACTCCGAAAGCCGCTCCGGTTGAATTGGAGGAAGTCCTTTTAGACCGAAGCAGATGGAAAGAAGAATTGATCAATGATTTTGAACCAAGCATTTTCTCTAATTACCCAGAGATAGAGGCTATCAAATTGAAAATGTATTCTTCGGGAGCTTTCTATTCAGCGATGTCTGGTTCGGGATCAACCGTCTTTGGGTTATTTGATCAAAAGCCGGAAAGCCTGACTTTTTGGGAAAATTATTTTGTATTTGAAGCCAAATTATAAAAACATCAAAATCAATAGCTTATAAATTTATTTACTGTTTATATTTGTATTTCATAAATACAAAATAACATGAGTATTTTTACAAGCTCCCTTCCTGACGAACTACTTTCCCGGCTATCGGACTACTCCAAAAAATTGGGGCTTCCAAAAAATAAATTGCTGGAAAATGCCCTCAACATTTATCTGGACCATCTTAAAAGGTCAGAGTATATTAGTTCCTATCGAAATTCTAAGGAGGATAAAGACATCCTTTCTATGGCAGAAGAAGGTATGGAATCTTACCTAAATCAGCTTGAAGATGAAACAAGGTGAGATTTGGATTGCTGACTTGAACCCTGTTAAAGGGTCTGAGCAAGCTGGAAGAAGACCTGTGGTGATTTTAAGCGGAAATTTGATGAACCAATACCTACCTGTTGTAATCACTGCCCCACTTACATCCAAAATCAAAAATTATCAGGGAAATCCCATCCTAAATCCTACTTCCAAAAATGGTTTAAAAGTCCAATCAGAACTTATGGTTTTCCATGTTCGATCAATGGCAAAAGACCGATTAATCGAAAAATTGGGAGTAGTGGAGAATACTGAATTAAACCGGGCTCTTGAAACGCTTCAAGATCTAACTACCTTGTAACTCAACCTAAGGTCCGGACCGCTTTCCTGCGCTTGTTCCAGTAATTCAAAACCGGATAAATCAACACAGAAATCAAAATAATCAGGGTTCCCAAGTAAAATTGAGGCGTCATTTTTTCCTTTTCACCAAAAACCATCACCGCCAGGAGAATCCCGTACACCGGTTCCAAATTGATTGTCAAATTGATGGAAAACACCGGCAATCTTTTCATCAATTCTACGGAAGCTGAAAAGGCATAAACCGTACAAACACCACCCAAGAGGAAAAGCCAAAACCAATCCAGTCCTTTCCAAGCCCATTGGATGGATTCACCTTCGCTTAAGAATTGTGCATTGACAGGAAGAAAAAGCAAGGCAAAAAGACAGGCCGAAGCCATTTCCACCAGTGTAATCTGGTATGGAGTGTGTTTTTGAGTCAAGCGCCCATTGAGCACTGAAAATAAGGCTCCCAATAACGCAGAAATCAAGGCCATCGACAGCCCAAGCCAATATCCTCCTTCAAACTGAAAAATCACCAACAGACCAGAAATCACCAGCAAACCCAAGGCAACCTCATACCACTTTACTTTGGTACGATTGACTATGGGATCAATGAAAGCCGTCCAGAGGGAAGTGGTGGCCATTCCTGCCAGGCAAACTGAAGCTGTGGAGACCCGGGCAGACCAAAAAAAGAAAATCCAGTGCAAAGAAATCAACACCCCGACTCCCGCAATTTTAAGTAAGTCTGGAATTGCAAGGACCAAGTCCTTTTTTCGAAAATACGCAACCAGAGCTACTCCTATTGTCGCGATCAAGGTTCGATAAAAAACCAACTCCAAAGAGGGAAGACTGATTAGAAGACCCAAAATCGCCGTAAAACCCCAAATCAATACAATGAAGTGGAGATGCAGATAATCTTTGAATGTGCTGGTACTCATTTACCGCGGAACAGTTTTGTACAACACTAATCCCGTGAAGGCAAAAATCAAATTGGGAAGCCAAACTGCCAGTAAAGGATAAGAAGATCCGGACTCAGCAAAAGTCCTGGAAAGAATAAACAACAGGATGTAAACAAAGGCTAACAAAAATCCCATGGCGATCTGAAATCCCGAACCTCCTCTTGTTTTCCTTGCGGACATGATCACACCGATAAAGGTCAAAATAATCGCAGCAAAGGGAGACATAAACCTAACATAGCGCTCAATTCGATAATAAGCGACATTATCCGCACCCCTGTCTTCCAAAATCTTGATCTGCCTTGCCAATTCTGGCAACTTGAGCGTTTCATGGTGGTTTTCGGGTAAATCAAAATCAGAGGGAGAAATGGAAAGCATCGTATCCAGTTCTGTTCCTACAGAATAATCTTCCCCATCTTCCCTGAGCACCCTCAACTTCCAGTTTTCTAGCCTCCAGACATTTTTTGCCGTGTCCCAAAGAATTCTCTCAGAGGATAATTTGGCGATCAATTCTCCGTCACGGATTTCCTCCAAAGTAAAATAGTAACCGGTATTGCTGGTTCGGTAAAATCTGCTGAGATATGCCAAGGCATTAGGCCCGACTTGAATATGGATATTGGGATCCGTCGCAGACTGTCCTTTGTCCAAATATTTTATTTTGAACTCAGTCACTCCCGCCGTGGCTACGGGAAGCACCCAGCCATTCAGTAGAAAACTTATGGATCCGATTAAAACTGCCGCAAAAAGAAAGGGTCTTAATAGCCTGACAAAACTCACCCCAGAACTCAAAATGGCAATAATCTCAGTTCTCCCTGCCATTTTGGAAGTAATGAAGATGACTGCAATGAATACAGTTATGGGTGTAAGAAGGTTATTGAGGTACAAGCCATAATTCCCCATGTACCGAACAATGTCCCCAGTCGGAACTTGATTCCGGATATAAGTGTCATTTTTTTCCGTAAAGTCCAATACCAAAACGATAAGAATAAGCATGACCACTACAAAGAAGTAGGTCTTCAAAAACTCTTTTATGATCAGCTTATCGAGAATCTTCATGCTTACAGTCTAGTGCTTACTTTTTTCACCATTTGGTCTTTCCAAACGGCAAAATCACCTGCGAGGATATGCTCTCTGGCCTGCCCTACCAACCAAAGATAAAATGACAGGTTATGGATACTGGCTATTTGCGAAGCTAAAATCTCCTTGGAAATGGTCAAATGTCTTAGGTAGGCTTTCGTATAAAAAGTGCTGGCATAATTGCCAATCGCCGGATCAATCGGGGAAAAATCTTCCTTCCATTTTTCATTGCGGATGTTGATGATTCCATCTGAAGTAAAAAGCATCCCATTTCGGGCATTTCTGGTCGGCATGACGCAGTCAAACATATCTACGCCTAAAGCAATGCACTCTAAAATATTGGCTGGAGTCCCTACTCCCATAAGGTATCTCGGCTTGTCCGAAGGAAGGATTTCCGTTACCAGTTCAGTCATTTCATACATCATCTCAGCTGGCTCACCTACCGAAAGTCCGCCAATCGCATTCCCTTCCCGATTTCGGGAGGCGATAAATTCGGCACTTTGTCTTCGAAGATCTTTGTAAACTGATCCTTGAACAATCGGGAAAAGCGTCTGCGAATAACCGTACTTTCCCTCAGTGGCGTCAAATCGATCAATGCATCGATCCAGCCAGCGATGAGTCATCTCCATCGACCTTCTGGCATAGCCATATTCACATGGATAGGGAGTACATTCATCAAAAGCCATGATGATATCTGCTCCAATAGTTCTTTGAATGTCCATCACTCCTTCCGGAGAAAACACATGTTTTGAACCGTCGATATGGGACTTAAAGGTCACTCCTTCCTCATTGATCTTTCGGGTGCCGGCCAGTGAAAATACCTGATATCCTCCCGAATCAGTCAAAATAGGTCTATCCCATCCATTAAATCGATGAAGACCTCCCGCCTTTTCCAAAACCTCCAACCCTGGTCTCAAATACAGGTGATACGTGTTTCCCAAGATTATCTGGGCTTGAATATCCTCTTTTAATTCCCGCTGATGAACTGCTTTCACGGTTCCTGCCGTACCCACAGGCATAAATATCGGAGTTTGAATTTTCCCGTGGTCGGTTTCCAAAGTTCCGACCCGGGCTTTTGACTGACTATCCTTTTTCTCTAGAGTAAACTTCATGTCTTGCGCTGAGGGCTGTAGAATAGAATCTACAGGTTGACTTTAATGGCTTGCAAAAATATCCACTTATTCCTAAATGACTTGCTCAAATTGATTTTATATTTGCCCAGCAAAATCGACCTATGGGCCTATTTTTACTTTGGTTATTATTCGGAATCGGCATTCTCGTTCAGGGGGTTTACCTCATTGTAATATTTGGAAGAACTGCCTGGTTAAAATCTTCTTTTAAGTCAAAATCCACTGAACAAAACCCAGAGGGTGTCACGGTGTTGGTGGCTGCTCACAATGAGTTTCAGAACCTTAAGATCCTGATCCCTAAGCTTTTTGAGCAAGACTACCCCAAGTACGATGTAATGGTCGTCAACGACCGGAGCACCGACCGAACCAAAAGGCTTTTGGAGGAAATGATGGCAAAATATCCACGCCTCAGATCTGTGACGGTAAAATATACTCCAGGTCATGTCACCTCTAAAAAGTTTGCCCTGACTTTGGGGATCAAGGTTGCCAAAAACGATGTGATCTTGCTGACTGATGGAGATTGTATCCCATCTTCCGACCAATGGATCCGAAAAATGACCGCTCCAATTCGGGAAGAAGGGAAAACTTTTGCCCTTGGATTTTCAGGATATCAGGAGAAACCAGGAATGCTGAATCGGTGGATTCAGTTCGAAACGCTATTGACAGCCTTATTCTATTTTTCATTTGGTCTTTGGAGAGCTCCGTTTATGGGCGTAGGCAGAAACCTTTGCTACCGCAAAAGCTTTTTTATGGACGTGAAAGCTTTCAAAGGATTTTGGCATTTGGAAGGCGGCGATGACGATCTGTTTGTAAACACCTATGCTACGGGTAATAATACCGGAATAGTCATCGATCCGGAAGCACGAACCACTTCTATCCCTAAGGAAACCTGGAAGGAATACTTGGTTCAGAAAAAGCGGCATTTGCATGCCGGAAAATATTATCGGGGTGAAGACAAGCAAAAAATCGCCTTGTATTCCCTATCCCATGCTTTGTTTTGGATTGGGGGGACTGGATTACTGTTTTATTTCGGTTTAGGAAGGCAATGGGAACATTTTTTGGTTGTTTTGGGTATTATTCTTCTAAGGTCTACTTTGGTATGGAGCATTTTCCGCTCAGCATCCGTTAAGACCCAAGGAGCTCCGACTTCCTCAAATGCACCACTGAATGACTTGTTCTATTTGGTTTATTTCTGGGTTCTGGGGACCGTATCGCATCAGGCAAAAGACATCAAATGGAAATAAACGAAAGAGGATTCTCTAACAAAGCGCTCGAAGATTTTGATTTGATCGACAAGGCTGTCGAAGAAAAGGATCAAACAGCTTATGCTACGCTGATGAAGCGGTATAAGAAAGCGGTTTATTTCATGATTTTAAAAATGATCCGCGATGCAGACGATGCGGAGGATCTGACTATGGAGGCCTTTGCCAAAGCCTTTAGAAACCTTCATAGATTCAAAAAAGACTATACTTTTTCTACCTGGCTATTCCGGATTGCCACTAACAATACCATTGATTTCATTCGCAAGAAAAAGCTCAAAACCATGAGTTTGAATACCACGCTTTCGGATGACAGTGGCAACTCGGTCACCATTGACATTGAAGACGACGACAACAATCCCCAGGATGAGTTCATCAAGTCTCAGCGAATTGAGATGGTACGGATTTTTGTGGACAAGCTGCCCCCGAAATACAGAAAGCTCGTGCAGCTTCGCTACTTCGATGAGCTTTCCTATGAAGAAATAGCCCAAGCGCTCGAGAAACCACTGGGAACTGTGAAAGCCCAACTTCACCGATCCCGAGAACTCCTATATGAAATTGCCGCAGGCAAAGAAAAACACATCTGATGAATCCAGGCACTGAGCTGTTGCTTTCTTATTTTCCTGACCTATCCGAAAAGCAAGTCGAACAATTCGGCCGTTTGCAGGAACTTTATGAGGATTGGAATTCCAAGATCAATGTGATCAGTCGGAAGGATATGGAGCAATTTTATGTGCATCATGTTTTGCATTCCCTGGGTATTGCCAAAGTCATGCGCTTCCAGCCTGGCACCAAAGTATTGGATATTGGTACAGGAGGAGGATTTCCAGGAATCCCGATGGCGATTTTATTTCCGGATACGCATTTTCATTTGGTAGATTCCATTGGAAAAAAAATCACAGTCGTAAAGGAAGTTGCCAAAGCTCTTAAGCTTAGCAATGTGGAAGCCCAGCAAGCCCGCGCCGAAAGCCTGGTTCGCAAATATGACTTCGTGATCAGCCGTGCGGTGACCAGAATGATTAATTTTTATCCTTGGGTAAAAGGAAAAATCAAAAAAGAAGACTTCAACGAATTCCCCAATGGCATCCTTTACCTGAAAGGTGGAGAGGTGGACGAGGAAATGGAAGAAACCGGCAAGTCCTACGTCACCTACCACTTAAGTGACTATTTCAAGGAAGAATTTTTTGAGACCAAAAAGGTGGTCTATATGCCTTGGGAGGATAAAAGATGAGACTTTGTCTTTTTTAATTCTCATTTAAACCCCCAGGAAACAGTTCAAATACGCTGTTCATTTGATGGTGATTTGTTTTTAGTGGTTCAAAATACTTGCGACTTCCGACATGGTGAGTTGAAAATATTCACTCCCTTTCTTTTTTTCAGCCCGTTTCGCGACTTGTTTTTCCTTTTCCACTCTCCAAACCAAAGTTTTCATCCCTTTCAAAGTTGCATTATTTCCCCTGCTCTCCATTAAAATTTTTCATTAAACATTTTTTAACAAAATCTATCGTTTTATTATTGAAATATAATTACTAAACTTCCGGTATAAAATTCGTCAACAAGTTAAGAATTAGTAAGTGGCTGATTTTTATCGAATGACACTACTTTGATCAAAAGAATTTTTGATTTGATCAGAATCGGGATTTTGCTAGTTGGAAAGAGGTAAATGGGAACTTCTTTTTGATAGTGATAGCCTAGGGTTAATTGGTAATTATGGTTTATAAAGTGATTTAAAATAAAGTACTCTCTTTTTCAACCTACCGGATTTCGTAAAAAGCCCATTCTTTCCCTGAGTATCCTCTTATGCTTTGAATTTTACCCACGATGATGAACAGGGAATGAATTCGGAACAAGTTATTAGATTTTAGTATTTAATTTTATAGTTAAAAATGTAACGCTGAAAAATGAAACACCTCCTATTATTTCTTTTTTTGCTTGCCTTCACTTTTACTGCGCAAGCCCAATCCAAACTTACTATTCGGGGAACGGTCAAAGACACCACAAACGTCCCGCTTGATTACACCTCTGTACTTCTTCTTAGTCCCAAAGACTCTGCCTTGGTTGCTTACACCCTGACAAATAAGGCCGGTGAATACCAGTTCAAGAATGTGGACCGTCAACCCTTGCTTATCAAAGCCACTTACATGGGCTACATCCCTTTCCAAAAAGAACTGGTCCTGCCTGAAAAAGAGGAATTGAATGTGGAAGAAATTCACTTAACTCCCATCTTACAGGAACTTTACGAGGTGGTGGTAAAGGCTGCAAAGGCACCGCTGATGATGCGTGGAGACACGCTTGAGTATGATGCAAGCAAATTCAAAGTACCGCCAGGGGCGACCTTGGAAGACCTTCTCCGAAAGCTACCGGGAATCCAAATTGATGCGGATGGAAATATTGTAGCTCAAGGCCAACAGGTTCAGAAAGTAACTGTCGATGGAAGACGATTTTTCGGGGGAAATACAAAGATGGCTACCCAAAATTTGAATGCAGAGTCTATCAGCAAGCTTCAGCTATTTGACGACAAGTCAGAACAGGCAAAACTCACCGGCGTAGAAGATGGAGTGAAGGAAAAAACCTTGAATGTTGAGCTAAAGGAGGAAGCCAAAAAAGGTGGTTTTGGAAAAATTTCCGCGGCTGGGGGGACTGATCAAAGATGGGCTTCCAATGCCTCCTACAATAAGTTTGACAAAGTAAACCAGTTTTCAATCATTGGTTATGGCAATAATGTCAATCAAACAGGTTTGAGCTGGGATGACCTGCAGGAGTTTAGAGGAAGCGGTGCATTTCAATTTGGCGATACCGGAGATTTCGGATTTAACGGCAGTGGGTCAAATGTCATTTATTTTTCCGGAGGTGACCGGGAAGAATCCTTTGAAATTCCATTCAACAATCTCAGTTCAGGCTTTTCCAATAACCAAGCAATAGGAGTCAATTTTAACCGACTAAAAGACAAAAAGGATTTCAGTGGAAACTATTTCTACAGCCGAAGCGACCAAATCTTAGAGAGTTTTAATAGCCGAACCAACTTCCTTCAGAACAATTCTTCCTTCACTTCCACTGACCAAAGTTTACAAAACAACATTGCCGGTCACCATCGGGCAAACCTCAGATTTCAAAACGAACTGGACAGCGCCAATACCCTCACCATCAATGCAAAGGCTAGGTATAGTACACTTTCTACCGCATTGGCCAGCTTTCAGGAGCTGATTCGAAGTAATACCGAGCAAAGCCAAATGGAACGTGATAATCAATCAGATAAATGGTCTGGCGCTTTTCAGGGTACTGCAATCTTTAGACATAAATTCGAAAAAAAAGGAAGAAATTTTGCGGCGAGCCTCAGCAATACCTATAGCCATGCAGACCAGGATGGGATCCAAAAATCGATAGTGGACCTCGTCAACTCCACAGACCCCAATACTTATTTTAGAAATTTAGACCAAGTAAACCAGGCATTGAACAGTTCTAACGTGTTCAAGTCAAGCTTGCTTTTTGTCGAACCCATCAACAAAATCTTTTTTTGGGAATCGTTTTACAACTTCAGCCAATCAAGAAGCGAGACCGACCGAAAAGTATTCGATTTGGAAGCCAGTGATACCCGGGAGCTGAATCCTGATCTGAGTAGATTCTTTGATAATATAATTACCTACAACAGGATAGGGTCGAGTGTCCGATATGCCAACAAAGGCTCTAACCTAAGTGTGGGTGTAGCCGCCTCCAACTACAACTTAAACGGTCAGTTTTCAGTGATAAAAGAGAGTGAGATTCTTGGCAGAGTGAACAAAAACTACCTCAACTTCACCCCTAATCTTTCCTTTTGGAAATCGATGAAAGGCAACAAGCGTCTCAGCGCAGGCTATAACATGGGCGTCACTCCTCCAAATATTTCCGACCTACAACCTTTCAAGGACATTTCCAACCCATTGTATATCCGAGAAGGAAACCCCGATCTACAACCAGAAGTCACTCATTCGATCAATACTGGATACAACATGTACGATCCGGCAACTTTTATAAATCTTCAGTTTTCTTTGAACACCACATTTTACCAAAGCCAAGTCGTTCAAAACCAAACCATTGATCCCGAGACCTTAGTTACCACCTTTACTGCGGGAAATGTATCCGGTGGACGCCGTTATACTTCTTATATAGCCTTTGGATTCCCTATTGTTAAAACTAAATTCAATGCATACTTCTATGCCAATCCATCCTATACCAAAAGCCTTGCTTTAATCAACTCCTTAGAAACAGAGACCAATACCTTGAGCCAAAGCGGAGGTGTGAATTTTGATCTCAACCCGCTAGAATGGCTGAGTTTATACGCAGGATCATCGTTTCGTCTGAGTCAAACGAAATATGAACAGAATCCCTCCCAGAATCAGGACATTATCAACTGGAATGCTTACACGAATATGAATATCAAGCTTCCCAAGAATTTCTACTTTGACATGAAATTCAACTATAGCCGATTTGAAAATGAAAGTTTTGGATTTAATCAGGAAGTACCGATTCTAAATGCCTTTGTCTATAAACTTCTCGGGGAGGCCAAAAAATGGGAAGTCAGGCTCTCTGCCTATGATATTTTTAAACAAAATCAAACGATCAGCCAGTTTGCAGGTCAAAACTTCGTTTCCACAGGACGGATTGAAACTTTGTCAAGGTATTTCCTACTCGGAGTGACCTATAACATGCGGGGTATCGAGGTGAAAAAAAACAGGTAATTCAAACTAGCAGCCGACTTTATAAACATGAAATCCAGATTTCTAAAAACCATAGTGCTGATCCTGATTACGACAGGACTTAAAGCCCAAAACCTAGTGGGTGAAGTGGAATACCGTTATCGTATTTTCTACGATAAAATCTATTCCAGCTTACCCTATCTAACCCCGCAAGAGAGGGATAGAATTTTACTCACTTGGGGTAGTCCAGAAGGATACAGCACCCGGATGAAACTTCAATTCTGGCCAGAAAAAAGCCTCTACACCTACGGGGAACCTTATGAAGTACGCAGCTATTCTTGGCAAATAGAGGACTATTTCATCGAAAACAATCTTCAAGAACAAACCTACCTGAGATACATGGATCAGATGGGAAAAACTTATATCGTCCGGGACAGTCTAAATCCGCCTAAATGGAGGGTAATGAACGAAATCCGAGATATTCTTGGACATATGTGCATGAAGGCAGTAAGCGAAGATCCGATCAAAGGCCAAAAAATCACCGCCTGGTTTGCCTCCGACATCCCTGTCCCCGTTGGCCCAGAGGAGCTGTTCGGACTCCCGGGTTTAATTTTAGCCTATGATATCAATGACGGGATGCTCATCGTGGAAGCCGAGAAAATCACATTTGGAGAGCCCAACCAGCCTATTGCCTTACCCGGCAAAATGAAAGGAAGAGAAGTCTCGGGCCCAGAATATCAGGAACTGGTCAATAAGTTTATCCAGACATCCATCAAGAGTAAGCGTGCCTGGATGTGGGAAGTTAGATATTGAGAAATTAGGATAATATACATTTGAAAGTGTCGCATCCATTACAATTATGTCCCCACTTTCAAAAAACACCTTTAAATCCTTCATCAAAGCCCAAAATTAAATTAGGCTTAGGCTAAAACTCAGATTCCTTTCCTAAGATTTTATCCCGAACAAAGAGGTGAAAAATTTGTCTACTTATTAAATCAAAATCCCGCCACTAATTGATTATCAGTTATTTGCATATAATTAAAAGAAAACCAGATTCTTAGATTTTTATTTCGGACAATTCCCGCCAATCGATTTTTTGCTAGGGTATAATCCCCTAATTTGAAGCCTCATTTCCCGAAGAAGTATGTATATCATTTTTGACACCGAGACTACTGGTTTACCTCGCGATTACAATGCCCCCATGTCCGATGTGGACAACTGGCCCCGGCTGGTTCAAATCGCCTGGCAACTCCATGACGCTAAGGGCAAACTGATTTCCAATCACAATTACATCATCCGCCCGGAAGGATTTACCATTCCTTACAATGCGGAAAAGGTTCACGGGATCTCGACCAAGCGAGCCTTGGCAGAAGGACATGAGCTGAAGGAAATTCTTCAAATATTTAGGGAGGATGTGGTTCAGGCCAAATTTCTGGTAGGTCATAATATCGGTTTTGACATCAATGTGGTCGGCTCGGAATATTTGCGATCCGAGTTGGTCATGCCGATGGAAGGCAAGGCAGAGCTGGACACCAAGGACATTTCCACAGATTTCTGTGCGATACCCGGAGGAAAAGGAGGGAAATTCAAATGGCCTACCCTTACTGAGCTTCACAAGAAACTCTTCGGAGTGGGTTTTGAAGACGCTCACGATGCAGCTTATGACGTAGATGCTACTGCCCGTTGCTTTTTTGGATTGATTACCCAAAGAGTTCTTGCTCCCGAGCCGGGAATATTGGTGGAAGAGGTGATCTATGAAGCTCCAAAATTAGCCCAGGCCAACTTTGCCCAGGCCAAGGATGAACAGAAAGTCGCTGCCAAAGATGTCCTCAAACAAGCTGGTAAAGCAGACATTTCGGATTTGGAAGATGTGCCATTTTCCCACCTTCATGTCCATACTCAATACTCCGTACTCCAGGCCACTTCCGAAATCCCGAGCATCATTGCCAAAGCAAAAGCCTTAGGCATGCCCGCCATCGCCATGACCGACCATGGCAATATGATGGGTGCATTTCATTTTGTGAAAGAGGCCATGAGCAAAGAAATCAAGCCGATTTTGGGTTGTGAATTCAATCTTTGCCGGGACAGAAAAAACAAATCCAACAAGGATGACGGGTACCAAACGGTCCTCATTGCCAAAAATAAAGCGGGCTATCACAATCTTGCCAAACTGGCTTCCTATGCCAATATCGAAGGTTTTTATTACGTACCCCGGATTGACAAAGAACTTTTGGTTCAATATAAAGGAGACCTGATTGCTACTACCGGTGGCCTTTGGGGGGAAATTCCTTTTCTGATTTTGAACGTGGGAGAAACCCAGGCCGAGGAAGCTTTTTTGTGGTGGAAGGAGCAGTTCGGAGAGGACTTCTATGTCGAACTCAACCGGCATGGAATCCCAGAAGAGGAAAAAGTCAACGAGGTTCTCTTGGATTGGGCTCAAAAATATGGGGTAAAATATTTTGCTGCCAACAATACCTATTACAACGACAAGGGTGATGCTAGAGCTCACGACATTTTGCTTTGTGTAAAAGACGGGGAACTGGTAGAAAAGCCCAAAAAATACATTGGCAAGCGTGGCCGCGAGTTTCGCTATGGATTCCCCAACGATGAATTCTACCTCAAGAGTCCTGAGGAAATGAAGAAGCTTTTCGCTGACCTACCGGAGGCTATTGCTTGCACCCAGGAGATCGTGGACAAATGTGAAGCCTACAAGTTAGCTCGGGAAGTTTTGTTGCCAAAGTTTGACATACCTGATGAGTTCAAGCATCCGGAAGATGATGTGGATGGCGGAAAGCGGGGAGAAAATGCCTATCTGAGACATTTGACCTATGAGGGAGCGAAAAAGCGCTATGCGGAAATCACTCCGGAAATCCAGGAGCGGTTGGATTTCGAATTAGCGACCATCGAAAAAACAGGCTATCCTGGTTACTTTTTGATTGTTCAGGACTTCACCGGAGCGGCAAGGGATATGGGAGTTTCCGTTGGTCCGGGCCGTGGTTCAGCGGCAGGTTCAGCAGTTGCCTATTGCATCGGAATCACCAATGTGGATCCGATTGAGTACGACCTCCTTTTTGAGAGATTCCTGAATCCTGACCGGGTTTCACTTCCCGATATTGATATTGACTTTGATGACGAAGGTCGTCAGCGGGTCATCGATTATGTCATTAATAAATATGGATCCAATCAGGTAGCCCAGATCATCACTTACGGTACTATGGCCGCCAAGTCAGCCATTCGGGATACGGCAAGGGTACTGAACCTACCCCTTTCGGATGCGGGAAGACTTGCCGGTTTGGTTCCTGATATCAAATTGAAGGCTCTTTTTGAACTTGCCAAAAATAAACCTGCTCTTTATGACAAACTCAAAGGTCAGGGGGAATTGATTCAGAAAGCAGAAGAACTTCTTCGAATCGCTCAAGGACAGGACGATCTATCCAAAACCATCAACCAAGCAGCAGTCTTGGAAGGATCAGTTCGAAATACCGGGATTCACGCTTGCGGGGTCATCATCACGCCGGACGACATTACGAATTTTGTCCCAGTTGCTTTAGCCAAAGACTCCGACATGGTTTGTACGCAGTTTGACAACTCCGTGGTAGAATCAGCCGGCTTGCTCAAAATGGACTTCCTGGGTCTCAAAACCCTGACTTTGATCAAAGACGCCATAAAAATCGTCAAAGAAAGGCACGGAATCCAACTTGATGCAGACGTCTTTCCAATAGATGATGTTAAGACTTACGAACTTTTCCAGCGGGGTGAGACTGTCGGCATTTTCCAATACGAATCTGCCGGGATGCAGAAGTATATGCGGGAATTGAAGCCCACGGTATTTGCGGATTTGATTGCCATGAATGCACTTTACCGTCCAGGGCCTTTGGAATACATCCCTTCTTTTATCCGGAGAAAGCATGGGCAAGAACCCATTACCTACGATCTCGAGGACATGAAGGAGTATTTGGAGGAAACCTATGGGATTACGGTTTATCAGGAACAGGTAATGCTTTTGTCCCAAAAACTGGCCGGGTTCACTAAAGGTGAAGCGGACGTTTTGAGAAAGGCGATGGGTAAAAAGCAAAAAGACGTTTTGGATAAAATGAAACCCAAATTCGTCGAGCAAGCCTCTGCCAAAGGTCACGATGCCAAAAAGCTGGAGAAAATCTGGAAGGACTGGGAAGCTTTTGCATCCTATGCATTTAACAAATCCCACTCGACCTGCTATGCCTGGGTAGCTTATCAGACTGCTTATCTTAAAGCTCATTATCCTGCAGAATACCTGGCGTCTGTGTTGAGCAATAACATGAATGACATCACGCAGGTGACGTTTTTCATGGAAGAATGTAAGCGAATGGGGATTCCGGTATTAGGTCCGGATGTGAATGAATCCAAAAGTGGATTTACGGTAAATGCTGCGGGAGAAATCCGTTTTGGATTGGCAGCGATCAAAGGTGCAGGAGCTGCCGCGGTAGAAGAGATCATTAAGGAAAGAGAAAAAGGAGGTCCTTTCAAAAACATCTTCGACTTTGCGAAGCGGGTAAATTCCCGAGCCCTAAACAAAAAAACCATGGAAGCTTTGGCAATGGCGGGGGGATTTGATTGCTTCAAAGAGCATCACCGAAGACAATACCTTGAGGCTCCTGAGGGAGATATCACCCTCATCGAAAAAGCCACCAAGTATGCCCAAAAAGTACAGCAGGAAGAAGAAAGTGCTCAGGTAAGCCTTTTCGGAGGCGGAGGAGGCAATGCTGAAATTCCTCTGCCTTCTGTTCCTCCAATGGAGCCTTTTTCTCAGATTCAACAGCTCAATATCGAAAAGGAAGTGGTAGGGCTCTTTATCTCAGGTCATCCACTCGATCAATACAAACTGGAAATAGAATCCTTTACCAACACTCCTTTGACTGCTTTGGCAGATGTGGAAAGTTTGAGAGGGAGAAATGAACTGAAAATGGCGGGTTCGGTATCTGCATTTGCACACCGAACCACCAAAAACGGCAAGCCTTTCGGAACACTCACGTTGGAAGATTACCATGGGTCTCATACCTTTTTCCTTTTTGGAGAAGATTATGTGAAGTACAAGGAATACTTCATGACGGGCTGGTTTCTCTTTTTATCCGGAAAAGTGGAGCAGAAAAAATGGGGAAATGAAAATGAACTTGAGCTAAAGATCACCAGCATGATGCTGCTCAGTGAGGTTCGGGGCAAAATGGTCAAAGGGTTCCGAATCACCATAGACTTGGACGATCTGAATTATGACCTCATGGAAAAACTGGAGAAAATCACCGAGAAATATAAGGGGGATGCCAAACTCTACATCGATGTAATGGACAGGAAGGAAAATATCCGACTGGAGCTCTTTTCCAAAAAGTACACCATTGATCCAAGTGCAGATTTGATCCGGGAATTAAAAACCCTCCCGGAAATCATATATAAAGTGGTCTAAAAAAAGTCTAAAATTCAGTCTCATAGGGTTTTTCTATCTCAAATAGACAATTAATTTTAGGCCTCCGGAACTTATTAGGGACTATACCGCTTTAGCTGATATATTTGAAAAACAGAATTTAATTAATCCAAGAATACAATGGGAAAAGCAATCGAAATCACTGATGCCAATTTTGAAGAAATAATCTCAGGTGACAAGCCTGTTTTAGTAGACTTTTGGGCAGAATGGTGTGGACCTTGTAAAATGATCGGTCCAGTAGTGGAGCAATTGGCTTCGGAATATGATGGAAAAGCAGTCATCGGAAAAGTTGACGTAGATGCCAACCCGAGCGTAGCTCAGGCTTTTGGAATCAGATCCATCCCCACTCTTCTTTTCTTCAAAGGTGGAGAAATCGTAGACAAGCAAGTAGGGGCTGTTCCGAAAACTGTCCTTTCTCAAAAATTGGACGCACAACTTTAATTCTTAATTACACTGAGAATCGAGCCGTGGAGAATTCTTCACGGCTTTTTTTATCTTCACTGGCAAAATGGCAGAGACTCTGATATCCTTAAGTGAATTCTGGACCTTGCGAAAGCAGATGCCAATGTTAGACGCAAGAAGTGAAAATGAATTTGCCCAAAGCCATATCCCCGAATCCCAAAACCTTCCCATTCTCAATAACCAGGAGCGTATTGAAGTAGGGACACTTTACAAGCAAAAAGGCCCCGAAAAAGCTATTTTAAAAGGATTTGAACTGGTCGGCCCCCGATTTCATCAGATTCAAAAAGATGCCTTAGCCAAGTTTCCGGAGAAAAAAATCATCATTTACTGTTGGAGAGGAGGAATGCGAAGCCAGATACTTTCCTGGCTTTTGGAAATGGTTGGGTTTGAAGTTTTCCGGCTCAAAGGTGGCTATAAAACTTACCGTAACTTCACCTTTGCCGAAGTCAGAAAAGATCTTCGGCTCTTGGTATTGGGTGGAAAAACAGGAGTCGGTAAAACACAACTTCTCAAAACTCTTTCTGAGCAAGGAGAACAGGTCTTGGATCTGGAAGGATTCGCTCACCATCGAGGCTCTTCTTTTGGAGCCATTGGACTTCCTCCCCAACCTACCGTAGAGCAGTTTGAAAATCTCTTGGCAGAAAAAATAAAAACCCTTGATCCTGGCAAACCCATTTGGGTGGAAAACGAAAGCCGAAAAATTGGCCGGGTGATACTCCCCGATCGTTTTTTTGAGCAAATGCTAAAAAGCCCATTAATTGATCTTCAAAAGACAGAAGAAGAGCGCATTCATCATATTCAGGAAGAATATGCTCAGCTCCCCAAAACGGAGTTAATACAGGCCGTGAAAAGGCTGCAGAAGCGACTTGGGGGGTTAAGAACTCAGGAGGCAATCGCCGCAATCCAAGAGGACAACCATCCTTCTTGGATTCAAAATCTTTTGATCTATTATGACAAAACTTACGATTTTGACCTTCATCGCCATGAAACTGAGAAAACCCTGAGTTTGGATTTAAGTCACCTTTCTTTGCCAGACCAAGTGAATAGATTACTGAACGCTAAACAACAACTTTATGGAAACTAACCCTATCCGTCTGACTGCATGGAGTGAGGGATCAGGTTGTGGATGTAAGATAGCCCCAGCAATTTTGGAGCAAATCTTAGCTTCCAGCGGATCCTTTTCCCAAAAAGACCCCAAGCTTTTGGTGGGGAATTCCTCCAAAGACGATGCGGCAGTCTATCAGGTCAGCGATGATTTGGCAGTCATCAATACCGTGGATTTTTTCACTCCGATTGTTGATGATCCTTTCGATTTTGGTAGAATATCGGCAGCAAACGCCATTTCAGATATTTATGCCATGGGAGGAAAGCCCATTTTTGCCAATGCGATCCTTAGCTGGCCGGTGGAGAAAATTTCTCCTGAATTGGCCGCCAAAGTCATGGAAGGGGCCAAGGAGATCTGCCGTCAGGCAGGAATAGAATTGGCCGGTGGTCATTCCATTGCTGCAAAAGATCCAATTTTTGGACTTTCAGTCAACGGCATCATTCATCCACGAAAAATAAAAACCAATTCCGGAGCGAAGGCGGGAGATTTGATCTATTTGACCAAACCCATAGGAATTGGTGTACTAGCTACTGCCTTAAAAAGAGAGAAAATACAAGAAAAAGACTATTTAAACCTGCTGGATACAGCTTGTCGCTTGAATACTATCGGGGATTTATTGGGAAACCATGAAGAGGTTCATGCAATGACTGACGTGACTGGGTTCGGTCTTTTGGGCCATTTGATCGAAATGACGGAAGGTGCAGGGATAAGTGCAGAAGTCGAGCATTCTAAAATTCCGTTAATCGAAGGAATCCAAGAATATATCAACCAGTTTATTTTCCCGGACAACACCTACCGAAACTGGAATGCTTTCAGTCCCAAAGTCAGCGGAATCCAAGGAATGGATTTGGTCAAATTCTGCGATCCTCAGACTAGCGGAGGTCTACTGATCGCAGTAGCGCCTGAAAACAAGGATTGGTTTGAGGAAACGATGAAGCAGGAGAAGCAGATCGTCTGGAAGATTGGCTCTTTTGTAGAAAAAAGGAACTTAGCCGTAGAAGTAATACCCTAATTAAATTTTGGAGAGGTATATTAAGGTAACCTAACACTCTCCCAAAATGAACCTAAAACCTATTCTAATCTCTATCCTTGGGCTATCGATCAGCTTGGAAACTTTATCTCAAATCCCGGAAAATTTGAAAAGCGAACTGGTAATCCTCCAAGTGGAAACTTTGGAAGAAAAAACTATTCTTCTTGAATCCAGACATTTTGAAGCCCCCAACTGGTCAAGGGAAGGGGATTATTTACTGATCAATGCCGCGGGGAAACTGGAGAAAATCTCTTTGGACGGAACCCATCTCGGCGAAGTATTCCCTGACCTCATTTCTCGGGTTAATAATGACCATGGTTTAAGTTTTGACGGCAAAACTTTGGTGTTTAGCAGAAACGATGAGGGGCTAAGTTCAAGAATTTATACAATCCCCATAAAAGGGGGAAAACCCAAATTGATCACGGAAAACTATCCAAGCTATTGGCATGGAATCAGCCCGGACGGAAAGACCCTGGTTTATTGTGCTGAGCGAAATGGAGAATGGGACATTTGGGCTATCCCAACCAAAGGAGGTAAAGAAATCCGATTGACCGAAGAGCCGGGATTGGATGATGGACCGGAGTATTCTTACGATGGTAAATATATCTACTTTAATTCTCACCGAACTGGCCGAATGCAGGTATATCGAATGAAAGCCGACGGTTCTGAGCAGGAACAATTGACTTTTGATAATTTAGACAATTGGTTCCCGCATCCCTCTCCAGACAACAATTCAATTGTTTACATTTCCTATTTGGAAGATCAAAAAGGCGCTCATCCTTTTGGCAAGGATGTAAAACTCCGATTAATGGACTTGAATACCCGGAATATTAAGGATTTGACTCAGGTTTTTTACGGGGGACAAGGAACGATCAATGTACACAGCTGGTCTCCAGATGGAAAATGGATCGCTTTTGTCCGATACCACCGATAAAAGAAAAACCCGGAGAATTTTTCACATTCCCCGGGTCTTTTATTCCTTCAATAGCTTAATCTCCCAGGGATGAAACTCCACCGGAAACCATAAACTTCATCACATCTGAACTTTTCACTCCATGTAATGGCTTCACTTTTTCTCTTTTGATTAGGAAAACATTCCCTGATACGTTGTAGCTGTGCGGGAAATAAACGGCAACCATATCATCCCTACCCGTCACGCTCATATCATCTTGGGTAATAAAACCTAAGCGACACATCGAGTCGGAAATCTCAACGATTACAGGTGAGCTGAATTTCTTCTTTTCCCCAACAAACGCCCCCATCAAATCCTTGATTGAGGTGTAGAGGAGACTGACCAAAGGAATTTTAAATACTCCTCTTTCAAACCATTCAAAAAATGGCTTGGTAAAGAACAGACTCGCCAGATATCCGATAAAGGTTATCAACCCTAATACCATCAAAATCCCAATGCCTGGGATGGGAACAGGGATTAGATTATCGAGAAAAACAAAAATGGCATAGATCACATAAAGAGTCACTGCCAGAGGTGTCAAAAACAACAACCCTCTAAAGAAGTAGGATATAATTCGTCTGTAGGTAAAAGCCATAGCCCAATAGAGACAAAAAAAATGCCCAATCGTCAGAAAGGGCATTTTATTGTACGGATTCAGAAAATCAATCCAAAATTTTCACTTTCACACTTCTGTAATAGATTACACTTTCCGGGTCATGGGCTTGCAGTGCTATGGTTCCTGAACTCAATTTTTTGGTCCCTAAATCTGCTCCACGCTTATCGTCCTTAGACTCGTCATATTCATTGATGGTTTTGCCGTTGACTTTGACAGTGATCTTGCTCCCTTCTACGATCACGTGCTCGGTATACCATTCTCCATCTTCCACATATACTTCACGGACATCCTGAAAAGAATATACGCTGCCCGTTTTTCTCCAGTCTCCGTGGCTTTGATTGACTTGGATTTCATAGCCTACATTAGGCCAACCGTTTTCTTGGTATTGGGTATGGATAAAAATCCCGGAATTGGCCTTAGGCATAGTTTTCACCTCAACCATCAACTCGAAATTTTTGAAATCATGATTACCAACATGCCCCATATAAAAGGCATGACCTCTAGGCCCAGCCACTTTGATGACTCCGTCATCCACAGTAAAAGACCCGGGATTTTCGGATACTTTCCAACCTTCCAAATTCTTTCCATTAAAAAGCTCAATCCATTCTCCGTTTTGGGAATATCCTGAGAAGGAAAGCATTAAAAATCCGCAAAGTGCAATTAGTGTTTTCATAGGTTTTTTGGTTTGTCATCCTAAAATAAGTAGGATTTCAGCAGAATCCCTTACCACTAAAAACAAAAAAGCTCCGAAGTCAAACTCCGGAGCTTTTGAATTTATAATTTGAAAATTATAGATCAATACCCATGAAAGACATGAAGGCAATACCCATCAAGCCAGTCAAAAGCATGGTAATTCCCAAACCTTTCAAACCGTTTGGAACGGCTGAATATTTCAATTTCTCTCGGATAGCAGCCAAAGCTACAATGGCAAGCAAGAAGCCTGTACCTGAGCCAAAGCCATATACTGCAGATTCTGCGAATGTATAGTCACGCTGAGCCATGAACAAAGATCCACCCAAGATTGCGCAGTTTACCGCGATCAAAGGAAGGAAGATACCCAACTGACCATAAAGTGCTGGAGCAAATTTCTCCACGACCATCTCCACCAATTGTACCATGGCCGCGATAATTGCGATAAACATGATGAATCTCAAGAAAGACAGGTCAATGCTTGCCATATCTGCACCGATCCAAGTCAAAGCACCTTCTTTCAACACAAACTCATTCAAAAGCCAGTTGACAGGGGTAGTTACCGAAAGTACGAATACTACTGCGGCACCCAAACCAAGGGCAGTACTTACTTTCTTAGAAACGGCCAAAAAGGAACACATTCCCAGGAAGTAAGCGAAAATCATATTGTCGATAAATACCGACCGAATACCTAAGCTGATTAATTCCATTTTATTATTCCTTTTAGTGTTCTACGTAACCAGTTTTTGTTCTCTGCACCCAAACGATCAATCCGAGGATGATGAACGCTCCTACCGGAGAGACCATCAGACCGTTGGTGGCTAGCTTAAAGTCAGGACCGATCCATCCGGAGATAGTTTCGAATACAGGAATCCCGAAAACAGAACCTGAACCCCAAAGCTCTCTAAAGAAAGCTACAGTCAAGATGATCCAAGAATAACCCATAGCTGAACCCAAACCATCCAATACGGAATCGTAAGGCTTATTGCCCAAGGCGAAAGCTTCCAATCGGCCCATTACGATACAGTTGGTAATGATCAAACCGATGAATACGGAAAGTTCTTTATACATATCATAAGCAAAGGCTTTCAAAACCTCACTTACCAAAGTAACCAAGGTCGCTACTACCGCTAGCTGTACGATAATTCGAACTCGGCCAGGAATTGTATTTCTCATCACAGAAATCACGAAGTTGGACATCGCAATTACGAAGATTACAGAAATCGCCATGACCAAGGTCGGCTTCATCTGGGTAGTTACCGCAAGAGCGGAACAAATCCCCAAAACCTGAATGGTGATCGGGTTGTCATCCACCAATGGGTCAGTAACCAGTTTTTTTCTACGCTTGGAAAAAAGTGCCTCTGCAGGCTTTTTCTCAATCGCTTTTGCTGTTTCAGTACTCATTTTATTAATACTTTGAGTTGAAAATTAATTAAAGACCGGCAACTGCCTGGCTGGATGATTTTGACTTGATATAGGTCTCATAGTGACCCAAATATGCTTTCAGCATATTATTCACACCTGTTCCGGTGATGGTAGCACCAGACATTCCGTCCACTTTGTGTTCTTCACCGGAATAATCCTTGCCTTCACCTTTTTGCATTTGAACAGCCACTAATTCGCCGGATTCATCGAAAATCTTTTTCCCGATGTATCTCTCCTGTACTCCGCCTTCGGTGATTCTCGCACCCAAACCTGGAGTTTCTCCAGCGTGAGCCAAAGTGATACCCGCGATCGTGTTCATGTCAGTTTCCAAAGCAAGGTAACCCCAAATGGCATCCCAAAGACCAGCTCCATAAAGCGGGAAAATATAAGACTCCACAGCATCAGGCTGACCTTCTGCATGAAACATGAATACTGGATATTGTCTCTTATCTGCAGGTTTTTTGTAATCCTTAGCAATTTCAACTTTCTCAGCTTCTACGCTGGAAATTTCATTACCATTGATATCTACTACAGTTGAAGAGATTCTTTTAGCATAAAACTCATTGATCTGAGCAGGAGACATTGCGTCAATTTCCTCTGCACTTACTACAGCACCCAAGATTTGCTTTTTCTTATCCAAAGCAATTGCTTCTTGCTGCATAGGTCCCAAAACTTGGGAAGTACCGGAAAGGAGTAATCCCAAAACTATCGTTAAGACAGCTGAAAAAACGATAATATATGTATTAGACTGTTGCACGTTGTAACCTCCTTGTTTTGTTAGCTTTTACCACATAATAATCGATCAAAGGTGCCATCACGTTCATGAATAGAACGGCAAGCATGATACCTTCAGGATAGGCAGGGTTAGTTACTCGGATAATCACCGTCAAAACCCCGATCAGAATACCATAAATCCACTTTCCAGCCTCGGTCTGCGCAGCAGATACCGGATCAGTAGCCATGAAAACAACACCGAATGCCAAACCACCCATTACTAAATGATAGTGTGCAGGCATAGCCATGTATTCATTTACTGCCAAAGCGTTCATCAAAAGACCCATCGCAAAAGCACCACTGAATCCACCTACAATGATTTTCCAGCTAGCCACTCCGGTAGCAATCAAGATCACCGCTCCGACTAATGCCATCAAGGTAGAAGTTTCACCGATCGAGCCAGGAATCCATCCCAAAAACATATTCATAAAACTGAAATCTCCCCCAAACGCCGAATTGTGAGTATTGAGGGCTTCCACTGCTGGGGTGCCCTCCACACCTGCGTTGTAAGCTACAGCTAGTGCCGTAGCTCCGGAGAATCCGTCAACTGCAGTCTTTTCACCCAAATAAGTCCAAACTTGATCACCTGAAATCTGTGCTGGATAAGCGAAATAAAGGAAAGCTCTTGCAGTCATCGCCACGTTGAGGATGTTCATCCCCGTACCTCCAAATACTTCTTTGCCAATCACTACCGCGAAGATGGTCGCTAGAGCTACTTGCCACAAAGGAATGTAAGGAGGCATTACTAAGGCAATCAACATTCCGGATACCAAGTATCCTTCAGAAATTGGGTGATTTCGGATCACGCAGAAGGTAAACTCAGTCAAGAGACCTACAGCATAAGAAACAATCAGAATAGGCAACACGGACATTGCTCCGAAAAGCGCTTTGTCCATAAAACCAACTTCCTCGCCAGTAGCCAAGAAGTGCTGATGTCCAATATTCAAAATCCCGAACAAAAGAGCTGGAATCATCGCGATTACCACGGTGATCATCACTCTTTTCAAGTCAGTTGCATCCTTGATTTGTGCACCTTTTGCTTTTGTGGTCAAATCTGGAGCAAATACGATGGTTCTATGTCCTTCGTAAAGTGTATAAAACTTTTCCCACTTACCGCCCTTTTCAAAGTTTGGCTTGATGCTGTCGAAAAGATTCTGTAATGCCTTCATATCTTAACTATACATTAATAATTCAATCCCATGTCTTACCAACTCCTGCAATTCGTTCTTTGAAGGATCGACAAATTCACATAGAGCTACATCCTCTTCAATGATCTCATAAAGTCCCAACTCTTCCATTTCGTCAAAGTCTTCCGCATGGATAGCTTTAAACAAATAAGTTGGAAGAATATCCATTGGAAGGACTTTTTCAAATACGCCTGAAACTACAAATGGTCTTTCTTCACCATGTGTATTTGTATCTACCTTAAATTCCCCTTTGTGTAAGAAAGAAAGCATTCCGATTGCTTTGTGGAAGCTCAATTTGGAAGTGGAAGGCTTAAGCCAACCCAAAAACTCCTCGTAGTCCCCTTCAGGGATAACTGTAATCTGATTGTGATAAAAACCGAGATAACCGTCTAGGTTGATTTTTTCACCTGTCAAAACGTTGCCAGAAATCACTCTTACATGACCAGAGTTGAGATTTCCTTTGACGTAGGAGGAAACATTTGCTCCTACATAAGTCTTCACATATCCAGTCTTGGTCAATTCAGAACCTGTTAAGGCGATGGTCTTGGAGGCATCATACACACCTTCCAATACAGCCTTTCCGATTTGAACCACTCCATAAGGGTTCACGGTCCAAACAAGGTCTCCCTTGTTGATCGGATCCAAATGGTGAATCTGCACGCCTACGTTACCCGCAGGGTGTGGTCCGGAAAACTGATTGATTTGGGCATTTTTCACGCCGGAGAATACTGCAGGAGCTGATTTTGACCCGTCCAGATTCAGGTGAACTTTCCCGGGAGTCAATTTCGCCAATGCATCGATACCTGCCTGGAAGTACTTTTCCTCTCCCTGAAGTGCAAATCCGTAATCCGGTGCAAGGGGATGGGTGTCAAAACCAGAAACATAGATCGCCTTAGGAGTGTCTGCCGGATTCGCTACAACCCCATAAGGACGCTGGATAATGTTTGGCCATACACCGGAAGCTGCCAATTTGGAGGCGATAGCTTCAGCTGGTTGGTTCAAATCAATTTTTCCAAAATTCTCGTGGGAGATCGCTGAATCAGCCAGAATCTTGATTTCAAGAAGTTTTCTCTTCTCTCCTCTTTTGACCTCGATGATTTCTCCGGATACCGGAGCTGCGTAGATAACCTGATCCATGGCTTTGTCGATCAGGATGGGAGTGCCGGCCTTCACCGTATCTCCCTCGTTCACAAGGACTTTGGGACGCTGAATCCCAGGGAAGTCCGTTGGCTTAATGGCGAAGGTCTGAGCTCCAGCAAGATTAGAAAGCTCTAGAGGAGCCTTTCCAACGAGCTTGAGGTCGAATCCCTTCCTAAGCTTCACTATTTTAGACATATCTGTTTTTGAACTAGGTGCGTTTTGAAAAACGCCCCAAATCTAAAGAAAAACCTTTTGAATTGGAGCCAAAGTCACATTTATTCTTAGAACTTTTGATTAAAGGGCAAGGCGTTAATTTATCGGATTTAATCAGTCTTGAAGTAGATTTTCTTCCATTGACTCCAAGTGGTTTTTGACTTGTTCCATCAACCACATCGGTGTAGAGGTAGCCCCACAGACCCCGACAGAATCCTCTGGCCTAAACCACTCGGGATCAACTTCTGTTTCGTTTTCGATAAAATAACTTCTCGGATTCTCGGCAAGACATACCTGATACAAGGCCTTCCCGTTGGAGCTCTTTTTCCCCGAAACAAAAAGAATGACATCATTCTCTTGGGCAAATTTTTGAAGCTGAGGCTCTCGATTAGACACTTGTCGGCAGATGGAATCATTGGCATTGAAGTCAAGTTCGTCCAGCTCGCCTTTGGTATTTTTAATCCGGCTTTCGATTTTTTCTGACAAATCGTAAAAGCCTTTGGTACTCTTCGTTGTTTGACTGAATAGGGTCACTGGCCTCTGGTAGTCGATTTTATCCAAATCGGAATCTTCCATCACCACGATGGCTTTTTCCAGAGTCTGCCCTGTCAGTCCGATGACTTCTGCATGGCCTTTTTTGCCATAAATCACGATCTGACCGTTTTCCCGTTCCATTTTGTCAAAAGCAGTTTTGACGCGGTGCTGAAGCTTGAGCACAACAGGACAGGAAGCATCGATCAACTCAATGTTATTTTCAATGGCTGTTTTATAGGTTTCGGGTGGTTCTCCATGTGCCCGAATGAGAACTTTGCAGTCACTGAGGCTTTGAAGCTGATCCCGATCTATGACCACCAGACCTTTTTCCCGCAGTCTTTTTACCTCCATATCATTGTGGACGATGTCGCCCAGACAATAGAGTCGATCAGAATTCTCCATCTCATCCTCTGCCATTTTGATGGCAAATTCCACCCCAAAGCAGTATCCTGAGTTTTTATCAATGGTTACCTGCATAATTCTTTTCGTTTTCAATGACTTCTTTGGCCAGCTGGACGATCTGATCCACTTGCTCGTCAAAGGTCAGGTTACTGGTATCAATTTCTACTGCGTCTGGCATTTTGGTCAGCGGGCTTTCTTTTCGGGAAGAATCTATTCTGTCCCTTTCGGCCAAGTTGCTTTGGATTTCCTCCAAATCAACCAACTCTCCTTTTTCCAGAAGCTCTTGTTGTCTTCTTGCTGCCCGCGTATCCAGATCCGCAGTCATAAATATTTTCAATTCCGCCTCCGGAAAGACGACAGATCCTATGTCCCTACCATCCATCACCACTCCTTTTTTCTTACCCAAACGCTGTTGTTGCGCCACTAATTCTTTTCGGATTTCCTTTACTGTGGCTATTTCACTCACTTTTTCAGATACACGCATGGACCGAATGTCTTGTTCCACATTCAGACCATTGAGGTAAGTTTCTTGTTTTTGGGAATCAGGATTGATCTGAAAAGAAATCTCAAGGGTTTTCAGACCTTTTTCCACATCATGTGGGATAGTCGGAGAAAGATAATTGTTCAAAAAATGAAGGGTCGCTGCCCGATACATTGCCCCTGAATCTATATAGGTAAATCCTAAGGCTTTGGCTACTGCCTTTGCCGTCGAACTCTTCCCGCAACCCGAATATCCATCTATGGCGATGACGATTTTGCCCATTCAAAAACCTGTCTTGGTTTGGCGTTTTAATTTTGGGCAAATATAGTAGTTTTAATCCAAACGATTCCCTCAACTCCACTTCCAGTGGACATATTGGGGGCTGAATCCCCTGATTTTTATATTTGCCCTTATGATTCTACACGCCAACTTTGTCGATATCCCAAAACGGAGGATTTATCCTGTTGAACTTCAATGGTCTGCAGAAAAAATCATTTCCCTCACTCCTATTACCACTGAGGAAAACTTACCCTATATCCTACCCGGGTTTATCGATGCCCATGTCCATGTGGAATCATCCATGCTGGTCCCGTCGGAATTTGCCCGATTAGCCGTTACTCACGGCACGGTGGCAACTATCTCCGATCCTCATGAGATTGCCAATGTATGTGGTATGGCGGGAGTAGAATATATGATTGAGAATGGCAAACAGGTTCCATTTAAATTCTATTTTGGCGCTCCTTCCTGTGTGCCTGCTACGCCTTTTGAGACAGCTGGTGGAGAAATTGATGCATCGGATATAGAAACCCTGATGAGCAGACCGGAAATTCATTATCTGGCAGAAATGATGAATTGGCCGGGAACCGTCAATCAGGATCCTTTGGTCATGGAGAAAATCAGAATTTCCCAAAAATATGGCAAGCCGATCGACGGGCATGCTCCGGGGCTGAAAGGCGAATTGGCCGAGAAATACGTCAGCGCAGGACCGAGTACGGACCATGAATGCTTTACTTATGAAGAGGCTTTGGGGAAAATAAAACTCGGAATGAAAATTTCGATCAGAGAAGGATCCGCAGCCAAAAACTTTGAAGCCCTCATCGACTTGATAGATGATTATCCAGAGATGATCATGTTCTGTTCAGATGACAAGCATCCTGATAATTTGGCCATCTCCCATATTAATGAATTAGCTGCGCGTGCAATAGCCAAAGGAAAGGACGCATTTGATGTACTTCGGGCAGCCTGCATCAATCCCATCCAACACTATTCATTGAATGTAGGGCAACTCAGAGCCGGAGACCCAGCAGATTTTATCCTGGTGAAGGATCTGGAGAAATTTGAAGTGCTAGCCACTTATATACAAGGACAAAAAGTGGCTGAAAACGGAAAGACGCTGATTCCAAGCATCAAAAATGAGTTGATCAATAATTTCCATACCTCTCTCAAAAAGCCAAAGGACTTTCAAATCCCTGCTTCCGGGAACAAAGTTAGAGTCATTGAAGCACTTGATGGACAGTTGATCACTCCAGAGATATCAGGAGAAATCATACTTCGCGAGGGCTTGGCAGAATCCAATTTGGAAAAGGACATACTCAAAATCACCGTAGTCAACCGCTACGAAGATGCTCCTCCTGCTGTGGCATTTATCAAAAACTTTGGTTTAAAGGCAGGCGCTATCGCTTCTTCCGTAGGGCATGATTCGCACAACATTATTGCAGTAGGTGTGGATGATGCATCTATCTGCAGGGCTGTCAACTTGCTGATAGAAGTCAAAGGAGGAGTCTCTGCTGTCTTCGGAGAAAAAGAAGAAGTATTACCTCTTCCTGTGGCAGGGATTATGTCTCCTAAGGATGGATACCAAGTAGCTGAAGCTTACACCAAAATAGACCAACTATCCAAAGAAATGGGATCTAAGCTCAACTCTCCTTTTATGACGCTGAGCTTTATGGCTTTGTTGGTCATTCCGGATTTGAAACTGAGTGATAAAGGCTTGTTTGATGGACAAAGATTTGAGTTTACGGATGTTTTTTTAACCACTTAATTAAATTTTTAAAAATATCACCAGAAATCAATTGTGTCATTGATGTGTTCAGATTAATTTATGGCATTCATTTCTTGGCTCAGGTTTTAGCCTAGCCCAGCATTCTTAATTAGATTTTTAAATTTCCTTATGCCGAAAACCCTTTTGAATTTCAGGAAACTTAGTTTTTTCATTTTGGTCACTTTTTTCATCCCGCTGACTTCTTTCGAAAAACCCGAAGACCCAATAAAAAGACTCATTGCTTTCTTTAATCTTTACCTTACTGATCTTCCTCAGGAAAAAGTTTACCTCCATACAGACCGGACTTTTTATGCATCTGGAGATACAATTTGGTTTAAGGCCTATGTCACGGCTGGTCCAAACCACGAACCCTCTCTTTTGAGTAAAACGGTTTATGTTGAGTTGCTTGAGGAAAATGGGGAAGTTTTACATTATTTAAACCTTTTTTCTCCAGATGGTTTTGCTTCAGGGAATATAGATTTATCGGATTCCCTATCCTCCGGCAATTATCTCCTCAGAGCCTATACGAATTGGATGCGGAATTTCGATGAAGCATATTTTTTTCATAAGGAAGTAAAAATTTTAAACCCCGAATCGTCAATCCAAGCCCAGACTCCCTCCCATTCCGATCTGGATATCCAGTTTTTCCCTGAGGGAGGAAATTTGGTAGAAGGAATCTTGAGTAAAGTGGCTGTAAAGGCAACCGGGCCAGATGGATTAGGGAGACAAATCCAGGGTGAAATTCTGGAAGATGGAATTAAGATAGGGGATTTTAAAAGTAATCATTTAGGTATGGGAATATTTGGATTGCTTCCCAAAATCGGCAAAGTATATCAGGCGAAAATCCTAAATACCGATTTAATACTTGAACTTCCCCCGGCATTGCCCGAAGGAATAGTCCTTTCTGTGACAAATTCTCCTACCTCTCCCGATGTCTTGGTCAAAATTCAAACGTCAAAACCTTCTCAAATCCCATCCATCCATCTTGTAGCCCAGACCCGAGGACTCATTTGTGCGACCAGTACAGTTGACCTATCAAACTGGATTGCATTTGTGCGGATTCCCAAAAAGGAGTTTCCCTCAGGAATTGCCCAATTAACAGCCTTGGACTCTAACGGAATTCCATTGGCTGAGCGCTTGATTTTCATCAACCATCAGGATGACCTCCAAATCTCTATTTCCTCTGACAAAGACAGCTACACCCCTCGTGAAGCTGTGGTTTTGAGCATCGAAACCAAAAACAAAGATGGAATCCCTTTGCCTGCTAATCTTTCCTTGAGTGTTCTAGATGAAGGCCAAATCCCCTACGATCCAAATCAACCAACTATCCATTCCTACTTATTGATGTCCTCTGAGCTCAAAGGCTACCTAGAATCTCCCGGATATTACTTCAACCCTGAAAATAAGGATCGGGAGGAGGCCATGGATTTGCTGATGATGACTCAAGGTTGGAGAAGGTTTACTTTCCGAGAAGCATTAAACCATGAGCTCCCAAAACCAATCTATTCTCCAGAAAAAGGAATTTCTCTGAAAGGGAGATTACTGGACAAAAACAATAATCCTTTGGAGGGAGGCTCTGTCTCTTATCTTTCCTTATACCCGATTGCAGAATCACGATCAGTACTTTCGGAAACAGGTGGCCATTTCGAATTCCGTGATTTACTCTATTTCGATTCCACAGAATTCACCCTAAAAGGGAAACCAAAAAATGGAAATGCTTTGGTGAACATTCAAATTGAAAATACTTACGAGTCTCCTAGATTGGGATTTGGGGCTAGACCACTTGCCGGAGGGAGTCTCGAAATGGAAGAACGGTTTATTTCCAAAGCAGCGGAAAGAAAACGAATCGTCCAGGCATTTGATTTTACGAACTTCGAACTAGAACTGAGTGAGGTGGAGGTCAAAGGAAAGCGGATCACAGAAACAGAGGAATACCGAGGACCAAGAATTTATGGTGGAGGCACAGCCATAGTCAAAGTAGCTGGAAAACCCGAATTAGAAAACTTATTTCATCCTCTTGAACTTGTCCAAGGAAGGGTAGCAGGAGTACAAGTATCCGGTAGTGGGATAAATTGGGACATCAAAATTCAGGGAGTCAACTCCATAAACAGCAGTCTTGAACCATTAATTTTACTCAATGATATTCCGATTGATGCAAAGCAGCTTCATACCCTACTGGTTCAGGAGATTGAAAGTTTTGTGGTATGGAAAGGTCCTGACACGGCTATTTTTGGTGCACGCGGAGCCAATGGGGTGATTGGATTCTATACTAAAAAATCCAATGAAACCCCACGGTCAAATTCTGCCAACAATCATGGTTTTTTAAGAAGGAAAGGTTATCAAATCGAAAGGGAGTTTTATGCTCCGAAATATGACACGGACGGAGTCCTCCATTCCAAACCTGACCATCGAGCTACTATTTTTTGGGCTCCCATGATTCAAACTGATGCTACCGGAAAAGCTACCGTTCGTTTTTTCAATGCTGATTTGAACTCAACTATTCGGATTAATATCGAAGGACTTAGCCTGAATGGAATCCCCGGCCACTCAGATTTTCACTATCAGGTAGAAAAAAAATAATTCATTTACGTCAGTAATTAGAAACCCTTCAAGGGTTCGAAACCCTTGGAGGGATATATTTAAAACTCCGAAGTAAAGTGAAACTCAATCTCGGGATAATTGTCCTGCACCATTTGTAGCCAGGATTTGGACTCTGCCATAAAGTCGAAATCCTAGTCACGGTAGAAATATGCTTTCCAGTTTAGGACCTTAACTCCATCACTTCTGGATTGAGATTGATCCCCTCCATACAAAACCATTCCTCTTTTTTGTCCACTGAGTTTCATCCAGTATTTCAAGTTTTTAAAGTAATCGGAATTGATGGTTTTCCCAGATTTGATTTCAATAGGAATTAAGTCCAAACCTTCATCTATCAACACATCAATCTCATGACCGGTTTTATCCCTCCAGAAAAACAAATTGATTTCTTGCGCATGATGCGTTCGCTGCTTGATTAATTCGGTCACGATGAGATTTTCAAAAAGTGCACCTCTCAACGGATGCGTTTTTAATTGCTCTTTACGCTCAATTCCCAGTAAAAAGCTTACCAAACCAGTATCCAGAAAATAGAGTTTGGGTCGTTTGACGATAATTTTATTGAAATTTTGAAAATGGGGACGCAACAAATAAATCAAAAAACTACTCTCTAGAATTCCAATCCAGGATTGTATGGTTTTGCTATCTACTCCAACTTCATTCCCCAAGGATGTCAGATTCAACTCTTGGCCTACTCGCCCAGCCAGCAGTCGGATGAATCTTTCGAAAACAATCAGGTCTGAAATATTTTTTACTTGACGCAAATCCCGTTCGATATAGGTTCGCAAATAATTGGGGTACCACAAGGAAGTGGGAATTCCAGGCTGATAAATCGGGGGGAATCCACCTTTTAACATGAGTGAGTCCTCATCCGGTACCTCCTGTTCTCTTGAATAAATTTCTGCTAATTGAAAAGGGAGTAACTGCAAATAACCCACCCTTCCTGCCAAACTCTGGGTGATCGACTGCTGTAAAAGAAAGTTATTGGAACCAGTCAAGATAAATTGACCCGTGGTAGATTTTTCATCAACTATTCCTTGGAGATAAGAAAATAATTCTGGGGTTCTTTGAACTTCATCAAGAATAGCCCCTTCTGGAAAATCTCCCAAAAACCCACGGGGATCTTCTAAGGCATACCTTCTTCGATCAGGGTCTTCTAATGAAACATAAGGCTTCTGAGGAAAAATCGAACGAACAAGCGTGGTCTTACCGGATTGTCGGGGACCAACGACTGCAACCACCTTAAAATAAGTGGCCAGTTCTAGTAACTTTTCAGAAGCTCTCCGATAAATCATTGCTAAAAATATGGAAAAATTCGGAATCTGATTCCGAATTTTTCCAGTTTCTATTGCAGAACTTCTGATCAAAAGGTTAGCCAGCCTTTGAAAAAAACAACCTCTCCAAGGGTTCGGAACCCTTGGAGAGGTGAAGGTGCTAAAACTCCGAAGTAAAGTGAAACTCGATCTCGGGATAATTGTCCTGAACCATTTGTAGCCAGGATTTGGACTCTGCCATAAAGACCAGCTTATCGTCCTTATCCCGGGCGATGTACCTGTTCTTTGATCGGACAAATTCATCGAGCTGTTTTTTGTCCTTGCTACTGATCCAGCAGGCCTTGTAGAGGTTCATCGGATGAAATTCCACCGTGGCGTTGTATTCATTTTTTAACCGGAACTGGATTACTTCAAACTGAAGCTGCCCTACTGTACCGACTACTTTTCGAGAACCCATATCGAAGGTAAACAACTGGGCGACTCCTTCTTCCATCAACTGTTTCAATCCTTTTTCCAGCTGCTTGGTCTTCATGGCGTCTTTGTTGACCACTTCTCTAAAGATCTCCGGCGAGAAACTTGGAATCCCAGTGAAGACCATATTCTCCCCATCGGTCAATGTATCGCCGATTTTTAGATTACCGGTATCATACAAACCCACAATATCTCCCGGAAAGGCCTCATCTATGATTTCCTTATCCTGAGCCATAAACTGAGTCACGTTCGAAAATCTCAATGGCTTGGGACCTCTGACATGATTGTAGGGCTTGTTCCGCTCAAATTTCCCAGAACAGATCCGCAGAAAGGCGATTCGGTTCCGGTGATTGGGATCCATGTTGGCGTGAATTTTAAAGACAAAACCAGAGAATTTGGATTCAGAAGGCTTGACTTCCCGGACATCAGTTTCCCTGCTTTTTGGAGCAGGAGCGATTTTAATGAAGGTATCCAACATCTCGTTTACACCGAAATTATTCACTGCAGAGCCGAAAAATACCGGAGCGACTTTCCCTTCCAGATAATCCTCCACGGAAAATTCAGGATATACACCTTCGATTAATTCCACATCTTCCCGAAGTTGCTTGGCGTTGTTGGGTCCAATCAGTCCGTCCAATTCTGCATCATCCAGATTTTCGAAAACCTGTCGGTCATCACTGAGTTTGCGTTGGGAAGGGGTAAAAAGATTCAGCTTTTGGTCGTATAGGTTGTAAACTCCTTTAAAACCTTTTCCCATTCCGATGGGCCAAGAAAGCGGGCGAACTTTAATGTTCAGCTTTTCTTCCACCTCATCCAGCAAATCATAAGGATCCCGACCTTCCCGGTCCAGTTTGTTGATAAAGCAGATCACCGGCGTATTTCTCATCCGGCAGACTTCCATCAGTTTTTCGGTCTGGATTTCGACCCCTTTCACGCAGTCAATCACCATAATCACCGAGTCTACTGCTGTCAGGGTTCTGTAGGTATCTTCAGCAAAGTCTTGGTGACCTGGAGTATCCAGCAGGTTGATCTTGGTGTCTTTATATTCGAAGCCCATCACAGAGGTCGCCACAGAAATACCTCTTTGCTTTTCGATCTCCATCCAGTCAGACTTGGTGGCCGTATCGATTTTGTTGGATTTAACTGCCCCCGCAGTCTGAATAGCACCTCCAAAGAGAAGCAGTTTTTCAGTCAATGTGGTCTTCCCCGCATCTGGGTGGGCAATAATGGCAAAAGTTCTACGCTTTTTGATTTCCTCAGTCAAACTCATGGATATTGAAATTCAGGGGGCAAAGGTAAGGAAAATGAACAAATGGAATTTTAATTTTCCCTTTCTCTACTTGGATATTCGGTGTTCGAAATTCGGTGTTCAAAATTGAATGAAAAAATATCGAACATTGAATATTGAATTTCGAATGATGAATTTTCTTATAGACTTGATAAAACTCAATATTCCAAAATCCCCTCAGTAACAAATTGTGAAGCATCTTCCAGGTTCCCCAAGAGCATAATCCGGAAGGTAGTTCCCTTTCCGACTTCAGATTGTTTGACAAAAATTTTCCCTCCGTGGTAGCCTTCCACGATTCGTTTGGCCAAGGTTAGTCCCAGCCCCCATCCACGCTGACGAGTAGAAAATCCCGGATTGAAGACCTTTTTGAAATTCCGCTTTTCGATTCCTTTACCCGTATCGGTAATGTCCACGATGACAAATTTATCACTGTCCTGCATGACATCGATGGTGATTCGTCCTTTGCCTTTCATAGCATCCACGGCATTTTTGCAGATATTTTCTACCACCCACTCAAACAGGGGCTTGTTCATCATTGCATCCAGATCCTTGGAGTCTGCATTGATGATCAATTCGACTTTAGTGGAGATCCTAGGCCGGAGATAGGTGATTGTTTCCTCAATGACCTCGTACAAGTTTTCCGCTTGGATGACTGGCTTACTTCCGATACTGCTAAAGCGCTCGGTCACCATTCGAAGCTTGACCACATCCTTATCCATCTCCTGAATAATTTCCTTGTTTTCTTCCCAGACAGGAGAATTTCTCAAGTAATCAATCCAGGCCATCAGGGATGCTATTGGAGTACCTAATTGATGGGCAGTTTCTTTGGTCAGACCTGCCCACACTCGGTTTTGTTCGGCGATTTTACTTTGATTGAAAAGCGCATAAGCCAAAGCTCCAAAAAGGAGAATCACTGCCAATTGGATGTAAGGATAGTACCGAAGATTGGTCAGCAGTTCGGAATTTCTATAAAAAACCCGGATATCTGCTTCCTGTAGATGAATAGGTTCATATTCATCCTGCATTTCCAAAAGCTCCTTTTCCAAGGTCCTAAGGGAGTCTTCTTCGCTGGCGTTTTTCCGGAATTTGATATTCCTGAATTCCAATGGGTTTCCCTCCGAGTCCACCATGATTATCGGAATGGAATAGTTCTGCTGAATGATTTCCTGGTTGATGAAGGTGAGGTTTTCGGTCGTGGTAGCGGCATATTCCAAGGCTGCTGAAAGCAGCTGAATCTGCCGGCTTTCCCGATCCCTTAACTCAGCCACCAGAATATTAGTGTACCAAATCGACCCGGATCCGATCAGAAAGGAAACCAAAAATACCAGCCACTTGACCTGTTTTTTGTTCTGATAAAAGTCAATGGATGTCAAATCCTGGAATCTGGTTTTCATGTACTCAACAAATGCTTTTCAGGTAATAACTCCCTGTTTGGTTGGATAGTATAAGCTTAGGGTAGAATAAAATACCCGATCCGAGTCTAAGTGAATTGTTATTCCAAAACCCTTAAAAACAGGAAAAAATAACCAGAATTACCTTAATAAGCGATACAGGAGGGGAAATAATGGAAGTCAATTGGACTTGAAAGTGGAAATAATTGGAAATCTCTAATCAAAATAAAAATGTTGTCGGGATGGCATCAGGCCATGATTCTAAAAAAAAACGAGGGCCTAGGCCCTCGCAATGCTTATTGAGAAGCTTTGATCCACTTCCACAAGATTTTGTAGCTAGGCTTGGTCCCATGCATGAGTATTCCGATTCTGTAAATTTTTCCTGCTAGCCAAGTAGTCAGCAAAAACCCTGTCACCAACAAGCCCATAGAAAGTGCTAGCTCCCAAAAAGGAACACCGTAGCTAATTCTTCCCATCATCGCTATCGGTGAAGTGAGGGGAATCACTGACAACCAAAAGGAAGTAGTGCTATTGGGGTCTTGCAAAACAAAAACAAAGAGCCCCATGTAGGATACGATGAGTGGTATAGTGATCGGGAACATGAATTGCTGTGCATCCGAAGGCGCATCCACAGCAGATCCTATTGCGGCAAATAAAGCCCCATAGAGCAAATACCCACCAAGGAAGTAAAATAGAAAACTCAGAACGATTGAAACAAAGTCGATTCCATTGATGACGGCCAATATCTCGCCTAATTCTCCAGTATCAGGAGCTGCATTGGCAAATTCGGGATTAGCCATCTCCATGGCCTGTTGTTGTGGCATTTGCATGCCCAATACTCCCATCACAATCGAACTCAAGGCACCAATCAAAATTACCCAAATCAAAAACTGAGTCAGCCCTACCGCTCCAATTCCGACAATTTTCCCCAACATCAATTGGAAAGGCTTGAGGGATGAAACCAAAATTTCGACAATCCTGCTGGATTTCTCCTCGATCACCCCTTGCATGATCTGATTTCCATAGACGAAAATGAAGATGTAGATCAAAATTCCGGTTAAAAATCCAATAGCGTAGTTCACGCTTGCATCATTGATTTTCTCTTCACCTTCACCTACCAACGTCACAGACTGAATGTCCACCGCTGTTCTGATTTCTTTCAAAATTTGAGGGTCGATTCCTTTTTCATAGAGTCTTTGATCCTCGATTTTCCGCTTCATGGCATTCTCCAAGTAGCTCATCAAGCTCATGCTGGGATTATCCAAGGAAAAGAACTGTATCCCTTTTGGATTAGCGACGTCTATTTTGGGAATATATAAAAACCCATAACGATCGCCTTCAATAACCAGACTTTTGGCCTCTTCGGGATCTTTGATTGAAGAGGTAAAGGCATACTGATCCGAGCTTTCCATGAAAAACAAGTTGGTCTCATCGATGACCTCAATGATTCTCAGAGACTGGTTTTCTTTTTCCTGAACAGCTATCCATACAAAGACTCCCATAATGGCAGGGAAAATCAATGGGGTGATCAAGGTGGCGATAAGGAAGGATTTTTTCTTTACCCTGGCCAGATACTCTCGCTGAATCACCAGAAAAATTTTATTCATGGGAGGTAGCTTTTACTTGTTGAATAAAGATTTCTTCCATAGTAGGGATTTTTTCACTGAAAGAAATCACTTCTCCATATTCCATCATTTCAGTCAAGAGTTGATTGGGGGTCTTTCCTGCCAAGGGAAGGGTAAATTCCCAGCTATCCCCATCGGATCTAGGAGTCCACTCTTGAGGGAGATTTTGAGAAAGATTGGTCATTGCAATTTCAAAAACTTCGGGTCGAAACTTACTCTTGACCTCCCGAATTGTCCCGTCCAGTATTTTCCGGGACCTATTGATCATGGCCACTTGGTCACAAAGCAACTCGACTGACTCCATTCTATGCGTACTCAGGATGACGGTGGTTCCTTTGGACTTAAGTTCCAAAATTTCATTCTTGATCACTTCAGCATTGACCGGATCAAAGCCAGAAAAAGGTTCGTCAAGAATCAAAAGGGAAGGCTCATGGATACAGGTAGATATAAACTGTACCTTTTGTGCCATACCTTTGGAGAGGTCTTCGATTTTCTTTTCTCTCCAAGAATAGATGTCCATTTTCTCCAACCAGCTTTTGACTCGGTTTTTTGCCTCATGTTGGTCGAGTCCTTTCAATCGCGCGAAATAGATCAGCTGATCCCAAACTTTCATCTTTTTATAAAGCCCCCTTTCCTCTGGGAGATATCCTATTTTGCGGATATCATCAGGAGAAAGAACCTTCCCGTCCAAATGGACGCTTCCTTCATCTTGCTCGATAATCTGGTTTATAATTCGGATCAAGGTAGTTTTACCTGCTCCATTAGGCCCTAATAATCCAAAAATCACGGCTCGGGGAACTTGCAGGCTTACTTCCGAAAGCGCACGGTGATTTTCGTAGGACTTACTTAGCTGATTAATTTCCAACATTTTATTCCACTGTAACAGAACCTACTCCTACATCGATGATTACCTCTAAAAGTCTGGGGTCTGAAGATTTGAAGCCACGGGTGACATAGATTCCTTTTTCCACTGATTTCAGGTATTTCGGCAAGACGGTTCGGCACATGGGGGTGGTTCTCATTTTCAATCGTACAGGCACATCCTCCGGAGGTAAAACCAAATGTACACTTCCTACACTTACAGCAGAAATTACCTGACAACCATGGGGCATTCCCTCTGAAAAATTCAAGTCAATTTTTCCATAATCCACCTCAAAAATCATTCGCTTGGCATTGGTGAAATTAGCCTTTTTCACTTCCAAATTTCCCATACTTATGGTTACCAAAAGGGTGTCCATCGCGACGCTGTTGGGCATACTCTGGCTGTAAAAGAGGGAAACGTCACTACTAGCACTCCTGATTTTCATATTGGAAATGGAGATTTGGCTTAAGTCCATGTCGGTTTTGCCCATTCCAAGCGAAAAATTCAAATCATACAAAAAATTAGAACTCAGCCCCACATCCCATGTGTGATCATAGTCAGTGCTGGAAGAAAACAGCTTAGAGGTGATACTTTTACCTAGGTTGTCCGATTCAACATTCTTGTGGACCAAGGAAGCATTGAGAATTCCCCGGCTAATGGAATATTTGAATTCAGGGAGAATATTGGACTGGGCCAAGTGTCCATGGATGTAAACAGGATCTTGGTGCACATTCCTTTTTAAGTTTACCGCGCTCTTGTAAGAAGAGAAATCTAGGGCTACTATCTCAAAACCTCTTTTTTCCGAGACTTTGTATTCTTTTACAAATTGCGCCTGTCCGGTATTCAACCCCAAAAGGATGCAGGTGATAGTCAGACACAGTTTTTTCAACATACGGTTAGGGTACGGGGCACTATAGAAAAGGTTCTAAAAATATAAAAAAAGCCAGAATTGCTTCTGGCTTCTTAGGATTTAGAAAAATTCCTTCATTTTGTCGAAAAAGGACTTTTCTTGCCTTCCCGGATCCGGCTTGAAGTTTTCGGAATTTTTAAGGTTTTCTAAAGCTGCTCTTTCCTCTCTGGAAAGCTGGGTAGGAGTCCACACATTGACCATGATCAATTGGTCACCGCGGGTATATCCATTTATGTCTTTAATCCCTTTTCCTTTTAGGCGAAGCATTTTACCACTTTGGGTTCCAGCGTCAATTTTGATTTTGACTTTGCCATCAATAGTCGGTACTTCTACAGAGTCTCCCAATGCGGCTTGGATAAAAGAAATGTAGAGATCATAAATCACATTATTCCCTTCTCGTTGGAAGGTCGTCTCCTCTGCCTCTTCAATGACAATCAAAAGGTCACCAGGAATCCCCCCTGGAATCTCGTTTCCTTTTCCGGACATGCTGAGCTGCATACCATCTCCGACACCTCCGGGAATATTGATTGTGATTACTTCCTCCTTGATGATTAACCCTCTGGAATCCGCTTCAGCTGGCTTTTTATCAACTATTTGACCTGATCCTCCGCAGACTGCGCAGGTAGATGCAGAGACCATCTGGCCTAGCATGGTATTGACCACTTTTTTGATTTGGCCAGTTCCCTGACAGGTGGAGCATGACTTGAAGCTGACACCTGGAGCAACCACGTGTCTTTTTACTTTGATTTTCTTCTCGACTCCATTAGCAATCTCCTGGAGGTTCAACTTCAGTTTTACCCGGAGATTTGTTCCTTTTTTGGTACGGCGACCACCGCCCCCGCCAAAGAAAGAGCCAAAACCACCTCCACCGAAGATGTCGCCAAACTGAGAGAAAATATCATCCATGTTCATCCCTCCTCCGCCGAAGCCGCCATTGCCGCCTAGACCTTGATGTCCGAACTGATCATATCTTGCTTTTTTATCCGGATTGCTCAGTACCTCATAAGCTTCAGCAGCTTCCTTGAATTTCTCTTCGGCCTCCGGATTATCTGGATTTTTATCAGGGTGGTATTGAATCGCCAATTTCCGATAAGCTTTTTTGATCTCATCGGCGCTGGCTGATTTGGAAACTCCCAATACCTCGTAATAGTCTCTTTTTGTCATATCTTTTTAGGCTCCTGTCACAACTTTTGCGTAGCGAACCACTTTATCACCAAGGGTATATCCCTTTTCAACTACATCGATTACGGCGCCCTTCATTTCTTCTGTAGGGGCAGGAATTTGGGTAATTGCCTCCTGAGTATCTGCGTCAAAGGGCTTTCCAATCAAATCTTCCATGACTTTTAGCCCTTTGGATTCAAGAACCCGAACTAGTTTGTGGAAAATAAGCTGGCTTCCTTCTTTAATTTTGGCCACTTCCGTTTCATTTTCAGCGGCTTTGAAAGCACGCTCAAAATCATCCACAACTGGAATTAAATCTTTCAATACTTCTTCTGAGGCTGTTTTGATCAAGTCAATCCGTTCCTTGGCAGTTCGCTTTCGGAAATTTTCAAAATCTGAATACAATCTCAGGTACTTATCCTTCAGCTCAGCCACTTCTGCCTCTAATTTTTCAGTCGTGTTGGAATCCTGAGTTTCTTCACTCTTGTTCTCTTCGCTTTGAGGGGTATCCTGAATCAATTGTTCTTCAGTTTGTGTTTGGTTTTCTTGATCTACTTGTTCCTTATTTTTCATAAAATATTTAAGCAATAGTCGGTCGGTTGGGAGGTAGCAATGACTTTGCCAGAGCCCTTATTCTGCCAAAGTGACACCTTTAGGCATGAATTGCCTGCCAGATCATATCTTTAAGTTGAGAAAGATTGTACTGACTTACAGAAGAAATGAAGACATACGGGATTCCTTTCGGAACTTCCTTTTCCATTTCTTTAATCAGCTCCTCATCCAGCATATCTGCTTTGGAAATGGCCAGAATACGTTTTTTGTCCAATAATTCCGGATTGTATTTCTCGAGTTCTCCTAAGAGAATTTTGTATTGTGTCTCTATTTCCGGAGCATCAGCAGGAATCATAAACAGCAAAATAGAATTTCGCTCGATATGACGTAAGAAACGGATACCTAATCCCCTTCCTTCAGCGGCCCCTTCAATGATCCCGGGTATGTCTGCCATCACAAAGGATTTATCATCTCTGTAGCCGACTACTCCTAGGTTTGGAACTAGGGTTGTGAACGGATAATCTCCGATTTCAGGCTTTGCTGCCGAGATAGCTGATAGGAGCGTAGATTTTCCGGCATTAGGAAATCCGACCAAGCCTACATCTGCGAGAAGTTTAAGCTCTAGAATAATCCATTCCTCAATTCCCGGTTCTCCAGGTTGTGCAAAATGGGGGGCTTGATTCGTGGCTGTTTTGAAATGGTCATTACCTAATCCCCCTCTTCCGCCGCGAGTCAGAATAACTTCCTGTCCATCTTCAGTAATCTCAAATCGCTTTTCGCCGGTTTCTGCATCCCGGGCTACTGTCCCTAGAGGCACATCTAAAATGACATCTTTTCCATCTGCTCCTGTTCTTTTGCCACCTTCTCCGCCTTTTCCGGCATCAGCGATGACATGCTTTTTATATTTCAGGTGAAGCAAAGTCCAGTGCTGAGCATTTCCGCGGAGAATAATATGGCCTCCACGACCTCCGTCCCCGCCGTCCGGGCCTCCTTTTGGGACGTGTTTTTCCCTGCGGAAGTGAACGGAACCTGCACCACCTGCACCAGATCTGGAACAGAATTTTACGTAATCAATGAAATTGGAATCTGCCATTTTTTGAGAAAGAAAAAGGCTAAGCCCTAGAGCCTAGCCAAGTCTTGATTTTGCAAATTTAGAAAATCGCTGGAAATCAGTAGCTATCAATCGCTGAAGAGATCTCAGAAAATATCTCCTCAATCTTACCTACCCCATTGATTTTCTTAAGCTTGTCTTGTTTTTCATAGTAATCTGCCACTGGAAAGGTTTCTTCCAGGTAAACAGAAATTCGGGTATTGATCTTTTCGTCATCCTGGTCATCCACTCGACCGGAAGTTTTTCCTCTTTCTTTGATTCGCTCGCGCAAAATATCTTCAGGAACATCCAAAGCAATCATTCCGGAGATTCCCATTCCATTCTTCTCCAGCATCACGTCCAAGGCTTCAGCCTGAGCGGTTGTGCGCGGGAATCCGTCAAAAATGAAACCTTTGGAATCTTGAGTTGAATTGATTTTATCTTCTACCATACTGATCACGACTTCGTCAGGTACCAGTCTGCCTTCATTCATGTATTTTTTGGCCAAGTTTCCCAGCTCAGTACCTTCCCCCAGATGTTTTCTGAACAAGTCCCCGGTAGAAAGATGAGTCAAGCCATATTTTTCAATGATTTTTTCACTTTGAGTGCCTTTACCCGCACCTGGAGGGCCAAAAAGAACAATATTTAGCATTAGATGATTCTTAATTTAATTAGAACTCAGCTGGTACACGTCTGGAAGATTTCTTCCCAATCCATCATAGTCCAAGCCATAACCGACGACAAATTTATTGGGAATTTCAAAACCGACATAATTCAAGGGGTAATTAAACCGAAATGCTTCCTTTTTATACAGAAGTGTTGCAATGGCCAATTTCTTGGGTTTATGCTTTTCCAGTTCTTCCAGAAGGTATTTCATGCTAATTCCAGTATCAACAATGTCTTCAACAATTATTACAGATTTACCTTCAATATCTGCAGACAGGCCCAAAATAGATTTCACTTCACCGGTAGTCTCTGTCCCTGAATAGGATGAAATTTTAATAAACTCACAGGAAAACTGCATGTCAATTTCTCTGACTAGGTCTGCCATTACCAAAAAAGAACCATTCAAGACTCCCAAAAGAACCAAGTTCTCTCCTTTATAGTCATTTGTGATTTGCTCTCCGATTTCTTTGAGTCTTTCCTGAATTTTTCCGGAGGAGAGATAGACTTCGAACTCCTTGTCGTGAAGTTTTACTTTTTTCATAAGCTAAAGGGCTTTCAGGAGATACTTATATAATAAGATCATAGATTCAAGATCGGCGATTGAGACCTTTTCTTGTGGCGTGTGCACATTATCCTCTGCCGCTCCGATAAAGCACCAATCTATGGCATAGGGAGAAAATTGGACTTCTCGGCCGTCACTTCCTCCATGAGCTTCGACCTCCAATTGATAAGGTATCCCACTTTTTGCGGCTAAAGTAATAATACGGTCGAGAAATTTCCTCCTGGGTATGAATTTGTCCCGAATAGAAATTGCCACACCTTCATGATGATGAACCCCATCAGTGACCCAGGTAATGTCTGAAATCAAGGCCTGCTTGACCGGGGCTGTCTCTTGAATGAACTTTAGGAGAAATGGCATGCTGCCTCCACCATGTTCTTCATAAGTCGAAAAAATCACCCATCCATCTTCTATTTCCTCACAAAGTTCAAGTGCGGAAAAAATCCCCAATCTGTTGTCTAAATACGCTCCCTGAAGAAATTCCCCATCCATTTGAAAGTTTTGTTCGAATGACAAACGGGTCCCCCTTTCAATTTTTCGGGGAAAATCATGATAAATTTCTTCTTCATCCCCAATCAATTTGCATCGGATTTCACCCAAATGATCCTGCCCAATGAGTTTGGTACCTGGTATAATTTCAGGCCCTCCGATACTAACTAGCTGATTATTATACCTAACCATAAAGCCAATAGTATCTAAATGGGCAAAAACTGCTGTTCTTGGCTCTCCAAACTTAAGTAAAAGGCAATCATGAAATTCTTCACCGAAGTAGATTTTTGGAGAAACCCTCCAATGACTCTTTCGTTGAAGAACATATTGATACAAAAACGAACTAATTCTCGATTCATCACCGGAAACGCTTGGGATTTCAAGCAATTCCGATAAAAAATTCCAATTTGGCATTAATTGTGTTATTTAATTGAAACATTTTCCAAAAAACAAGGATTTATTCTTTTCTAACAATTGGGAATTAAATTATTCATCTAGATTTGCAGTAAGTTAAAAGTTTATAAATTTGCTAATCAATCCATCAATCACTTAAAATAAAACTGAACAAAAATTTTTTCTCATGAAAAAACTAATACTATCAACAATTATGGCTGGAGCCTTGGCAGTAGCTGCTAACGCCCAGGACTTCAACAAATGGTCAATTGAGGCCGGAGCTGGTTTCAATAAGCCTATGGCGCCGCTGACTGGTGGTTTCCTATCTCCAACTCTTAACCTTGGTCACGTTGAATTTGGCGCACGCTACATGTTCAATGAGAAATTCGGTTTAAAACTTGATTATGGTTTTGGATCTGTAAAAGAGGCTAAATTCGGAAAGAGGGACTCTCAAAGCCCTTCATTCGACACAAAATACAATAGATTAAACCTACAAGGTGTTGCCAACATCGGTAGAATTATGAGTTTTGAATCTTTCACACGAAGACTAGGCCTATTAATGCACGGTGGTGCTGGTATTGGTGTAGTAAATCCTGAAGAGAACAGATTCAATGATTTCACTGATAATGTATACACTTTGATCTTTGGAATTACTCCTCAATTCAAAATCAGTGAAAAAGTTGCTTTGGTTGGTGACATCTCCACCGTTCTTAACGGTAGACAAACTGTTACTTGGGACGGAGCAACTTTCATCAATCCAGACATTAGCAACGGTTTCTACGGAGCAAATGGAACTTGGTGGTCTGGAACTTTAGGATTGAATATTTACTTGGGCAAAGCAGAACAGCATGCTGACTGGTACATTGCTGCAGATAAATATGCTACTAAAGAGGAACTTGCATCTCAAATCAACGGAATTAAAGACATGTTGAAAGATTCTGACGGTGACGGTGTTCCTGATTACCTTGACAAAGAACCAAATACTCCAGCAGGAGCTAGAGTAAACTCTTCAGGTTCAACTATGGATTCTGACGGAGATGGTACTCCTGACCACCTTGACAAGTGTCCTTTCTTGCCTGGTCCTGCCTCTACAAACGGCTGTCCAGTTGAAGAAGTGAGAGAAGAAACAGACTTCTTGAAGAAAGCAATCAATGATGGTTACGTAAACGTATACTATGCATTTGACAGCGACAAACCACTAGGATACTCAGTAAGTGCAGCGCAGTATGTTTCTAACTTCATGAAGAGAAATCCAAGTGTGAAGGTTGAAATCAAAGGTTATGCTGACGAATTAGGTCCAGAAGATTACAACATCAAACTTTCTGAAAGAAGAGCTAAAGCCGTGTACAACCTTCTAATTGCATCTGGAATCGATGCTTCTAGATTGTCCTACAAGGGTTATGGCGAAGATACTAGTGTCGATAAGTCATCTGCTGACGCTCGTCAGATGGCAAGAAGAGCTAGCTTCGAAGTAAAATAATCGAAAAATATTTCATGAAAAGCCCGACTGAAAAGTCGGGCTTTTTTTTTGCTAAGACTTTGATGACAAAGTTTTATTACCTTTGAACAGTCATCCTTAATTACCTACTCAAATGAAGAAGTGTCTAATTCTAGTTCTCCTACTCGGAGTCAGTACCTCTCTTTATGCTCAGAAAGAATTCAATCAATGGTCACTTGAATTGAATGGCGGCTTCAACAAATCTATGGGCCCACTTTCTCCTGATTTTTATTCTCCAACTCTGCATATTGGTCACGCTGATTTTGCAGCCAGATATATGTTCAATGAATATTTTGGATTGAAAGGTGACCTGGGCCTGGGTGTTTTCAATGAAACAAAAGGCAAAAGTCCCGAATTTACAACCAACTATATCCGGGTGAATGCACAAATGGTTATGAACACCGGCCGAATGATGAACTTTGAAAATATTAGCAGAAGGATCGGTCTTTTGACACATTTTGGAGCTGGTTTTGGAAGGCTATCTTTTGAAAATACAGTATTTGACCAGCCTTCTGATTATGTGTACAACATCATCTCTGGAATCACAGGTCAATATAAAATCTCCAATAGAGTATCCTTAACAGGAGACATTACCTACATCCATAACGGTCGTCAAACTTACACCTTTGACGGAAACTCGTATAACGCTCCAGTACAGCCTAACCCTCCTGCAAATCCATTTATTCATGCTCCTGGAGGCTGGTGGACTGGTGCCCTTGGTCTGAATTTCTACCTGGGTAAAAATGAACAACATGCCGACTGGTTCATAGCCGCTGATAAATATGCGACCAAAGAAGAATTATCCACTCAAATTAACGGAATCAAGGATTTGTTGAAGGATTCTGACGGCGATGGTGTAGCGGATTATTTAGACAAAGAACCTAACACTCCGGCAGGTGCTCATGTATCTTTCAACGGAGTGACATTGGATTCTGATGGGGATGGTACAGTTGACCATTTAGATAAGTGTCCATTTCTTCCCGGCCCAAGTGCCAACGGAGGCTGTCCATTAGAGCAAGTAATCGATCAGACCGATTACCTAAAAAAGGCTATCCAGGATGGCTATGTAGCAGCCTATTTTGCTTTTGACAGCTCCACCCCTTCAAGCTTTTCCATCAATTCCATTTCCTATGTTTCCAACTTTTTGAAAAAGAACCCGGGAGTTAAATTGGAAGTAAAAGGATTTGCAGATGAAATTGGTCCAGAAAACTATAACATCAAGCTATCAGAAAAAAGAGCTAAGGCAGTATATGAGATTCTAGTTTCCTCTGGCGTAGATTCCTCTCGTTTGAGTTACAAAGGCTACGGAGAGGATACCAGTGTAGACAAGTCCTCAGCCGATGCTCGTCAAATGGCCCGAAGAGCTAGCTTCGAAATCAAATAAGCAATCAAATGCCCGGTACGTTAACCGGGCATTTTTTTTACCTTTGACCCAATGTTTATTCTGACCGAGAACCCCAGCATTGCGGACAAATTCCTCATGGAATTAAGAGATGTCACTATCCAGAAGGATGGTATGAGATTTCGTAAAAATCTGGAACGCATAGGCGAAATATTGGCTTATGAAATTTCCAAGTCTATGGAATTCAGGGAAAATGAAATCCAGACCCCACTAGCCTCCATGACTGTCAAAATCCCGGAAGCAAATCCCGTAATTTTCGCAGTGCTAAGGGCTTCTCTACCTTTCTACCAAGGATTTCTCAACTATTTTGACCAAGCTGAAAGTGGTTTTATTGGTGCCTTCAGAGAAGAGGGAGATACTATAAAAATCAACCTTGGATATCATGCCTCGCCTTCCTTGGAAGGGAAAACCATCATTCTGGCAGACCCTATGCTGGCCACTGGGAAGTCTTTTTTGAAATCCATTCAGACTCTCCTTAATCATGGCACCCCAAAAATAATCCATATTGCCGCTGTGATTGCCTCCCCAGAAGGAATTCAATTTCTTCAGGAAAATCTGAAAGTTCCATTCCGACTCTGGATTGGTGCGTTGGATAAGGAGCTAAACTCAAAATCCTACATTGTTCCAGGCTTAGGTGATGCGGGCGATTTGGCCTTTGGACAAAAAATTTAACGAATGACTCCATATTTATTTCTACTTCTAGGACTAGCTATCCTCCTTTTTGGTGGAAAAATCCTAGTAGACGGAGCTACGTCTATGGCCTTTAAACTCGGGATGAGCTCTGGACTTATCGGCCTCACAGTGGTTGCATTTGGAACTTCAGCGCCCGAGCTTTTGGTCAGTGTAAATGCAGCTCTGAAAGGCAACAGTGACATCTCCATTGGCAATGTAATCGGGTCAAATATTGCCAATATTGCCCTTGTCTTAGGTCTTTCGGGATTATTTTATCCCATCCTCATCAATCGAAATCAACTGCGATTCGATTACACTCTGATGATCATTGTGACTATTTTATTTTATCTGCTTAGTCTCAATGAAATGATCACCATTTGGGAAGGGCTAATCCTGTTTGGCTGCTTTTTGGGATTCAACTTTTACCTTTTTAGAAATCTCGGAAAAGGGGTGATTGATGAAAATGAAATGGTCGAAGAAGAATTGGAGGAAGTGAAAAACTATTCTTGGCTCATCTCTGTTGCTTTGTTTTTTGGAGGAATAATAGGCCTCTATGCAGGATCTGAATTATTGGTCGAAAATGCGGTTAAAATTTCAAGAGAATTTGGAGTAAGTGAGCGGGTGATCGGAGTTACGATCATTGCTATCGGCACAAGTCTCCCAGAATTGATCACTTCTATCATGGCGGCTCTCTCCAAAAGAACCGATTTGGCCTTAGGAAATATTTTGGGTAGCAACATCATGAATATCCTATCCATTATTGGTATTACAGCGATCATCAAGCCGATTTCGGTTTCCCCTGAATTTTTGGCTTCTGACTACCTTTGGATGTTGGGGTTTTCTTTGTTACTCTACCCTCTGATGCGCACAAAAATGAAAATATCCCTTTTTGAAGGTACTATTCTACTTCTTGGGTACGGACTCTATATATTCTTCCTATTATGAGTGAGGAGCTGATTACCTTTCTTGGCATCTATTTTCTGTGCATTTTCAAATTTATTGCTGGGCCAGTTTTTGGATCTGCTGCCGGATACAGCTTTTGGGAGATCATTTTTGTCACCCTTTCTGGCATGATGTCCAGCGTTTTGGTTTTTACCTTGATTGGCACCAAAATAAAAGCCTATGTGGAAAGGAAGTGGATGAAAAAAGGCCCCGTCTTTACCAAAAAATCAAGAAATATCGTTCGGATATGGTTGAAATACGGTGAAATAGGTATCGCTTTTCTCACCCCTTTAATCCTAACCCCCATCGGAGGAACCTTAATATTGGTTTCTTTCGGAACAAGGAAAAGAAGAATCTATTTTCATATGCTTTGGAGTGGCCTTTTGTGGTCATCCTTCTTCAGCCTCACCATTCAATACATTCTAGCGATACCCTTCTTCGAAAAACTAATCGGCTAGATCCTCATCCGGCAAAATCTCAATATCCTGGATCAATACTCTTTGAGAAATTTCCTGCCCTGTTAAAGTCGCAGCAAGCCCGCCCATCGCTGTTTCTTTATACCGGCTTTCCATGGATGCACCGATTTCACCCATCGCCTCGACACACTCATCTACCGGAATTACTGCATTCACATTTGCTAATGCTATTTGAGCGGAGCTGAACGCAATTGCGGCTGCGCTTGCATTTCTGACCACACAAGGCACCTCCACCAATCCTGCAACGGGATCGCAAACTAAGCCCAGCATACATTGAATCGTAACCGCCACAGCGTTAAATATCTGATCTACGGTTCCTCCTAAGCAATGCACGATTGCCCCGGAAGCCATAGCCGCTGCCGATCCAGTTTCTGCCTGACACCCTCCTACAGCTCCTGCCAAACTTGCCTTTTCTTCTATAATCAAAGCAATGCCAGCTCCGATTAACAAGCCTTCGATTATCGATTCATCGGAAAGTCCATGAATTTCCTGAAGAGTAACCAGCGTGCCCGGAAGAATTCCTGAAGCTCCTGCCGTAGGAGCAGCCACTACCCGACCCATGCAAGAGTTTACTTCCTTGGCTGCCAAGGATCTAGAAATCAATTTTTGAAATTCTGGGGAAAGTACTGTCAAGGGGTGATTGTAAACCTTTTTCGCGCCGTTGTTGATCATCCCTGAGCGGGAAGTCATTTCTTCCTCCAGCCCGGTCTTCACAGCATCCTTCATCACTCCAAAAGCCTGAGCCAATCCATTGAGAATCTTTTCCTTGGAAGAGTTCTTTTGCTCAACTTCATATTCAATCACGGAATCTACCAGGGAAACCTTTCTTTCCTCACAGTATTCTTTCCAACCTTTGAAACTTTCAAAAAGGTAACACATGTCGTTATTTGGGTTTAATTCTATTTTGGGTTGAGGAATTTCCTCAGAAATTAAAATTGATGGTCTGCTTTATAGCAGGATCCAAACTCAAGGCCACGGGGCAAGTTCTTGCAGCATTTTTGAGTTTTTGGGTCATAGATGGATCTTGTACGGGCTTATCCCAATGAAAATCGATTACTATCTCCTGAATCTTTCTGGGACTTGACTGCATAATTTTGGTCACTTCCCAAGACAAGCCCTCCAAGCTGACTCCATCTCTTTCTGCGACTATTCCCATAATAGTCACCATACAACTACCTAACGCAGAGGCTACCAGATCCGTTGGGGAAAATTTTTCTCCTTTGCCATTATTATCACAGGGTGCGTCTGTGAGAATTTCCGTGCCAGATTGAATGTGCTCAGAATGGGTCCTTAAATTCCCCAAATACGTACTTTTTATAGTGGGCATAAACTCTTACTTTTAAAATGCAGTTAAATACTTTAAACCAAAAATAGGGCAATATTTTCGACCAATTCGAATGAGTAAGCTGAAATTCCTTTTTCCTCTTTTCCTTGTATTTCTAAGCATAAATACTTTTGCCCAGCGCGATGACATAGGCAACTACGAATATGACAAAGAATACCTCTTTGGACTCAACAAAAACACAAACGGAGGCTTAATCGGCGGCCTGGTATTCAAGGCAGGAACCCGACTTGCTGATGATCAGTTCGCTTTTTGGGGAATTGAACTTTCCAATGTGAAAAACCCCAAAGAAGCTCGATACAATACTGTTTTGGGCAATAGCTATATTTTCGGCAAGTCCAATTACCTCTATGCGATCCGACCACACTTTGGAAGGGAAATCATTTTATTCAAAAAAGCCCCGAACCAAGGTGTTCAAGTATCTGCCCTGGGTGCTGTAGGGCCTTCCATCGGGCTGATTGCTCCTTATTATATCGAGTATGCAGTTAACCGATTGGAAACTGTCACAGAACAATATGATCCTGAAGTGCATCAAAGCAGATTCAATATTTTGGGAACCGGCCGACTTCTTCAAGGATTGGGTGAATCCCAAGTTGCTTTTGGCGCTCATCTCAAGGCCGCATTGATGTTTGAATTTGGGGTTTTCAGAAGTAACGCCACCGGCTTGGAACTTGGATATATGTTGGAAGGTTACAACAAGGAAATACCCTTAATTCCGACTGCCGAAAATAGACAGCTATTTCAATCAGCCTATTTGACCTTCTATTACGGCTTCAGAAAGTAATTTAAATTCGGTTTTTGAATTAGGCTATTTACCTTTGTACCAAATCCTATCGTAATGATTGAATTACCAGTAATTTCCGAGGAAGCAACCAAAAGAAAAAAACCTGATTGGCTCAGAGTAAAACTTCCTGTCGGAAAAGAATATGCAAAAGTCCGAAAGCTTGTAGACCAGCATAAGCTCCATACCATCTGCGAAAGTGGCAATTGTCCCAACATGGGTGAGTGCTGGGGCGCGGGAACTGCTACATTTATGATTTTGGGAAATGTCTGTACACGGTCCTGTTCTTTTTGTGCAGTAGCAACGGGCCGCCCCAATGAATATGATACAGATGAGCCAAGAAGAGTAGCCGAAGCCATCAAATTGATGGGCGTAAAGCATGCGGTCATCACTTCTGTAAACCGTGATGAATTAAAAGACAGAGGTGCAGAGATTTGGTATCAAACAGTAGTTCAGACCAAAGAACTTTCTCCAGAAACTACCATTGAAACCTTAATTCCAGACGTCAAGTCTAATTGGGACGCCTTATTTAGAATGATTGAAGGTGGCCAGGAAGTCGTCTCCCACAACATGGAAACCGTCGGAAGACTCTATAGAATGGTCAGACCTCAAGCTAAATACGACCGTTCACTGGAACAAATTAAAAAGACCAAAGAATTTGGTAAAAGAACCAAAACCGGAATTATGCTGGGTTTAGGGGAAACCAAAGACGAGGTATATAAGGCAATGGATGATTTGGCAGCCAACGGCTGTGATATTCTTACCCTAGGACAATATCTACAGCCCACCAAAATGCATATCGAAGTGGCTGAATTTATCCATCCGGATCTATTTGCGCACTATCGTGAAGAAGGCTTAGCTAGAGGACTGAAATATGTAGAATCAGGACCTTTGGTGAGATCCTCCTACCATGCCGAGAGACACGTTCACGTTTAAAAAAAGATTACTCCATAAAAAAAGAAGCTCCAAATTGGAGCTTCTTTCATTTTTACCGTTTTGAATTAGGCCATTTCTTCCTGGCCTGCATATTCTTCTACCGGAATACAACTACAAACCAAATTTCTGTCGCCATATGCCGAATCAATTCTTCGCACACTTGGCCAGAACTTGTTTTCCTTCACAGAAGCAAGCGGGAAAACAGCTTTTTCTCTTGAATATGGCAAGTTCCACTCACCAACCAATACCATATCAGCTGTGTGAGGGGCGTTTTTCAATACGTTTTGTTCCTTGTCTGCTTTACCAGTTTCAATCTCACGAATTTCTTCACGGATGGAAATCAAAGCATCACAGAATTTATCCAGTTCCGCTTTAGTTTCAGACTCAGTAGGCTCGATCATCAAAGTGCCTGCCACCGGGAAAGATACCGTCGGTGCATGGAATCCGTAGTCCATCAATCGCTTGGCGATATCCTCTACTTCCACTCCTACTTCTTTGAAAGATCGGCAATCCACGATCATTTCATGAGCTGCTCTTCCTTTAGAACCTGTGTAAAGGATCGGATAATGACCACTCAATCGCTCTTTGATATAGTTGGCGTTCAGAATGGCGATTTTAGTCGCATTGGTCAACCCATCTCCTCCCATCATGGCGATGTAAGCATAGGAAATCGGCAAAATACTTGCACTTCCATAAGGAGCAGCTGAAATTGATGAAACAGCCTGCTCACCACCGGTCTTTACAATAGGGTTGCCTGGAAGGAATGGAGCCAAATGAGCAGCAACGCAGATTGGGCCCATGCCTGGTCCACCACCACCGTGAGGAATACAGAAGGTCTTATGCAGGTTCAAGTGACAAACATCCGCTCCGATATATCCTGGGGAAGTCAAGCCTACCTGTGCGTTCATGTTTGCGCCATCCATGTACACCTGACCACCATATTGATGGATGATTTCACAGATCTCACGAATTCCTTCTTCAAATACCCCATGGGTAGAAGGATAGGTTACCATCAAGCAAGAAAGATCACTGGCATGCTCTTCAGCTCTTTTTCTCAAATCATCGATATCGATATTCCCTTTTTCATCGCACTTTACAAGTACCACTTTCATGCCCGCCATCACAGCTGAGGCTGGATTGGTGCCATGAGCAGATGTCGGAATCAAAGCTACATTTCTATGCCCTTCACCACGGCTGATATGATAGGCTCGGATTACCATCAGACCTGCATATTCTCCTTGAGCGCCAGAGTTTGGCTGAAGGGATGTGTCTGCAAATCCAGTGATTTCAGTCAACCAAGTTCTGAGATTGGTGAAAAGCTCCTGGTATCCCAACGCCTGATCCATCGGAGCAAAAGGGTGAATTTGTCCAAATTCAGGCCATGTCACCGGGATCATTTCGGCAGTAGCATTCAACTTCATGGTACAGGATCCCAATGAAATCATGGAATGTACCAAGGAAAGATCCTTATTCTCCAATCTCTTGATGTATCGAAGCATTTCGTGCTCCGAATGATAGCTATTGAAAACAGGATGAGTCAAATATTCGGATTTTCTTGCCAAACCTTCAGGAAGGCTCAACTCCAGGTTTTCAACCAAATCATTCAAGTCCAAAGTGTGCTTGCCTTCCTCAGTTGCGAAAATCCCCACAATCGTTTTGACATCCTCTAACGTCTTGGTTTCATCAAAGGAAATGAAAACTGAATCAGACTCATATCTAAAATTCATTTCCGCGCCTAAGGCAAGCCCTCTGACTCTTTCTCTCGCCACTTCATTCATTTTGATTTGAATTGTGTCGAAGAAAGTTTGATCAACAACATTCAAACCTACTTTTTTCAATGCCTGAGCAGTCAATTTCGCCAAGCCATGAGTTCTCAAGGCAATATTTTTCAAGCCTTGTGGTCCGTGATAAACCGCATAAAAGCTAGCCATTACACTTAGAAGTACCTGGGCAGTACATATATTGGACGTTGCTTTTTCACGCTTGATATGCTGCTCACGAGTCTGAAGCGCCATTCTATAGGCTTTATTTCCAGATCGATCTATAGACACACCAATGATTCTTCCAGGAATTTGTCTTTTGAATTCTTCCTTAGTTGCAAAAAAACCAGCATGTGGACCTCCATAGCCCATTGGAACTCCAAATCTCTGGGACGAACCAACCACTACATCTGCTCCCATTTCTCCCGGAGAATTAAGAATGGTCAAAGCCAATAGATCTGAAGCAAAAGCAGTCAATACTTTATTTTCCTTTGCGGAGGCAACTAGCGCTGAATAATCAGAAACCGCACCGTCAGCGTTTGGATACTGGATCATCACTCCATAGAGTTCAGGATCAGTCAAATCCAAAGATGAGAGTGAGCCAAAAACCAATTCAATCCCGATGGGTTCTGCTCTAGTGAGCAATACAGCCTTGGTTTGTGGGAAGATTTTCTCATCTACAAAATACTTGTTCGCGTTCTTTTTTTCACGTGGCTTCACCGCATGAAGCATAGTCATCGCCTCGGCAGCTGCAGTACCTTCATCTAAAAGGGATGCGTTTGCAAGTTCCATCCCGGTCAATTCCATTACCACCGTCTGAAAATTGATCAAAGCTTCCAATCTTCCTTGAGCAATTTCTGCCTGATAAGGCGTGTATGCAGTGTACCATCCCGGATTCTCCAGTACATTTCTCAAAACCACTCCCGGAACGATGGTGTCATAATAGCCCATTCCTATGAAGGACTTGAACACTTTGTTTTTGGAAGCCAATTTTTTGAAATCAGCCAAAAACTCCGACTCTAATTTTGCCTTCGGCAAATCGAGAGATTTTTTAGATTGGATCGCCTCGGGTACAGTCTGACCGATTAATTCATCCAGAGAAGAGGCCCCGATTTTCTCCAACATCTCAGCAATTTCTGCCTCATTCGGGCCATTGTGTCTGCTCTCAAACTTGACAGCATTGGAAAGATTGATCTTCATAAAGAACGCTTAGAAATTTTCTATTTGGGTTTGGAAAGCTCCTGATTTTATGGGCGCAAAGGTACGATTTGCCATCCAAAAACTCTTTGATTTCCCTCAATTATTTGCCTATTAACCTCAGGAAGTGACGAGTGGTTTTTTTGAGCGTGAAATTATTTTCTAGCTTAGGGCCCATAAAACCATATAACTTTATGAGAAAGGGATTATTACTCTCTGGTATTCTTGCTTTTGGTTTGGCGCTCCCAACTTTCGCCCAAAATCCAACTCAGGTAAAATATGCCAACACGATCACTGCTGAGGATCTCAAAACTTACCTTACTTACCTGGCTTCTGACGAAATGAAAGGCCGGGATACCGGCTCTGAGGAAGGTAAAATAGCTGCCAATTACTTGGCCGACTTTTACAAAGGACTTGGACTATCTGGGCCAGTTTCAGGAAGCTATTTCCAAAATGTGCCTCTAGTGAGCACGATGTACAGCAAAGTCTCTCTTCAAATCGGAAAACAAAAACTGGTAGAGAATCAGGATTTTGTTTTCATTGGGGATGGAGACATGAAAAAAGCATCCAAATCAGAGTTGGTTTTCCTGGGTTTAGTCAATGACGAAAACCTAGCCAAAGTTGACGTAAAAGGAAAATTGGTAGGGTTATGGGCTGTTGGAGTTCGCTCCAACGACCTCATCACCAAAGTAATGGACTCTGGAGCTGCAGGGATTGTCATTGTAACGATGGAAGGTCAGGCAAATTTTGATCGAATTGCCAATCGCTACAAATCTTTGGCAGGCAAAGGAAGAATAGGATTCGACCAAGAAACAAAGGAAAGACCAGTGTTTATGGTCAGCTCAGATAAAATGGCCAATCTATTTGGAAAACCGGTGGAAGCACTCAAAGAAGCCGCAAAGTCTTCTCCTGAGACTATTGCTTCTCAAAAAGCAACTTACCAAGTGGTGAAGAGCAAAACCCCTGTTGAAGCTTACAATGTGATGGGCTTTTTGGAAGGCACTGATAAGAAAGAAGAAGTATTGGTGATCTCTTCTCACTATGATCACGTGGGCGTAAGCTCTACCGGTGAAGTATTCAACGGTGCTGATGACGATGGCTCTGGGACTGTCTCGGTTATGGAAATCGCTCAAGCGTTTGCGACTGCTGCCAAAGAAGGAAACAAACCTCGGAGAAGTATTCTGTTCCTGAATGTGACCGGTGAAGAAAAAGGTCTTCTTGGCTCTCAGTATTATTCTGAAAATCCCATTTTCCCTATTGCCAACACGGTCAACAACATCAATATTGACATGGTAGGCAGAATTGATTACGAATATCAGAATGCTGAAAACAAGGACTATGTGTATGTGATCGGTTCAGAGATGCTTTCTTCTCATCTGAAGAAAATCAATGAATACAACAATATCACTTACACCAATCTGATTTTGGATTACAGATATGATGCCGAGGATGATCCAAATAGATTCTATTACAGATCTGACCATTACAACTTCGCAAAGTTCAACATTCCTGTCATCTTCTTCTTCAATGGAGTACATGATGACTACCATCAGGTGACGGATACTGTTGACAAAATCGAGTTTCCTCTGATGCAAAAAAGAACCCAGCTAATTTTCCATACTGCTTGGGATCTAGCTAACAGAGAGCAAAGAACCCCTGTTGACGGGACAAATACCCGAACTGACAGATAACAAAAAAGGCCCTTATGGGCCTTTTTTATTTTCCTTTATTCTTTTGGTTTTTGGTTTTGAGCTGATTTCGGTTGGGTTTTTTCCCCTGCTTCTTCGCCTTCACCTTTTCCCCTTTTCCAATATTCTTCTTCGGCCTTTCCCTTTTCTCGTGGAAAGCCCCTTTATAATCTGGGTTGTCTCGCTGCTTCAATCGATCCAGCTCCCTGGCATAGGCTTGCTTTTCTTCAAATGGCGTAGCCGGAACTTCCACTTTTGCAGGTATTTCCAGTTCTTCAACCTCCATTCGAATCAGCTCCTCAATTTTTTCAAAATGATATGCCTCGGCCGGATTTATGAATGTAATCGCTTTTCCCTCCTGCTCGGCTCTTCCTGTTCTTCCGATTCTATGCACATAATCCTCATAGATCAAAGGCACATCAAAATTGATCACATGAGACACCATGGACACATCCAATCCTCTTGAAGCCACATCCGTGGCTACGAGAAGCCTCACTTCCCCTCCTTTGAAATCTTCCATTGAATTAATCCGGGTATTTTGACCCTTATTCGCATGAATCACCCGGATCTCTCCAAAATGTTTTCTCTCAAGAAAAGAATAAACAGACTCAGCGTTTTTTCGGCTTCTTGTAAAAATTATCGCCCGATGAACCTCTTCATTTTCCAAGAGCTCAGCAAGGAGATTTATTTTGGTCTTGATATTAGGGACCATGTATTTTACCTGAGCAATCGTTTCAGCAGTGGTCGCAGAAGGGGCTACCTCCACCCTTTCCGGGAACTCCAGAAATTCAGCCGACAGGTTTTCCACCCGAGATGAGAAAGTGGCTGAAAAAAGTAAGTTTTGTCTTTTGCTTGGAATCACTTCAAGAATGGCTCGGATTTGAGGCATAAACCCCATATCCATCATTTTATCAGCTTCATCCAAAACCATGGTTTTTATCTCCTTGGGATAAATAATCCCTTTGCGATAAATATCCATAAAACGACCAGGGGTGGAAATGAGGATATCTACACCGGCTTCAATGAGCTCTATTTGGGTCTTTGGCCCCAGTCCTCCATAAAGACTGACAATCCGGAGATCAGTATATTTTCCAAGTTCCTTCACCACCTCCTCGATTTGCATGACTAACTCCCGTGTAGGAGCAAGTATCAAAGCCCTGGGATTTTTCCCCTGAGCATATTTAACCTTCATCAGCACAGGAAGTACATAGGCGGCCGTCTTTCCGGTGCCTGTTTGCGCGATTCCCAAAACATCATGCCCAGCCAGAGCCAGCGGAATAGCCTTATGCTGTATTGGAGTTGGATTAGTATATCCGGATTCCACCACCGCCTCAAGCAATTGTTTATTTAGCTTAAATGCATCAAATCCTAAGGCTTCATTGCTCATGATTGTTAATTTTGGAGAGAAATTTGGAATCTTAATTGAAGAAAAAGATGAAAAGTATCCTGATCACAGGCGCAAATATAGTCAATGAAGGCCGGATTACTCGGGCTGACGTTTTGGTCAAAGAAGGGCGCATCGCTAAAATTGCCACAGACCTAAGCCAAGAGGCTGCTGAGGTACATATTGACGGAAAGGGAAAACACCTTTTCCCCGGAGTGATTGATGATCAGGTGCACTTTCGCGAGCCAGGGCTCACCCACAAAGGTGAAATCTATACTGAGGCAAAAGCAGGAGTTGCTGGAGGCACCACTTCCTACATGGAAATGCCCAACACAGTCCCACAGGCCGTCACCATCCCTTTGTTGGAAGAGAAATACAGCAGAGCCCAAGAAGTTTCCTTAGCGAATTACTCTTTCTTCTTTGGAGGTACCAATGACAATTTGGAAGAAATTCTAAAGCTTGACTTGAAGAATGTCTGTGGACTGAAAGTATTTCAAGGCTCCTCCACCGGAAACATGGTGGTAGACAATATTGAATCCTTGGAGGGAATTTTCCGCGAATACAAAGGTCTTCTCGCCATCCACTCAGAAAACGATCATATTATTGCTGCCAATTTAGCAGAATACAAAGCCAAATATGGAGAAGACATTCCGATCCAAGCCCATCCAAAAATCCGGTCGGAAGAAGCCTGCTATGATGCTTCTAAAAGAGCAGTGGCGATGGCTAAAAAATTTGGCACGAGGCTGCACATCCTCCATATCAGTACTGCCAAGGAATTGAGTTTGTTTGACAACAGCATTCCGCTTGAGGAGAAAAAAATCACTGCTGAAGCTTGTATTCACCACATGTGGTTTTCGGAAGAAGATTATGACACAAAGGGAAATCTCATCAAGTGGAATCCGGCAGTAAAGACCTCCAATGATAGGGAACAGATTTTCCAGGCCATGCTGGATGATCGAATCGATGTAATTGCTACCGACCATGCCCCACACACGCTGGAGGAAAAGGCCCAGTCTTACACCAAGGCACCCTCTGGAGGTCCTTTGATTCAACACAGCTTGGTAGCCATGTTGGACTTTTACCATCAGGGAAAAATCTCTTTGGAAAAAATCGCTGAGAAAATGTCTCACAATGTAGCCAAGCTATTTCGCATTGAGGACCGAGGATTTATCCGTGAAGGCTATTTTGCAGATTTGGTTTTGGTAGACTTGAATTCTCCTTGGACCGTAAGCAAAGAAAATATCCTCGCCAAATGCGGGTGGTCACCTTTTGAAGGACATACCTTTCAGTCCCAGGTGACCCATACGATCGTTTCCGGACATTTAGCGTACAATAAGGGTGAGTTTGATGAAAGCCAAAAAGGAAAGAGACTAACTTTTTTTACAAATAAATAGCATCATCCTTGCGCTAAACAGTCTATCTACTTACTTTTGCAAACCATTTGAGGGAATACCTCAAAGGACAACAAACACGGTGATTGTAGCTCAGCTGGTTAGAGCGCTGGTTTGTGGCACCAGAGGTCGCCGGTTCGAACCCGGTCTTTCACCCAAACCCCTCAATTCGAGGGGTTTTGTTGTATATAAGCCATTCGTTTGGCACAACATTTGACAAATTCAGACCAAACTAAACCAACTTGAGATGTTTACTTTGTTCAAATCATCCCCGAAATTCCCGGTGGTAAAACCAGTGAATATTAGCCAGGTAAAAAATTACTTGAGCAAATTTGAGGAATCTTTAAAAGTCTTTGAAGAGATCCAAAAAGAAACAATTCATTCGTAAAATTTCTTTTTATGCAAAGGTTATGGAGACATAACCTTTATTTTTTTGTCATTAATTTTTCTTATAAGATCAAACCTCTATTTTTAGTATCCTACAATTTTCCCTCTATGAGTTATATCCATTTCGATAAAACCCAATTAATCAACCTAAATTATTCTCTTGACCGGGAAATAATTCGGACTAACCGTTCGGGAACCTACACCAGCACGACCATCATCGGGTGCAATACCCGAAAATACCATGGTCTTTTGGTAGTGCCACAGCCTCAAATTGACTCCCAAAATCACGTCATGCTTTCCACAGTCCACGAAACTGTGATCCAGCGGGGAGCCAGTTTTAATTTGGGCATCAGTAAGTTTCCGGGAAATTATTCCCCGAGAGGGCATAAGTATCTGGAAGACTTTGACTCAGAACCTATCCCAAAACTCACCTATCGGGTAGGAGGCGTATTGCTTCAAAAGGAATTAATCTTGGATACCAATAGGGATCGGGTGATGATTCGATATACTCTTTTGGAAGCTCATTCTCCTACTAAAATCAGAATTCAACCCTTTTTGGCCTTCAGAGGATATCATAACCTCATGAAAGCCAATGACGACATTAATAAAAATGCGGAAAAAGCGCCTTGTGGTGTCAAATTCCAACTCTACCCCCAATACGATCCGCTTTTCTTACAGCTTTCCAAAAAGGGTGAGTTTGTCTCCAATCCTGATTGGTACTTCAATATTGAATATATTCAGGAAAGGGAAAGAGGATACGAATACCAAGAGGATCTCTTTGTTCCAGGGTATTTTGAATTTGACATCGCAAAAGGCGAATCTGTCATTTTTTCTGCTGGACTGGCAGAGGCTGATCCTGCTACACGCCAGAATGCCTTCGAAAAAGAAATCGCAAGAAGAATCCCAAGAAATAATTTTGAAAACTGCCTAAGAAACTCTGCCGGGCAATTTATCAGGAGAAGAGACGGGGATGTAAGAATTATCGCAGGATACCCATGGTTTGGCTGGTGGGGTAGAGACACTTTCCTCGCTGCTCCCGGGCTTACCCTTTCGGGAGGAGATCGGGATACTTTTCTGGAGATCATGGATTCAATGACCAAAGACCTCAAAGGACCTCTATTCCCCAATATCGGAAGTGGTGATTATACTAACATGACCTCCATGGATGCTCCGCTTTGGTTTTTCTGGTCGCTCCAGCAGTACATCACCTATACCGGAGATAAAAAGACGATCATTGACCGATACTTGGGAAAACTAAGAGGGATCATCGAAGGCTACAAAGCAGGTACGGAGTTCAATATCCACATGCTTGAAAATGGATTGATCTGGGGTGGTCAACCAGATGTAGCACTGACGTGGATGGATGCCATTACCCCAGATGGACCGGTGACTCCAAGAATCGGATGTCCTGTCGAAATCCAAGCCTTATGGTACAATGCCCTTTGTTTTTACCATGAGTTAAGTGGGGAGGAAGAATACCTTACCTTAGCTGCCAGAGTAAAGGAATCGTTCCAACGAGAATTCTGGTCATGGGACTATGGATATCTTGCAGACGTGGTAGATGGAGAGGAAAAAGATTGGTCAATCCGACCTAACATGATCTTTGCCACTTCCTTACCATACACCATGCTGAGTGAAGAAAAAAGCGACTTGATCCTGGAAATTGTCAAATCAAAATTACTGACTTCGAGAGGACTTAGATCACTATCTCCGGACGATCCAGGATACAAAGGCTACTATTTTGGCAATCAAATCAGCCGGGATAACGCCTACCATAATGGTACCGTTTGGGCTTGGCTTTTGGGCCACTTTGTAGAAGGATATTTAAAGCTACATGGAAAGGCTGCCAAAAATTTTGTGGAGAAAATCATCAAAGGATTTGATGGAGTCATGACCCAATATGGAGTCGGAACCATTGCAGAGATCTATGATGGAGATCCTCCGCATCGTCCAAAAGGCTCCTTGTCCCAGGCTTGGAGTGTGGCAGAATTATTACGAATGATGGACTTAGTCAAAAGAATTTAAATCTTTTTGTATGAGAGTGTTGATGTTTGGTTGGGAATTCCCCCCACATATTTCCGGAGGATTGGGAACTGCCTGTTATGGATTGATCAAGGGTATGAATCACCATAATCAGGAAGTGATTTTTGTGGTTCCTAAACTTTGGGGAGATGAAGAAGATCTTGCTGATTTTGTCAATGCAAGTGATGTAACGATCAATTACAGAGAGAAGAAGTTTAAGAATATTTGGAAAAACCTGACTTATCTGGAAGTAAGCAGCTTCTTGGTTCCTTATTTGGGCCCTGAAGAATATCAAAAGTTTACGGATTATGCGATCCATGACCGTACGGACGTAGATGAAAGCATATTTACCAACAAATATGAGTTTAGTGGGAAATATGGCAAAAACCTCATGGAGGAAGTTTCCCGGTATGCCTTAGTTGGAGCTCAAATCGCAAAAGATCGGCAGGATTTCGACATTATACATGCCCATGATTGGCTGGCATTCCCTGCTGGAATCGCCGCTAAGGAAATGAGCGGAAAGCCTCTGGTAGTCCATGTTCATGCCACTGAATACGACCGATCCGGAGAATCAGTGAATCAACCTGTTTATGACATAGAGAAAGCTGGAATGCAAGCGGCTGACCATGTCGTGGCGGTCAGTCACCTGACCAGAAATATTATCATCAGAAAATATGGAATCCCAGGCCACAAAGTATCTGTGCTTCACAATGCCGTTTTGGATGCCAGCATCATCAAATCAGAATATCAGAAAAAGGTTCCGGAAAAAATCGTGACCTTTTTAGGTAGAATCACCTTCCAAAAAGGCCCAGAGTATTTTGTGGAAGCTGCCAAGAAAGTCATCGATAGAGATCCAAATGTTCGCTTTGTAATGGCTGGCTCTGGAGACCTTTTGAATAAAATGATTCAGCGTGTTGCCGAACTCAGAATGGCTTCGAGATTTCACTTCACTGGATTTTTGAAAGGAAAAGACGTGGATCACATGTATGCGATTTCTGATGTCTATGTGATGCCATCCGTCTCCGAACCATTCGGCATTGCTCCACTGGAAGCGGTGAGACACAATACTCCCGTGATTATCTCCAAGCAATCAGGTGTTGCCGAAGTATTGGTAAATGCCATCAAAGTGGATTTCTGGGATGTAGATGCCATGGCAGATGCCATTTTCGCACTACTGCATTATGACGGAATTTCCAGAATGTTCAAAGAACTCGGAAGCGATGAGCTGAAAAAATTAAAATGGGAGCATGTCGCTGCCAAACTGATAACTGTGTACGAAAAAACTATAGCCCAACAATCATGAGAACCATCTGCTTTTATTTTCAGGTGCACCAACCTTTTCGACTAAAGCCTTACCGTTTCTTCGACATCGGTGAGGATCATCATTATTGGGATGATTTTTTGAACAGAAATGTCATACGAAAAGCCGCCCAACGGTGCTACCTCCCTATGAATTCTCTTTTGATGGATCTCATCCACCAATATCCCGGAAAATTCAAAGTGGCCTTCTCCATTTCCGGAACCTTCTTGGATCAAATGGAAGCCTATGCCCCTGACGTATTGGAAAGTTTCCAAAAGCTGGTTGCAACGGGTCAAGTTGAGCTCCTAAATGAAACATATACTCACTCTCTGGCTGCGCTGAAGAGCAAGGAAGAATTTACCAAACTGGTCAAAAAGCATCAAGACAGAATCAAGGAGCTTTTTAATGGATATACTCCAAAGGTATTCCGAAACACGGAATTGATTTATTCAGATTCAATTGGATCCATGGTTTCCGAAATGGGCTACAAAGGTATCCTCACCGAAGGTGCCAAACATATTCTGGGTTGGAAAAGCCCCAATTACGTTTACACCAATGCCATTGATCCTAAACTGAAAGTATTGTTGAAAAACTTCAGGCTCTCAGATGATATTGCATTCCGCTTCAGTAACAAAACCTGGGCTGATTTCCCGCTGACCACAGACAAATTCGTGACCTGGCTCAATGCCATTCCCAAAGAAGAACAAGTCGTGAACTTGTTCATGGATTACGAGACTTTCGGGGAACATCAGTGGGCAGACACTGGTATTTTCGAATTTATGCGATTTTTGCCGGAGACAATTTTCAAACATTCCAATTTCAACTTTTCTACACCATCGGAGGTATTGGATAATAGTCAGCCAGTTGGAAATATCCACGTCCCAATCCCAATTTCCTGGGCAGATGAGGAGCGTGATTTGACTGCCTGGTTAGGGAATGACTTGCAAGACGAAGCGTTTGATAGACTTTACGATCTTGAAAGCCAAGTGAAAGGAATCGACGATCCTGAAATACAGAGAGACTGGAGCTATTTACAGACCTCGGATCACTTTTATTACATGTGTACCAAGTTCTTTTCTGACGGCTCAGTACATCAGTACTTCAGCCCTTATGACACCCCATACGATGCATTTATCAATTACATGAATGTATTGAGCGACTTTATGCTCCGGGTCAAAGAAAAATCACAACAGGCCAAAGCTTCCGCTTAACAAAAAAACCGGCAATGAACTTTGCCGGTTTTTTTTATCTCCTGAACCCTGATTTTTTAGAAAATATATCCATGCACATCCTTTTTGGATGGCTTGTAGAAAATCATCCCATTTTCCGGATCTGAATCAAAAACAGGCTCCTTGTCATTGAGGACTATCTTTCCTACCTCTTTTCCGCTCACTTTATCAACTTTCACCAAGCCTACTCCCTCTCCCACATCCGTGAGGATAAAGCTGAAGACTCCGCGATGTTTCGTGGCTTTGAATCTTTGATTGGCTACCTGACCAAAAGCCCCCGCCATATCTTCAAAAAACTCCCGCTGTCTTCCATATTCCTTACTGATCGCTGAAGGAGCAAAAGCGGATCCTTGGGTTGCCCCTTGCTGATATGCTGCGGCAGAGGCCATGGCCACCATCGCCACCTGCATGGTGCGCATTGCAATTCGTCCAGCCAATGAAATCTTTGGAGAAGCCCAGTGACCTTGGTAGAGAATTGTCCCATTCTCATCAAATCCAATCATGTTTTGGCTGGAAGAAAGCACAAAGTTGGACCCGGTAAATTCCAGATTATCAGGAGTCTCTTTTTCCTTAAATTCCACCTTGTCCAAAATCACTTTCTTATCTCCGTTTACGAGATTTACCCGATATACTTTTTCATCACTGTAGAAAAACTCCTGATCCAAGGAAGGCTTAGCCCGAAGTGCTGGTCCTTTGATCATATCCTTTGAAGACCAGACCGGCTCTCCGTCAAAGCCAAAAAGCCCAATATTACCCTCTTCGTCTGAGTACATGATCCCAGCACCAGTCAATTGGTCAATCCGGATTCCTTTTACCTTTTTTGACCACTTTTCTTCTCCGGTATTTTTATCCAAAACTGTCAAATACTTATCTCTTTCCCCCACAGCAATCCCATGATCTCTTCCCAGATCCACCACAATCCCAGAAAGCTTTTTAGCAGTCCATTTCGTATTGCCATTGGCTGCCTCCATCAAAGTGAAATTCTTCTCGTCTGCCACGATCACTCCAAAATCTTCCGCGGTTAAGACCGGTGCATCCTTGGTGGACAATGGCTTTTCCCATAATACCTTACCAGATTTCAAATCCACAGCACTGACCACACCTTGGCTTCCTTTTTTCTGATAAAAATACCCTTCGGTCAACCGAATATTTGCATCAAACGCCTCAAAGCTGTTTTTCTTTTCGGAGACTTCGAAAGTCCAAAAAGGCTCTCCCGTTTTCGCATTGATTTTTGCAGAGGTCTTATCCCCGATAAACAGGAGATGATTGTCCTCAGTGACCACAGGCAATAGCTTGGAAGAAAATCGGTCACTTTCCCAAGCCACTTTCCCTGTTTCCAAATCGATGAATTTGGTGATTTGCATAAAAGGCTTCCCAGCGGTGGAAAAGTCCTCCCAGCCTGCCGTAATGACTACACCCTTCAGCTCAGGGATATAATCGGAACCATAGTAATTGAAAGTCGCCTGCTCAGGTCCCACAATCTTGACAACCGGCATCCCTGCCATTTTGGGATTCATGATCAATTCACCGGTTCGGATATTGATCAGAACAAAATTCTTAACCAGAATATTGTCCGTGTACTTCACAATGGCATAATCCGAAACTCTAGGGTCTTGGGGATCTTCCAAAACTCGGATCAAATCCGGCGTATAGCCGACTTTTTTCCCATCGGGACCTTTTAGAGCTTTTGCAGAATTGTAGAGGTCCTCGTTGGACCACAAAAGCTTCCCTGTAACGGCATCTACTCCATGCAATCCCCAGTCAGAACTCCCAACCAAAAGAATTTTATTGGGAGTGTACCGAGTCCATTCTACTCCTTTGTCCAAGCTCACCTTCCATTGAGGCTCCTGGGAAAAGGCTGAAGATCCTGCAGCCAAGAATACTATCGAGGCGAGAATCATTAATCGGGTGGTTTTGAATAGCTTTTTCATGATAAAAAGAATTTTGATCAAAGCTATCCAGTACCCTTAGGCCAGGGAATACGTCAATTGCCGTATTTAAATGCGAAAAGCACCCCGATTGGAGTGCTTGTGAATGTTTTGGAAAGAAAATCGCCTTAGTAACTCTCTCTGTCTGTAGGAAAATCCCTATTTTTCACGTCCGTGATATATTGCTGAAACGCATCTAGCATCGTTTTTTGAAGGTCTGCATATTGCCGGAGAAACCGGGGCTTAAACTCTTGTGTAATTCCCAACATGTCATGCATCACCAAAACCTGCCCATCAACATGCGGTCCAGCTCCAATACCAATAACCGGAATGGAAACCGCTTCCGCTACTTTTTTCGCCAATGAAGCCGGGATTTTTTCCAGAACGATGGCGAAGCAACCGCATTCTTCCAAGATTTTGGCATCTTCCAACAATTTCGCAGCTTCCGACTCTTCCTTAGCTCTAACGGTGTACGTCCCAAACTTGTAAATAGATTGTGGAGTCAAACCCAAATGCCCCATCACCGGAACTCCAGCACTCAAAATTCTAATTACAGACTCCTTGATTTCGGATCCTCCCTCTACTTTGACTGCATGCGCACCGGACTCTTTCATAATTCGGATGGCAGACCTGAGGGCCTCGGTACTATTTCCCTGATAGCTTCCAAAAGGAATGTCCACCACGACAAAAGATCTTTTGACAGCTCTTACTACGGCAGAGGCATGATAGATCATCTGATCCAAAGTAATCGGCAAAGTGGTCTCATGACCAGCCATCACATTAGAAGCGGAATCACCTACCAGAATAATATCCATACCGGCTTCATCCACGATTTTGGCCATACTGAAATCGTAAGCGGTAAGCATGGAAATCTTCTCCCCACGGAGTTTCATTTCCTGAAGGGTATGCGTAGTGACTCTTTTGACCGAGGCAGAGGAATGAACTGACATAGCTTAATCTAAGTGAACGGAATATTGGTTTGCCGAGAAATCAACTCGAATATGCTCATTGAATGTAGTGGCGAGTTCATAGCCGGTATAATCCGGTTTGACAGGAAAATGCCCATGACTGCGGTTTACTAAAACAGCAATTTCCATTTTCTCGATTTCAAAATCCAAAAATGGCTTCATGGCATAAACCAAAGTTCTTCCTGTATTGAGCACGTCATCCACTAGGATTATGGTCTTTCCAGACAGATCTATGGATTGAGAAAGTTCGACCTCAGACTTGGACACCTGAGATTTATCCAAAAGTATCTCTACCTCTTCCACAGGAATGGGAGAGATGTTTTTCAGCTCCTCTGACAAAAGCCTGGCTAGGGTAGTACCCATTCCAGAGATCCCTGCAAATACCACAGCTTTGGCATTTACATTTCTTTCATAGATCTCGAAGGCCATTCGGGTGATTTTCTGTCCGATCTGTTTGTGATTGAGTACTTCGCTCATGGGATGATTTTCAAAAAGGAAAATTAGGCCAAAATGCCATGGGATCAAAGCTTCTTAACGATGAGAATCCTCTTCGGAAAGAATATTCACATAGCTTTTATATCGATAGGGATGAATGTATCCTTGCTCCATTTTCTGGATCACCATACATCCCGGCTCATTGGTATGAGTGCAATTGTTGTATTTACATTGCCCTAGAAACTGCCTCATTTCAGGAAAGTAATGGGATAATTCTGAATCGTCAATATCCAAAATCCCAAATTCTTTTATCCCCGGAGTATCTATTAAATCTCCTCCCTCCGGCAGAAAAAACATTTCTGCAAAGGTGGTGGTATGAACTCCCTTGGCACTGTAGTCCGATATCTCCTGAGTCACCTGTGCGGCATCAGGAACCAATACATTTAGTAAAGTGGATTTACCAACTCCGGAATGCCCTGCAATCAGACTTGACTTTTCTTGAATCCAAGGAAGAAACCTTTCCTTGAGCGCTTCATCCTTGATGGCAGACACCTCCAATACTGGATACCCCAGCGGTTCATAGATTTCGTGGATATCCTGAAGCCATTCTTCTTCATCCTCTCCTTCCAATAAATCCATTTTATTGACTACCAAGATCGCGGGTATCCTAAAACTCTCCGTGCTCACCAAAAATCTATCAATGAAGCCCAAGGAGGTTCTTGGCTTTTTCATGGTGATCACCAAAATGGCCTGATCCAAATTACTTGCAATGATATGGGAGAAATGCTGCTTTCGTGTGGACTTACGGATCACATAATTTTCTCTGGGCAAAATCTCCCCAATTACGGCCGTTTCTTGTCCGGATTCTTTTTCAAACTCAACCCAATCTCCCACAGCGATGGGATTGGTCAATTTGAGGTCTTCTTGTTTGAATTTCCCTTTTAGTCGGGCAGACACAAACTTCTCCCCGGCTTTAATTACGTACCAACTTCCTGTGGATTTAACGACTCTTCCTTCCATGAAAATTACTTTTGGGAATGGATGAAGGAAACAATCCTATCAGCTGCTCCCAAGTTCAAGTTTACCCATTTTTTAGCGGAATCAGCAGCCGCATGATAAAACTCTCCATTTTCCAATTTTTTGAATACCTGTCTGAGCTCTTCGGCTGAGGAAACTTCAAATCCGCAACCTTCAATTCGGCTTTGAGGAGCCTCTGGAAACTTCCCTACTTTTTTCACCTTCCCAAAAATTACCGGCACTCCAAATCCTAAAGGCTCCAGGATATTATGCAGTCCTTTTCCGAAAGCACCTCCAACATAAGCGATTTTCGCAAACTGGAACAGGGAAGACAGCATTCCAATATTGTCAATAAATAGAACTGAATTGCTTTCGGTTGGGCTCCATTTGGAATATTTTCTGGATGTGGAATCCAATAATTTTGCCCAGCGGTCCATCGGTTCCGGATTCAGGTCGTGTGGAGCAATGATCCATTTGTATTCAGGCTTGGAGTTGATCAAGGGTATCAATAAGTCCATATCTTCCTGCCAGGCGGACCCCACTACGACCACCTGTTTTTCTCCTATCCAAGACTTTATATCCTCCAATGGCTTGGGAGAATTGGCAGTAGCTGCCACACGGTCAAATCGCGTGTCGCCAGCCTTGGAAACCCTCGATATCCCAATTTCCTTGAGCAAGGCTACACTTTGATCATTTTGGGTGAAAATCCAATCCAATTGAAATAGGAGATTTTTGAAAAACCTGCCAAACCGGGAAAAATAAACTTGACTTGATCTGAATGAAGCAGAAATCAAATAAACCGGCACGCCTCTTTGCTTTAACGCCATCACGTGGTGGTACCAGAGGTCATATTTCACAAAAAAAGCGTATTGGGGATCCATAATTTTGACAAACTCCTCTGCCCAAGACTTTCGATCCAAAGGGATATAAGTAATAAAGTCCACGTTGGCCTGTGGTTTTCTGGAGGCAGGCTCAAATCCTGAAGGGGAGAAAAAACTAACCACCACCAAATGCTCCGGATATTTCTCCTTCCATTTCGCAATCACAGGTTTAGCCTGTTCATATTCCCCAAGAGAAGCTACATGAACCCAAATCAGCGTTCCTTGATTTTCATTTCGGAAATTTTGGAGTTCAGAGAAAATACTTTTTCTGCCAGAAAGAAAATGTTTTATCCTTTTGGAGAAGAGCGAAAAGAAACTCAGAAGCGCGGGTAAAACCCCAAAAAAGAGGCGGTAAACCATTTTCATCCATCAAAATTAGCCATTCTCAGACATATCCACATTTTTTTTCATTTTTGTGCCTCAATTGATGGATGGAGATAAATTTTCCCGAAAAATCAATTTCAACTTATGCAATTGCTCTGAAAATTAACTAGATTCATTGTCTAGCTTTTCCTAGAAATTGATAGAGCCCAGCATTTACCCAATATGATTAGAGTATTATTTGTTTGTTTAGGAAATATTTGCCGTTCACCACTTGCGGAGGGAATCTTCAATTATAAAATTCAATCTTTAGGTCTGGAAGGAAGATTCAAGTCCGACAGCGCTGGCACTTCCGATTTTCATATCGGAGAACTCCCGGATGAAAGAACACTCCGGTGCGCCGCAAAGCATGACATCAAAATCAACCATCGAGGAAGACAAATTAACAGAACTGATTTCAGAGATTTTGATTACATCCTTGCCATGGATGATCACAATCTCAGGAACCTAAACTCCCTCAAAGACCGATACAACTTCCCAGAAAAGGACATTTTCTTAATGCGGGATTTCGTTCCCGAGTGGAAGGGAATGTCAGTCCCTGACCCTTACTACGGAGGGGAAGACGGATTTGAGGAAATCTATAGAATACTGGATGTGGCTATAGATGGGTTTTTGGAGAAAATTAAAGTCACTCACCAACTCTATGCTTGATCACCAGGAGATCTACGAGCAGATAGTCATGGAAACATTGGGGCCATTGACCCAATTCAAATCTGCAAGTCTGATCGCCGCGGGAAATCACAATCAAGGTGTCCGCTTGGACACTTCCAAAGGCCCCTTCTTTCTCAAACTCAACTTTGATCACGAAAGAGACATCCTTGAAAAAGAGGCCCAAGGCCTAAAGAAGCTGAAGAAATCCACTTTTTTGAAAGTCCCTGAGACATTTGGTTTTGGGAGAATTGAGGATTACAATTACCTGGTTTCTGAGTTTATCCCAGGCTCCCGACAACATCTGGACTATTGGGAAGATTTAGGAATGGGCTTGGCTCACCTACACCTGAATTCTGACAGTTTTTTTGGTTTGGATACAGACAACTACATTGCCTCTTTGGTACAAAAGAATCATTCCTTTGACAACTGGCTGGACTTTTTCATAGAACAGCGGTTGGAACCCATGCTGGGGAAGGCATATTTTGATCGGTTGATCCCTTTGGATTTTCTGAAAAAATTCCAAACCATATACCCAAAGCTTGGATCACTTTTCCCCAAAGAAAAACCCTCTCTTCTTCACGGGGACTTATGGTCTGGAAATGTAATCTGCGACGGTGAAGGGAAACCCTGCCTGATAGACCCGGCTATTTATTATGGACATCGGGAAATGGACTTAGCTTTCAGCAGACTTTTTGGTGGCTTTGATTCCAGATTTTACGAGGCATACGAATCCATTTTGCCCCTTGAGCCTGGATTTGAAACGAGAATGGGCGTGTACAACCTATATCCCCTGTTGGTTCATTTAAATTTGTTTGGGACTGCTTATCTTCCCGGCATAGAAAAAATCCTCAAGCGCTTCAACTGATGGACTTTGTCATTCGACCCTACCGGGAATCCGATGCACCTTTCATTTTGGAAATCATCAATGATTCTATCCTCCACACCTCCCACAATTACGACTATGACCCAAAATCCTTGGGAGAAATTCAAAGACTTTTCGCAGACAAATTAAATGCAGGCCTGCCGATTTTGGTTGGGGAAGTCCAGGGCGAAGTTTGTGGATATGCCACCTATGGTGTATTTCGAGCCAAACCAGGATATCGTAGAACAGTGGAGCACTCAATCTATCTGAACTCCAAAGCCCAAGGAAAAGGTCTGGGAACCCAAATGATGAAACAGCTCATTGAGCTTGGCAAAGCTCAGGGATACCACGTCATGATTGCCGGAATGGACTCCGAAAATATAGGCAGCTACAGATTTCATGAAAGATTGGGCTTCAAGGAGGTAGCAAGAATCCCTGAAGTAGCCTTTAAATTTAACAAATGGCTATGTTTGGTCTTCATGCAGCTGATTATCAACCCCTCCCAGGATCCCAAATAGCTTTAGCCTAGCTTGACTTTTTCTCCGGTTTTTACGGCTTTGTAAATCGCATCTACAATCACCATATCTTTCCAACCTTCCTCCCCATCTACGGGAATAATCGACTTTTTCCCGTCGAGTAGGATGGCAGCCATTTCGTCCATTTGCGTAGTCTGATGGGTGATATGCTCGGCATCTACCGGTCCCTTGTTGGTCCATGCCTTGATAGGTCCATAGCCCGTAGAAGGCTGCATTTCTGCAAAACCCTTCGTGCCATTTAAGAAAAATTTATCCAGATTATTTAGGGAATAAGTCGAAAGGCAAGAGGCGACTGCCCCTGAAGGGAAGCCCATTTGAAACGTGATCGTCTCATCCACTCCTTCTTTGAATTTTACCGGATCTGTCTTTACCTCCTGAGCAGTCACCCAGATTGGCTCCTCGCCAAGCATGTATCTGGCTCCATTGATGGAATAAATTCCAATATCCATCATGGCTCCACCTCCAGCCAGTTCCTTATTTAGTCTCCACTGACTTGGATCTCCAATGATAAATCCACTCAGGCCTTGAAAAAACAAAGTCTTTCCAAATTCCCCTGCTCTTTGTCTTTGGACTATCTCCAAGGTTTTTGCTTCAAAGTGCATGCGGTATCCTACCAAAAGATGAACTCCTGCCGCCTTGCAGACCTCTACCATCTCCTTGGCTTCCTCTGCATTCAAGGCCATTGGCTTTTCACAGATTACATGCTTCCCTGCTTTTGCCACTCGAATTGAGTAGGGCTTATGAAGGGAGTTCGGGGTGATTACATAGACAGCATCGATATCAGGATTATCCTTGATTTGATCAAAATTCTCGTAGTTGTAGCAGTTTTTCGAAGGAATCCCATATTTCTCCTGCCAAGCAGCTATCTTGGATGGAGTACCACTGACGACCCCCACCAACTTGGCTCTTTTGCAATCTTTCATCGCTTCAGCTACTCGGGTTCCATAGCTACCCAATCCCATGATAGCCACCCTAAGAACCTTATCCTCCTGAACAGAATTAAATGCCGCCAATGAGTCGGAAAAAGGCAAGGAAACGGCCAAAGAGGAAAGTGTGGCCTTGTGTAAAAACTCTCTTCGTGTGTTCATAGGTTTTGGGTTTGGTTATGAGATTCTGAATTTAAGAAACTCAGGCATCCAAACGCTTCAAAATCAGTTTTTTCTTCTGACGACCTGATAGGTGTTTCGGGTACTTTGCTCGAGAAGAATCTCATATCCTTCTTGCAAAACAGGGATTTCTTCTGCTTTGGGGTGCAAAATGGTCAACAATTCAAGCCCTTCGTTATACCTGATTTCAAAATCTCCTTTTAATTTTTTGAGCAACTGCTCCAGCTTGAAAAGCTGATGATCTATCACCAAGGAGACACTGATTGCAGAAAGCTGCAGCATATTTACCCGAAGCTTCAGCGACCTGAGCTGTTCATAAATCTCATGAATGTGTTTTTCTTCAATGAAGGTAAAATCGGTCACTTTGAAACTGACCAAAATTTGATCCTTTTTCAATACAAAAGTCGGAATCCCATGTGTGGGAGCCTTTTCATGAATTTTTGTCCCTGGGCTATCTGGATCCATAAATGACTTCACATACAAGGGGATAGAAGCATTTGCCAATGGTTTGATGGTTTTGGGATGGATCACCGAAGCTCCGAAATAGGTCATTTCAGCAGCCTCACGATAGCCCAATTCATCGAATTTTTGGGTTTGGGAAAAAATCTTCGGATCAGCATTTAACACCCCTGGCACATCCTTCCAGATGGTCACTGAGCCCGCATCCAGGCTAGTCCCCAAGATCGCTGCTGTAAAATCTGAACCTTCTCTGCCCAATGTGGTCGTGCGTCCTTTGGGATCCCGCCCGATAAATCCCTGCGTCAAAATCGGAAAGCTTTCCAAAATTGGTTTCCAAGTGTTCTGACAGGACTTTCGGGTTTTTTCCCAGTTAATTTTGGCAAACCGAAAATCAGAGTCCGTTTCGATCACTTCCCGAGCATCTTGCCAAAGCACGATCATATCTAATGAACACAGGTATTCTGCCACGATTTTGGAGGACAACAGCTCTCCAAAACCGACCACCTGATCATAGTACTCATCATAATTTTCTTGGGAAAGAGGCTTTTGAAGCTGATTTTCCAACTGGAAAAACAAGTTTTCTACTTGGGCAAAAATGGAATGCCCGGTGGGAAAAAGTGCCTCACAAATCTCAAGATGAAAAGATCTTAAAATTGCACTATTTTTAGAAAAATCAACTCCATTTAGTTTCTCGGACAAAATACTCTCCAGCGCATTTGTGGTTTTCCCCATTGCTGAAACCACAATAATCATGTTTTTACGCAATCGATTACGGAGAATTTCAGCCAAATTTTTAACAGCTGAAGAATCTTTTACCGAAGCCCCACCAAATTTATAGATCCAAGTTTTTGACATAAAGTTTTTTACCTAATTTTCAGTAATACAAAACCATTAATTGCATTTTTCCAATAATGAAAATTCTACCATATCAGCCTGACCAGACCAATCTGGCCTATTCCGTAGGGATGACCCTAGACCGATTTATCAAGCACAAACAAAGCGATTTTCCTTTTGCTTCCGGAGAGCTTTCTCAACTTCTCCGGGATATTGCATTAGCTGCGAAGATAGTCAATCGGGAGACCAACCGTGCTGGCCTCGCCAATATCGGCGGAGCATTTGGCCAAACCAATGTTCAGGGTGAAGAACAGCAAAAATTGGACGTCATTGCCAACATCAGGTTTATGAGAGCCCTGAGTAAAGGCGGCGAAGTCTGCGCAATTGTATCTGAAGAAGAAGACGCTGTCATCGATCTTCAAAACGCCTCCGGAAAATATGTCGTCGCAATTGACCCTTTGGACGGAAGCTCCAACATTGATGTCAACATCAGTATCGGGACAATTTTTTCAATCTACAGAAGAAAAACTCCTGCCGGCAGCCCTATTACCGAAGAGGATGTAATGCAGCCTGGAAACCAGCAAGTAGCAGCAGGTTATGTCCTCTATGGTTCCTCTACCATGCTGGTTTACACGACTGGATGTGGGGTGAATGGATTTACTTATGAAGCCAGTCTTGGAGAGTTTTTCCTATCTCACCCTGAAATGAATGCTCCCAAAGACGGAAACATATTCTCCATCAATGAAGGGCTCGAATTGGAATGGGACAGCATCGTACAAGCCTATATCAGATCCTGCAAAGAACGGAAAATGCAATCCAGATACATTGGAAGCTTGGTGGCAGACTTTCATCGAAACTTGCTGAAAGGTGGCATTTACATTTATCCATCCACTCAGAAAAATCCCAACGGAAAACTCCGTCTTCTTTATGAAGCCAATGCATTGGCATTTATCATTGAGCAAGCCGGCGGTAAAGCGACTGATGGATCACAGAGGATTTTGGACATCCAGCCCACCAGTTTGCATCAACGAACCCCCCTGTTTATCGGCTCGGAAGTAATGGTGGATGAAGCGGTAAAAGCTTACTCAAGGGCAACTGCAATTCCAGCTGTTTAATTTTCAGAATACAAAATAGAATTCTGTTTTTGAGGGAATAGGTTTAACTTCGGGATTCCTAAAAGAAACAACTATGCCTAATTTCAAAAATTATCTTTCACTGGTCATCTTGACAGGTGCAGTAGGAATTTGGAGTTCTTGTGGCCCAAGCAAACCTGCTGAGGAACCTATCGATGAAACTTTTGCTACGCAAACCGACAAACTGTTAATCAAGGTCGACACCTTGTATACAGGGTTCGAAAACCCTTGGGGAATGACTTGGCTTCCTGACGGCACCATGCTGGTGACAGAAAGGAAAGGAGAAGTCCTGATTTTCAAGGATGATAAGTTTACAGGTGAAAAAATCCAAGGACTTCCAGCTGTTCACGAAGTCAATCAAGCTGGTCTATTGGATATCGCCGTTCATCCAAAATATGCTGAAAACGGATGGATTTACATTGCTTATGCCAAAAACTTCGAAGACTCTACAGGTGCGACCACCATCATGAGATTCAAGTTAAACGGAAATCAAGCTACCAATCAGGAGGACTTGATCACTGCAGGACCATCATGGAAAGGTGGCCGTCACTTTGGAAGCAGAATTATCTTTGACAACGATGGTTACCTCTATTTCTCTAACGGTGACAAAGGCAACATTCCAATGAATGCCCAGAATCTCAACAATGCCCATGGTAAAATCCACCGGGTTAAAGATGACGGAAGCATTCCTTCAGACAATCCTTTCACCGATTCATTGGGAAATGTCTCTTCCATCTGGACTTATGGTAACAGAAATCCTCAAGGCATGGTGTACGATAAAGTCAACAACCGAATTTGGGAAGTGGAGCACGGCCCAATGGGAGGTGACGAATTGAATATCATCGAAAAGGGGAAAAACTATGGCTGGCCTGTGATCACTTATGGCCAAAACTATGACGGCACTCCTATTACCGACATCACTGAAAAAGAAGGAATGGAACAGCCCGTTCATTATTGGGTGCCTTCTATCGCAACTTGCGGAATGACTTTGGTTACTTCCGATAAATATCCTGCATGGAAAGGAAACATCTTGGTCGGTGCCCTTGCAAAACAACATATTGCCAGAGTGGAATTGGATGGAACAACTTATGTGGGAGAAGAAAAACTCCTTCAGGATATCGGGAGAGTTAGAACGGTAGCAGAAAGCCCTGATGGGTACATCTTTGCCATTACCGAAGCGACAGGGCTACTAGTAAAGCTCCTTCCAATCCGGTAATTCTTACCCAAATGATAGTAAAGCCTTTCGAAAATTCGAAAGGCTTTTTTTATACCCCCATCTGAATAGCCCGCTTGGTTCGTAACTTCCCCTAAATCAAGTCCCTGATTCTCAAACAAGGTAGGGTTCCATTCGTTAGTAAAGAAGAAAGAAAAGTAGAGAGACTATGAAGAAATTAATCAAGCCCCTTTTGGCACTAAGTATCGGATTTTTTTCATTCAGCACAGCCTGTAATCCCGAATCCTCAGAAATCCAACCAGATCCAATTCCCCAGCTCAACTTCACCACCCAGTCCCAAAAGATGAAGATTAAAGTGGATACACTTCATACAGGATTTCAAAATCCATGGGGAATGACTTGGATAGATAATGGTAAAATGCTCGTCACCGAAAGAAAAGGTGAAATCCTGATTTTTAAAGATGACAAATACACCGGGAAAAAAGTAACTGGACTCCCCTCTTTTTATGTCAATGGACAGGCTGGTCTTCTGGACATAGCCACCCATCCAAATTACTCTCAAAATGGTTGGATTTATATCGCATATGCAAAGCCTGTAGGAAATGGTGGGGCAACCACAATTTCCAGGTTTAAACTTAGCGGAAATGCCGTGAGCAATTTGGAAGAGCTTATTGTAACCTCTCCCGCCTGGAACGGAGGCACGCATTATGGAAGCAGAATCGTATTTGATAATCAAAACATGCTTTATTTCAGCAATGGAGAAAGAGGAAGTCAAGACAATGCGCAGGATTTAAGAAACTCTCATGGTAAGATTCACCGAATCCATGACGACGGTAGAATTCCTACTGACAATCCCTTTGTTTCGACCTCAGGAGCTATCCCATCCATTTGGACCTATGGGAACCGAAATCCTCAAGGCCTATATTTTGACAAAGCAAATAATCGTCTTTGGGAAGTAGAGCATGGACCAAGAGGAGGAGACGAACTCAATATCCTTGAGAAAGGGAAAAATTACGGCTGGCCAGTTATCACCTATGGCATCAATTACAACGGCACTCCAATCACCAATATTACCGAAAAAGAAGGCATGGAGCAGCCTGTGAAATATTGGACTCCATCTATTGCCACTTGTGGAATGACCATGGTCAGCTCTGATAAATACCCAGCCTGGAAAGGAAATATTTTGGTAGCAGCCTTAGCAGCCACACATATTGCCCGGGTGGAAATTTCCGGCACAAGAGCTACTGATGAAGAAAAATTATTACAGGGAATTGGACGAGTAAGGCAAGTTTCCCAAAGCCCGGACGGATACCTCTATGCGGTGACTGAGGGAACCGGGCTCCTTATCAAAATCCTTCCCGCTCAATAAGAAAAAATGCTCTTGGGTAGTCCAAGAGCATTTTTTTTTAAACAAAATCTATATCCACGCTGAAAGGAAACTTCATCAAAAACTGCAATGCTTCCTCTATCGACGACCCCTCAAAGAGAACCCGGTGTAAACTTTCGGTAATTGGCGCTCGGATTCCGGCAGTCTTGAGGAAAGCGTCTATTATCCTGACGGTGTTTATACCCTCTGCGACCTCTTCCATCGTCTCCAAAATCTGGTCCAGGGTTTCTCCCTTTGCCAATCTGTAACCAACGGTGAAGTTTCTTGAATCCACAGAGTTACAGGTCGTGACCAAATCTCCGACTCCAGCAAGCCCGATGACCGATTGGACACTTCCCCCCAAAGCCTTGCTCAAATGAACCATTTCGACCATTCCTCTGGAAATAAGCAGGCCTTTGGCATTTTCTCCCAGACCTAATCCAGCCAATGCCCCAGCAGCTATGGCGATGATGTTTTTCAGCACTCCGCTTAGCTCGACACCTACGATATCGGAATTGCCATACACCTGAAATTTTTCCGATCTCAAAAGCCTCTGACCTTCAAGAATAACCTCATTGTACTTACTGGCAATTACCGTGGCTGCAGGATGCCCCAAGCTCAGTTCTTTGGCAATATTTGGCCCTGCAAGGCAACCCACGCGAACAGCGACAGTTTCTTGTAGAATTACCTCGCTCATCGTCAAAATCTGGCTCCTTCTCAAAGACTTGACCGTCTCCAAGCTCTCACCTCCCGGTAGATTCAGAGAAAGTCCTTTGGTCCCGTGGATGATCAAATGATAGGGATGAAGATGCGGTGCAAAATTTTTGACCACCTCCATAAAACCTGCCGAAGGGATCATAAAAAACAAGATCTCACAAGCCTTACACAACTCCTCTGGGGAGCTGGTTGCCACTATTCCGGGATTGAGATCACGGCCCGCAGCAGTATGGGAATTGTTGATTTCAGATACAGTTTCTTCCTTTCGGGCATAAACCATCACCGGATTTTTCTCAGCCAGCATATTTGCTATGGCAGCCCCAAAGCTTCCCACTCCGACGACTCCCACCAATTTGGGTTTAGAAGAGTTTCTCCAAGGCATATCCGTGTAGTCTATTGTGATAAAAGTATAGCAAACTTATGTCTTCAGTGACGATATTTCCCTCCTTGTCCCTGATCAAAGGTCTCTTGGCATGATACATCCCGACATTATCGAGACCATGATGGATGATCTCATCCATAGATCGTTCTATGTGTGGGGCGGTATCTATCAGCCCTTTCTTTTTCAATTCAAAAATCTGATCCAATACCATCTGGCAGGCATTTTTAAATTCCTCATAAGGAATCACAATATCCTCCTCTGGCAATCTGATCAGGTCGAATAAATCCAGCTTGGGGTTTTTGGCCTTGATCAATTCAAAACCTACAAAGGCCACTAAATGAGAACTGAAGACCCGGTTGATCTTATGAAACTCCTCCACGATCCTTTTTCCAAGCATATGAGTGTATTCTTCTTCACGCTGGGGATCTACAGTGACTTTACCTTCAGATAGGAAATAATCGCGGGTATCTATAATTCTCCCCCTCTTGTCAAGACTATTGCCATCGGCATCCACAAAATTCCCCATGACATCCATCGCACGCCCTACCGAAACTGAGATATCAGATCCTTTGGTGAAGAACTTGACGAGGAATTTGGAAATCTTATACGAGGTGGAAAACTCGTCATTTTCTTTGTAGTAACGTTCTTGCCCGGTGATGCTCAAATAATCCTGAATCAATCCGGGAGCTTCCAGCACAAAGTGGTAATTGATGGTTACTGGAACAATAAAAATCTTCCCAGACACATCATTGATTCCGTTCTGAAAATTGGCCCTCTGAGCTTCAATAGCCGTGCTCAGCAATCCCAATTTCAGCTTTGACTCAATCATCCCGCTTCTGCTTCTGGTTCCTCCGGGGAAAAACAAACTATGACATCCAAATTGAATCGCTTCTTTAGAGTAAGTCTTGAGTGTCTCTAAGTACATCAGGTTTTTCTTTCTCCTATCTACCTTATACGCTCCAAGCGCATTCATGAAATAGGCGAAAATCGAGATGTTGAACAGATTGAGTCCGGCACCATAAATAAAAGGCGGCATACCCAGCACAGAAATTATCCAACCAATCAGGATACTATCCAAATTGGAAAAATGTGTCGGCACCATGACAATGGTACCCTTGGTAGCCAAGTCACGAATCTGATCCGTCTGTCCAGTAATCTGAATTTTATCCTGAAGGGTATATTGATTGGAAAAAATAGACTTGAATCCCTTGACTCTTGCCGCATTCAGGAGTCTGGAAAAGCCATAGGTGACCACGCTTCGGGTAAACTTGTAATGGGAGGCTTTGAAATTCGAAGCGATTTCCTCAGCATATCGGGAAGTGATTTTTCCCAAAATCTCCTGATAAGCCTCCATCTTTTTAGCCTTACTGGCATGACTTTCTGTGGTGACTTGAAGCAATGCAGCTTTAACTTCTGACCAGAATTCGCGTTCGTCATCAGGATCCACCGCCCAAGGGTTTTGTTTGATCCTAAGCTTTTCCCGATAAAGCGTCGTCTCCAGTTCCTCCTTGAGAATATCCGGATTATTTCCAGTCAATGACAGGATTCTGGATTCGGCCAATTCGGCGACTTTTTTTACGAATTCTTTGCGCTCTCTCGCCAACTTTACCACAGGCCATTCCTCTTTCGAAGGAATGATAGGCTCGTACCGATGTTTGATATATTGCTCTTCCAAGGTGGTGGGTGGTTGGATTTAAAAAGGCCTCAAAGATAAAGAAAAAGCCCTTTCCGGAGGAGTTTTCTTGAATGGGCTCCAGCTCAGGATTTTGAACGAGTGAAAATAGCCACAATAGCCGAGGTGATCAAACCCATCACTGCAGCTCCAACCATTGCCTGGATCATATAGCTCATAAGCGTAAAATTGGCTTCTGCTGCTTCCTGACTTAATACTCCCGACTCGACGGAGTATTGGATCATATTGGCAAAGTAATCAGGGGAAATACAGGTACTGGTGATATATTGACTCAATGGGCTCAAAATAACCACAACCAGGGTGATGATCAGTCCAGAAATAAATCCCTGAACATAGGTCATTCTTCCATGGTAAAAATTCCGATTCTTATCCAGCAAGGCCAAGACATAAATAGCGATAGCAATAGGTGCATAAAGCATGGTATAGGTAGCGTGCTTGTCGATATGGACATCATGCCAACCGAGAGACTTTTCCAGAATCATCCAGATCAATCCGGAAAGGATAAAAAGAACTCCCCACTTTATCTCAATTTTGATGTCTTTCATAGTGCTTGGGTTTGTTTTTTTTGAATTGCCACCTTCCAAAATACCAAAAAAAAGCAAACGAAATCCCCGCTTGTCTGTTTGAAGGGTATACTGACCAAATAATCCCTTGTCGATGCGGGAAAGCGTATTATTTTTACGCCATCATTTGCCAATGAAATCTGACCTAAAACAAATACAAGTCCCTATTGAGGCCGAAATGGCCCAGTTTGAGCATAAGTTCCGGGACTTTATGAAAAGTAAGGTCAAGCTCCTCGACCACATCACCAATTACATTGTCAAGCGCAAAGGCAAGCAGATGCGCCCAATGTTTGTTTTTTTATCCGCAGGAATTTTCGGAGAAATCAACGAATCCACGCATCGGGGGGCTGCTTTGATTGAATTGCTTCATACCGCTTCCTTAGTCCATGATGACGTAGTGGATGATGCCAACTATCGAAGAGGATTTTTTTCTGTCAATGCCCTTTGGAAAAACAAGATCGCTGTTTTAGTGGGAGATTACCTCCTGTCCCGAGGCTTGCTTTTGAGTGTAGAGCATGGGGATTATCACTTGCTCAAAATCGTCTCCAATGCGGTCAAGGAAATGTCTGAGGGGGAATTACTCCAAAGCTACAAAGCCAGAAAACTGGACGTAGACGAAGAGGTGTACTATGAAATTATCCGCCAGAAGACTGCCAGCTTGATTGCCGCCTGTTGTGCTGTTGGGGTAGCGAGCGTAAGTCAGGATACCGAATTAGTGGAGAGAATGAGGCTTTTTGGTGAAAAACTAGGCTTGGCTTTTCAAATCAAGGATGATCTTTTTGACTATGGAGAGGATGAAATCGGCAAACCCGTAGGGATTGACATCAAGGAGAAAAAGATGACTCTTCCCTTGATCTATGCCTTGAGAAATGCCGACTGGCTAACCAAGAAGAAAATCATTTACCTAATCCGAAATCGTTCCGAGGATAAAAAAGCGGTAACAGAAGTGATCGACTTTGTCAAAAAAAGCGGAGGACTGGAATACGCCAAAGACAAGATGAACGCATTCTACCAAGAGTCATTGGCCATCCTAAATGACTTTCCTGAGTCAGAATACAAAACTTCCCTTCGGGAGTTGGTCAGCTATACCATTGAGCGAAAAAAATAAGCCGGATATTACCCGGCTGGTTCGTTACTTCATCGGCTTTACGGTCTGAATTTTTCCATCTGAAAGATGGGTCAGCTCAGTCATTTTGATATTTCTAAGCTGAGTCTTTCCGGATAGTTCCGTGTCATGGTAGAATAGATACCACTTACCCTCAAATTCCACGATGGAATGGTGATTGGTCCATCCCTCCACCGGCTCTAGGACAATTCCCCGATATGTGAAAGGACCGTAAGGAGAATCACTGACAGCATAGGCGATAAAATGTGTATCTCCTGTAGAATAGGACAGGTAATATTTGCCATTGTTCTTATGCATCCAGGCAGCTTCAAAAAATCTTCTTGCATTGTCTCCTGCCTTAATCGGCTCAGCGTTTTTGTCTAAAATCATTAGCTCCCGGGGCTTTTCTGCCAGTTCCGTCATGGAATTAGACAACTTGGCCATGTAGGGCACAAGAGCTTTTTGTTCTGGTTCAGGAAGCCCATCAGCTGGTCCTTTTCTGCCTTCTACCAGTTTTTGATTCTCATACCATTGGAGCTGACCTCCCCAAATTCCACCCCAAAGCAAGTAATAGTCTTCCCCATCTTGAAATACAGAAGGATCTATGCTAAAGGTACCTTTGATGGGTTGGGGCTCTGGGGTAAAGGGGCCTTCAGGACGATCTGAAATGGCTACCCCTAGTTTAAATATATCCTGCTTGTCCTTGGCGGGGAAATAGAGGTAATATTTACCATTTTTCTCAGCAGCATCCGGTGCCCAAAGCTGACGACTTGCCCAGGGAATATCTTCCAATTTTAGGGCGACACCATGGTCAGTGACTTTTCCGCCAAGTTGCTCCATAGAAAAAACATGGTAATCCCTCATGTCAAAATGGGAGCCCATGTCATCTTCAGTCACTTCCGATTCAATATCATGGGAAGGATAGATATAAATCTTTCCTTCAAAAACATGTGCTGAAGGGTCTGCGGTGTAGATATGCTGGACTAGGGGAGGATTTGCAAATTTGGATGCCGTGGAATCAGCTTCAGTAGTTTGTGCAGTTTCTTTAGGCTGAGAGCATGCAAATCCTGCCAGAAGAAGCAAGCTGAGGTAAGGGATTGATTGACGCATGGTTAGATTAGGTTTGAGTTGGGAATTGAAATTACGGAACTAAGAACCGTTTTCTAAATTTCCAATACCTTTTGAATCAAGAAAATGGAAATACACGTATATTTAATAAAATCACACGTGTATGAAAACCAAACTCACACTTACCATCAAAAAATCAGTGATTGAAAAGGCTAAAGAATTTGCGGAAACCTCAGGAAAAAGTCTTTCGGATCTGGTGGAGAAGTATTTGGAAAAAGAGATTGCTAAAGAAGAATTGGAGCAAGCCAATATTCCTGAGGAGTTTAAAGGGCTTTTTGGTTCGGTCAACTTACCTTCGGAACTGAATGAAAAAGAGGCAATTCGAGAAATTTTAAGTCAAAAACACAAAGGATGAACCAGTATTTTTTGGACACCAATATCCTATTGGACTTTTTGGGAAATCGGCAGCCTTTTGGAAAATACGCCTTGGAGATTTTCAATAAATCCAGGCTCAGGGAATGGGAACTTTGGACTTCGGACAATTCGATTTTGACCAGTTATTACATTGTTTCCAAAGAAATCGGAGAAGCTGAAAGTAGAATCAAAATCAGCAGATTAATCAATTTTTTGGAAATACAACCGACACAAAAAGCACATATTCAAAAGGCCTTGACTTCTGATTTCAAGGATTTAGAAGATGGCGTGCAGCATTTCTGTGCTTCCAGTATCCCAAGTCTTAATGGAATCATCACACGAAACAAGAAGGATTTCGAACCAAGTCAGATCCCGGTTTTTGAGCCTTGGGAGGTGGTTTGATGGATTTTTGATAGCATCAAATGATACTATCACTTGGCATATCTCAATCCAAGCCCTCCAAAAACCCCTTAAACTCATCAAATCCTTTTCCAATCGGGATCACCTGCTTTTTTCCTTGCAGAAAAGCCGCTAATCGCTCGGGTAGCACCAATTTTTCCCCCAAAGCTTTTTCAACCACATCCTTGAATTTCCCCGGATGGGCAGTCGCTAAAAATACGCCCACGTAACCGGGATTTTCTGCCATAAAATCCTTCAATCCCAAATACCCAACGGCCCCATGGGGATCAAGAGTATAGCCTTTGGGTTGGACTGCTTGTATAGCTTCAATGGTCTGAGCATCGGTATAAAAATAGCCTTTGACGTTTTCCCGAAACAACTCCTCATCTCCCCCATACAGCGACTGAAGTCTCGGAAAATTACTTGGATTCCCCACATCCATAGAATTGGAAACCGTTGGGATTGATGGCTTTGCCTGAAACGGTAGGCCTTGTAAGTACTCGGGTACAACTTTATTGACATTCGTCGCCGCTACAAAATGAGCTATAGGCAAGCCCATCTGCTGCGCTAAAATCCCGGCTCCGATATTTCCAAAATTCCCGCTTGGAACGGCAAAAACAACCTTTTCCCCGTTCTTAGGCAATCGGGAAAAAGCATAGAAATAATAAAGACACTGTGGAATCCAGCGAGCAATATTGATCGAATTGGCAGAGGTCAGTAGCAACTTTTGATTCAACTCATGATCCAAAAAGGCCTGCTTTACCAAAGTTTGGCAATCGTCAAATACCCCTTCCACTTCCAAAGCGGTGATATTTTGGCCTAAAGTTGTGAACTGCTTTTCCTGAAGTGGACTGACTTTTCCCTTTGGAAAAAGAATAATCACATCCACACCTTGAACGCCCAAAAAGCCATTTGCCACAGCACTTCCTGTGTCTCCGGAAGTAGCTACCAGCACCCTGATCTTTTGCTCAGTCTCCAGAACCACCATGCTCATCAACTTGGAGCAAAATCTCGCCCCGAAGTCTTTGAACGCCAAAGTCGGTCCATGAAAAAGCTCCAAACTGAAAATTCCTCTCTCCACCTCAACCAATGGCGCATCAAAGGTCAGGGTATGATCTACCAGCTCCTTGATCTGGCTCTCGTTCAAATCTTCCGAAAACAAGGCCCCAATGACATGATAGCCTATTTCCCGAAAACTCAATTCAGCCATTTGATCGAAAAAATCCTGAGGTAAAACAGGAATTCTTTCAGGCATATACAAGCCATTATCCGGAGCTAAGCCTTTGATGACGGCTTCAGAAAGTGAAACTTGATGTTTGGGATTATTGGTACTGAAATACTTCATAGCAATAGGTCTTAAAGCACATAGGCTCCGCGGGTATTGATCGCGGAATAATAGGTATCGACTCCAAGGCCGATGGATTCATAAACTTCTTGAGCGGCTTGACTGATGACTTTACCACTTTCCGGTCCTTTGGAAAGAGCAAATAAGGTGGGGCCAGAACCTGAAATCCCCATTCCTAAAGCTCCTGCAGACTTTACAGCCTCTTTTACCTCATAAAAACCCGGAATCAGGGTAGCTCGATAAGGCTCTGCAATCACATCCCGCAAACTCCTTCCGATCAATTCATAATCCTCTTGGAATAAACCTGCGATCAACCCAGCCACATTGCCGGATTGGATGGTGGCATGTTTGAGTGAAACATGGTCTCGCAATACCGACCTGGAATCAGCCGTACGAAGCTCAAAATGTGGATGTAAAAGAGTGCAATGCAAGTCTTTCGGAACTGGCAATTTGATCACATCCAAGGGATGGTAATCCCGAATCAGCACAAAGCCCCCCAATAAACTGGGAGCTACATTATCTGCGTGACCAGCTCCACAGGCTACTTTTTCGGCTGCTATCGCAAAAGGCAACAGATCCTTTTTTTCAAAAGGCTCACCCAGCATCTGATTGGCAGCCATCAGTGCAGCAACTGCGCTGGCAGCACTAGATCCCATCCCAGATCCTAAAGGCAAGCCTTTTTTGAGATAGATTTCCATGCCTACATTTTCCCCCAGCTCTTCCATCATGGCCTGAATAGCCACTGCGCAGGTATTTTTCTCCACTTCATAAGGAAGCCTTCCTTCATCCCCTTCGATGGATTTTACCAGAAGTCCAGGGGTATGTTTTTCTTTGATCTCCACTACATCACCCATGGCGTCAATTGCGAATCCGAGAATATCGAATCCACAGGACACATTGGCTACAGTTGCTGGAGCAAAGGCTTTTGCACTCCTCATCATTCCCGAGTATAGTTACCGATACGAATTACATCCGCAAACACGCCGGCAGCAGTCACATCTGCTCCCGCACCCGGACCTCGGATAATCATCGGCCGGTCATGGTATCGATCCGTAGTCAATAGAATCATATTATCCGAACCTTGCAAGGAAGAAAAAGGATGGGCATCTGGCAAGGACCTCAATCCCACTTTTGCTTTACCCTCTTCCAATGTCGCCATGAATCTAAGTTTTTCGCCCTTTGCCTTAGCATCAGCCAAAAGCTTGGCAAAATCCGCATCATGTCCTTTTAATTTTTCAAAAAACTCCTCCACACTTGGGGCATTCTGGCAATCCCCTGGAACCATACTCTGGATTGTAATATCTTCAAATTCCAGTTCCTGCTCAGCTTCTCTTCCAAGAATCAAAATCTTTCTAGCTACATCCATTCCGCTCAAATCATCTCTTGGATCCGGTTCGGTATAACCTTTTTCCTTCGCAATTCGAACCACTTCAGAAAAGGGCGCTCCCTTTTCCAATTCAGAAAAGATAAAGTTCATAGAGCCGCTAAGCACCGCCTCAATTTTGATCACTTTATCTCCGGAAAGCATCAAATCCTGAAGCGTATTAATCACAGGAAGTCCTGCTGCCACGTTGGTCTCATAAAGGAATTTCACGCCTCTTCTTTTCGCAATGCGCTTTAGGCTTAAGTAATTTTCCCAAGAGGAAGAATTGGCTTTTTTATTGGGAGTGACGATCGCCACTTTTGCCTCCAAAATTCGGGCATAAGTGTCCGCCACACTTTGATTTGCGGTGCAATCCACAAAAACCGAGTTGGAAAAGTTCATCTCTTCCATCTTTGAAATAAACTTATCCAAATCCATGGGCTGATCTTTTTCACTCAGCTCATAGGGATGTTTGAGATCAAAACCATCTTCATGAAATGCCATGAACCGGCTATTTGCCAAGCCATGAATCTGCACATCCAACTCGTTATTTTTTTGAAGTCTATGCTGCTGGTGAGCGATCATTTTCATCAAAGCTTTCCCGATCAGTCCCGTACCTACCAAGAACACGTGCAATACCTTGTTTTCTGATAGGAAGAAGGCTTCGTGTAAGGCATTCAAGGCCTTTTGGAGATCAGCCTGAGGAATTACTGCAGAAATATTCAACTCTGAACTTCCTTGAGCAATGGCCGCAACATTGACATTGTTTCGACCCAAAGCACGGAACATACGACCCGAAGCTCCTGGATTTTGCTTCATGTTTTCTCCAACCACAGCCACTGTTGAAAGGCCATGAAGCAGGGAAACATGATCCATTTCACCGGATTTGATCTCGTAGTAAAACTCCTTTTCGATGGTCTCTTTGGCCAAATAGGATTCGTTGGTCTTAATGGCAAGGCAAATGCTATGTTCGGAAGAAGCCTGTGAAATCAAGACAATGTTCACTTTGGCTTCCGCCAAAGCTTTAAACACTCTACTGACAGTTGCCCCACCTTCGATCAACCCAGCACCTTGCACGGTCAAAATCGAAATATTGGACATGGAGCTGATCCCTTTGATCAAGGCGCCATGGCTTACTTCTCCGTTGATCAATGTGCCCGGATTTTCAGGTTCGAAGGTATTCTTGATATAGATCGGAATATTCTTCTTCATCGCAGGCTGCATGGTGGCAGGGAAGATCACTTTGGCTCCAAAGTGGGAAAGTTCCATCGCTTCGTTATAGCTCAACTGTGGGATGGTAAAGGCCGAATACACCAATTTTGGATCAGCAGTCAATACTCCGGATACGTCAGTCCAGATTTCCAAGTCCTCGGCATCCAAGGCTCCTGCAAAAATTGCCGCAGTATAATCTGAACCTGAGCGGCCCAGAGTAGTTGTTTCTCCCTTTGAGGTACTCGCAATAAATCCTGTGATCACCTTTACCCCTTCATTTTTGGCGAAATACTCCTTAATCAGACCATTGGTTGTTTCAAAATCCACCCGAGCTTGACCAAATCGATCATTGGTCCGAATTACTTCTCTTGCATCCACAAACTGGGTCTTGATACCTTTCCCGGCCATTGCCTCAGCCAGAATAAACGCAGAAAGACGCTCTCCAAAACTGGCTACATAATCCAGGGTTCTTAGTGAATTTTCTTTGATCAGGTATATTCCATGAAAAAGGTCCTCAAGTTCTTTGAATCGGACTTTCACATAAGTCATCACCGAACTGTGATTTTGTACCGCAATCAACTGACGGACAATATCCAGATGCTTTTCCTCAAGGGTTTGCAAAAGGTCTCGATAGCTTTGATCACCTTCTCGGGCCTGCCGGGCGATGGTCAATAAACTTTCCGTGACACCTCCAAAAGCTGAAAAAACGACTGCGATTTCATGGTGTTTTAGCTTTTCCTTCAGGATGGCAAAAACTTTCTGGATGTTTTCGGGATTCGCGACGGATGAACCTCCAAACTTGATGATTTTCATGTAATTATTGTTTTTTTTCAAAAGCCTCATGGAATCTCACATGGAAGAAAAACATCTTGGATTGAGGAGATGAATTCATGATCGATTTCATAAAAGACAAAGGGGAATAATTTCGGGAAACTAAATTTTGGCCAAATCAGGCCCTAAAAGGCGAGGTACTTATAGATCGATACGGGTCACCCCGTAATCGTGGTCATCATTCCGGTGGTATAAAAAAAAGCAGCAACGATTCCTTTCTGGAAGGACTCGACTAAAAAAACATAAGAGTTAGCTGCTGAAACCATGTCTGGATTTTTGACTCGACAATTCTACTGCGAAAAAACGGTTTGACCAAACAAATCCGCAAACAAGTCTAAGTAATTTTGAATTTTTATCACACAAAGCCTAATAAAGTTAATTTTTTAGCAAAAAACGAAATTTTATTCACTTAAAATTCACCCCAAATCCTCAAGAGTGAAGATTTCAGGTTAACTTGATAGTAATCAACTTTTAAGCAGCATGAAACAAATTTCGTCTCTCCTCTTTGTCGCTTTGATCTTTCTATGCCTTGGATGTGGAACTACCAAAGGTCTCAATCCTATTGCTTTATTGACATCAAATCCTTGGGAGCTTTCTTCATTGCAAGGCCAAGAAGTAGATGCCACGAAATTTCCCAGTGGACTACCCAACCTCTATTTTCTGGATGGGGGAAAATTGTCCGGATTTACAGGATGTAACAATTTTTCCGGAGGATTTTCCTTGGAAAGCAACGGCATGCAATTGGACCCTGGTTCCATCACCAAAAAAGCATGCCCAGGCACAGCCGAAGAGGAATTTATCTCAGCACTTGAAAAAGTAAAATCTTATACCGTAAACAAAGAAAAGCTCATCTTATCGGATGGAATTACCGAGTTGATGAGCTTTGCTGTGCTGAAAAACCAATAGAATCAGAACATTTCCTCAACAACCTGAGGTTTCCCGCGGAAGTTTACCTGGTCTTTCTTTTTCTTACCGATCAATAGTTCTCCCAAGGGAGAGTTTTTGCTCAGCAAGAAAACTTTGGAGTCTTCTACCTTGATTTGGCCAAGGCTTACAGCCAGGAGAAACCAATCGGCTCCCAACTTAACCAATGTACCTTCCTGAATGGTCGGGGGTGTGTCTTTGATGGTATTCAGGCGGTAAATTTCTTCCAAGTCAGCCTTGCTTTGGGCGATTTGCTTTTCGATGGAATTAAGGTCCTGAGAAATCATCTCACGGCTGGTTTCATACTTATCCCCAGCACTGTTTTTTTCCTCTTCAAGAATACTCTCGATGATATTTTTTCGCTCTTCTGCGAGCAACTTTTGTTTTTCTTTCAATTGGTCTATCGCTGCCTGATAGACTTTCGCTTTGAATTCGTTCATAAAATCAATCTTCGCAATTTTCTTTTCTACGGGTATCGATGATGTATACAATTTTCCAGCCTTCGGCCATTTTCACTAATTGAAATGAGTTGACGCCGCAATGGCTGAAGTTTCCATTGACGTAAAATTTATAGGGAGTCCACGCGGATGCCATCGTGCCATCTATTTTGATTTGATAATCCAAAATTTGCTCATCCAGCTGGGTTTCAGCAGGAGTTGTGGCTATTCTTTTTACAAAATCAGCAACCGCATTACTTCCGACGGTGCTTCCATCCGGCTTGGCCATGACAGTCTGCATGATCGCATCTGGTGAAAAAGCTGCTGCCACCTGTTCTGGATTTTTAGCTCTCATTCCGTCAAACATGCTTTTAATCACTTGCTCCACTGCCTGTTCATCGGTTTGGGCTTTGGCTGAAAAACCAATAATGGCCAAAAACAGCCCGGCTAGAATAAATACTCTTGTCTTCATAATTACACTCCTCCGTAAAGTTTGAAAGTCATATTTCGTAGGGATGGGGTATTTACAGCATAGTGCATTGCTTCGGCAATTTCCTTAGGGGCGACCCATTTGGAAAAGTCGGCATCCGGCATACTCTGTCGGTTGCCGGGAGTGTCAATGATACTCGGCACAAAAACATGCGTGCGAATATCAGTGCCTTTGACTTCCTCTGCCAAAATCTCAGATAGAGAAATCACCATTTTTTTACTGAGCGCATAGGCTACGGTACCTGTCGCATCCTCCAATTGAATGGCAGGTCTTGCCCCAACAAACAAAAATGTGCCTTTACCCTGCTTTTTGATCATAGGTAAAAAGCCCTGAACCATCTGGAAACAACTGAAAAAATTCAGCTCGATCATGGTGCTCATCTCTTTTTGGGAGGTCTCCTCAATAGAGCCCATCGCAAATCCACCCACAATCATCGCCACAGCTTCCAGTTCGCCGTACTGGATTTCGTATTCTTTAACAAATTCACTGACCGATTTTTCACTAGTCACATCGACTTCATAGGTATCGTCAGCCTCCTCAGCTACTTCCTCAGCATCAGGCTTCACCAAAGCAATTACATGATATCCTTCACGCTTAAACTTTTCGACCACAGCACTTCCTAAAGCTCCCGCTGCGCCGGTCACAATGATATTTCTACTCATTAGTCCATTTTTTCAGTCCTATATTTGCTAAAATTAGCCTTAATTTTTCGATTGCGCATGAATCTAGTCAAAACCAGCATCCGAAATCAAGAAAATATTCGGCGAAGAAACTTTGCCTTGAAATTGATTTTCCTGATCATTTTGGAGGTTTTTTATGCCGGAAACACTTTTCTCCAACCCATTTTGGAAGAATATGAGCTTTTGACTCATACCATGAGAGCAGTGATTTTCCTCCTGAGTGCCAACTTGATCATTTCATTGGGGAGAATTATCACCTTGAGAATTTACCTCAGACAAAGAGAAGACACCAAAATCCAACCCAATTTCACAACCGGAATTGGAAGGATTTCCACCTTGCTCAACGGGATTGTAGTTTTAATTTCATTGATGCTGGCCTTTGGGATCCGTCCTTTAGAATTCCTAACCAGTATCACCATCGTGGCTGCTGCCATTGCACTCCTGACCAAGGAATATATTACGAATATTGTCAATGGATTAATCATGATGTTTTCCGACCAATTGGAAATCGGGGACAAAATCCAAATCGGAAAGCATACAGGCTTTATCAGAGACATTACGCTGATCAACCTTGTTTTGAAAAGTGATACTGGGGAAACAATCCTTATTCCGAATTCAATGGCCTTGAATTCGGACGTTATCAATTTTTCCAAAAACAATACCCATCAGGTAATTCTGGATGCTGAAATTCCGACCAAAGCTGATATCCAACTAACACAGCTTGAAAATGAACTGACACGGCTATTGGATGCCTTTTCGGACTCTGTATTTAAGGAAGGGGCACAACTGAATGTACTCGAAAGAAAATCTGAAAGTCTGATCATCCGATTCCAATTCCCGATAAAAACCGGAGAAAAATCCACCGAAGTTAAACTCAAAAAAGAGCTCAATCAATCACTACTCAGTTGGACGCATGGACACAGAAAAGACGAATTACTTTGACTTGGTTTACCAGGTAGTTCGAGAAATCCCAAAAGGAAGAGTGACTAGCTATGGGGCAATTGCAAACTACCTCGGCCTAAAAAGTGGCGCCAGAATGGTGGGGTATGCCATGAATGCCGCCCACTCTATGCCCGATGTCCCTGCTCAGCGAGTAGTCAATCGAATGGGATTATTGACAGGAAAGCACCATTTCGAAACCCCAACCCGAATGCAGGAGCTTCTGGAAGCCGAGGGTATCCAAATTGTGGAAGACCAAGTCCAAAACTTTGAGAAAGTATTTTGGGACCCTGAGAAGGAATTGTCGATTTAGGATTTTTTGCGGTACAGATAAAGCCCCAAAAACATCAAAGCCCCATTAAGGATTAGAGCTTCAAAGCCAAACTTGTACCCCCAAAGCAATTTTTCAGAATTCTGAGCGATCAGGAAAGTGGTAACGGGGGCCAAAACTGCCAGAAAAGGTACCACCTTATCCCTAACTTGGAACTTGGTAAATAGGCCAAAGGAATACAAGCCCAAAAGTGGCCCGTAGGTGTAACCTGCAATGATAAACACGGAGTTGATGACACTTTGATCATTCAGCCAATAGAAAGCTAAAATCAAGAAAAACATAAGGCCTGTAAAGGCGATATGGACTTTTTTACGGATCGAAACTCGCTTTTCTGGTGAATATTTTTTTTCTATTTGGAGGAAATCAATGCAAAAAGAGGTAGTCAATGCGGTCAGGGTAGAGTCTGCGCTTGAGTAAGCAGCAGCCGTGATTCCCAAGACAAAGACTATACCCGCAAAAGCTGAAAAATGCTGAGTCACCAACATCGGGAACAACTCATCCGTTCGAGCCGGAAGTTGAACTCCCTTTGTTTCGGCATAGAGATAAAGCATCACCCCTAGGGATAAAAACAACAGGTTGACAATGACCAAAATGATGGTAAACCAAAACATGTTCTTTTGAGCATCACCGATCGATCGGCATGTCAGGTTTTTTTGCATCATATCCTGATCCAGTCCTGTCATGACGATGGTAATAAATGCTCCGGAAATGAACTGTTTGAAAAAGTTGGTACCCGCTTTCCAGTCCCAGTTGAAAATAGTAGAACGCTGATCTTCAGCCACGGTGGAGATGTAGTCTCCCAAACTTTGGATCCCCAGGTCCTTTCCGATCATGATAATCGTAATGACTACCGCCAGAAGCATAAACAGGGTCTGCAAAGTATCTGTCCACACCACAGTCTTGATGCCTCCTCGGAAAGTGTACAACCAAATCAGGCCGACTGTTATGGCCACAGACACCCAAAATGGAATACCAAGAGCATCAAAAAGAATCAGCTGAAGCACACTTGCAACCAAATAAACTCTTAAAGAAGATCCTAAAGCACGCGAGAGAATAAAGAAAAAAGCGCCGGTCTTATAGGACCAAAAACCGAATCTATCTTCCAGGTAAGAATAAATCGAAACTAAGTTGAGCCGATAATAAAGCGGAAGCAATACTTTGGCGATAGTGAAATAGCCTAACGTGTAACCCAAAACAACCTGGAAGTAAAAGAAGTTGGTATTTCCGACCTCTCCAGGAACAGAAATAAATGTCACCCCGGAGAGAGACGCTCCTATCATCCCAAAGGCAACCAAAAACCAAGGAGACTGTCGGTCTCCAGTAAAAAAAGTGTCCGCGGTTACTTTGCGGGAAGTGAAATAAGAAATCAGAAAAAGGAGTAGAAAATAGGCCGAAATGACCGCTAGTACCAGTTGGTAATTCATAAAGCAGAGAATGTACCTCGCTAAGTTGTCCAATATTCTTAATTTTGCAAAATGAACAGAATTGGCAATCCCCTACCTGAATTAGAAGAAGTCGAGGTTCTCCTCGAGGAGTTGTTGGATCAGGAAGAATCTGACCTGGTCGTATTCAATGATGATGTCAACACCTTCGATCATGTAATCAATGTGTTGATCAAGGTATGCGATCATACTCCTGAACAAGCCGAACAATGCACTTTGATCATCCACTACAAAGGAAAATGCGCGGTCAAAAAAGGATCCAAGACTGAGCTCAAACCCATGTGTGAAGCGATTTTGGACGCCGGTATTCAAGCAGCAATCCTATAAACTCAAATTTCTTGAACTTCCCTTCGAAACTTATAGAGGATGCGGTCACCGAAATTTCCCGGCTTCCAGGCATTGGAAAAAAAACCGCACTTCGACTGGCTTTACACCTGCTCAAGCAAAATGAGGCGGTCACTGAGGCACTCGCTTTGGCACTGACCAGAATGCGCGAGGAAATCAAGTATTGCAAAACTTGTCACAACATTTCGGATCAAGAGGAATGTAGCATCTGCTTGGGACACCGTAGAGACCGGAGTTTAATCTGTGTGGTCGAAGATATCCGCGATGTACTGGCTATAGAAAACACCAATCAGTACACTGGTCTTTATCACGTTCTGGGTGGTGTGATTTCCCCTATCCAGGGGGTGGGACCGGACGATTTAAAGATCGAAAGTCTACTCTCCCGTGTTTCTGAGGGAGATGTCAAAGAAGTAATCTTGGCACTGTCCGCTACCATGGAAGGTGATACGACCTCTTTTTATTTGAGCAAAAGGCTGAAAGATTTCGGGACCAAAGTAAGCACCATTGCCAGAGGTATTCCAGTTGGTGGAGAATTGGAATTTACCGACGAGGTTACTTTGGGCAGGAGTATTTTGACCCGGATAAATTATGCACAGGAGTAAATAAAAATTTGCGGGTAATAAAACCCGTTCTATATTTGCACTCCGTTTGGGGGATAAGCTCAGTTGGCTAGAACGTCCCGAAGTCATTCGGGAAGGTCAGCGGATCGAATCCTAAAAAGAGACAAAATATTGGGGAATTAGCTCAGTTGGCTAAAGCGTCCCGAAGGCATTCGGGAAGGTCAGCGGATCGAATCCTAAAAAGAGACAAAATATTGGGGAATTAGCTCGGTTGGCTAGAGCGTCCCGAAGGCATTCGGGAAGGTCAGCGGATCGAATCCTAAAAAGAGACCAAATATTGGGGAATTAGCTCAGTTGGCTAGAGCGCTACACTGGCAGTGTAGAGGTCATCGGTTCGAATCCGTTATTCTCCACTTCAAGGCTTGCAGATTCTGCAAGCCTTTTTTATTTTCATTAATGTATTTCGTTTATATACTTTTTAGCTCAAAGACGGGGAAATTTTATATAGGCTCAACTGATAACCCAGAATCGAGACTTAAACATCATAATGCAGGATCAACTCCTTCAACCAAAAGTGGTGCACCCTTTTGGGAATTCAAATACCTAGAAAAAATACCTGATCGTTCCACTGCACTAAAAAGGGAACTAGAAATTAAGAAAAAGAAAAGTCGAAAATACATCGAGTACCTAATCAACTCTGTTTCTTGAAGCGTCCCGAAAGCATTCGGGAAGGTCATCGGTTCGAATCCCTGCCTTTGCCGGCAGACAGGCGTTATCCTCCACAAAAGTTTCACAGAAATGTGGAGATTTTTTAGTTTCCTAATACTTTTCTTAGCTTAAGTCATATTTCGATACATCAGTTTTAAATGAAAGGATTGCGGTTTTTAATTCTTTTGGTTCTCTGCCAAAATTTATTCTCCTGTGCCTGCGAACCCGAACAGATTGCACATTATGCCTTCAAAGGAATAGAAGTCATGATAGGAAAAGGAGTCATGCCTTCGGAAGAAATCCGGGCTTTGGGTGATTTTGAAAACATGAATGTAGAACTCTCCACTTCCAGTGAATTTGGTTCTACCATTTTTTTGAAATTAGGAAATGGTGACCCTAAACCCCTTTCCAATCAACGAGAAATTCTAGCCAGAAAGTGTGCAGAACTTTATTTGAAGGATTTTGAAAATGCGAAAGAATATGATCAGATCACTGTTCAATTCATCCAGACTGACCCACAAAACCCCGAAAATGTAGCCATGGAGGAATATGTATTTCAGGTCAGTGACTTTGAATTATAAAATTCCTGATCCGTCTTCAACGTCTTCAATAGCTCTTGCCAAAAAATCATTGAATGGCTTCATCTTCCTGAATCCAACCATAGCGAAAGTCAAAAAGGCACCAGACTCAACCGCCTTATTCGAAATAGGATGAGATACCGTGAAGCTTTTTAGCCGCAAATAGTCGATATAAGGATGGTCTGCCTCATATTCTCTTGGACTGGTTTTCAGCTTTTCTCCCTCGATTCCGTTGAATAATTTTTTGAACTCAGGGTCATTTTCAATTTGCTCCAACTCCTTCCCGCTGTAATCAATTTCCTTTCGGATTTTCTTTAGGGTATCCGCTTCTGGCATCCAGATCCCACCGGCCAAAAAGGAATTTCCCGGCTGAACCTGTAAGTAATATCCCGGTCCGGGAGACTTCTTTCCTTTTGGAGAAAAATAGGCTCCGAAATTGGTCTTGTAAGGATCTTTATTGGCAGAGAAACGGATATCCCTGTTTTGCCTGAATACACAATCTTTGGGTTTATAAGCCGAGAGTTCAGGTTCCAGTTCGCATAATTCTTTGAGCAAAACTTCCACATCCTCCAGAAACCTCTCTCGTGTCTCCAAGTACCATTTTTTATTGGCGTCCATCCATTCTTTATGGTTGTTTTGAGCCAAGGCAGAAAGAAATTCAAGATAGGGACGCATAGAAAATGGAATTTAAAATGGAAAGTTTAAAGTTAAAGGAAAGTCAGTTCAAACCTCTCCTTCTCTAACTACTCGAAAAGAAGTCTGGTTTAAATAAAATCGACCAAGGTCTCCAACTTCATCCCTCTACTGCCCTTGATGAGAATCAAATAATCCTCCAACTTGCTGTCTTCTAGCCAATTTCTAAATGAAAATGGATCCGGGAAATACAGAGCTTTGGGAGCTTTTTCCAAGGCTGAAACGATCAGTTTTCCTGTAAAGCAAACTTTATCGATTGGATATTCACTGACGATTTCTCCAAGCCTTCTATGCTCAGCTTCGGCATGCTCTCCAAGCTCAAACATATCTCCCAGAATAATCATCTTATGCTTTTTTCCTTGCATCACTCCAAATGTTCGAATGGCAGCCTCCATACTCGATGGATTGGCATTGTAGGCATCCAGGATGATCAGATTGCTGCGCTTTTCCATCAATTGAGAGCGCATATTCTCAGGTTTGTAGCCGACAATTCCTGCTACAGCTTTTTCCATCGGAACTCCAAAAAATTTTCCAATCGTCAAAGCATTGGCAATATTTCCAAAGTTGTAGGCTCCAATGAGCGAAGTAAGGTGCTCACCCTCCACTCCTTCTACTGAGAATTTCACAAAAGGATTGGCTCCAAGAAAATTCACCTCACAAAAATCCCCCTTCGCCGGGTAAAGGATTGGATTCTCAAAGCGCTTGATCATATTGGAAAGGATAGGATCCTGAGAATTGATAAAAACAGTCCCTCCATTTTCTCTCAGGTGTTGGTACAATTCAGTTTTGGTCTTCAGCACCCCTTCCGGACCACCCATACCTTCCAAATGGGCTTTACCGATGTTGGTAATAAAACCATGAGTAGGTTCTGCGATATCACAAAGCTCCTTGATGTCTCCTTGTTTGTTGGCCCCCATTTCAATAATGGCGATCTCGTGCTCAGGCTTGATACGGAGCAAAGTCAAGGGCACTCCGATATGGTTGTTGAGGTTACCTGTGGTGGCTAGGGTATTGAACTTTTGCTTCAAAACAGCATTCAAAAGCTCCTTTGAAGTAGTTTTTCCATTGGAACCAGTCAGTCCAATTACCGGAATAGTGAATTTTCTACGATGATAAGTAGATAACTGCTGAAGGGTACTCAAGACATCTTCGCAGATAAAATACCGCTCGTCATCTTCTACAAAATACTTCGCTTCATCAATTACCACCGCAGAGGCTCCCATTTCCAAGGCTTTTGCCGCAAATTCATTTGCGTTGAAATTGGGTCCTTTGAGGGCAAAAAACAGATTTCCTTGATCGATTTTTCGAGTATCAGTGCTCACTCCTGTGCTTTGGAGGAAGAGTTGGTAGAGGATATCCAGATTCATCTTTGGGTAAAATTTCTTCCCAAAATAACGCAATCCTTTACATCTTTGGGGAGAGAGTTTCGTTTTATTTTGAAGTTTCAGCTTCGCAAAGTCATGCAAAAACCCCTTGCTTTCATTTTTCTTTTTCTTTTCCAAAATGCCATAGCTCAAACGGTTTTTGAAATTGACCAAAGCAAATCCCTCCAGGTAAATGGACAGTCGCTCTCCTCTGGTTTTTCTTTGGGAATCAACTCCGCCCAAGTCCAGACTTTAGACCTCACCGGTGATGGAAATGAAGAGTGGGTAATCTGGGATATCAACTCCAGACAACTGCAGATTTTTGAAAAAAGCGGGGAGAATTTTAGGCTCAGACCTGAACTCAGCTATTTTTTCCCCAGCGACATCAATGGTTTTTTGGTCTTGGCAGATTTTAATCGGGATGGTAAAAAGGATTTGTTTACCTCCACCCCTCTTGGGATAAGAGTCTATAAAAACACCTCAAACGGGACTCAGATTTCCTGGACTTTGGCCCAAAATTTCCTGAAGCTTGATGGCGCGAATAATATCCCTGCGAACAACCTGGACACCCCTCTCTTACAGGATTTGGATGGAGACGGGGATTTGGATCTGGTGATTTTCAACTTTGCCCAAGGGGACTATTTGGAGTTTTATCGAAATACCTCGATAGAGCGAAAGGGAATTCCAGATATTGATGGATTTGCTTTCCCTATCAGACATTGGGGGAATTTTGAATTCTGCGGCTGCGGAACATTTTCATGGGGACAAACCTGCGATGGAAGACCATTGGAATCAGGTGGCAGGGCTCAGGAAAATGCAAGGATTCAACATGCGGGAGGGCATAGCATTTTATATCGGGATTTTACGGGAGATGGAGTTCCTGATATGCTTTTGGGTCGCGATGAGTGTAATACACTTTACTTTCTACCCAATAAAGGAACTTCCAGCAGTCCTCGATTCGATTCCTTCTCCAATGATTTACCTGGATTCGGGAAATTGCCAGTTTTTCCAAGATTCCATACTGCCCAGGCAATTGGGGAGGATTTGATTATCAGTTTAAACACGAATGAAACGGCAGCTCCATTTCGAATAGATTTCGCCAGTTCAGTGGTTAAAATGGAGAAAAGCACTGGGACCATCCGTCCGATTCTTCAAAATCAACTCTTCGATTTGGGTGAAAATACCCGACCCTATTTCAAAGGGAATGTATTTGCCGGGGAACTCTGGCTCACTGCAAACGGCAAAAAGGGCGAAAATGTAATCGGTCAAGCGTATCGATTGAGCTATAGCGGAAATCAATTTGAGGTGTTGAATTCGGATTATTTAAACCTTTCTTCCCTCAACTTACTTGATCTCCAACTCATAGAATACGGAAGTGTAAAAAATCAGTCCTATCTACTTGTCTCTGGAATTCGAACTGTGAATGGGGTTCCAACTCAGGTTTTGCTTCGAAATCAAGGAGAAAATTGGGCCGACTATGCGCTCGCTGGATTATCGCTGCGGGTAGGAGATCAGCTGACTTTTTTCCCTTACCAAGGCAAAGATCACCTTCTAATCGCTGCTCAAAACGGGAGTTTAACCTTGTATGAAGTGGATTTGGAAGCCAAAACTGTCAGTATGAAAGCCTCCAATTTCCTCGGATTTCAGGACAACCCAGCCAACAGAAATCTAAGCGTTGCTGTGCGAATTCAGGAAAAACCGGATTTATATGCTGTAGATCAGACGGGGAGAGTTTTTCTTATTCAAGATTTTATGAATGCTGAAGTCCGAGAAGAAGTCCTGATCAAAATCGGAAATCAAAATCTTCCTCCCCGACTGGGGCGAAATACTTGGATCTCGGTAATCAATCCCGGTTTCGATAAAAATTTAGACCTGATATTGGGTACTCGAGGCGGTGGACTTACTTATCTGAGTTCAGACAAATCGGATTCACCCAATGACGGTGAGTTTTTAGTCAAAGTATATCCCAATCCAAGCTCCGGGCCAGTAAAAGCAATTTCAAACACAGCCGCCAAAGGCAGACTGATTTCCTCTTTGGGACAGATTCTATTGGATGAAATCAACATCCCAGCTAACCGAGAAATTGAAATCCAAACACAAGCCTTGAATCCGGGGATTTACTTTTTGCAACTGGAAACCGAGGATCGAAAGGTGGCGGTGAAGAAGCTGCTGGTGCAGTGATTTTTATTTCCCACTGATTTGTGGCTCAATCCTGAATTCTTCTTTTCAAATCCATCCTGGAGTGCAGAATCCGGATAACTTCAATGGAGGATGGGTTCAATTTTCTATAAAAAATCAAATGCTCCCCGGACTTAAATCCAAAAATTTCCATACCGATTTCGGGATACTGCTTTCCTAAGAATTGATTTTCAGCCAACTTTTTGCAATCCTCCAAAAGCTGCCAATAGTAATTATCCGCTTGTTGTTCTGACCAAGTTTCAAATGTGTATTCCCAAATTGCGGATAAATCATCAATGGCTCTTTGGGATAAAAAATAACTAGCCATTCCTTTTTTTGGCTTTCAGTGATTCTAGATGTTTCTCAGGATCAAAGTCTTTTACAATTCCACTTTCAATTCCTTCCTGAACCGCATTTTTTAAGGCTATTAATTTATTTTCTTCTTCCTCCAAAAGCCGTAGCCCTGCTCGGATCACTTCACTGGCACTTGAATATCTCCCTTCAGACACTTTGCTATCCACAAATTCCTCAAAATAATCCCCTAAAGAAACTGATGTATTGCGTCCCATTTTTTGTTTTTTTACGAAATTACCAATTTTTGGTAATTCAAACAGTTTTTTCAGATTTTAGCTTTCAGCCTTAAATAAAATCCCATTTGCCCCTATCCCTTAAAAACTCTAGCTTCGGAAAAGAATTATAAATCCATGAAGAACTTATACTTATTCCTTTTTCTGGCCCTTTTTGCTTGGGCCTGTACCTCCGGCCCCGAAAATCCAGCTGATTCGGTTTACCTCAATGGGGTCATCTACACCGTCGACGAATCCAATCCAAAAGTCGAAGCCGTTGCGGTAAAAGACGGTTTGATCCTAGCCGTAGGCACTTCTGAAGAGATTCAAGCCTATGTGGGTGAATCCACCGAAGTAATCGACCTGCAAGGAAAAACCATGACTCCAGGCTTTATCGAATCCCATGGACACTTGATGGGTATCGGCTACAACAAGTTGGAGATCGACTTGATGGGAGTCAAAACCTACGACGAACTCATCCAAAAAGTAGCGGAAGCTGCAGCAAATGCAAAGCCGGGCGATTGGATCACCGGTCGGGGTTGGCATCAGGACAAGTGGATTCAGATGCCCGACAAAACCGTCAAAGGCTTTCAAACGCACGAATCCCTCAGCGCCGTCACTCCAAACAATCCTGTGTATCTAGCCCATGCTTCTGGACATGCTTCTTTTGTCAACCAAAAGGCCATGGAACTTGCCGGAATCAATCCTTTACGAAGTGAAAAACCAACCCAAGAAGTGGAAGGCGGAGAAGTTCTTCGTGACGAATTGGGAAATCCTACGGGAATCTTGGTGGAAAGAGCTTCCAGCTTGGTCGCTAAACTCATCCCGGAAACCACCCCTGAGAAAAACGAGGAAGCGCTTCGGTTGGCTTTGCAAGAATTGGCAGAAAAAGGCATCACCTCCTTTCACGATGCGGGTTCTGGTCAAGAGGTTATTGACTTGGTGACTAAATTCAAAAACGAGGGCAAATTGACCTCCAGACTTTACATCATGCTCACAGGTCGCCAACCCGAATTGCTGGAACAATGGTACAAAAAAGGCCCGATGATCGATCCGGATCATTTGGTGACTGTTCGTTCGATCAAACTGAATTGCGATGGGGCTTTGGGACCTTGGGGAGCTTGGCTGCTGGAGGATTATTCAGACAAGCCTGGCCATCGTGGACATGAGACTTTGCCAATGTCCGTGGTCAGTGAGGTTTCTGAAAAAGCACTGCCGCTTGGCTTCCAAGTTTGTTCACATGCCATCGGAGACCGCGCCAATCAGGAGATTTTGGATCGGTACGAAATGGCCTTTGCCAAATATCCGGAAAGCAAAGACCATCGTTTCCGCATCGAACATGCCCAGCATATCCACCCGGACGATATTCCAAGATTTGGACAGCTGGGAGTAATTGCAGCCATGCAGGCCATTCACTTGAGTTCCGATCGTCCTTGGGCAATCAATCGTTTGGGAGAAAAGCGAATTATCGATGGAGCCTATGTGTGGCAAAAATTGATGCAAACCGGGGCGGTGGTAACCAATGGCACTGATGCTCCCGTGGAGCCGGTAGATGCCATCCCATCTTTCTATGCATCTGTTACTAGGAAAACTCTACAAGGACTTCCGGAAGGTGGCTATGAAGCCGATCAGAAAATGACCCGAGAGCAGGCACTAAAGTCCTACACTTTGGACGGAGCCTATGCCGAGTTTGAAGAAAATTTCAAAGGATCCATTCAAGTAGGAAAAGCCGCTGATTTCACCGTTTTCGACAAAAACATCATGGAAATCCCGGAAGATGAGATTCTGCAAACTCAAGTAGCCATGACCGTCGTGGGAGGAAAAGTAGTGTTCAAGAAGCAGTAAGCCAGTGATCAGTAGGCATTCTCAGTAGGAAGAATTTAGAAAGTCCTCATCAGTTGAGCTAGACCTTCCAGGTTATAAAACCCGGAAGGTCTTTTTTTTTAATCTGGAGGTGAACAAAAAAGGATATTAAAAAAAAACTATGTTTCGATAACTTCCATTTAAGTTGCTCGTTTACGACTTAAGTAGTTGAGAATTGGAATCTGCCTTATGGAAAACAAATTTTTGAGAGTGATCCTGATCCTATTTTTTTTGGCACCTATGAATGTGGCTTTTCCCCAATCCACCCCAAACTCCCACTCCTATTTTTCAGGAAGTTATTCTCAGCAACCCATTATCTCTTTCAAAGAGGGCTTTTTCAACAAAACCACCTACTACCTTGACGGAGAGAAATCAAGTCCCAAACAGGTCGCGGCCTTGCTCAATTCAGTGCAAAATGAAGATTTTAAGTTCGATGGGTACCAGCGGAAAAAGAATTGGGGAACTGGCGTCCGGGTCTCAGGTTTAGCCGTAAGTATCGGCTCCATCGCCTATTTATTTACCAATGAAATCACCCCGGCAAACGTCCGTCCCTGGTTTTGGGCTTCTTTTGGAGGAGGGGTTTTACAAAGCACAGGAAATATTCTCATTGGGGATTCAGAGCGGAGAATTCAACGCACCATCAACGATTTCAATGCCTATCATTTTTCCGGAGGTGAGGAGGTATTTCTCAGTATGGACGAAAGTGCGGGATTTTTTGGGTCAAAAATCGAAATCTACGAAGGCCCTATGAAGCTGGACAAAAGTCAGGTTATGTCTCGAATGCAATCGAAGCCCGAGGTTCGAGAATTGTATGACAAAATCCTCAATCGGCAAAAGGTAGGCACTGCCACTCAAGTTGCCAATACTGCTTTACAAATTGGGATTATATTTTTCGCATTAGGCCCCGAACCTCAATCTTCAGCTCTAAATAAGACTCTAATCCCATTAACTATGACAGGAATTGGGCTGAATCTTTTTTCGGGGTTCTATGAACGAAAAACCAGAAATCTTACTCGGGAAGCTCTTTTACTTTACAATTATCAATAGACTTTTGAGTGATAAATTAGCCTCTACTGGCAGTTAAATCTTCCCTGATTCTTTGAAGTTTAATGGCCAAATTGCTAACCTAATATTACCCTCTTCTCAAAACTTCGGTATCCCCACAAAATACAAGTCGAAACCACCTAGTCCCCCTGGTCGATTGGAGGAGAAAAGTAAAACGGAATTCTGATAATAAGGTGCAGGATCGATGATCGGACGAAACTCATCGAATTCGGTATTGATCTGAGGACCCATATTTATTGGAGTTGACCATTTCTGCCCGTCAAAATCTGAATAATACAAATCAAATCCTCCAAAACCTCCGGGACGATCGGAAGCAAAGACCAACCTTGACTTGCTAATGAAGGGAGCCTGATCCTGAAACTCCGAGTTGATCCCCAACTTTTTCCCTTGCTTCAAGCCTTCACTTTGAAGAAATGTTATAACTTCTTGATTATCTGGCAATTCGATTTCGTAAATATTAAAACTTCCTTCATGGTCGGAAGCTAGAAGCAATTTCTCTGCTCTATTTCTGCTCCCAAGGTTGTTGACTTTTTGAAAAGCTTTCCCATAAAGGCAAGGATACATTTCATTGCCAGATTCAGATAAGATTCTAAATGAGCTCTCACCCGGAAAAATCTCCTGAGAGGTGCTGACTGAATAAGGAATCTGAAATTTCTTTGAAAAAACAGTAAAAAACCCCTGATCATCCCTGCTAAACAGCAAGTAGCTGCCATTTTCTGGAGTGCCAAATGAATAAGGCCCTCTTTCGTTGAAAGAGGTTTGGGTGGATTGTGCGAGATTTTTCGCCATTTGGACACCCGCGCTTGAGCTCGAAACTTCTTGCATCGCCAGATTTCCCTTCTGCTGATCCCAAACAAAGGATACCGTTCTTCCAACCAAATCATATTGTAAGGAACCCGGCAAACTGTTTCTGTCCGAAGAAAATATCACCTCCATTTCATGAAAAAGCATTTGAATATCCATGTTATAATCATTGAAAGGTGTATTCAAACTTTCCATTGCTGTCACCTCGGAAGGAAAATAAGCTTTTCTGTGCTTCGGGGAATTAAACCAAAAGCAACCCCCTAAGGAAAAAATGCCGAAGACCATCAGAAAAAATACTGCAATTCGATTTATGTTCACCTTAAAAGTATTCATAGACAAATAGATTGATTTAGTGAAGAAACGAAAATCTAACCCTAAAATGCTACACTATTGCAAAAAATCAACCGCTTAGCCACAATTCTCCCCACCTCTCCAAAAAATCCCCTATTTTCCCTTTCCAATAAACTATACCCCATGCGAAAATACCTACTCTTAGCTTGGACGCTTTGCCTAACCGCAACTTTTGCGCTGGCGCAGGAAACCAAACCCATGTCCTGGAAAGACGTCGCCACCTGGAAATCCATGCCCAATGGAGGCTTTAAACTTTCCCCCGACGGACAATGGATGGCCTATGTACTCACCGGCCTGGAAGCTGACGGAGAATTGATTCTCCAAAAAGTGACCGATACTACTTCTAAAAAGTCCTTTCCAATTGGAAATGCGAACTTTCCCAGCTTTGAATTCAGCGAAAACAGCCAATGGATTGCCTTCCGGGAATACGCTAAGTTTTCTGAAAAGCAGGCTAATGAAAAAGCAAAAGGAAAGCCTTTGAAAGAGAAAGTCCACTTGCTCAAATTGGGAACAGATGACAAAAAGACCTTTGAAGGCGTAGGAGGCTTCAGTTTCAATGCCGAGGCATCAACCCATCTCTTGATCAATTTACCCAAGGAGGGAAATGGAGATGCAAAGGGATCTGATTTGCTGATTCACAACTTGACCACAGGGAAATCCCAAAACTTAGGCAATGTACGCGAGCATGCCGTCAACAAGGCGGGAACTCACCTTGCTTATACGGTGGATGCTGCCAATTCTCAGGGGAATGGCCTTTACCTACTTAACCTTTCCAACAATTCCATTCAGGTTTTAGATACCGATGAAGCGGGTTACCAAAGCCTGAATTGGACTGAAAAAGGCGATGCTTTTGCTGCCCTGAAGATGAAAAAGGATAAAAAGTACAAGCAGGATTTGGGAACCGTAGTAGGCGTAAAAAACTTGAACAATCCACAAGTTAACCTTTATGAGCCAGCAAAGGATTCTACAGGTTTTGACCAAAAATATACCATCAGCCCGAATCGCAGACCGATGTGGTCAGAGGATTTAACACGATTGTTTTATGGCATTCACCCTTTGATTTTGGCAGAAAAAGAAAAGCCAAAGAAAGAAGTGAATGAAGATTCAGTGAAAACCGCTGAGTCCGAAAACTTGGCCAAAATCATGGCAGATACCACGATCAAGTCTATTTCTGATTTGCAAAAGGCCATCTCCAAACTGAATTCCAGCAAGGCTGAGGACAAAAAGTCCAACGATGCCAAAAAGCCCGAAATGACTATCTGGCACTGGAATGACGACCGTCTCCAAAGCCGTCAGCAGGTCATGGAAAACATGGACAAAAACTACAGTTTCTGGGCAATGTATGACGTCGCTGCCAAAAAGCACATAGCACTTCAGGACAGCAGCATGCGGGATTTGAACATTTTACCTCATGAACTTTATGCTTTGGGCTCAGACCAGCAAACCTATGAATTGGACATCAATCTGGACGGGCAGCAATACCGCGATTACTACATCGTGGATTTAAAGACAGGAGAAAAAACTCAACTTTTCGAGAAATTTTACCAGCCTTCCTTTGGCTCCATGCCTCGCCCATCTACCGATGGAAAAAAGTTGCTTTATGGAAAAGATGGTCATTTCTATGTATATGACATCGCTACAAAATCGCATAGCAACCTTACTGAAAAGCTTCCGGTAACATTTGTCAATGAGGAAGACGATCACAATGTGGAAAAACCCATGGTCAGCCCCTGGGGATGGAGCAGCGACAGCCAATACGTCCTGTTAAATGACGGTTGGGATATCTGGCAAGTACCGATGTCTGCCAAGGAGTCTCCAATCAATTTGACCCAAAATGGAAGAGACTCCAAAATCAAATACCAATATCGGTTCAACCTGAATCCTGATGAAAAAGGGATTGATTTAAGCAAAACTGTCTATGTCAGAACCTACGGGGAGCGTACGAAGAAAAGTGGAATCGCCACACTTTCTCCTGCCAAAAAGGGTGGGTTGATCGCTGGCGCAAAATCCTTGATCTGGGAAGATGCAGCAATCATGAGTTTGGATAAAGCGGAGAAAGCTTCCGTTTTCACATTTACCAAAGAAAAATTCAACGAGCCCACTCAAGTTTACCTGACCGATGCCAATCTGTCCAATCCTAAGCAACTCACCCAAAATGCCCCGGATGCTGGCAAATTTGCCTGGTCTTCAGGTGTGAAGCTGATCGATTATGTAACTGCCAAAGGGGATTCCCTGCAAGCTGCACTTTTCTTGCCGGCAGGCTATGTGGAAGGACAAAAGTACCCTACCGTGATCTACTACTACGAGAAGCTTTCCCAAACCCTACACAACTGGTCTAACCCTAGCTATAGCGGTACAGGCTGGAATCCTAACCTGTACACCAGCAATGGCTACGCAGTCTTGATTCCGGATATCGTGTACAAATTGGATGATCCAGGAATGTCTGCCGTGTGGGCTGTGCTTCCAGCTGTGGATGCTGCCTTGAAAACAGGAGTGATTGACGAGAAAAATATGGGACTTCATGGACATAGTTGGGGTGGCTATCAGACTTCCTTCCTCATTACCCAAACCCCTCGATTCAAAGCCGCTGCAGCAGGAGCTCCATTGACGAATATGATTTCAATGTATGACCTGATTTACTGGAATTCTGGAAGTGGAAATATGTCCATATTTGAGGCATCTCAGGGTAGATTCCGCGGGGGACCTTGGGAAAATTGGGAGGCCTACGAGCGAAACAGCCCGATATACCATGTGAAAAATGTCCAGACTCCACTCTTGCTTTTGCACAACGACAAGGATGGAGCTGTGGACTTTACCCAAGGTGTGGAATATTACAATGCACTTCGTCGATTGAAGAAGCCCGTGATTATGGTTCAATACTTAGGTGAAAACCATGGTTTGGGCAAAACAGAAAACAGAAAAGACTATGCCGTCAGAATGATGGAATTCTTCGATCATCACCTGAAAGGACAAGCTGCTCCAGATTGGATACGCAAAGGAGTGCCAAGACTTCAACTGGGCGAACATCTGGAAGAAAGGGCCTTCTAGGAAGTCTAAAGTATAAATTCAGAAAGCTGAAATTTGGAAATCCCTCGGTGAAAATCGGGGGATTTTTTTTGGGACTGTCATCAATCAGCGAAAAGTGTAATTATCTTTGGTCCAATTCTATCCAAACCCCTTTCAGTTTTCGTATCCAAGCTTTTGATACCTCCACTGAAAGATTTGAGGGAGAGCGTACATTCTTTTTAGTAAGCAAAACGAAAAATCTATGATCAGCCTCCTTGGAATGTTGGAATTTGACCTACCCATTTCCCATCAGGGGATTAAGTTTTTTTTGATCTTATTGATCATCCTTCTAGCCCCGTTGATCTTAAACAGACTTCGAATTCCTCCTCTTTTGGGATTGATCATCGCAGGAGCACTGATAGGCCCCAAGGGAATCGGATTGATGGAAAGAGACAGCGGCATTTTGCTTTCAGGAACAGCCGGGCTCTTGTACATCATGTTTTTGGCAGGATTGGAGATCGATCTGGATGATTTTCGGAAAAACAGCAAAAAGAGCTTGATTTTCGGAATGTACACCTTTTTGATTCCGATGATTTTGGGAACCCTGACGGGATTTTACCTATTCGGTTTCTCGATGACATCCTCGGTCCTGTTGGCTAGTATGTTTGCCTCCCATACCTTGATTGCCTATCCCATAATTTCCAAGCTAGGAATCACCCAAAATCGAGTAGTCAATGTCACTGTCGGAGGAACCCTGATTACAGACACCTTGGCCTTGTTGATTTTGGCGGTGATCGTGGGAATGGCAAAGGGAGAAGTAGGCTTTGGCTTTTGGGTAAAATTGACCGCATCTCTCATAGTCTTTGGAGGCCTGGTGATGTATCTGCTCCCCAAGTTTGGCTTTTGGTTTTTGAAGAAAAACGAGGATAGTGTCACTCAATATATTTTCGTCTTAACCTTGGTGTTCCTCGGAGCGCTGCTAGCTGAGCTTGCAGGAGTAGAAGGAATCATCGGGGCTTTTTTGGTGGGACTTGCACTCAATCCTTTGATCCAAAGAACTTCCCCTCTAATGAACCGGGTGGAATTTGTCGGGAACGCCATCTTCATCCCTTTCTTTTTGATCAGCGTGGGCATGTTGGTGGACTTCCGGATTTTTATCAGTGATCGGGAAACTATTTTCATCGCCATTACCATGACCGTAGTGGCCACCCTGGCAAAATATCTCGCAGCCCTTTCTGCCCAAAAGACATTTGGGTACTCCAAAAATGAAAGGAGAGTCATGTTTGGATTGAGTAATGCCCAGGCTGCTGCAACTCTCGCCGCCATCTTGGTAGGATACAATACCATCATCGGAACAGATGAATTTGGTGAGCCTATCCGCTTGCTTTCAGAATCTGTCCTCAATGGTACGATTGTAATGATTTTGGTGACCTGCACCATTGCCACGCTGGAAGCCCAGCGAGGAGCGCAGAATATCATCCGCTCAGAGGCATCCCTGACTGAAAAGGACAAAGTAGATATCACTGAACGCTTTTTGATCCCCATTCGAAGTCAAGAGACTTCTGAAAATCTGATCAATCTGGCAGTCTCGCTGAAATCCTCCGGAAAGAAAAACTCGCTCTACGGACTCAGCATTCTCAAACCTGAAATTCATGATTCTCTGGCGGAGATCAATGCCCAGAAAAATCTGAATAAAGCAAGCATCATTGCTTCGGCCACGGATAACTTCCTGATCGAACTCCTCCGATACGATGCAGATGTAGTACACGGGATAAGCAGTGTCGTCTATGAAAACAAAATCACAGACCTTATTCTCGGCCTTCACGTGCAGCAGGAAGGGAAGGATTCGTTCTTAGGTGAAGTCACCAACAGGATTTTGGAAAAGGTGAATGCAACCACCTACATCTACAAGCCACACCAATCCTTTTCTACTCATAAGCGGCATTTGGTGATGATTCCTCCCAATGCCGAGCAGGAATTAGGCTTCCCGCTTTGGCTGGTCAAAATCTGGAACATCGCTAAAAATTCCGGCAGCAGGATGATTTTTTATTGTACCGAGGAGACCAAGGAATACCTTCAGAAAATACTGGAAGTAAATCCAATCCGTGTAGATTTCCGTCCTTTCCCCAGCTGGGATGATCCGGGGAACTTGAACATCCTACTCAAACCGGATGACAATCTGATCATGGTGCTCAGTAGAAGAGGCGAGCCTTCCTACCATCCCAATATGGACTTGGTACCGGAACTTGTGGGGACTTGGCTCAAAAACCACAGCTTTATTTTGATTTACCCTAACCCTCTGGATGCCAGGTCTGTCCATTCTCATGACTTCTTCCACAATAATCTAGCAGGTGGTCCCGGAACAAGGCTAGAACTAATCAGAGCAGGCATAAACAGACTGTTTTCAAAATAGTCCTTGAACTTAGTCCTCGCTTACGTTTAGATAGCTATATCCTTTCTGGTCTAGCGTGATGAAGGTGAATTTTGCCGAAATCACCTGAGGAACCATAGGGGTAATCTGCTCTTTGGATATGTTCCAAAAAGCCATGCTCTGACCACATACGTAGAATTTCACTCCGACATCTTTCAGCTTTTGGATTGCAGGCAAATTGGGATTTGGGATCCCATATTTCTGTTGATATTCCTCATCGGTAAAAATGACGGCATTCAATCCCCCGTGGAAAACCCCCACCAGGTTCAATTTATCCGCAGGAACCCCATTAGCAATACCAAGATTATAGGTTCTGGCCACTTCGAGGATTACAGGATGGATAGCTGTAGAATCTTTGACTTTACCATATAAATCGATGGCTACCTTGTAATCCAAGGTTGGGTCATAAGGAATTGCAGCATTTTCAATTGGAATGACTCCGACAAATGGGTGAAAATCCAGAACGGGATAGGTGATTTTTCCTTCCAAATAGGGCGGCATTTGGGTTTGGGAAAATGAAGGAAAGAAAAGAACTATTCCCAAGGCAATAAAAACTAGCTTCTTCATGGTTTTGGCTGAATTGATCTACCTCAAATTAGATTAAAATACTTGAATTTCAGCCTATTAATCATCAAACAGTTTTTGAAAAATATTTTGCTGAGGTTCTTACTTGGAGACGAAAATTTCGAAGTAGCTTTGAAGAATTTATCCAATCAAAAAATTTGAAACCCACCTAATTTTCTTTCGATGATACTCCAAATAATCCTCCTTCTTGTCGGCTTGGTGCTTCTCGTCAAAGGTGCCGATTGGCTTGTCGATGGTGCCTCAGTATTGGCCAAGAAAAAAAACGTTTCAGACCTAGCCATTGGACTTACCATCGTGGCTTTTGGCACCTCTGCCCCGGAGCTGGTGGTCAATGCCGTGGCTGCCTCAGGTAATTATCCGGATATCGTCTTCGGTAATATCATTGGTTCCAATAACTTCAATTTATTCATCATTCTCGGCCTCTCAGGCCTGATTATTCCCCTCTCTGTCCAGTCCAGCACGGTATGGAAAGAAATCCCATTCTCGCTATTTGCTGCAATTGTGCTTTTTTTCCTAGCCAACAACTATTTCCTCACTGAATCCAAAGAGGTCTCCATTTGGGATGCTGGAATTTTGTTGGTCTTCTTTGCCGCATTTCTTTACTATGTCGCCACCCAGTTGAAATCTGAGCCTTCCATAGATTCCGTCGAGATAAAGGATTACTCTACTCAGAAAATCTGGGGGCTGATCATCATCGGATTAGTAGGGCTAGTGGGCGGGGGGAAACTAGTTGTGGACAACGCGGTGTCTATGGCTCAATCTCTTGGTGTGAGTGAGAAAATCATCGGATTGACCATTGTAGCCGCAGGAACATCCCTCCCTGAGCTAGCGACATCCGTGGTTGCAGCTATGAAGAAAAATGCTGACATCGCAATCGGTAATATCGTCGGGTCGAATATCTTCAACATTTTCCTGATTCTGGGAGTGAGTGGAATCATCCGGCCGTTGGAATTCAACCCATCCTTCAACACAGACCTCTATTTATTGGCAGGTGGTACTGTCTTCCTTTTTATTGCAATGTTTACCGGAAAAAGACACAAGCTTGATCGTTGGGAGGCATTTGTTCTACTGGCTACCTACCTTCTTTACACGGGATATTTGATAGGTCTAGAAAGCTAATTTGCAAAACTATTTTTCTAAAAAATGAAAAATATCGGAATTTAATTCTTCTAAAAACCCCTTCGAATTACCATTTATATAAATTGAAAGACCTTCAGGAATTATGATTCCTATTTTGCAGGTGCGAAGACTGAAATGTCTTCTAACCTAGCAAACCTATGAAACCCAATAACCTGTATGGAGTGGCCATTATTGGCTTCTTACTCCTTCATTCCATTCAACCCATACTTGCTCAGCAAAGGCCTGGGAAAATCAGAGGAACTGTGGTAGATCGGAGCAATTCCACACCGCTTCCCTTTGCCACAGTGGGTGTTTACACTGAAAAAGACAGCCTGATTGGAGGAGGGATTACGGATGAGAACGGGAAGTTTACGGTGGATTTACCATTCGGGAAATTTTATAGCCTGATCGAATTCATGGGTTACCAGGCTGAAAAAACGGACTTTTTCAGTCTTTCCAGAGAAAATACCAACATCGACTTAAAAGAAATCACGCTTGCCATTTCGGCAGAAGATTTGGAGGAGGTGGTCGTTCAGGGCGAAAAAACCATCATGGAGCTCGCTCTGGACAAGAGGATTTTCAATGTCGGAAAGGATTTGGCAAATACCGGAGGAAATGCCTCCGACATCCTAATGAACCTCCCCTCCATATCGGTGGATCCTGAAGGAAATGTAAGACTTCGGGGATCAAGTAATGTCAGAATCCTAATCGATGGAAAGCCTTCGGGATTGGTAAGTTTCAAAGGCTCCTCGGGCCTTCGCCAGCTTCCTGCCAACTTGGTCGAAAGAGTGGAAGTGATTACCAATCCTTCTGCAAGATATGAAGCTGAAGGAATGGCTGGGGTAATCAACATCATCCTGAAAAAAGACTCCAAGCAAGGCTTCAATGGCTCATTTGAGGTTCTGGGAGGTTATCCCAAAAACCTTGGATTTTCTGCCAATCTAAACTATAGACACAATCGAATCAATTGGTTTATCAATTATGGCTTTACTTCCAGAAGGCAACCCGGTTGGTCGGAATTATACCAAGAAGTCTATAACGAGGACGGGACAACCTCCTTGCTCTTACAGAATAACGAACTCAACCTCAAAACAGGAAATAATAACCTCCGGGGGGGATTGGACTACTATTTCAATGAAAAAAGTATTTTGACTCTTTCCTACCTCTGGAGAAGAAGCGATGCACATAGAATCTTAGATATCCGGTATGAAGACTACCTCAATACCACCGGGAACTTCCTAGGCTATTCCCTAAGAAGACAAAATGAAATAGAGGACGAACCCAATAAGGAAGCCATTATCAACTACAAAAGGACTTTTGAGAAAAAAGGCCATGAACTCAATGCATCTTTTACCTACCTGAACTATTGGGAACGATCCGATCAGATTTATACCGAGTATCAGTATTCCCCTTCCGAAACTCCGATTCCGGAAAATGATCTGGTGCAAACTTCCCTGAATGACGAATATGAAAATCAATATTTGCTTCAACTGGATTACGTCAAGCCTTTTGGCAGCAAAGGAAAAGTGGAGTCAGGTTTACGGACTAGTTTCCGGGAAATGGAAAATGACTATTTGGTACAGGAAAAAAATGAATCTGGAGATTTCGTCACAATTCCCGGACTGGATAATATCTTTCTCTATGACGAAAATATCATCGCTGCCTATGGAATTGTCGGCAATGAAAGCGGAAAATGGAGCTACCAGGCAGGATTGAGAGCTGAGCATACCGATGTCAACACGATTTTGGTTGAGACCAAGGAGGAAAACCCACGAAAATACACCAACCTGTTTCCGAGTGCTCATTTGACATTTAATCTGACTGAGGAGAATGCCTTTCAGTTGAGCTATAGCCGACGAATCAGAAGGCCCGTGTACAACGACCTCAGTCCCTATGTCACTTTCTCAGATCAAAGGAATTTCTTCAGCGGTAACCCTGACTTAAATCCAGAATACACGGATGCCTATGAATTGGGCCACATTAAATACTTTGATAAAGCCACTTTGTTTTCTACGGTTTATTTCAGAAATGCCACGGACAAAATTGAGCGAATCAGAAGGGTAAATGAGGATGGATTTTCCGTGACACTGCCCTTCAATCTAGCGGGAGAAAAATCCTATGGAGTAGAATTCAGTGGAGATTATCGCCCTACTGATTGGTGGAAACTGGACTTCAATGCAAACTTCTTTCATGCCCGGATCGACGCCAGCAACATAGGTCAAGCAGAAATCAGAACCACCTATTCTTGGCTTTTTCGGCAGACCTCCAGATTTACGTTTGGTGAAGGATGGGACATTCAGGCAAGAGCCAATTATGAAGCAAGGCAAAAAACTGCACAGGGCACCCGAAAGGGAATTTTCTTCATGGATCTTTCGGCCAGCAAGCGAATCATCCAAAATCGAGGTACCTTAGTCTTGAACATTACGGATCTCTTCAACACCCGTATCTTCCGATCTATCATGGAAGGATCCAATTTCTACACCGAAAGTGAGGCTCAAATGCTGAGACGTCAGATCAACCTCACCTTTGCCTACAGAATCAAACAATAAGCCCACTTCAACTCGGATTGAAGAACAATACCCACACATGCGTTTCATTGCCCTGTTATTTCTTCTCTTTTTTGCCATGCCTTGCAGTCTTTTGGCTCAAAAGATCAATGTAGATTATAGACTTCACATTCATAAGGCGAGTTCGCCTATCTTGATTGATGGGGTGATGGATGAAAAAGCCTGGGAGGAGGCTGAAGTAGCAACGGACTTTTTTATGATTACTCCGATGGACACCAGTTTTGCCAAAGTGAAAACTGATGTCAGAATGAGTTATGATGAGGAAAACCTTTATTTGATTGTCATTAATCACCATGCTGTCGAAGGCCCCTACATGGTGGAGTCTTTAAGAAGGGATTTTTCTTTTGGGAAAAATGACAACTTCCTCTTATTTATGGATCCTTTTGACGACCAGACTAATGGATTCTCTTTTGGAGCAAATGCCGCCGGCGCACAATGGGATGGCATCATGTCCAATGGAAACCAAATGGATCTAAGCTGGGATAATAAATGGACTTCAAAAGTCACCAACTACGAGGATAAATGGATATTTGAAGCAGCGATTCCTTTCAAATCGATTCGGTATAAAAAAGGGATCACCGAATGGGGAATCAATTTTTCAAGACTGGATCTGAAAACAACCGAAAAATCCGGCTGGGCCCCAGTCCCCCGTCAGTTTCCTTCCTCCACACTAGCCTATACCGGCACCTTGGTATGGGACAACCCTCCGCCACAGATTGGCCCCAATGTATCTATCATTCCCTATGTATTGGGGGGAAGTTCCAAAAACTTTGAAACCGGAGAAGATGCCAACTATCGAAGGGAAATAGGAATGGACGCCAAAATTGGCCTGACTTCTTCGCTCAATTTGGACCTCACCGTAAATCCCGATTTCTCTCAAGTGGAAGTAGACCGCCAGGTCACCAATCTGGATCGTTTTGAGCTTTTCTTTCCGGAGAGAAGACAGTTTTTCCTAGAAAATGGCGACCTCTTTGCAAACTTTGGCTACTCGTCCATTCGCCCGTTTTTCTCGAGAAGAATAGGATTGAATGCCCCAATTCATTTTGGTGCAAGGGTAAGTGGAAAAATCAACAAGGACTGGAGAATAGGAGCCATGACCATGCAAACAGGAGAAGTAGAAGAATCCGCATTGCCTGGCCAAAATTTCTCTGTGGTATCTGTTCAAAGACAGGTAGGAGCCCGATCAAACATCAGTGGAATTTTCGTCAACAAACAATCTCTGCGATACAATCCTGAAGACACTCCTTCCGGACGACCAGTATATTCTCAGTTTAACCGAAATGCAGGTCTCGAGTACAATTTACTTTCGCGGAATAATCAATGGACAGGAAAGGCTATGATCCTTCAGAGTTTTGGGCCAGATCAGACAAACAATGGTTTTGTCCATGCTGCTAACCTGAGGTATGCCAGTGGAAACTTAATCTGGAACTGGCAGCATGAATATGTCTCAGACAGCTATACCGCCGAGGTAGGGTTTGTGCCCCGAAAAGGATATTACAAGATTAGTCCCAATGCGGGTTATATGTTTTTCCCAAAGAGCAATAAAATCCTGAACCACGGTCCCGACATAGGGTCCACTTTTTTCTGGAATAAAAATGGGGAGAAAACCGATCAATCAACCTATGCAGCCTATAGTGTCCGCTGGAGAAGCCAAAGCCGATTCATGCTCTGGGCTGGATACGATTTTGTCAAATTGCAAAGACCCTTTGACCCGACCAATCTGGGAGGAGATAAATTAGCTCCCGGAAGCGAACACGAATGGCTCGCTTGGGGGACAGAATATACCTCCAAACCTCAGAGCATTTTCACCTACGCCTTCAGCACGAGAATGGGCGGATATTATGAGGATGGCAAACGATTTAACGTAACTGCTGATTTGGGATATCGATTCCAGCCATATGTGTCTGTGGCGATGGCGGCGAATTACAACCAAATCGAACTTCGAAACCCCTGGGGCACTACCACCTTTTGGCTGGTCGGGCCGAGAATTGATGTCACGCTTACCAATACTGTATTTCTGACCACTTTTATCCAATACAATGAGCAGATCAAGAATATCAATTTGAATACAAGATTCCAGTGGAGATTTGCTCCGGCCTCAGATCTGTTTTTGGTGTACACAGACAATTACTTGCCTGAGCCTTTTAATGTAAAGGATAGATCCTTGGTCTTGAAGTTTACTTATTGGTGGAATCTCTAGGTGGAACTCTTTTTTGGAAAGAAGATATCAAGGTACCAGCCAAGTACCCTTCCAATTCTTTTCTTCTCTCGAGAATCTAATCCGTAGATGGTTTAATCCATCCAACTGAAGCACTTCCATAGACTGGGGTATAAATTTCAAAACCGTGAAAAATCCATCGTCCATGTTTTCCGGCCATTGCCAAGCATGTTCCGGGTATTCGACTTCTCTTCCTGGAGCCAAGATCGATGTATAGGCCTTTTGGGCTTCTCCCTGTACTCGCGTCCAGGACGTTTTAGCTAAATCATCTTGGCAGTGAACTTCAGTCTCTGCCTGAATCCGAATCTGAACTCGTTTTTGAGGATGATAGAAGTGAAGGGCCACTTTGCAATTTTCCTGAATGGCTTGGACCTTATCAGATCTTGAATCGGTATAAACATAGACGTTGAGTTCCTGATCGACTTTTCTCAAAACCACCGTTCTTACCTCTGGAAAATCCCTACCCATTGTCCCCAAATTCAGGTATCGAAAGGGGTGTTTTGAATCAAGTGCTCCTCTATGAAGCTCATGAACTAGAGTGTCCCAGATTTCAGAAATGGTGCTTTTGGAATCAATCAGCATAGACTTGTTTAACAGGATTTTATCCTACCTGTTTAAAAAAACAAACCCCTGAAGCCAAATCAAAGACTTCAGGGGTTAAAATAAAGGAGGATTAATTTATACCTCTATGGTATCGACATTTTTAAAATACACCTGCTTGTCCGCATCCAAATCCACCAAGACGGCAGAGTCACTTTTGATATAACCTGCCAAAATCTGCTTGGAAAGCTCATTCAACACCAATCGCTGCATCGTACGCTTGAGCGGTCTTGCTCCAAACTGCGGATCGAAGCCAACTTCTCCCAGATAATCCAAGACTTCCCGAGTGGCTTCAATCTCAATATGAGATTCCTCCAGTCTTTTCTGGATTTCTCTCCATTGGATGTCCACGATCTTTCTGATAATCGCTCGGTTCAGCGGCTCAAACATAATCGTTTCGTCAATTCTGTTGAGAAACTCCGGTCTTACCGATTTTTTCAGCAAGTCGAATACTTCGGCTTTGGTTTTCTCGAGGATCTCGTCCTTGTTCCACTCCTCCATTTCGGCAAATCGCTCCTGAATCAAGTGCGAACCAATATTGGTGGTCAAAATGATGATGGTGTTTTTGAAATTGGCCATCCTGCCCTTGTTATCCGTAAGACGCCCGTCGTCTAGGACTTGGAGCAGTATGTTGAACACATCAGGATGGGCTTTTTCGATCTCATCCAGCAAAATGACTGAGTAAGGTTTTCTTCTCACCGCTTCGGTCAATTGCCCCCCTTCATCATATCCGACATAGCCTGGAGGCGCTCCCACCAGACGGCTTACAGCATGCCTTTCCTGATATTCTGACATGTCAATTCGGACCATGGCATTTTCATCATTGAAGAGGTATTCTGCCAAAGCTTTGGCCAACTCGGTCTTTCCTACACCGGTAGTTCCCATAAAGATGAAACTACCAATCGGTCTTTTAGGATCTTGCAATCCAGCTCGACTTCGGCGTACCGCATCAGAAAGTGCAGCAATTGCTTCTTGTTGCCCAGCTACCCGCTTACCTAATTCATCCTCCAAATGCAGGAGTTTTTCCCGCTCAGATTGAATCATTTTGCTGACCGGAATACCAGTCCATTTGGAAACGACCGCAGCAATATCTTCTTGATCTACTTCTTCCTTGAGCAAAGGAGAACCGGCCTGCATTTCCGCCAATTGGGATTTGAAAGTCTCAAGCTTCTTCTCTGCTTCCCCGATTTTGCCGTATCGTATTTCGGCCACCTTTCCAAAGTCTCCTGCACGCTCGGCTTGTTCAGCTTCAAGTTTTAGCTTTTCGATCGCTTCCTTTTCGCGCTGAATGCCCGTAATGACTGCTTTTTCGCTTTCCCATTTGGCCTTCACGCTATCTCTCTTCTCTCCGAGCTCGGCCAGTTCCTTGCTAAGAACCGCCTCTTTATCTTTATTTTTTTCACGTCTTATCGCCTCACGCTCGATTTCCAACTGCATGATCCTGCGATTTAGCTCATCGAGTTCTTGAGGCAAGGAGTCAATTTCCATCCGAAGCTTGGCTGCCGCTTCATCCATTAGGTCAATGGCTTTATCAGGAAGGAATCGATCCGTAATGTATCTCTGCGAAAGCTCCACCGCAGCAATGACTGCGTCATCCTTAATTCGGACACCATGGTGAAGCTCATATTTATCCTTGATTCCTCTCAGAATAGAAACTGCATCTGCCGAATCTGGCTCATCCACAATGACAGACTGAAATCGACGCTCGAGTGCCTTGTCTTTCTCTATATATTTCTGGTATTCCTTCAAGGTAGTGGCGCCGATAGCATGCAATTCACCACGAGCCAAGGCTGGTTTTAGCAGGTTTGCTGCATCCATGGCACCTTCCCCACCTCCTCCGGCACCAATCAGGGTATGGATCTCGTCAATGAATAGGATGATCTCTCCTTCAGAGTCCGTCACTTCCTTAATCACCGCTTTCAGTCGCTCTTCAAACTCCCCCTTGTATTTGGCCCCAGCTACGAGAAGCCCCATATCCAAAGAAATCAAAGTCTTGGACTTGAGGTTTTCAGGAACATCACCGGACACGATTCTTTGAGCCAGTCCTTCCACGATAGCCGTCTTTCCCACTCCGGGCTCACCCAAAAGAATGGGATTGTTTTTTGTCCGTCTTGCCAAAATCTGCAAAACGCGCCGAATCTCTTCATCCCGACCAATAACAGGGTCAATTTTCCCCTTTTTGGCCAGGTCATTTAGGTTTTTGGAGTATTTCTCCAAAGCCCTGTACTTGCTTTCTGCGTTGGGATCAGTCACTTTATTTCCTTTTCTTAATTCCTTAATAGCTTCAATCAGGTTTTTTTCTGCGATTCCCTGATTTTTCAATAGTTGTGCGACAGAATCATTTCCAGCCAAAATACCCAGCAATAAATGTTCGATTGCCACATACTCATCTCCAAAAGTTTTGAGATAGTCCTTGGCTTTGATGAGCGCCTGGTTGGCGGAGCTGGATAAATAGGGTTGCTGATTTCCTCCGATTACTTTGGGTATTTTTGCCAACTCAGCCTCTAATTGTTGATTGATCAGCTGCTTGCTGGTACCTGATTTTTTCAGAAGAAAATCTGAGACATTATCATCCTCAGAAAAAATTCCTTTCAAAAGGTGGGCGGTTTCAATATTGGGTTGTCCCGCTCCTGTGGCCAACTCGGCGGCCTTTTGAATCGCTTCTTGGGATTTGATGGTAAATTGCTTAAAGTCCATTGGGTTGTTAGTGGTCTAGTGTTCATTTCCCCTAGGCTCAAATCTTCCGCCAAGTAAAAAAGAAGGTCAATTTGTCCGAAAAAGAACATCGAAATGGATTTTCTCAGAAATTTTGACAGAAAAAAGCCCTGCTTGAGAAAGCAAGGCTTATGATTCAAAAGGATTTTGAGCGCTTATTTACTTTTGGAATTTGAAGCAAATTCTTCCACTGCCTTCCAAACACGGAAGATGTTTTTGTAGCAGATTTTCTCAATATCTTCTCGGGAATATCCTCTTTTTAGCAATTCTGCAATCAGGTTGGGAAACATGGAAACATCCTTCAATCCCGTGGGAAGAGAATCTCCTACTCCATCAAAGTCCGAACCTAGGCCAATATGATCGATTCCAACCAGGTTTTTTACATGATCAATGTGATCAGCGACCCGCTGAACAGTCGGGAAAGGGTTGTTGGCAGCAGCATAAGCTTCTGCATATACCCGAAACGCTGAGTCTGACCTGCTCAGGTTATTTTCAGCCATGTAATTGACTAAGTGCTCCCGAACTTTGGAAGAACCTGCCGCATAGGCCGAATCAATAAAGCTACCTCCAAAATTAATCATCATGACGCCGCCATTTTTGGCCATAGCTTGAATGAGTTCATCGCTCATATTTCTTTCAAAGCCCGGGGTGAACTTTCTCACGGAGGAATGGGAAGCTATCACCGGAACTTGCGTAATCGCCAATGCATCTTTAAAGGTATCATCAGACACATGGCTCAGGTCGACCATGATTCCTACTCGATTCATTTCTTTGACCACCTGTTCTCCAAACTCACTCAAGCCTCCATAAGGCCGAATGGAGTCGTAGCTGCTGTCTCCGATGAGATTAGCTTTGCCATGGGTCAAGGTTATGTAGCGGATTCCCCGGCCATGGAAATATTCCACATTGGAAAGATCATCCTCCAATCCTGCACCATTTTCCATCCCCATAGGCAATGAAATCAAGCCTTTGGCAAAATTCGCTTCAATATCTGCCGGGCTGTAGGCCATGGCAAATTTATCGGGAAAAGTGGCTGCCAATCGCTCGGTCATCAAGATCAATGAGTCAGCAAGAGCCTTGGAAGCTCCGGGAATCTGCTGATTTCCAGCCGGGATATAGATCGACATAAAAGGCGCATCCAGACCGCCTTCCTTAGCTCTTGGGTAATCAAAATTTCCATCAGGAGTCCTTACAGAAACATCCAGAATTTCCCGCTGCAATGTAAATCCGCCCACTTTCATACGGTATGGCAAATCCACATGTCCATCGACCATGATTGTGGATTGGGCTATTTCGGTAGCGACCTTGAGTCTTTCCTCATCGGTCATTTTGGTGTAATCCACAGCTTCCTCCTTGGGAGCACAGGAAAAGGCCATTCCGATCAGGAAGGCAGCGTAAACATATTTCTTCATAGGAATAGTGATGGGATAAATGGGAAGATATTACCTTTTTGACAATCCCCTTAGAAAAAATCCACCAATGGTTTCAAATTTGCTTATCCCATCCACTTTCGAAATATTTTAGAGACATAGCGAGGTTTTTTTAGCCAAAAATTTTCAAAACCCTAAACAATCATACCCAGAACAGGATTTTCTTTTCCAGTGAGAAATTCAGAAATTTGACTAACATATACTTTCAAAACTTTATGAAATCAATTCTTAAAAATTCTTTGTTCGCGTTTTCAGCCACTGCACTGCTTTTTAGCTGTGCTCCTCAAAAAACAGAAGAGGTAGCAGAAGAAGTTGAAGCCGCCAAAACCCCGACTCTTACCTTGCTCTGGGAGACTGCAGATTCGTTGATGACTAATGAATCGGTTCTTTTTGATGAGGCCACTGGAACAATCTACGTTTCCAATATTGAAGGCCAAGATCCATTAGGAAAGGACGGAAAAGGATCCATCGGAATTATTTCCCAAGATGGAAAAATCTTAAACGCTTCCTGGGTAAGTGGATTGAATGCTCCTAAAGGGATGGCCATTTCTAATGGCAAGCTTTACGTGACCGATATCGATGAGTTTGTTGAAATCGACATTGCCAATGCGAAAATCTCGAACAAATGGAAAGTAGAAGGCGCTCAGTTTTTGAATGATGTAGCAGCCTATAATGGCACAGTTTATTTCACGGATATGAATACCGGAAAAGTGCACGCCTATTCAAAAGGGGCTATTACGACAGTCTCTGAAGGACACACCAGTATCAACGGGATTGCAGTAGGCACGGATGGAACAATTTATGGGCTGGATGAATCCGGTTTGAAAAAATGGAATGCCGACGGAACTACCACATTGATCAATTCCAAAGTCACTGGAGGTGATGGACTGATCATTTTGGGAGACGGAAATTATGTAGCTTCCAGATGGGTTGGTGAAATTTGGTTTGCAAACGATTCAACAGAAACCATGATGTTGGACACAAAAGCTGCTGAATCCAACACCGCTGACATCGGCTACAATGCTGCCGAAAAGATCGTTTACGTACCCACTTTCTTCAAAAACAAAGTCGCTGCCTACAAGCTAGACTACTAATTCAGATAATTTATCTAGATAAAGCCTCCGCAAGGGGGCTTTATCCGTTGTATAAAGAAACGCCTTAAGGAAACTCAAATCCAAAATCAAGTTTTTCTAACTTAAATCCGCTTATTTGTGGTTACCTTTGGAAACAATCCTTTAGGATTAAATTCAAGTTATGAAATCAGGAGAAATCAATTACGAATTAGAAAAGAACATGGAGGTGATCTCCCAGCTAGACAGCCTAGTATCAGACGCTGTTGAAAATATGCTGGTAGATCCGGAAGAATGCTGGCAGCCTTCCGATTTTCTTCCAGATTTATCCAACCCTGAAGCTTTAGAAGACATCAAGTTGTTAAAGCAGCGTGCGGAAGGTATTCCGGATACTGTTTTGACCTCTTTGATTGGAAATATGATCACAGAAGAGGCTCTTCCCTCCTACCAAACTTATTTCAACCTCTTGGAAGGAATAAACGAGGACAGAAGTCTGGTCTCTCCATCCGGGTGGGTTCGTTGGTCCAAAAGCTGGACAGCAGAAGAAAACCGCCACGGGGATCTGTTAAACAAATACCTTTATCTAACCGGAAGAGTGGATATGGGTGCTGTAGAACGCACCATCCATAGATTAATTGCGAATGGATTCGACGCCAACACGGATGCCGATCCTTATCAGGCAATGATCTACACTTCATTCCAGGAAAGAGCGACAAAGATCTCTCACGTCAACACCGGCAAGCTAGCCGACAAGGCCGGAGACCATGTGCTTTCAAGAATCTGCAAAACCATTGCAGGAGACGAAGCCAGACACGAAAAGGCTTACAAAACTTTTATGGGAAGAATCTTCGAAATCGACCCTAGCGGAGCCATGGTGGCATTTGAAAAAATGATGCGGAAGCAAATCGTGATGCCTGCAGTATTGATGGGTGAAGGAGGGAACAGACCGAATCTTTACAAGGACTTTTCTGAAATCACCCAGAAAGTAGGGATCTATACCGGTTGGGATTATGCCCGAATCATCGAACATTTGGTAGAATTCTGGAAAATCGAAGCCGTGACAGGATTAAACGATCTGGCAGCAAAAGCACAGGATTATTTGTCCAACTTGGCGGATCGCTACATGAGATTGGCTGACCGGATAAAGGCACCAGACGAGGTCAAACTAGCCTGGTTGAAATAAGAACTCAAGTCCCTTCAAAAAAGGGACTTTTTTTGTATCTATACTTTCGAGAAATCCCTAAGACATGAAAATCCATATTTTAACTCTAAGCCTTTGCCTAGAATTTCTCTTTTTAAGCTCGTATGCGCAAAATCTGAAAGTCAATGCAGACCGGCTGCATGAGTCATTGATGACCTTGTCCACTTTTGGAAAAAATGAAAAAGGTGGAACCGACCGCGTAGCTTATTCAGATCATGATCTCAGAGCCAGAGATTATGTCATGAACTTGATGCGGGATGCGGGAATGGAAGTTTCCGTTGATTATGCAGGCAATATCATCGGAAGAAGAATCGGCAAAAACACATCCATGAAACCCATCTCTTTTGGATCACATATCGATGAGGTGCCCAACGGAGGAGATTACGATGGTCCAGTTGGCTCCATGAGTGCAATAGAAGTGGTCAAAACTTTGGCAGAAAACAGATTATATACAGACCACCCTTTGGAAGTAATCATTTTTGCCAATGAAGAAGGCGGAGTGATCGGTAGCCGGGCGCTTGTGGGTTCTCTTAGCTCCTCTGCGCTAGATGTGGTCAGCAATGCAGGGATCAGTCATGCAGAAGGTATCCGAAAACTGGGAGGGAATCCTGATAGAATCCCCGAGGTCAAAAGAAAGCCCGGTGATATCGCTGCATTTCTTGAATTGCATATCGAACAAGGAGGCAATTTGGATCGGGAAAAAATTAATATCGGAGTGGTGGAAGGTATTGTCGCGATTGAATGGTGGGAGTTTACTTTTAAAGGAAAAGCAAATCATGCCGGCACCACTCCAATGAATATGAGAAAAGATCCCATGCTTCCAGCGGCGAAATTTGTGTTGGCAGTGAACGAAATCGTCAATAGCTATGAGGGTCGCCAAGTCGGCACTGTAGGAAAAATCCAAGCTTTCCCAGGTGCAGGAAATGTTATACCCGGGGAAGTCAAGGTCAATGTGGAGCTAAGAGATCTCTCCTCTGAAAAAATCTGGCAAATCTATGCTGATCTGGAAAAAAAGGCCAAAGAACTTGCCTTTGCTAGTCAAACTGAGCTGGACATCAACCATATCGAAGTAGCAAGTCACCCAGCCATGGCTGACGAAAAAATAAGAGAAATTATCCAAGCTCAAGCCAAGAACCTAGGACTTAGCACCCTAAGCCTTCCCAGTGGAGCCGGACACGATGCCCAGGAAATGGCAAGACTCGCCCCAATGGGGATGATTTTCATTCCCAGTAAAGATGGCATCAGTCATGCCCCTGAGGAATTTTCCAGTAAACAAGATATAGCCAACGGAGCCAATGTGCTCCTTGGAACGATTTTACAGATTGACAGATTATTTAAATAAGAATTTTTGCAGCCTTTTTATGAATAACCTAAAAATAGAATCCATCATCCTGGAATTGTTAAAGCTCAGTGACTACCAAGAACTGAAAGAAGCCATGGTGTCTTCCTATCGCACCATGCCCGATGCTTATTGGAAGGAACCGCAAATTGAAACTTTGATCAGGAAGTTTCCCGAAGGACAGGTCGTCATCAAAATCAACGGACAGCTGGCAGGGTGTGCACTCTCCATCATTGTTCATGAGGACAAGTTGGAAGGGGAACATACCTATGTGGACATTACCGAAAATTTCACCTTTGAATCCCACACCCATGAGGGCGATTTATTGTATGGCATTGACGTATTTATAAAGCCCGAATTCAGAGGGCTGAGACTGGGACGCCGGCTTTATGATTACCGCAAGGAACTTTGCGAAAGACTGAATCTTAAAGGAATCGTTTTTGGAGGAAGGATTCCAAATTACCATCGATATGCGGATCAGTTCACTCCAAAGGAGTATCTGGAGCAAGTCAAGATGAAAAAAATCTATGATCCTGTTCTGAATTTCCAATTGGCCAATGATTTTCATCCTGCCCGGATTCTGACTAATTATCTGGAAGGCGATGCCGCTTCCCAGGATTTTGCCATCATGCTGGAGTGGAACAACATCTATTATCAAAAGCCCTCCAAAAAAGCCCTATCCACTAAATCCATTGTGAGATTAGGATTGATTCAATGGCAGATGAGGCCTTATAAAGACATCGATGAATTGATGCAGCAGGCGGAATATTTTGTGGATGCTGTGTCAGGATATCGCTGTGATTTTGCGCTTTTCCCGGAGCTTTTCAACGCCCCCGTGATGGCCGAATTCAATGACCTCCCTGAAGCGGAGGCCATCCGAAGCTTGGCAAAATATACTGAAGAAATTAAAGAACGCTTTTCCAAAATATCCATTTCCTACAACATCAATATCATCACCGGCTCGATGCCGAAGATGATAGACGGCAAACTCTACAGCGTGGGCTACCTGTGCAAAAGAGACGGAAGTGTGGAGCATTACGAAAAGCTGCACATTTCTCCCCTTGAAGCCAGAGTTTGGGGAATGCAGGGAGGCCATCAGCTGAAAGCTTTTGACACCGACTGTGGAAAAATCGGCATTTTGGTAAGCTATGATGTAGAATTCCCAGAGCTCACCAGAATCTTGGCAGAACAAGGAATGGACATTTTGTTTATTCCCTTCCTGACAGATACTCAAAATGGATTCTCCAGAGTGCGCAATTGTGCCATGGCAAGGGCCATCGAAAATGAATGCTATGTAGCGATGGCTGGAAGTGTAGGGAATCTTCCAAAAGTGCATAACATGGATATCCAGTATGCCCAATCCATGGTCATTACACCTTGTGACTTTGCTTTCCCTACCAATGGAATAAAAGCAGAATCCACCCCAAATACAGAAATGACCTTGATAGCAGACGTTGATCTATCTCTTTTGAGAGAACTAAATGAATTTGGAAGTGTTAGAACTCTCAAGGACCGCCGAATGGACCTTTTCGAATTGAGAAAGAAATAATTTTAGACTATTTGATTCATGAGAGTACTTAAGAAAATCCATAAAGCAGAATATCGACCCATTGCCGATTTGGTGACCTACAGTCCCATGCCCACGAGGAGTCTTCAGATGATTGATCCTTTTCTTTTTCTCAATCATCATGGTTTTCAAACCTATCCCGCTGGAAATAGAGGCCTTCCCTTTGGTCCACATCCACACCGGGGGATGGAAACGGTGACATTCATTTTGGAAGGAGATATTATGCATTTGGATTCTTCAGGCCATGAATCGGTAATTGGACCAGGAGGGGTGCAGTACATGACTGCAGGAAAGGGGCTGATCCATTCTGAAGTATCGAGCTCAGAATTCAAGAAAAAGGGAGGAGATCTGGAAATTCTCCAGCTATGGCTCAACCTACCCGCTGCTAAAAAAATGATCTCGCCCGCATATGTTGGCTTGCAAAAAGACCAAATTCCCTCCTTTGAACTGGATGAAGGAAAAGTGCAGGTTCAACAGCTTTTTGGAAATAATGCAGGAGTAAAAGGTGCCTTTGAAGGTCAATTCCCTCTGAATCTGGCTACTTATTATTTGAAAAAAGGAGGAAAATTTGAGATTGAGGTTCCAGAACAGGAAAATATATTCTTTTACATCGTAAGAGGTGAGCTGGATGTAAATGGAGAAGAGGTTCAGTTTAGAAATCTAATCGAATTTGAGAACACCGGATCCCAAATTCAAGTAGAGGCTATGGAAGACTCCATCGTAATTTTGGGGTATGCTAAGCCATTTAATGAACCCGTTGTGGCACAAGGACCATTCGTGATGAATACACAACAACAGATTTATGAAGCTTATGAAGATTACCAAGCCGGAAAGTTTGGAACCTGGAATCATTGATCAGCTATCCAAAATATCCTGAGAAACCAGCCTATAAATCTCAGCAATAGACTCGTTGTAGCTCAAAAATTTATGGTGTTCTTCCAGTGTCTCATAGTCTTCCCGGATTGCAGGACCTGTTTGAGCATTTTTTGCACCGATTTGAAGGCTTTTGGATATCGTCTCGATGATTAAGGGCTTGAGCATTTCAAAATCCAACCCCTGCCTTCTCATGATTTCCTCAGCGATCCGGATCATATGATTGGAAAAATTACTGGCAAATACTGCCGCCACATGAATAGCTCTCCGGTCTTTAGACTTGATAGTATAGGCCAATGGAGAAATACTTTTTGCCAGTTTTTTGAGTTTTTGAAGCACCTGCTGATCCTCCGATTCCAGAAGAAAGGGCACCTCATCCATTTCCATTTTCTTTCCTCTGGTAAAAGACTGGAGAGGATATAGAATCCCGATGTAAGAAGCGGAACTATACCCTAAAACATCCAAAGGCATTGCCCCCGAAGTGTGTACCAGAATACTGTCATCGGGTAAAATAACCTCATCTGCAAGCTCTGGAATCGCTGAATCTTTTACTGCCAGTATAAAAATCTCCGCTTTGCTTTCTGAAAAATCCAAGTTATCAGTTGGATCTGCAGCATACAGACGCTCGGTGATTTCTTGGGCTTTTTTCAGATCCCTGGCATAGACTTCGGTGATCTCATGACCTGCATCTTCCAAAGCCGGCGCGAGATGCCAAGCCACATTTCCTGCTCCTAAAATGGCTATTTTGAACTTCATAAGGGAAGTAAGCCAATTTTGAAGAAAAGAAAAAGCCATCCCAAAAGATCAGGATGGCTTCTAAATAATTTTCTAAACTTCTCTTAAATATGGAGTGCTCTATTGTCAGTTGCTGCCAAACAAGCCTCTTTGAAAGCTTCTGTATAGGTCGGATGAGCATGAGACATTCTGGAAATATCTTCGGCAGAAGCCCGATATTCCATAGCTACCACGGCCTCAGCAATCATATCGGCTGTCCTTGGACCGATCATATGTACGCCTAGTATTTCATCCGTTTCAGCATCTGCCAGCACTTTCACTAGTCCATCTGTATCCATGGAAGCTCTGGCTCTTCCAGAGGCCATGAACGGGAATTTTCCAGCCTTGTACTTGATTCCTTTTTCTTTCAGTTGCTCTTCGGTATAACCAACCGCAGCCACTTCAGGCCAGGTATATACTACCCCAGGGATCAGATTATAGTTGATGTGTGGCTTTTGACCTGCCAATGTCTCTGCTACAAAGACACCCTCTTCCTCAGCTTTGTGGGCAAGCATAGCACCTTTTACCACATCGCCGATTGCATAAATATTAGAGACTGAGGTCTGCAAATGATCATTTACTTCAATCTGACCTCTTTCAGTCAACTTCACCCCAGCGGCTTCAGCATTCAGGCCATCGGTATAAGGTCTTCTACCAATAGATACCAAAACGTAATCACCTTTGATTTCAATGGTTTCGCCTTTGGAGTCTTCAGCTTTCACAGTTACTTCCTTACCCTTGTTTTCCACAGAAGTCACTTTATGCTTAAGGAAAAACTCGAAACCGATTTTCTTCAGGGATTTTTGAAGCTCTTTACCCATGGTTCTGTCCATGGTAGGGATGATAGAATCCATAAATTCTACCACAGATACTTTAGCTCCCAAACGGGCATATACTGAACCTAGCTCCAGGCCAATTACTCCGCCACCGATTACAACCAGATGCTTTGGAATCTCTTTCAATTTCAAAGCTTCAGTGGAAGTGATGACACGGTCCTTATCCAACTTGATAAATGGCAAAGTTGAAGGCTTGGACCCTGTAGCAATAATGATGTTTTTCCCCTGAATCTCAGAAGAAGAACCATCGTCTTTGGTCACTTTCACCTTAGTGTTGTTGACAAAAGATCCCAAGCCCTGATGAACGTCAATTTTATTTTTCTTCATCAAAAACTGAATCCCTTCCACATTTTGCTTGACCACATCCTCTTTCCGGGAGATCATCTGACCCAAATCAACTTTCAGGCCTTTGACCTCAATCCCATGAGTCTTGAAGGTATGAGAGGCATTGTGATAATGCTCAGAAGAGTCCAAAAGTGCTTTGGATGGAATACAGCCTACATTGAGGCAAGTGCCGCCCAAGGTAGAGTACTTTTCAACTATTGCGGTCTTCATACCTAGCTGAGCGCAGCGAATCGCTGCTACATACCCCCCAGGACCAGAACCGATTACTATGACGTCGTACATATTTTGATCTTTGTACCAGGCACCAAGTACAAAGTACCAAGCATCCTGAAATTAAACATTTAGACTTTTTTTAAGCTTTGCAACCATATTTTGGATATGTTCTGGTTGCAATCCAAGTTTTTGATAATCCTCATCTATTTGAAATAACTAATTGGGTATCCAATTCAAATGAAGAGCCTTGGGCTATTCCCAAGAAATTGTTGAATTCTTTCGGAGTGTTCCTTCCTGCTCCTTCTGCTATATTGGAAGGAATTGAAATTACACTTCTATTTATCTGACTTATTAGCCCGAATTTCTCCTCTTTTGGAGTTTTTCAGTTAGTTGATAAACCTCAACTGCCAAATCAATGGACTTTTGCCAAACAAGTAATTCTTTGTAACGATTCATAAGAAAATGGTTTAGGTTAAAAATAGTCTCCTCAAATTAACCTAACCCTTCCTTATTTACTATATCTCAATACTTTGTACTTAGTACTTCGTACAAAGAATCAAACTCCAAACAACAATCGAGTCGGATCTTCCAGAAGTTGTTTTACTCGAACTAGGAAGCTCACAGATTCTCGACCGTCAATGATTCTGTGATCATAAGAAAGGGCCACATACATCATTGGAAGGATTTTCACCTCTCCGTTTACAGCCATAGGTCTTTCCACAATATTGTGCATTCCTAGAATAGCTGACTGAGGAGCATTGATAATCGGAGTGGACATCATGGAACCAAACACACCACCATTGGTAATGGTGAACGTTCCACCGGTCATTTCCTCGATGGAAAGCTTGTTGTCTCGAGCTTTTCCAGCCAACCTTACGATTTCTTTTTCGATTTGGTCGAAGGACATTCCTTCTGCGTTGCGGATTACTGGAACCACAAGACCTTTTGGAGCAGACACAGCAATGGAAATATCGCAGAAATCATTGTAAACGATCTCGTTGCCATCGATCATCGCATTGACTGCTGGCCACTCCTGAAGGGCCACACATACTGCCTTGGTAAAGAAAGACATGAAACCTAGTCCAACACCGTGCTTTTCCTTGAACTGATCCTTAAACTTAGATCTCAAATCCATGATTGGCTTCATGTTCACCTCATTAAAGGTGGTCAACATCGCTGTTTCATTTTTTACAGCGACCAAGCGACGGGAGACAGTCTTACGAAGAGAAGACATTTTTTCTCTTCTGACATTTCTGGAACCTGGTGCTACAGGAGCAGACTCAGAAGCTTTTGGAGCTGGGCTAGGAGCTGCTTGAGGAGCAGAAGCTGGTTTTTGAGCACTCAACGCATCTTCTTTGGTGATTCTACCATCCTTTCCTGTTCCTGCAACAGCCGAAGCTGGGATTCCTTTTTCAGATAGGATTTTTGAAGCAGCTGGAGATGCATGTCCGGAAGCGTAATTAGTGGAGGCAGAAGCAGCAGAAGCTGGGGCAGCTTCAGCACTTGGAGCAGAAGAAGCTGCTGGCGCGGAGTCGGTGACTTCAATTTTACAAATCATACCACCGATTTCCAGCACATCACCTTCTTTGGCAACATGGCGAAGAATTCCGGTAGCCTCAGCTGGTAATTCAAAAGTGGCTTTATCAGAATCTACCTCAGCAATAATTTCGTCCAAGGTTACAAAGTCTCCGTCTTTTTTGATCCAATTTGCCAAAGTCACCTCTGTAATGGACTCACCGACAGTAGGAACGATCATATCCTTCACTTCACCGGTTGACTGAGCTTTTGCAGGAGCGGCAGCAGTTAGTGCGGCAGCTGGAGCAGAAGAGGAGGCTTCAGCCGTCTCTTCAATGACACAAATCAATCCACCGATTTCAAGCGTATCGCCTTCCTGTGCTTTGATTCTCAATACCCCTGCAGCTTCAGAGGGAAATTCAAAAGTAGCCTTGTCAGACTCCAGTTCACAGAGTACTTCGTCCATCTGAACGACATCTCCATCTTTTTTAAACCATTGCCCTACAGTGACTTCCGAGATAGACTCTCCAACTGTGGGTACTCTCATTTCTTTGCTCATGGTCCTAATATTTTTCCTTCAAATCTTTCAGGAAGGATGGTTTTTTGTGATTTATTTCTTTAAAAACAACCCCGGAATGACCTCCGGGGTAGATTATGTTATTTTAGCTTCAACGCCTGAGATACTATATACTTTTGTTCTTCCACATGGACTTTGTTGTATCCTGTCGCCGGAGAAGCACTTGGTTTTCTAGCGATGACACTCATCGGAATATCCTTGTACAACAATCTCAAAAGATAATTCCAATATCCCATGTTTTCAGGCTCTTCCTGAACCCAAACCACTTCAGCACCTTTGTAGGCCTTCAAAGCTTCCAACATTTGATTTTTTGGAAGTGGGTGCAATTGCTCCACACGGATAATGGCAACATTCTTGATTTTTTCCTTCTCCCGTGCTTCCTCCAAATCATAATAAACCTTTCCTGTACATAGAATCACACGCTTCACGTCCTTAGGATTGACTGTAGTGTCTGGAAGGACCTCACGGAAATGACCACTTGTGAATTCAGACAACGGGGACACTACCTTTGGATGTCTCAGTAGAGACTTTGGTGACATTACCACACATGGCTTGCGGAATTCCCAAGTCAACTGTCTTCTCAATAAATGGAAGAAGTTGGAAGGCTCAGTAATGTTGGCCACGACCATATTATATTCTGCAGAAAGCTGAAGGAATCGTTCAGGACGCGCATTGGAGTGTTCAGGACCCTGACCTTCGTACCCATGAGGCAAAAGCATCACGATACCGTTCATTTTTTGCCACTTGGATTCTCCAGAGGAGATAAACTGGTCAATCATCGTTTGAGCACCGTTGGCAAAGTCCCCGAATTGACCTTCCCAAATAGTCAGAGAATTCGGATTTGCCATGCCATATCCATATTCAAAGCCCAAAACGGCGTATTCTGATAGAAGAGAATTGTAGATATAGAAAGGCCCCTTTCTCTCTTTCATCTCTTTTAGAGAATTGTATGGCTGGTTGGTATTTGCGTCATGAATTACTGCATGACGGTGAGAGAATGTACCCCTTTGAACGTCCTGCCCGGTGATTCTGACTGTCTTACCTTCCAAAAGTAAGGATCCATAGGCCAAAAGTTCAGCAGCAGCCCAGTTTAGTTCTTTGGATTCAAAGAACATATCTTTTCTCTGCTTCATCTGTACCTCGATCTGCTTGATTGGCTTGAAGCCTTTTGGAATAGTCGTCAGTGCTTCAGCGACTTTACCGATATATTCAGCAGAAATGCCCGTTTCAGGAGATTTTTCGAAATCTTCAGGCTTGGATCTTCTCAGACTTCCCCATTCTCTTTCAAACTTGGTCGCTTGATAAGGAAGAGGTTTTTCTTTGACCATATTTAAGCGATCCTGAAGTAATTGACGGAACTCTTCATCCATCTGAGCCGCAATTTTGGCATCAATATCACCTCTTTCTGTCAGCCTTTTCACATAGATCTCTCTAGGATTTGGGTGTTTGGAAATGATATTATAAAGTTCAGGTTGGGTGAATTTTGGTTCATCGGATTCGTTATGGCCATGTCTTCTGTAGCAGACCATATCGACGAAGATATCCTTGCTGAATTTCTGACGGAATTCCGCAGCTAACTTGGCAGCAAAGACCACTGCTTCGGCATTATCACCATTGACGTGGATGACAGGAGCATCGATGATTTTAGCGACATCGGTACAATAGATGGATGATCTTGCATCGTCAAAGTCCGTGGTGAAGCCCACTTGATTGTTGATCACAAAATGAATCGTACCACCGGTGTTATAGCCTTTTAGGCTAGCCATTTGGGTCACTTCATACACGATCCCCTGTCCTGCCACAGCAGCATCCCCATGTATCAAGATAGGAAGTGCTTTGGTGGCATCACCTTTATGTTCATGATCGATTTTTGCTCTTATAAATCCTTCTACTACTGGATTTACAGCTTCGAGGTGGGAAGGGTTTGGAGCCAACTTCAAATGAACCTTCTTATCCTCAGGGGTCACGATATCCGAAGAATAGCCCATGTGATACTTCACATCACCATCTCCCATAGTGAGATCTGGCTTCGCTGTCCCTTCAAATTCAGAGAAGATCTGCTCATAGGTCTTGCCCATGATGTTCGCCAAAACGTTAAGCCTACCGCGGTGAGCCATACCGATCATGACTTCTTCCACTCCATGAACCGCTGCAGTATTGATTACTGCATCCAAAAATGGAATGGTACTTTCACCACCCTCCAGAGAAAATCTCTTTTGGCCGAGGTACTTGGTGTGTAAAAAGTTTTCAAAAACAACAGCTTGGTTGAGTTTGAATAGAATTCTTTTCTTTTCCTCTGTGGATGGGTTGAATGCCAAAGCTTCTTTTTCAACTTTAGTCTTAAACCAATCCAACATCTCCGGATCCCGGATGTAGAGGTATTCAAAGCCCATTGGGCCTTCATAAATCGTTTTAAGGGCAGAGATGATATCTGCCAATTTTGCATCTCCAATGCCGATTTCATTTCCGGCCTGGAATACTGTATTCATGTCCTCATCGCCCAAACCAAAGTCATGAGGATCGATGAGAGCCTTACGGTCTCTTCTTTCTCGTACCGGGTTGGTCTTGGATCTCAAATGCGCTCTGGAACGGTGGGCATGGATTAAAGCTCTAACTTTAATCTCTTTCGGCAATTGCTCCATGTCCATGATGGTACCTGGTGTGGCCAGAGCTCCATTTTTCGGGAGAGGTTTAGCCGCAGGTGATGGCGTGCCATTTCCATTTTCCTCTTGGCCATAATTGGCAAGCGCAAAATCAAAGCCGTCAAAAAACTCTTTCCAACTCGGGTCTATTGAGGCAGGATCACTTTTGTAAGTAGCGTAAAGCTCGTCGATATAGGTGACGTGTGCATTCGCGATATAGGAGAATTTGTCCATGCTGTTAGTTTCAGAAGAGAACAAAGCTAAGGCCTATTTTTCATTTTAAAAAACCGCTTATTTGGCTAACCAAATATATATAATGTAAAAAAAAAGCAGTGTCCTAAGGACACTGCTTTAAAATTGGTTAAAATATTCTTAACGCAAAGCTGGCCAAGGCTTTCCGGTATTGGACTTCACAGCCACAGTACCAAATTCACCATAAGTATTCACCCATTCAAAGGTCAATACGGAAGCAGTTGCGCTCTTAACAGTCATAGAGTAGCTATCTCCATACTTATCAGTACCCGTCATGGTCAATCTACCGCAAGCATCATTGATTCTTACGTTACCGCTACCCCAAGTATCAGGATAACAAGCCTGCCAAGAACCAAAGGTTCCGTCAGACACGGTGTATGAACCAGGAGCCGATGCAACAGCTGTCCAAGTCGTAGAGCCAGAGAAGGTTTTACCGCAGAATGTTTCCAAGTGATCAAACTGGTAGGTACCTGCAAGATCAGAAGGACAAATTACGCTGACAGGATACTGGAAAGGAGAAGCGTAGAATGGGGCACCAGCAACGTTAGTAGTAACGTTATCAGAGCTAAATCTTCTACCAAATTTGTCATTCAGCACAAGTCTGAATTCAAATACGTCACCACCTTCGATTCCGGCAGCCGTCAAACCCACCGCAGAGATAGCCTCAGCAGCAGTTACTTCAAAAGAAGCTCTTAGGAATCTTGAATCATTGTTTGGTTTGAAATCTGATGCCTGCAATGTTTTCACAAGAACATCATTAGCAGGAGTGTACTGCAAACCAACACCCGGAATCAATCTTCTATGACGAACACGGATTTCTACAGTCTGAACTGTAGCTCCATCTTCTTTGTCAACCGCTTCCAAAGTCAAAGCAAATTTTGACCCGGGAAGGTTGAAGAAGTTGAAGGTTGTACTCGTTCTTGCAATTGTTCTCAAGTAAGCACCGTTGTCGAAAGTAGTATAAGGAACGTTTGGTTCGATAGTATCACGACAAGAGCTTAGAAAGATGAGAGCCATGGCGAACAAGCCGAAACTATATTTTAGCATTTTCATGTTTTCTAATTTTGTGGTTAATAAATCCAAGGTGATGCAGGATTATTATCCCAGAACACTTGTTGCGCAAGATTGCTCTTCTGACTAGCATTAAGGTTAGTCACAACATAGTTGTTTGGATACAAGAATGAACGGATAAACGGACCTGCATTTTCTTCCAAGGCTGGCTGCATTTTCGCAGGCTTACCAGTTCTTCTGTAAAGATTGAAAGCTTCCAAACCGTTACCATACAATGCCAACCAATATTCTGTCGCAATCACATTAAGCTTTGAATCCGCGTTAGCAGCTGCATCATATCTGTTTCCTACGAAAGAGATGTAATTTTCTACTGAACGGTTGAACTGATCATTTGGATCAAAAGCAGTAATCACAGAAGCCTCAGCACTAGTGAGAGAGAACAAACGCACATAAGTCATTTGCTTTCTGATACCAGACAACAAGTAATCCTTAGCATTTCCGGTTGTTCCAAGAGTAAGCGCAGCTTCAGCCAACATGAAGTCCACATAGGCAGCCAACATGATTGGATGTACACCAGCACCTCTTGCGCCCAAGCTTGGGTTGTTTACAGGAGACGCAGAGTTGTTGTCAAATCTACCTCCGGATGGATAAACACCATAAGCAGTTCTAGCCAACCCATCTGGTGGAATACCGTCTGGATCCAAGTGATCTCTTCCCCAATAACCTCTGTTTCCAGCAGGATTACAGTATGGGAAGCCACCTACCAAATAGTGCGGAGGAGGGATTTGAGAGATACACTCTTGCTCGTCCACGTTGGTGGTGTTGGTCAATCTCTGACGATACATATAGTAACGTACTCTCGGATCATCAAACCCTTTTTCTACAGTCAAATGATGCATAAAGAAAGTCGACTGATAATCTCCACCACCTGATGTATACTGACCAGCAAACTTAGGATGTCTGGAATCCGGATCGGCAGCAGTAGTTCCGAAAGTGAAAACAAAGTCATCACTAGCAGCTAGCGTAGCACCAGTTTTAAGCATGTTATTTTCAGCAATCAAAGCATTGATACCAGATCTAGAACCTGCCGGATCGATCAATCTTCTGGTAAGAAAATATCTCAATTTCAGCGTGTTCACCAATCTTACCCACTTCGTATAATTTCTGTTATAGAAATAATCGTTTGGAGTACCTGCAGTATTGGCAGTAAAATGAGCTTTTGCTTCATCCAAAAGGGTAGCAGCCGCAGTATAAATAGCTGCATCATCGTCAACTTTAGGATTGAAGTTGGCCGCATCCAAAGCTTCTGAATAAGGTACATCACCAAAGGTATCTACCAAATCAAACAAAACCATGGCTTTGATTGTCTTAGCAATCCCCAAGTGCCTCTGCAAGTTTGCAGTGGTAGCAAGAGGAGTCAAGAAATCAATATCAGCCAAGATACCTGCATAGGCTGTGGACCAAGTACCATTGGTAGCTGGAGCAGTATATGCTAATTCATACAAGGCAGAACCTTGATTGATCTGACGAGTAAGTCTCGCACCTCTATCGGCAATACCATACCACATTCCCTGATAGCCCAGCTGAATACTGTTCAGCAAGAAATCAGGAGAAGCAGTTTGAGCATTCACCGCATTTGGGTTTTCCAGCAACTCATCTAACTTTTCTTCACAAGACGTGGCGAATAGCATCGTAGATGCCAAAGTCACGCTATATATAAATCTTTTCATTGTCATTTCTAGTTTAGGGTTAGAAAGTAAGAGTTAACGTTCCACCCAATCTTCTTGAGCTAGGACCAGTCACGAAGTCAAATCCAAGACCGTTACCTACACCTGTACCCAACACGTCCACATCATAGTTCATGTTTGGTGGGAAGTTAACTGCCAAGAACCACAAGTTGGTACCGCTAAGTGCAAAAGAAGCTCTCTTGAAAGGAGTCTTTGCCATGAGCGTATTTGGCAACTGATAGGACAAGGAAACCTCACGAAGTCTCCACATGGATCCATCGAATACGTTTGGCTCATCTGTGGCTCCCTGATAACCAGAGAAGAAGTAGTCAGAAGCAGAAATCTGATAGTCGTTAGGGATATAGTTCGGAGAACCATCAGCCTTCACTCCATCTTGTCTCACACCTGGCATGATAAAGGTCAACTCTCTATCAGCAACTGGATCTTTGGTCACCCCTCTTGCAAGTGTAGCCGTTACCGTATTTGAGAATACTGCGCCTTTGTGTCTGTACTCCATCATCACGTTCAAAGAGAATCCTTTGAAAGTAAAGTTGTTAATCCAAGAACCAGTCCACTGTGGGTTAGGATCACCAAGTTCAACTAGGTCAGCAGCAGCTTTGTGCACACCGTTTCCTAGAATGATTGGCTGTCCTGATTCTGGATCTCTATCAAAACCAATACCTTTGATAATGTTGAACGGTCTGCCTGGAATCGCGAAGTTACCTAGGGTAGTGAAACCAGCCACAACGATTTCTTCCAATCCACCGCCAAGCTCGATAACCTCAGTTCTATACTTAGACCAGTTAAGAGTAGAATTCCACTCAAAACCAGAGGCAGTAGAAACTGGAGTCACAGTAGCCTGGAGTTCAGCACCACGAGTTCTGATTTTACCAATGTTGGTTGTAGTAGAGGTAAATCCTGTAGATGGGTCAATTGGAGCACTGGTGATCAAGTCTCTTGTATTTTTTTCGTACAAGGAAAGATCGAATTTCAACTTGTTATTGAACATTACAGCTTCCACACCGAATTCCAATTCTCCGTGAAGCTCTGGTCTCAAGTTCGGATTACCAAGTACGTTGGATACGGAGTGAGTCTGAGTTACACCGCCTCTGTCGAAAGCTCTTGCACTTTGTGCCAAAACGTTTCTAGTTCTGTAAGGGGAAGGATAACCAGCTGAAGTACCGTAACCTAATCTCAGTTTCAGGTCATTGACAGTGGAAGAGTTCCAATCAAATGCGGTAGAAGGAATGAAAGAGATAGATGCTCCTGGGTAAAGAATGCTTCTGTTTTCAGCTTCTACGGTGGAAGTCCAGTCATTTCTTGCAGAAAGGTTCAAGAACAAATAATCTGCATAATCCAAAGTCACGTTTGCATACACCCCATATCTTCTTTCCTCTGATCCGAAGTTCATAGTGCCTCCAGAATAAGCATCATTGGAAGAAGAGTTGGAGAAGTTGGAGTGACGGAAAAGACCAAAGGCAAGCTGTCCTTGAGAAGCGACACCGTTTTGGTCGTACACATCATATCGGGAGTTACCACCCAACAACGCGCTCATTCCGAATTTCTCAGAGAATTCTTTCTTCCAGTTCAAGATAATATCCTGGTTCCAAATGGTGTTTTGGATATTAATCGTTCTATAATAACCAGTTTGAGTAGCCAAAGAAGAAGAAGGTCCCCCTTTGTTGTATCTCAATTCCTGCATTTCGAAGTAGGTATCCAGACCCAATCGATAGGTGATTGAGAAATTGTCATTGATATCGTAGTTCAAGGAAGTAGAATTAAAGAAACGCTTCACGTCAGAAGAGTTCACATAATTTTTAACCAACCAATTAGGGTTAACAATATCATTACCACCTCTATAGTAAACAGAACTCTTATCTACTGGGTTTTCCCAAGGCAGGCCTGCCAAATCAACAGATCTTGGCGTGTAAAGCACGTGAGCAAACACAGATGGAATACCACCGCTTGGTCCAGATCCGAATGAAGCGTTAACTGGAGGAGTGATCAAATCAGTGATTGCAAAAGTGAATGAAGAGTTGACAGACAACTTATCAGTCACAGCAGAGTTGATACCCAAACCGAAGTTATATTTCTTCAATTCGTTGCCAGGAACGAAACCTTCGTCATCGGTGAAGCCAAAGCTAGCATTGAATCCTGTCTTGTCAGAACCACCGGAAATAGCCACAGAAGTATTGGAAACAATACCAGTTCTGAAGAAAATTTCAGATGGGTCAGCATAAGCCTTGTATTCATACTGTACTGGAGTTCCTCCGATAATACCATCCACCCAGAACTGAGGGAAAGCGTTTCTTACAGAAGCAACAGATGAAGTAGCATACGGATGGTTTACTGTTCTTCCTTCATCCATTCTAGGACCAAAGTTGGAGAAGAAGAATCCAGGAGCTTGCTGGAAACCGTTTCCGTAAATTTGACCATAAGTTGGTAGGGAAGCTGCAGTGTTGCTGAATACAGACTGATTAACAGTTACTTCAGCAGCTTTTCTTTTGGATGCACCGGATTTGGTAGTGATCAGGATTACCCCGTTTCTACCTTGGTCACCATAAAGAACTGTTGCGGAAAGACCCTTCAATACAGACATGCTCTCGATGTTGTTTGGATCAATATCCAAGAATCGAGAAGAGGTAGCAGCACCACCAGTTGTAAATCCGTTAGCATTGTTTGTGCTGGTGTTGAAAGGAACACCATCCACCACGAACAAAGGCTGGTTAGAACCGGTAGCAGAAGAATAACCTCTGATTACCATGTTAGTACCGGAACCTGACATACCGTTGGTTGAAGTAATGTTCACACCTGGAACTTTTCCTTGCAACACCCGGGCGACGTCAGCTTCTGGACGGTTCTCCAATTGCTCGTTACCCACTGAAGTTACGGCGTAACCCAGTGCTTTTTTCTCTCTTTCAATACCGATCGCAGTTACAACAACTTCATTCAGTTGTGCTGCGTCAGTCTTAAGAGTGACATTGATCACGGTTCGGTTGCCAATTACTTCTTCGGAGGACTTCAATCCCACAAAAGAATAAATCAGAACATTTGATCCCGCAGGTACATTAATGGAATAATTACCATCCAAATCGGTGGTAGTACCCACTGTTGTACCCTTCACGAGAACAGTTGCTCCGGGCAACCCTAGACCGTCTTCCTCGGAAATTACCTTGCCGGTAATTACCCGTTGCTGCGCTGACACCTCATAACTGAGTGCCATGGTGAAAAGCGCAACAACAAAGAGTAAAGCTTTTCTCATAAGGTATTTAGTTTAGTTGATTCGTAAAGAAAATTTATTCTGGCAAAATTTCAAAAGCGGTTAAAAATTCGTTTCAAAGGAGGAAAAAGCTGATAATTTGGTCGCACCCCCATATTGTTAACAATAATTAACACCTTTCTTATGAATTGCTAACATTAGCAAAACAATATTTCGAAAATCACGAAAAAAGTGAAAAATAAATTTTTTCTATTTGGTGAAAAAAAACTTAAAAAGTTGCTTTAAATCCGAATTTTTGAGAATTTTTAGTATAAAAACACACCTTTTAGGTAAAAATCATAATAAAATTTTGAGAATCGATATTTTCTCAATTTGTAAAATAGAATTTTTGAAAAAAACCAAATATATGGTTCTTTTTTCGTAACAAATTCAGGAATTTTTTGTCAAAAATTGAAAAACCGGTTAAATTTTTAACCGGTTTTTCAATTTTAGAAGGAATATTTTAATGTAAAGGATGCTTCGTCCCACCATAATCCTGTGAAGTCAACAAAATTGTATGCAGGCTTCCAATCGAAGCTTAAATAAAGATTAGTATTATAAAAATTATATTCTAATCCTGTTATAAAATCTACTCCATAAGCCTTATAATCTTCTGTTCCTTTATACACCCAAGGGGGCTCTGCTTTAGGCTCTTTCCAGATCCCATAATGGGCTCCTCCACCCAGATACCATTCCAATCCTCTGAATTCCCGAACATTGATATGGTACTCATAGAGTAAACTAAAATTCCAGCCTTTCCAGCGGTTGAACCCCATCAGTTCCAAGGCTGATTGATCTGTGATGAAGTGCTTCACAGAGCCTCCAAATGAAGTCCCAGCTCTTACCCCCACCATGGTATTGTAATCCCTAAAACTATACTGAGCAGATAACTGGGGAAGAAAAAAGCCCGAGCCAAAAAAGAAGATAGCCAGGGCAATGAATTTAGTAGCTTTCAAAATATTCTGATTTAAGGTTAAAAAGTAAAAATTTTTTCCGGAGTTATGCAATAATCCAAACGAACATCATGTGGCTCAGGATCAATCCTTTCTTCCGGATGAAAAATACTTAGGCCCATTTTGATTACTTTTTCGTCCAATGCAGCTAGAAAAGAATCATAATACCCTTTTCCGAATCCTACCCGATTGCCCTGAAGATCAAAAGCCAAGAGTGGAACCAAGACCAACTGGATTTTGGAAGGTGAAACTTTGATGGATTCTTGAGGGACCGGGATCCCCCACTCGTCTCTGAAAAACTCAGCCTCTTTCGGAAGCAAAAGGGTCTCAAGAGCAGTTGACTGTTTATTCGTCTGAGAGGTATAGAGGGTCTTTCCCATGCTATCCAGGTGCTCTTTGATAAAAAAAGTGTTTACCTCATTGAATCTGTCAATCGGAAAAAACAGATGAAAATGCTGCAATTCAGGATGTCCTTCCAGCCAGTTTAGAAATTGAAGGCAAATCTGCCGAGACATTTCCTGGACTCTATCGTGAGGAACATTTTTTCGAAGCTGCCGGTATTCGGAGCGAAAATCAGCTTTGGTTTTGGTTTTCATTTATGCTTTAAGACAATCATTTCAAACTCTAGTGGGTCAAAACACCCCAGCAACTGCGAAATCAAGTCAGGATTGGAAAGATAAAACTGCATCATATTGACCGTTCGCTCTTGAGGAGTTCCGTTGGGAGAGGCAAATTCTAATATCCGCCTTGCCCTTTCCAAATCCACTGCCTGCTTTCTTTCTTCGGCCTTCCGTAGCTTGGCGGACATTTGATCCAAAATCTTCAAACTTCTGACTTTTCCTGCTTCAAAGGCCTGTAGCAAGCTTTTCTCCAACTGGGAAGCTTCCTTACCTTTTTCTGCGAAAAGGGTTTCAATAATTTCCTTTTCCTTTCCCAATTCAAAATCCACAGAAGCGTGTGCCTGAACAAAACTCTTTTTCCATGTTTCAAAATCCTGAAACACCTCTTCCACACCCCAGCCTAGCTGCTCCATTTTCTTTTGTGTCAGAGTATCTAAGATCAAGGCAAAATTTCTGGGAAGCAAAACCGGAAAGGGAACCTTAAAGTTGTCAAAAACACCTTTGAGCTGAAGCCAATAAACAACCTCTGCTGGACCACCCAGATAAGCCAAATTTGGCAAAATCATTTCTTGGTAAAGTGGTCTTAGAACCACATTCGGACTAAATCGCTCCGGATGATTATCTACCAGTTCCTTCATTTCCTGCTCAGAAAAACTGAGCTCCGTATTCAAAACCTGAAATCTTCCATTGACTTGCTCAATCCTCTCCCGGACTCCATTGTCCAAATAGAAGAAGTTGATTTCCCTGGGAAAAATCTGACTCTTGTAGCCCAAATTTTCCAGCTGCTCTGTGGCTTCAATGGCTTTTTGAAATGGAGAGTGAGAAAACAAATCTTCTGCAATCACCTCCTTGAATAAGAATTTCAAATCAGCATCATTCCCGTCCAGGACAACCAAGCCTTCTGCCCCAAAAAGTCCATCGACATATTTTCTGACTGCTTCTCCAAGAGTTTTGCTGCTTAGATAAGCTTCTTTAAATACTTCCGGAGCAAAGCTCACTTCTTTCATAAAAGCTCTGAAGCTTTCATCCAGCTCGAAGTCCCCCACTGCACCGGTCTGGGAAGAATTCCATTGGTACTTTTTCCCATCAAAACGGAAATAATTGATCTCGTCGAAATCATGATCCTCACTCGCCATCCAATACACCGGAACAAAACGGAATTCCGGAAAGGCGGACTTGAGCTTTTTGGCCAAGTTGATGGTGGAGACAATTTTATAAATGAAATAAAGCGGACCGGTAAAAAGGTTGAGTTGGTGCCCAGTAACTACTGTGAATGTATTGCCACTCTTCAGGGCTTCCACATTTTCAGCGACAGCATCCTGCAATGACATTTCACTGTATTGACGGTAGAGACTCTGGGAAAGAATTTCTCTTTTTTGGGAGTCAAATTTTTTGGCGGCGATGGCTGAAGGGAAACTTTCCAGCTTGGGGAGATGGGTATAAAAAGGCTTCAGAGAATCTTTACCTTCCAGATAATCCAAAAAAAATCCAGAAAACTGACCTGTTTTTCGTAGCTCTACGCAGTGTTTTTCCATGGAATTGGGTGAAGTGGGTTTGGGAATGCTAACTTAGCGATCCTCACCAAAGTTCGGTTTTTTCTATAAAGATTCTGACAAGTTACATTAGTGGCAAAAGTTATCGCCTTTTTCTTCCAAATCCTTGCGAACCCATCGACACAAAAGCTAAATTTTGCTGAACCAAATCTATTCATTCTGGATTAAATCCTCATGTTGCCCTATAAAAGGTATTTTCTAGACAATGGACTTGAGGTGATCACCCATGAAGATCGCCAAAGTCAAATCGCCGTTTTCAATCTTTTATACAAAGTCGGTTCGAGGTTTGAGAAACCCGGGAAAACCGGCTTAGCTCATTTTTTTGAGCACTTGATGTTTGGCAGCTCTGCCAATGTTCCTGAGTTTGACAGAGCCTTGGAGCGTGCCGGAGGCTCTTGCAATGCGTTTACCAGCCCGGACATCACGAATTACTACATGACGCTGCCCGCATCCAACTTGGAGACAGCATTTTGGCTGGAATCTGACCGGATGCTTCAACTGAGTCTCAACCACAAAACCATAGAGACTCAACGGAAAGTGGTCATCGAAGAATACAAGCAGCGCTATCTTAATCAGCCTTATGGAGACATTTGGCACCACCTTCGTCACCTCGCTTTCGACGTTCACCCTTATCGCTGGCCTACCATCGGAGAAAACCTTAGCGATATTGAAGGCTATACACCGGAGGATATCTGGGACTTTTACAAGACCCATTACTACCCTTCCAATGCCATCCTAGTCGTCGCTGGAAATGTGAACTCTCAAGAAATCCTAAGACTCGCCGAGAAATGGTTTGGACCTATCCCTTCTCCCCACATTCCTAAAGAAATCATCCCCAGGGATGCTCCACAGGCTGGAAAAAGAGTCAAAGAAATTCAGGCAAAAGTTCCTACAGATGCTTTGTATAAGGTATTTAAGATGCCTGCCAGAGGTGAGGAGGGTTACCTTGAAGCCGACCTGATTACTGATTTATTGGGCTTTGGCAAGTCCTCGATCCTGGAACAATCTCTGGTGAGAAAAGGAAATGATTTTGCCTCTATCGGTGCATACATCACCGGCTCGGTGGATCCGGGGCTCTTGGTATTTTCTGGAAAAATGTCCCACGGCGTTACTTCTTACAAGGCTGAACAAGCCTTGAATGAAGTGATCGAGCAGTTTTTAAATCAGGGAATTTCTACTCATCAGCTGCAGAAAATCAAAAATCAAAGCGAGGCCATAAAGTCCTACGAGTCAATCCAACTACTGAACCGGGCGATGAACTTGGCTTATTTTGCCCATTTGGGAGATCCTGAATTATATTGGGAAGAATTTGAAAAAAAATCGGAAATCGGCCCACAACAAATTCAATCCTGGGCCAAGCGCCTTCTTTGCGAGGACCAATCTTCAGTTATCCATTATCAATCCTTACCAAAATGACTCCATTTAGAATAGGTTTTGGCTACGACGTCCACCAGCTTCAGGAGGGATATGCCTTTTGGCTGGGTGGAATCCAAATAGAACACACCAAAGGTGCAGTCGGGCATTCGGATGCCGATGTGCTGATTCATGTCATTTGTGACGCTTTACTCGGAGCGGCAAACATGAGAAATATAGGCTACCATTTTTCGGACAAAGACCCAAAATTCAAAGGAATTGACAGCAAAATCCTACTTCAGGAAGTCATGAAAATGATCCGTGAAGCTGGGTATGAAGTCGGCAATCTAGACTCTACCGTTTGCCTGCAGGTCCCAAAGCTGAACCCACACATCCCAGCAATGAAATCTTGCCTCGCAGAGGTGATGAAAGTAGAGGAAGGAGCCATTTCCATCAAAGCAACCACTTCGGAATTTATGGGCTTCGTCGGCCGACAGGAAGGAATAGCTGCCTATTGTACCGCTTTGATTTATAAAGTATGAGTGACAAGCTAAAAATCATCACTACCGAGGATGGGTCACATTCTCTGTATCATGAAGAGCTTCAGGAGACATACCATAGTTTTCATGGAGCTTATCGGGAATCCATTCACGTCTTTATGCTGTATGGCTTGGACTCTTGGCTCGCTCGAAATCCCAAAAGATTCCCCATACGTATTTTTGAGGTTGGCTTTGGCACAGGGCTAAATGCCTGGCTAGCCTTGGTTTGGGCAGAGCAAAATCAGATTCCCGTTTTATATCATACCATTGAGCCTTTTCCACTACCTGAGGAAATTTATTCCCAACTCAACTATGTGGACCAAAACGATGGCATCTGGCATTTCCATAAGTATTTCAAAGTTTTACATGAACTTCCCTGGAATGAAGGCGGTCCAGTTTCCGAATATTTCAACTTCAAAAAAGATCAAGTCACCTTGGAGGAAGCACAACTTTACCCCAGCGACGTGGTGTTTTTTGATGCTTTCGCTCCTAAAAAGCAGCCTGAATTGTGGCAATTAGAAGCTTTGGCTAAAGTTTATGATTCGATGAGGCCCGGAGCTTTATTCACCACCTATTCTGCAACAGGTCAACTGAAAAGAGATTTGAAATCTTTGGGATTGGAAGTGGAGAACCCTCCAGGACCTCCCGGAAAAAAGGAAATGACAAGGGGCTGGAAACCAGTTACTCAATAAGTAGGCACCTTGGGCAGTTTGCCCCATGCTTTCGGAATTTGGCTTGTGTTTTGCAAAATTCAGGATAAACAAATATTCATGCTGACAATCATTTTTACCCTTTGGATGTCCTTGTGGCAAACCCCTAATATGGAAAGTGCCAAGCTAGAAAAGCTTGTTCAGGAGCGTCAGGCACTTCATCAGCAATGGCAAAAGTCAGAGTCGAAAAAGTCTGGGATTTTTGGAAACAGAACCAAAAAAGACATGATCGAAACCAACGAATGGCTGGAGAGAATCCTTGCCAAGGACAATCAGATCATCGAAGAGCTGAAGTTTTCAGGCAAAGTGGAAACTGCGGTAATCGGTCAGGAAAAAGATGATTACAAAACCATCACTCAGAGCCTCGAAAGGGACGTTCAAATCCTGAAGAGAGCTTTGGCAGAAAAGGAAAAAGAAATCGATACCAAGCTCAGCGAGAGAAGAATTTTCGAATGGAGTACTCTGATTTTTTTCCTGACCTCAGCGGGAATGGGCCTGTGGTTATTTAAAATAAAAAAGGCTTCCTAATTATTAGAAAGCCATTTTTTTTATTTCACCCGAATATATTCTTTCGGTGGCAACTGGATACAAGGATTATTTGGACTCACCACAAAACAATTTTCCTCGTACTTAAATTTTTTCCTGTCGGATGTAAAGGTTAATACTCCCTCCGGTATTCTGAAAATATCAGCCACTCCAACTTTTAATTCTGATTTTGGCACATACAAAGCAGGATCGTTAGGAGTACTGAAATGAAAAAGCCCATTTGAATAATAGAATTTAAAGGTGCTTCCTTCAAGATTATACCAACTCGGAGCCATTAGACGATAGCCGAGATCCGGTCCCGTTTCAGAGCTCCGAAAGGATTGAGTCAAATCGAAAATGCTGTCATTTTTAAATTCCATAGTCTCCACAAACCAAAGGTTAAGGGAATCTACATATACCCGACTTTCCCAAGTTCCCAACAAGGGGCTGGACGGTTCTTCGTTTTCAGCACAGGAAACCAAAATGGCAATTACCGCTACAAGTGTTAAAGAAAAATATTGTTTCATCATCTGCGTTTTTAATAAAGGTTCAGTTCCTAAACGCACACACTAAATCATTCGATACAATTTCCGAGATTTATTTTAGCCGGGCAATTGGAGTCCTTCCTCCTTTAGTCACTTGATCCAAATGACAGAGGATTTCGGCATCGAGTGGTAAAAAGAGGTCTACCCTCGATCCGAATTTGATAAATCCAAACTCACCGCCTTGTTCTAGCTGAGAGCCTTCCTTGACATACCATTTGATTCTTCTAGCCAAAGCTCCCGCTATCTGTCTCACCATGATTTTAGTACCCTTGGCGTCCTTGAGCACCATGGAAGTCCGCTCATTTTCGGTACTCGCTTTGGGATGCCAAGCCACCAGATATTTACCGGGATGGTATTTGAAGTATTCCACTTCGCCTTTGACAGGCGAACGATTCACATGAACATTAATCGGAGACATGAAAATGGATACCTGCTTTGTCTTTTCTTTGAGATACTCCTCCTCAAAAGCTTCCTCAATGACAACTACCTTCCCGTCCGCCGGTGCAAACACTATCCCATCTTCGTTGGGAAGCGGGAAAATCGGATTTCGGAAAAACTGAAGTATAATCAGGTAAAAAACCACGCTGGCAATGATGGCTACATTGCTCCAGAGCCTGGCTTCAGGGAAATAATAATAAATCAAATAATTCAAGGCCACTAAGATGATCATCATCCAAAACAGTAGCACACGTCCTTCTCGATGTATAGTCATTTTTTTGAGTTAAAAAGGCGTGAGATTATCTCCCACGCCCCAAATTTAAAACTTTTATGGTGAACTCGACTTAGAACCCTCCTCGGAAGGTATAAGTCTTGGCCACTTTGTCAATAGCCACGATATACGCTGCAATTCTCATCGGTACATCATACTTTTGAGAAGCCTGGTACACGTGTTCGAAGGCATCTTTCATGATTCGGTCAGATCTTCTGTTGACGCGGTCAGCAGTCCACTTGTATCCCAATCGGTTTTGAACCCATTCGAAGTAGGACACGGTTACCCCACCGGCATTAGCCAAGATATCAGGCACAGCCATGATTCCTTTTTCATTGATGATGGCATCCGCTTTGGCTGAAGTTGGCCCATTGGCCCCTTCAACAATCAGTTTGGCTTGGATTTTTTCAGCATTAGCCGCGGTGATCACGTCTTCCATGGCCGCAGGCACAAGCACGTCCACATTGAGTGTCAGCAAGTCCCCTGGGTTTTCCATGCGATCTCCGCCTTTGAAGCCTTCCAAAGTACCATTATTAGCCTCTTTGTGCTTGATAGCTTCTTCGATATTGATTCCTTTTTCGTTATAAAATGCACCGGTATGGTCAGAAATTGCGACGATTTTCAATCCTCTTTCCTCTAGCAATTGGGCTGCCCAGCTTCCCACATTTCCGAATCCCTGAACAGCGCAGGTAGCCTGAAATGGGTTGATTTTAAGCTTTTGCATGGCTGCTAAGGCAGTCACCATTACTCCACGACCAGTGGCTTCTGTTCTACCCAAAGATCCCCCCAAAACCAATGGCTTTCCGGTGACCACAGAGTTGACCGTCATCCCATGAGCTTTGGAATATTCATCCATCAACCAGGCCATTTCTCTTGGGCCTGTCCCCATGTCTGGAGCTGGAATATCCTTGTCCGGACCGAAAACGTCAATCATTGCCATCGTATAGGCACGCATCAGACGCTCGATTTCACCTTTTGACATTTCCCGCGGATTGCAGCGTACGCCGCCTTTACCACCGCCATAAGGGATGTCCACAACTGCGCACTTCCAAGTCATCCAGGCAGCCAGAGCTCTAACTTCGTCCAAATGAACATCCGGAGCGAAACGAATTCCACCTTTGGCAGGTCCTAGAATATTAGAATGAATTACCCGAATCCCCTCAAATACCTGGATTTTTCCATTGTCCATGGTAATAGGCAGGGAAACGATTACTTGTTTGGCAGGATTTTTCAATACGTTGTACACCTCATCGGAGAGACCGAGTTTTTCGGCAGCGATATTGAATCTTTCCATCATTGACTCCAAAGGATTCTCTTTGTCCTTTATCGGAGCCGGTTCAATGTAAGCCATATTGGGTTTTTTTTAATAAAGCGAAATGCAATACAAACTTAAAAGGATTTTGACACAGCAAGCCTCAGAATTAGAAGATTTTCAAAAAAGCCGTAATAAAAGGGGCTGAAAGTAGCAATCCGTCAAAACGATCCATAAATCCCCCATGTCCTGGGAGTCCTTTGCCAGAGTCTTTGATCTCGATCGAACGCTTGAAAAGCGACTCAATCAGATCTCCGTAGGTGCCAGCAATGATGATGATCCCGGCGATCACCAGCCATTTCCAATCTGCAATCACATGGAAATACTGGGAAATGATAAAGGCCACCCCTATCGCAGAGAACGCCCCACCCAAAAATCCTTCCCAGGACTTTTTGGGAGATACGCGCTCGAATAATTTGGTCTTTCCGAACTTTGTCCCTGCAAAATAAGCACCTGTGTCGCTGGCCCAAAGGATCAGGAGGCAGCCGATTAGAATTTCAAAATGATAAATCTGATCTACAGAAAACACAGCCAGATTTAATAGGGAAAAAGGAACTGCCACGTACACAATTCCCAAATAAGTATAGGCTACACCTGTAAACGGCTTCTTATCGGTCTTTTTATACAGCTTCACAAAAAAGATCAGAGAAAGCAAGGGGAAAATCAGGAAAAGATATTCGTGAGACATCCTTTCCTTTTCCACCATAAAGGTCAGCACAAAGATCATCAGACCAAGTAATGTCCCAAAACTCTTCAGAGGAAGCATCCCGTCCAAGCCAGAAAGCTTGTAAAACTCCATTTGGGAAAAAGCCAAAATCACCCCGAAAATCAGGAAATAGGTCCAATCTGAATAAATAGATCCCAGCACTACAATCAACCCTCCCACTAAAGCCGTGATGGCACGCTGACCTAAATTGCTGTAATTATTGATATTAAAACGAGATCTCATTCTGAATCATTTGCATGGCATCGAGGACCTTTTCGTGGGGAACGAGCACCTCATACGTTCCGTGGAGCTGATAGACGGACTCTTTTTTGTTCATCACAACAGCAGGAATTCCTCGCTCTTCGAGAACCCCCTTGACTATTTCAGCCCGAATTTGGTTTTGATCTTCAAAAACCCTGATCCAGTTCTCCATGAGCTTTTTGGTTGACTTTTTTAAAGTAAAGGAATCCAACTATAAGAAGCAAAAGTCCAAAGACAGCGGCAGGATATGAAACGTCATCTGTGGACTCCAAATCAAACTCTATGAGCCCCTGATTTGAATAATACACCATCAATACCGTAAAGCTGTTGTTGATGATATGCGCCAAAATCGGATACCATAGACTTCCCGAGTAGTGGTACATGTATCCAAACAAGGCTCCCAAAAATACTCTGGGAACAAATCCGTAGAACTGTACATGAATCGCAGAGAAGATGATGGCGGTCACCCAAATTCCCCAATGAGAAGACTTCAGATAGGATTGCATTTTGGGCTGCACCAGGCCTCTGAAGAACATTTCTTCTCCGACACCTGCGAAAAACCCAATGACCAATATCCCCGCCAAAAGCTCCGGAATAGTCTGGAAATCCGTGAGAAACTTGGTCAGTTCCATGAGTTGGATTTCCATTTCTTTCATCCAATTCTCCAGGGAACTCATTGATTCCGGCAGGGAAAGCTGAGCGTTCCAATAAATCAAAAGCCCGTTGAAGAGCATTCCTCCCAAGGTGATCCCCAAGACAATTAAAAGGTATCGGGGAATGAATCGCTGATTTTGAACTTCCCAGTGAAGTTCGGCTTTGTCGATAAATTTGGTAATGATCCAGGCCGCAACCCAGAATCCAATTCCAGAGCCAATTCCCTGCACAAAAAGCATCGCCATCCTTCCATTGGGGACATCATAATTGCCCGACATCAAGCCCAAAAGCTCTTCCAGGGTGATATGAAACAAGGTGGGAACAAATGCCAATGCAATGGCTTGCAGTAAAACCAAAACCCCAAAAGTAACTAACACTGTGACAACCAAGGACAAGAGCCAGTTTTTCCGTTTTGCGATTTCTGCCTGAGTTTCGTAAATCTCCATATTTGGGCTAAATTTACGGGCAAATTTAGAATTGAGAAGTGGTAAAGATTGGAAATATAGAATTAGGTGATTTTCCTTTGCTCTTAGCACCCATGGAAGATGTGAGTGATCCGCCTTTCCGTGCTGTATGCAAGCAAAATGGAGCCGACCTGATGTACACCGAATTCATCAGCTCAGAAGGGCTGATTCGGGATGCGGCCAAAAGTGTTCAAAAGCTGGATGTCTACGATTATGAGAGACCCATCGGAATACAGATTTTTGGTAACGAGATTGAATCTATGCGGGAGGCGGCAGCTATCGCTGAAGAAGCTGGTCCGGATATTTTGGATATCAACTACGGCTGCCCGGTGAATAAGGTCGCCTGCAAAGGCGCCGGAGCAGGAATTCTTCTGGACATTCCCAAAATGGTCTCCATGACTGCAGAAATCGTCAAGCGTGTAAACATTCCCGTGACGGTAAAAACCCGACTAGGCTGGAATCACGAGACTATCAAAATTGTCGAAGTCGCAGAGAGACTGCAGGATGTAGGAATCCAGGCAATTTCCATTCATGCTCGGACCCGTCAGCAGATGTACAAAGGTGAAGCCGATTGGTCTTGGTTGAATTTAGTCAAAGACAATCCAAGGTTGCACATTCCTGTTTTCGGAAATGGGGACATCGACTCTCCAGAAAAGGCTGCCGAGTACAAAGCCAAATACAATGTGGACGGAATGATGATCGGTCGAGCCTCTATTGGATACCCATGGATTTTCAATGAAATCAAACATTATCTGGCAACTGGCGAAAAACTCACTGCTCCAGACCTGACCGAAAGACTGGCCGTCACCCGAAAACATCTGGATTTTTCCATTGAATGGAAAGGCGAAAAGCAGGGGATTTTGGAAATGAGACGTCACTACACCAACTACTTCCGGGGCATGCCCAATTTCAAACCATTCCGAACTGAAATGGTCACCGCTGACACTTACGAGCAGGTATGCGAAATCCTGAACCAGGTAGCCGAATTGTATGCAGATTATGAATTTCAACCTTGATAAATACCGGACCTCAGAAATTTCTCTTCTGAGGTCTTTTTTTTAGTCACTTTTACTTTACTATTTGTTTCCTTTGCAGGCGAAAATCACCAGCTTTTACCATGAGCTCCCAATCCCCCGAAAACAGTCTGAAAAACTGGGCTTTACTGACCATTCTGACGCTCATCTGGGGTAGCTCATTTATCCTGATCAAAAAAGGATTGGAGGTCTTTTCTCCAGGTGAAGTCGGTGCCTATAGGATGGTAGCCGCTGCTACGCTTTTGCTTCCCTTGTCCCTACCCAGGATAAAAAATCTCAGCAAAACCCAGGTCAAAAACCTGATCATTGCCGGATTGCTGGGCAGCTTCATACCTGCCTTTCTTTTCCCTATGGCCCAAACTCAATTGAGCAGTTCTTTGACTGGGGTACTGAATGCGTTGACTCCTTTGTTTGTGGTATTAGTGGGAGCTATATTTTTCAAAACCAAAATAACCCACAGAAATGCATTTGGACTGTTTATCGCCCTAATTGGCGTGATTGTTCTCGTGACTTACAAGGATGGTGGAGGATGGGAATCCCTTCAGGGAATCAATGCCTATGGGCTTTTTGTGATTGCAGCCTGCATCTGTTATTCCTTTAACCTTCACGTGATCAAAACCCGATTCAGCAAGCTGAAGTCCATCGAGATCTCTTCCATTTCCCTGTTGATGATTTTGCCTTTGGCCTTGCTTTATCTATTTGCCGGAACGCAGTTTTCCTACAAGCTCGCTACCCATCCAGATGCATTTCAGGCCTTAGGCTACATCACTATCCTGGGTATGGTTGGTACTGCGACAGCTTTGATTCTTTTCAATATCATGGTGAAAAGTGCCAGCCCGTTTTTTGCGAGCTTGGTCACCTACACCATTCCCATCGTCGCAATCATGTGGGGAGTTTTGGATGGAGAGGTATTGCTTTTAGGTCACTACATTGGAATTGCGGGAGTGATTTTAGGAGTTTGGATTGGAAACAGGAAATAAAATCACTTTCCTTCCTGGACGGATTTCAGCTCTTTTTTGCTAAGTTCCAAAGCTATCACCTCCTCAGGATGAGCCACTTCAATTTTTTGACCTTTGAAAACCATTTCTGTACCCTCTGCAACAGCATACTTTACCGGAAAGATGACCGAATGAAACTTACCGGTATTTTCTTTTTCATACCTAAAGTTCACCACCCTGACATGCCTTCCATTTTCATAATTTTCGCCTCCTGATTCCGCCAGAATCTGCCCTGGAAGTACGGTTTGGCCTATTTTTACTTTCTCCGAACCTGCTCTCAATACGGATATTCTTGTAAAAGATCCATCCTCATGGTAGAGCTCAATCATATTCTCATTAGCTGAGTAAGCTAGATTTTTATTCTCAGGATTATGAGTCATGTCCATGGAAGAAACGATTCCTTTTCGAGGAGCCAGAATTGGGGAAGGCTCAGAGAAGCGAAATGATACCCCAGTAAATGTGGAACCCGCATTTTTGCTGATAGTCTCTCCTAGGCTCTTCATGGCCTGAGCCTCCACCGTTACCCCTGCAGGAACAGGAATTAAGTACACCGGTTCAATTTTGGACTTGGCAAAAATATTCCCTTTGACATAGGAATAGGTATAAGAGTAATTGGTCCCCTGATTGGCATTGATTCTCTTGAGGGTAGCCACTCTAGAATTCCCGGGATTGGAAATCACCGTGCTGGATCCCCCACTCAAATTTTGAAGGTTGGAAAAATCAAATACCAAGGTGTAGGGAATCACATCGGCATTGGAAGCATTAATCAGGACATTGCCTGCATCATCCCGCTCGGCTGAGACTTTGATCATTTGAGAAAAGCCGCAAAAGGAGACGGAAATAAAAAAGCAAAAGGAAAGAAATAAGCTGCGCATTTGAAGAATGAATTAAATTTTTCTAAAACTAATTAGCTTTCTAAAAATTCAAAATCAATCTTCCAAATTCATTCTTTTTCTCCAGGCATAAGCAAGCATAGGCAGCTGCTGATAGGAGTTAACACCTGCTTTTACCCCTTGGGATTTCAAAAAGATATCATTGGATTTTCGGCTCAGCTCCAGAGAAAATGGCTTGATCGCCTCGGACGCTTCCCGAAGTGAATTCAGGTCATTTCTCACCCCTCGGGAAAGGGTTTTCACCCAAGTCTTATATTCCTCGGGAGCCATTCGGTAATAATCCCTCATTTGGTATTGCAACAGACGCAGGTGTCCGGAATACCGAAGCAAGGGATACTCCGAGTTGGAGCAGATTACCCAAGCGATAAAATTTGCCTCCCCTTCATTGGTCACCCCATAGCTATGCGCCATCTCATGAGCCACTGTAAAAGGCTGCTCCAAGGCGTGCAAAGTCGGGTCGATGTAGCTTTCTCCGGTAAATGGAAAATAGATCCCCAGAATCCCCATTTTTCGCATAAATCCCGGAGGGGGGAACATCTTAGTCCGGGGTCTCCCTGTGAAGTTCAATCCTAAAATCTCCAGATTCTCGCTCATATTCCCACGAACCAATTTTTCCAATTCGGGATACTCCATGATTTCGGTGATGGCCAAAGTATCATAAGTCAAGCGGGTACGATATTGCTCCACCAGACGAAGCGTAATGTTAATTTCTGACTCCAGCTGAATCAGATTCAAGGATTTAGGCTTTAAAGAAAGCTGCTGAAAAATGGGCGTTCGCTGGTAATTAAATCCCCAAAGCACCAAAAAGAAAAAAATCAAAGCTCCCAGCCCATTGGCCAATGCCTGAAATGAATAGAGACTTTTGGATTTCCAGTTAGGTTTTTCAAGGACTCTTATAAGATAAATCCCTAAAACCAATATCACCACCAAAATAAAAAGATAGACGCTGGGAAAAGGCAAATTCCCCAGCGTCAGATCGATGACATTTCGTACTCCTGGAAAAAACCGACGGGAATACCAATCGTCGGTCGCTTCCGGATTTTGAATGGCAAAATAGCGGATGGCTAGCGCAAAAATGCCCAAAAGTGCCCAAGACCAGTCCCGTTTGCCCATAATAGATGTTTTAGATTCCCTCGGCCACCACTTCCTTGACTTCAGGAAGCATGCGGGTCAGCAGGTTTTGGATGCCTGCCTTCAAGGTCACCGTACTGGACGGACAGCCTGAGCAAGAACCTTGAAGCAAAACCTTCACCACACCGTCCTGAAAAGAGTGAAATACGATGGCTCCACCATCCTGCTCTACTGCGGGACGGATGTATTCATCCAAAATTCCTTTGATTTTTTTGACCACCTCTGAATCGTTCTCATCGAAAAGTGGATCCTTATCAAAGCTTGCCTGCACGGCTTTTTGTCCGGATTCCAGGTATTGCTTGATATGATCCCGGATGATCGTTTGGATCTCCGGCCACTCTACTTCCTCTGACTTGGTCACAGTCACAAAATTGGAAGCGATAAACACCCGCTGGACTGCGGCAAAATTGAAAAGCTCCTTGGCCAATTGGCTATTTTCGGCACTGGCTACATCCGGAAAATCAAAACTGACTCCCTCATCCACCAACATAAAATTGGCAACAAACTTCAGGGAATTGGGATTGGGATTGGCCTCCATGTAGAGGTGAACAGGGCGTGCTTGTGCTTTCAGCATGGGATTCTTGTTTTGGTTGTAAAGAAAAACCAAAAAAGGCTTCGGAAGTTCCGAAGCCTCATCTTTTTCCTGATTTTTAGGTGATTTAACTCCAAATCACTTCGGAAGCTTTCCTTTAGCCGCGTACCAGATTCCTCCATGAACGTGCTGCAAGAAAATAGGATTGGACCAAGCAGCCTCGACATGACCTAAGGCAGTGTAGAAAACTCTCCCTCCGTCAAACTCATGATACCAAGCCATCGGGTGATTTGCTCCCATGGGTTTGGCCGGCTCGTAGGTGGTCTCGTCGGCATTGATCAATACCTTGATGGCAGGATTCACTTCGCGGAATTCATACAATTCATCATACCAAAGCCAGTTGTCCGGCAGATGCCATGTGGATGGGTGAGATTTGTCTTTCACCTGAAGTCTCAAAGTTTGCTGTCTTGGGTGTGCTAGAAAATAAGCGCCAATCATTTTGTTGTACCAAGGCCATTCGTATTCGGTATCTGTCGCAGAATGGATACCAACCACTCCTTTTCCGCTTTGCACAAACTTCTGGAAAGCGGCTTTTTGGGCTTCATTGAAAATGGTCCCTGTGGTGCTAAGTAAAACAACTACATCGTATTTGGCCAGATTTTCATCGTTAAACTGATTGGCATCTTCGGTGACATACACCCCAAATCCTTGCTCCTGGCCGAGTTTTTTCACGGCAGCCACACCTTCAGGAATGGATTGGTGCCGGAAACCGGCTGTTTTGGAAAATACCAAAACTCTATATTGCCCACCCTGCTGGGAGAAAGCGGCAAAGCTGAACACCAAAGCCAGCAAAAGGGTAAGAAATGTCGATTTTTGATTCATAGGTTTTGAGGTTATGGGTTATGGATGTTTTGATTTCGGATTTCAACTTTCGGATTTGGGATTTGTCTGGAATAAACCGATTTCCGAAATCCCATATCCAAAATTATTTTATAAGCGGAAATTTCTCTCCGGCTTCTTTTCGTGAAAATGCATTGAAATGCCACCATTCGCTACCGATTCCTGTAAAACCTGCCCCTTTCATCACTTTTCTGAGGATTTCCCGATTGGAAATTTGGGCTGGGGTGATTTTCTTTTCGGCTAGCATCTGTTTTTCCCGATCTGGATAAGCTGGATAGCCAAAGAAATCATAGCCAGTTCCCATATCCAAAACTGAATCTGCTTGGGTATCAAAAATGGTCAAATCCACTGCAACCCCAAAGTTATGGAGTCCCCCAACCTTGGGGTCAGCCACATACAGCGGCTTGATACTATCGGGCTTGTCCAGACTGTCCCAGAGAATCTGCTGCACGCTCAGCGGCCTGACTCCATCGTAGATCAACAAGGTCAAATGGGGATATTCTTTTTGTAAAGTTTCATTAGCTAATTTCACAAGCTTGGCTACTTCAGGCTGGAGGTAGCATCGGGTCAAATCCCCGTACACATCCTTTCCGAAAAAATTATCTTCCGTGGAATACTTCAACTCCACCCGGATGCTGGGATCCACGGTTTGGATATCCACCAAACCCTGATCAATTAATTTTTGCTCCAACGGAGACACTAGAGATTGGCCCTCTCCAACTGTAATAGGAATAATTTCCTCTCTTTGCAGTTCTGAAAAAGATTCCTGGTCACTCTTGGGACTTGTGCAGGCTATAACTCCCAATATCAGGAGCAGCGAGAAGTATTTCATTGTGGAAGATTTTTTTGAACCAAGGTAGCAGATGCCTGTGCAGTTGGCAAAACCACAATATCCGCCAGCACCACATGAGGAGGCCGATTGACCACAAATTCCACAATATCTGCGATGTCTTGGGCTACCAAGGGCTCAAAGCCCTGATAAACTTTCTCGGCGCGCTGATCATCCCCCTTAAATCGAACTAGGGAAAACTCCGTCTCCACCAAACCCGGATGAATTCCGATCACTTTGATGCCAAAGGGATTCAAGTCAATTCGCATGCCTTTGGTAATGGCATCCACTGCATGCTTGCTGCCACAATACACATTTCCGTTGGGATAGACTTCCTTCCCGGCAATGGAACCGATATTGATAATCGTGCCTGATTTGCGCTCCGTCATTCCGGGAATGATCGCTTTGGAGACATAGAGCAATCCTTTCACATTGATATCCATCATCGCATCCCAGTCGTCCAAACTTCCGGTCTGAATAGGATCCATCCCATGGGCATTCCCGGCATTGTTGATCAAGACATCGATAGCTTTCCAATCCTCAGGAAGGCTCCCTAGGATTTCGCCCACTTTTTCCCGATCCCGCACGTCAAAAACCAAAGGTAAATAGCGACTAGTAGATGGAAGTTCTTTTTCCAAATCTTCCAGACGATCCTTTCTTCGACCGGTGGCGATGATATCATAACCCATTTTGGCCAGGGTGATCGCTGAGGCTTTTCCAATTCCCGAGGTCGCTCCGGTGATTAAAGCAATTTTATTTTCCATGGAATAAAGATAGAAGGATTGAAAGATTGAAAAATTGGAAAATTGGAAAATTGACTTTGAACACCGAACAGTTCTCCTTTCGATACCTAGCGATTTCTTTTTTTGAGAAAAAATTCCCTTGGGAATATGGGGTTTAATGTCCCTCCATCCACTCGTCAATCGTACATCGAATTCAGCTTCTCCACAAATAGGGAAACAAAATATATCCCGTGGCTGCCACAATTGCATTGATGGCCAGTAAACTCAGGAGCTTATCAGCACTTACACTCCAATCCAGCCCATCCAAGGCATTTTTGGAAATGCGGATCGCCATCAGCAGAATTGGGATAATAACCGGAAAGCTCAAAATAGCCATCAAAGTGGCATTGTTTCCTGCCTTTGAAGCTATCCCGCTCACCATCGTCAGACTGGCCGAAAACCCCACAGAACCCAACACCAAGTTGAGCAGGAAAAGGCTTTGATCCTGGACTGGATTCCCCAAAATCACCGAAAAAACGCCATAGCCCAATAGCGCCAAAATCAAGGTCAGGCCAGTATTGTATAGGATTTTGGAAACGATAATGGACTCCGGTGAAGCGATCATGTAGTAATACAACTGCCGACCTTGATGCTCCTGGACAAAGCTTTTGGCAACAGCATTCACCGCGGAAAATAAAATAATGATCCAATACAGGGCATTCCAGGTCGGAATGGAAAGGTTCCCCATTTTGGCTCCTACGCTGAGGTAAGTAATAAACACGGCCGAAACCACATAAAGCAAAATCCCATTCAAGGCATACTTCTGCCTCCACTCCAGGGTGATTTCCTTACGGATCAGGACTGAGATTTCTTTCCACATGGTTCAAAGTAAATACTTTTTTAGCCACGAAGACTAAAAGGCACTTAAGGATTTTCCCGACTTACTCATGGCTCTCGGAAGTCTCAGATTAAAACAGATGAACTTTATATCTGTGGAATCTTTGAGAGACATCAGCCCCTTTTGATTGGAAAGGATTCTCTGATTAAATTAAACACTTCAAACTCAAGAAAATGATTTGGGAAGATTTCTTCATTCGATGGACCAGAATTGCCGGAAACGTGACTTTTCGTTATTTCCTGATTGCAGGCACTGTTTTTTTCATTTTTTATTTCGTGCTCAAAGGAATCCTGGCAAGCCGAAAAATGCAGGCCAAATTTCCCAAACTCAAGGATTACTCCAGAGACATCACGTACTCTCTGATGACTATTCTGATTTTCGCCACGGTAGCTTCTGTGGTTTTCATTCTCCTGGAGCCTTACACCCTATATTACAAATCGGTGGACAAATACGGCTGGATCTATTTTTACTTGAGTTTTCCACTGATGTTTTTGATCCACGATGCCTATTTCTACTGGGCTCATCGAATGATGCATCATCCCAAACTTTTCAAAGCAATCCATAAAGTTCACCACCAATCCACCAATCCCTCCCCATGGACAGCGTATGCTTTTCATCCCTTGGAAGCGATAGTGGAAGCGGGAATCATCCTAGTCTTGGGGTTAGTCATTCCCGTTCATCAAGCTGCATTCGGTTTGTTTATGTTATTTCAGTTTTCCTATAATGTCTATGGGCACCTGGGGTATGAATTATACCCCAAGAATTTCCATAGAACCTGGATCGGAAAATGGATCAACACGGGTACAGCTCACAACCAGCATCATCAATATTTCCATGGGAATTATGGCCTTTACACTCTGATTTGGGATAGACTTTTTGGAACACTCAGAGAAGATTACGAGATTAAGTTTGACCAAGTGACCCAAACCAAACCCATTAAATCTCCAGAGAATCAGATAGCCTGAAATCTACCTTATGAAATCCTCCCAATGACTTCCAATAAAATCTTAATCGCTGCTATCTGTCTTTGGGCCTTTTCTTGCACTGATAAAGCAGTTGAAATAGACTATACAGACTGGTCTCATTATGGAGGACCCGAGGATGGATCCCGTTATTCCTCTTTGACTCAGATTAACCGAGAAAATGTCGCCCAACTTCAAGTGGTGTGGATCTATCATACCGGGGATGCGACAGAACGGAGCCAGATTCAATGTCAACCCATCGTAGCAAACGGAAAGCTATTTGGAACCACTGCTAAGTTGAATGTATTTGCCTTGGATGCATCTACCGGAGCCGAGTTATGGAGATTCGATCCATTTCAGGTTTTGGGAGGGGAAAATTCCTGGGCAGGCACCAACCGAGGAGTCAGCTATTGGATGGAAGGAGATGAAGAAAGGATTCTATTCACCGCCGGAAACTGGCTAATGGCTCTAGATGCCAAAACAGGCCAACCTATACGCACCTTTGGAGACCAAGGAAAAGTGGATTTGAGAAAAGATTTGGATACAGACCTCGAGGACTTCCTGATTGTATCCAACTCTCCTGGGGTTATTTTTGAAGACAAAATCATTATGGGCATGCGACTCTCGGAAGGACTGGATGCCGCTCCCGGTCATATCCGAGCCTACAATATCAAAACCGGAAAACGGGAATGGATATTCCACACCATCCCGCATGAAGGGGAGGAAGGTTTTGAAACTTGGAATCCCAAGTACATCCGCCAAATCGGCGGAGCCAACAATTGGGCTGGCATGACAGTGGACCAAAAGCGGGGAATCGTATTTGTCCCGACGGGTTCAGCTACTTATGATTTCTGGGGAGGATATCGAAGCGGTGACAATCTTTACGCCAATTCCCTTGTGGCTCTGGACGCCAAAACAGGAAAAAGAATTTGGCATTTTCAAGCAGTCCACCATGACATTTGGGACCGGGACTTTCCGGCCAACCCCAATTTGATCCGAATCCAAAAAGACGGGAAATGGATTGAGGCCGTAGCCCAGATTTCCAAACAGGGAATGACCTATGTTTTTGAAAGAGAAACCGGAAAACCCATCTGGCCCATAAAAGAAATTCCGGTGACCCAAAGCGTGATGCCCGGGGAATTCAGCTCCAAAACCCAACCCATTCCGAGCTTACCTGAGCCATTTATGAATATGGTTTTTGAGGAAAAGGACATCCTGAATCTTAAGCCGGATTGGGAAAATCAAATTCGAAATCAACTCCAAAACGCGATTTTGGGTGACACTTGGGCGCCTCCACATCCGGAAAAACCAATCGTACTTTTCCCCGGAATGGACGGAGGAGGAGAATGGGGTGGAGCTTCCTTTGATCCCGAGACCCAAACTCTCTATGTAAATGCGAATCAAATCCCCTGGCTCATTGAAATGACCCCAAATGCGAATTTCGGCAATGCCGGAAAGGCTATCTACTCGAATTATTGTGGGAATTGCCATGGTTTGGACAGAAAGGGAGTTGCAGCTTCCATTCCTACTTTAATTGGGATAGACAAAAAATACAGCTCCGACTCCTTGGAAAAAATACTCCGATTAGGAAGGGGAGCCATGCCCTCCTTTTCCCATATTTCATTGGAAGAAAGAAGGCTGCTCGTGGATTATCTGATGGGAAAAACAGAGGAAGGCGACAAACAGGAACTTCAGGCTGAAAACACAAAGCTGTATCCACAATATTATATGAAGGGATACAAAAAGTTGGTAACTGAAGACGGTATGTATGGTTCAAATCCTCCTTGGGGGCTATTGACCGCAATAGACATGAATACCGGATTGAAAAAATGGCAGGTACCTTTAGGACATATAGATTCTCTAAGTAAGTATGGAGTAGAAATGAGTGGGACGGAAAATTATGGGGGACCGGTAGTTACTGCCGGAGGTCTATTGTTTATTGCCGCTACCAAGGATGAAAAAATCAGGGCATTTGATAAAGAAACCGGTAAAATCCTTTGGGAAGCCCCTTTGCCGGCAGCGGGTCATGCTACCCCAGCAGTCTATGAAATTCATGGAAAACAATACCTAGTCATTGCCTGTGGCGGTGGGAAAGGAACAAAAAGTGGGGATGCTTACGTGGCTTTCGCGCTACCCCAATAAAAAAGTCGGGAAATTCTTCCCGACCTGATGACTATCTCTTTTTTCGTAGCAGGGCCACTAGCAGAAGGATGAAAACTGCTCCTCCTACTATCCAAACCCAGGTCTGTTGATACCAAACCGGCTCTGTTCCAATATTCACTTCTATTTCCAGACCCTTATCCTGTGCAAATGCCTGAAGAGTCATAAGTAGGGAAAAGAAGGTAAAAGCCAATCCTTTCCCATATGTCCTGAGTTGATTCTCCATGATTAGGTTTATTTAAATCTGATATTATAAGTCACAGCTACCCCGATAGACTGAATGTCACTTATAGGAGAAGACTCAAAGATTTGATTGTAGAAAGCGAAAATATTCCATTCGTAGTTGTGATAGCCCAGCTGAGGTCTCAAATAAGCGCCTCCTTTTGTGAAGTTATTTCCAGTAACAAAGGAATAACCACCGTCTATCCCTACAAAAACTCCTTCAGGTTGTGGATAGTATCGAAACATAAGCCCCAAAGGAATAACGCCGAATCCTTGCTTTGCATTGACAACAAAATCCGGGTTGTCTTTTTCAAAATAACGGGTATATCCCGTTGCGATACCCAGTCCAAAATTGTCAGTCCGCATAAACTGACCTGCTAGGTCTACTCCCATTGCTGCTGAGGAATAATTACCATAATTCCCGACAGGAACTCCAAGATTGACTCCTACTTTTAGCCAAGAATTGTCCCTGCTGATTTCATCAAGTTCGCGGACTTGTTGAGAAAATGCGCATACTCCCAATAAGAGGAAGGCAAAAGATACAAATAGCTTTTTCATGGTGTAATTGGTTTTGCCGGAAATAAGCCAACATTGGTGCCATGCCAGCGGTAGAAATAGGATCGGTAGTGTAATCGGTCACCAGATGAGCTGAAGGCTGTTTTCTGGCCTAAAACCACTCATCCCAGTCTAAAAATACTGGGAATACTTATCCCATTACTGTGGAAAAAATGATACAAATCCCATGAGTCATTACTCGGAAGCTTTTCTAAACTGCAGGGGAGTCGTTCCGATCAAGGCTTTAAAACTACGGTTGAAATAGGATAAATTTTCAAACCCCACCCGAAATGCAATCGCAGCTATTCCTAAATCTGTCTCCTGTAGAAGCTTCTCCGCCTCTTGAATTCTCAGTTGAAGCAAATATTGCGTAAAGGTTTTCCTTGTCCTTAGTTTGAAAAACCTACAAAATGCCTCTTTACTCAAATTGGCTACCGAGGCGACCTGATCCAGAGTGATCCTTTGAAATCGATTTTCCAAAATAAACTGCATGACTTGATCCATTCGGGATCCGTCTTTTTCGGAAAGTCCCTGACTAAGGTTGATTTTATTTAGGGGAACCAAGTCTTCCTCGGCATTTTCTACCAAGCTCAAGAGTTGGATAGCTAATTGGAATCGGAGTAAACCTTGACTTGGAGCGAAATCCTCAAAAATCCGGGAAATCTTCTCCCGAGTATCCCCTACCAACTGAAAGCACAAGCCTGAGAATTCCTTGAACTTCCTCAGACTTTGAAGATCTTCCAGTTCTCCCACCGACTTGCCTAACGTTTCGAAATCAAAAAAAACGGTATTGCCTGCCGATTCAAGGTTCAGTTGAGGATCAAAAAACTCTGAATCACTTCGAAACACATGGGGAGCATTTTCTCCCAGAAAAAAAACATCTCCAGGCTGAAACCTCCCCAGATAATCTCCGCTCAAGAATTGCCCCTTACCTTTCAAAATCACTGTCAGCTGAAGCTGTGGGTGCTGGTGAAGTTTGTCATAAAAATGGGAACCACGGTCTTCCTGATACCGGACAAACTCACGTTGGGATTTAGGAACTTGAAAGGAAATAACTTTAGCCATCCTACAAATAATATCAAATTGAACAAAATTAGAGTCGAAATTTCAATAATTGATCAATATGATACCAAAATGAATTAATCCAGTGAAAGTAATTCCACCCAGCTCCTCATACTTTTGATTTCAAATCTAAGTGCCCTCAGTGGTAAAAAACCAAACAACTATGAACTGGAAAGGCGTATTTCCCGCAGTCACCACGAAGTTTCACGCAGACGGAAGTCTGGACATGGACTTGTTTTTCAAAAACCTTGACTTCCAACTGGAGAGTGGAGTTCATGGAATTATTCTGGGAGGAACTCTAGGTGAAAGCTCTGTTTTGTCTCAGGAGGAAAAAATTACACTTACAGCTGAAACGGTAAAATATATTAACGGCAGAGTGCCGGTAATTTTAAATATTGCTGAAGGGGCTACTCAAGACGCACTTTTCTGGGCCAAAAAGGCTGAAGAGCTTGGTGCATCCGGCTTGATGATCCTCCCTCCTATGCGCTATGCCGCGGATGCCAGAGAAGTAGTCACTTATTTCAAAACAGTCGCTAAGGCCACCAAACTCCCGATGATGATCTACAACAATCCGGTGGATTACAAGACTTTGGTGACCATCGATATGTTTGCAGAGCTGGCAGAATGTCAGAATATACAGGCGATCAAAGAATCCACCCGAGACATTTCCAATGTAACCCGAATGATCAACCGATTTGGAGACCGTTTCCAATTGCTTTGCGGTGTGGATACTTTGGCTTTGGAAGAATTACTGATGGGAGCCGTAGGTTGGGTAGCTGGCTTAGTTTGCGCCTTCCCCAAGGAAACAGTGACCATTTTCAACTTGGTTCAGGAAGGGAAAATAGAGGAAGCCAGAGAGATTTACCGCTGGTTTTTGCCGCTTTTGGAGTTGGATATCCATCCGAAGCTGGTTCAATACATCAAGCTCGCAGAGCAGCATTGCGGGGTTGGATCTGAACACGTGAGGGCACCAAGATTGACCTTGATCGGCGAAGAAAGAGCGAGAATTGAGAAGATAATTACCGATGGATTGGCAAAAAGGCCGAAATTGTGAGAAAGCAAGAAGCTGGGAGACGGAAGTCGGAAGTCGGAAATGAACTTCGGTCTTCCGTCTTCCAGCCACTTTCAATTTTACAATTTCAAAATTTTCCAATCATATGAACCTAGATCAAATCTTTATTTCCGCCCAAGAAGCCTTTTTGTTTTACAAAAACCTACCAGGAAAAGAGAAGGCCGAGTTTTTAGACACCTTAGCTGACACCCTGGAGGAATATCGCGCCGAAATTGTACCTCTGGCTGTTCAGGAATCCAATCTACCGGAAGGAAGGATCAATGGAGAACTGGGTAGGACTACTGGACAGATTCGGCTGTTTGCGAAAATGGTAAAAGAAGGTTCATGGGTTGAAGCGACGATTGACCCAGCCATGCCAGACCGCACACCTCTTCCAAGGGCAGATATCCGCAGAATGCTGACCCCTTTAGGACCTGTGGTAGTTTTTGGCGCCAGCAATTTCCCTCTGGCTTTTTCGACTGCCGGAGGAGATACCATTTCAGCATTGGCTGCTGGTTGCCCGGTAATTTACAAAGCTCATCCTGCCCATCCTGAAACCTCCAAAAAAGTGGCTGACTGCATCCATGTTGCTTTGTTGAAATGTGGATTACCATCCGCCCTATTCACCCATGTGGAAGGAGGTATTGCAGAAGGCCAGGCTTTGGTCCAACACCCATTGGCAAAGGCGGTGGCATTTACCGGCTCGCACGCAGGTGGAAAAGCTCTATTTGACTTGGCAAATAAGCGGGAGGAACCCATTCCGGTATTTGCGGAAATGGGCTCTGTCAACCCGATTTTCTGTTTCCCGAAAAAACTTTCCCACAATATCCCCGGCCTGGCAAAGGCATTTGTCTCCTCCCTGACTTTGGGTGTAGGACAATTCTGTACTAATCCGGGGTTGATTTTTGTTCCGGAAGAACAGGCAAAGGACTTTGAAAATGCGATTTCCGCTGAGTTGAAAGAAATTGCAGCAGCCCCGATGCTTCACCAGGGAATAGCTCAGGCCTATTACGATTCCATTCAGTTTTTGGAAGCCCGTGAAGAACTACGTTGGGTGAAGGTGGCTGATCCCAAGCATTTGATCAACGGAAGCACGGCATTGGCAGAAATCAAAGCCCATGACTGGTTGAAGGATTCCTTATTCCAAAAAGAAGTGTTTGGTGCCTTTGCTATGATGGTGGTGTACCAAAGCCAAACTGAGCTGGAAGAAATTGCTGAGCATCTTCATGGACAGCTGACCATTACGATCTGGGCAGAAGAGGAGGAATTGAAAAACCAGTTATTCCTCTTAAATCTGTTGGAGGAAAAATGCGGACGACTATTATTCAAAGGAGTACCTACAGGAGTGGAAGTCGGCTATGCCATGCAGCATGGAGGACCATTCCCGTCCACTACAGCGCCACAAAGCACCTCGGTCGGAGCTTATGCCATCAAAAGATTTGCACGTCCGATTGCCTTTCAGGATATGCCCCAAGACTTGCTGCCCGACGCCCTTCAGGATGAAAACCCACTGGGCATCTGGAGAATGGTTAATGGGAATTGGGAAAAATAATTTACGAGTTACGAATGACGATTTACGAGGGGAAAAGTAAAGTTGAAGCTTCCTTTCTACTTTACCACCTTACCACTCTCAATTTTAGAATCTTCCAATATTTCAATTCTTATGTCTTCAAGACACACATTTTCCTGCATCGATGCCCACACCTGTGGCAATCCGGTACGTGTTGTTTCAGGAGGAGTACCCTTTCTGAAAGGAAATAACATGCTGGAAAAACGTCAGTATTTTCTAGAGCATCTGGACTGGATCAGAACTGGGTTGATGTTTGAGCCCAGAGGACATGATATGATGTCCGGCTCTATGCTTTTTCCTCCTCATAATCCGGAAAATGATTTTGCCGTCCTTTTCATAGAAACTTCCGGCTGTCTTCCCATGTGTGGCCATGGGACTATTGGAACCATCACCATTGCCATTGAAGAGGGACTGATCCATCCTAAAACTCCCGGATTTCTTCGAATGGAAGCCCCAGCTGGATTGGTGCTGGTCGAATACAAGCAGGAAGGCAAAAAAGTAAAATCCGTCAAGCTGACTAATGTCAAAAGCTATTTGGCTGCAGAAAATCTGGAAATTGAGATTGAAGAGTTGGGGAAACTAAACGTGGATGTGGCTTATGGAGGAAACTTTTATTGCATTGTAGATCCACAGGAAAATTTCCCGGGACTGGAACAATTCAAGGCCGAACAGTTGATTTCCATGGCTAGAAATCTCCGCAAAAAGATGAATGAGCACTACGATTTTATCCACCCTGAGCATGACCAAATTCGCGGCTTATCCCATGTGATGTGGACAGGAAAAACACTGGAAGAAAATAGTACTGCTCGAAATGCAGTCTTCTACGGAGATAAGGCCATAGACCGCTCACCTTGTGGCACCGGCACTTCCGCCCGGATGGCACAGTGGTTTGCCAAAGGCTGGCTGAAACCTGGCGATGAATTTATTCACGAAAGCTTCATCGGATCCAAGTTTGTCGGAAGAATCGAAGAAGTGACCGAAATCGCAGGCAAACCGGCTATCGTCCCAAGTATCGAAGGCTGGGCAAAAGTATATGGCTATAATACCATCATCCTGGATGACGATGATCCGTATGTCCATGGATTTCAAGTGATTTAATTTGTACCATTTACAAGGTACCAGGTACAAAGCTTTTTGTGCTCGTGGTACTTGGTACTTGTTACTTAGTACTATTTTATGAAACCAACTCTCATCATCGGCGGAGGAATTATCGGGCTTTTTTCAGCCTATTTCCTGCAAAAAGAAGGCATAGAAGTCACCGTCCTTGACCGGACTGATCTCCGGGACAATTGCTCCACGGGCAATGCAGGTATGATTGTGCCCAGTCACATCATCCCCTTAGCTGCTCCTGGAATGGTCACCAAAGGGATTTCTTGGATGTTTTCTTCCAAAAGCCCATTCTACATCCACCCCCGATTAGACTTCAAACTCCTCCAATGGTGCCTGCTTTTTTTCAAATCAGCCAATGAAAAGCAAGTCCAAAGAGCCATCCCATTTCTGAAAAATCTCAGTCTTCTTTCCAAAGCCCTTTATTTAGACTTCAAAGCAGAGCATCCTGAAGCCGCCTTGGCAATGCAGGAAAAGGGACTGATGATGGCTTATCAGACCGAGGGAATGGAAAAGGAAGAAGTAGAATTTGCCTATCTGGCCAGAAAACATGGGCTGGAAGCGGAAATTCTTTCTCAAGCAGACCTTCGCACCATTGAACCCAATCTTGAACTGAAGGCTCGGGGAGCAGTTCTTTTTCCGGGTGACGCCCACTTGGACCCCGGAGCTTTGTATGGTTTTTTGAAAAAATACCTGGAAGAAAAAGGAGTGAAATTCCTATCCAATACTCAGGTTCAAGGATTTGAAAAAACCGTGTCGAAAGTAAGTGCAATCCTGACAGACCAAGGCAAGATAGAAGCAGAAAAGATCCTCCTATGTGGCGGGTCCTGGTCTGCAGAATTGGCAAAAATGCTGGGATTTTCCATGCCCATGATGGGAGGAAAAGGGTATTCATTCCTTCAGAAAAACCAACCGGAGATCAGACAGGCCACCATTCTTACGGAACAGAAAGTAGCGGTCAGCCCTTATGGAGAAACCATTCGTTTTGGTGGTACTTTGGAAATTGCCGGAACCAACCAAAGTGTGGACATGAGGCGGGTCCAAGGAATATTTGAATCAATCAACAGGTACTATCCCGACTTTGAGTCCAAGTTTCCAAATGAAAATGAAATCTGGAAAGGCCTCAGACCCTGTTCACCTGATGGACTGCCCTACATTGGATTTGCTCCAAATTATTCCAATGTACTGGTAGGAAGCGGTCACTCTATGATGGGGATCTCTTTGGCTCCGGCGACCGGAAAATTATTGGCCGAGCTTCATCAGGCCAAGGACACATCCATGGAAATTCGGGGATTTGAAGTGGGAAGATTCAATTAAAAACTTTCTTAATTACTCCTAAAACCAAAAAGCAGCAGAATTATTCCACTGCTTTTTTTCACCTTCTTGAGAAAATTAGAATCCAACAAAGGCTGGTGGCTCAACTCCATTTGCTCGCAAATAAGCAATGGCTGCTCCACGATGGTGGGTACTATGGTCCATCAACAAAGCCTCAACCTGCCGACGGGAAACCTTGTTTCCAAAAACCTCAATTACCTCCGCTTCATCCGCGGCGCTTAGGGATTTTATGCTCGCAGCACCGTAATCATAAGCCTTACCTACAAATTCCGCCAATTGAGCTCTAGTAGCGGTTTTCACATCCAGAGAAGGCGTATCTGAAGACCCTTTCAAGAAGCCCTGAGATATCCCTATAATGGCTGAACCGATATGATGAATCTGCTCTTTGAAGGACATGGCTCCCGGATCTGTTTTGTAATCCATTCCAGAATCAGGCATTTTGGCCAAAACGTCCAAGGTAAACTGCTTGCTGTTATTCCATTTACTCAAAAACTCCTCTTTGGTCGTTTGGGCTTGCGCCAAAGATCCTATTGTCAAAAAGACTGCCGGCAGAAGGCTAGATAATAAAACTTTAATTTTGTTTTTCATAACCATTTATTATTTGGTGTAATCTTAAAGTTGCCAATTTCTCCAGTCAAATCAAATGGAAAACCTAATTTTAAGCCATGAAGAGAATCTTGGCTTTCCTGATAATCGGCGTAGCGCTGTATTCCTGTGAAAAAATATGGCTCCCCAAACCTCCAGGATACAACCGAATAGATCTTCCTCCACATGAATTCCAAAGTTTGGAGTCCGGATACCCCTATCAATTGGAATATTCCAAACACAGCACTGTGGAAGCAGACTCCTTCAATTTGGCAGAAAAAAATTGGATCAACCTAAATTACAAGGGTTTTGGAGCAAAGGTCCATTTGACTTACAAGACCATCAGAGATAAAAATGATTTCAAAACGCTTTCAAATGATGCGTTCAAACTCACCGCAAAGCATCAGATCAAAGCTTATGGAATTGAAGAGGGAGTTTTGGTTACTCCAAATGGCTACTCTGCGGTAGTAGCAGAACTCACAGGAGAAGTTCCGACCCAATTCCAGTTTTTTGTCACCGACTCTACTTCCCACTTTCTTCGGGGAGCCCTGTATTTTGAAACAGCCATGAAAAATGACTCATTGGCCCCGGTTATTGAATACATCAAAATTGACATGACTCATTTAATGAATTCGGTCAAGTTTGACCAATAAAACCCACAAAAAAAATCCTGCCCTTAAGAAGGCAGGATTTTTAATGGGGAAAATACCCTTAGTGCATATTTTTCCAGGATCTCAAGATAATCAATCCTCCCATCAGGGCTATAATAGCTGCTATAGTACCCGGGATTACATTTCCATAGATAAAGAAACCCGTGGAAAATAAAGCTGAATACACCATGAAAGTTCCGGTGATCATTAGTCCGACTTCAGTACCCAATTGACCTTTAACTTCCTTCTCAGCCGGATATTTTTCCAATATCTTTTTCCATCCCAAAGAGGCCGGAGTAACTTTTCGATAAAAGCTCAACAGCACTTCATCCTTCTCTGGTTGGGTCAGGAATGTCACCAATAACCAGCCGACAGTAGTGATCGACACGGAATAAACCAGCTTCAAATAGGACATCTCTGCAGGAATATCAATAAGGCCGATTTTTGGATTGATCACTTCAAAGAAAATGGCTACCACGAAAGAAATCGCCATCGCAGAGATCTCGGTGTAGGCATTGATTCTCCACCAAAACCAGCGAAGAATGAAGATCAAGCCTGTTCCAGCTCCGATTTGCAGAAGAATTTGGAAAGCATCCAAGGCAGAAGAAAGTGCCAAGGCCAATATTGCAGACAAAAACATCAAAACCACCGTTGAGATCCTACCCACGGCTACCAATTGCTTATCTGAAGCATCTGGCTTCACAAATCTCAGGTAAAAATCATTCACCACATAGCTAGATCCCCAGTTGAGGTGTGTGGACAGGGTAGACATTACAGCAGCTATCAGGGAAGCCAACACGATCCCGATCAAACCGGTAGGAAGGAAAGTCAACATGGCGGAGTAGGCTAAATCATCACCCAATTTGTCCACTGGGATATTTGGAAAAGCCTCCTGTAAATCAGCGATAGTCGGGAAAATCACGATGGAGCCCAAAGCTACAATGATCCAGGGCCAAGGTCTCAGGGCATAATGAGCCACGTTGAAGAATAAGGTCGCACCAATGGCATTTTTCTCATCCTTGGCGGAAAGCATACGCTGCGCAATATAGCCCCCGCCTCCTGGTTCCGCTCCCGGATACCAGGTAGCCCACCACTGAATCGCAATCGGAAGAATGAAAATCGGAATGTATACGTTGGGATCCGTAAAATCCGGAATAAAATCAAGCTTGGTGGAAACTACCTCATGGGTCAAAAGCCCATTCAAAGAGCCGATTTCAGGTAAGTCAAGGACAAAATACGCTGCACCAAATGAACCGATGATCGCGATAAAAAATTGAAAGAAATCTGTCAACAAGACGCCTTTTAATCCGCCCAAGGAACTGTAAATAACTGTGACCACGGATGCAATGAGCAAAGTCTGAATGGGTGAAAGTCCAAGCATAACCCCGCCGATTTTGATCGCCGCAAGGGAAACCGTAGCCATGATGACTACATTAAAGAACACCCCCAAATAAATGGCTCGGAAGGCTCGCAAAAAGGCAGCTCCTTTACCGGAATATCTTAATTCATAAAATTCAAGGTCGGTGGTTACTTCAGATCTTCTCCAAAGCTTGGCGTAGACAAATACCGTCAACATCCCCGTCAATAGGAAAGCCCACCAGGCCCAGTTACCGGCAACCCCATTTTTTCGGACGATGTCGGTCACCAAATTTGGGGTATCGGCTGAAAAGGTGGTCGCCACCATGGAAACACCCAAAAGCCACCAAGGCATATTTCGGCCGGAAAGGAAGAACTCCTTTGCCGAGCTACCGGCGGTTTTTGCAGAAAATAAACCTATCAATAGGGAGATAAGGAAGAAGGCTGCGATGATGCCCCAATCCAAGGCAGTAACATTCATAAGGTTTGGGTTTAAATTGGCAATCAATTAACAAAATTTTTTTCTTAACACTGCAAGCCTTTTTTAATATTTTTGAAAAATTAAAACCTAAATTGAAAAGTTTGCCAAATTTCTCTGAGTCATGGACTTTAACTCCAGAGAATTCCATTCTTTTCTAATTTCGCATTATGAATTCTCCGCTCGCTCCCCAGCTTTTCCAAGCTTACCCCTTTCTTGACTCAGAAAATTTTTCACTGCAACCCTTTGGAGAAGGCCTGATTCACCAGACATTAATTTTAGAAGTACTAGAAAAAAAATGGATCCTTCAGGGATTTAATGAGTCCGTATTCCGATATCCCGAGAGAATAGATCACAATCTGAATTTACTCTTCCAAGAGAGTCAAAAGAAAAAACTTCATTTTCAGCTTCCTCTGCCTATTTTAAATCAGGCAGGAAGCGGATTGACTGAAATTGATGGGAAGAAATACCGTCTTTTTGAATTTGTACAGGGAAAGACCCTTCAGCAAATCGAAAATCCTTACCAGGCTTTTTTAGCCTCGCAGGCCTATGGCGCTTTTGCAGCCTGGGCAAAGGAAATCCCTTCGGAAGAAATGCAGGAAACTATTCCGGATTTTCATCGATTGGATCTGAGATATGCCAAACTTATTCAGGTCGCAGGAGAAAAGGATTCACTTTCTTCAGAAGAAAAGGAGATTTTGGACTTTTACGTCAACCAAAAACCTCTGGTGGATTGGTATCTAGGCCAATTGGATCAACTCCCTCAAAGAATCACCCACAACGATACCAAAATCAACAACCTTATCTTTTCCGATACTTTGGATCGAGTTGAAGCCCTGATTGATTTGGACACACTGATGGGAGGATTTTTGCTATATGATTTTGGGGACTTGGTGAGAACTGTAGCTTGCAGCCTCCCTGAAACTTCTACCCAATGGGACTCAATTCATTTAATTCCTGAGATTTTCAAAGAATTACTAAGCGGCTATTGGAGTGGAGTCAAAGACTTTGCTACGGAAAAGGAAACAGCTTCCCTGATCCTGGGAGGAGAAATCATGACCCTCATCATGGGCCTTCGGTTTTTTACAGATCATTTGCAGGGAAATATCTATTATCGGGGAAGCTACCCTGAGCAAAACCTTCACCGTGCAAAAAATCAGATGATTTTCTTAAAAAATCAACAAGATCAACGACCTGAGCTTCGGAGAATTTGGTCTCACATCATCCAGCAAGCTTAAGCCTCCAGATTTACTTCAGACAATTCCCCCCAAAATCTTGGCTTTTGACAGGGACTGCTATTATTTTGCTTTCTTCCAAAACCAGTTCACTTGTCAGGCATTTTTGATACTCGGATAGAATTCCTCAAGGGAGTCGGCCCTCAAAAGGCGGAGCTCCTCAACAAGGAACTTAACATTTTTTCCTACGGGGATCTGCTCCAGCATTACCCCTTTCGATACGAGGATCGGACCCAATTTTTCAAAATCCGGGAACTGCGAGATGATTTGGAAAATGTCCAGGTGATCGCCCGAATCAAAAGCGTGGAGCTGGTAGGAACCGGTGGAAAAAAACGACTAGTCGCCCAGGTATTTGATGACACCGGAGAGATGGAGATGACTTGGTTCAAAGGTATCCAGTGGGTTCAAAAAAAACTTCCTGTAGGAGCCGCTTATATCTTTTTCGGAAAACCTGCCCAATATGGCAGGAAGTGGAGTATGGCTCATCCTGAAATGGAGCCTGTCACCGCAGCGAATGAAAAGCGTAACAATTTTCAGCCAGTCTACTCCACCACTGAAAAGCTCAAAGCTAGATTTTTGGACTCCAAAGGAATATCCAAAATTCTGGAGCAACTGGTACCCTTAGTATATTCTCAGATTCCGGAAACCCTTTCTCCCGAAATCCTTCATCAATACCAACTCATCGGCAAAGCAGAAGCTGTTCGTCAAATCCACTTCCCCAGTTCTCCGGAGCTTCTTCACCGAGCCAGAAAGCGGCTGAAATTCGAAGAGTTTTTCTATTTGCAGTTGAGACTTCTGCTGATGAAAGTAGCCCGAACTGAAAAGTTCCGAGGACAGATTTTAGCAAACACGGATTTGCTGACTGACTTTTACAAAAACCACATTCCATTTGAGCTGACGAATGCACAAAAGCGGGTGATCCGGGAATCCTTCGCTGACATGAAATCCGGAAAGCAAATGAATCGGCTGATTCAGGGAGATGTGGGTAGCGGAAAAACCATGGTGGCTTTTATCTGCATGTTGATTGCCATCAGCTCCGGGGCCCAAGCCTGCCTGATGGCTCCAACGGAGATTTTGGCCAATCAGCATTACGAAGGACTGAAGGAATACGCAGAAATGATGGGCCTGAAAATCGCCCTGCTTACAGGATCTGTCAAAAAATCAGCCCGGAGAATTATCCATGAAGAACTTCTTTCCGGTGAACTCAAAATTCTAATCGGTACCCATGCCCTGCTGGAAGATGTGGTGCAATTTCAAAATTTAGGATTAGCTATCGTCGATGAGCAGCATCGCTTTGGAGTAGCCCAGAGAGCCAAACTTTGGGCAAAAAATAAGGAATTCATTCCTCATGTATTGGTGATGACGGCCACACCTATTCCCAGAACCTTGGCCATGACCCTTTATGGAGATTTGGATGTATCTGTCATTGATGAATTGCCGGCGGGCCGAAAACCCATCTCCACAGTGCATCGCTATGACAAGGATCGGTTGAAAGTATTCGGATTCATCAATCAGGAAATCCAAAAAGGACGGCAAGTCTATATTGTGTATCCTTTGATCGAGGAATCCGAAACCTTGGATCTGAAAAATCTGATGGATGGGTTTGAAAGTATTGCCAGGGCATTTCCTCAATATCACCTAAGCATCGTCCATGGAGGTATGAAGGCGGAAGACAAAGACTTCGAAATGCAGCGGTTTATCAAGGGAGAAACTCAGATCATGGTCGCAACCACGGTCATAGAAGTAGGAGTCAACGTCCCCAATGCCTCGGTCATGATCATCGAAAATGCGGAGCGTTTTGGGCTTTCACAGCTACACCAATTGAGAGGAAGAGTCGGTCGAGGAGCGGAGCAAAGCTATTGTATTCTGATGAGTAAATATGAGCTGAGCAAGGACTCCAGAATCCGTCTGGAAACTATGGTAAGAACTACCGATGGCTTTGAAATCGCAGATGTGGATCTTCGGCTTCGAGGACCTGGAGATCTTATGGGAACCCAGCAAAGTGGAATAACCGACTTGTTGATTGCAGACTTAAGCAAAGACGCCCCAATCCTCACCTTGGCGAGGGACGCTGCCCAGCTACTTCTGGCTAATGATCCAGAGCTTCAGCGGCCGGAGAACACAGCTATTTTAAGACAGGTGAAGCAGCAAAAGAAAACGGCAATGAATTGGAGCAGGATAAGTTGATGATGCCGGATGTCGAATGCCGGATTTCAGAAATTTATTTTTTGCGAGAAAAAAGGCCGCCTATCCTACGGAAAATCTGCTTTTCTTTTTCCCAAAAGAAGTTGAACTGCCCAAAAATAAATCCATAGATCAATAAAAAAATCTGGTACAAGGGAAGAACCAGCAGAAGATAAAGCAAAGTATTCAAAAAGCCTTGCCCTCCACCTCTTTCAACTCCAAAGAAATTCAAAATTGGATTTTTGATAAAAAGTATGGTAAAACCGGTACATGCAAAGACCACCAAAACCATAACGACTTGAAATAAAGATTCCAGCTTCCATTTAGTTTGAAGCTTTTGAAGAAAGTTGGGTTTGTCTGATTGCATGCTTAGAACTTAAGATTACTCTTCATGACACAAATAAAGGACGGTTTTTTCTAGTTCTTTACTGATTCTGAAATCTGTCCTTTTAATTTTTTCAAGAACAGGTTTAATAGAGAAGATGATTTTTTTTCTTTTGGCAAGAATCAGAATGCCTAATGAGCCAATGATATTAATTTCCAGACTTCCCGCAAGTTTCCTTCCCTTCAGATCATCAATGATCAAAAGTGGATTTTTTCTCTCAAGGCATAGGGCTATAGCACTGGATTCCCCTTTGTCTAAAGAGGCCTCCAGGATTAATTGGTAGGTTTTATTCTTTGGACTTTCAATTTGGATCCATGAAGGAAGAGGCTTTTTGTATTCTTCTGAGATTTCAGGGGTAATGGTAAGTGTTCCAAACAGACTATGTAAAAGTTCTAATTCTCCTATTTTTTCTAAAAGAATTAAGCAACTGGTATCAGAGAGTATAATCTTTTCCATTTTCTACATCTCTCTCCACATCAGAAACGGAATAGTTAAAGGGTGAAACTCCGTAATCACCTAAGGCTTCCATAAACGAGGACTTCGACAATCCTACCACCTCTGCTGCTTGGCCCAACGAAAGTTTCCCTTTCTCAAACAATCGCGCAGCTATGGCCATCAGAGCCTCTTTATCATCGAAATCCACCGTTTCAGGTATATTGATTTTCAGTGTTTTCATATCCTTAAGTTAATTTAATTCTCTGTAAAACACTTTTAGGATGACTTTTAATTCCCCTCCAGATTAAAGTAATAGCCACAGATTTTCGGACCTTAATCCTTTCATCTGTAGCCATTATAAACTTACCATGTAAACACTCCCTCGTTAAGGTTTTTCAATGCCTGAACTTTGTATTGGGCATCAACAAGGATGGAGACGTTATGACGGCTCCCACCATATGAAACCATCCGTATAGGAATATCGATCAAGGAATCCATGACAGACTTGATCGCCCCTTTAGTTTCTGAAACCATATTTCCGACTACACAGATAATCGTCTGGTCTTTATCTACCTCCACGGTACCCAAAACCTGAAGCTCTGCCAGAATCTGGTCCAGATGACTCAAATCATCAATAGTTACAGATACTGCCACCTCGGAAGTGGTAATCATATCGATCGGGGTCTTGTACTTTTCAAAAACCTCGAATATCCTTCTCAAAAAGCCATAGGCCAAAAGCATTCGGCTGGATTTGATCTTGATGGCCGTGATACCATCCTTTGCCGCAATCGCCTTCACTCCTTTGGTAGGAACTTCTGCCTTAATCAGGGTACCTGCTGCGGATGGTTCCATAGTATTGAGCAACTTCACGGGCACATTATACATTTGGGCAGGCCAGATGGATGCCGGGTGAAGGATTTTTGCTCCGAAGTAAGCCAACTCGGCTGCCTCGTCAAAGGACATCTCAGCAATCGGACGGGTACGGTCTACCACACGAGGGTCATTGTTGTGCATTCCGTCGATATCCGTCCAAATTTCACAGACAGACGCCTGAATGGCCGCAGCAATTAAAGAAGCGGTGTAATCACTTCCTCCACGCTTTAGGTTATCCACCTCATTTAGGTGATTTTTGCAGATATAACCTTGAGTTATGAAAAGCTTTTCTCCTCCATGCTGAGCCAAAATCGCCTTTAGTTTTTCAGAAATTTTGCTCAATTCAGGCTCTGAATTCTCATCAATACTCATGAAGTCGAGTGCTGGAAGGAAAACTGCAGGGATCTCCAATTCCCCCAGAAGAGTATAAAACAGCTTGGTAGAAAGCAATTCTCCCTGAGCTAAAATATCACGGTTGATTGCCTCATTGAAAGAGATTTTCAGCAGGATATTCAGGAACTCAAAATGTTCTTTGATGATTTCCTCAGCTTTTGCCTTGGCAGCCTCAGTTTGAAGCAATGCCGGATAAAAGGCCTGGTAATGGGCATGCAGCGTGTCAATCCGCTCTTTTGCAAGAGTTTTGTTCCCGGATGCCAAAGCTTCTCCTATGCCCACCAAGGCATTGGTAGTACCGGAAAGTGCCGAAAGAACCACGATTGTAGGTTCATCTCCCCGGGTAATCAAGTCTTTGACTTGATACATTCGCTCAGGACGGCCCACGGAGGTGCCGCCGAATTTCATGATTTTCATAAAAGGATATATAGGTTTGATCTGTTAGAATCCTAGCATTTTGATCGCAGTGATGGCCGCTTCATCACCTTTGTTGCCATGCTTACCTCCGGCACGGTCTAGAGCCTGCTGCTGGGTATTGGGAGTCAAAACTCCAAAAATCACCGGCTTGTTATACTTCAATGAGACATTGGTAATCCCATGAGCCACCGCATCGCAGATAAAATCAAAGTGCTTGGTTTCTCCTTGGATTACACAACCCAGACAAATTACGGCATCGATGCTTTCATCTTGGGCGCACCACTGAGCTGCCAATGAAAGTTCAAAAGATCCCGGCACATTTTTCCGGATGAGATTTTCTTTTTTGGCGCCATGCTGAAGCAATGTTTGGTAAGCTCCTGAGTATAGGGCTTCGGTAACGTCTTCATTCCATTCGGAGACCACCAGGGCAAACTTTTTACTGCTGATGTCCAGAATATTTTTTGAGCTGTATTCGCTTAGGCTTTTGTTGGTAGTTGCCATATGAATTGAGATTAAAATTTTATAACAAAAAAAGAGTAAGACCGCAGGGCCTTACTCTTCTAGTATGCATACATAGGAAGCATTACTTAGCGGCAAGGCCTTCTAAGCGAGCTTTATGTTTTCGAGCCACAGAGTACTCAAAAGACTCATAGTATTTCTCTTCGATTTCGGTGTAGGTGGCAATAGCCTCTGCAATTTTGCCAGCTTCTTCCTGAGCTACAGCCAATTTAGCCAAGTACTTTGGAGTCATGTACTTATTTTCGTTGGTGCGGGCGGCTTTAGTATAGCTAGAAATAGCCGCATCGATTTTTCCCAATTCAAGATTAGCATCTCCGATGAGAGAGTAAGCTTTAGACTGAACTAAGTAATCATCAGAGGAAAACTCTTCCAGATGATCCAAAGCTTCTTGAAATTTTCTTTCAGAAAGGTAAATGGAGCCAATGTAAAAATGCGCCAGGTTGGCGGCATCAGTTCTTGGATAGTCTTCCACAATTGCCAAAAGGCCTTTGTTGATACCGTCACCCTTCAAGGCAAAGTCCACACTGTCCTGCTCGTAGAAATAAACCGCTTGGAACATCTCTTCCTGAGCCTTTTCATTTTGGTTGGCGTTGTTGATTTGGAAGAAAAGAATTCCACCGATCAATACTACCGCAGCAGCCAAAACTCCGCCTAATATTTTGCTATTCTTTTTCAAAAAAGCTTCACCTCTGCCAATTTGCTCGGCGATGACTTCCGGATTTTCCAAAAGTTCATTTTCAGTTGCTTTTTTCGATTGCTTAGTTGCCATGTTACTCAAATTTCGGTCGCAAATATACGGTTTTTATCAAATTCACAAGCCCCTACAAAAAAGCCATGAAGCAGGAAAGACTTCATGGCTTTCTTAGTCTCAGGGGAGATTTTATTCCATTACAAAAGGATAATCCTCCTGGACGTAAACGTCTTTGAAAGCATCCATTCCGTCAGGCCATGGGGACTCTTCCGCGAATTTCACTGCGTCGTCCACTTGCTTTTTCACCTTCTTGATCACGGCTTCGATTTCCTCTTCCGTCATCAACTTATTCTCGCGGATGGTTTGAAGCACTTGCTCGATAGGATCTTTCTTTTTGTATTCTTCTACTTCCTCCTTGGTCCTGTATTTCTGAGGATCGGACATGGAATGTCCTTTGTATCGATAGGTTCTGAACTCCAACAGGGTTGGTCCATCTCCTCTTCTTGCTCTTTCAGCAGCTTCCGAAACAGCCTCATGAACCGCCTCCACGTCCATCCCATCTACTGGGAAAGAAGGCATGTCGTAAGCTTCTCCGATTTGATAAAGCTCAGTCACATTGGATGTTCTTGCAACGGAAGTACCCATTGCGTAACCGTTGTTTTCGATTACAAAAATCACTGGAGTCTTGTAAAGCATGGCCAAATTAAATGCTTCGTGAACAGCTCCCTGTCGAACAGCACCGTCACCCATGTAGCAAATGGCTAGATTTTTCGTGCCTTGATATTTTTCAGCAAAGCCCAATCCTAAGCCCATAGGCACCTGAGCACCTACGATTCCGTGACCGCCCAGGAAGTTTCTTTCTTTGTCAAAAATGTGCATGGAGCCACCTTTTCCTTTGGTCGTGCCGGTAGCTTTTCCGAAAAGTTCAGCCATCACCGCACCTGGATCTGTTCCCAATCCCAGTGGATGGGCATGACATCTGTAGGCGGTAATCCACTTGTCATCCTTAGTCAATGCGGAAATAGATCCCGAAGCGCAAGCCTCTTGACCAATATATAAGTGACAGAATCCTCTGATTTTTTGCTGACCGTAAAGTTGTCCGGCTTTTTCCTCAAACCTTCTCATCAAGAGCATGCTTTCATACCAGTAAGCATAGGTTTCTTTGGAATATTTTACCTTGGACTTGGTTGCTGTAGCTTTCTTTGCCATATCGCTTGAATCAAAATATGCTATTTTAGGCCCCAAATATAGCAATCCCGACCTAAAAATCAGGCCGCCGCTAAAATAATTCCCAAAGCATGCTTCTGGAGTCCATCGATTTAATCCAGTTTAAAAACCATCTGAAAACCAGCCTCAAGTTCAGCCCTGAGCTCAACTGCTTTGTGGGATTAAATGGCAGCGGGAAAACCAATATTCTGGATGCCATCCATTATTTATCCCTGACCAAAAGTGCGGTGCAAAGCAGTGATACGCTAAACGTCAGTCATGGGACAGACTTTTTTTCCATCATCGGGAAATTTAGGGTGGAAAAAAAGGCTCTGGAAGTTCGCTGTTCTTTTGAAGCGGGAAAAAAGAAGCAAATTTTTGTCAATGGAAGTCCCTTGCCAAAAACCTCAGATCATGTCGGGACAATCCCTTTGGTCATGATTGCTCCGGATGACACCGAGCTAATCAAAGGAGGCAGTGAAGGACGCCGAAAATTCTTTGATGGAATGATTTCCCAACTGGATCATGGGTATTTGGATCAGTTGATCCGGTACCACCATTATTTGAAGCAACGGAATGCCTTGCTGAAGCAATTTGCGGAAACCGGCAGGCGGGATATCAACTTATTGGGGAGCTATGATCAGGAATTGATCCGGCTGAGCGGGATTTTGGGTAAAAGAAGAAAGGAGCTGTTGGACGAGGTCGCTCCATTGCTTCAGTTTTACTACGAGAAAATCTCCTCCGGTCAGGAAGAAGTGAAAGTGGTGTATGAGACAGAAGCTTTGCGTGAGGATTTCGGAACCTATTTCTCCAGCCTACGGCCCAAAGATTTGGCTACCAAAAACAGCAATGCCGGCATTCATAAGGATGATTTTGATTTTCAAATCGGAGGCCATCCCATTCGGAAAATCGGCAGCCAAGGTCAGCAAAAATCCCTGATCATTGCGCTAAAATTAGCCCAGTTTCAGTTGTTTGAAAAAGCCAAGGGAGAAAAACCATTGCTTCTTTTGGATGATATTTTTGATAAGTTGGATGACGAGCGAATTGCCAAGTTGATGGATTTGGTTTCTCAGGGAACCTTCGGGCAAATATTCCTGACCGATGCCCGCCCTGAGCGATCCATGGGGATCCTGGGAGATTTGAATGCGGAAGTTTTCTTTTTTGAGGTAGAAAAGGGCGTAGTCAAAAAATAAAAAAGAGGCCGAAGCCTCTTTCAATTATTTCCACAAATCTGCCGGATATTCTCCTTCCTGATGTAGCTTTTTCAGTGCCTCGATCACCACTGGTCGATCCTCGGTATAGGTCACTCCAAACCAGGTTTTGCCTCCAGCCAGAATTTCAAAAGCGGCTTTGCCTTCCTGAATCAGGTTATTGGCCACCGTTGGGATATAGAATTCGGATTTTAGGTTTCCCCGATTGGCAGGAAGGAATTTAGTCCACATCTCCTCAATGTCCACAAACACATCCGGATGGAATCCCCAGAAGTTCATACTGACGGGCGTATTTTCGGCGATTTCCAAGACTTCTCCCTCTCCTCTGCTGACGATTTTATCCCCTTCTCTGGAGATGGAAGTTCTTTCCACCATGCCGATCAATTGACCTTTGGCATTGGTCTCACAGACTCCACGGCTGACGGTTCCATTTTCGGAAAGCACATTTTGAATCGCATAGCCTACCATCGCATGTAGATCTGGCTTTACTTCCTTAGAAAGGAATTTGCCCAACACTTCAAAGGCTTCTTTCCCATAGAAATCATCCGCATTGATCACCGCAAAAGGCTCTTGGATCGCATCTTTGGCACAAAGTACTGCATGGGCCGTCCCAAAAGGCTTCACCCGCTCCGGCTGTTTTAATTCGGCCGGCACAAAGCTATCTAAGGACTGGATCACCCAGTCCACTTCGATTTTACCCTCGAGTTTAGGTAAGAATTTCTCCTTAGCCACTTCCAAAATTTCTTGACGGACAATGAATACTACTTTCCCGAATCCAGCCCGTATCGCATCAAAAATTGAATATTCTAATATGGTCTCCCCGTTTGGGCCAAAACCGTCAATCTGCTTATTTCCTCCGTATCTGCTGCCCATTCCGGCTGCAAGCACCAGTAGTGTTGGTTTTTTAGTCATGGTTTTCAGTTTAAAAACGCTCGCAAAATTAGCCGATTATATCCTTTGACCAAATCAACCTAAAAAATGACCCCAAAGGATCATTTTATACCCAAACTTTTCAAACTAGGTATATTTTTTAAAACCTGAAGGGTATTTTTTAAACCGAAAAATCGATTTCGTAGATATATTTTATGAAATCAGGGGTATTTTTTCACGCTATTTTTGATTTTGATTCAATATTTATCTTACTTTCATGCCATTATCTCAAAAAATCACATAACCTATTGACAAAATGAAAAAAATCGAAGCGATTATTCGAACCTCGCGTTTCGATCAAATCCATACCTGCATCTCCAAGCTAGGAGTGAAATTCCTCTCGTTCTATGAGGTCAAAGGGATGGGATTTGAACATGCCCGACAGGAAATGTACCGGGGCGTCGCCTATGAACCGGCATACATTCCCCGAACCAAACTGGAAATAGTCGTTCCGGATGATCTGGCCGAGGGAGTAATCCAATGCATTTTGAAAGAAGGCAAGACTGGAGAAATCGGAGACGGAAAAATCTTTGTCTATGATGTCCAGGAAGCCTACCGAATCCGAAATAACGACACGGGTGAGGCAGCCCTTTAATTCAACATTAATCACCGAACCTATTTAGACCAATGCAAGAACCTGTTCAAGACCTATTCACGGTCAATAATCTCTGGATGATGATCGCCACAATTCTGGTATTCATCATGCACCTTGGCTTCGCGACGCTGGAAGCCGGACTAACGCGAGCCAAAAACACGGTAAATATTCTCTTCAAAAACACTATCATCCCAGCAATTGGACTGTTAACCTACGCATTTGTGGGTTTCAACCTAATGTATCCTGGAGGCGATTTTGCAGGAAGTGTCTTCGGCTTTGCCGGATTTGGACTTTCCCTACCTGAAGGATGGGATACCAGTAATTACAACGCTGGGTATACTTATTTCACTGATTTTATTTTCCAGGCGATGTTTGCCGCGACAGCAGCTACTATTGTCTCTGGAGCTGTGGCTGAGCGGGTAAAACTCGGGCCTTTTATCACCTTTTCCTTAATCTATGTAGGTATCATCTATCCTATCGTAGGAATGTGGAAATGGGGCGGGGGGTTCTTGAATACACTTTCAACTCCATTTTATGATTTTGCAGGCTCCACCATTGTTCACTCTGTTGGAGGCTGGGGAGCTTTGGTAGGAGCTATGCTACTAGGACCAAGATTGGGCAAATACACACCTCAAGGGATGAAAGCAATCCCGGGGCATAACCTACCGATGGCTACCATGGGCGTATTCTTGCTCTGGTTTGGCTGGTTTGGCTTCAACGGCGGGTCTGTACTTAGTGCCGATCCAGGCCTGGTTTCCAAAGTCTTTGTTACCACTTCCCTGGCTGCAGCGGCTGGTGCATTCGGCGCTCTGATTGTTTCCTATTTGAAATTCAAAACCTATGATATCACCATGGTCCTCAACGGAATCCTTGCCGGATTGGTAGGTATTACAGCTGGAGCTGACCAAATGGGCGTTTTGGATTCTGTCATCATCGGCTTCATCGGCGGTGGCTTGATTGTCTTCTCGGTTGTCATGTTTGACAAACTTAAAGTGGACGATCCAGTAGGTGCTATCTCTGTCCATTTGGTTGGAGGAATTTGGGGCACTTTGGCCGTTGGTATCTTCGGAGATTTAGCAAGCATGAGTCAGCTTTATTCCCAGTTCTTGGGTGTGGCAGCTGTCGGAGTATTCTGTTTTGCTACTTCTTGGCTGATTTTCTTCAGTTTGAAAAAATCCATCGGTATCCGGGTGGATGAAAAAGAGGAAACTGAAGGCCTCGACATCAATGAACACAGCATGAGAGCCTATCCTGACTTTGCTCCTAAAGATTAAAACCACACTAAACCAACCTTAACTAAAAAGCCCCGAAAGAAATAAATCTCTCGGGGCTTTGATTTTTACTGTTGGTAATTAATAAGCTGGTTTAAAATGTTGATTTAAAATAGGCAGGTACATTCTGCTAAAGGTGGCATAGCACCAATCTCTAAACTCCTCAATCTCGCTCGGCATCAGATACCGAAGGCCCTTCTTCAATTCGCGCTCAAACAAGTGTCTGCTAAAGCTTACTTTTTGCAAAATGGTCTTCACATATTCTAGCATAGCTGATTTGATTTAGGTTTATTAACTGAAATTAAGTGGTCATACGAAGCCAATTCTGTAGATGTTACGTTATTTTGGAAGCTTTAAGAATAGAATTATCCCTATTTTCGCATCCATGAACAAAACGATCCTTAAACTATTCTTCGTATGTATGGCCAATATTTTAGTTGGCTTTACCTATGGTCAGGAGGTTCAGATCGAGCTGGGTCCGGATGAAATCGGCCTCAATGAAACGTTCACCATCAAGGTCACCCTCTCCAACGACAAGATCAAATCCTACGACCAGTTTCCCGAGATCCAAGGGTTTCAAAAGCAGGGGATTTCGCAATCCTCCTCCATGAATATCATCAATGGGCAGATGAGTAGCTCCAACAGCATCATCCAATACTATAAGCCCAGCCGAAAAGGTCAATTTACTCTGGGGAGTTTTGAGATTCTGATCAATGGAGAAGCACATTCCTCTCCCGGGAAAAGAATTACCGTCACTGACGCCGTAAGTTCACAAAGCTCCGGAGGAAATGTTTTCGACCCTTTTGCTGAATTCTTTGGCAGAAATGCCGAAGAGCCCGAATACATCGAATTAGACGACGATGCATTTTTTTCCGTCTCCGTGGATAAAGATGTGATCTATGCCGGCGAGGGATTTACCGTGAACATTGCATTTTACATGTCGGAGCAAAACCAGGCACCTTTTCAGTTTTATGAACCGGGAAGACAGCTGGATGCCATTCTGAAAAAAATCAAACCTGCCAATGCCTGGGAAGAAAACTTCAACATCACCAATATCGAACCTCAAGTCGTGGACTTGAATGGCAAAAGATGGCAGAAATTTAAAGTCTATGAGGCCACCTTCTTTCCGTTTTCCGAAGGAAAAATAGAAATCCCAAGAGTACCTTGGGAAATGATCAAGTACCGAATTGCCAAAAACCCCACTTTCTTTGGAGCAAACCGGCAGGAAGATTTCAAGACATTTTATTCCACCGCAAAAACTATTACTGTCAAGCCTCTGCCAGCTCATCCGCTGAAAAATGAAGTGAGCGTAGGTGTCTATCAATTAAGAGAAAACATCAGCGAGCTTGAAGTGGAGACCGGAAAGGGTTTCAACTACAACTTTGCAATCAGCGGCGTGGGAAATATCAATGCAATCAAAGATCCCAAGCGACTTCCGGGAGCAAATCTGAATACTTTTGATCCAAACGTGCGTCAGCAGATCAACCGCGGCTATGGTAGAGTGTCGGGAATAAAGGAGTACAGCTATTTCATCACGTTGAATGAGGCGGGAGAATACAATCTCAAAGATTACTTCCAGTGGGTCTATTTTGATCCGATTCGGGGTGTGTATGATACCTTGAGCCCTAGTGCAAAAATCATTGCCTCAGGTGAATCCAAAGTGAACCAGGCATTGTCTTCTCAAAGACTTGGAGGGCTTTACGACCGCATTTCCACGGAAAACAACCAGTTTTCAAACGAGAAATATAAATACTATTTTACGATCGCAATTAATCTTCTCCTTCTTGGAGCAGTGATCCTATTGTCGGTCCTGATAATCAGAAAAAATAATGGGTAATACATTTGGAAGGCTTTTCAGAGTCACAACCTTCGGTGAATCACATGGGAAAGCTTTAGGAGCAATCGTAGACGGATGCCCTGCCGGACTTGAAATAGATGAGGAAAAAATCCGCCTGGAAATGCAGCGGAGAAAACCCGGACAATCCAAAATCACCACCCAGCGTAAGGAAGAAGATGAAATAGAGATTCTCTCCGGTGTATTTGAGGGAAAATCCACCGGAACCCCCATCGGGATCATCATCCGAAATGCCGACCAAAAAAGTAAAGACTATTCCCATATCGCAGATAAATTCCGCCCCTCTCATGCAGATTTCACCTACTTTGAAAAGTATGGGATCCGGGATTACCGGGGAGGAGGGCGATCCAGTGCAAGAGAAACAGCCGCACGTGTCGCAGCCGGCTCCATTGCAAAGCAGTTTTTAGCGACCAAAGGGGTAAGCTTCCATGCATTTGTTTCGCAGGTTGGAGACTTGACTCTTGAAAAGCCTTACCAAGAATTGAATCTGGCCTTAGCGGAAGATAACATCGTCAGATGCCCTGACCCTGAAATGGCAGAAAAAATGATCGAATTGATCGATTCTGTAAGGCTGGACCGAGACACCATTGGAGGTGTGGTCACCTGTGTTATCAAAAACACACCCGTTGGATTGGGTGAACCTGTTTTTGATCGTCTTCATGCTGAATTGGGCAAAGCCATGCTGAGCATCAATGCGGTGAAAGGATTCGAATATGGAAGCGGTTTCGAAGGCGTGAAAATGCGGGGATCCCAGCACAACGACGGCTTTGTCAATCTAGATGGGAAAATCCACACCACCACCAATCACTCCGGTGGAATCCAAGGTGGAATCAGCAATGGAGAAGACATTTATTTCCGTGTTGCTTTTAAGCCCGTTGCTACCATTATGCAAGATCAGGAGTCTGTCAATGAAGAAGGGGAAACCGTAACGGTAAGTGGAAAAGGAAGACATGACCCCTGTGTAGTTCCGAGAGCAGTACCGATCGTAGAAGCCATGGCCGCCTTGGTCATAGCTGATTATTTATTGTTGTCAAAAAGCAATAAACTTGAAAACATTTAAACCCTACCAAACTTGAAAAAAATACCTTTACATACCCAGATTATTATCGGATTGGTTTTAGGTCTGATTTATGGAATTATCGCCATTCGTACGGGCATTCCTTCCTGGCTTACCTTGGATTGGATCAAGCCGATTGGTACTGTATTCATCAATGGACTGAAAATGATCGCCATGCCTTTGGTGCTGGCTTCCTTGATTATTGGGGTATCCAATTTAGGCGACATCTCCAAGCTTAGTAGGATAGGTGGAAAAACCATCGTCACTTTCCTAATCACAACCGTAATTGCCATTTGTACCGGTCTGCTTCTGGTCAATATTTTGGTACCAGGAAAGGGTCTTCCGGCCGAAACCCGGGAAAACCTGATGAAAATGTACGAAGGGGATGCAGGTCAAAGAGCTGCGGCAGCAGCTGAGCTTCAGGAACAAAGCCCGCTCCAACCCCTTGTGGATATGGTTCCTCAAAACCTTTTTCAAGCTACCACAGATAATGCTGCGATGCTTCAGGTGGTTTTCTTTGCCATCATTGCCGGGATTGCCTTATTGCAAATCCCCAAATCCAAAGCACAGCCGGTTATCGCATTCTTTGATGGATTAAATGATGTGGTGATTCAAATTGTCAACTATATCATGTTAATCGCTCCATATGGGGTTTTTGCCTTGATGGCATCTCTTATTGTAGAAATCGCCGGAGACAATCCAGACGCGGCGGTAGATTTGCTTTTAGCATTGCTTAAATACAGCTTGATAGTCTTGGGAGGGCTTTTCTTCATGATGTTGGTCATTTATCCGTTACTTCTGAAAAGCTTCACCAAAGTGAAATATGCGGACTTCTTTAAGGCTATTCGTCCCGCCCAACTATTGGCTTTTTCTACGAGTTCAAGCTCTGCGACTCTTCCTGTGACCATGAAGCTTACAGAAGAGGAACTGGGGGTATCTGAAAACATCACCAGCTTTGTGCTTCCTTTAGGGGCAACCATCAATATGAACGGAACAAGTCTTTACCAAAGTGTTGCTGCCGTGTTTATCGCTCAAGCTTTGGGAATGGATCTATCCATCTCACAACAATTGATGATTGTGTTAACCTCTACTTTGGCAGCTATTGGGTCTGCAGGCGTACCGGGAGCTGGATTGATCATGCTTATCGTGGTCTTGGAATCCATAGGTGTACCAGCAGCAGGAATAGCTCTGATCATGGCTCCAGACAGGATTTTGGATATGTTCCGAACCGTAGTCAATGTGACAGGAGATGTGGTTGTAACCACCGTCGTAGCAAGTACAGAGGGAGAACTTCCAGATGGATTACTTCGAAAATCCAATCCATTCACCGCCAATGAGAGTGTTTTAGAAGAAGAAAATGGATAAAAACAAAAGGCCCGGATCAATATCCGGGCCTTTTGCTTTAATACTGCTTGAGGAAATTATTCAGCTTTTCAAATTCAGCATCCGAGATTGCCGGAAAATTGGCGATTCGGAAACTGGTTGGCTTTAATGGCCCATAACCGCCTCCAAGCTGCATTCCTTCTTTTTCCGCGGCTTTTTTCACTGAGTTGATCAGCTCTTCAGAGCCGGATACCGCCATCACAGTAGTGCTTCTGGTCTCTGCATTGTCCACCAACATTCGCAAGCTTGAAGTTCTCGCAATAGTATCCTCCAAGGTTCTCATCCGCTCACGTAGCTTGGCATCGACCTCCTGGATTTCTTCCAAGTCTTTCAAAACTCTATTCAGAAGGTAAATCCCGAAAACGTTTGGGGTATAATGTGTTTGATATCCTTCTGCATTTTCCAGCATAAAACTTAAGCTGTTATATCTACCGCGTTCCCCTTTTCGCTGAACTTTTTCAATAGCCTTTGGAGAAACGATTAGAATTCCTAGCCCTGCCGGAAGACCAAAGCACTTTTGCACAGAAGCATACCAAATGTCCGCCAATTGAAAATCGAGCTCGATTCCTCCCATGGAAGAGGTCGTATCCACAGCGATCATTTTTTCAGGAAACTTTTCTCCTATGGCTGAAATCATGGACATTGGAACCTGAGTTGCATTGGCAGTCTCATTCTGCGTGATGGCAATCAGATCAAAGTCTTCAGAAATCTCCAGGCCTGCGACATCTATGGATTGGTTGGCTTCGATTTTAATTCCTGAGGTGGCCGGATTGATATGCTTTGCAAATTCAATCCACTTTTTCCCAAATGACCCGGAATAGATATGGAAACTAGCCCGTTCTACTACGGATTGAGTGATGATTTCCCAGTTTTCGGTGGCACTGGAGGTAAACAACAATTTGTAATCCTCCGGCATGTGTAGCTTTTCCCGCATCAGCTGCTCAGTCTCCTGATAGAGATTCATGAATTTGCTGCTTCGGTGATTTGCGCTCAAGATTCCTTGAGAATAGGCATCCTGCATGTATTGGGGCAAGGCATCATATACCTTGGATGGCCCTGGAGCAAAAGTGATCATAGATCTGGGGAATTGAGGAAATATAGGATTCCGAGTTCATAGCCTTTCAGCCCAAGTCCGGCAATCATGCCTACGCAGGATTTGGAAATGATGCTTTTGTGGCGGAATTCTTCTCTTTTGTAAATATTGGAAATATGGACCTCCAAGGTCGGGGTGGTCACTCCCGAAATGGCATCCGAGAGGGCTACGGAGGTATGGGTGTAGCCTCCGGCATTGAGGAGAATCGCATCGAATTCAAACCCAATTTCATGGATTTTATTGATCAGTTCTCCTTCTACATTACTCTGGAAATAATGAAGCTCAACTTGGGGGAATCTCCTTTTTAAATGCTCCAAGTAATCTTCGAAGGTCTCACTCCCGTAGATCTCCGGCTCCCGCTTCCCGAGCAGATTTAGGTTTGGTCCGTTGATAATCTGAATTTTCATGTGCTTTAATTTTCTTTTGAGGAGTCACATGGAATCTCGCTTAGAATATCAACACACCTGTAAGTGACGTTTTCTTTAAGCTAGATTTCAAGGTTGAATAGGTTTTTTTGACGGGATCAAAGTTACAGAGTCCCGGCGAGCTTCCAACTTTACTTTCTCTTTTCCTTGATCCGGAATAAATAGGCTAAAGTAAATTCAAGATTCGTGGACCGGATGTCAAAAACCCTGTCTTGAGATTCTGGATTGGTAAAGTCAAAAGAAAACCGCGCCTCGCCAGAGATCGTGCTTTTCCCGAAAAGTTTGGAAATCCCTGCTCCTGCCGTCAATCCATACATCAGCTTGTTCGGATTGTCCCCCGGCTGTCCATAAGTCGGCATTTCAGGAAATGTCGCCCCGGAATACTCACGGGTGACATCCTCCGCCTTCATCAAATAACCCAAATGTGGACCCATTTTGATCTGAAATCGTCCGGACCTACCTGCAAAAAAACTCCCTAGAAGAGGAAACTTCAGGTAAGTCAGTTCAGTCTGGTTGAGTTCATTTTCTTCATTGAACTGCCGAAAGCCCAAGGTAATCTGCTGGGCATTCAACTCGATTCCAGCATTCTTGGCATTGAAATACTCAAGGACAAAGGCAAAAGTTGGACGCCCAACCCCATCGAGGGTCCTACTTCGTTGCCCTGCTGTAGGCTGATAGGAATAAGAGGATGCAGCATACCCTCCTCTTATTCCAATGCTCAGTTGAGCCTTGGACACCATTGGAATTGCCAGTAGGAAAAGAAACAGAATCGTTTTTGCCATGGTCAAAAATACGAGAAATACTCAGGGTCTATTTTTTCCTAAGCAAAAAGGTTCCAAAAACCGCCTCCCCATCAATGGTCAATCCCTTGATTTCCACCACCACGGGTCCATCCGAATCATTGGAATAAAAACTGATCGTCACTTCTCCTTTTTCATCCGTCACCAAATAGGGATCCCAAAGTAAAGTTTGTCGATCGTCTTTTTCCACGGCTTCATTAATTTGGGAGTAATCCACTGGGAAAAAGTTTCGACTAGGCTGCAATCCTTCAATGGTAAATTCCTGAAATCCAGGAGGACGATCTGTCAGAGTTGGCTTTAGATTTTCTTTGAGATACACTGCGATGACCCCATTTTTCCCTTGATCACCTAAGGTCGAAACCATACGATTGACTACTTCTACCCGATCAATATCAAATGGATTAATGGTCCGCAAATTATCTGCTGCAGTGGTCTCACCACTAGCGATCCGAATGATCCCGTTCACAATCACCACCGGCTCCATATTACCTGTGGCCGATACAGCACCTCCCCTGATCCTAATATTTTGCTGACCGCTTGCTCCTGTCGTGGTGACCCGCATTCCCGGCACCTGACCAGCCAAGCTATTGACCAAATCTGAGGTATTACCTGTTTTGGTAAGTTTTTCGCCAGGAATCACAAAGTCAGGCTCCCCATAGATGGCAGAACTCTTGACGGAAGTAGAATCTTTAACCGGCTTCGAAACAGGGATCGGCTCTGGTTCCCGGATGGGTTTTGCCAAAGTCGTTACAGCCGGGAATTTAACCCCGGCAGGAAGGGCAATTGGAGCGGCAAGTTGCTGATCCAATCGGACATTCAGGGGCTTGCCCTTTTTATCGGTTGCCGACATGGCCAGTTTCATAGGTCCATAAAATTCAGCCCCATCGAGTGAAAATTGCCCGTTTAAATTGGATTCCAATTGGATCATTCCCTCGAAATCATTGACAAAAGCAGTTATTTCAGTTCCTACTCCTTTTCCTTTATCGTCCGAGACCATTCCCGGGAAACTCAAAATAGTCTGAATAGGATAGGAGAATCGATCCAGACCTTGAGATTCAGGAATGTTTTGGAGACTCAATCCTTCATGGATTTCATGCGTTCTTTGAATGGGGACGATTTGCTCGGCATCCCAAACCCCAGCAGAAATTCTAGCTTGAGCAGGATTTCCCTTTGCGTCTTTTACTCGAATGGTAAGTGTTACTTTTTCCCGATTTCCAAAATTAACCGGGGATGTCTCTACGGAAATGCCCTGATTTTTCCAAGTGGAAACAGCCTCTCCCGGAATGATCCGCTTATAAGGGTCCAAAATGGTCAAAGGCTGTAGAAAATAGGAATCTGGACCATAATTTCTCATCCAATTGGTATAGGCCCTAAGAAAATAGCTGTCCTTATTCAAAGAATCCGGGATGTTGAAGTCCCCCACAACAATCCCATCTTGGATAAGAAACTTCTTCCTAAGAATCAGGTCCCGGTCTGTTGAAATCAATTCCACATGGAGAATTTTACTCAGCTCATCTTTTAAATAGGGATTTCCATATCTGAAATAGCCTTTGAAATACAACTGGTCTCCAGCATAGTAATAGGGTTTATCTGTGTGCAGATAGACCTTCTCCTGATAATTTTTGGCCGTCTTGGCTAAGTCCTGAAGCTGAATTGCCTTTTCTGCATTGTAATCCAATGGAAGTAGATTGGAAATTCTCTTTCGGTCCATATCTCCGGAGAAAATGACATCCTGTGGATTCAGCACCATGCCATTGTCTTTGATTTTGACTCTTCCTCCATTCACTTCCAGCCAAGAAATGGGATAAGGGGCATCTTTGTAGGTATTAGCTTGGGCAAATCCCTTTTGGTAGTGTATTTCAATCCTCCCTTTGAGGTTAAGAAAATAGGTGCCCGGAGGGCTCGTGGGAGTCACCAGAGGTTCTGCTTTGTAGGGAACAACAGATTTCCCCAGTTCATTGGCAAAAATATCCGAACGCATATTCATGCTGGCAGAACCTCCCCCCTTGTCTCCATATAGGTAAAAGCCTTCTTTTTCAGCAGCTCCATTCAACAGAGCTCGGAACATATTCATGGGGGATTTCCGGTAAACATCTGCCCGGTTTTTCTCCCAGGTAGTTTTTTGAATTTCTGAACCCGGATTCATTTCTTCAAATCTCGCAGCACCCACGATTCTAAAACTGGTGGGCGAGTCGTAAAAATCCCTTAGGTTGAAGGTGATTTTGTAGCCCAAATAATGGTTTTCGATTTCCAGAGGAATTTCAGCTTTAGCTATAAAAGCATTTTTCTCGGTTGAGGCCGGAAAATCAATGACCCATGGATTGAGAATCTGGGTTTTGGCCGCAGCCTCATCAATTCCGATAAAGAGGTTCTGAAACTTCCGAAGATCTCGTTCCCAAGATTTATCCCGAGAAGCTTTGATTTCCACATCACTCAAGTCCTGCGCAAAAGGCTTCAGAGCCATATTGACCGTTAACTTTCCGCCTGGATTGAGTGTGACACTTTTGGTCTCCGCTGTATAGCCCATGAAAGAAAAACCAAGCTCAACAGGTCCCGCTTCAAGCCCCGAAAGGGTGTAGTTCCCCTCCATATCCGTAACTGTGGAGACTGTCGTGTTATTGATAAACACGTTGCAAAACGGTAAGGTCTCGCCCGTCTCGGCATCTTTTACCACTCCGGTAATCGTTCCGGTCTGGGCATGGGTCAGGGAAGAAAGAAGGAGAAGAAAGGGAAAGAGTAAAAGTAAATTCCTGAAATTCATGGAGCTGGTTTTAGTTTTCTTGGCCTGTAGGTTTATTCAAAACGAATCTACCCATCAAAGGCTTCCCAAGATCGGAAATTCCTCTGATTTCCACCAGAATAGGCCCTGTAGGATCATTCAATTCAAATTCTAAGGAAGTCAAGAGGCTGGAGGGGTCTGTGACCAAATTGGGTCTCCACAGGAGAGTAGGCCGAAAAGGTTTGAGCCAAGGTTTTTCCTCCCGGTATTTTTCGGCTTCCAGAAATGGCAAATACTCCGAAAAACCTTTGAATTTGAACAGGGTGTAGTTGTTCAAATTTTTGGCTTGCTCTGCACCTGATTTCAGAAAAATAGAGATAATTCCATTTCTCCCCTGATCTCCATATTGGGGAACCAATCCTCGGATCACTTCCACTCTTTCGATGTTGAAAACATTGATTCCCTCTAAGGCATTGTAGGCTCCAGAGCTGCCCCCTCCTGCCAGAGTCAGCCCTGAGACTGCATTGACCGGATTTCCATTGACCAAAATCAAGGGTTCACCACTCCTAAAACGGATTGAAACATTCGGTGGAGTCCCGCTCACCTGCATCCCAGGAACCTGTCCTACTAAGGCATATAGAAATTGAATCGTGGACCCATTCAGGAAAAGATCTTTGGTCTCTACGACTTTGTGAGGTCTTCCATAGATCATGGGTCCAATACTTGCCTCTCTTTTCTCCTCAATGACTGCTTCTTCCAGTAAAATCTCCCCTTCCTGTAGAGGTCCCATCGGAATCGACGGGGATTTTACTTTTCTGGGGACGATTTCAGGAAACTGGTATTGCTTTGGAATCCAGGAGTCTTGGTAGTTTTTCACCTCCAAACTCACATTCCGAATCGGCTGACCTTTTTTGTCCGTAGCCTGGACATTGATTTCAAATTCCCCTTGAAAGGACGAAGGAGGCATTTGGAATTTCCCGTCCAACCCTGTCCCAAATGCCCTGATGTCCTCATAGCCATTGATAAAGGCCTTCAAATTTCCCTCTACCGGAGCACCCCTATCATCCAGCAATTGCCCATGAAGGACTATGCCTTTTTCCAGCGGAAATTCGAATTCTTTTGGCTCTAAGGAAGAAAATTGTAAGGCCATTGCATCAGAAATAGGCTCGATTTCGGGTATAAAACCTGTTTGATTCAGATCCACGACCGATACCGAGAGATTGGAAGCCAGAGGTCTTCCATTTTCATCCTGCACCATGACATTCAGTTTAACCTTTTCTCCAGCTTGGTAAATCTGCTTTTCCGAAAACACCATAACTCCCTGACTGATATCTTCAGGAATACTTCCAAAAGTTTCATCCCGTGGATCCAAAATTTGAATAGGCTGGACAAATGTCCCTTTCGGATAATTTTTACTCCAAGCCGTGTAAGCTTTGAGGAAAAAGCTCCCCGAACCGGTAAAATCAGCTGGAAGGGTAAAATATCCTGAGGCAATTCCACTTTTGATTTCTACAAGCTCATGCTGCCAGAGATAACCTGTGGAATCCACCAGCTCCAGATGGAGAACCTTGCTCAACTCTTCCTGAAGCAAGGGACTTCCGTAGGCAACATAGCTTTTGAAATAGACCTGTTCGCCTTTCCAGTAGCTTGATCGGTCGGTATGAAGGTAAACTTGCTCCTCCATGGCTTGAGGGCTTTTCTCCAAATTCGCAAGCTTGATCAGCCGATCCGCATTGAAATTAGAGGGAATACCGAAGATGGGATTGTATTCTGAAAAATCTCCTCCCAAAACCAATTCATCCGGTCTTATTGGACTCCCATCCAGATGAAGCGCCAACTTATCGCCCTGATAGCCAATCTCTCCTTGAAAACCTCCAGCCGAAATTTGAGTGGGTTGGTTGAATTCCAAATAATATTCCCCAGGATTCTCTCCCATGGAAACCGAAGGATTAGGATTGTTTTTGGTGAAATCCGTTTTCCCTTCCATCAGGGAGGCTAGAAAGAAGTTGGGAGTTTTTTGGTAAATGGCTAAACGATTCCGCTTTTTAGCTTCCTCCGTTCCCACTTGCTCCGGCAGCTCAAAATAAGTCGGAGTGATTATGAGTTGGGATCCAGATCCTAAAATGTAGGGTTCAAAATAGACTGTGACGAGGTAGTATGTCCAATTATTGGAAAAAAACAGAGGTCCAGCTGAAGAAACCCGAACCGATTTATCTGCTTGGGTTTCAAAGATCACTTTGTCTGGGTTGAGTAAACCGATTTCCTGCTTTTTAAAGTCTCGGCCTACAAAATCCACCATCACTTGATCCAGAAGTTTTTCTCGGCCTTTGCCATTTAGGTATTCAGGCTTGGGAGAGAAATTATCCAAATGAGTCAAGGAGATCTTTAGCTCCTGAATTCCCTTTACAACAATGAATTCAGAAAAATCCTGGTAGCCAAATGATCTGGCCTGAATATTCCATTTTCCCTCAGGAACTCCCAGAATCATGAAATTCCCTAAAGAATCGGTGAAGGCCTGATAAGTAGTGTTGGGAATAAATACGTGGAGTTCGGCCAATGGGGCTCCGGTTTTTTGATCTTCCACCTTTCCGACAATCCGGCCATTCTGCGCTTGGAGACTAAAAAAAGTCCCCAGAAACCATGCTACAAGAGCAATTCTTTTCATATTAAAAGTTTTGAACGCCTTAAAAATAAAAAAGCTCCAAATTAAATGGAGCTTTTAGTTAGATTATTTTAATTTTTTTAAGAATCCTGAAGATCGTCTCGGTCTTTCAACTTTTTGTCTTCTACATTCTTGTTCAGGAATTCATTGATTTTATCGATCGGTAAGGTGGAAGAAATCTCCCCAAAGGAATTGATTTCCATCTTGAATCCTTTGAGTTCTTCGTGAACCTTCGGGTCTGACTCTTTTTTCTTTTTCTTGCTCATGTTATCCTACGATAGGTAATTGATCTAACGCAAAGCGGATTCTTTTGGCCACTTCTTGTGAACCTAAGATAGCAAAAACCTCCATCAAATCAGGACCACCACCCATTCCGGTCACCGCCAAACGCACGGCTTGCATCACTTTTCCCAGCTTGATTCCCTCGGCTTCCGCGGTTGATTCCAGCAGGCTTTTCGCACTTACTGCATCGAATGTGCCAGTAAATCCATCCAAAGCCACGGCGTAACTTCCAAGCAGGTTCACCGCATCGGTATTCCATTTTTTGGCGGCTACTTCGGAATCAAATTCGGAAGGGGCGATTAGGATAAAGCGGCTTTCCTTCCACAGTTCGGCAGGGAAAGTCACCCTGTCTTTGACCAGATTAACAATAGCTGTGGCCTTTTCAGCCGGAATATCTACTCCCTCAGCTTTTGCAAAGGCAGTTAAGAAATTACCCAGCTCTTCGCTTGGCTTGGATCTTAGGTATTGTTCATTGAACCACCTGGCTTTAGCGATGTCAAACTTGGTTCCTGACTTGCCGATCCGATCTATGGTGAATGCTTCCACAAGCTCCTCCAAGGAAAAGATCTCCCGGTCATCTCCGGGATTCCAGCCTAAGAAAGCTAGGAAGTTCAGAAATGCATCCGGCAAATAGCCTTGCTCCCGGAAGCCTGGAGAATTTTCTCCAGTTACCGGATCTGTCCAATTCAAAGGGAAAACCGGGAAGCCCAACTTATCCCCATCCCGCTTGCTCAATTTGCCATTGCCATCCGGCTTCAGCAATAAAGGCAAATGCGCAAACTGAGGCATGGTGGATTCCCAGCCAAAGAACTTATATAACAATACATGCAAAGGTGCAGATGGCAACCATTCTTCTCCGCGGATCACATGGGTAATTCCCATCAGGTGGTCGTCCACGATATTTGCCAAATGGTAGGTTGGCATGCCGTCTGATTTCATCAGGACTTTGTCGTCCAAGGTGGAGCTATGCACCATCACCCAACCACGAATTAGGTCATTCAGTCGAACTTCTTCTTTCAAAGGGATTTTCACCCTAATCACATAAGGATCTCCAGATTCCAATCTGGCCTTCACTTCTTCGGCAGGAAGAGTAAGGGAGTTTTTCATCTGGGTACGGGTGATGCCATTGTACTGAGGCTGAACGACACGAGCAGCAGTCAAGCGCTCCCGCATGGCTTCGAGCTCCTCAGCGGTATCAAAGGCATAGTAGGCATGGCCCTTCTCTATTAAGTCCAAGGCGTACTGCTTGTACATTTCCTTGCGCTCCGATTGCCGGTAAGGTCCTACGTTGCCGGGCTTCCAGGGGCTTTCCTCCGGAGCAATGCCCAACCATTCCAGAGATTCCTTGATGTAGTCCTCTGCTCCAGGCACAAATCTACCCTGATCAGTATCCTCAATTCGGAGTAGGAATTTCCCTCCCATTTTTTTGGCAAAAAGGTAGTTATACAAGGCAGTTCGGACACCTCCGATATGGAGTGGTCCTGTAGGAGATGGGGCGAATCGTACGCGAACTTCTCTGGACATGGGAATAAAATTCTGGACAAATAACCCGAAAAATCGGGCATGGGTTTCTAGAAATCAGGGGGCAAAGATAGGGAATTGTGGAGGAAAGGGGGAAAGATTGGAAAAGAAGAGAGTAAGGTGCTGAAAAAATTTAATTCATTGAGGGATTAGACTTCTCGAAATGGATGAGATTCAAACAAATACCATTATCTAAAATATAATTGGTGTATATTTACACCAAATATGCGCAGCTATGGCACGACAAACAATCACTGTAACTGAACCGAATGATCGCTGGTTGAAACAGAAAATTGAGGAAAATGAATATGCCAGCAAAAGTGAATTAATCAACGATCTTATCCGTAGACAGAGAGAGCTAGAATCAGAACGAAATTGGCTTAGGAACGAACTGATCAAAGGGGAAAAAAGTGGCCTGTCCACTAAATCAATGGCTGAGATTCTGGAAGAAGCCAAAAAACGGTCCAAATAAATCCCATGCCGTATTCACTTAGTCTTCAGGCTGAGGAAGACCTGATACAAATCTACCTTTACGGATTGCATAGGTTTGGAGAAATTCAAGCTGAGCGCTACTTCCATTCCCTGGAAAAAACCTTTGAGAGGATAGCCAAAAATCCTGAAATGTACCCAATGGCTGATGAAATAAGGGTTGGCTATCGATTTTGTTTACACGGGTCACACACCATCTATTTCAAGGAGTCAGAGCAAATTCAGATCATTCGAATAATCGGAAGACAGCAGTTTCGTTGATCTTTATGGACAATACCTTACTGAGGGAATTATTTTTTTGAAAAAAGTTCTAAGATTCAGATTAACACTAGGTGGAATTTGTAATTCCACCTTTTTACCCTAATGAATTTGCAATTGTACTTCTTTCATTTGGTCAATTACCAGTAACATGGGAAAGAGATTATTTCAAAAATGGTAAAAAAAATTACCTGAAAACTATTGACTTATTTACTCCAATTTCTCACATTCAAGAAGTTTTTAATCAATAACCTAATTACATTTTATGAAAAACACTTTTGCCCCCCCCAAGTACAAATTCCTAGGTAGATTTTTCTACTATCCAATTCTCGGATTCATGCTTGCTTTATCACTTCTCTTCACTTCTTGTGTGGATGAACCTGAGGCACCCAAACTCAAACTAGAAGAATCTGGCCAAATCCAACAGGTCAAATCCTGGTTTGAAGCCAACAAAACCAAACTTCGCCTACCGGAGAAAGGCAATAACCTTAGAACTGATTCTCAATAACTAATTCTCCCATTTTTTGAAAAGGAGCCCGACTGGGATAAGTTTCACCATTATTACTTCCCGGATGGAAGAGAGGTATTTGAGATGAATTTGACAAATTCTCAAATATTCTTTCCGAAAGAAGACAATAGCGAAAACCATGACCAAGTTGCCAAAAGAGTAATTCAAAACATCCTCTTTGTGAAACATCCTACAGAAAATAGGTTTGACCCTTTAATTGTACGGTATTTCCCAACCGATGAAAGCTCCAAACGGGATTTCAAGGATTTTAATTACCAGCAAATTGATGAAAAATGGAGCGGATCCGTTGACATTTTTACTTATGATGAACACTACTTTATCGGATTCGAAATTGATGCTGGACAAGTTTTAGGTACCCGAAAAATGGAGGTGATTCCAAATGGACAGCGAAAATCATTCTCCAAAGAAAATTTAGACTACAAGTGTACGATTGTAGAAATTGAAACTACTTGGGTCCAATTCACTTACATAAAGGAGACAAATACTTGGTATGTACAAACACTTTCTCCAACCTCTTCAACCTCATATTATTGTCCTATGGAATCTGGGATTGATTCCTCCAATTCTCCGGGAACAACTTACACTTATCCAGACTACACCACCTCATTGGGAGGCGGAGCTGGTGGCTACAATCCTCCAGATGTTCCAATGCCAAGATTGACAATCTATATTGATCCAAGTTTTTCATCAAACTCAAAATTAAAATGTGTCCAAGAAATACTTTCATTAAGTAAGTTTGTTTCGAGTCTTGCTGAATTCCAAAATAAAACTTCCCCAAAAAATGTTACTTTAAAAGTTGGTAATACAATAAATCCAAATGCCAATGCAGAAACTGACGGAAGGACTTATGGGCATAATAATATTGTCATAACCTTTAATATCGACAAAGTGAATAACATGAAATCTTTGGAGGTTGCAAGAGTACTTCTCCATGAAATTATTCATGCAGAAATATTCAATGCTGTTGGAGAAAAAAGAGGTTCAATTCTTATAGGAAATTTCAACACAATTTCGAAGAATATAAAAGGATATATTATAATGATACAGACCAACAACACAATTTTATGGCCGAATACTTAGTTCAAAATATTGCTTCAGTTTTGAAAGAAATCCACCCCTTATTAGGAGCAAACGAATTCTATAATAATGTAGGAGGTACAAATAAATGGCCAAAAGGAATTAATCCTGACTTTTATACTACAATTGCTTGGCATGGACTTTATACTAGCAAAGAATGGAACGAAATGGATTTTTATAAACGTGATTATTTACAAAAACTTCAAGACTTAGACAGAAGTTTAACTAATACTTGCTTAAAATGAAAAATATACTGAAAAAAAACACACTCATTTTACTATTTTTTTTATTAAGCTCATGCAATAAGCAGATTGATGGTAAAATTGATTTGACAATAGACAAATCTAATGATTTTCCAAATTTGGGAGACACTCTACTTATTGTATTTAGCACTGAAGATTCCTTTTCATATAAAAGAAAGGAAAATATAGACGATAAATCCATTTATTATTATAGAAAAAATTTCAAAGAAAGCCCTAATCTAATTGTCAATATAGGAAACAACTATAATCACAGAAAAATTAATATTCATATAAATAATATAAATAAATATCCAATTTTGTATGATTCCAATACTAATTTTAACACATGGGCAAATCAAAGTTATAAATATTATTTTCTTATCGAAAAGAAAGAATTATTTAATGCGCATTCTGACAGTCTCAAATTTCTAGAGGTTTCATTTAGTGCGAAAGGAGAAATTTAAATGTTGACTATAAATAAATACACAAGATCTTCAGGATTTAGATAACCGTTTAACCAAAACTTGCATCCAATGAGAATTTACTTCTTAAAGTCAATTTGTATGATTTTGGCAGGGTTTTTCTTAACTTCTTGCAATGAGCAAATCAATCAAAAACATATTTTGAAAATCGATAAATCGAACGATTTCCCAGAAATTGGTGACACATTGATAATTGTACTAAATACTGAAGATTCTCTTTCCTTTCGAAGATCGGAACTAATTGAGGAAAAAACTTATATACACTATCGAAAAAACTTTATTAAATCTCCTAATTTGATAATTAATTTAGGACATTATCCTGATCAAACAATATTATACCTCCAAAAACATGAATTATCTAGATTTTCTGTTCTATACGATTCCGCTCTAGATTTCAATAGATGGTTTTATCTAAGTTATAATTCTTATTTCCTTATAGAAAAGCAAGAGTTATTTAATGCACATTCTGACAGTCTCAAATTTCTAGAGGTTTCATTTAGTGCGAAAGGAGAAATTTAAATGTTGACTATAAATAAATACCCATCAAATTGAAATAGGCACAAGTGGTGAAGTTATGAAATTTGGAAATTTCGGTAGCGGCCCGAAAAGTGTGTAAGTGGTAGAAAAAGTTACTCTAGAGTTTTTAGGACTCCGTCTAAGTATAGTCTCATCTTTGAAGCTCCGAAGTTCAATTGGACACATTGTGATAATATTAGGATAATCGGAAAACAACGGTTTTATTGATTTAAGATAAGGAAAATTCTCTCTTTAAAGAGAACTTAGTAGGTTAATTACGAATTCATTTTGTATCTATCAATCATGATAGGGAAATTATCTCTTATCCTTACGATTGTGCTTATTCTTCATTTCCCAAAGAACGAGGAAGAAGTTTATATCATTGTCGATGATTGTAAAAATTGGGAAGTAAGAACGTATGGAAATAAAGGCCATTTTTTCATTTATAAAAAACAAAGAATGAATAACCCATCAATTACGTTGGGTCATGGCTGGATTGAACCTACCTCTAAACGATTGACTAAAAATTTAACTCTTTCCCAGACCCATGAGAAAAACCCCATTTATACTTCAAATCTCGACGCCAAGGATTGGATCAGGTTGATTCAAAATCCAAATCAAAAATTCTTTGTCCTAAGACCCGATGAATATTGTTCTGATAAAAGGTTTCTCTTTAATCAACAGTTTTCAGTCTATGAGGTAAAAATATTTGTGGGATATAAAGAAGACTAAATAACAATCTTTTTGGGGCTAGTCTAATCTTTAATTGAACTCAAATCTTCCTCTCCAACCAAGCCAAAATCCCGAACCAAAATAAAAACTTCACCGCCAGTCCGAGAAATAGGTATAAGATCCAGGAATCGGGTGAAACGCCTGGAAAGAGCTGTTCCAAGTCTGAGTCAATCTCGATATTCCAACCTGAAAAAAGCCCCTCACTGGCCAAGTAGGCCATGTAGCCCGATCCTACGGCTAAAATTGCCAAGATGACTTGTGCGATTCGAAGGAAGGTTTTGCCCAGAATGGCGCCGGGATCAGTGAAAGAAATGGAGGGGTTCATAGCTGGATCGTTTGTTACAATTTACCCAAAACCAAAAAAGGAACCCAGTATTGGGTTCCTTTTTTTGGGATCATCCAGCCAAGAATTAGTGTCTTGGTCTGATTTTTTCCTTGATACGTGCAGCTTTACCCTGACGTCCTCTCAAGTAGAACAGTCGAGCTCTTCTTACCTTACCTTCTCTTACCAAGTCGATCTGCTCGATAGCTGGGGAAATGATAGGGAAAATACGCTCTACGCCAATTCCGTTGGAAACTTTACGAACGGTGAAAGTCTCTCCGTTGGAATTAGGGTTTTTACGCTGGATCACAGTTCCCTGAAACTGCTGGATACGCTCCTTGTTACCTTCTTTAATTCGTACGTGTACGTTGATGGTATCACCGGCTTTGAAAGAAGGGAATTTGGCTCTCGCCTCGCTGTATTCCGCTTCTACAATTTTCATTAGATCGCTCATAGCTTTATGTTTTTATGCTTTCGCAGTGCACCGCCGCAGCGGTTTAAATGAATTACATTTTTAAAATCCTGTCTCGCCTATTCCCAACCTGTGCCCTTGAGCAGATCAGGCCGTTTTTCTTGGGTTCGGCGAACCGACGCTTCAAATCTCCATTCGCTTATCTTAGCTTCATGTCCCGAGAGCAATACTTCCGGAACTTGCATTCCTTCATACTCAGCAGGCCGGGTATATACCGGAGGAGCCAGCAAATTATCCTGGAAGGAATCTGTCAGTGCCGAAGTCTCGTCGTTCAATACTCCCGGAATCAGGCGAATCACCGCATCAGCCACTACAGCTGCTGCCAATTCTCCTCCGGAAAGGACGAAATCTCCGATACTGATTTCCTTGGTGATGAACTTATCTCTCACTCGCTGATCGACCCCTTTGTAATGACCGCAGAGGATCAGGAGGTTTTTCTTGAGGGAAAGGTCATTGGCCATGGGTTGGTCGAAAGTCTCTCCATCCGGTGTCATGTAGATGATTTCATCGTATTGACGCTCCGTCTGAAGGGCCTCGATGCATCGAGCAATCGGCTCAATCATCATGACCATCCCGGCACCACCGCCGAATGCATAATCATCCACCTGCTTTTGCTTGCCGGTCGCATAATCCCGAAGGTTATGGATACGGACTGTGGCGAGTCCTTTATCCTCGGCTCTTTTCAGAATCGAGTGGGAAAAGGGGCCTTCCAACAGTCCCGGCACGACAGTGATGATGTCAATATGCATCAGTCTTCCAGATAAATGTCAAGTAAGCCTTCGGGCAACTGGCAGTAAACTTTTTTAGCTGCCTTGTCCACCTTGGTAATGATGCCATCCTGGATCGGAATAAGCACTTCTTTGCCTTGGTGGGTCACTCCGAGGAGATCCTGTGTTTCCAGATCGTAGATAATCTGTACTGGGCCGATCAAGCCTTTGGTCTCATCTATGACCTCAAAATCGATCAGCTCGTGGTAATAGTATTGATCCTCTTCCAGCTCGGGGAGTTCGGTCAGGGGAAGATATACTTCCGATCCTACCAGCATTTCCACTTGCTCGATGGTATCAAGTTCTTCAAACTTGGCCAAAGCCCTATTTCCCGGCTGAATCACAAAGTGCTCCAGAAAGAAAGGAACCAATCGGCCTTTTTGTTCGAGGAAGAGGTGCTCCAATCCGTCATAATCCTCCGGAAAGTCTACATCCAGCACCACATTTACTTCACCACGAAGTCCATGAACTTTGGCCAAGCGGCCTAATTGAAAGCACTGATCCTTGTTCATGGAAAATTATTCTATTAAGCTTCAGCTTCTCCGCCTTCTGCAGGAGCCTCGGTAGCTTCAGGAGCAGCTTCTTCTGCGGCAGGTGCCTCAGCAGCGGCAGCAGCAGCTTTTGCTTCTTCTTCTCTAGCTTTGATGGCATCCAGACGAGCTTGGTTTTTCGCAGTTTCAGCAGCCAATGCCTTCGCACGAGCGTCTGCTTTTGCAGTAGCCAATTGGTCTTTCTTACCTTCGATTTTGGCATCTTTCTCAGAGATCCAAGCGTTGAATTTCGCATCAGCTTGCTCTTGAGTGATTGCACCTTTCAACACCCCAATCTGAAGGTGTTTCTTCAGCATGACACCTCTGTAAGAAAGCATCGCCTTCACGGTATCAGTTGGCTGAGCTCCATTCAACAACCAGGTAAGAGCGCGCTCATTGTTGATGTTGATAGAAGCAGGATTGGTGTTCGGATTGTAAGTTCCGAGTTTTTCGATGAAGCGACCATCACGTGGTGCTCTTGCATCAGCTACAACGACGTCATAGATGGCTTGTTTTTTACGGCCTCGACGTGCTAATCTGATTTTTACGGACATAATTGTTTAGATTAAGTGATTGGATGGAACCCGTCCATCCTAATTTTGGAGTGCAAAGATAGGGTAAATGATTGGAAAGCCACAAGTTGGATTCAGAATATTTGCGGGAAAGTTTGGTTTTGCTTTATCTTGCGACTCTTTTGATGGCCTTGTAGTTCAACGGATAGAACAAGCGTTTCCTAAACGCTAGATCTAGGTTCGATTCCTAGCTAGGCTACTTTTAGCATTCCAAGTTTACAAAGCTAGACCTGTATTCCTCGTCTGACTTCTGCTTGGGACTTCCGAGGGAAAAAACCCAACATTTTTGCCGGCTCTCAGGCTTTTTTAATCCTCGTCAAATAATCAATTATTCTCAACCAACTATTTTTTGAAAAATTAGCGATATTTTTAGCTAAGGGTCAACAGCTCTGATAATCAACTTTTAAAGTCAACATTCAACCTTATTAAATAAACCCAAAATCCAGAATCTTATGGAAAGCTTAAACGCCTCCTACTCCAAACATTATTATAAGCTTTTTGGAGAACTCAACGAAGAACTATTATCTCAAATCATCCAATCAGGAATCAAGCGAACACTCAGCACGGGTGAATATCTTTTTCACCAAGGAGATTCAGAGCAAGCTTTGTATATAGTTCTTTCAGGACGACTTCGGGCTATCAAAGAAGATTCACATGGGATTAGAATTTTGGGTGATATCGGAGAAGGCGAGCCGGTAGGGGAATTTGCACTTTTTACCGGGGAACCCAGAATGGCTTCCGTTTTAGCCATTCGAAAATCAATCGTTCTGGAATTATCACAAATGGAATACCTAAAACTGGTTTCGTTGAACCCTTCTCTGGCCAATTCCATGACCAAATTTGTGATCAACCGGCTGCGAAGAAATACTTTCCAACAAAACCAATCCACTCCTCCCAAAAACATTGCCTTGATTAATCTTCAGGCAGACCATGACCTAAGTCCATGGACTGTTGATATGGAGGCCTATTTCCTACAAAATCAGATCCCCGTCCAAGTCTTTGACCACGATTCTCAAAATGACCACACCGACCAGGGCTTTTTCGATTCTTTGGAGCAATACCCCGGAATCAATATTTTACTCTGCAGCGAAACTCACCCCAACTGGTCTCATCAATGCCTCGTCTATGCCGACTTGGTGATTTTGGCTACTGATTTTCAGGAAAATCCGGAAATTTACCCCATCGAAAAGAAACTTGATCTCTATTCCAAAAGCATTTTAAACAAAAAGATCTACCTCCTCCTACTCCATGAGCCTGATGCCCCAATGCCAAAAGACACTTGGAAATGGCTTCAACACCGGATGATCAACCTCCACATCCACGTACGTCAGGGCAACCTGAAAGACATTCGGAGATTTTGCAGGATTATCACTAATAATGCCACAGGGCTGGTGCTTGGAGGCGGTGGCGCCAAAGGATACGCCCATATCGGAGTGGTCAAAGCACTGCAAGAAAAAGGTATAGAAATTGATTTCTTAGGAGGAACCAGTGCCGGAGCGATATATGGCATCACCATGAGTTTCTCGGATTTTGATTTTGAGAAAATTGAACAAATCACCAAAAATGCGGTGAACTCCAAACTCACTTCCAATGACATTTCAATCCCTTTGATCTCCATTCTCTCCGGGAATAAAGTAAAAAGATTTGTCAATAAACTTTTTCAGGAATATGGTGTGGAGGACATCTGGGTCAATTCGTACTGTGTATCAACCAATTTCTCCAGAGCATCGACCAAAATCCATGATAAAGGACCCATTTGGAAACAGGTAATGGCCAGCATGGCTATTCCTGGAGTCTTTCCTCCAGTGGTCATTGACCAATACCTTCATGTAGATGGCGCCGTGATGGACAATCTTCCCATCGAACCCATGTACCGCTACCCCATTTCTAAAATCATTGCAGTATCTCTTTCAGGGCTGCCTGACAGAAAAGTAGAATACGAAAACACACCGGGAAACTGGGCCTTACTCTGGGATAAAATTTCTGGTAAAAGGAGATACAGGCTGCCCAACGTCGGCTCCTTGATCATTAATTCCCTGATGCTCAACAGTCATCAGAGACAGGAAGTAACCAAATCCAAGGTATCCCATTATTTCGAACTTAACCTAAAAGGTGTGGGCTTATTGGACGAAAGAAAATGGAAAGAGATCCTGAAAAAAGGGTATATCCAAACCACGGAATACTTGGAGCAACTACCCAATGAGGAAAAATTCTGGGAAATGTGATTCCCAATTCCATAGAAAAAGCCGAGAAAGAAGTCCTTCCTCGGCCAATAGTACTATCTTAAACCTGTCAACCTATTTTAGGACTGGTCAACGTAAGGACAAGCAATTATTTCAAGCTTCCGATCATGTCTTCGGGCTTCACCCATTCGTCAAATTGCTCAGAAGTCAAAAGACCTAAAGCAACCGCTGCTTCTCTTAGGCTAGTACCCTCCTTGTGAGCTTTCTTCGCGATTGCTGCAGCATTCTCATAGCCAATATGGGTATTCAAGGCAGTCACAAGCATCAGAGAATTCTCCAGGTGTCTTTGAATCATTGGAGTGTTTGGCTCGATTCCGATTGCACAGTTGTCATTGAAGGACACACAAGCGTCTCCGATCAATCTTGCTGACTGGAGGAAGTTAGCCGCGATCAAAGGTTTGAACACGTTCAACTCGAAATGTCCATTGGAACCTCCGATAGTAATCGCCACATCATTGCCCATGACCTGAGCAGCCACCATGGTCATCGCCTCTACTTGCGTAGGATTCACTTTACCCGGCATGATAGAAGAGCCCGGTTCGTTTTCTGGGATCAAAATTTCCCCGATTCCGGATCTTGGACCTGAAGAAAGCATTCGGATATCATTGGCAATTTTCATCAAAGAAACTGCCAATTGCTTCAAGGCTCCATGTGCTTCTACCATTCCGTCATGTGCCGCCAAAGCTTCAAATTTGTTGGGAGCTGTGACAAATGGATGTCCGGAAAGTTCCGCAATTTTCATCGCCACTAATTCAGAATACCCTTGGGGGGTGTTCAAGCCAGTTCCAACAGCAGTACCACCCAAAGCCAGTTCGGAAAGGTGCGCTAAGGTGTTTTTCAAGGCTCTCAAGCCATGATCCAACTGAGCCACATAGCCACTGAATTCTTGCCCCAATGTCAATGGAGTGGCATCCATAAAGTGTGTACGCCCGATTTTCACCACATTTTTGAAAGCCTCGGCTTTTGCCGCCAAAGTATCTCTTAACTTCTGAACTCCCGGAATGGTCGTTTCCACCACCATTTGGTAGGCCGCGATATGCATTGCCGTAGGATAGGTGTCATTTGAGGACTGGGACTTGTTCACATCATCATTTGGGTGAATTTTCTTTTTGGCATCTTCCAAAGAGCCTCCCAACAAAACATGCGCGCGATAGGCAATCACCTCGTTGGTATTCATGTTGGACTGAGTACCAGAACCTGTCTGCCAGATCACCAATGGGAACTGGTCATCGTGCTGGCCTGCCAGAATCTCATCACAGACCTGACCAATGATATCTGCCTTGGACTGCTCCATTACTCCCAACTCGGCATTGGTTTGGGCAGCTGCTTTTTTGAGGATGGCAAATGCACGGATGATTTCAATCGGCATTCGGTTTTTTTCACCGCCAATTTTAAAATTGTTGATGGAGCGCTGAGTCTGGGCTCCCCAGTATTTGTCCGCAGGTACCTCTACAGGCCCCATGGTGTCTTTTTCAATTCGTATTGACATGGTTATTCGGAATAGGTGTATGATTTCAGGTCGCAAAGTTAAGGTCAAAAGGTTTTTTAGCCTAAAGGGCAGCCATTTAATCCTTGTCCTTCATCTGAAAATTGATCAAATCATGAAATACTTTCCGGGTCATTTTTATTTGACGATGGAAAAAGAACATTCCCAGTAAATAATTGACAATCCCCAGACAAAGGCAAAGGAGCCCATAAATGGGGTTTTTGATGCCAAAAAAGTAAAATCCGGAAAACGCCAGCAATACAATACTCCAAAAAGCAAGGAAAAACACAGTGGTGGGAAAAAGCTGGAATTTCAAAAATATGATAGATCCTCTGGGCGTCTCTTCCACTTCCCCTCGAATCAAGGGTAGAAAAGTCTCCCCTTTTTTGACAACCCGGGAAATGCGAAATCCCTCCTGGCCGATCATCCCATTAAACTTGATGCTATCCGGGAGGACTTGAGTTCTGGAATCCAAAAAATTCACCTCCCTAGTCACCCGCATCAAATGTCCCAAAACCTCCTTTTTGGAGAGGACACTGACAAGCGTTTCGGTATGGTAGGGAAGTAAATTCACGTTTATTTCACGGCAATGCAGGAGATTTCCACACTGACATTTTTGGGAAGCCTACTTACCTCAACTGTTTCCCGAGCAGGAGGGTTCGATTTAAAATATTGCCCATAGGCGTCATTAATTACGTTAAATTGACCCATTTCCCGGATGAAAATGGTGCATTTGACCACATCAGAAAATCCAAAACCTGCCGCCCGGAGAACCGCCTCCATATTTTTCATGACTGCGTGAGTTTCTTCAGTGATGTTTTCATTGATCAATTCTCCAGTTTCAGCGTCCAAAGCAATTTGTCCGGAAACATATAACGTATTACCTGCAAGAACCGCCTGGGAATAAGGTCCGATTGGCGCTGGGGCTTCTGCTGTGAAAATGATTTGGTTTGACATGGGGATAGATAATAGTTATAAGTTATTGGTATTTAAGTTATTAAAAAGTCGATGATCTTTAATCCATGGACCATCGACTGAAAAACTGGTCACTGCTCACTGAAATCTGCCTACTGCTTTTTCGCTTCGTTCCAATACACATCCATTTCAGCCAATGTCATCTCACTGAGATTTTTCCCGGCAGATTTGGCGGCATTTTCCAGATATTGAAACCGCTTAATGAATTTCAAATTCGTCCTTTCCAAAGCTTCCTCAGGATTGATATCAATAAAACGGGCATAATTGATCAAAGAAAAAAGCAGATCTCCAAACTCAGCTGTAGCCTTCTCTTTGTCGATTTCGGTTTCATCAGCGGCATTAAATTCCGCTTTGAATTCCTGCATTTCCTCCTCGACCTTTTCCCAGACCTGATGCTTTTCTTCCCAATCGAATCCGACTCCTCGAGCTTTTTCCTGAATTCGCATAGCTTTGATCAGTGCAGGAAGTGATTTTGGGACACCTCCGAGAACCGAGACGTTTCCTTTTTCCTGGAGCTTGATTTTTTCCCAGTTTTGGCTGACCGTGTCCGCATCATTCGCTTCGGTATCCCCATAAATGTGCGGGTGGCGGCGAATGAGTTTTTCGCAAAGCGCATTCGTCAAGGTCGCCATATCAAAGTTGCCTTCTTCAGATCCGATCTTGGCATAGAAAACGATATGCAGCAGGATATCGCCTAGCTCTTTTTTGATTTCTTCCGGATTTCCGTCCAAAATGGCATCCGAAAGTTCGAAAGTTTCCTCAATCGTCAAATGTCTCAGGCTTTCTGTCGTTTGCTTTTTATCCCAGGGACATTGGGCCCTGAGCTCATCCATGATGGTTAAAAGTCGATCAAAAGCAGCCAATTGCTCAGCTCGGGTACTCAAATTTGACATGTCTTGGGAAACTAAGGCGAAGTTGTGGACGTTTTCGAAGTAAAGCTTTAAATTTGCGCAAATTTATCCGTTATGACAACTGTGTTGATTACCGTAGGCTTTGTGGCGTTGTTCTTTGTATTAATGTCCGTAAGGCTCATTCTACTTAAAAACGGTGAATTCAAAGGCACCTGTGCTTCCCAAAGTCCTTTCTTGAATAAAGAAGGTGCTACCTGTGGGTATTGTGGAAAAACCATGGATGGCAACACCTCCTGTGGAAATCCGGACAATGAGGTCGACAAGGTTTTGGCCAAATTCAAATAACAGTCTCTGTTTAATTCATTTTTGTTCTTTTTAGAACCTATTAATACCAACTATACGTGTCGTTAATCAAATCTATTTCAGGTATTCGAGGAACCATCGGAGGCAAATCCGGTGAAGGCTTGACCCCAATTGATGTTGTAAAATTTGCTTCAGCCTATGGGGCTTGGGTGATCGAGAAAACAGGAAATCCCAAGGTGGTAATTGGTCGGGATGCCAGAATCTCCGGAGACATGATCTCCAGACTAGTTTCCGCCACCTTGCAAGGCTTGGGTATTCACGTAGTGGATCTGGGGCTTAGCACTACCCCGACTGTTGAATTCGCGGTACCCCGAGAAAATGCCGGGGGAGGAATCATCTTGACGGCCAGCCATAATCCAATCCAATGGAATGCGCTGAAACTGTTGAATTCAGTCGGTGAATTTATTTCAGATGAGGAGGGAAAGGCGATTTTGGAAAAAGCCGAAAAAGAGGATTTCACCTTTGCAGAAGTGAAAAAACTCGGAAAATACACCCAAATCGAAGATTACATGGACCGTCACATCCAGCACGTACTTGATTTGGAACTGGTGGATGTAGAAGCCATCAAAAAGCGAAATTTCAAAGTCGTCGTGGATGCAGTAAATTCCACTGGAGGGATCGCTGTACCCAAGTTGCTTCGAGCCCTAGGTGTGGAAGTTATCGAGGAAATGTACTGCACTCCAGACGGGCATTTTCCACACAATCCAGAGCCTCTTCCAGAAAACTTGAGAGAAATCTCCAAAAAGCTGGAAAAGGGGAATTTTGACTTGGGAATTGTCGTCGATCCAGACGTAGACCGATTGGCATTTATCAATGAGGATGGCTCCATGTTTGGGGAAGAATATACCTTGGTGGCAGTAGCAGATTATGTTCTATCCAAAACTCCTGGAAATACGGTATCCAACCTTTCTTCCACTAGAGCCTTGAAAGACGTTACCCTCAAAAGAGGCGGAAACTATACTGCAGCAGCTGTTGGTGAAGTCAATGTAGTGAATCAGATGAAAGCTGTGGATGCAGTGATCGGTGGGGAAGGAAACGGGGGAATCATCTATCCAACCTCCCACTATGGAAGAGATGCCTTGGTTGGAATCGGCTTATTCCTGACCCATTTGGCCAAATTCGGCAAGTCTATTTCCATGCTTCGGGCATCCTATCCGAATTACTACATTTCCAAAAATAAGATCGAACTCACTCCGGAAATCGACGTGGACAGAATCCTTTTGGAGATCAAAAATAAATACAAAAAGCAGCCTATCAATGATATTGATGGCGTAAAAATAGAATTTGACAAGGAGTGGGTTCACTTGAGAAAATCAAATACTGAACCTATCATTCGGATTTACTCAGAATCAGACTCCGAAGCGACCGCAGAGCATTTGGCTAAAAAGATTATTTTAGACATCAAGGAAGTGGTCAGCGCTTCTTTGATCTAATACAAATTTCAGCAATACCCCACCCAACCCTAGAGAATGAAAGTTTACTTTGACAATGCCGCCACCACAGCCATGGACGATCGCGTGATCGAGGCCATGCTCCCCTTTATGAAATCCCATTTCGGCAATCCTTCCTCGGTTCATAGTCATGGCCGGGAGGTGAGAAATGCCATTGAGAAATCAAGAAAAAAGGTGGCGGAATTGCTCAATGCCTCTCCTTCAGAGATTTTCTTCACTTCGGGAGGTACAGAGGCTGACAACACTGCCTTAGTCTGCGGAGTGGAAACCCACGGCATTACCCATGCAATTAGCTCCCCGATCGAGCACCATGCGGTGCTACATACGCTTGAGGTTTTGGAGAAAAAAGGTAAAATCAAACTCAGCCTTTTGAACCTAAATGAAAAGGGGGAAATCGATCCTACTCAATTGGAAGATCTGCTGAAAGCAAACCCTAACAGCCTGGTGTCTCTGATGCATGCCAACAATGAGATCGGAAACTTGAACGATTTGGAGAAAATCGGAAGCTTGGCGAAGGAATATGGTGCATTTTTCCATTCTGATACCGTGCAGACTATGGGACATTATACCCATGATCTCAAGACTCTTCCGATTGATGCTCTGGTAGCTGGTGGACATAAATTCCACGGCCCAAAAGGTTCCGGATTTCTATATGTTAGAAAAGACAAGAAAATCCATCCCTTCATTCATGGTGGTGCTCAGGAAAGAAATATGCGGGGAGGAACAGAAAACGTCATCGGGATTATCGGGATTGCCAAAGCTTTGGAACTTGCCTATGAAGACATGGCTGGACACCAAACTCACATCGAAAAAATTAAAAAACACTTCATCGAAAAGCTTACTAAGGAAATCCCCGGGGTAGAGTTTAACGGCCTTTCTGCTGACCTCGAAAAAAGTCTCTATACCGTACTGAACGTAAGCTTGCCTCCATCTGAAGCGAATCGAGGAATGCTACTTTTCAACTTGGATCTGGAGGGCATTTCTGCTTCCGGAGGATCCGCTTGCAGCTCAGGAGCCACTGTTGGTTCCCATGTATTGAGAGCATTGAATCATAATCCTGAAAGAGATTCCGTTCGATTCTCATTCAGCAGATTCAACACCTTAGAAGAGGTCGATTACACGATTGATAAACTGAAAGAACTCTACACCGTTGAAGTTTAGGCAGCAAGAGATGGTCACCTTGAGCATCCGAACAACGGAAGTTGTGAAGTCGAAATGTGATTTTAAAATTATTCAGACTTCGACTCCTCTCAGTCTGACATTAGGGAGCTCAATGGAGCTCCTTTATGTTTAAAAGTTTTTTGCTCTGAACCAAAGAGCTAGCCTTGTAACACCAAAAAACACCCAAAGAAAAACTTTATTCATTTTTTATACCTTTATGTATCATGAAGCCAGATACTTTTATAATTGATCAAATCAGAAAATACTTTCAAGATAAACCTGTTTTGAAAGCTTATCTTTTTGGCTCCTATGTAAGAGGAACGCAAAATGAAACCAGTGATGTGGATATTTTGGTGGAATTGGACTACTCCAAAAAAATAGGCTTAGAATTTTTTAAAATGCAAAATGAACTAGAGGCGATTCTAAAGCATAAAGTAGATTTGGTCTCGAATGAGGCAATTTCCCCGTTGATTAAACCAAAAATCTTAAAGGAAAGAAGATTGGTCTATGAGAAGTAGGATTGGGGATATCGTGCGCCTAAAACATATTTTAGAAGCTATTGAAGAGGTAGAATCATACGTTTTGGGAATCGGGAAAGAGGAGTTCATAAATAAATCAATGATTCGGTTTGCCTGCGTCAAACAGCTGGAAATAGTAGGAGAAGCCTGCAATCACCTTTCTGAAGAAACCAAGCAACAAAAGCCGGAAGTTCCTTGGACTGAAATCATTGGAATGAGGCACGTATTTGTCCATGAGTATTTCGGCATAGACAATCATTTACTTTGGGAAATTATCAACCGCGATTTGAAAGAATTTAAATCCGCTGTTATCGACTTAATTGCTACCCATTAACCTAGAAATCCCCTTACTTCCTCTATTACTGCCTCCGGCTTCTCAGCGTGAAGCCAGTGACCCGCATTTGCTACAAATTCCAATTCATAGTTGGGAAAATGCTTTCCCAAATCCGGAAGATCTGACTGCTTGATGTAATCGGAATTTGCCCCTCCTAAAAACAAGGTTGGGCCTTCATACCTGGCTTTTTCCTCTAAGGCTTTACCTACCTCTTCAATATTTTTGGTGATCACCGGCAGGTTGATTTTCCAGACAAATCCCTCGGAATTTCTCGCCAGACTTTTTAATAAAAACTGACGGATACCCAGTTCAGAGATGTAATTGGCCAACTGATCGTCGGCTTCTTTTCGGCTCTTGATTTCATCCAGCTTTATCGAGTTGAGGCCCTCCAAAATCGTCTGGTGATGGATCGGGTAATATCTTGGCGCTATATCCGCCACGATCAGCTTTTCCACTCGCTCTGGATAGGTGCAGGCAAAATTCATTACCGTCTTTCCTCCCATGGAATGACCCATCAAGTAAATTTTTTCCAAACCTTCATCATCCAAAAGCTCTTTCAAATCCTCCACCATAACCTGATAATTCCACTCCTCAGCCTGGGGAGAATCCCCGTGATTCCGCTGATCAACAAGGTAAAGCGTATAGTGTTTTTCCAGCTCGCGGGCGATGGAAAACCAGTTGTCCAAAGACCCAAAAAGTCCATGGAGAATCACCAATGGTTTACCGGAGCCGAGTTTTTTGAAGTTTAATTTCATTTTGATTTACGAAGTACGAATTACGATTTACGAGGCTTTCTTTAGCATTTAGGCCTTATTTCAAAGAAAAACCTTACCACTTATTAAATTTTCAAATATTCCAATTTTTAATTCCTTTACCCCTCCAACTGCCTTCTATACATCTGAACCGTGTTTTCCAGACCATAATAAAGTGCATCGCAAATCAGGGCATGGCCAATGGATACTTCCTCCAGCCAAGGGATATTCTTTTTCAGAAAGGCCAAATTATGCAAATCCAAATCGTGCCCCGCATTCAAACCCAAACCTAATTCCCGAGCGATTTTGGAAACTTCCACATACGGGAAAACGGCCTTTTCCCGATCTTGATGATACTGTGAAGCGTAGGGTTCGGTGTACAACTCCACTCGGTCGGTTCCGGTAAGTTTTGCCGGCTCGAAGTATTTCGCTTCAGGATTGATAAAAATGGAGACTCGGGTACCGATTTCTTTAAGTTCGGCAACAATATCCTTGAGCAAGCTTTGATGGGCAATCGTATCCCAACCGGTATTGGAAGTAATGGCATCCGGTGGATCAGGAACCAGAGTAGCCTGGGCTGGTTTCACCTCGCGGATCAGCTGCATAAATCGCTGATCTGGGTAACCTTCGATATTAAATTCTGTGGTCACCACCTTAGCCAAATCCAGACAATCCTGATACCGAATATGTCGCTCATCAGGCCTTGGATGAACCGTTATTCCCTCAGCTCCAAATCTTTCACAGTCAAAAGCCACCTGCACCACATTGGGATTGTTCGCACCTCTTGCATTCCTCAACGTGGCGATCTTGTTGATATTTACACTAAGTTTTGTCATAATCGCTTAGAAAAATGGGTATTTTTACCCTGTATTTTTGATGTAACACAAACTTAGGACGAATGAGTTTAAAGCAGAAAGTAGAAAGTGAAATAAAATCCGCGATGATTGCCAAAGACAAAGTGCGTCTTACCGCACTTCGGGCAATTAAATCCATGATTCTCTTAGAAGAAACCAAGGAAGGATACTCCGGATCCCTTAGTGATGATGAGGAGCTGAAGCTCTTGACTAAGGCAGCAAAGCAGCGAAAAGATTCCGCGGAAATCTATGAAAAGCAGGGAAGACCGGATCTTTTAGAGGTGGAAATGGCTGAATTGGAAGTTATCCAGGAGTTCTTGCCCAAAGCTTTAACCGATGATGAATTGTCATTTGCGATTCAGGAAATCATCAATGTCACCGGTGCCGTAGGTCCCAAAGACATGGGAAAAGTCATGGGGGTAGCCAGCAAGCAATTGGCTGGAAAGGCGGATGGCAAAGCAATAGCCGAAAAAGTAAAAGCTTTACTGAACGCATAAGTTGCCGGCAATTGACCTTGTCATATTGATACTGATAGGACTCGGGGCCTATGAGGGCTACAAAAAAGGCCTTTTAATGGGCATTGTAGGTCTCATAGGCTTTGTTTTAGCCATAATTATGGGGTTCTATTTCATGGATCCAGTGAGTAAATGGCTTGCGGAACGCTTGGACGAACTGACCTTCGCTTTCCCGATAATGGCTTTTTTGATCGTTTTTGGGATCACGCTGATCTTGGTCAATCTGGCCGGATGGGTCCTCAAAAAAATAATGGACATGATCCTTCTAGGAGGAATGGATAGCTTGGCAGGTGCCATTTTGGGCATTGTCAAAACTGGATTTTTTATCAGTCTGTTCATCTGGTTTTCCTTTCAATTTGACTTAAAAATGCCCCGTGAATGGGAAAAAGAAAGCCAATTTCTCCCTTTCATAGAACCTCTTGCTCCAGGTGTGATTTGGGTTTTGGATCCTTTGGTGCCCAAAATCAAGGAAGTTCAGAAAACCATCGAGGAGATTGTAGCCGGATTCCGAAATGCTGCTGCTGATTGATAATTTTGATTCCTTCAGCCACATCCTTGCAGATTTGATCCGACAGACAGGAGAGGAATTGCAAATCGTCAGAAATGATATTTCTCTGGAGGAAATCAGCAAGCTGAAATTCCAGGGACTGATTCTTTCTCCAGGACCTGAAAAACCCAGTACCGCCGGAAATCTCATGGCCATTCTGGACACCTATTATGATCAAGTTCCGGTTCTGGGAGTATGCCTCGGGCATCAGGCTATCGGAGAGTTTTTTGGAGCCAAGTTGGTTAAAAACTCCTTTCCAACCCATGGAAAGGTACATTGGGTCAAAAAATCACAAGCCCACCCGCTGACTCAAAACTTACCCGAACAATTCCAAGTCACACGGTATCACTCTCTGGAATTAATAGATCTTCCACCCGCTCTGATCAAGATTCTGGAAACCGAATCCGGTGAAATCATGGGCATCGCACATCGTCACCTTCCGATTTTGGGAATTCAATATCATCCGGAAGCGTATCTCACAGAATTCGGATTGGAATTGATTCAGAATTGGTTGAGCTTGATTGAAAAAAACGGGAAATGATTACCTCAAATCGATGATTTCAATTCCGGGATATTTCTTGGGATCGAAGGTAAAATAGTCCTCAGGAAGGTTTGGGGCAGCCTTTAGATTTTTAAAAGAATAAGAAAAGACACCGCCGATTCCATCGGACATTTCCCAGCCTAGGAGGTCTTTGGTGGTCTTGTCAACCATCAGCTTAAGTTGCTTGAAGGGGGCATCTGGTTTTAAGGCGATAAGCTCTACCACATTGACGGATTTACCTTGGTAGGTTTTGTCTGCCAATAGTCGGTAATTAAAGCCGGTTTGATACATTTTGTAAATATTAGAAGGAGTCAGCTCACCCTCCATTTGAGTCACGTCATTGATTGTCACCTCTTTATAAGTGTCGGTTTGGATAAGAGTCCAGACTGTTTTTCCGTCATTAAAGATCTCTTGATCCGGTAGCTTTAGCCTATACTTCGCTCCTTTTACCGCCAACTCACCGGATTGTCTGTCACCAGCTCCTCCGGCATCTGAATAAGTATAGTCGAATCCCGCCGTGTACCCCTTCATATTTTGGTACTTCTGGCTCATGGCGTCCAGGACAACTTTGGCTTTGGGATCTTTCTGTGCCTGGGCCTCAAAGCCCATGATTCCCAAAAGGAATACGAGGAAAAGGGAAAATGAAAATTTCATGGATAAACGCTGTTTGTTTAACTAAAACAGCGTTTACAAACTATTCAATAACCGTTCCAAACTAGCTTCATCCTGGATCAGGACTTCTCTTGCTTTGGAACCTTCAAATGGTCCAACAATTCCAGCGGCTTCCAGCTGGTCAACAATTCTACCTGCACGGTTGTAGCCCAGTTTCAATTTTCTTTGGATCAAAGAAGTACTTCCCTGCTGATGGAAAACTATCAGTTTGGCGGCCTCATCAAATAAAGGATCCCGATCTGAAAGATCCACGTCAGAAGCCGAACCATCTCCGTCTTCTCCTTCAAACTCAGGAAGCATGTAGGCTGAAGAATATCCCTTTTGCTCACCAATCCAATCACAAATAGAATCCACTTCCGGAGTATCCAGGAAAGCACATTGCAGACGGATCATTTCCGAGCCATGGGAAAGCAGCATATCTCCCATTCCGATCAGCTGATCCGCTCCTCCTGCGTCCAAAATGGTCCTGGAGTCTATTTTGGAAGTCACGCGGAAGGAAAGTCGTGCAGGGAAATTGGCCTTGATGATCCCTGTAATCACATTCACGGAAGGTCTTTGAGTCGCTACCACGAGGTGAATACCGATCGCTCTTGCAAGCTGCGCCAATCGTGCAATCGGCCCCTCAATTTCTTTTCCAGCTGTCATCATCAAGTCCGCCAACTCGTCAATGACCAAGACTATGTAAGGCATGAAATGGTGCCCTTTTTCAGGATTCAGCTTACGTGCGATGAATTTGGCGTTGTACTCTTTCAGATTCCTACAGCCCGCATCTTTCAACAGGTTGTAGCGATTATCCATCTCGATGCAGAGGGAATTTAAGGTGTAAATCACCTTTTTGGTATCGGTAATTATCGCTTCTTCAGATCCTGGGAGCTTCGCTAAGAAGTGTCTTTCTATTTTATTAAAAAGGGTTAATTCCACTTTTTTGGGATCAACTAGGACAAATTTCAGCTGGGAAGGGTGCTTTTTATAAATCAAGGAAGCAAGGATCATGTTTAATCCCACGGATTTACCCTGACCTGTAGCTCCCGCCATCAAAAGGTGGGGCATCTTGGCCAAGTCCATCACAAACACCTCGTTGGAAATGGTTTTACCCAAAGCCACGGGAAGATCCTTGTCGGACTTCATAAATTTTTCCGTGCCGATCACCGCCCTTGCAGGCACAAGCTCCCGGTTTTTATTGGGCACTTCAATTCCAATCGTTCCTTTTCCTGGAATTGGAGCAATAATTCTGATTCCCAATGCGGCCAAGCTTAGAGCAATGTCATCTTCGAGGTTTTTGATCTTGGAAATCTTAACTCCTGGCTCAGGGACGATCTCATAAAGGGTGACAGTCGGCCCGATAGTGGCTTGAATCCCCTGAATGCCGATTTGGAAGTTTTTCAGAGTGGTGACAATCTTGTCTTTGTTCTCCTCCAATTCCTGACGGGTTACCGTCACTTTTTTCACATCGTACTCATTGAGCAGATCCAAGGTCGGATATTGGTATCTCGGCAAATCCAAGGTCGGGTCGTAAGGATCCAGATTTTCGACTTCTGCAGCAGTTTTTTCCTCCACTGTGGCTTTCTGGACAGTGAAGTTTTGGGATTTCTCCTCCTTTTTATTTTGACCTTCTTCCAGCAAATTCACCTGCGGAACATCAAAAAGATCTTCCTCTAGCTCGGTATCGTCTTTAACATCAAAGGGCAATTCAGGGCTTTTTACAGAGGGCTCAGGAGTAGATTTCTTAACTTCCCAGCTACTACCGTCATCCAGGATATCTTCCTCCTCCAATTCTTCCTCTTCGGAATCATCTTCTGAAAGAAACGGATTTTGCTTTCTGGCTTTTGTCTCAGAAACGTAATCTTCCGAATCTTCCTCCGAATTTTCTTTGGGAGAAAACCAATTCAACTGATCCACCCCGAAGAACAGTATGACAAATATGATAAAGGCTGCGGCGATCAAAATGAAAGTCCCCATTCCTAAAAAATCTGAGGAAAGTCTGGCCAACTCATAGCCTAATCCTCCGGAGACAAAGCTCCAATAGGAATATCCCTCCACCAAAATCACGATATAGCCAGTCAAAAGCCCAATCCAGGCGGTGAAAAACAATGCAAATACTGAGTACCGCGTCAATGAAATCGGAGAAAACTTAAAGGTCCATCGAAAACCCACCAGAAACAAAAATGGAGGAATCAGAAAAGCCGCAATTCCAAACCATCGGTAAATCAACCAATGAGAAGCTTGGGCACCAAGATATCCCAACCAGTTTTGGGATTCCCGGGCTGCCTCTCTTACTTCCTGGTCTGGATTATTGAATACTAAACTCTGATCAGCAGGACCATTGAGCAGGTAGGAGAAAAAAGCAATCAGTAGAAATAAACTGACAGAAATCAGCGTAAGTCCCAAAACCAGGGAAAGCTGCTTGAATTTTACTGTTCCAAAAGAAAAGGAAGGCCCTTTGGGCTTATCAGAGCTTTTCTTCGCTTGCTCGGATTTCTTTCGGAAAGTATTGGTTTTAGAAGGTGCTGATGCCATTTAAGGGAAAGTACTTTTAAGTTTAGCCAAAAGGCCAGATAAAGACAACTTACCGGGAAAAATAGGCCAGAAGTCCTTTCTTTATTCGTTTGATCAAGTCTGGTCCCTCATAAATCATGCCCGAGTACACTTGAACTAAGCTTGCTCCTGCCTGTAGCTTCTCGATGGCATCTTCCGGAGAGAAAATCCCGCCTACTCCGATAATCGGAAATGCTCCTGATGACTTCTGATGAAGGTATCGGATCACTTCGGTACTCCGGTTGGCTAGTACCTTCCCACTGACTCCTCCTGCTCCAATTGCCTCAACTTCTTCTTTGCTTGTGCTCAATTTTGAACGGTCGATGGTCGTATTGGTGGCGATGACTCCGTCGATTTGGGTTTCCTTGACGATTTCTATGATATCATCCAATTGCCCATCGTTCAAGTCAGGAGCAATTTTCAACAAAATGGGCTTAGGCTTGTCTTTTTGATCATTTGCGCTTTTTACTGCTAAAAGCAATTGCTTCAAAGGTTCTTTTTCCTGCAAATCCCGAAGATTGGGTGTGTTGGGAGAGCTTACATTTACCACAAAATAATCCACATAAGGATGTAATGCCTCCAAACAAAAGAGGTAATCGTCCACTGCATTCTCATTGGGGGTCAGTTTATTTTTCCCGATGTTTCCTCCTACGATCACAGAGGATTTTCTTTTCTTTAGGCGCTCTACCGCCGCTAGCACTCCGCCGTTATTGAACCCCATTCGATTAATCAGAGCCTCATCCTCAGGAAGTCTGAATAGCCTGGGAAGGGGATTCCCATCCTGAGGCTTGGGAGTCAAGGTGCCGATCTCAATGAATCCAAAACCCAGCATCGCCATTTCATCGATCAGCTTGGCATCTTTGTCAAATCCAGCTGCTAAGCCGATAGGATTTTTGAATTTTAGGCCAAAAACTTCCCGCTCCAACTTGGAGTCCTCCAATCCAAAAGTGGCTTTGATGATTGGGGCTAAAATTGGAAAGTTGAACGAAAACTTGGTCAACCCAAAAGTAAAATGATGGGCTGACTCCGGGTTTTTGAGAAAAAGAAGCGGCTTGAGGATAGACTTGTACACGTGCGGTGGCTTTGAATCAAAGGCCAAAGATAAAGTATCTGAATTCTTGTGGGGAAAGGAAATAAAAAAAAGGAAGTCTCTATGCGGAAACTTCCTTTTTGAGTCAGTCTCAGGATTACTTTTTCCCCACCAAAATTAGATTCTCCTGAGGAGTGATCAGATATCTGGCACCCTCAGCAGTGACTACCGCCATTTCTTCCACAGAAATTGTCTTTTCGGTTCCGTCTGCCTGTTTCCAGCAGTGAAATCCATCAAAAGCAAAGACCATCCCCTCTTTTAAAATCTTTTGTGCCGCAGGCCTTGGAGTCTGCAACCTTGCTCCACCAAGATTCGGGCCGACGTCATGGGCCACGTAGCCAACCGGATGCCCGGTACTCCAAGGCACATACAAGGATCCATTGGCATCCATCAAGTCTCGCTGCGCGCGATCTACATCCTCACCTTTCACTCCTGGCTTCATAGCTCCAAGTGCTGCACGGCTACCATTTTTTCCATTTTCCCAATATTGAAGGATTTCAGCCGGAGCCTCAGTCTCCCCTTCCTTCAGGACATAAGCAAATCGCTGAATATCGCTCACCCAAATTCCATAGAGCTTCACTCCAAAATCGGTTTGGATTACGTCTCCAGGCATGATGACTTTGTCGGTAGCATGAGAATGCCCACGATCCGGGCCTGAGTTGACATTTGGATTTTGATCAGGATGCCAAGCATCGGTCACTCCATATTCTTTCATTTTAGCCTTCAGAAATTTCGCAACCTCCGCATCTGTTGTTTTTCCTGGGACAATCATCTCATAAGCTTCCTCTTGGAAGTCCGAGGCCAGTTGAGCCGCTTGGGTCAATATTTCCACTTCCTCTGGCAACTTGATGGAAAGCCATTCATAAACCAATTCTTCGGAAGAAACCAATTTAGAAGCATCCGAACCCATTAATTGAGCTAATTCTTGATATTGGCTATGCGTCATGCCATCCGCCATTTCATTGGAGGATGAGGTATTGACAGCCACGTTTTTAAATCCTTTTTGCTTGATGAAATCCACTGCTTTTGCCAGAGCCGACTCTCCCCGCGGTACCCGCTCCACTTTTTCATGAATATCCAATTCATCCAAAGCGGTGGCCTCTCCATCAGGTGAAAAAACCAAGGAATGAAAGCCCTCTGCATCGTTGTAGAATAGAAAAGCAGCAGTCCCACTTGCATTTTCCCCTCCTACATGGGTGGCAATCGGGTCATTGTAATTTTCCCGACAGACCACCAGCCATACATCCACTCCGGAATTCTTCAAAGCCTCCGGCAAAAGTTGGTTGATTCGTTTCTTTCGGATTTTAGGCCATGGATTATTCGCCCATCGGTCTTCAGAAAGTTGGGTTTCCTTCCCGGTTTGGGAGGCATCTTTGGGCTGGCATGCCAGAAGAAGGCCTGCCATCCCAAAAATCAAAAGTGAGTTTTTCATAGATTATGCTTATTTCTATCGGGAAAATAAGCAGCATTTTGGAAGTCCAAAACCAAAAGAGTGATCAAATGCCCAGAAATATTTTGAGTAAAGCGCATTTAAAAAATTAAATTTTGAACAAAATCACTTATCAAGCGTGTTTAAAAGCAAGTCAAACTAGCCCTCCCGGCAGCTAATGAAAATAGGAATAGTATGTTATCCCACCTTTGGTGGTAGTGGTGTCGTAGCCACCGAACTCGGAAAAGGTCTGGCCAAAGTAGGCCATGAGGTGCACTTCATCACCTACAAACAGCCCATGAGGCTGGACTTTTTCAGTGAAAATCTTTTTTATCATGAAGTGGATATCAAAAGCTACCCGCTTTTTGAATTTGCTCCTTATGAACTTGCACTTGCCAGCAAGATGGTCAGTGTGGTCAAATATGAAAATTTGGACCTCCTGCACGTGCATTATGCAATTCCTCATGCATCCTCAGCCTACATGGCCAAGCAGATTTTAAAAACAGAAGGAATTCAGATTCCGGTGGTGACTACCCTTCACGGGACAGACATCACATTGGTGGGAAAAGATCCCAGCTACGAGCCAGTGGTAACCTTTTCCATTAATCAATCAGACGGAGTTACAGCCGTCTCAGAAGATCTGAAAAAAGAAACATTCGAGCATTTTGATATCAAGCGGGAGATTGAGGTGATTCCCAATTTTATAGATCTGGAAAGATTCAAAAAGCAGCGAAAAGACCATTTTAAACTGGCTATTTGTCCTCAAGGAGAAAAGCTTTTGGTTCATACCTCCAATTTCAGAAAAGTAAAACGGGTAGAAGATGTGATCCATGTCTTCTATGAACTCCGAAAAACCATCCCTGCCAAACTTCTTTTGGTAGGTGACGGCCCTGAGCGGGACAGAATGGAGCGACTATGCAGGACTCTGGGAACTTGTGACGATATCCGGTTTTTGGGTAAGCTGGAAGCCGTCGAGGAAGTACTTTCCGTGGCAGACTTGTTTTTGATGCCTTCAGAAAAAGAGAGTTTTGGCCTCGCTGCTTTAGAGGCAATGGCCTGTGAAGTGCCGGTGTTGTCTTCCAATGCAGGAGGTATTCCGGAACTCAATTTGGATGGTGTGACAGGATTCGCTTGTGCCGTGGGAGATGTTGAAGACATGACCGCCAAGGCAAAATTTATCTTGGATGAGAAAAATCTTCCGGGCTTTAAAGAGCGTGCTTTGGCTCGTGCCAAAGAATTTGATATTCACCAGATTATGCCCAAGTATGTGGAATACTATGAAAAGACCATAGCCTCCACCCTTAAAATGGCCTAAGCCTGAGCTAAATCATTTGGATTATTGACCACTTAAACCCAAAACAAGTTACCTTTGTAGCGGTTAATAACCAGTGAAAATAAATTCAAAGAATTAAATACCTATGAAAAAGATTGGAAGATTGGATAAGCCCGACAACTTCGGTTCTGCCAAGATGTTTTCTAATCCTATTTTGGAAAAAATATCCAGAACCCATATTCTGGTGCCGATTACCCTATTCATGGCGATTTCATCGGTCTCCTTTTATTATGGATATACCGCTACCGAAATCCCGTTGGGCAAAGGCCTCCTGGTGCTATTTGCGGGTCTTTTTGCTTTCACTTTCGTGGAATACATGATGCATAAGCATTTCTTCCACATGGAGCCTGATACTCCTTTGAAGGATAAACTGCAGTACACCGTACATGGCGTGCACCATGATTACCCAAAAGATAAGGATAGATTGGCGATGCCTCCTTTCGTGAGCGCCGCATATGCTGCGATCTTCTATTTGGTATTTACCTTGATTATGGGAGATTATGCCTTATACTTCCTGCCGGGTTTTCTTTTGGGCTACACTGCTTATTTGGGAGTGCATTACATTGTGCATGCCTACAATCCCCCAAAGAATTTCTTCAAGGTACTTTGGGTAAATCATGCCATTCACCATTACAAAGATCCGGATACTTCTTTTGGCGTAAGCTCACCCCTTTGGGACTTCCTTTTGGGGACAATGCCTAAAAAAGACTAAAAAAAGCCTTCCTTCGGGGAGGTTTTTTTGTTTAGGTATTGCCACGAAGGTGCAAAGACACCAAAACGCTTTTACAAAAAAACCCTTCGATATTCATTATTCAACATTCGATATTCGAAATTTTAAAAGTCAAATATCGAATAATGAAGTGCTCAATCAGTGGTTTCGAAAAGAATCAATAACATAAAAATGAAAAGTATTTCCATCATCGGCCTAGGCTGGATCGGACAACCTTTGGGAATTTTGCTTCAGGAAAAGGGTTTTCAGGTTTTAGGCTCTACTACTTCTGCTGAGAAACAATTCAAGCTGAACCAAAAAGGCCTTGAAGCACTCCGGTTTTCCCTCAATCCCCATCCTGAAGGCGTTGGCTTTAATAAACTTTTCCAATCTGAAATTTTGGTGGTCAATATCCCTCCCCGAACCCGATCGGGAAATGGACTTTTTCATCGGGAACAGTTGAAATACCTGCGGGCCCTGATTGACCAGTCCTCTATCCAAAAAGTCGTTTTTGTCTCCAGCACAGGGATCTATCCTGAGATGGTTTCTGAGGAAGAATATGGAGAAGATTTTCCCATCACTTTAGAAAACACCGGGAATGATATCCTTCTCAAAGCCGAGAAGATGATGGATGCAGAAAGAAAATTTGACTTGACTGTTATCCGGTTTGGAGGCTTGATGGGTGAGGAAAGGATTCCAGGGAAATATTTCTCAGGAAAGGAAAATGTGGCCGGACATACCCGTGTAAACTTCATCCATCAAAATGATGCGGTAAGGATCATTGCCTGGATTATAGAAAAAGGCCTTTGGAATCAAACTTTCAATGGAGTGGCTCCCATTCATCCCCTTCGGAGGGAGATTTATGAGAAAAATGCAAGCGAACTGGGGATAGCTCCTCCAGCCAGCTACCAAAATGAACCGGAAGGCAAAGATCGATTGATTGATTCCAGTAAGATTTTGAGTACGGGCTTTGAGTTTGAGTATCCGGACCCATTGGAGTTTGACTATAAACACGGATAAAAGATAGCTTTGCAGATATTTTTAAAGATATAGGAGGTTGAGATATATTGCGACCGCTGGTAGCTTATTGCTATTGTATCTCGTGCAAGATAAATCTTTATTTATTCTGCCAACTGCGACTGCCCACTGGCAACTTTTTTTAGCTTTCTCACTTAATCCATTAGACTTTCAACTCTGCCAACTGAGACTGGTTTCTGCTCAATTATTATTTGTGGCTTTGTGCCTTTGTGGCAACCTTCAAATGCCATCTTGTCACTTTTCCTTACTTGGAACAGGCATTGATAAGGTCCTCTTGTCAATATTTTGTAACTACTAAACCGATTTATACCATGCAGGAAAAAGGTACCATCTCGATCCATACCGAGAACATTTTCCCGATTATCAAGAAATTCTTGTACTCCGATCACGAGATCTTCCTCCGTGAACTCGTATCCAACGCCGTCGATGCCACCCAAAAAATCAAACGACTGGCTACGCTAGGTCAGTACAAAGGCGAGTTGGGAGACATCACCGTGGAGGTAGCGTTTGATGAGAAAAAGAAAACCATCACCATCTCTGACAAAGGACTCGGGATGACCGCCGAGGAGATCAAAAAGTACATCAATCAGATTGCTTTCTCCGGAGCAACAGAGTTTGTGGAGAAATTCAAGGATGCCAAAGACGCCAATGAGATCATCGGTAAGTTTGGTTTGGGTTTCTATTCCGCCTTTATGGTGGCTAAAAATGTGGAAATCCACACCCTTTCCTATCAGGACGGAGCCGAACCAGCGATTTGGACTTGCGATGGAAGTACGGAGTTTGAAATCAAAAAAGGCAAGAAAAAGGAACGCGGAACAGACATTATCCTGCATATCAATGAGGATTCTGAAGAATTCCTGGATAAGTGGAAGCTTCAAGGCATTCTAGACAAATACTGCAAGTTTCTCCCTGTGCCGATCAAGTTTGGCACCAAATCCGAATCCGTAGAAGACGGAGTCGATGACAAAGGAGAAAAGAAATGGAAGTCCGTGGAAGTGGATAATATCATCAACACCACCTCCCCGATCTGGACCAAGTCTCCAAGTGACCTAAAGGATGAAGATTACTTGGCTTTCTACAAGAGTCTGTATCCCATGAGCGAGGATCCGCTTTTCTGGATTCACCTCAATGTGGACTATCCGTTTAACCTCACCGGGGTGCTTTATTTCCCGAAAGTGAAGAATGAATTCGAGCTTCAGCGCAATAAAATCAAGCTTTTCAGCCGTCAGGTATTCATCACCGACGAGGTGAAGGACATCGTACCTGAATTCCTGATGTTGCTTCATGGGGTGATCGACTCTCCGGATATTCCGCTCAACGTGTCCAGAAGCTTCTTGCAAGCCGACGGCAATGTGAAGAAAATCAACAACTACATCACCAAAAAGGTCGCTGACAAGCTCAGCGAACTGTATAAAAAAGACCGGAAGGCTTACGAAGAAAAGTGGAATGACATCGGCCTTTTTGTGAAGTACGGGATGATTTCCGAAGATAAATTCTACGAAAAAGGAAAAGAATTTACGCTGCTGAAAAACACCAAGAACGAATACTTCACTTTGGACGAGTACACCGAGAAAGTAAAGGCAATCCAAAAGGACAAAAACGATCAGGTGATTTTCTTGTATGCGACGGATCTGAACAAGCAAGACAGCTTTATCGACTCTGCAAACAAGAAAGGTTACGATGTTTTGGTGCTAGACTCTCCGATCGACAGCCACTTTATCCAGCATATCGAGACCAAGTTGGAGAAAACCCAAATGAAACGTGTCGATGCGGATGTAGTGGAAAAGCTGATCCAAAAAGAAGACAGCTATGCCAATCTCCTGACTGAAGACCAAAGCAAGCAAGTGAAGGAAGTCTTTGAAAAGGCGATTGGGGATAAATCCTATTCCGTGGAAATCGAAGGGCTAAGTCCTGAGGAACTTCCGGTAACCATCACCATGGAAGAGTGGATGCGCAGAATGAAAGATATGGCACAGACTGGTGGCGGACCTATGAGCTTCTACGGCAGCCTGCCAGACAGCTACAAAGTCGCCATCAATGGCAACCATCCTGTAGTCGATAAGATCCTCAAAGCTGAAGGAGAAGAAGCCCAATTGAAGCTTGCCAAGCAGGCATTCGACTTGGCTAAGCTTTCACAAGGTTTGCTGACCGGCAAAGATCTGACTGCCTTCGTGAAGCGAAGTGTAGAGATGATCTAAAATGATCAAGGATTTAATAACCCTAAATGTTTATCTAATCCCCGACAGTTTGTCGGGGATTTTTTATTTTAAACTGGTCATTACTATTAAAAAATTTATTCGTTTAATATTGACAAGATCAAAAATCAGGCGATATATTTAGTTCAAATTCAATGTGCAGTGAACCTTTTAATTAATTTCTCTAACTCAAAAACTTATAAAAGGAAAATTAATGTTTATGGATTCAATTAAAAAATGGGAACAATTCTCAATTTTCTTGCTAATAGTTTTGATATATATTGGATTTTTCCTTAAGTCAATCTCGATTTCCTTGTTAATCTTATTTTTTGGTATTCTAATCCAAATCTTAATTTTCTACCTGTATAAGAAGCAAAATCTAATGGGGGACTTCATAAAAAATAAAATAGGAGCAATTTTAACAGGTATAATTTTAATTGGATTCTTTCTTATTAAAAACTCTGGCGGATTCTGATTTACGATTTCAAAAATTCCTTGTTTAAAAATTTCTCTAATTAAAATCCCCGGCAATTTGTCGGGGATTTTTTATTCCCCACTCCCGGACTAGGCTATTCAAAGAATTGGTTTATTTTTGTTTATGCTTTCCAAAAAGACCAAATACGCCCTGCACGCCCTTACCTACTTGGGCAAACACAAAGCCGAAGGAACCGTCCTGATTCATGATATCGCCGAAGAACATGGAATTTCCCATAAGTTTTTGGAAAACATCTTGCTGGAACTCCGCAAGGCTGGCTATCTGGGTAGCAAAAAAGGAAAAGGTGGTGGCTACTACCTGATCAAAGAACCGAAGGACATTCCATTATCCAGGGTGATTCGACTACTAGACGGACCGATCGCCCTCCTTCCTTGCGTCAGCCTAAATTACTATGAACCCTGTGCAGAATGCAAAGATGAAGCCCGATGCGGGATAAATAAGGTCATGATTCAGGTTCGAGATGAAACTCTTAAAATACTGGAAAACAAGACTTTAGAAGATATTTTACAAGGGGAATGAAATTTTTTTCATATTAACCCTATAATTTTGATAGGCTTTATATACTTTTGCCAGTATATCTCTCATACAACCTATGATACTAGACCAGCCACTGAAACGATTCTTTGTCTCCAAAAAAGGAAAGGACACGAACATCAAAAGCTTGATCAAGTCTATTTCCTGGAGGGTGGTAGGCACCATTGACACGATGGTGATTTCCTACTTCGTCACCGGTCAGCTAATCATGGCAGTATCCATCGGATCTGTAGAAGTCGTGACCAAAATATTCCTGTATTACCTCCATGAGCGGGTATGGGAAAATGTAACCAGAACTAAGAAAAATGAGCCAGAACCAGAACTTGTCAGATCTTGAGTCCCGCTTAAGGGACCTGAGCCCGGGTGAAGGATTGGCAGTATTGGCAGATCTTTTTCCGGGTAAGGTGGTCTTTTCGACCTCTTTGGGTCAGGAAGACCAGGTAATCACTCAGTTGATTGCCAACCATAAACTTCCGATTCAGATCTTTTCTTTGGATACCGGAAGGCTTTTTGGAGAGACCTTGGATCTTCTAGCCAGGACAGAATCCAAATACAATACCCGAATCAAACTCTATTATCCTGAGCGTGATTCTGTTGAAAATTGGGTTGCAAAAAATGGAATCAACGGATTCTATGAAACTGTGGAGAACAGAAAGTCTTGCTGCTATGTCCGCAAGGTAGAGCCTCTTAAAAGAGCCTTAGCAGGCAATGAAATCTGGGTTACCGGGCTTCGAGCTGAACAAAGCGCCAACCGTAGCGAAATGAAAAAAATCGAATGGGATGAAGGAAATCAAATTCTCAAATACAATCCCCTGTTGGATTGGACTTTTGACGAAATGATTTCCTACATCGAGGAGCATAAAATCCCCTACAATCCGCTCCATGATCAGGGATTTGTCAGCATCGGCTGCGCTCCCTGCACCCGGGCAATTTTGCCTGGAGAAGATGCCCGAGCCGGGAGATGGTGGTGGGAGGATTCAAAGAAGGAGTGTGGACTGCATAGCAGATAGCAGTAGGCAGTGGGCAGTGGGCAGTAAACTTCAGCGTTCAGTATTCAGTATTCAACATTCTTTATTGAAAAATTGGAAGATTGAAAGATTGCAAAATTGATGTAGCATCCTTCTTACAATCAAAATAAGTAACCATTTGAAAACAAGGTTTAGATGCTTCCAACCAGCTCGTAAATCGTACTTCATAAATCGTAAATCCTATGTCAAACCTATTTATACCTAACCCTAAAGAAGCAGAATCGATCCATATCCTTCGGGAAGTGGCGGCGCAGTTTGAGCGTCCGGTTTTGCTTTTTTCTGGGGGAAAAGACTCGATCACCTTGGTGAGACTAGCCCAGAAGGCCTTTTTCCCTGCTAAAATCCCTTTTCCCCTCCTTCACGTGGACACCGGGCACAATTTTCCTGAGACTATTGAGTTCAGAGATCAGCTGGTCAAAGAACTTGGTCTCGAATTGATTGTGAGAAACGTGCAGGATTCTATTGATCAAGGAAAAGTTCGTGAGGAAAAAGGTCGCTATGCAAGTCGGAACACGCTGCAAACTACTACCCTCCTGGACGCTATCGAGGAATTTAAATTTGATGCTTGTATTGGTGGGGCAAGAAGAGATGAGGAAAAAGCCCGCGCCAAGGAGAGGGTGTTTTCTGTGCGGGATGACTTTGGCCAATGGGATGAGAAAAACCAGCGCCCTGAGCTTTTTGACATGCTCAACGGCAAAATCCACGTAGGGCAAAACGTACGCGTTTTCCCGATTTCCAACTGGACGGAATTGGATGTATGGGAATATATCCGTACTGAAAATATTGCGATTCCCAGCATCTATTTTGCCCACAAGCGGGAAGTCTTTTTCAGGGATGGATTGATTTGGACAGCCAATGAGCATGTATATCGCGAGGCCCATGAGGAGGTGACCGAAAAATGGGTTCGCTTCCGAACCGTGGGTGACATGACTTGTACGGCGGCTGTACTTTCTGAGGCGAAAACCTTGGACGATGTAGTCGCTGAAATCCGGGAATCCACCCTATCAGAGCGTGGAGCCCGCATCGATGACAAGCGGTCAGAGGCCGCGATGGAGTCGAGGAAGAAAGTGGGATATTTTTGATTTATGAATTACGATTGACGAATTACGAATTTGGCTGTGGACCGTGGTCCATGGACCGTTGACTAAAGACTAATAGAAATGGACATACAAGGCAGAAAATTGATCAAAATCGCCACAGCAGGCTCGGTGGATGACGGCAAAAGTACCCTGATCGGGCGTTTGCTTTATGAAACGAATTCCCTGACCACAGATAAAATCGAAGCGATTGAGCGAAATTCCAGACAACGTGGATACGATTACTTGGACTTTTCCTTGGCAACCGATGGCTTGGTAGCCGAGCGAGAGCAAGGAATCACCATCGATGTAGCGCATATCTATTTCAACACAAACAAAACCAATTTCATCGTAGCGGATACACCCGGCCATGTGGAATATACCCGAAACATGGTGACTGGAGCCTCCACTTCCCAGGTGGCAATTATTTTAATTGATGCCCGCAAAGGAGTGATTGAGCAGACTTACCGTCACTTTTTCATCAGCAATCTGCTCCGCATTGGTCACGTGGTCGTCGCCATCAACAAAATGGACTTGGTGGATTACAATGAAGATGTCTTTCTGAAAATCAAAGCAGATTTTGATGCCTTGGTGGCTAAAAGCAATTTCAGCGAGGATCAAATCACCTTCATTCCTGTTTCAGCCTTGAAAGGGGAAAACATCACCCGAAAGTCCGACCACATGCCTTGGTATGTAGGAAACACTTTGTTGGATCATCTGGAAGTCTTGGAGCCTCAGGATTTGCAAGAAAGTGCAGTGGCTAGATTCCCTGTCCAATATGTTATCCGACCTAAAACCGAAGCTTATCATGACTTCCGCGGTTTTTCGGGCAAACTCTATGGCAATTCGCTTCAAGTCGGAGACCAAGTCACCGTCCTTCCTTCCGGAAATGTATCCACCATCAAAGGCATTCATTTTTTCGATCAGGAAATTGACGCAGCAGCTCCAGGAGCTTCCGTGGTAATTACTCTGGAAGACGAAGTGGATTGCAGCCGAGGGGATATGATTGTGAAAGTCGGAGAAGAACCTTCCAGTGAAAAATCCATCTCTGCTACCCTTTGTCAGGTCAATTCCAAAAATCTCAGAGTTGGCCAAAAATATATCCTTCAGCACGGGGTCAATCGGGTATTGGCGAAAGTGGAGCAGATCGAATCTAAAATTCATGCTGACTTTTCCGGAACAGAGGAAACTGAGCAGCTGAAGCTAAATGATATCGGCAAAGTCCAGCTGAGACTAAGCAAACCGGTTCACTTTGATTCTTACCAAACCAATAAATCCAATGGAGCTTTTATTCTGATTGATGAAGGCAGTTTCGATACGGTTTCGGTGGGATTTATTGAGTAGCAGAAAGAGATTAGATACTAGACACAAGACGCTAGACATAAGACTTCGATATTCATTATTCGTTGTTCGACATTCGATATTGAAATTTTAAAATATCGAATATCGAACTCCAAATGATGAACATCGAATTAAAAAAATAAACAGCCCTGACTTTGGTCATGGCTTTTCTTACAACCTATAAACCTATATTCCCGATAGGGAATTCATATTAAAAGCCATGCAAAGCTTTCGAACCGAACTTGAAAATCCCATTGTAGAGAGAGACATCCTGGAACTGGAACGTAAAATCGCCCTATTTCGGGAAGGCAAAATTGATGAGGAAAAATTTCGCAGCCTGAGGCTTGCCCGTGGGGTATATGGACAAAGGCAACAAGGAGTCCAAATGATCCGGATCAAGCTTCCTTATGGTAGAGCTACTTCAGCCCAGCTAAGAAGGATTTGCAAAGTTTCGGAGGAGTATTCTACCGGGAGACTGCACATTACCACTCGTCAGGATATTCAGATTCATTACGTTTCTCTCGATCGTACACCACAGCTTTGGGCAGAACTGGAAAAAGATGATGTGACCCTCCGGGAAGCATGCGGAAATACCGTAAGAAACGTCACAGCTTCTGAGACTGCTGGAATTGACCCAAAAGAGCCTTTTGATGTTACGCCTTATGCGGACGCCACTTTTCGGTATTTCCTGAGAAATCCCATTTGCCAAGAGATGGGCCGAAAGTTCAAAATGGCCTTCTCTTCTTCGGATGAAGATACGGGACTAGCCTACATGCATGACTTGGGCTTTATCCCGAAATTGAAGGATGTCAACGGCCAGCAGGTTCGCGGATTCAAAGTTCTTCTTGGGGGAGGTTTGGGTTCTCAGCCACGGCACGGAGATTTGATCACCGAGTTTTTGGAGACGGATCAATTGATCCCCTTCATTGAAGCCGTTTTGAGGATCTTCGATCGTCATGGGGAAAGAGCACGAAGAAATAAGGCTCGGATGAAGTTTTTGGTTAAAGAAATCGGAATAGAAGCTTTTTTGGAATTGGTAGAAAATGAAAAGAAAGCCCTCCCATTCCAGTCCTTTCCACTGGATTTTGAAAATCAGGATACCCCAGCCTTACCTAATCCACCAACTGTTCAGGCAGAAGGAGAATTGGGACTGGATTTTGAGCTTTGGAAACTTACCAATATGCTACCTCAAAAACAGGAAGGATATGTTTCCATCGGTGTGCGTGTTCCCTTGGGAGATTTCTATTTGGATCAGGCCAGACCTTTGGCGGATTTGGTGGAAAAATACGCAGCAGGAGAAATTCGCTTTACCCTTCGCCAGAACATCCTGGTCCGGGATGTAAGAGCAGATTTGATTCCTTTCTTTTATCAAGAATTGAAAAAAATCAATCTAGCCCTAGGAGGATACAACTCCCTTGGTGACATCACTGCCTGCCCAGGAACAGATACTTGTAATCTCGGCATCGCGAGTTCTACAGGGATTGCATCTGAATTGGAGAAGGTCATCCAAAACGAATACCCTCATTTATTGAAAAATAGAGAGCTGGTCATTAAGATTTCTGGTTGCATGAATGCCTGCGGACAGCACAATATGGCCCACATCGGATTTCAGGGAATGTCTATGAAAGCCGGAAAAACGGTGATTCCAGCGCTCCAGGTCCTTCTAGGAGGAGGAAATATGGGAGATGGGAATGGGCGCTTTGCAGACAAAGTGACTAAAATCCCTAGTCGTCGCGGTCCTCAAGCACTCCGCCTTTTGATAGATGATTTTGAGAAGAATGCAAAGGGATTGGATTTCTTAAGCTACTATGACCTACAGGGACAGATGTATTTCTATGAGCTTCTCAAAGAATTGGCAGATGCCTCCACGGTCACAGAAGCAGATTCTGTGGACTGGGGACATCAGGAAGCCTATGAGGTAGCAGTGGGTGTCGGCGAATGTGCCGGAGTAGTGATCGACCTAGTGGCTACTTTGCTTTTGGAAGCTTTGGAAAAACTGGACCTTGGCCAGGAGTCTCTCGAAAATAGAGCTTGGGCAGACAGTATTTACCATCACTATGCTGGATTGATCAATGCCGCCAAAGCGCTTTTACTCAGCGAGGATATCAGCACCAATAGCTATGCGAATATCATTTCTTTATTCGATGAGAAGTTTATTCAAACTGGGAAAATAAACCTAGGGTCCTCTTTTGCAGAGGTAGTGTATCAAATCAACCAAAACGAGCCCTCAGAAGAGTTTGCCAAGGCTTATGCCAAACAGGCGATGGAAGTTTATGGCCTTTTGAAAAAGTATCGGGAAGAGGAGGTAGAAGCATGAGACAATCCATCATCCCAAAAGTCACTCTGCTTGGGGCAGGCCCCGGAGACCCTGAATTGATTACATTGAAAGGAATTTTGGCGCTAAATACCGCCGATGTCGTCCTATATGATGCATTAATAGACCCTGTTTTGCTTAACCATGCTCCTGCCACTTCCCTTAAAATTTTTGTAGGGAAGCGGGTAGGCAAGCATAGCACGCCACAGGAAGACACCAATCAACTCTGTGTAAGCTTAGCTAAAAAATACGGGCATGTAGTCCGGTTGAAAGGTGGAGACCCATTTGTATTCGGACGGGGTGGTGAGGAAATAGAATACATCGAAGCCTTTGGAATCCCGACCTCAGTAATCCCGGGAATAACCTCCGCCATTGCTGTTCCTGCCGCAGCTGGTATTCCAGTGACCAAAAGAGGAGTTTCGGAGAGTTTTTGGGTCGTAACCGGTACGACTACCAGTCAGGAACTTTCCAAAGACTTAGCTTTGGCTGCTCAATCAACGGCAACAGTGGTAATTCTCATGGGCACCAAGAAACTTCCGGAAATAGTAAAAACCTTCCGTCAAAGTGCAAAGGGACACTTACCCATTGCAATAATCCAAAGTGGAACCACGAGTGACGAAAAAATCACTGCCGGATTTATCTATGATATAGAGGAGAAGGCTTTGGAAAACCGGGTGGAAGCTCCTGCAATAATCATAGTCGGAGAAGTTGTCAGAGAAAGTCTCCGGTTGGCTGAAGTTTATCGGGAAGTTGTTAAAATGGAAATACGGTAGAAATATGCCCTTGGCGAAATACGACTGAAATATACTTAGTTGTACTCGGTGAAAGAGGACTTAGGTGAAATAGGCTTTGCGAAATAAAACTCACCTCGTTCGTCGAAATAGGTTCGGCTACACCTCACGAGAAACAGTCTCGACCAAAATATTTCGCTCGACAAAGTCAAACTTATTTCTAAGGTATTTCCACTGTATTTCTAATCTCTTGTCTCTAACTTCTTACCTCTAAAAGAATGAACCATCTCTACCCCATATTCCTCAAAGTCCACGAGCTCAATGTCCTATTGATTGGAGGTGGTTTTGTGGCTACGGAAAAGCTGGAATTTTTGCTAAAGTCAAGCCCAGAAGCACAAGTGACTGTTGTTTCCAAGTATTTCCGACCGGAATTTTTGGAGCTGGCTGAAGGAAAGGAAACTGTTACCCTAATCGAAGAGGCCTATCATGAAAAGTACCTTGGCGGAAAGCATATCGTGATTGCGGCCACCGACGACAAGGCAGTAAATCGACAAATCCGGGATGAGGCCAAAGAGCGATTTCTATTGGTCAATGTAGCCGATACGCCCGAGCTCTGTGATTTTTACTTAGGCGGAATTGTGACCAAAGGAAACCTGAAAATCGCCATTTCCACTAATGGAAAGTCTCCTACAACAGCCAAACGCCTCCGCCAATTACTGGAAGAAGTGCTGCCCGAAGAAATTGACGACCTATTGGAAAATCTGAATGCTTACCGGGATACACTCAAGGGTGATTTTGAATACAAAGTCAAAGCGATGAATGAAATCACGGAGGGGTTAGTGAGGAAAGAGAAACAAGACATTAGACACAAGATTTAAGTAGCAAGTAGCTAGTATCAAGATTTTAGAAAGCAATATGCTGTTGTATTTTCTCATGTTTTTACCTATTCACTTCGCAAGATTTGATAGAAAACCACACCTAAAAACCTGAATAATGAATTCGCTCCTAGTTTGAGTCCCTTACTTCACTCTTCGGATTTTTCATAAATGGATCGACTCCGGTCATTTCCCAATGACCCAAGGCAATGGGAATGCTTCCTATAGCATTCAGCTGATCAAAAAATTTCCGAAGGGTAAACACCTCCCCCTTTTCCTCCTTGATTCGGGCAAAATCAGCCAAAGCATTTTCCAGAAGATATTTTCCGGTAATGTAGCTAGAACCGTAGCCGGGTTGCCGCATGTAAAGATGCTGCTCAAAAAGTAAAAGCTCCTTCTCCGTCTTCATCCACCCTCTAGGGGTATAGTTCGAATGAATTCCTCCTGCTTCTACCATCGTCATTTCATTGGCTTGAGCATACAGCGAACCCAAACCCCGCGCTGCCCGCTGAGCAATCATGATATAGACGATCTCCCTGGAGCGAGGTGAATCTGCATATAGACCTGCATCCATCCACATCTCCTCCACAGCAGTAGCTGTACCTTCATTTCTGCTGTCAAAAATATTATACAAAAGTGGCCCTCTTCGAATCAGACTTTGATGAGGTTCATTATCCATAATAGCCAATTCGAACCAATGGTAGAAATGAGAATACAATGGAAGGGGATCATAATGCATCCCGATGGTGAAAAAATTCCGCTTTTCCTTTGGGACAAAAGCCCCTCTATGCTCCCGCAATGCCGGCTCGAAATAATCCTTCACGGTCAAAATCTCCTGCTTCTCCAGAAAACTCATCATTTTCTGAATGGACTTTTCGGTCAATTTCTCGAATTCCTCAGGCGAATCTGCTACCTCAACAGGGGGAAGATTTCGATTTTGATGCTCTTCCAATTTCAGCGAACTCCAAGCCCGTGCCAATTCCCGCTTCAAAATCATCACTTCATCCTCCCAAGTCAGGGGAACCAAATGGACATTTTGCATATACCAAGTATAATTTTCTTTTCCTATGCCAGACGGCCCGTCTTTCTTAGAAGCCTCTTCTTTCAGCCACTTCACCAAATCCTCGGTGGAACCAATCGCTTCTTGAATAGCCTTTGTCAGATCCTGATTCTCTCTCACTCCCGGAAAGCCCATAATCTCTTGTAGATCGCTGACCTGCTGCTCAACCGTGGGAATTCCTGCCTCCCAAAGCTCTTTTGCATTTCCAGTCAGGTTTTCTTTGGCCTGCCTATTCAGGGCTGAGATGGCTTTTATTTTTTCCAGAAAATCGGTGCTTTTTCCTTGCTCTAATGGGAAATCATATTGCCAAACTTCCACTACTCCATGATGAGTGGGCCCCTCGTGATCCGGCACATCACTTCGTTCCATCCAGATAGATTTGTAGAAGGCCGGATCCCGTTCCCAAGGTTTCAGAATTCGGTAATTGAAATCAAATCCATTCATTTCAGCCCAAACTATTCTCCAATCCACTTGCTCCGCTATGGTCCAGCCGGAAGTGTCCATGCCAAGAAGCTTGCCTTGAAGTGTGCGGAAGTCAGGCATTCGCTGTTCGAAGGTTGCTTTTCGGTAGTCTGGGGCTCCTTCGTGCAAGGGTGGCTTTTCAAATTCCCTCCAGGCTGAAAAAAGCGATTCCAAGTCTGCATAGCTAGCCGGGGATTTAATCTCTGAGGTAGCTGTGTCTGTTTTTTCTTCACAACTAAAAACAAAAAGCGAAAACAAGAAAATCGGAAGAATGAGATGGGAACGCATAAGATTAGTCGAAGTTGGGAAGAAGAAAGATAAGCCCTTAACTTTCAGGATGCAACCCACAATAATCACATGAAAAATCCAGCTTTGCCTTTCTTCAGAAAATCCTATTAGGTTCGCAATCAGGTTTTTTATTTCCCTTAGTTCCTGTAATTTTGGGCACCTTTATAAAACGCATCAATTATTTTAATTTATGGCATATTTATTTACCTCAGAGTCAGTGTCTGAGGGTCATCCAGACAAAATCGCTGACCAGATTTCTGACGCACTGATTGATAATTTTTTGGCATTCGATCCAAATTCCAAAGTAGCATGTGAAACACTTGTAACCACCGGACAGGTAGTCTTGGCCGGAGAGGTGAAGTCCGACATCTATTTGGATGTACAAAAAATCGCCAGAGACGTCATCAACAGAATTGGTTATACCAAAAGTGAGTACATGTTTGAAGGAAACTCCTGTGGAGTCCTTTCTGCAATTCACGAACAGTCCGCAGACATCAACCAAGGTGTAGACCGGAAAACTCCGGAAGAACAAGGTGCAGGTGATCAGGGAATGATGTTCGGTTATGCCACCAACGAAACTGAAAACTACATGCCTTTGGCATTGGATCTTTCTCATATGATCCTCAGAGAACTGGCGGCTCTTCGTAGAGAAAACAAGGACATCACTTACCTTAGACCTGACTCCAAGTCTCAGGTGACCATAGAATACAGCGATGACAACGTTCCTCAGAGAATTGACGCGATTGTAGTATCTACTCAGCACGATGATTTTGATGAAGAAGAGGCAATGCTTGCCAAGATTAAATCTGACATCATCAATATCCTTATCCCAAGAGTAAAAGCTCAGCTCAAACCAGAGCTTCAGAAGCTATTTACCTCTGACATCAAGTATCACATCAACCCAACCGGCAAGTTTGTAATCGGTGGGCCTCATGGGGATACCGGACTGACAGGCCGAAAAATCATCGTGGACACTTATGGTGGTAAGGGTGCACATGGAGGTGGAGCTTTCTCTGGTAAAGATCCTTCTAAAGTTGACCGATCTGCGGCCTATGCTACACGTCATATCGCCAAAAACATGGTGGCAGCTGGTGTAGCCGACGAAATCCTTGTTCAAGTTTCTTATGCAATTGGAGTGGCTGCTCCAATGGGTATTTATATCAATACCTACGGCACTTCCAAAGTAGGAATGACCGACGGAGAAATTGCCAAAAAAGTAGAAGAGCTCTTCGACATGAGACCTTATGCCATTGAGCAAAGATTAAAGCTCAGAAATCCTATCTATGAGGAGTCTGCTGCCTATGGTCATATGGGTAGAAAAAATGAAAAAGTAACCAAAACGTTTTACTCCCCATATCGAGAGCCAGTCACTAAAGAAGTGGAGCTTTTCACTTGGGAAAAACTAGACTATGTCGATAAAATTAAAGCCGCATTTGGCCTTTAATTAGCCTGATATCTCAAAGCCCTGATTTAATAATCGGGGCTTTTTTTTGCCTATTGGGCAACCATTCTCATGGAAAAACGCCGTTTTTTCTAAGTTCTTGGGCTTTATTGATTATCTTGGATTTTGTCACTAATTCACAATCGGACCTTCAGGTCTTGTTTTTAAACTACCCACATGTCAAAAACTATCATCGTTTCCAACAGACTTCCAATTTCACTTCGCTTAAAAAACGGACATTATGAATATACTCCGTCTGCAGGAGGACTCGCCACAGGCTTAGGTTCCATTTATCAGGAAGGAGAAAATATCTGGATTGGTTGGCCGGGAAATGTAGTAGAAGAAGCCGAACAGCGGGCTGAAATCATCTTGGACCTTCACCAACACAAGATGGTCCCTGTGTTTCTTTCTCAAAAAGATGTCGAGGAATTTTACGAGGGGTTCAGTAATGAAACTCTCTGGCCCGCATTTCACTATTTCACCCAATACATTGTCTATAATCCTCAGCACTGGGAAGCCTACCATCGCGTTAATGAATTGTTTTGCGAAGCAATTCTGAAAAAGGCCGAGCCGGAAGATACCATTTGGGTTCACGATTATCAGTTACTGCTTTTGCCCAAAATGCTTCGGGAAGCACTTCCAGATGCCACCATTGGCTTTTTTCAGCATATTCCTTTTCCATCCTATGAGATCATGCGAATGATTCCCTGGAGAAGCGAGATTCTGGAAGGCATGTGCGGGGCTGACTTGGTAGGATTTCACACCTATGATGACATGCGACATTTTTTGAGTGCCGTGGGGAGAATCATTGGGCTTTCCTCCGAAAGCGGAAACATACAAGCCGAAAACCGGATCATCAACGTGGACTCCTTCCCGATGGGGATTGATTACGGGAAGTTTGAAGAACAAGCCAAAAGCAAAAAAACCCAAAGTCTAGTCAAAGAATACCGTAAGCAATTGGGCGATCAAAAGCTGATAATAACCATTGATAGACTGGATTACTCCAAAGGAATCCCCCAGAGGCTCCATGCTTTTCAGGACCTTCTAGAAGAGCACCCCGAACTTCATGGAAAAGTCTCCATGATCATGATTGTGGTTCCCAGCCGGGACATGGTGCAATCTTACAAAGAACTCAAAGAAGAAATCGACCTCCTCGTCGGGCGGATTAACTCTTCTTTTTCGACGCTTACTTGGGTACCGGTTCATTATTTCTACCGAGGTTTTCCTTTCGAGGAATTAAGTGCTTTTTACAGCATGTCTGACATTGCCTTGGTGACACCGCTGCGTGACGGGATGAATTTGGTCTGCAAGGAATTTGTGGCCAGCAAGCTGGATCATCGCGGGGTCCTGATTCTATCAGAAATGGCCGGAGCCTCCAAGGAACTTCGTGAAGCGATTCTGGTCAATCCTAATGATAAGCGCGGAGTAGTAGATGCTATTTATCAGGCTCTGACCATGGAGCCAGAAGAGCAAAAACAACGGCTCCTTTCTATGCAGGAGAGCCTTCAAAAATATGACGTCTTCCAATGGGTCAAGGTCTTTATGGATCGGCTGTATCACGTAAAAGCCAAACAAGCGGAGTTTAAGTCGAAAAACGTAGATCAAAAGGTAATTACAGAAATTCAGACATCTTTTAAATCGGCCCAAAACCCAGTCCTGTTTCTTGATTATGACGGAACGCTAACTGGTTTTACAGCCAATCCCCAGCATGCCATCCCAGATGAAGAATTGAATGGAATCATCCGAAATCTAAGTAAAGCCGCACATGTGGTGATCATTTCAGGCAGAGACAAGGATACCCTTGGAAAATGGTTTAAAGATTTTTCGGTGGACCTGATTGCAGAGCATGGGGTATGGATGAGAAAAAAATCCAGCGGCGAAAATTGGGAACTTTATGCCGAAGTAGATGACCACTGGAAGGAGGATATCCGCAACATCATGGAATATTATGTCCTGCGTACTCCCGGGGCGCTCATCGAGGAAAAGCACCACTCCTTAGTGTGGCACTATCGGAAAGTAGAAAGTGGCTTAGGGGACCTGAGAATGCGGGAGCTATTCAGTCACCTGAAATATATGGCCAGAGGATACAACCTTCAGGTTTTGGAAGGAAACATGGTTCTCGAAATCAAACGCCCAGACATCAATAAAGGAAGGGCTGCTTTAAACTTAATGAAAGGCCTAAAACATGACTTTATCCTAGCCATCGGAGACGATTGGACCGATGAGGACACCTTTAAAGCCATGCCAAAAGGAGCCTTTACCATCCGGGTAGGCTATAGCTATACTCAAGCCACCTATAATATCAAATCCTACAAGCAGGTGCGCCAGCTATTGGCCAAACTTGTGGAATAAAAACTGATTTTGCTTCCTTATAGAAAATTAGGTCTGTCAAGCTTACGCCCGATTCTGAAGGCCGCATTCATGAGACCTACATGGGAATAAGCTTGTGGGAAATTTCCCCATTGGCTTCCTGTGGCTTGATCCACATCTTCAGAGAACAGGCTCAGGTGATTGCAGTACTTAACCAGAGTTTCAAAACCTTCCACAGCTTCATCCAGGCGATTGACACAGGCTAAAGCTTCAATATACCAGAATGCACAGATCAGGAAGGTGGTTTCAGGTACTCCGAAATCATCCTGGTGCTTGTATCTGTAGAATAGATAATCCTTGGCCAGAAGCTCGCTTTCCAAAGCCTTAAGATGGTTGTTTGCCCGCTCAATATCATCTCCAAAATACCCCATCGTGATCAGCTGAAGCGTACTCGCATCCATATGAGTGACCCCAATTGCCTGTGCGTAAGCCTTGCGGTCGGGAAGGTAGCATGCCTCTATCTTTTTGGCGGCCATAGCTTTCAATTCAGTGGCTTTTCGATGCATTTCCTGATTATTTAGGCGGTTAGCAATCTTGATTGCCGCTGAGGCTCCAGCCCAATGGAAAAGAAAAGTATAACAATGCTCTTGGGCTAGATTCCTAAATTCCCATAACCCTGCATCTTTTTCCTCCATGGTATGCTCGATTTTATTCAGGAGGTTCATGATAATAGGCTCAGAATAGCTCCGCTCCTGGGCCGTAAAACGACTGTCTGAATACAAAGGCAGCAGAGAAACCAAGACCTGGCCGTACAGATCATTTTGGACATGGGTATAAGCTTGGTTTCCAAATCGAACCGGCTTATTTCCCAAATACCCATCTAGTGGGGATATTTCTTCAGTTAAAAACCAATCTCCTGTGATAGAGTATAGGGGCTGGTAGCGATTATCCTGAACAGTCGGCAGATTTTGGATATAGTCAAAGTATTTCTCCAATTCCTCAAAGTGCCCAATGCTGTTGAAACAGGTCAAAGTATAGTAGCTATCCCTAATCCAACAGTATCGGTAGTCCCAATTTCTGGTGGAGCCGGGAGATTCAGGCAGGGAGGTGGTTGAAGCTGCGATAATGGCTCCAGTATCTTCAAACTGGTGAATCTTCAGAATCAAGGCTGATCTAATCACCAGCCTTTGGTGAAAATTGTAAATGCTTGTGGACTTGACCCAGTGAAGCCAATACTCCTTTGTGGCTTGGAGAAATTGCTCTGAAGTACTTTCAATTGGAGCTTCCAAAGGCCTCCCGTAGGTAAATACAAGGTAGATTGGCCTATTTAAAACAAAGCTTTTTTCCTCTAAAATAAAGCTTAGAGAAGCATTGGTTGTCAGCCTGACTTCCTGATCGCTGTTTCTGAACTGAATATGATTACTTCCCGGTGTCCCCTTAAGTTGGATTGTCCCCCGATCTGCAACAGGCCGGCATTTGATTCTGATTTTTGGAAAACCAGATATTGGCTGAATCTTTCGAATCAGCATGAGAGGACGGAAATAGCGATCGTAATTCTTGAATCGCGGCGCAAAATCAGTCACCTTATACCGACCTTCTTTTGCCTGAACTTCGGTTTCGAGGATGTTGGTGTTTTCCAGATAAGCTTGAGATGATTCAAATTCACCAGATTCAGGAAGAATGGTGAATTCGCCCCCTTTTTCTTTGTCTAGGATTCCTCCAAACAAAAAGTCCGAATCGAACCTAGGCATGCAAAGCCAGGAAATATTCGTGTTTTTCTGAATGTGGGCAATGAAGGAACAGTTTCCGATAAGGCCGGAATCATACAAATGCTTTTCCATCTTATTAGGTGTTTGGTGATAACAATCAAAAAACAGGGTAGCATTCAATAAACTAAATGCAGGAAAACAATCCAAGCCAGGGAAAAGGAATCTTAGAAAAAAATTCTGGGAACTAATTTATTTTTTCATCATAATCCAACCCTTGGGATCCACCTCTGGCAAAGTACTGCTGTTTATTTCTACCGGGCTGGGACCGAGCTCAACGCGGATCAATCCCTCCGATGTTTGGATTTCCACCGGCATCGAAAAATCAATCTCCTTTAGAGAAATCGCGTATCCTGACTTACCCTTTTTACTTAGTTTGAGCTGAGGGAGATCTGTAGAGAATAGGTACAGGTCAAAAAAGGCCTGAAGATCCTTCCCGGAAAAGGCTTGGACAAAATCAGTAAAATCTTTGGTGGTCACCCTGTTTTGGTAAGTAAATCTCTCATCCTCGGCAAAAGCCTTGAGCATAGGAAAGAAAATATCATCTCCCAAAATCCCCCTTAAGGAATGGATAATCATCGCCCCTTTGGTGTAAATATCCGAATGGTAGGCTGTCTCTTCCGTAGAGTTGGGAGGGCTTACCACAGGCTTCTCATGGAGAATGCCCCTAGCTTCTCGTTTTACTTTTGTGAAATAAGCCTCCGGCCCACCATGCTCCCAGAAAAACAACCAGTCTCCATAGGCGGTCAGCCCCTCATGAATCCACATATCAGCCCAATCTCCCACTGACACTTTATTCCCAAACCATTCATGGCCAAGCTCATGATGAAGCAGCCAGTCGTAATCTTCATTTCCAAGCTGAATGTATTGGAAATTATTTCCATAGGCATTGATGGTCTGGTGCTCCATGCCGAGGTAGGGTGTTTCTACTACAGCAATTTTATCCTCAGGGAATGGAAAGGCCCCAAAGTACTTTTCATGAGTGGCCGCACTGGTTTTTAAGATTTCCAAAAGCTCATCGGCATGGCTTCTGTTTTCCTGAAGCACCCACACATGCATGGGAATTAGTTTCCCTGAAGATGACTTGAATTCCGTCTTTGCCTCATGAAAAGCTCCCAAGGTAAAATTGAGATTGTAATTGTTAATCGGATAGGCCGTAGACCAGGTGTAGGTCACTTTATCACCCTGTTCCTGAGTCTGGATCAACCGCCCGTTGGAAGCCACAAAGTAAGGTTTGGGTGCGGTCAGAATCAATTCAGCACCTTCACTGGGTTCGCTCGAAGGATGATCCAATGCAGGCATAAATATTTTCGCTCCTTCTCCCTGACTGGAGAGGCCCATCCAGTGGTTTTCAAGTTGGTCGATTTTCCAAGTAAATCCCCCAGTCCATGGAGGATTGATGGCTATTGGGGTTTTACCTCCATAAAAAATCTGTACCTGATCACAGGTACAATCAGTAGGAATAATGTCCAAGATATCATTCTGGTGAAAAAATGCGACCCCTTTTCCCTCCATCAACACTCGGCTAACTTCATATTCATCGATCAGTTGAAATCTCAAGGTGTCCAGTTTTTCCTCAGTGGAAAACGTGATGGTATTAGAACCTTGAATGGATTGAGATTCAGGAATCAGCTCCAGCTCAAGGCGATAATGTCTGATTTTCATCTTGGCCTGAATCGGATCAATTGGCCCGCCCCAGTCCCAGTTTTGAGCCGATAGTGTTCCGACAATAAGGAAAAATAGAAGCGTAGAGCAAAGATATTTCATCATAGAGCAAGTCAATTTCGGCCTTTTGGAGTCAATGCCGATACATTATAGGGGATTCCCTTATTTCCTAAAAGAAAAAACCGCTCCAAAATGTGGAGCGGAGTCTAATTAATCTTCTGCGTAGTTAAAGGAGTCCACCTGTTCTTTGACCCAGTCCTGATATTTCCCTTTGCGGTAATCTATCCATTCCTCCTTGTATTTAGAGCCTTCAATCAAAAACTTAAAGCCGGTGGCGGCTTTGGGCTTGCTGAGAGCGTCCACCAGTTCTTCGGCCAGATTTCTTTCTTTTACTTTCCTATCGATAAAATCCTGCATCATCTGGTGTTCCTGGGAAGGTTCCATTTTGGTGAATTCTGCGTAATTATCGGGAGTCTCCTCGATGGCATCCAGGATATCTTCTTCTTCCTCGGTCAAGTCATAGTTGAAGTAATCCTCATCATCCGGCATGTGGTGAATCTTCTTCTTGTCGATTTGGTAGAAGCACACGTTGCCTTTAAGTAACTGGGCAGCGATAAAATCTGCCTCTTTTTCTGTAAGCGAAAGCATGGAATATTTACAATAGTTCTCGAAAAGTAACGAAAATCAAAATTTCATCAAATTGTTTGCAAGATAGCAATCTCAGGGCCAAATTTTTACCTGTCAAATTTCAAATGGATGACTTTCTGAAGAATATCTGTTTCCAATACATGCCCCCCGGGAAAATTCATCAGAATTGCCTCCTTTCCCAGTTCTTTTACCAGCTCCTCTTGCTTTTTCATCCTCTCCTCAGTCAAAAACTCATCCTGATCTCCAAAGACCATCACAAGGGTTGTGGATTCAAATTTATGCTTTGCTGACTCCAATTTCAAATCTAAGGCAAAACCGCCTGCCCAAAGAACCAAAGTCTCAACAGGCATTTTCCATTGGCTGGCCCATCGTGTGGCCGTGGCCGCTCCTTGGGAAAACCCGAGAACATGGACTTTGGGAGGCACAGAAAACTTTTCCAGAATACTGCTCATTAAGGAATCAAAATACCGATGATTATTGGCAATAGCGACTTCCCTTTCATGCCGGGTCATCCAATTGGCTCCGACCCTACCTTCAAAGTCTTTGAGATATGCGTAATTAGTGCCTTCCGGGGCGATAAAAAGCCTATCTGGAGAATCAAATGGCAGAAACTTCCGGATGAAAAACTCCGCCAATTGCCCATAGCCATGAAAAACTATCCAAATTTCTTTTTCCAATCCAGAAGGCTCATGACTTTGGGAATACTGGGCTTCATAGGAGAAAAAAAATGACTTCTTCACGGCTTAGCTGTTCAGATCATCAAATTTCAAAGGAAGAAGCTGAGAGATTCCTTTGGTTCTCAATACAATTCCATTGGGCTGAAGCATCAAGAGAGTGATTGGTTTTTGGAATCTGTTTTCCACCTCATTGATGGTCTGTCTGCAAATGCCACAAGGGGATACTCCGGCCCATTCTTCTTCTCCCCCACGTTGGGCCACAATTGCCATCATCACCGGAGCATGGGCAGGATAATTTGCCCCGGCATAGCCCAAAGCTAGTCGCTCGGCACAGACACCCGTTGGGAAACTGACATTTTCCTGATTGGAAGACTGGATAACCTCTCCATTTTCCAACAAAACGGCAGCACCTACATGAAAGCCCGAATAAGGCGCATAGGCGTTCTTGGAAATGGTCTGGGCTCTAGAAAGCAAAGCCTGCTCAATATGGTCCAGCTCTGCTGGCAGCAATTCCTCTATAATTGAATGTGATTCTATCTTCTTCACAAGTGAGTTTTTTAGGGGTAAAACTGAAGGCTTCCCACTTTTTGGACAATTCTAAAATAGACAAAATTGGTTTTTGATGTTGACTATTATTACTACTAAGGGTGTTAATTGTGGGTAACTTCAGAGAAGTTATCCACTGTTAACGCCCATTGCTTTGCAAAATCTATTGGAGAGCAATTATTCAGGCTTCCGTGAGGTCTGTGATGATTGTAGTCCTCTATCCATTCCCGGGTAATCTCTCTGACTTCTTGGAGTGATACAAAGGAATAGTAATCCAATACTTCGGTTCGGTAGGTTTTGTTGAATCGCTCGATAAAAGCATTTTGCATAGGTTTTCCGGGTTGGATAAATAAGATTTTCACCCGGTTGGTTTCCGCCCAG
>NZ_AUBV01000009.1 GCF_000429425.1 Algoriphagus mannitolivorans DSM 15301
AGGCAAGTGGGGGCAGAAATACGGCTATGCCATCAAAAGCTGGAGAGAAAACTGGGAAGAACTCACAGCTTTCCTGGACTTCCCACTGGAGATCAGAAAGATCATCTATACCACCAACATCATCGAAAACCTAAATGGAAAAATCAGAAAATACACCAAAAACAAGCTTTCCTACCCCACCGATGAAGCCGTCCTCAAATCGGTCTTCTTAGCAGTCATGGAGGCCACAAAAAAATGGACCATGCCCATCCGAGACTGGGGAATGATCCTAAACCAATTTATGATTATGTTTGAAAACCGTCTAAAACTCTAACTAACCCTAAAATCTATTTACACACTTTTCGGGATAGTGTCTCAGTTTGGAATTTTTTAAATCCGAAATCCGAAATCCGAAATCCGAAATCCGAAATCTCAAATCCGATATCGGCTTATTTTCCCCATTTACCTCCTCCAATGGTTATTCCCAGTGTAAATCCAAAATACTGGTTGATGGCCTCGCCGATGACTTGTCCATTGACATTCTGAAGATTGCTTGGAGGTACAATATTATATTCTGCACCCAGTCGGAATTTGGCCAATTCAATTCCTGCACGGATCATCGGGGCCCAAACAAAATCAGCTTCCAAGTCTCCAGATCCAGAATTGGTGGAATTGGTGTCATTTACTTCCACATTGGCAAGGGCATAGTATCCAAAGCCTGCTCCGATGTACGGAGCTACTCGGCTGTTGCCGTTGTTGAAGAAATAATTGGCAGTCCCCGATACAGAGACATTGGCGGAAACTTCCCCTTCATAATCCTGAGAAACACTGTAATAGGTAACGTCTTTCGCCAAGCCTGCCACACCCATTCGGATGCCGACAGCAAGGTTTTCTTTGACAAGAATTTGGGGTTCCAGGTTAAATAAGGCCCCAATTCCGCCTCCATTAGGAATCGCAGTTCCCAAATCAGTACTCAATCTAAAAGCTCCGGCTCTTTGCGCTTCGGCAATTTGAAAAATGAGCAAGGCAAACAGTAATCCAATGAGTTTTTTCATCGCGTTGTGGTTTTAATTTTTTGTGTATATCCGCTTTCTTACCAGTAGGCCTTACAATTGGAATAAAATCCCGATTGAAATTCAGTTTTAGTCAGCTTCGGTCTTCAGTCTTCGGACTTCCGACCGCCAAACCAAAGGAATTTTGGATTGCGGTGCAATTGCGGATAATCATATAATTTATCTAAGTTTCGCAAAAAAGATTCCAAGTTGGAAATTCTTCTCCTCCTTTGAAGAACTTTTGGAAAGGATCATTTTATTTTAATTGCCTGTAAACTTAGTGTTCTAGAAAAATCATGCTTGTAGTTTCTCATTTGGTAAAAAAATTCGGCAAGCAAAATGCCGTAGATGACATCAGCTTTCAGTTGGACGGGGGTGAGGTTGTGGGGCTTTTGGGTCCTAATGGAGCTGGTAAAAGCACGACTATGAAATGCATTGTCGGCTTGCTTCGAAAGACTTCGGGAGAAATAAGCATTGGAGGATTTGATCATCTGAGTGTAGAGGCAAAACGCTTTTTCAGCTACATCCCGGAAACTCCCTATGTGTATGACCTACTTTCTGTATGGGAACATCTTCAGTTTATTGCCCAGGCTTATGGGATTAAGGATTGGAAGGACAAAGCCGCTGAGCTTTTGGAACTATACGAATTAGATGACAAAAAGAATAAGCTGGGTAGGGATTTGTCCAAGGGGATGCGACAGAAAGTATCGATCTGCTGCGCCTTGTTGCCGGATCCACAGCTTTTGTTTTTTGACGAACCGATGATCGGCCTTGATCCCAAGGCGATCAAAAACACCAAATTGATTTTCAAGAAACTCAAGGAGTCCGGTAAGACCATTCTGGTTTCTACTCATTTGATAGACAGTGTGGAATCCATTGCAGATCGGATCATGATCATGAAGGAAGGCAAAATCATCGGAAATGATACTGTGGAAAACCTGAAACTTCAGGCTGCGGCAGGTGCTGAAGGACTGAGTTTGGAGGATTTGTTTTTAGAATTAACCAAAGATGAGAGAGCTTAAACTTCTCCTTAGAAAGGATCTTTGGATCCTCAAAAACAACCTGCTTCTGATCCTGAAAAATCCACTTCGGCTTTTGCCGTACTTGGTGCTCGTGGGATATTTTACTTTCATTTATTCTCAAAGGATCAAGTCCAGAAGGAATACTTCAGAAATGGGGATTGAAGGGGTGAATCAAATTGATTATTCCGTACAAAATATAGTAGGAGCCATCACTTTGCTGGTTTTGGGATTTTTGATATTTCAATTGTTCCGTGCCACTAAGTACAATGTGACATTTTTCAAGATGGCAGATGTCAACCTGCTGTTTCCTGCTCCTGTTCGGCCTCAGAATTTGCTGCTATACTACATGATCCGGTCCCTGATTCCATCTTTGGGAGGTGCTGTTTTATTTATGGTTTATGGTGGGAGTCAACTTGCGGGGGATATAAATCTGAATCTAATCAGCGGGACTTTTATGGTCTTGGGTTTTGCCTTGTTTTTCTTCATGATTTTCCCGATCCGGTTTTTGGTTTATACCCTTCACACGAAGTATGGGATCATGGAGTATATCCGGTTTGGAGTCGTCGCGCTGGGGATTGTCCTGGGTTTGATGGTAGTGATTCCCGGGTTTATGGCAGATAAGTTTTGGCAGGGGATGTTTTCCTGGATTGCCTCTCCTTGGTTTGATTTTTTTCCATTGGTGGGATGGAGTCGTGGGATTTTATCTTTTACCATTCATGGGAATTGGGTGATTTCCACTGGTTTTATATTGTTATATGTTCTTTCATTTTATACCGTCCTACGCTTGGTAATCCAGTTTTCGGGCTATTACTACGAGGATGTCCTGGAAGCCACCAAATCCAATGAAGAGAAGCTTGAAAAAGCCAGAGGCAAAAAAGAAATAACAGAAGATACCTACAGCCTAAACGCCAAAAAACAGTTGGCACTTCCGGACTTTGGAATCGGAGCAAAAGCCTTTTATTGGAGAAATTATGTGCATAGTAGTCGGCAGGATTTTCACCCCTTAGTCGGAGTCTATAGCTTGAGTTTGGCAGGTATCGGAATCCTAATGGCAGGCCTCTCTAATTTTGAGTGGTTTTCCCACAAGGTGCTCTATTTTTATTTGATCCTATTGATGGGCATTTATTTCATGGCAGGAATTGGGCGGGCAAACATCGGAGATCTGAAAAAGCCATGGTTTATTCTTGTACCTGCTTCTTGGGCTGCCAAATTCTGGAATATGATAAAGCTGGACTTGATTCAAATTGCCATTTTCTCCGCCCTGTTGATCATTCCCTCAGTTTTTTTGGCTCAAGTCAGTATTGGACTAATTCCCTTGTTCCTATTGGGGATGATCTGTAGCTATCTGATTGGACTTTCCATCAATCTGATCCCTCAAGTGGCCCTGGAGGAATCCTGGGATAGGTTTCTGATCAAACCTTTGATGATAGGAGGGATTTTTATTTTCGGGATTATTCCAGCCTTGGCTTTGGGGATTTTAGTATTCATAGTCTTAAAAAAATTCATCTGGACGCTCTTGGTAATTGTCTTAGGATTTGTCGGGATAGCCGCAATTCTCCTCCATGTTGTTTTGGATGTATTGAAGCGACTGGAGTTTAAAGAATTGTAGGTGAAGGCACTTTTGCAGAAAATTGAGGCTTTGGAAAACACCAATTTTGCTCTGCACTAAGCTTTGGAACTCAAATGGGTCAAATTACATTTCTTCAATTGAATCAGGAGGTTAGGACTTAACCTCCAGGCCAAAAAATCAAAGGAAAGTCCAAGAGTGATACAAAATAATATTCTGTAAAACCTTGAGATTTTTCCTTCCTCCTTGAAAATTCCGCTAATTTTACCCCTCCAAATGTAACTGACTATGATTTACAATTCCATCATCGAAACCATCGGAAATACGCCGATGATCCGTCTCAACAAGCTCGCCAAAGGTATCAAAGGAGAAGTCTTGGTGAAGGTAGAATATTTCAACCCCGGCAATTCCATGAAAGACCGAATGGCCATCAAGATGGTGGAGGATGCGGAAAAAGCGGGGATTTTGAAGCCTGGAGGAACCATCATCGAAGGGACTTCCGGAAACACCGGGATGGGTTTGGCTTTGGCAGCGGTGGCGAAAGGCTACAAGTGTATTTTTACAATGGCCGACAAGCAGTCCAAGGAAAAGATCGATATTTTGAAGGCTGTGGGTGCGGAAGTGGTGGTTTGTCCTACGAACGTGACACCTGATGATCCGAGATCTTACTATTCCGTAGCTCGAAAGCTGAATCAGGATATTCCTAACTCCTTTTACCCAAATCAATACGATAACCTTTCCAATGCCGCTGCGCACTACGAAACCACTGGTCCTGAGATTTGGAAGGATACCGAAGGGAAAATCACCCACTATGCTGCCGGAGTAGGCACGGGTGGTTCTATGTGCGGAACAGCTAAATTCCTTAAAGAGCAAAACCCAAATGTGGTAACCGTGGGGATCGATACTTACGGATCAGTATTCAAAAAATACAAAGAGACCGGAGTTTTCGATGAGAAGGAGATTTATCCTTATCTCACTGAGGGTATTGGAGAAGATATTCTTCCAAAAAACGTGGACTTCAGCCTGATTGATCACTTTATCAAAGTGACTGATAAGGATGCTGCAGTCATGACTCGGAGATTAGCCAAGGAGGAGGGTTTGTTTGTGGGTTGGTCTTGCGGATCTGCCGTTCACGGTGCTTTGGAATATGCAAAAGAGAATCTAAAAGAAGGGGATGTGATGGTGATCATTCTTCCTGATCACGGCACCCGATATTTAGGTAAAGTCTATAACGATGAGTGGATGAGGAACCACGGATTTTTGGAAGACAAAACCTTCTCTACAGCAAGAGATATCATTGCTCAGAGAAATGGAAGCTATCACCTACTCTCGGTCAAGAAGTCCGATTCTGTAAAGGAAGCGATAGGGCTGATGAACGGGAAAAGCATTTCCCAGATTCCTGTATTGGATAAAGGTGAGGTAGTAGGAAGTCTTACGGACAATAAGCTTCTGTCCAAAATCATTGAAAATCCCCAGTTGAAAGATGTGGAGGTAGCAGAAGTCATGGAGCCATCCATGAAGTTTGTGGCTTTGGATTCCACTTTGGATGTGCTTTCTTCCATGGTGGAAAAAGAGAAAGCGGTGCTGGTAAGAGATATGATGGATAATATTCACATCATCACCAAGCACGATATTCTCGATGCCTTTACGAAATGATAAAGAATGAATTCAAACCGTTTTGACCGTCTTTTGGAGACAGATTGGGATCTGGATATCAGAAGGGTCTTTGTCAAGGCCTGGGAGCTTTTTAAGTCCCAGGCTTTGCTATTTGTAGCTTTTACACTGTTGATATTCAGCAGTGCTTTGATGTTTATCATTTATTTCCAGCCCTATACGATTCTTTTTTCGGCTTTTTTAGCCCCGCCGCTCTACGCAGGGTTTTATTTGGTAGGGAATAAAATCAGTAGGGGAGAAGAGATCATTTATCCGGACTTTTTCTTGGGATTTCAGTATTGGATTGTCACGGTAGGGATTTCTTTGATTTCCCAGATTTTGATTGCGCTAGGGATTTTTGCCTTTGTGGTTCCTGGACTTTACCTCTTGGTGGCGTATATGCTTGCAGTTCCCATGGGAATATTTGCGGGAGTGGATCTGTGGTCAGCCATGGAGCTGAGCCGAAAGCTGGTGACCAAATATTGGTGGAAATTCTTTGTCTTGCTGATCTTGCTATTGTTGTATAATGTATTGGGTGCTTTCTTTTTCGGAGTGGGGATTTTGATCACATTTCCGATGACTTTTTTGGTGATCTATGTGGTTTTTGAGGAATTGACTGCGGAGATATTGAGTGAGGAAGAACCATTAGAAAAGGATTTCCAGAATTAAAAGGAATTAACCGTGTGCGACCAGCATCGCCTCCAATCTGTTTTTGCATTGGGCTGAAAAATCATTGACAGCTTTTTCGGAAGGGTTAGGCGGAAGAATTGGCTTGGAAAAGTAGATTTTTACTTTTCCCGGACTCAAGAGGATGGACCCTCGCTTCATGATTTGGTCCGCACCAATGACGGCCATTGGAAGGATGGGAATTCCCGTTTCAATGGAAAGCCGAAAAGCTCCTTTTTGAAAGGGAAGTAAAAGTTCATTGCTGTCATTTCTGGTGCCTTCAGGGGCTACTACGACGGATTTTCCTTTTTCAAGAATCTGGACGAGCTTTTCCAAACTTGCTCTACGGGACTCAGTGGAGCTCCTGTCAACCCAAACGGCTAATTTTCCCACTACCCAACCGAAAAAGGGAATCTTGGACAGCTCTTTTTTTCCTAAGGCCCGAAGTTCCTGTGGGATTGCCATCGGAATTACCGGTGCATCGATAAACGAACGATGGTTGAAAATATAGATATAGGGTTTGCTGCGGTCAATATGTTCAAGCCCTTCAATCTCATAGCGAATACCGGAAAGAAAAGACCAAATCCCAGCCCAAAGGCGGATGAAAATAAAAGAAATCCGATCCCCTTTGTCACTGATCAGAATGGGAATGACAATAAACCAACCGAAAATCAGCATCAGAAGGATAAACAGCAATCCTGAATAAAGGGTATAAATCCACTGAAGGAACTTGATCATAAGTAGAATTGGCTATATTTGGGTTCGTAATTAACCTTTAACTCTTTGCTTGCAGGTCCCGCTTTTGCGGGACTTTTTTTGACTAATTTTAATTTTTCTAAATCAAATTTAAGCCGTTCAAATAACAAAAAGGAAGATTACCTAAAAGAGCTTTCTTTTTTTTTTTCGAATTAGGTTTTATGTTAAACTTAAATCTTTTCAAACATGAAAAAATCATTGCTTGCTTTTGTATTAGGTTGTGGTATTTGTTTTTTAAATAGCCCAACTACTTTGTATGCCCAGGCATCATTTCCTGACAGTTATTACATCAATATTGAATTTTGTTATTGTGGAGCTTCTGTTGTTAAATGTAGGCCAGAAGGTTTAGGCAATTGTGAAACATCAAGTCAAATTCCATGCGGAGAGGCATGTGAAGGTTAATTAATTTTTATCAGGGCTTATTAAGCCCTGATTTCTTTTTAAAATTCATATTCTGTTAAATATGCGATTCTTAGCAAATTTCAATAAAAATTTCTATTTCCTTTTTGGATTAGTTTGCTTATCGAACTGTGGAAAATCATTTCAATCCAAAGAGATTATTGAAAACATTTCATTTGAAAAGTCAAAACTCGAGAATTTGTCTCAATTCGTTGAAGAAATTGATTATTTGATTTTAAAGAATCCGAATAAGGCTTTTGTTCAGGTGGACAAAATGTTTGTTGTTGATGAAAATCTTATTGTTGTTGACCTTTTTGGGATGCAGTCTTTGCTTCAGTTTGACCTCCAGGGGAATTTTCTCAATACAATAGGTAAGCTAGGAGAAGGGCCGGAAGAGTATTTGAATACTATAGATGTTGCTTATAGCCACGATGAAAAGCTCATTGAAATTCTTTCAACTAAAGGGATTATCCAATATGGGTTGGATGGAAAATATAATTCCAGAGTAGATTTGGAATCAAGGCCTCATAGATTTTTGAAAGTAGACCCCTCTCGTTATATTTTTTATATTCCGGAAGTCATGGCGTCCGAGTTAAGAGAAGGATATGGAAAAGATATTCTTTATTCCTTTGAGGTAAAATCGAAAAGGCTGAGTCCTTTACTAGAACCTATATTTCCAGAAGTTTTGAATTTCATGGGGGATAAAAACAACCTTTTTCACTTCGGAAATGAAGTGGTTTTTTCTTCTAGTTTTTGCGATACCATCTATTTGATTTCACCTAATGCTGAAAAGAAGAAATTATTCTTGAATTTTGGTTCATCCCAAATTGACCTGTCCAAACTTTATAATCTTTCTGCCTATCAGTTGGTAGACCAAATTAATGGGGAAAATCTTCGTCAAAAATCACTTCATGTTCCTCATTTGTTTTACAATGAAAGATATTTAACATCCTCTTTCCTCAAGGATCGCTCCTTTCATTTTTTTGTTTATGATTTAAGAAACAAGACGACCTATCTTTCTTCAAGAATGAAAAATGACTTGGATAGTGGACCGGGACTTGGGGTGATCAAAATGATGGACAAGGAATATATCTATTCTGTATTTGAACCTGAGGAACTCATCCAACATGCTCGGAATTTAGATCCAAATTCAAAAAAGAGAAATGATTCATTTTTAAACCTAGTAGAGAATTTAAGCAATGATGATTTTTTGGTGGTGGCGAAATACAAATTGAAATAGAAATTAATTGAGGTACTTGCCATCCTAATTTTTACAGTTTTTTTCCCCTGGGAGTGATTCCTGGTTTTTTTTTAGGAAGCTGTCGAGACCTCGGGGGGATTAATAAAAACTTAATGTGCAGGTTATTATTATGTTTTCTTACAAAATTTAGAAGAACGGAGCTGGTAAATTATTTTTAAACTACGGATTCAGAATATTATATTTTTTTGGGATATCGTCTTTTTAAAAAAAATAAAATTCCTTTTTCTTTTTGTAATTATTAAATCTAAATATTTGGTAGTTCTTTTTTTTTTTACATTCACAAGACTAACTTTTCTATAACCATTAATTATTCATTTTATGAAAAAGTACCTTTTATCAGCCACATTCGCTTTTGCAATGGTGGCAATGTTGTTATCTTCTGGGAAAGTACAAAGCCAAGCCTCTCTGCCAGAACAGGGCTATGAACCAAAGCTTGAACCTTGTAGCTATCCTATAGTTGCTGGTACACTTTGGGTCGTTAAGTGCAGGCCATTAGAGAATCCATCATGTTCAGTTTCTGCTCAAATTCCATGTGGCGAAGGTTAAATTTAAATAAGCCTGAATGAATTGGTTATTCATCTAGGCTTATTTTTTTTAAATTGTATTATGAGAACATATTTCTTTTGCATTGTTTTGTTCGTTTTCTTTAGCTGTACAAAAGAAATCGACAAAGAGAAAATTTCGATTAATTTGAACGATACTAAAGATTTGAAGTATTCGGATATTTTTCAGGGTTTTGAATATATATTTCTGCAAATTCCTGATAGTGTACCTCTTATAAACCCTGCCAAATTAACAATAAATGAATTCGGGATTTTTGTTCAGGATAGAGACCAAGATAACCTATTAATATTTAGTAGTTCAGGTAAATTTGAAAGAATCATTAAATCATCCGGGCCTGGACCTGGTGAATTCTTAAATTTGGAAGATTTCCAAATTCTCCTAGGTGAAATTTTAATATTGGACAATAATCTAAAGAAATTAATAAAGTTTGATTTGTTAGGAGGATTTAAAGAGGAAAGTAAAATTGAATTTCACCCTTACAACATTCATCAATCAACCAATCGACTATTATTGTATTTTGCGAATAGGCCTGAGTACAAGAATTTTTCTATTGTCGGAAAAAATAAGAATGAGCTTTCAGGGATAAAAAAAGTAAAAGAAGAATTCATAGGGATAAATTATTCTTCAACTGCTGGGTTCTTAAAAGACGATTTAAGGAAAAAGATTTTTTTAAAACTTGACACATCTTATGAAGTAGTCGTTTTTGATGAAACTGGGAATATCGAAAATGAGATTGAATTTGATTTTGGACAGTATAATTTTTCAGACCAAAAAAGAAAGGAATTCGGGCTTTCTCCTGAACGTTATTCTTACTTAAGGGAGAATAATATGGTAGAAAATATATTTTCCTTTCTCCCACTTAAGAATAATTTCTTGGCAACGATTGTTCAAATTGGATTGAAGACCAAATACGTTATTTTAAATGAAGACTTAAAAAGTTATACAGTTGCTTCTAAATTCATTAATGATATCGATAACTTTGAGGGCGATTTTTCGCCAATTTCGCAATTCAATGGGAATATTATTTTATTTAAAGATTCAAGAAGTTTTCAAAAAGAATATCTCAAAAGTTTTGGAGGGAAATCAATTAGTTCTAATAATTTTAATAAACCGGATGGCATTCATCAGTTTTATAGAAAAAATGAAAATGATTTTCAAAATGATAACTTTGTTGTAATTAAAGCCAATGTGAGATAATGAACAGTTTTTTTATTTGTAAAATAGCTGAATAATCTTCCACCACCCCCCTTCTCCTTTTCCGAAAAAACCTTACCTTTGCAGTCCGTTCGGGTGAACGGGGCATTTTGGGATCCCAAAGTGTTGAATACTAACCTAAAACCTCTGATCTCATGACTCTAGGATCTGCAGGCTTTTCAGAGTCGTTATTTATTTATGTCTAGTTCAAAAGAATTTAACTGGGAAAACTTCGAAACCAAAGGATTCGGAGAAGGCTATTCCAAAGAGCAAAGAGCTCAAATGGAAGCCATGTACGCCGGAACCTTGAATGAAATCACCGAAAAAGAGGTGATCAAAGGTGTGGTAGTAGGAGTAAATGACAAGGATGTGATCATCAACATCGGCTTTAAGTCTGATGGATTGGTGCCTCTTTCCGAATTCCGTGATTTGGAATCCATCAAGCCTGGTGATACCGTAGAGGTATTTATCGAAGAGCAGGAAAATGCCTTGGGTCAGTTGATCCTTTCCCGAAAGAAAGCCAAAATCGTGAGAGCTTGGCAGGACATCGAGAGCGCTTTGGAAAACGACAGCGTGATCGAAGGTCTAGTGAAAAGAAGAACCAAAGGTGGTTTGATCGTAGATATCTACGGGGTAGAAGCCTTCTTACCAGGTTCTCAAATCGACGTGAAGCCTATCAGAGATTTCGATATCTATGTAGGTAAGAAAATGGAAGTGAAAGTGGTGAAAATCAACCACGCTAACGATAACGTAGTCGTTTCTCACAAAGTGTTGATCGAGAAAGATCTCGAGAAGCAAAAAGCAGAGATCCTAAACAACCTGGAAAAAGGTCAAGTATTGGAAGGGGTGATCAAGAACATGACCAACTTCGGTGTATTCATCGACTTGGGTGGTGTAGATGGATTGCTTCACATCACAGATATCTCTTGGGGACGTATCAACCATCCAGAGGAAGTGTTGCAGCTTGATCAGAAAGTTCAGATCGTTGTTTTGGACTTTGATGACGATAAGAAGAGAATTTCTTTGGGCATGAAGCAGTTGACTGCTCATCCTTGGGATTCTTTGGCAGCTAGCCTTGAAGTTGGATCCAGAGTACAAGGTAAGATCGTTAACGTAGCTGACTACGGTGCGTTCTTGGAATTGGCTCCAGGTGTAGAAGGTTTGATCCACGTATCCGAAATGAGCTGGTCTCAGCACTTGAGAAACCCAGCAGACTTCGTGAAAGTAGGAGACGAAATCGAAGCTGTAGTCTTGACATTGGACAAGGACGAAAGAAAAATGTCTTTGGGCATCAAGCAATTGACTGAAGATCCTTGGACTAAGGGCGACATGTCTACCAAGTATGCGGTAGGTACCAAGCACAAAGGTGTAGTAAGAAACTTGACCAATTTCGGTCTTTTCCTAGAATTGGAAGAGGGTATCGACGGATTGGTTCACGTATCTGACCTTTCTTGGACTAAGAAGATCAAGCATCCTTCTGAATTCGTGAAAGTTGGAGACGAGCTAGATGTAGCTGTTTTGGAACTTGACGTGGAAAATAGAAGATTGGCTCTAGGTCATAAGCAATTGGAAGAAAATCCTTGGGATACTTTCGAGACTGTGTTCCCAGTAGGATCTGTTCACAAGTGTACTGTAGTTTCCAAAAATGACAAAGGTGCAGTTCTTGAGCTTCCTTACGGTTTGGAAGGTTTCGCGACCGTGAAAAACTTGGAGAAGGAAGACGGTTCTCAGGTAGAAGTTGGTGAAGCTTTGGATTTCAGAGTAACCGAATTCTCCAAGGACGACAAGAGAATTGTATTGTCTCATACGGCTACTTTCAGAGAAGAAGCTAAAGCTGCTAAGAAACCTGCAGGGAAGAAGAAAAGCGAAGACAGCGCAGAAGCGCCAGCTCCAGCTGAGAAATCTACCCTTGGAGATATCGATGCACTTGCCGAACTGAAAGAGAAAATGGAAGGCAAGAAGTAATTTCAGATTTGATATTTGAAATATAAATAGAAACGCCGGCTGCAAAGTCGGCGTTTTTTTGTGTCCTAACTTAGGAAGCCTCCTTGCCAGATCCCCATTTAAACCGAAAATTAGATTCCAGGGAATGCGTATGCAGGAAAAGATAGATGGCGAATTAGTCCAGATAAGCGCTTTTTTGGAGGATTGGAAGAATGGATTCCAAAGAATGCCTAAAATAAAAAAGCATCCGCGATGACGGATGCTTTTAATTCTGGAGGTCGCGAGCAGACCTGCCTGTTGGCAAACAGGTTCTAACCGCTATACAAGGTTTTGTTTTTAAGGAAGAATTGAAATAAAAAAAGCACCCATGGAAGGATGCTTTTGAATTTGGAGGTCGCGAGCGGACCTGCCTGTTGGCAGACAGGTTCTAACCGCTATTCAAGGTTTTGCTTTTATGGAAGAATTGAAATAAAAAAAGCACCCATGGAAGGATGCTTTTGAATTTGGAGGTCGCGAGCGGATTCGAACCGCTGTACAAGGTTTTGCAGACCTCTGCCTAGCCACTCGGCCACGCGACCATGATTTTCGGAATGCAAATGTAGGATTATTCTGCGCCTCTCCAAATTTAGTTTTCATAAAATTCTCTCTTCGAGCCCAAAAAAAATCCTTCGGTATTACCCTTTAGGTGCTTAATTTTTTTGGGAAATACTGATTATCAGTGAGGTATAAAAAAGGGATAAAATTTCCATTATTTATAAAGATTCTAAATTGAATTTAGAATAAAAATAACTTCCTAATAAATTGAAAATCAGTATTCTAGAGAGCTAATTCTAGGCATAAAGGTGAATATTTGGGCTTTAATCTGTTATTTGAAAAATTGGGTTCGGGTAGTACCTTTGCAGGGGTTAAATGAGAACCGTTAAAACTATTTAATTAGCTAAAATATGTTATCCAAACGCTCGTTAGTAGGGATTCGATTGAATTTCCAGACACTGGCAGTGCTGTTTTTCATGCTGATTGGAGTTTCGGCGTATGCTGTGGATCCGGCTGTGGCAAACAGTGATGAGGCAATCTCCGCAGGTAAAACCGTCTTCAATGCCAATTGTAAGCAGTGTCACAAACTGGATCAAAAAAGCGTTGGTCCTGCTCTTAGAGGCATCACCGATCGCAGACCAGTAGACTGGGCAAAAAGCTTTATCAAAAACTCTCAGGCAGTAATTGCCTCAGGGGATGCTTATGCCACGGCTCTTTACAAAGAGTACAACAACACCGTCATGCCATCACATGAGTTTTTGAGTGATGACGACTTGAACAATTTGTTGGCCTACATCGAGTATGGAGACAAGGTAGATCCAAATGCTGTTGTAGCTGGTGCCGAAGGTGCCGCTGCCGGAGCTGCTGGAGGAGGAATTCCTACCGAATACCTCAGCGTGATCCTAGGTGTTTTAGTATTGGTTCTCTTGTTGATCCTGGTGGTTCTGGGATTGATCATTTCTGTTTTGACCAAATACCTGAACAAGCAGCCTCTCTCTGAGGATGATCAGGAGTTTGTAAGTCAAAAGACCGATTTCGGTAAAATCTTCAAGTCTGACGCCTTTATCATCATTGTTACGGCATTGGTAGTAGCCTTGGTAGCTAAGACAGCTATCGATGGACTATATAATGTAGGGGTGCAGCAGGGATATGCTCCAGCTCAGCCGATTGCATTCTCTCACGCTTTGCACGCTGGTCAATATGAAATCGCTTGTCAGTATTGCCATACTGGAGTTGAAATCGGAAAATCCGCAAATATCCCTTCTCCAAACATCTGTATGAACTGTCACATGCACATTCAGAATGTGGGAGGAAAAGAGGGAATCTCTCCGGAAATCCAAAAAATCTACGATGCGGTGGATAATAACCAACCGATCGAATGGGTACGTGTACACAACCTACCTGACTTGGCATATTTCAACCACTCTCAGCACGTAGCTGTGGGAGGTATTGAATGTCAGACCTGTCACGGTCCAATCCAGGAAATGGAAGTGGTCGCACAGCATAGTTCTTTGACTATGGGCTGGTGTATTGATTGTCATAGACAGACTGAAATTGCTGCAGAAGGCAATGCGTATTATGACAAGTTGGTTCAACTTCACTCTGACTCCAAAGATGCCTTGAAAGTGAAAGACATCGGGGGCTTGGAGTGTGCCAAGTGTCATTATTAATTCCTTATCCTTTTTGCTAATTCATTCCTAGAAATAAAAATGAAGGAAAATAAAAAAACCTACTGGAAAGGGCTCGAGCAACTCAGCAACGATCCGGAGTTTGTAAAGCATGCCGACAGGGAGTTCCCAGAACTTCCGACTACTTTGAATGAAGAGGGTAGTGCTTCGAGAAGAGATTTTCTGAAACTGATGGGATTCAGCTTGGCAGCAGCTTCATTGGCTGCCTGTGAGACTCCGATTAGAAAGGCTATTCCTTATGTGAATAAGCCGGTGGATATCAACCCTTCTATTCCTAATTATTATGCATCTACCTTCGCTTCCGGAGGTGATTATGCAGCCGTAGTGGTAAAAACCAGAGAAGGTCGTCCGATCAAAATTGACGGTAACGAGCTTTCTCCTATTAACAAAGGAAAAGTCAATGCTATTGTAGAAGCTTCTGTGCTTTCACTATACGACAAGCAGCGATTGACTGGACCTATGGTGGGCGGAGCAAAATCTGACTGGAAAACAGTGGATGAGCAGGTTAAATCCAAATTGGCTTCTGCGGGCTCTGTGAAAGTTGTTTCCAATACCATCCTTTCACCTTCTACTGAAAAAGCTATCCAGGAAATGGGTGCTGCTTTCGGAGGGGTAGAGGTAATCACTTACGATCCGATTTCGAATTATGGAATTACAAAGGCCAATGAAACCTATTACGGTAAGGCGGTAATTCCTTCTTATCATTTCGATAAAGCAAAGACTATCGTTTCTTTTGGTGCTGACTTCTTGGGTACTTGGATTTCTCCGATTGAATTTGCCGGAGCTTATGCCAAGACCAGAAAAATTACCAAGGAAAAGCCAGAAATGTCCCGTCACTACCAGTTTGAGTCTAATCTCTCCATGACTGGTGCTAATGCGGACTATAGAACTCCAATCAAAGCTTCTCAAAGCGGTTTGGCAGTTTTGGCACTATATAATGCTATTGCCTCCAAAGCAGGCGCGGCGACAGTTTCCGCTCCAAAAGTGGAAATCGCTCACTTGACTCAGGCGGCGAATGATCTTTGGGCAGCCAAGGGAGCTGCCTTGGTAGTTTCAGGTTCCAATGATCCAAATGTACAAGTGGTGATCAATGCCATCAACGAATTGTTGGGAAGCAATGGTACTACAATTGATTACAGCACTCCTGTATTCTTCAGAAAAGGAGACGATGCTAAAATGAACCAGTTTATCGGGGACTTGAAAGCAGGTAGAGTAGGTGCTGTGATTTTCTACAACTGTAACCCAGTGTATGACCACGCACGTGGTGCTGAAGTAGCCGAAGGAATTGCAAAAGCTAAAGTAAGCATCGCGACCAACGGAACTTTGGACGAGACTGCATCCTTGGTACAGATTGTAGCTCCGGATCATCACTTCCTTGAGTCTTGGAATGATTTCCAACCAAAATTGGGTCATTACTCACTTTCTCAGCCTACAATTTCTCCTTTGTTTGACACTCGTCAGGCTCAGGATTCTTTCTTGACTTGGGCTGGATCTACTTCCAATTATTACGATTTCCTTCAGGCCAACTGGAATTCTACGCTTTATGGTGTAGCTGGAAATGGTGATTCATTCCAGGAATTCTGGGATAAAGCACTCTATAATGGTGTGGTGTCTGTAGAATCTTCCGCCGGAACTGTTTCCCCAGTAGGTGACTTGGCTTCTGCTGCTGCAGAAGTTGCAAAAAGTTACAAGGCTGACAACGCTGGTGCTGAATTGGTAATTTATTCCAAAGTCGGAATGAGTAACGGTACTTTCGCCAACAACCCTTGGCTTCAGGAAATGCCAGATCCAATCACTAAAGTTACCTGGGATAACTATTTGACTGTATCTCAAGCTTGGGCTTCCGAAAACGGAGTGACCATGGTGGAAGAGAATACACAGAAAGCTCAAATCACTGTCAATGGTAAATCTTTGATCGTTCCTATCTTGATCCAACCAGGTCAAGCAAATGGTACTTTCGGTTTAGCATTAGGTTACGGACGAACCAAAGCGGGTAGAGTGGCTGATGGAGTAGGGGTTAATGCCTACGAATTGGTGGATTCGAGCAAAGGTTTCGTGAATTTTGACATTACTGCCGGTGTGGAAGTGGTTGCGACTGGAGACTCTTACAAAATCGCAAGAACACAAACTCACCAGACTTTCATGGGACGTGAAAACGTGATCCAGGAAGCTACTCTGGCAGAATATAAGACTGATGCTTCTGCGGGTCGATACAAACCTGAAATCTACAAAGACGGTGAATTCGTGAAGCCTTCCAAGATTTCACTTTGGAAAGGTCACCAGTACAGCCAGCACCACTGGGGTTTGGCGATTGACATGAACTCATGTATTGGTTGCGGCGCTTGTACGGTAGCTTGTCAGGTTGAAAACAACGTGGCAGTAGTCGGTAAGCAAGAAGTGATCAACCGAAGAGAAATGGCTTGGATCAGAATTGACCGCTATTACTCCTCAGATGCTCCTGCAGATGATTTGAGAGGAATGGAAAAAGCTTCTGAAAACCCTGAAGTAACCTTCCAGCCGATGATGTGTCAGCAGTGTAACAACGCTCCATGTGAGACGGTTTGTCCAGTTGCTGCTACCACTCACTCTTCTGAGGGTTTAAACCAGATGACTTACAACAGATGTATCGGTACAAGATATTGTGCGAACAACTGTCCATATAAAGTGCGTCGATTCAACTGGTTCAAATACCATGACAACAAGGATTTTGCAGCGGTGAACGTCGCACAAAATGATGACTTGGGTAAGATGGTCTTGAATCCGGATGTAACTGTTCGTGTGCGTGGTGTAATGGAAAAATGCTCCATGTGCGTGCAGAGAATTCAGGCTGGAAAGCTTGCGGCTAAGCGTGAGAAGAGAAAAGTTCAGGACGGAGAAATCAACGTGGCTTGTGCTGTGGCTTGTCCTACTGATGCTTTGGTATTTGGTGATATGAATGATCCAAACAGCAAAGTTTCTCAAATGCTTAAGATCGAGGAAACTACTTCAGCACTAAAAGAAGTAGGAGAGGAAAGAGCCTACCATGTTTTGGAAGAGATCAACGTTAGCCCTAACGTTTGGTACTTTACCAAAATCAGAAATAAAGAGAAAAACGAAGCGTAATCATAATTTTATAAACTATGCAGGTTACATCATCTGTACGTAAGCCGTTAGTTACAGGAGGAAAGACCTACCATGACGTGACGCATGATATTGCCCGTCATGTGGAAAATAAGCCTACCAAGGCTTGGTTTCTTGCCTTCCTTGCCTCGGCGGGTACTTTGGGATTAGGATTCATAGCTATCGCTGCGACCCTCTGGGAAGGGATCGGTATGTGGGGGCTAAACAAAACTGTAGGTTGGGCTTGGGATATCACCAACTTCGTATGGTGGGTAGGTATCGGTCACGCCGGTACACTGATCTCAGCGGTTTTGTTGCTTTTCAGACAGAAATGGAGAACCTCCATTAACCGTGCAGCAGAAGCGATGACCATCTTCGCGGTTATTTGTGCGGCGATGTTCCCGATTATCCACATGGGTCGTCCTTGGTTGGGTGCTTATTGGGCTCTTCCACTGCCAAATACCTTCGGATCTCTTTGGGTAAACTTCAACTCACCGCTTCTTTGGGACGTTTTCGCAATCTCTACCTATTTCTCTGTTTCCTTGGTCTTCTGGTATATCGGTTTGATTCCGGATTTCGCTACGATCAGAGATAGAGCAACCGGTTTGAGAAAAACTATTTATGGTGCGCTTTCTTTCGGATGGGATGGAGCAGCTAAGACTTGGATGCGTTACGAATCAGTATCCTTGATTCTCGCAGGTTTGGCTACTCCGTTGGTACTTTCTGTACACACCATTGTATCCTTTGACTTTGCTACTTCTGTAATTCCAGGATGGCATACCACGATCTTCCCTCCATACTTCGTTGCGGGTGCGATTTTCTCCGGATTCGCGATGGTATTGACCTTGATGATCATTACCAGAAAAGTGTACAAACTGGAAGATTACATCACGATGGAACACATCGAGTTGATGAATATTGTAATCATCATCACCGGTTCTATTGTAGGTATTGCCTATATCACCGAATTCTTTATCGCTTGGTACTCTGGAGTAGAAGCAGAACAATATGCCTTTATTAACAGAGCAACTGGTCCTTACTGGTGGGCTTACTGGTCTATGATGACCTGTAACGTAATCTCTCCACAGCTTTTCTGGTTCAAAAAAATCAGAACTTCCATCGTAGCTACCTTCATTCTTTCTTTGGTAGTAAACATAGGGATGTGGTTTGAGCGATTTGTGATCATTGTAACCTCTCTTCACAGAGATTTCTTGCCATCTTCTTGGGCGATGTTCTACCCAACCCTTTCAGACGTTGGAGTTTACGTATTCACCTTTGGATTATTCTTCACCTGTTTCTTCCTTTTTGCGAAGTTCTTCCCAGTGATCAACATGGCTGAAGTTAAATCTGTATTGAAGTCTTCATCTGATAAAGTGAGCAAATAATTATGGAAAGAGATACACATTTCATTTTGGGAGTTTACGACGATGAGGACGTATTGCTCCACGCAGTTACTGAAGTAAGAAACAGCGGAGTAAAAATCCATGAAGTTTACTCACCTTATCCGGTTCATGGCTTAGAGCATGCTCTGGGTTACAGAAGATCCAGATTGCCAATTGCTGCTTTCCTCTTTGGTCTATTAGGAACAAGTTTGGCGATCACCATGCAGGTATATATGCTCGGGATTGATTGGCCAATGATCATCGGTGGTAAAAATTACCTTGCCTATCCTGATTTTGTTCCGGTATCTTTTGAGCTGACAGTTTTGTTGGCTGCTTTCGGAATGGTTGGTGTGTTTATGGTTAGTTCTAATCTGAAACCATGGGCTCTACCTAGGATTTTCGATGCCAGAAGTACAGACGACAAGCACATTATGGCGATCGATATTGCAAACAACAGTGCGTTGGAACAGGAGAAAATCAAAGAGATTTTGAAGTCTTCTGGAGCTACTGAAGTGAATAACAAAAGTTTTGAATAGAAATAACGGATATATGAAAATTGCTAATGCATTAGTATTCGTAGGTTCTGCACTTGCCATCTCCTTTTTGGTGGGGTGTAAAGCAAACGGAGATAATCCTGGCCTTGAATATGCGCCTCAGATGTATCATTCTGTTGCTTATGAGCCTTTGACTCAAATCCAAAATGAAGGAGAAGGTTCTTGGCTTTCCACTCGGGAAGACGGAAAAGGAGAATTCTTCAACTCCAACATGAACAACCCACATGAGATGAACATGAGGGAGCCGGTAGAAAACACTGTTCCAAGAACAAAAGGAGGCTATCTTCCTTACAGGCTAAAAGCTTTTGAACTGGAGCAGGCTGCTTTGGTGAAAAACCCAGTTGAATCTTCTGAGGCAGTTCTTGCCGATGGAGAAAGACTTTACCTTCAGTATTGTAATGCTTGCCATGGTACCAAAGGTATGGGTGATGGTAAAGCAGGAGAAGTTGTAGGTGGTGTGGCTAACCTGACTGGTGGCGCATACATCAACCTTCCAGAAGGTCATATTTTCCATGTCATTACCAAAGGAAAAGGTAGAATGGGAGCTCACGGTTCTCAAATCCCTGCTGAAAGCAGATGGAAAATTGTTCACTATGTCAAACAAGTTATCCAAGGTCAATCTGCAGCAGCTGCTCCGGCACCTGTGGCTGACAGCACCGCGGTAGCACAAGTAACCCCAGCTAACTAATCATGGCTCATCACGGCGAACAACATTATAATTTGGATCAGCGGTTTGATTTTACAGCCGCTACCAAGAAATCCATCATGACTGTATTGGTCATCGGTGCGATTCTTCTAGGAATTGGTATTGTCCTTGCGATGACTGGAGGCCACCATGAGGAGGCTGGAGAAGCAGGTGGACATGCGTTTCATTGGTATGAAAGATTGTATGCCAATCTTTGGATCAACAACGTATTCTTCACAGGTATTGCAATCGTAGGGGTATTTTTCTTTGCAATCCAGTTTGCTGCTCAGGCAGGATGGTCTGCTCCACTATTGAGAGTAATGCTTTCTTTTGGTAACTGGTTACCAATTGCAGGTATCCTGATGATTGCTACTTTCTTCCTAGCTAATCACGACCTCTTCCACTGGACACATTCTTATCTTTTTGATAAAAATGATCCTCAATATGATTCCATCATTGACGGAAAAGGAGCTTTCTTCTACTGGCCAATGGAAAAGGGTACTTTCCCAATTTTCTACATTGCCAGAATGGTCCTTTTCTTTGGATTCTGGGTATTCTTCTTCAATAAGTTCAAGAAGATCTCAGCACAGGAAGATCAATTGGGAGGAAGCTCTCATTGGTTTAAAATGAGAAGTTGGTCAGCGTATTTCCTAGTTTTCTTTGCAGTTTCTTCTTCAATTTCTGCTTGGGACTGGGTAATGTCAATTGATACTCACTGGTTCTCTACCTTGTTTGGGTGGTATGTGTTTGCTTCTTGGTTTGTATCTGGTCTTTCTGCTATCACCCTTTTGACCATCTTCCTTAAGGGCAGAGGTTATTTGGAAATGGTTAACGAAAACCACGTGCATGACTTGGGTAAGTTTGTTTTCGGATTTTCTATCTTCTGGACATACTTGTGGTTCTCTCAGTTTTTGTTGATCTATTATGCCAACATTCCGGAGGAAACTGTTTATTACATCGAAAGATTGTCCAGCGATGTTTATGGAGGGTTCATTTTTGTTAACATTATTCTAAACTTCTTCCTACCCTTCTTAGTTTTGATGACAAGAGATTCCAAAAGACACGGGGTATTCTTGAAGGTTGTTTGCTCTATCTTGTTGGTAGGTCACTGGATTGACTTCTTCTTGATGGTGCAGCCAGGAACTTTGGGTCACAATGGAGGTATCGGATTTATGGAAGTAGGTTTGTTCTTAGTTTATGGTTCTGCGGTGGCGTTGGTTGTTTTGGGAGGTTTGGCTAAGAAAAACCTGATCGCGAAAAATCACCCGATGCTTGACGAAAGTTATCATCATCACATTTAATTAATTATCCGAAAAAAATAAGATATGTACGGATTTCTGATTGGAGTAGGGGTATTGTTGTTACTATCCATTATCTGGATGGTATACAGAATTCAGACCTTGGTGTCTGTAGTGAAAGGCTCAGACAAGAAAATTGTAACTGGTAGTAACAAAATCAATGCGATTCTATTTGTATTGTTCTTGTTGGGATTTGGGTTTTTGATGTTCTGGTATTCTATCAAAGAATTTGGGAACTATCAACTTCCTATTGCTTCTGAACATGGAGTCGTGACTGATAAGTTATTTTGGGTCACCATGGCAGTGACAGGAGTAGTGTTCTTGATCACTCACGTGCTTTTGTTTGTTTTCCCATACAAATACCAGTATAGAGAGGATAGAAAAGCTTCTTTTTATCCAGACAACAACAAATTGGAGGTTATTTGGACTGCTGTGCCAGGTGTGGTTTTGGCAGTACTAGTAATCACTGGTTGGATGGCATGGTCTGATATCACAGCACCTGCTCCTGAAAAAGCCCATGTGGTAGAAATCATGGGATACCAGTTTGCTTGGGAAGTAAGATATCCAGGTAAGGACAACGTTTTGGGTGATTATGATTATCGTTTGATCACTGCATCCAACTCTCACGGGGTTGACTTTACTGACAAAAATGCTTTGGATGATTTTCCATCTCCAAAGGTGGTAATTCCTAAAGGCGAGCCTGTTTTGTTTAAAATTAGAGCAAGAGATGTATTGCACTCTGTTTTCGCTCCTCATATGAGATTGAAAATGGATGCTGTTCCTGGCATGCCAACTCGTTTCTGGTTTGTTCCTACCAAGACAACCGCTGAAATGAGAATTGAATTGAATGATCCTGAATTTGAATATGAAATCGCTTGTACAGAAATCTGTGGGCGTGGGCACTTCTCAATGAAGAAGGTGATAGAAGTGGTAGAGCCTGAGGCATACCAAAAGTGGTTGGCGGAGCAAAAATCTTTCATTCAGCAAAATCCTGCTTTGGCAGAGAATCTTCCAGCTGAGATGAAGGAACTTGCAGAAATTCAATTGAGCGAAAGTAAAAAATAAATTTAAAGGTTATGGCTACAGCATCTGTTGCACATCACGACGCGGCGCATCATGATCACCATGAGCACGAGCATCATGATAACTTTATAACAAAATATATCTTCACCCAGGATCACAAGATGATCGGTAAGCAGTTTTTGGTTACCGGTATTTTCTGGGCTTTGATTGGAGGTTTTCTTTCTATCCTATTCCGATTGCAGCTAGGATTCCCGGATATGAATCTGGAGTTTCTTAGACCTTTGCTAGGCGGTTGGATTGATGAAGGTGGAAAACTGGATCCTACTTTCTATTTAGCATTGGTGACCATGCACGGTACCATCATGGTATTCTTCGTGTTGACTGCCGGCTTGAGTGGAACGTTCTCCAACTTCCTGATTCCTCTTCAAATCGGTGCCAGAGATATGGCATCCGGTTTTATGAACATGCTTTCTTACTGGTTCTTCTTCTTGTCCAGTGTGGTCATGTTTATTTCCTTATTCATTAAAACTGGTCCAGCAGGTGGCGGTTGGGTAGTGTATCCTCCTCTTTCTGCTTTGGAGCAAGCAATTCCTGGTTCAGGTCTGGGGATGACCTTATGGTTAGTTGCAATGACTTTCTTCATTGCTTCCTCCTTGTTGGGTGGTATCAATTACATCACAACAGTAATCAACTTGAGAACCAAGGGTATGTCTTTCTCTAGACTACCTTTGACTATCTGGGCATTCTTCCTAACCGCTGTAATCGGTTTGTTGTCTTTCCCTGTTCTCTTTGCTGCTGCTTTGCTTTTGGTATTTGACAGAAGCTTTGGTACTTCATTCTATCTATCTGATATCTATGTAGCTGGTGAAGCATTGCCAAACACTGGTGGTAGTCCAGTATTGTTCCAGCACTTATTCTGGTTCTTGGGCCACCCTGAAGTATATATCGTATTGCTCCCAGCTTTGGGTATTACTTCGGAAGTAATTGCTACTAACTCCAGAAAGCCAATCTTTGGTTACAAAGCGATGATCATTTCCATGTTGGGAATTACCATCCTTTCCTTCATCGTATGGGCTCACCACATGTTCGTGTCTGGAATGAATCCATTCTTGGGATCTATCTTCATGTTCCTGACTTTGATCATTGCAGTACCTTCAGCGGTAAAAGTATTCAACTACCTGACTACACTTTGGAGAGGTAACTTGATCTTTACCCCGGGTATGCTTTTCTCCATCGGTTTGGTATCTTTCTTTATCTCCGGTGGTTTGACAGGTATTTTCTTGGGTAACTCTGCAATTGATATTCAGCTTCACGATACCTACTTCGTAGTAGCTCACTTCCACTTGGTAATGGGTTCTGCATCTTTCTTCGGTCTTTTGGCTGGTGTTTATCACTGGTTCCCTAAGATGTTTGGAAGAATGATGGACGCGAGATTGGGTTATATCCACTTCTGGTTGACATTTGTTGGGGTTTACTTGGTATTCTTCCCAATGCATTACATCGGTATTGCTGGATTCCCTAGAAGATACTATTCTTGGACAAACTTCGAGTTTTCTAACATGTACACGGATTTGAACATGTTTGTGTCTGTAGCTGCGATCGTAACGTTCTCTGCTCAGTTTATCTTCTTGTTCAACTTCTTCTACAGCATGTACAGAGGAAGAAAAGCAACTCAAAACCCATGGAGATCTACCACTTTGGAATGGACTACTCCAATTGAACCAGGACATGGTAACTGGCCAGGTGAGATTCCAACTGTTTATCGTTGGCCTTATGATTATTCTAAGCCAGGTGCTGCAGAAGATTTCATTCCTCAAACTGTACCTCTTTCTCAAACTCCAGAGTCTAACCTTCCTCATGAGCAGGAGCAGGTGAAACTTGAGCTTGAAATCATGAAAGAAGAAGAAGAGGTGCTGGTTGCAAATGAATCCAAACACTAATCATCTTATAAACAGCTTCCGCCGGACGTCATTTATGACGGTGGTAGCTGTTTATTTTCTCATTTTGGTCGGAGGCATTGTCCGTAGTACCGGTTCTGGTATGGGATGTCCTGACTGGCCAAAGTGCTTTGGAAGTATTGTGCCTCCAACTAGTGTGGATCAGCTTCCTGAGAATTATCAAGAAATCTATCTGAATATCAGACTTGCTAAAAACGAAAGGTTTGTAGCACTACTTGAAAAATTAGGATTTACAGAGACTGCTCAGCGCATTGCCAATGATAAGTCTATCCTAGTAGAGGAGGAGTTCAATGCTGTAAAAACTTGGATTGAATACATCAATCGGCTAATCGGAGTGGTGATTGGTTTATTTATTTTATTGACTGTTTGGAAATCTTTCAAGCTTTGGACAATTGATAAATGGATCCCAATCAATTCCCTTTTTGCGCTGGTTTTGGTATTGTTTACAGGTTGGATCGGTTCCATTGTTGTCTCTACCAATCTTCTGGCATGGATGATTACCTTCCATATGTTATTAGCTTTGGCTTTGGTAGGAGTGTTGTTATATGTTAACCATAGGGCTCAAAGGCTTCAGCCAAGTCAGGGTGTAGCTGTAGATGTTCCGACAAAAGTTCAGTTGATGCTGATTATAGGAACGGTATTGATGCTGGTTCAGGTGGTTCTTGGCACTCAAGTTCGGGAAGAAATTGACCGGATATCCTTCGCGCTGGGAGACTTATTGAGAGAAGAATGGATCGAAAGGTCAGGAGTGGTATTTCTTATACACAGATCTTTCTCTCTGGCCATACTTGGAGTGCATTTGATCTACTTCCTTTGGGCATTTAAATATGCGGCTAGGAAGTCCAAAGTTAGTCTTTGGAGTCAGGTGCTAATAGGTTTGGTTCTTCTGGAAATAGCGACAGGAATTGGGATGGCCTATTTTGGTATTCCCGCAATGCTTCAGCCCATTCATCTTTTGCTTGGGTCTCTAATCTTAGGAGTAGAGTTTGTCCTGATTCTTCAATTGAAGGATCATATTCAGTTTAAGTTAAACTCGGATTAAAATGAGGACAGTTAATGTAACTGACCATTCTATATCAACCTTTGTTCTGTCTAGGATCAAGGCGTATTCCGATCTGATTAAGGTTAGGCTTTCTGCCCTTGTGACCTTTTCTGCAGTATTCGGCTATATTCTTGGTGACCGTGGGATCAGCTTCGGCTGGACTGGTTTCCTGGGCTTAGCTTTGGGTGGTTTCCTTATTTCAGGCGCCTCCGGAGCTGCAAATGAAATCATGGAAAGGGATTTGGATAAGCTGATGAAGCGAACCCAAAACCGTCCACTTCCCCTACAAATCATTTCCCTGCAAGAAGCTTATTGGTTTACAGTATTGGTAGCCTTGATGGGGATCACGCTCCTTTGGATATTCACCAATCCTCTTACAACCTGGCTTGGAATTTTGAGTATGGTCCTGTATGTGTTTGCATACACTCCTCTTAAAAAGGTTGGACCTATTGCAGTTTTCGTGGGAGCTATTCCTGGTGCAATGCCTCCTCTTTTGGGTTGGACAGCTGCCACAGGTGCGATTTCTCATGAGGCTCTTATAATCTTTGGAATTCAATTTATCTGGCAGTTTCCTCACTTCTGGGCCATCGCTTGGGTAAGTGATGAAGACTACAAAAGAGCAGGTTTTAAACTTCTTCCGAGTGGTGGAGGACAGGATTTGAATACTGCTATCCAAATTATGATTTATACGCTTTTTCTCATTCCATTGGGACTGTTGCCTACTTATTTTGGCTTGACAGGCCTCAATTCTGGGATTGTAGCTACGATATGCGGAGTTTTGTTTTTGGCTCAAACTTTCTCCTTGATGAGAGACTGTTCCAGAAAATCCGCTTTGAAGATCATGTTTGGTTCCTTCCTTTACCTTCCAATTGTACAGATCGCTTACCTATTGGATAAAATGCCTTAATTATGGAAAGAGAACTTAAGTACATTGATATTGTCGAGCAGCCGATCAGCATGCATCCAAAGAAATTTGCGCTTTGGTTGTTTATGGTCACTGTTGTCATGCTTTTCGCAGCATGGACATCTGCTTACATTGTCAGACAAGCTGAAGGAAACTGGCTGGAATACGACTTGCCGGAAATCTTCTGGTACACCTCTGGAGTGGTTGTTTTAAGTTCAGTCGTGCTTCAGTGGGCGTATTACTCTGCTAAGAAAGACAATTTGGTCAACCTGAGAATAGGAATGGTGATTACCGTGGCACTTGGGATTGCGTTCCTAGTGGGACAGTGGTATAGCTGGGTTGCTTTGGTGGACAGAGAAGTGTTTTTTGTCGGAAACCCGGCGGGCTCATTTCTCTATGTAATCACCGGAATGCATGCCCTGCACCTTATCAGCGGTTTATTATTTCTGATAATTGTGCTAATTTCGACCTTCCGTCTGAAGGTCCATTCCCAGTCAATGAACACGATGGAAATGGCCACCACGTATTGGCATTTCCTAGGAGGCCTTTGGCTATACTTATTTATGTTTTTGCTTTTGAATCATTAAAATAAACCTGGTACAAACAATTAATCTATGTCTGCGCATTCTACTGCTATAGGAGTAAGCTCTAAAAGAGGCACTTGGGGTGGAGGTAACGAACCCATGAAAGCCAGCTATGGAAAACTCATGATGTGGTTTTTCCTGCTCTCCGACATTTTCACTTTCGCTGCGTTTTTGATCACTTACCTTTCTATTCGGGTGAGTTATCCAGCCTACGCAGGTCCCGCTGAATCATTTGTCGGATCTAATGAATATTGGCCTGTACCAGAATTGGTTTTTGAGGCAGTTCCTTTTCTACATGGAATTCATGCTCCACTAGTCTTCGTCGGTATCATGACGTTCATTTTGATCTCTAGCTCTGTGACCATGGTATTGGCAGTAGAGGCTGGTCATAGAAATGACCGTAATGACGTTGTAAAATGGATGCTTTGGACTATGGTGGGTGGGATCACTTTCCTAGGCTGTCAAGCTTGGGAATGGAGTCACTTCATCCATGGAACTGAGGGTGGCTCAGTGTTGACTTATATCAATAGCTTGGGAAGAGAAGTTACCGAAACAGTATTCGGAGCAAACCTGGTTGTGAATGAATATGGACCTCCTGCATTTGCGCAGCTGTTCTTTTTCATCACAGGATTCCACGGTTTCCACGTGACCATAGGAGTTGTACTACTTTTCTTGGCTTTTTACCAAGCCGCTGTAGGGGTATATGACAAAAGAGGTCACTATGAAATGATCGAAAAAATCGGTCTTTACTGGCACTTCGTTGATTTGGTTTGGGTATTTGTATTTACCTTGTTCTACCTGATTTAAGCTTTAAAAATATTGCAATATGGAAATTCAAGAAAATAAGTCTACGCTTGAGGTAACTCCCAGAAATGAGGAGAAAGTAAAGAAAATCTGGATCACTGCCGGAATTCTTCTTGCAATCACTGTAGCTGAATTTATCATGGCATTTACCATGCCGAGAGGTTTGTTGCTTTATGCCTTGTTCATCATTTTGACTATTTGGAAAGCCAAATACATTATGATGGAATTTATGCACCTTGGTGACGAAGCAAAGTCTTTGTTTTACTCCATCATTGTGCCTTTGATCTTCCTGGTATGGTTGCTGATTGCTCTAGCCAAAGAAGGTACAGAGATCTTCATGATGCGTTGGTAAACCAATCAAAATCCTAAAAAAATGTGGGTTGAGGTGAATCACTTCAACCCTCTTTTTTGTTAGAAAGATATTATGCGAAGTTTGAGAATATTGCAGGGCTTTGTGCTTGTTTGCATTCTGTTGATTCCGGTTCTGATTTTCATGTTTTTGAAAGGATTTGGATCCAATGAGTACGATCTCCCTATTTATTACCAAAACGGTGTAGACAATCCCTTTCAGGAGTGTCCGTCTTCGGATACCACCCAACATTACATTCCTGAATTCTCCTTTGTTAACCAAGAAGGGGCAAAAGTAGGTCGCTCTCAAATGGAGGGGAAAATCACCATCGTGGATTTCTTCTTCACCTCCTGTCCGAGCATCTGCCCGATCATGTCGAAAGAAATGGAGCGGGTGAATGACATGTTCAGGGATGAGGCCGGAGTACAAATCATGTCGATCAGCATTGATCCGGAATACGATACTCCAGAGATTCTCAAAGAATACGCAGATCGTCACAACGCTATTTCAGGAAAATGGCATTTTCTCTCTGGACCCAAGGATGAAACCTACCAGTTAGCTCGTTGCGGATTTGTGATTCCAACAGTGGATGGAAATGGTGTGCCGGATGACTTTGTTCACAGTGATAAGTTTATGCTAATTGATGAGCAAGGAAGAATTCGCGGCTACTACAGCGGAACAAATCGGGAGGAAGTTGACTTATTGATGTTAGAAACCAAAGTCTTATTGCATGGAAAAAAGTAATACGCCCATTCTTCAGAATGAGGGAATAGTCAGGAATTGGATCGTGGGGATTTCCATCGCCATCCCGCTTGCTGTTGCAGTCTTGTTATTTATGCCATCCAAAATCACTGCTTTTGGAGATTGGGTGTATTTTCTCCCCCATCTAAATGCGGTGATGAATTCTGCTGCTTCTCTTGCTTTGATTCTGGCTTTGGTCTTTGTGAAAAGAAAGAATTATACCTACCATGGAGCAATGATGACGGCAGCCTTTGTTCTGGGAGCGATATTTCTGGTATCCTATGTCATCTATCATAGCGCTGCAGAAAGCACCAGCTATGGAGGTACAGGCTTTATTCGGCAGATTTATTATTTCTTATTGATCACGCATATCATTTTCGCAGCCATCGCCTTGCTGCCGATTTTGTTTGCCTATTATTATGGATATACCAACCAAAGGAGAAAACACAGAAATGTGGTTAAATTTGCCTACCCAATCTGGTTGTATGTATCTGTGACTGGAGTGATTGTGTACTTGATGATTGCTCCGTACTATACACATTGATAAGGCTAAAAACCCAAATGAGATGAGATTAAAGTATTGGTTGTTTGTGATTTTGTTTTTCGGAGTTCAGCTCTCCTCTTGGGCTCAATGCGCCATGTGCAGAGCTTCTGTAGAGAATAATGTCAGCAATGGGGACACCAGTATTGGCGCGGGGTTGAATAATGGGATTCTTTACCTGTTCGTCATGCCCTATTTGATGGCTGCAATAATCGGGTATCTTTGGTATCGAACAGCCAAGAAACGAAAGGCCAAACTTTCAATTCGTTAATAGAAATCTAAGCAAAGTTTGATCACAGACTTTGCTTTTTTATTTTTAGATCAAATGAGCCCATCCGCCCGACGACTTCTATTTCTGCTGAGCATCATTTGTTTCCTTATTGTATTGATCCTGAATTTTTTTGTCTTCCAAAAAAGTGATGAGGAAAAATACCTGGAAGCAATTCAGCAAAAAATCCTGAAGGTAGATGAGCAGTTTGACTCCGATTTCATCAATGTGCTGATGAAAGTCAGACCTGAGGAGCCGATCACCTTCACTCAAATCAGCAACCCGGAGCATCAATACCCCATGTTTTTGCTGGACATGGAAAAGGATCTTTTATTCTGGTCTGATTTCACGGTAAATCTGAATTTTTCAGCCATTGATTACTCCAAGGAACTTCAGATGCTGGAAGATCCATTTGGAACATTTCTGATCAAAACCCGGAAAGTAAAAAGAGGGTCCAATGAATATTTTCTGGTTCACGCCTTTCGTCTGATCTGGCCGGGAACTATTGAAAACGACTACCTCAAAACCGGACCGAATCCTGAAATATTTGGCAATGACCGTTTTCAGCTTTTTGTAAATCCTCAGGAAGCAAACCATCAGGTCAAGACCAAAAGCGGTAAAGAAATCTTTGGAATCAATTTTCTACTGGGCTACCAACCTGTGAGTAAAGTTTCCAATTCAGCACTACTCATTTTCATCCTTTCCATTTCCTTATTGTATTTCATTCTCAGCTTTGAGTTTCTGAGGAGAAAATGGAAAAAAGGCTATCGTTGGCAGGCGATAGGCTATGGTGCAGCCTTATTCGTGGTGGTAAGGATTCTGATGATTGCCTTGAATTTCCCGGCTGAATATGTTGAGACGGGATTTTTCAATCCGCTCAACTATGCCTCCTCGTGGTTTAATCCAAGCTTAGGAGATTTATTGATGAATACCCTTGGACTGGTGTTTCTGTTTGGTTTGCTGATTTTTGAGTTGGCTTCCAAAAATACCCTTCAAAAGGCCCAGCGGATCGTTACCCAGCTCAATTCCAGAAATTCCCTAATCATCGTCTTTTTCATCAGCAGCTTGTTCTTTCTGTTGATTTGGTTTCTACCCCGAGATTTGATCTTCAATTCCCAGTGGGTTTTGGATATCCGCTCTATTCCTTCCTTTGATTGGTTTAAAGGGACCAGTTTTATGATCCTTTTCCTTTGGGCGGCAGTGTATGGGCTGTTGACCTTGACACTTTTCAGCATTCTTCTGCAGACTCAGCCCACAAAGGATTTTTACTTTAAATGGGTTTTGATTCTTGGAGTGCCAATCGGTGGAGTATTGTTCTTTTATTCCTTTTGGTTCAGCTTGGCTTGGATGATTCATCTGATTTTCATGCTGACCATCATCCGCTTTGAATTATACCGGAATATTTTCCGCTTAGGATTGGATACCTTTTTGACCTTTTTCTTTGCGAGTTTGCTCTTGGCAGGGGTAATGGGGATTAGTACCTTTCAAACTGAACGTGAGCGTTTGGTCCAGTCCAAGTCCAGATTTGCGACCCAAAACCTGATCGAAAATGACGTCATGACGGAGTTTTTCCTCAGTGATATTTTCGGTCGGCTGAAAAATGATCTTTTTATCCAAAACAGACTTGCAGACCCCTTACTTTCCAAGGATCCGGTGGAGACTAAAATCCGGAAAATCTATCTGGATAATTACTTCGATCAGTTTGAAGTAGTAATCCGGGTTTTCAATTTCTCCGGCCAACAAATATTGGGACCCTTGGAGCGGGTTAGCCTTCAGAGCCTTCAGCAGGAATTCATCAAAAGTGATTTCGCAACAGGGGTAAGAGATCTGTACTTTATCCGAGGCAGGGAGACGGGAGCCAATAAAATGGTTGGATTTGTTCCCATCGTCCGAGAAAACAACCTGCTTGGGACTGTATTCTTTGAGCTGAATCAACTGAGAATTCAGCCAGGAAGTGTTTATCCCAAACTCCTCCTGGACCGAAAGTATGCCGATAAGCTGGAGCCGATCACTTATCCCTACGCAGTTTTCAAAGAAGGCGAATTGCTCCGCAGTTCAGGGGTATTTAACTATTCCCAGGCAGAGTTCCAGAGCCATCTTGAGAGGGAACAACTTTTTGAGATGGGAATCATCAGTATGGGTTACCACCATTATGGAATCCAAAATGGGGAGGAGTTGATCGTGATTTCATCGCCCACTTGGTCTGTGGCTCAGTTTTTCGGGAATATATCCCTGTTTTTTGTGGCCTTTGTGTTTCTGACTTTCCTTTCGATCCTTTTGAATACCTTATTCAAAGGTTATCGAAATTTCGAGTTTAATTACTCCACCAAGCTTCAGCTATATCTGAATTTTGCCTTTTTCTTCCCCATAATCATCATTTCCATTATCACGATTGGGCTGTTGACGGGGAGCTATCAAGATGATCTGAACCGGCAGTATGTTGAAAAAGCCAACCTGATCCGTTTTAATCTGGCCAGTCTGCTGAATAATCAGAATCCTGCCAGCGTGGATCGGGACTTGCTCAATGAAGAAATCAATTCTCTGGCTAATACCGTTGCTAGTGATATCCTGTTTTATACTCCTGAGGGGATTCTGGAGTCAACCAACCGGCCCAATATCTTTGACAAAAAAATCCTTTCCCATCTGATCAATCCGGTGGCCATGGGGGGAATCAAGGAGCAAAACCAAATTGAGCTTTTGCTTCAGGAAAAGATCGGGAATCTACGATACCAAACGGTGTATTTGGGCATTCCCTCCCAGTTTGATCAGTCCATTTCCGGGATTTTGGCGGTTCCGTTTTTTGAATCGGAGACAGAGCTCAATTCCCTGATCGCGGATGTTCTGAGCAATATCTTCAATGCTTTTGTAGTCATTTTTATCCTGTTTCTGATTGTTTCGAGCTTTGTTTCGCGCAATCTGACGCTTCCTTTTAAAATTCTGACGCAAAAGTTGAAAGCGACCAATCTGGAAAATAACGAGCCGATGTATTGGGCGGCCAAGGATGAAATCGGCTTGCTGGTCAACGAATACAACAACATGCTCTATAAGCTGGAAGCCAGTAAGAAAGTCCTTGCTTCCACAGAAAAGGAGTCAGCCTGGAAGGAAATGGCCAAGCAGGTAGCCCATGAAATCAAAAACCCTCTGACCCCGATGAAGCTGACTTTGCAACATCTGATCCGGCTGGAGCATGAGGGTAAATTGGAGGATAAAGAAAAGCTCAAAAAATCCTTGGAAACCCTTATTCACCAAGTAGATGCCTTGAGTGGAATTGCTTCATCCTTTTCCACTTTTGCCAAAATGCCGCTTCCTAAAAATGAGCGGATGAACTATAAGGCGGTTATCCTGAAAGTCCTTGACCTCTTTCAGAATGACAAGCGGGTCAATTTGGAGTTTCGGGATGATTCCTACACCGATACCATTCCGATTATGGGAGATGACAAGCTCTTTGGTCGGGTGATCGCCAATTTGATCATCAACGGAATCCAGGCGGTAGAACCGAACGTGACCCCTCATATCAAAGTATGGCTTTGGATGACCGAGCAGGCGGTGTTTTTGGAAATATCCGATAACGGGAAAGGAATCCCTCCCGAACTCAAGGACAAGATTTTTATTCCGAATTTCAGTACCAAATCCCAGGGTTCCGGCCTTGGACTGGCGATAGCAAAAAGCGGAGTAGAGACCGCAGGAGGTAAAATTTGGTTTGAGACCGAAGTAGGAAAGGGGACTACCTTTTATCTGACTTTCCCATTGGTCGAATAGTTTTCGGTTTTTAGTACCTTAGCCCAAAAGCACCGTTCCCGAATGCGCTTGAGGTTTCTGTTCCTGTTTTTATTTTTTGGTTTGGCCTCCGTCCAGGCGCAGGAAAAGTGTCGATGGTATCCCAAGACTGAGCTTGAGCAGGCCTTTATTTTGGACTCCTTGTCAGCCTTGGAGTCTAGTATCCGAATTTTGGACCGGGATGGAAATGCTTACCCTTTTACCTATAATCTCTCCTCCAGAAAACTCCAAGTAATCTTTGAAGGAGAAGCCCGACCGGATTCCCTTCAGATTTGCTACCGAACTTTGGGGGCTCAGTTGGATAGAACCTTGGCCAAAAGAACACTTCTGGTGGACTACGATTCCGGAGCCATGTTCAAGGACAACCGGATCAAAGCCACTCCCGAGCTCGATATCCGGGAGGAGCTTTTTCCCAGTAATACGCTTTATAAAACCGGAAGCTTAACTCGGGGAGTGTCTTTTGGCAATACCCAAAATGTGTTTGTGAACTCTGCCCTGAATCTTCAATTAGAAGGAGATATTGGGGAAAATCTAAAAATCCGTGCTTCCATTACGGATCAGAATGTTCCTTTTCAACCGGAAGGGAATACCCAGCAAATCCAAGATTTTGACAATGTCCTGATCGAGCTTTACAACGAGGATTTTTCACTGGCAGCGGGTGATGTTGTGCTGCAGCAGCGGCAATCGGAGTTTTTGAGGTATTACAAAAACGTCCAAGGTCTGCAATTCACTTCCAACTATGGCTTGAAAAACAATTGGGAGGCCAGCAGCCAGGCCTTTGCTTCAGTGGCTAAAGGGAAGTTTGCTTCTATCCAGGTTCCGATTTTGGAAGGGGTGTTGGGACCCTATCGGCTCAATGGTCCTCAGGGAGAGCGATTCGTAGTAGTCATGGCCAATTCCGAACGGGTATTTTTGGATGGCCGGCAGCTTCAACGTGGCTTCAATGCGGATTATGTGATTGACTACAACCAGGCTGAAATCACCTTTGCCCCAAGAGTGCTAATCACCCAGTATTCCCGGGTTAGAGTGGATTTTGAATATGCAGAGCGCAACTATTCCCGGTCCATTTTGGGGGCTAATCATCTTCAAACCAATGGGAAGGTGGACTTTTATTTGAATTATTACCAGGAAAAGGACAATCGAAACCAACCCCTGTTCACTGAATTTTCACCTGCGGAGCAGGCGCTATTGGCAGGGGTAGGAGACCAGACTGACCTTGCTACTATTCCAAGAATTGACTCGGTGGCCTTTGATCCTACCCGTATTCTGTATGAAAAAGTAATGGAACAGGATGCCGCAGGGAACACTCTTGTTTTTTATCGATACTCCACAGATCCTGAAAAAGCCCATTTCATCCTGTCCTTTTCTCAAGTGGGTGCAGGGCAAGGAGATTATAGGAAGAGCCGGCAACTGGCCAATGGAACCGTCTTTGAATATGTTCCAAGAGTAGGAGGGCTGTCTCAGGGCGATTATTCCATTTTGACTCAATTGCCCGCTCCTGATTCCAAGCGAATGATCACGGCAGGATCGAGGGTCAAATTGGGGGGACATGAGAAAGTATATACCGAGGTGGCACTTTCTTCGGTCGATAAAAATCTCTTCTCCAGTGTGGAAGACGAAGACAATGCCGGCTTGGGTTGGAAGCTGGGCTTGCAATCCGAAAACCGAGAGCTGTCTTGGCTAAAAGGTTATACTTTCAAAGGACAGACGGAAATCGAATACAACTCTATCAATTTCAGTTTTATTGACCGTCTTCGGTACATAGAATTTGATCGGGACTGGGGTCTGAATACGCAAGATTTGCAGAAAGCTGCCGCCGAACGATTTTTTTGGACTCAAGTCCAGCTGGAGAAAGATTCCAGAAACAATTTCTTGTACAAGGTTTATCTCAGAAATAGAGAGGAAAAACTCACCGGTACCCAACACTTGGCGACTTGGAATACGGAACTGGGAAGAAGATTTCGCTTACGTCAGGAGTTTTTCAATCTGAATGCAGAGGTAGATTCTTCGCGAAATCAATGGACTAGATATCTGGGGAATTTCAGCTATATCGGGAAAGTATTTGTCCCAGGATATCAATTCTCTTTGGATCAGAATGAAGTCATAAACAGCCGAAATGATTCAATCCTGAGCACGGCGATGAATTTCAAAGAGCACAAGTTTTTCCTTCAAAACAATGACAGCCTGAAGGTTCAATTCTTGGCGGATGTGGCTTGGAGAAAAGATAAATTCCCGATTTCCGGTGTTTTGGAGGATTACACGGATGCTTTGACATCTAATTTTTCATTGAGAAAACAATGGACTAAGCATAGCCTTACTGGCACATTTACCTACCGGGAATTGGAATACCTGCATCAGGATTTACCCAGAGAGCTGACCGTTTTGAGCAAGGTTGATTACTCAGGAAGTTTGGGAAAAAATCTGATCCGAAACGAAATCAGTTATGCCATCGGAAACGGGCGGGAATTGCAGCGGGAATATGTCTTTCTTCCTGCCCCAAATGGAGACGGGACCCATACCTGGAGAGATGACAATGGGGATGGAATCCAGCAATTGAATGAGTTCTATCTGGCTCTCAATCCCGAGGAAAAGCTGTATATCAAGATTTTTGTGCCGACAGACACCTATGTCGAGGCTTATACGACTTTGTTGAATTATAGAATTCAGGGTAGGTTTCCAGAACCTTGGAAGGAAGATGGAGGCATCAAGTCATTCCTGTACCGTTTTTCCAATACCTCCAGCCTGAGTGTGGAGAAAAAGGTCACTTCTGATGAGTTTGGAGACCGGATTAATCCCTTTATAGGGTCCATCGGCAGAGAACAGATTTTATCCCTTCGTCAGGTGATTCGGACAAGCTTCTTTTTCAATCGTGCCTCAGCGGTGTATGGGTTTGATTTGTCCCTCTTCGACTCCCAGCTGAAACAATTACTCTCAGGAGGATTTGAGGATCAGATTCAGCAGGAATGGAAACTCAATACCCGATATAGTTTTAATCCCCGAGCCACCTTGAGGCTATTGGGAAGTGTGGGCGAGCGAGTTTCTGCTTCGGATTTTCTTGAAAATCGAAATTATGCATTGGATGTTTTTTCTCTGGGACCAGAATTTGCCTTTCAGCCGACACCCTATTTCCGTGCAACAGGCTCTTACCTTTTCACCGGAAAAGAAAATACTCAAAACATGGAGTTTCGGGAGCAGTCTCAATTGCATCAGATAGGTCTGGATTTACGATTTGCAAAAGCACTAAAAACCACCCTGAATGGAAATCTGAAATTGATCCAGATTGATTACAATGGGCAGGTAAATTCCCCCGTAGGCTACGAAATGCTCCAGGCCTTGACTCCTGGGACCAATGTCACCTGGTCACTCAACTGGCTTCAAAAGATCGGCGAGGGGCTTCAGCTGAATATGGTGTATGAAGGAAGAAATTCCGAAGGCCTAAATCGGGTAGTCCACATCGGTAGAATGCAAGTCTCGGCGCTGTTTTGATAAAAAAATGTAACTTTGCTAAAGCTAGATAGTTGTCATACTAACTATTAAAACACGAAACAAATGCCAAAAAGTATCCTGGTTACAGGAGGTACCAAAGGGATAGGGAAAGCGATCGTGGAACGCTTCGCAAAAGAAGGGTTTGACATCTTCACCTGTTCAAGGAATGCGCACGATTTGGATCTTTTGAAATCCAAGTTGGAAAAAGAAAATATTGGTATCCAGGTTTTTACCAGCGTGGCCGATCTTTCCAATAAAGAAGAAGTGGACAGGTTTTCCCAGGAAGTAAAATCCCTCGGGATTCCGGATGTCTTGGTGAATAATACAGGAGTATTCCTTCCCGGTGCATTGCATGATGAGCCGGAAGGTAACTTTGAATTCATCATGCAAACCAATCTTTACTCAGCCTACTACCTGACCCGGGCATTTGTCAAGGAAATGATGGCACGTAAATCCGGGCATATTTTCAGCATGGGTTCGATTGCAGGTTTGACCGCTTATCCCAATGGAGGGAGTTATGCTGTCTCCAAATGGGCCATGCTTGGAATGACCAAGTGCTTGAGAGAAGAATTGAAGCCTCATCAGGTAAAGGTGACCTCAATCCTTCCCGGAGCTACCTTTACAGACAGTTGGGCGGGAGCTGGAATTCCAGAGGAACGTTTCATGAAACCTGAAGATGTAGCCGAAAGCGTATGGGGCGCTTATAACCTTTCCCCGTTTTCTGTTGTTGAAGAATTAATTATACGCCCACAATTGGGAGACCTATAAACTATGGAGTCCTTGATCAAATCCCTTGATTCCCTGTATTGCGACAGTTTGACGCAATATTCCCGTCGAAAGACCATCCCTGTTCACGTAGGAGATGTAGTCATCGGTGGGGCAAATCCAATCGTGGTGCAATCCATGACCACTGTGGATACCATGGATACCAAAGGTTCTGTGGAGCAATGTATCCGGATGATCGAATCGGGCTGTGAATTGATCCGAATCACCGCTCCTTCGATTAAAGAGGCAGAGAATCTTAGGAATATCAAGGCAGAACTTCGCAAAAGAGGATACCAAACTCCCTTGGTAGCGGATATACACTTTACTCCCAATGCAGCCGAACTGGCCGCTCAGATCGTGGAGAAAGTGCGAATCAATCCCGGTAATTATGCCGACAAGAAGAAATTTGAGGTCATCGAATATACAGATGCCAGCTATGCTGAAGAGCTAGAACGTATCCGTGATCGGTTTTTGCCTTTGGTGAAGCTTTGCAAGGAAAATGGAACTGCCATGCGGATTGGTACCAATCACGGTTCCCTTTCCGACCGGATCATGAGCCGATATGGAGATACTCCTTTGGGGATGGTGGAGTCCGCCTTGGAGTTTTTGAGAATTTGCGAGGATGAAAATTACCATGAGATTGTCATCTCCATGAAGTCTTCCAATACTCAGGTGATGGTACAGGCTTACCGATTGCTGGTGCAAAAGTTGAATGAGGGTGGGTTCAAGCCTTATCCTTTGCACTTGGGTGTGACAGAGGCCGGAGAAGCTGAAGATGGCAGAATCAAGTCCGCTGTTGGAATCGGAACTTTGCTGGAAGATGGATTAGGAGATACGGTTCGGGTTTCTTTGACCGAAGATCCGGAGTTTGAAGCTCCTGTGGCCAGAGCGCTGATTGATCGATATACCCATCGTGAAGGCCATGCATCCATTAAGGACATTCAAAAATATCCTATCAACCCATTCGAATACAATAAGCGTCAAGTCGCTGAGATCTATAATTTCGGAGGCCACAATGTCCCCCGTGTGATTGCGGATATTTCCAAAATCGAAAAAGTTACTGACCGGGAAATGAAAGCGGTGGGTCATTTTTATTTGCCAGAACTGGACAAATGGAAAATGAATGACCAGGGAAGTGACTTTGTATTTACTGGAGCCAATCCGATTCCTTTCATGCTTCCAAATGGGATGAAAGAAATCCAAAACTTTTCTGTGTGGCAGCAAGCTCCAGACCAGTTGAACAAGTTTCCTCTTTTCTCTTTGGAAGAATTCAAGAAGAGCAATCTGTTTCATGCTGAAATTAATTTTCTGGAAGTATTCGATACGGAAATTGAGCAAGCGATAAAAGCAGTGGAGGGAAGAAATGACACCGCTCTGATTCTCAAGACAGCCAATGCCCATGCCATGCCTGCTTTAAGAAGGGCTTTTGTTAGCCTAATTGAAGCAAAATCTACTATTCCGGTGGTGGTGAAAGTCAGCTATCCTGAGCAAACAGCAGATATGACGATGCTCTACTCTGCGACAGACGTGGGTGGTTTGTTGGTAGATGGATTAGGCGATGGGATTATGATTTCTTTGGAAAAAGAAGGTGAACATTCCCGTCAGGAAATACTGGATCAAATCAAGCTTCACAATTCGGTGAGTTTCGGAGTGCTTCAGGCCGCGAGAACCCGTATGTCCAAGACTGAATACATTTCATGCCCTTCCTGTGGCAGAACGCTCTTTGACCTGCAAGAAACCACTGCCATGATCCGTAAGCGCACCGACCATCTGAAAGGAGTAAAAATCGGAATCATGGGTTGTATTGTAAATGGTCCTGGAGAGATGGCCGATGCAGACTATGGGTATGTCGGCTCAGGAAAAGGAAAAATTACACTCTACAAAGGCAAAGAAGTGGTCAAACGCTCGGTTCCTTCCGATAGAGCAGTCGATGAACTTATTGAAATCATCCGGGAAGACGGGATGTGGAATGAACCGGAGACTATTTGAAGTTTAAAGTTTAAAATGAAAAGTTAAGAATTGGGATGAGATCCCAGAATTTTCAGAATTATGTCAGAAAAAAATAAAGTTCAGGAATTCTTCAAGTTGGGTGAAGTTGGGAATTATTTCGTGCGGGTGTTTCAGAAGCCTGACCCTGACAAGCCTTCCAACTTCAACTTGAGAATGATGCACGGGATCAACAAGATCTCCATCTTGATATTTCTCTTTGCTTTGATCGTATGGACCATCAAGAGATTTCTGTGAGGGGATTATTTCCCTGAAAATCATTGAAGGTAAGGTTCCAAATCAATTTTTTGAAGGCCTTCAAATTTTGCGACCAATACGCCTTCTGGATTGATTAGGAAAGTTGTGGGCATAGAGACCAGATTGAAAATCTGAAAATATCCCACCCCATTATTGATCAATTGAATTTGTGGTTGGTATTTTTCTAGATCAGATTTCAAGTTTTCAGAATAGGAAAATATAGCGAAAGCATTGAGTGCTGTCTGTTTTTTCGCTTTCAAAACACTTTGGTAAAGTCCCTCAAATTGTTCTTTGGATAAGTTTTGGACAGAATTTCTGAAATACAAAACAACCCAATTCCCTTTTAGATCCTCGTGATTGATCTCTTCATTTTCCAGAGTTTTAAAATAGAATTCAGGAAAGTGTTCCCCTATTTTTGGCTGTAATTCTCGATTCCGAGTGGTTTTCTTGAAAGGGTCGTTGGGATCAAAATAATATTTTTCTACCTGCCCATATTTATTATAAACTGCCTCTACCGTAAAATTTGGAATTTCCTCACGGAGCTTCATTAATTCAGCAGTAGTCATTAATTGATCCGTATTTTTCCAGTAGAGAATATTATCAAATGAAACTGTAGAATAGGAATATCCGGTTTTTGTGATTTCTTGGCCTAAAGAAATGGAAGTGTGGACCAGAAAGTAAAATACAATTAGGGGTAGGATTCTCATGATTTTGAAAAACTAATTTTTCAAAAATATATTTTTTAGTTAAAAATCATTCTGGAGCTCGTGGATTTTTTTAGAACTGATAGTTTGGATGGTCAAGAGTGAATTTTTGAGACTAAGGTCTATTTACCAAGAACCATAGACATTAATACATCAATCCCACACGAAATACAAAGCTGTGGAATAAACTTGCCGTTTCACTGACGGAGTGGAATCCCGGAGGAAGAAGCCCTTCACTTCTAGGCGTTATTGTAGTCCTCTGGTCCAATTGCCCCCAGAAATAGGAAAGTTCCTGGCGCTTGTAAGCAAAAGTCATACTTAGAGAAGCTTTTCCTTTTCTGGAGGGAAAGCGGAATCCCGCCATTGGACTGAACAATAAACCTCCTTCATACCAGCTTTTTGACCATTCGGTTTCTTCTTTTTTCTCTAAAAGCATAGACCCTGCTCCCAGATCCAATCCTCCAAAAAGCTGTGCCTTTCCCTCTTTTCCCAAAAATCCCCGATATCCCATAGCAATGGGAATGACTGACAGATAATCGTATCGGTCTAAACCCACTGAAAATCCAATCACATTTTTGGAATTGATCCTTGCCCCGTGGAAGGACTGGAAGCTCAATCCTATTCTTTTTTGATGCTTTCCTTCCCAGTCTTCTCCACTTTTCCCAAGCATAAATCCCAGTTCAGTTTGGCTGTAAAACATCTTTTCCTGCGCCAAACCTTTGACACAGGAAAAGTAAAGTCCGATCAATAGACAGAGAATTTTTCTCATTTCGTGCATCATTTAATTGATGATCACCGGGTTTTTGACCTGAATACAGCTCAGTTTTTTCAGTTGGGCAGGCTTACTGTAATCAAACTGGCAGACTCCATCCGGACCAATCACAATCAGGGATTTTGGTCCGGGGATCAAATCGACGGATTTCATGGATTTTAGAAATTCCAATTGGTTTTGATCGATTTTCATCACGTCGCTTACATTGAAGCTTTTTAGCCCGTGCTGCCCTTCGGCCAAATAGAGGTAATTCCCGGCCAATCCCAGCCCATGTGGATTGAGCATGGTATAGGCTTTTACCAAAACTGGTTTGTAGGGATCCTTGATGTCCACAACTTGTAATTCGTTGACTCCATTCCAGCAGGTGTTGCCGGTTCTCAAGGTCACAAACGCGTGGTTTTCGTTGACCACTACCGGGTCACAGGCCAGCACATGTTCAAAAACAGACATGCGGGTAGGAGAGCTGGGTGTGGAGGCATCGTAAATATGCATTCCGCGGTTAGAGCCAATAAAAAGTTTATTTTGAAAAGGAAAAATAGTCTCTATTCCCCAGCCTAAGTCCACTGGCTTGATGAATTTTGGATCTTTGGCGTCTTTCACATCAAAAACCCGCAGGGTACTTTGATCTACGGCATAAAGATGGGCATTCATCAAAGTAAATCGGGCCAAGGAACCGCCCATGCCATAGCTTTGCGAAGCAGCTGAAAAATTAGCCCGAAAACTCATGTCGGACAGCATTAGCCAGCCAGTTCCCGGTCTTCCTCCCCAGGTAGGACTTTCTGTAGTAATGACTGTATCCTTGAAAGTAACTATCTGTCCTGTCTGTTGGGTATATTGACTGGCAAATACATCTTCCACCCGCTTGATCAGCTGAATATTTCTCAAATTGCTTATGTCAAAAACCAAGAGGTCAGCATAGTTATCGGCGTAGAGCATGTTGTTGTTGACCGCCAAGTCGATGTTCCCTTCTATGGGGATAAAGCTCAGGTTAACCGGGTTGGATGGATTGGTGTTATCCAGAATGTGAATTCCTTTCGTAGGCTCATTGATCAGCAGATAATCGCCATAAATGTAGATTTTTCCGGGATTATCCAGAGGTTGTGGGGGTTCTGGGGCAATCAGTCTGGCCCGGACATCACTCATTTCCAGATAGACTGGTAGCATAGTCCGGTAAGTGTAGGTGTTGGTGATCTGATCCTCGCAGGCTGAAAAAACAAGCAGGAGGCCAATCACTACCAGTGAAAGAATAGGTGCGGTTTTAGTTTTCATGATCTAGGTTTTTTGGTTGAAGGTTAAAAAATCATTTTTCCCTGAACGATGACTTAGTGAAAGATGCTACAAAAGTCTTTGACTTTTAATTCTCTGGCTGACTTTTATCATGAAAATCCCCCCGTGAGATCATATTTATCCAGTTTGGAATTGGGTAAGTTTAATAAGCTCTTTTGAGAATAAACCCAAAACAAATGGAAGATAGAATTATTTCCTTTGCGAAGCTTGGAATAGGGGACATCGCACAGGTAGGGGGTAAGAATGCCTCTCTTGGTGAAATGTTCCAAAAACTGAACCCTTTGGGAATTCGGATTCCCGAGGGCTTTGCGGTGACTGCAGCAGCTTATCGTGAGTTTATCGATCATAACCAGCTGAAGGAATTTATTGCAAACCAATTGGCTTCCTTGGACTTGGTTCACTTTTCCAACCTTCGCAAAGTTTCTTCTTCCATTAAAACCAAGATTCTAAAAGGGGAGCTGCCCAAAGAACTTGTGGAGGAGGTATTGCAGGCCTATCATACCCTAGTACCGAATCTTCCTAACCCAGATGTGGCTGTAAGAAGCAGTGCGACTGCGGAAGATCTTCCGGGGGCAAGTTTTGCGGGTTTGCATGAATCTTTTTTGAATATCAAAGGAAAAGAAAGCCTACTCCGAGCGGTAAAATCCTGCTTCGCCTCTTTGTATAATGGACGGGCAATCAAATACCGACATGATAAGGGGTTCGATAAATTCGATATCGCTTTATCTGTCGGAGTTCAGCGGATGGTTCGGGCGGACTTGGCGTGCAGTGGGGTAAGTTTTTCCATAGAGCCTGAGTCAGGCTTTGAGAATGCGGTTTTGATCACCGGTTGCTGGGGATTAGGGGAAAATATCGTCCAGGGCGCCGTGATTCCGGATGAGTTTTTGGTTTTCAAACCTTCCCTGGGAAAGGGTGAAAAGTCCGTGATTTCTCAAAAAATCGGTTCTAAGACCAAAACCATGGTTTATGCAAAAAGTGGAGGCGTATTGAACAAAAATACCCCAAAAACCAAGCAGGTCCAGTTTGTGCTCCAAGAAAAGGAAGTAGAACTGCTTGGAAAATGGTCAGTGGCCATTGAAAAGCACTATGGACTACCCATGGATATTGAGTGGGCCAAGGATGGGAAATCCGGGGAACTCTTTATCGTCCAGGCTAGACCCGAAACAGTGCATTCGGAAAAAGACCCTTTCAAACTCAAAGAATATTCTCTTACCGAATCCGGTAAAATCCTGTCCACCGGGTATGCCATAGGCTCGGGAATTACAGCGGGGAAGATTAAAATTCTCCATTCTCCTGAGGAAGCGGAAAAGCTCAATGAAGGTGAAATCCTTTTGACCGAAATCACCAATCCCGACTGGGATCCTATCATGGAAAAAGCCGCCGCCATCATCACCACCAAAGGCGGGCGAACCAGCCACGCCGCAATAGTCGCGCGTGAAATGGGTGCGCTGGCAATTGTAGGGGCTGAAAATGCCTTGGAAAACCTTCGGAACGGGCAGCTGGTGACGATCGATAACTCCAGTGGAAAAATGGGAACCGTCTATTCCGGAAAGCTTAATTGGAAAGTTATGGAACATGATTTCAAAGGACTAAAACTTCCCAAGACACAACCGATGTTCATTTTGGCAGATCCTGAGAAAGCCTTCAACCTTTCCTTTTTTCCAAATCAGGGGGTAGGACTGATGCGAATGGAATTTGTAGTCAGCAAAAGCATTCGGATTCATCCCATGGCTCTGGTTCATTTTGATCAAGTAAAAGACAGAAAGGAAAAGGCGGAGATCAAAAGACTTTGTCAGGGGTATTCAGACAAGCGGGAATATTTTGTTGACAAGCTATCCCAGGCACTTGCGACCATTTCTGCTGCTTTTTATCCTAAAGATGTGATCCTTAGAATGAGTGATTTCAAGTCCAATGAATACGCCAATCTTCTGGGAGGAAGGCAGTTTGAGTTGGAGGAAGAAAACCCTATGATTGGTTTTCGGGGAGCATCAAGATATGATCATGAGCGCTATCGTGAAGGATTTGAGCTGGAATGCCAAGCCGTGAAGCGGGTTAGGGAGGATATGGGGATGGAAAATCTTAAAGTGATGATCCCCTTTTGCCGAACTCCAGAGGAAGGGAAAAAGGTCATTGGCCTGATGGACTCCCTCGGACTTAAGCAAGGAAAGAAAGGTCTGGAAATCTATGTCATGGCAGAGATCCCGTCCAACGTGATCTTGGCCAAGGAATTCGCCCAGATTTTCGATGGCTTTTCCATAGGTTCCAATGATTTGACCCAGCTGACTTTGGGAGTTGACCGGGATTCGGAGGTGCTAAGCGAACTTTTTGATGAAAATAATCCGGCCGTAAAATGGATGATCAGCGAGGTTATTCGAGTGGCCAAAAAGGAAGGGAAGAAAATCGGGCTTTGTGGTCAGGCACCCAGCGATAATCCGGCATTTGCCAAATTCCTCATTCAGGAAGGAATCGATAGTATCTCCTTTAATCCAGATGCTTTATTGAAGGGCATTGAAAATATGATCCAAGCAGAGTCCAAAAAATAAATCCAAACACTATGAATCAACTTGAAAATAAAACTGTGGTCGTTACCGGCGCAGGATCCGGCATGGGAAAAGCCATAGCTGAACTTTTTGCCCAAGAGGGAGCAAAAGTAATCCTGGTAGACTTAGTAGCTGCTGATGTTGAAATTATCGCTGAGCAAATCCGGGAGAAAGGCGGACATGCCATCGGACTAAAGTGCGATGTGTCTCAGGAAGAGCAAGTAAAGAAAATGATCCATGCGGCCATCCTTGAATTCGGTTCTTTGGATATTCTGGTCAATAATGCTGGAATCATGGACAATTTTATGCCTTTGGAAAAAGTAAGTGATGCTCTTTGGAACAAGGTCCTTGCCGTCAACTTAAATGGGCCATTCTACGCAAGCCGAGAAGCTATTTCCCAAATGCTCAAGCAGGGGAAAGGTGTGATGATTCACATTGCCTCTATCGGTGGAATCAATGGTGGGAGAGCGGGTTTGGCCTATTCCACTTCCAAGCATGCGCTGATCGGGATGAGTAAGAACATCGGGTTCATGTATGCGAAAAAAGGCATCAGAAGTAACGTCATAGCCCCAGGAGGAGTCAATACAAACATCATGAAGGATGCCCAGCCTGATGAAGAAGGCGCAGCATTGTGCAGCTCCGGTGCTGGCTCCATGCCAAGAATGGGGGAGCCTGAAGAAATCGCTCAGGTAGCCTTATTCTTAGCTTCTGATGCTTCTTCTTTTGTCAATGGAGAAGTCCTGACAGCAGACGGGGGATGGACGGCGTATTGAGAGAAGGTTTCAGTGATCAGTGGGAGTTCAGTCAACAGTCCACTGACCACAGCCAATTCGTGATTGGGTAAAAGTTCGTTTTTAGGAACTAAGATTTGATCCTTCTGTGAAAATCTGCCATACACCGGTGGGTCTGGGGGAAATATTTGAAAATCAGAAGTCCTTTAATGCGGTTCTTTGGACACTTTTCGGTGTAAATCCAAAGTCAGGAAAATCTGCGCAGCCAGAAATATCCCCAAAAACCAAACTAGTGTAGAATAGTTTAACCAAGCTGCCAATTCTCCAAATAATAAAGGCATCAACGTTATACCCACATAAGCACTGGCCATCTGCATTCCCATAATTGCTTGTGAATGGAGTTCTCCAAAATTTCGAGGGGTTTCATGCAAAAGACTGGGAAAAATAGGTGCACAACCTAAGCCTATCAGAATAAATCCAAGAAATACGGTGAATTCAAACGGCAAGGCAAGGACAATCAAACCCACTAGAATCACCAGCTGACCACCATAGATCAGTTGCTTGTTGGTAAAATGACTGGTGAGGATTCCGGATACAAATCTTCCGAGGGTAATTCCGCCATAATAATAGGCCACCAACTTGGCAGCATCCTGTGTTTCAAAATCCCGGACCAGTACCAAATAACTTGCTCCCCAAAGCCCGAAAGTAGCTTCGATGGTACAGTAGCAGAAAAAAACCAAAAGCGCATGTTTCAGCCCCGGAATCGCCAATAAAGTAGAAAAAGAAGCCTTGGACTTGGTGTTGCCTGAACTGTGGTAATGACTAGGAGCCCAGAGTGGAGCAGACAAAAGAAGGACCATGACTAGGGCGAGTTGAATTCCACCGACAGTAGAATAACCTGTCGTCCAGCTTTCTCCTTTCGCAAAATATCCAGCCATAATCATCGGTCCAATTGCCGCACCCACACCCCAAAAGCAATGAAGCCAGTTCATGTGCCTGGCCCTGTAATGCAAAGCCACATAGTTATTGAGTGCTGCATCTACACACCCTGCCCCGAGGCCCAAGGGGATTGCCAAAATGCACAAATAGACAAAATGATCCGAGAAGGAAAAGGTAATCAGCGCTACAGCCGTCAGGAGCACACTTAAAGTAGTCATGGGCCCTACACCAAAGCGATCAATTAATCGGGAAGAAAAAAGACTGGAAATGACAGTTCCTCCTGCAATGATCATGGATAAAATCCCCGCGTAATACACAGGCACCTTCAGACTTGGATACATCTCCGGCCATGCCGCTCCCAAGAGGGAGTCCGGTAAACCCAGCCCCACAAAAGCCAGATAAATGATCAGAAGAAGGAAACGCTTTTTCATGAGAATGATCTAGTCCTAGACTTTGTCCATCTAATCTAGAAATAAACCGGGGAAAGTCAGTTTTCAGTCGACGGTCAACGGACCACAGACCACCGCAAATTCGTGATGAGGTAAGGATTTGTACCCAATAGCTTGTTTTATTGATCTGTGTGAATCTGCGTCTTTTTCTGCGGCAATCTGCGGGAACCTTTTCAGAAGACAAATGGCAAAAGGCAATAAGCAAAAAGTCAAAGGCCAGAAAGCTGAAGTTTTTGAACTTTATCTGAGGGAAGTAGTCAACTGTCGACAGACCACAGACCACCGCAAATTCGTGATGAGGTAAGGATTTGTTTCCAATAGCTTGTTTTGTTGATCGGTGTATATCTGCGTCTTTTTCTGCGGTAATCTGCGGGAAAATTTTATAAGACACTTGTTAGAAAGTGGGAAGACGGATGTCCGATGACCGATGTCAGGCTGAGCGAAGTCGAAGCCCTTTAAGTTATTCTGGTGGGAAGACGGGGGGAATGATGTCTGATGACCGGAGACGTGAGACGGAAGTCCGATGGGGGAAGTGAAAATCTGTGTGAATCTGCGTCTTTTTCTGTGGTAATCTGTGGGAAATTTTTTTTAGGACACTTGTTTGGAAGTGGGAAGACGGGAGACGGAAGTTTGAAGACGGATGTCCGATGACCGATGTCAGGCTGAGCGAAGTCGAAGCCCTTTAAGTTATTCTGGTGGGAAGACGGGGGGAATGATGTCTGATGACCGGAGACGTGAGACGGAAGTCCGATGGGGGAAGTGAAAATCTGTGTGAATCTGCGTCTTTTTCTGTGATAATCTGCGGGAACCTTTTCAAAAGGCAATAGGCAAAAGGCAAAAAGTTAAATCTGAATTAAAAAGTCAGAAGGCTGAAAATTTGTGGCTCAAACTAGGGAAGTAGAAAATTAGTCAACAGTCAACAGATCACCGCAGATTTGTGATGGGGTAAGGATTTGTAACCAATAGCTTGTTTTATTGATCTGTGTGAATCTGCGTCTTTTTCTGTGATTATCTGCGGGAACCTTTTCAAAAGGCAATAGACAAAAAGTCAAAACTCAGAAGGCTGAAAATTTTGGGAATCAATCTGGGGGAAATAGTGTAGCAGTAAACGATCAACAGACTACAGACCACAGTTGTTTCGAATTTAAGAATAGATTCTAGTCCTGATTTAGAAAGAAATCCTACCCGATTTTGACCGAGGTCATAGTGAGCGAGCCGCCTAAAGGTTCGTCGTTGAAAAGGCTGATTTCTTCTCCTTTTCCCTGAAGACTTAAGGCGTAAAGCAAGGGGAGGTAGTGCTCCGGGGTGGGAATGGCAAGTTCAAAGGCTTTTCCTTGCATTGAATAATCAATCAGTGGCTGATGATTGCCCTCCAAGATCCAACTCTTGATCCGTTCGTTGGCTTCAAAAGCCCAATCATAGCCATAAGGTTCATTCAACTTTTGCCAATGAACCATACGGAGGTTGTGGACCACATTTCCACTACCCACGATAAGTATTCCCCTTTCTCGGAGTTTTCCCAGTTCTTGGGCCAGTTCGTAGTGCTCTTTGGGGCTTTTGTAATAGTCCAAGCTTAACTGCACCACAGGAATATTTGCCTCGGGATACATATGGCGGATTACAGTCCAGGCTCCATGATCCAAACCCCACTGTTCATCAAGGTGTACCTCAGAGGAATGGATGGATTGCTGCACTTCACGTGCAAGTTCTGGGGAACCGGGAGCCGGATATTATACTTGGTATAATTCCCTGGGGAAGCCTCCGAAATCATGAATAGTGGGAGGATTTTGCATGGCAGTCACCAGCGTGCCAGGAGTCTCCCAATGGGCTGAAACGACCAAAATCGCTTTGGGGACTTCTATTTCCGAAGAGACCTTGCGGAAGCCCTGGACAAATTGGTTTTCCTCAATGGCATTCATCGGGCTGCCATGTCCCAGAAATAAAACAGGCATCTTGGGTGTATTGTCCAAAGGACTTAAAATAGATTGGAGGTTTCCGAAGTCCATTGTGGCTTTTGGTAAAAAAGGAATATGATTATACGCAATAATTCCAGTATGGGTAAATCGACGCAAAGATGAGTCTGTCAAAGAGTTTTTGACCGAAGTATCTTCTGTTGAACTTGTAGCAAGACTCATCTAGGTAGTTCTGCATCTTTCGTTCGCTTATCATATGGTAGGTTTGAGGGTGTTTCTTCAAGTTACTGATGGCAATATGAACCCATTTGAGGTTAAAATTGCCATCTTTGGTTCCAGAGATTTCTCTGACATGGACATCAATACAATCACTAAGATCTGAGAAGGTGGTACTCTTATCTGTTTGAAGTACAGCGTTTGAATCAATGTACTCTTTGATTAAAGCCTGTGCTGTTTTTGCCTCCAAGTTCTTTATTTTCTTCATTTTGAAGTTCCTACAGCTTTTTGCAAACTTTCCCGACATAGGGTCCTCTAAAACAGCCGATTCAGCCATTACAGCCACTTTTGATGTTTTGAGTTCCCCGGTCTCGCTTGAGTTTACTTCGGATTTGGGATTTGGTGGACTTTACCACAAAAGCTTCATCGTATTCAACCTGGTCTTCTAGTCTATGGCGGTCATCACGTTTTCCCATAACTGTCCTGAGCTAGTGATACATTTTGAAAACCGGTTCATAACGCTTCATCCCCAGTTGTCTTTGGAGTTCAGCCGCACTGAATTCCTTCTCGATGGCGGGAATGAATGTGATAGCCATAATCCAGATCCTAATCGGTAAGTTGCTGCTCTCCATGACTGTACCGTTCTTAATACTAGTTCTGAACCCTCAGGCAGCGCACTGGAACGAAAGCTTTTTTTTCAGCCAATACTATTTTTGGAATGTGCACTTCTTACAAATAATTCCTAGCCGGATTCTCTTTTTTATGATGAATTCAAAGGTGAAATATTCTTCTGAAAATCGATTAATAAATTTGAATTTGCTAATGGCAAAAACCTTTTAATTTTACTTTACTTTTTTATTTTTATTGAATCTGAACAGGGGATCTATAATTCTGTTTTTCAGCGGTGCAAAACGATGTATTTAATTTATATGTTTTCTGATTTAACAGGAGGATTAATCAAAAGGCGTAGAATTCAATTTTCCTGGTTCATTTTTTTCTTGTTTGGAGCCTTTTTTCCTGTGGTTGTTGGTGCCCAAGAAAAGCTCGGACTTGATGTAGAAAAGTGGGCGATTGAATTAAGTAAAAAGAAGTTAAACGAGGTGAACAGCCTTGGTAGCTTGATAGAACAATTAATTGAATCAGATAGTATTCGCGCAATTCAATTTTTGGATTCCCTTGAGCGGTCCCCTAAAGGGAAGGGGTATTTCTTCAGGACCTTCTTTTGCATGGTCAAAGCAGAAGTGATTTACGCCAAATTTGCCGGATTGGACAAGTTTAAAGATCGAAAAGCGCCATCTTTGATTCCCATAAAAGAGCAATTAATGCATCTTTACGCAGATGCTCTTGATGCGGCATACCAAACCGAAAATGAAAATCTCATCGCTTGGGTTAATTTTTATTCTGCTCGTCGAGTACTTCAATTTGGAGAGGTAGCTTGGGCGGTGATGTACTCCAAAAATGGGGTGGATCTATTCGAAAAGACAAATTATGCCCTGGAGCCACCTGTTTATACTGAACTTGCTGAATTACTGTATCAAGTGAGGGAATATGATGAGTCGATCATTTATGCAAAAAAGGGGATTGAAGCTTGGAAATCACTCAACTATGAGCAAGAGTATTCCGATCCCTACAAAATTAAAATTAGAGCGTTTAGTACAATCGGAAGCAGCTTTTTTAGAAAGAACAGGTATGATTCTGCAATTAATTATCTGCGAGAGGCTCTTCAATTAGCCGTAGACAACTCGGATTCGGTTTTGGAAGCGAAGGTTTTGGGTGAGATAGGAAAGGTCATCTATGCACAAGCTAACTATGACTCGGCCTATACTTTGTTTAAGTCTGATTACCGATTCAGTTTATATGATAGTGGGTTCAACAAAGCAGCCAATGCATCTCAATGGATGGCTAAGTCAAATCTGGCGAGAGGAAATAAGATTGCTGCTTTAGCTGAGGCAAAAGAAGCACTTCAGCTGTTGAGACTTTGGCCAAACGACCAATACCTACGGGACACTTATTATACCCTAAATGAAATATACAGGTCATTGGAAATGTATGACAGTGCATTTTTTTACAACGATCTCTACATCGCATTGAATGACTCGTTGGAAAAAGAAATAGCCACAAGTAGTCTCGAAATTTCTAAGGCACGATTATTAGGTGAAGAAAGTCGGTACAGAATTGAAAAAATAAATAAAGAAAAGCAGAAGGAGCTTTGGATCAGAAACGGATTATTAGCAGCTATAGTGACGTTTTCAATAATCGTTTTTTTAATTATAAACAGGGGACGTCTGAAAAATAAGATGGCATTGGAAAAGGCAGAAAGTGAAAAATTGCTTATGGAGCAGGAAATTCAATCTGCAGAAGAGCAAATAATTGACTTTACTAGTCATATCATCGAAAAGACTAACTTAATCGAAAGGTTGGAAGAGCAGCTTAACGGCACTATTCAATGGTCGGAACAGCAAGAGTTGATTGCTGAGCTAAGCAAATATACTATACTCACCGAAGATGACTGGTTCAAATTCAAAACACTTTTTGATAAAATATACCCTGCATTTTTCCAGAAACTAAAAACAAATGTTGCTGATATCACCGTTGCCGAACAGCGTATGGCAGCGCTAACCCGGTTGGAATTGAGCAGCAAGCAAATGGCTGCTATGCTGGGTATATCGGTCGACAGTGTACACAAAACCCGGCAACGCTTACGTCAACGTCTTCAACTCGGTTCAGACATGAGCCTCGGTGAGTACATTGCCAATATCTGATCCTACGCTAGCTTAATAGTTAGAGTAGGAAATTTTATTGGATCGATACTTTTTTATAAGTTCCTCACTATAAGGCTTTTAAATTTTTTTTGTCCGGTCTTTGTCCAGTGCTTCTAAGCATTCTGGATACACTTGTCAGTTTTTTGTCGCCTAAAAAAAATTGTTTGTTCTGGAATTAACTTGTACTTCATCAAAACTTCCTAGGCGAAATGAAAATAGTGATTGCACTTTTATGATTTTGGTTATTTACGTTTTGGTGCTTCTCCTCCTTGTGTATTTCGATTTTGAAAAGCGAATTGAATCGGTGTCATATTTTGCGAAATAATAATTACACAACTCCAATTACTTAATGAATAGTTCAGGGTGAAATTAACTTATTAAAAAATCTCTTTAATTCATCGTAATGAAAACTAATATACTTTTGGGACAGACCGTAATACGTGGAAAAAAAAATTTCATGTTGTTTCTATCCTATCTTTTCCTAAGCGGTGGGATTTATGCACAGACAATTGATCTGAATCCAACCCCAAATATCAAGGCTCCAACAGTAACTACGCTGACCACGAGTGCAAATCCTTCGGTTAATGGGGCTCCAGTGACTCTTACAGCTACTGTTAGTAGTAATAGTAATACCATCACACCAACTGGAACTGTAATCTTCAAAGATGCTATTTCTGGTTCAATTCTTACACCGAATGGTGCAATCCTTACGAATGGAGTGGCAAATTTTCTTTTACTTGACTTAGGACTTCTAGGCAGAAGTTTAATAGCAGAATATAGTGGTGACCAAAATTTCGCTCCAAGCACCAGTCAAATATTACAACAAACGATCCTTATTCAAATTGATGGAGAGCTCATTGAAGCAACTTCTGTAACGCTTACTTCTAGTGCCAATCCCTCAGTCGCAGGTTCCCCTGTAACTTTCACGGCTACGATACGGAGCACTAGAAATCCTGCTTTACCTTTAACAGGGACTGTCACATTCCGAGATGTTACCAATAATACCATCTTGACACCGAATGGAGTTTCATTAGTTAACGATATCGCAACATTTACAACAAGTGCGCTTCCTTTTGGGACTAGACAAATATCAGCTACTTATAATGGTGATTCCAATGGAAACCAAACTGGGGTAGGTACGATTAATCAAGTTGTTGATTTAGTTGTTTCAGGACTTGCTGTTAACCTTTCTGCCAATTTAGATCAGAGCACTATTAATGAAACTAATACGACTCGGTTTGGAGATCGAATTACCTTGATAGCAACTGTTCAAAGTGGAGTAGGAGCAGCTGGTGGTACCATCACGTTTACAAATAATGGATTCTTTTTAGGAACAGCTGCCTTAGATGGATCAGGCATAGCAAGGTTGACTACCAATTCATTACCAGTGGGGACTAATGCTATTCAAGCTCAATTTTTCTCCACTACAAGTAACTTATTAACCCTTACGGTCAGGCGACCATTCCCTCCCACTAATAACGATATTTCATCACCTGGTGCGGGCACTGGTCTCGCAACTGTTTATTTAATTACTGAGGTTGGTCGAAATGTTATAAGTAACGGTGAATTTCGTTATTTTATTGGTGATGCAACTCCTTACGGAAGGGCGATAAAGCTCACTGTACATGTTGGAGGTTCATCTAATCCCATGTTTCCAATAAGTGGTAATGTCTCATTTTTCATTGCAGCCGAAGATTCAGATTTCCTATTTCCACTTGGATCAGTTGTCCTGGATGCGTTAGGAAATGGCTCAATAAACACCTCAGTCATACCTCCTGGAAGACAAACTTTAATTGCGAAATACTCTGGGAATGACCTTTATCTTGAAAATAAAGATAATGTCCAAATAATCATTGAACGAGGTCCAACCCAGGCAACCCTGAATTCAAATCTGAATCCTTCTGTTGCAGGGCAAGAAATTACCTATACCGCAACAGTATCCTCGATATTCCCTGAAAGCACAGCGCCACGACCAACTGGGGAAGTTGCTTTTTTTATAAATGGAAATCCTCAACCTGCAGTACCCATTGCAGGCGATGGAACTGCTACATTTAGAATCAATACTCTTACTCCAGGGAATTATAATGTACAAGCCAGGTATTTAGGAAATGATAATTATTTAGGTAGTAATTCTCCTACTATTGGACAAGCAGTTGAACAAGTAGGCACAGCTCTTTTCTTCCCTCTAGGAGATACAAAGTCCGCATTGATAAATACTAGTTTCGGTTCAAGTCTGGCAGTCAGTATATTGAATTTCAACCCTAGACTTACTAATGGGTTACCCATAACATATTCAGCTCCTTCCTCTGGTCCCAGCGGAACATTTTCAAATGGAACTAATACAATCACTGTTCAAACAACAAGTAGTAGTGGATCTTCAGCTATAGTGAATGGTGGAGAGTTTATTGCAAATGGAATAGCTGGGGATTATGAGGTGATTGCCTCAATACCAGGGTTTGGTAACGCTACGTTTAGAATGACTAATGAAGCTTCACCTGTTCCTATTACTATTGGAACCTCAGTTAGCGGTCTAAGTTATAGTTATTCTGACAACTTCGGGACACTGACATTTAATAACACGCGAAGTTTTAATATAATCCCGGGAAGACAATTCACACTTGCGACAACTTCTCCGCAAATTGGACCTGATGGGTTACGGTACATATTTAATGGATGGTCTGATGGATTCACAGAGCTTACTAGAACGATTATTAGTCCCGACACTCCAACAAGCTTTATTGCCGAATTTTTATGCGAAAGAGAATGGGTGCTGGATGCGGATGGAGATAATTATTATGTAGGAAGCCCTATCATTTCCTGTCAATCGCCAGGCCTTGGGTATGTCCCAATTGAATCCGCAATTCTAGGGGATTGTAATGATGCTAACCCTGATGTAAATCCGGGAACTTCAGAAGTCTGCGATGGCATTGACAACAATTGTAATAGCGAAATAGATGAAGGTGTAAAAAGTACATTCTTCCTTGATTCGGATGGGGACGGATTCGGAGATCCGCTAGTCAGTATCCAATCTTGTGCAGTCCCGGAGAATTATGTGAGCAATAATTTAGATTGTGATGACAGCAACTTCGCTATTAACCCAACAACGGAGTGGTTTTTAGATGCAGACGGAGATGGCTTCTATACAGGCGAAAGCATAGTACAATGTGAAAGCCCGGGTGCTGGATATAAATTCACTGGTCTGCTCGGAAGAGGTGACTGCGATGACAATGATGAAACTTTCAATCCAAATGCCCAAATGACCACTAACGGTGATCAGAATCTATTTGCAGAAGCTGGCCTTTGTTCAGCAAATTTTATGGCTTCGGCAGATGCTAGTAAAACTTGTGCAACTGGTGAAGTTGTCGGTACAAGAAGTGATAGCAAACTCCTAACGGATCCTTATCCTGTTGGAATAACAACGATAACTTGGACTGTAGTAGGTGGAAATGATTTTTCAGTAACCCCTGTAGTCCAGACAATTATAGTAACTGATGCACAAATACCTGTAATCATCACAAATGGTGATCAGAGTTTGAAGGCAGATTTAGGACTTTGTTCTACCACCTTCTTGGCTACAGCCTCTGCAAGCGATAACTGCTCAGTAGGCACTCCAACAGGTCTCCGAAGCGATAATAAATCACTAGCAGACCCGTATCCGGTCGGTAAGACAACTATCCAATGGACTGTCACCGACATCCATGGAAATGATGCAATTCCAGTAAACCAAATCATAGAAGTACTTGATAAAGAAAATCCTTCGGTTGTAGTCAGAGATTTTTCTTTACAGCTGGACAATACTGGTATCGGAATTCTTATGGTCGATGATATTGACAATGGAAGCTTTGATAATTGCCGAATCAATACTCGTCTCCTTTCTAAAACCAACTTTAGTTGCGAAGATCAAGGTGAAAATCGTGTAACATTAAAAATAACTGATGGGGCGGGGAATTCCTCAGAAACTGAAGCTATTGTAACGGTACTTGCTCCAGTTAATCCGCTGAAAGTAAGTATCAATTCTACGGTTGCGCCAAATACTAATAATAATGTCGTGGTTTTTGAGGGAGCGAGTATGTCTCTAGGTCTACCATCTACGGTAACCCTATCTGCGACCAATATACCGACAACCTATACAGGTCTTACCTACAAATGGTATTGGAAAAATCTGTCAAACGGTAGCTACCAATCAGGGCCGATCAGTAATTCCTCTTCGCTTATCATCAATGCAGCAGGTGATTTCTCGAGAATTTATAGGTTAGTTGTAACTAGTGACTCAGGGTGCATGACCGAACAAGAGATTAATGTGATTTCTGTAAATACTGCCTGTGGTAAATCTGAACAAAATAGAGTTTCCGTCTGCCAAATACTTCCAAATGGAAGAAGAACCACTTTATGCTTGAATCCAAGTGCTGCTGAAGCCTTCTTAGCAAGAAATCCTGAATCCTTTATTGGCAGCTGTGCGAATGTTTACAGGGTCGCGAATGAACCTGAAATAATTAAGATTGCTTGGAATACACCATTTGAGATGGTGGAGCAAAAGATCAAAACCCAAGGTGACCTTTGGTTCAATCGTAAAAAAATAGACTTAACTGTTTCAGCCGATTCTTATGACCCTATGGTGCCGGGTTTGTATGAATTCCAAGTGGAAATGGAAGAAAACGAGTGGTATATCTTAGAAGAACCTATTTCCATCAAGGTACAGGTTCTTGAGAAACCGCAAGCTTTGGACATTAGTATAAGCAATCGACTATTAGCTAAGGACTTAAGGTTTGGCCAAGTTATCGGTACACTTTTTACCCTTGATTTGGTAGATAACATTCACTCTTACTCTTTAGATGAGCATCCGGATTTTGAAATTCAAGGGGATAAGATGGTCTGGAAAGGGAATTCTATTCCTCCTGTTCAAATTAATCTGAAAGTCAGCAGTACAGATCGCGCTGGTCAAACTATCCATAAAGAAATTCAACTTTCAAGAGAAATCGGACCTAACGAATTTATTTTATATCCAAACCCAACTCAAAATAAAGCCAATATAGTAGTTGATTTGGATGAGGGGGCAACCATTGAAATCAGGGTATTTGATGGTATCGGTCGATTGGTGGTCCAGGACAGTATTTACCGCGACAAAACCTTCCTACATACCTTAGATTTTAATGGATTGGCTCCTGGAATTTATGTGGTTCAAGTCAAAATCGGATATGTAGTAATGACAGAACGATTAATTAAACTTTAAAACCTTTAAATAATTCCAATTTTGATTATTAAGCCGCCGGGAAAAATTCTGGCGGCTTTTCTTTTCAAACGATGTGCTGAATAGTTTGGGCATAGGTAGGAGGATGTAATTATGGCTATCTTTCAATCTGTTTGAAATTCTGGACCAAAAATTAAGTTGAACAATCACCCGGAACATGAGTAGAAGCGGAATCGCAAATTCCTGGAAAATAGGAGAGTGGTATTGCAAATTTCACCTAGTCCTAATGGAGTTTTTCTACTCTCAGAAGGGGAGACCTTGCGGAAGCCCCGGACGAATTGGTTTTCCTCAATCGCATTCATCGGGCTGCCATGTCCCAGAAAAAGTACAGGCATTTTTGGAGTGTTTTCCAAAGGTCCGAGAATGGAATGTAGTGAGTTAAGTTTCATCTCTTTTCGAAGTGACGGAACTCCTAGCCCCGAATGGGTAGAATAGGTTTTCTTTTCAATGGGTAAAGGATTGTTTCATTGGGATAGTTCCAGTTTCATTATCCAGTTTACTGACTTCCGAAATTTAATGAATGGGTAAGGATTCTTTTCTCATCGATTTTTGGATCAATCAATGGGAAATCCTTTTCAATAGGCAAAGGGCAATAAGCAAAGAGTCAATGGCCAGAAAGCTGAGGTTTTTTGAACTTTATCTAGCGGAAGTAGTCAACGGTCGACAGACCACAGAGCACCGCAGATTTGTGATGAGGTAAGGATTTGTACCCAAAAGCTTGTTCTATTGATCTGTGTGAATCTGCGTCTTTTTCTGTGGTAATCTGCGGGAACTTTATCAGATGGCAAAGAGCAAAGAGTCAAATATCAGAAGGGAGGTGAGGAAGATGGGGTGATAGTCCGCAGCGGTGTATCAGGTTCCAGAAAAAAATGCTGGAACTTTGGTGACATGATAAGTCTGGAAATCGGCCTCTGGATTTACTTTTTTGGGACTTAAGGGGTGAGCTTTGCCCTCAGCATCTAAAAATCTTCCGACACCCACTAAAAATCTATTTTAATTTCAGAAAAAGATTGGTTAGTTGATTTGCCGTTTGAGGAAAAATCAAGGGGTTTCTTCTTTTTCCCCTCCCCAAACTCTTTTAACTTTAATTGCTACTCCATTTTAAACTCTCAACTTTACCCTTTTAAACTCCCCATGACTTTAGACTACTTCCGCGACTATTGCCTTTCGCTCCCTAATGTGACAGAGGATACTCCTTTTGGGCCGGATGTGCTGGTCTTTCGGGTGGGAGGGAAGATCTTTGCGCTGATGGATATGGAGACTTTTCCCTATGTCAATCTGAAATGCGATCCTGAGCGAGCCATACAGTTGCGGGAAGAGTATCCAGGTATCACCCCCGGATATCATATGAACAAAAAGCTCTGGAACTCGGTGTCCACCCAAGGAAATGTCCCGGATCCTCTGATTCTGGAACTGGCAAAGGATAGCTATCAGTTGATTTTTGAAAGCTTGCCGAAGAAGGTGAAGGAGAGTTTGCAGTAAGAAGTCAACGGACCACGGACAACAGCCCACAGCAAATTCGCGATAAGGTTATTTTTCGTTTCTAAACTCTGGTTTAATGGATCTAAGGGAGATTTTATTCGACTGTCATCGGACTACAATCCTCAGTTTTCTGATCTAGAACTACAGCCCGCAAACTCCAACTCTCAAGCTATTCTGATACCTATTTCAAAAAAAATGGCCCGTAGGAATACAGGCCATTAAAAAGGTTGGGGGTGATTGAATACGACTTACTATTCAATTTTTGAATCTATCCGGAACTCTCATTAAAGGAACTCTTTCAGACTAATTGATGCTAAAGTAGAGGACAAGCTCCAAGTCTCCAATTATTATTTCGGAAAATTGAAATCAGCTTTTATAAACTTTTGTAATAGTTTTATTTCTTTTATTTCATAATTAGGCTTATTCATTGGAAATCAGTGGATTTAATGGATTGTTCTGATTTTATTTGAACCATAAAATCTCTAATTCCCAAATAAAATTTTTTTATAAATACTTACATTTCTCCCCAGTTTTTTTCCGAATTCGACACGCTATCGATTAGAATAAAAATAGTTTTGCCTTTCTTAGATGCTACTTCCTGAGGATTAAACTTTTCAATTTTCCTTTCTTTCACTTAATATCGAATACTTAAACTTGAATTTTCCACTAGGATTAGCATAATCCATAGCTGGTAGTTTGCTTTAAGGAACTTTACTCTGCCTTCATATTTTACCCCTAGCTTTCACATGTCTTATTTCTCCTTACGCCATATTTCCAAGGACTACGCCTTTCAGACCGCTATTCAGGATTTTACTTTGGAACTGGAAAAAGGAGAGATGGTGGCCATTGTCGGTGAAAGTGGGTCTGGGAAAAGTTCCCTGCTTCGCATTGCCGCTGGACTTTTGGAGCAAACTAGCGGGGAAGTCTGGTTGAATGAAGCGCAGATCCTCAATCCGGCTCAAAAACTGGTGGCAGGATACGATGAAATCAAGTTGATCCACCAAGATTACCAGCTTTTTCCAAGTGTCAGCGTGGAGGAAAATATCAACCGTCCCCTTTTGCATTTTGACCCTCAATACCGAAAGGAGCGGATTAACAGGCTTTTGAGTCAGTTTGGTTTGATACAATACAAAGAGAGGCTTCCCCGGCAACTTAGCGGTGGGCAGCAACAAAAAGTTGCTATTGCACAAGCCTTGGCGGTGGAGCCTGAAGTCTTATTGCTGGATGAACCTTTTTCCCACTTGGATGCTATTCAAAAGCGGAAGCTTATTCTGGAATTGAAAGAACTTCTTCAAGAACTCGGCTGCACGGTGATTTTTGTAACTCATGATCTGGATGATGCCTTACGCTTGACAGATTCGGTGGTGATTTTGCAAAAGGGGAAAATAGTCCAGAAAGGAAATTCCAGAGAGCTGTGTGAGCATCCTAAATCCCGTTATGTGGCCAGACTTTTTTCCTCGATCAACCTGATTCCAGATCGATTTAACAGCTATATCCGACCCTCAGACGTGAAGCTTAGGTCTAAAGGGGGGCTTTTGGGGCATGTGGTGGACAAACGATTTTTGGTGCATTACAATACCCTGATGGTTCGCCTGAAAAACGGTGGAGACATCTGGGAAATAGATGATCCAGCCCGCAAATACGAAATCGGCGATCGGGTCCACCTGCACTTTGACGAGGAAAAGGTATTGCTTCTGAAGCAGTGAGGGGTTTCGGTAGGAGGCTGGTCATCTATAGTCAACAGTCTAGGGTCCACAGTCCACGGTCCTTAAACTACGAACACGGTGCACAATCCAAGATTTAGGGATCATGAACTCCAACCCACAACCCAAAACTGACAACCCAAAACTGACAACCCACAACTTCCTACATACTTTCCTCCTGATATTTAGATGCTTGGGAAGAATTTTTTACCTTTAATATCATGTGACCTACAGGATTGTCCGGGTGATGGCGTTTATTTTTGTTGAGCTCGGGTTGTTCTTTTTCTAGTGTTTTTCTTTTTACCCAAATTTTATTGCCATGGCAAAGCTCGAACTCAAGTTTAGGGGAAGGCCTACTTCCCAAACCTCCGCTTCGGATCAATTGGACTATTTTGAAGAAGTCCAGACCTATGAGGTTCACTCTTCCACCCGCAGCGATGTGCCGGAAGTGCCGCCCATCTCCCTCAGCGAAGAGGATCTTATCCAACTCAAACTCAGTGACGAGACTTTTTGGATTGGGGACAAGGACACCTTGGAGGAATTGTTTCCCCAGAAACTTCAACGCTCCGGCAATCAAAATGAGCTGTATCTCCCCGATTTTTTAGAGACTGAATCCCAAGATCGAAATGCAGTCAAAAGAATCGGAATCAAGCTTTTTTCCATTTTCAAAAAGAAAAAGGAGTCCGTCCAAATCGGAATGCGACACCTGGCCGAAAAGGTCGAAAACAAGCAGTTGAGCGTTCCCGGGATTGAATTTGAAAATGAAGGAGCGGGCCTTCTTTGTCATTGTGACCCGGACTTTACCCTCAGCAGAAAAGGAAGCCGGGCGATTGGAAAGAAAGTATTACTCTTCCTCCATGGCACAGGATCATCCTCAGCGGGATCATTTGCGGAGCTTTATGGAAAAGGAAAAAATCAGACTTGGGAGACCATTTACAACAGTTATGGCCAAGGGAATGTCATGGCATTTCAGCATCGGACTCTGACTCAGAGTCCACTGGATAATGTATTGGAATTGGTTCGGCAATTACCTGCATCCGTAGAGCTTGACCTCATCACCCATTCCCGTGGAGGTTTGGTAGGGGATGTTTTGGTGCGGTTTTCTGCAGATCCCAAAGGATTCGACGAAACTGAGCGGGGAGTATTGGAAATGGCTGATCGCAAGGATCTGGAAGTAATAAAGGCCATTCAAAAAGAAATTGCCGACAAGCAGATAAAAGTCAGGAATATGGTCCGGGTGGCCTGCCCTGCGAATGGGACGACCTTGGCTTCCAAACGCATGGACTTTTTGCTGAATATTCTGATGAATCTGGTCGGAACCTTGAGTGGACAAGCGACCAATCCCGTTTTTCAGGCTTTTCGTGAGTTGGTCATGACTGCGGTAAATTCCAAAAACAATCCCGATTCCCTTCCCGGATTAGAGTCCATGAATCCTGAATCACCCTTTATCAAGGTTTTGAATTTTCAAGGTACTTCCATTCAAATTGACAGTTTATTGCACGTGGTTGGTGGTAGCAGTGAGCTGAGTTTGGAATTTAAGGGCTTGGTTGTTTTGGCAGGAAAGCTCTTTTTCCGTGGCCAAAATGACCTGGTAGTCGATACGGAAAGTATGAAATGGGGAACACCAAGACCGGAAGGGAAGGCTTCCTACTATATCGACAGTTCCAAAAAAATCAACCACATCGTTTACTTCGGTACCCCTGAAACTCAGGAGAAGATATTTCTGGGCTTGCAGGAAAATGTAGCCACCACCCGCGGAGGATTTCAGGTGATTCAAAGAGCTAAGAAAAGTGACTTGGATCGGGGAGTCTTTGGCATTGAGGGCGGAAAAACAAAAAGAGAAAAAGTCACCGGTAAAAGACCTATTCTTCTCCTCCTACCAGGGATCATGGGATCTAACCTTACCGTCAATGACGATATGGTCTGGATAAATTATGCCCGATTCCTGACCGGACAGCTCTCCAGGTTGAAAAATGATCCCAAAAACAATCCCCATGTCAAAGCCCATTCCTTGGTGAAAACCTCCTACGGGAAATTGGCCGATTATCTGGGGAAAACCTATGACGTGGTGACTTTTCCGTTTGACTGGAGAATGCCACTTCCAGACAGTGCCAAATTCTTCCGGGACAAGGTGGAGGAATTGATGGAATTTGGTCAGCCTATCAAGATTGTGGCCCATAGCATGGGCGGAGTCTTGGTAAGGGATTTTATGCTTCATCATGAAGAGACTTGGAAAAAACTCAATTCCTCCTCTGGATTCAGAGTTTTGTTTTTGGGCTCACCTTTAGGAGGGTCCTATCGAATTCCATTTGTACTTTTTGGTCAGGATGATATCATCAAGCTGCTGGCGAAGATTGATATTTCCAATTCCGTGGAAGATCTTCTGAGCGTCTTTTCTCAACTTCCGGGTTTGTTGAATCTCTTGCCGATCAAAACAGAAGAAGGTCAGCCTGATTTTTCAGATTCCAAGACTTGGTTAGCCATGCGAAAGGCTTTTGGAAGAGAGGATTGGCCAGTACCAAGCGAAGAGGTTTTGGCCGGTTTTGGGGAATACCAGAAAAAAGTGGTCCAACAATCCAAGTTGATTGATTACAGCAACTGCTATTATATCGCCGGACAAAGCCGAAAAGACAAGCTGACTATTTCCTCTTTTGAAATCCAGGAAAACGGAAGAAAACTGCAGTTTTTTGGCACTCGCGAAGGGGATGAAAGTGTAACTTGGGAGACTGGGATTCCTGCGCAGATTCATTCGCTACAGCAGCTTTACTATGCCAATGTCACCCATGGTGGGCTTTCCAATCAGCCTTCGATTTTTGGAGCGATTGAGGAAATTCTGGACTCAGGTAGAGCTTCCAGTCTGGCCAATCAATTACCGAAGCTCAGAAGTGCAGAAGATCAAAAACTTGAACCCAAGATTGAGGAAATCTTTGACCTCAGTGAAGAAAATGTAGAAAATACCCTTCTGGGAATCACCGCGGTATCGGCAGAGGAAGAAGGGGAGCTGCCCATCAAGGTTACTGTTTCTCATGGAGATCTGAAGTTTTCCCAGTACCCAGTTCTCGCAGGACATTTTGAATTGGATGCTATCCTGACCACTGAGGAGGTCATTGACCGGCAGCTGGATGGTGAGCTGAGCAAATTGCAGGAACTGGGGCTTTACCCGGGAGCCATTGGAACCAATCAGGTGATCCTTTCCAAGAATGACAAAGGCTTCAAAGGAGCGGTCATCATCGGTTTGGGTACACCGGGCGAACTTTCCTCTTTTCAGCTGATGAATTCCGTGGAAAAAGGGATTTCGAGGTACCTCACACTTTTGAATTACCAAGACAAAGAATGCCCTCCGGAGCAGAATTTACCTGCAGGAATCTCTGTCATTGCCATTGCCAACTCCTATGGGGGTCTTTCCTCAGATACCTCTATCCGGGCGATTTTGCTAGGAATTCAGCGAGCCAACCGGAAAATCCGGACCATTTACAAAAGCAAATTGAAGACGATAGAGGAAGTCGAGATTATTGAAATCTATCACGATAAGGCTTTGTCAATTCTAAAGACCGTGAAAGGATTGCAGGAAGACAATAGCGGGGAGTTTAAGGTTAGTTTGAAGAAAAAAGCCTTGGAGCAAAGTCCTGGAAGGAGACACAGAATCCCCTATGAGAATTCTTCGGACTGGTGGACGCGGATCACAGTGTCTCAGGAAGAGAAATCCAATTCGGGAAGGAACAGGGTTAAAATGGCTTTGGCGACCTCTGGAGCCAGTCAAAAAGTGGAATATCTGAAGGTAAATACTAAAAATCTGGAAACCTTACTTCGGGAAATGACTGAAGAAAACCGAGCCAGGCCGGAGATTGCCAAAACAATGTTTGAGCTGTTGGTTCCACAGGATTTCAAAGAGGAGCTGAAGCGTCAAAGCAATATCTCCTGGGTGGTGGATGAAACTACGGCAGCTTTTCCTTGGGAGATGTTGCAAGAGGATATTCAAGCAAAACCACTGGCCATTTATTCCGGTATGGTACGCCAACTCGCAACTGAAGACTACCGAAAAATCTCCAACAAGGTGCAGGGAAATCAGGTGTTGGTGGTCGGAGACCCAAAGCTGGATGATTTTCTTCCCCAATTGCCTCAGGCTAGAAAAGAAGGTGAGCTGGTGGCTGAGTTCCTCCAAGGAAAAGGGTTTTCGGTGAAAAAAGAGATTCATACTTCGGCCTCCAGGATATTGCTCGAGCTTTTTTCTCAGGATTATAAAATCATCCATTTGGCAGCGCATGGGATTTACAGCGATGATCCCGAAAGTCCGGCAGGAGTGGTAATTGGAAAAGATGCATTCATTTCGGTACAGGAAATTGCCCAGATGAGCACGGTTCCTGATTTGGTTTTTGTGAATTGTTGCTACCTCGGAAAGATGGATTTGGAAACTAAATCCAGCCGACAGGATCGAAATCGTCTGGCAGCCAACATCGGAACACAGTTGATCCGAAATGGAGTGAAAGCTGTAGTGGTGGCCGGTTGGGCTGTGGATGACCAAGCGGCCTTAGACTTTTGTCAAAAGTTTTACCAGGAATTATTCAGTGGAGTGCGGTTTGGAGAAGCAGTACGACGTGCTCGTCAGCACATTTATAACAGCAGTAAAGACCATACTAACACTTGGGGAGCGTACCAGTGCTACGGGGATCCTTTTTATGAATTGAAAGATTATCGGGATTGGGGATCTCAGGCCCGGGAGTTTTTGGTCAAAGAGGAAGCCGAATTGGAATTGGTGAATTTGGTGCAGCTGATGGAATCCAAAGGGGCAGACAATGAGTATGCCTCGAAAAAGATTGAAGAATTGGAGCGTGCTCTGAAAAAAGCTGATGTGAGAAGTGAAAAAATCACCGAGCTTTTTGCTGAGCTATATGCCAAAATCGGAGATTACGAAAAAGCTATTCCCTACTACACTGAACTCTTTTCAGCTGAAAGGGCAGACTTTTCTTTCCGTTCGATGGAGCAGCTTTGCAATATTTCCTGCAAGCGTGCGGTTCAGGTATTTTTTGCAGGAAAGCAATCCTCAGAGGAACTGAAAACTGCCCTTGCGGAGATCGATCAGAATATCCAAAGGCTTCGGGGATTAATTGGGTTTGGAGTAACTTCAGAAAGAATGAGCTTGCTGGGAAGTGCCCTGAAGCGCAAGCTGATGGTCATCCCAAGTACCCGGGTCAAAGAGCTGGAAAATACCCTGGCGGAGGCAGGAGAGGCCTATCGGGAAGCTTCTGTGATTACTAATCACCAGGATTACTATCCATTGGTCAACTGGGTTCAATTGGTCAAACTCCAAAGCCTTTTGTCCAAATCCGGAAGAATGGCTGAATCCAAAACGAGATTTATGGAGCTGTTGGAAGCTTGTGAAAAAGAAGAAAAGATGAAGTCAGCAGGAGCTAGTGATCCATGGGCCTTTTTTGGACTTGCCAATATAGCTTTGGCTAAATGGATTTTAGAAGACGGAAAGGGAAGTATCAAGCCGGTTCTTCAAGCCTTTGTCAATGTGCTAAATAGGGTGGGAGCTTCTGGACATTTGAAAGCGCAGTTTGAGCATTCGGACTTTCTTCTTAAATGCCTGGAAGCATCCGATCGAGCTACAGCGAAAAAGATCAAATCCAAGGTGGAGGAGATGAAAGCAGGTTTCGAGCAGTTGCAGTGAGGGGGCTGTCTCAGTGAACAGTCAACGGTCCACAGACCACAGAAAATCCGTGATTGGGTAGTCATTCATTTCCAATCCATGATTTATTCAATCTCTGTGAATCAGTTTCTTTTTTGGTGCAAATCTGCCAGACGCAGTGGTTTGTGGGAAACAAATTGAAACCAAAAGTTAAAAATCTCCGAGAAATATTTCCAATCAAAAAAAGCAGGACTTTCGCCCTGCTTTTCCTTTTATTTTTTCTTGACTTTCAGATCAAATCCCTCAAAATCATACACAGGATCCTTGCCGGCATCTTTCTGTTTTTTGAAATCCTTAAGAGCTTCCAAGGCTGGTTTTCTGAGAAGCAATATTGCAATGATGTTTAACCAAGCCATCATTCCTACGCCTATGTCCCCAAAGGTCCAAGCCAAAGCCGCTGTTCGGACAGATCCATAATACGTGGCTACCAAAAGCAATAATCTTAAAACATAAAGAGGCCATTTGGCATTGCTGTCTTTTTGCAGGTAGCTCAGGTTGGTCTCAGCGATATAGTAATACGCCATGATCGTGGTGAAGGCAAAAAACATCAAGGCTACAGCCACAAAACCTGCTCCAATGGTCGGAAAATGCTCTGCAATGGCCATTTGGGTAAATTCAGGACCAAAGCTGATTCCCGGGAGATTTTCCACAATAAAGCCTCCATCAGGATTCAGGACGTTGTACTGGCCTGTAAACAAAATCATGAATGCCGTGGCTGTACAGACAAACAAAGTATCGATATAAACAGAGAAGGCCTGAACCAATCCTTGTTTGGCTGGATGGGTCACCTCAGCTGCTGCTGCAGCATGGGGAGCAGTTCCCTGACCTGCCTCGTTGGAGTAAATTCCCCTTTTGATTCCCCAGGAAATCGCCATCCCGAATACACCGGAGAAAGCTGCTTCCATATTGAAGGCAGATCCTACTATCAGCTTGAATACGCTGGGTATTTCAGTAAAATTGAGCGCAATAATTACTAAGGCTAACAGGATATAGCCCATGGCCATAAAGGGTACCACGACTTCAGCAACTTTTCCGATTCGCTTAATACCTCCGAGGATGATCATCGCCAAAAAGGCCACAACCACTCCACCAGTGATCTCTACCGGTACATTGAAGGCCGTTTGCATACTCAAGGCGATACTGTTACTCTGCACGCCTGGGAGAAGCAGTGACATACTGATCATGGTCACAATGGCAAATAGGATTGCATACCATTTGATGCCCAGGCCTTTTTCAATGTAAAAAGCCGGTCCACCACGGTATTGTCCATCTTTGACTTCTTTATAGATCTGTCCCAAGGTAGCTTCGATAAAAGCTGATGCTCCACCCAAGAAGGCGATGATCCACATCCAAAAAATAGACCCGGGACCACCCATGGCAATCGCAGTAGCTACCCCCGCAATGTTCCCCGTCCCGATTCTCCCGGAAAGGGCAAGTGCAAAGGCCTGAAATGAAGAAACTCCTTTTTCGGATGATTTTCCCGAGAAAAGGAGTCTGAGCATTTCTTTGAAATATCGAATCTGAAGAAACCTGGTGACGACCGAAAAATAAATTCCTGCACCCAAGCAGAGAACGATCAAGGCATTACTCCAGACGAGGTCGTTGATTGAATAGATAATTTGCTCCATTGGTTTAGTTTTCTGTCTTGGCGATGGATCGGAAAGAATTCTTTTCCATCCTTCGTATTTCCCATCGAAGCCTTCAAAGATAAAGGCTTAATCGAAACTAGCACAAAATTTCTGACGAAAGGGCTTGATTTGAACCTTGGTTTTTGATTGGATTCAATTTTTTCTTCTTAAAAGCCCAAAAAAAATCGCAACCCCCTGAAAAAGGAATTGCGGCTTTTCGCTTTGAAGAATTACGTCATTCAGCTGTGGTAGGATCGATTACTGTCGAAACCTTACTGACCACATTTGCAGGGAATCCACCCATCTGGGCATGTTCTCTGACCATTTTCTCGTTGGGGGCATGGTAAACACAATAAATTTTGTCCTCAGCTACATAGCTATGAATCCATTGAATTTCAGGGCCCATTTTGGATAATACCCCGCGGGAGGTTTGAGAAATGGCCTTTAACTCCTCAGCACTAAGTTTCCCAGCGCCTGGAATTTCTCGTTCGATCACAAATTTTGGCATGATATAAAAGTTAATTGGTGCTTACTCTTCCGGTTTTCAGCTTCCCCAGTTTCTAAGAAAATCCTAGGAACAAGATGAAGTTACAAGATTCAAAGGCTGATTCTTATTTAATTGAATTTTAATAAGTTATGGATATTGGTATAAAATACTAAAGCCAGCTTATTGGGCTGGCTTTAGTGGTTTTTGTTGGAAAAGGGTTTATTTGAAACCTATTTTTTTCAGGCCATCATGGCTGATTTTGATGGCTTCCATTGGATCCAAGTCAAAGGTGTTGTCTTGTTCTACCAAATAAAACTCCATTCCAGACTGGTCTTTCGCAGAAAGGATTTTGGCAAAGTCGATGGTACCGGTACCTACAGGAGCGAAGTTTCCTTCAGTGTTCATGTCTTTCACATGCCAAGCCTTAAATCTGCCAGGATATTTTTCGAAATAAGCTAATGGACTTGCTTCTGCTTTGGTCACCCAATAAAGATCCATCTGGAAGTTTACCCATTCAGGATTGCACTTTTCCAAAAGTACTTCTTCAATGACAGTGCCGTCAGCCATTGGTTTAAACTCAAAGTCATGGTTGTGATACAAGAGCTTAATGCCTGCATTATGGCATTTTTCTCCAAGAGTATTCATGATGGACACCAATTCATCGGCAGTGCCTTTCATCCCCAAGGTTCGGGTGGCAGGATCGAAAGTAAACATTCCCATCGGAGGAACAGGAATCACGAAATACTCAATACCGGCGGCCTTTACATCAGCAATTAGCTGATCGGCGTTTTCCAGAGTGACCATTCCCATGTGTGCGCTTTTGGCAGTAAGGCCAAGGGATTCCAAGTAAGATTTGAACTCCGCTGGAGCCATTCCATAGAATTTTCCATCTTCGTAATTGGCGGCTTCTACATAAGCATATCCAGCATCGGCCACTGCCTGAAGGGTTGCTTTTGGATCACTTGCCATGGAGTCACGAACTGTATAAAGAGCCAATCCTCCGAATCGGGAGGATTCTTCTTGGGTTATTTCTTCGGTGGAAGATTCTTCAGTTTTTGGGCTACAGGCATAAAATCCGACAGAAATGCTAAACAATAGAGCAAATCCGGAAATTAGGGTTTTCTTCATTTTTGGGTTGGTTTAAGAAGGGTATAAGTTATGAATTCTAGGTTTGAGAGTTCAAATGAAGAGGAAAGGAAATAAGAAAATCCTTTTCAGCCTAAAAATAAGCAATCCTTTTTCAATTGTTTCTTTTTGAGACAATAAGACTTAAAACTGGGTAAACTTTTTCACATTCTGTGTAAAATTTCACGAATCAATCTGTTTTAGGTAATGGTAATTTCCCTGAAACTTTAGGATTTCGCCTTGATTTAGGCTAATTGAATAGGATTTTGTAAATTCTAGGTGATCAGGCTATCCTTGGTCTCCTCTTTGATTTTTTTATTGACGAGCCTTTTTAGGCCCTTTCTTTCTTATAAACACTCAAAAAAACTATACCATGAGCTATAAAACAGATATTATCGAAATTTCACCGGTCACACATGATGTGAAGAAATTTAAACTCGAAAAGCCAAAGGGTTATAAGTTTGAGCCCGGGCAAGCTACGGAGGTCTCCATCAATCTTGAAGGTTGGGTGGATGAAAAAAGACCTTTTACTTTCACCTCACTCCCGGAGGATGAGTATTTGGAATTTGTGATCAAATCTTATCCGAGTCACCATGGCGTGACAGAAAGGATAAGCGAGGTAAGACCCGGAGATCAGTTGATTTTGGATGATCCTTGGGGAGCCATTTCTTACCAAGGAAAAGGCGTTTTCATTGCAGGGGGAGCGGGGATTACTCCGTTTATATCCATTTTTAGAATGCTTGAATCTCAGGGTAAGGTAGAAGGCAATCAACTTTTCTTTGCGAATAAAACCTCCAAGGATATCATTCTAGAATCCTATTTCCGGGGAATTCTCGGAGAGGGATTTGTGTCTATCCTGGATCAGGAGGAAAAAGAAGGCCATGAGCATGGAAGAATTGACAAGGATTTTCTCAAAAAGCATATCCAAGATTTTTCCCAGCACTTTTACCTCTGTGGTCCTGATCCTATGGTCAAGGCTTTGAAAGATTCTTTGGAAGAACTGGGGGCAAAGACCGACGAGGTCGTGTTTGAAAAATAATAAAAGGAGAGCAACTGCTCTCCTTTTTTAATCAAAGCCAAATAGGAATGGAAAGATAAAGATGACTATGGCCGTCCAAATGAAGTAGACAGGAAGATACCGAACGATGATAATTCCGACTTCCCCTAATTTTGTTTTCCCACGAACAGTGGAGAGAAGGTTTCGGCTGACCAAAATTAAATGAACCAGCATCAGGATATTAATTCCAAGTACGGCGGTTCTGTTGGGAGTAAATCCCCATTCGGCAATCCGGAAAACTATCGCAGAAAGGGCAATCAAATTGACAATTACCGTGACCAAAGACAAGGCAGCTAGAATTCTGGTACTCCAGTCAATTTTTCCTTGCTCAGAAGACTCTGCCACAGAAAAGAAGATCAATGCAATGACCCCAATCAGCAGCATATTGAAAAGGAGTAAAAACTCCCGGTCATTGTAAGGGTCTTTTCCTGAGTAGACAATTGCGCCTAAATAGATCAAAAGCATCACCAGTACCAAGGGGCTAAATATCTTGGCAATGATGGGAGGGACCTTATTGACCAGTTGGGGATTGGTTTGTGTGAGATGAGAGGCGATCAAAGGAGCAGCTGCTAGCCCAAAGACAGCAATCCATTCCATGTAGAATTCTCCGATTTTGATTCCAATAAGATCAAAAAGCCCAATTGTGATTCCTGATAGCAGTAGTCCTGATAAAAACAGTACCGCCCCCATAATTACTGCGTCACCATTGAATCGAAGGAATTCCAGCCTTCCCGGCAGAAAATCCATTTTACCTTCTACAAATGAGAATCCTAAAACTGCCCAAAGCAGCAGCGGAAGGTGCATGCTTGCCAAGGTTAAGGTGTCGCTGTTAGGATCATCAGGAAGAAAATTGATGTATATCATAGCAACGGCTGTCATCCCTGCAATCCATCCAAGTTTTTTCCCGGAGAGTCTATTTTTCCAGACAAAGTAAGCCGTGACGAATGATATTCCGATAAAGCCCATATTTCTTGGGTAAAAGAATTCCTCCTCGATGGAGAATATTGCGGGAAACTTGGCTAAAAAACCGGCTATAAGGCCTGCTACTATTACAAATCTCCATTCTGAGGTTGTGCCCCAGGAGACGGAATCTGACTCGTAGTTGAGTCTTTCATGCCAGAATTCAGCGGCAGGCTGACCTTGGATTTGCGAATAGAGTTCTGTGAAATTTTGCTGAAAAGCGGATTTGTTTTTCCTGTAAAGCCGTTCGAGTTCAGCTGGGCTATCGAGGGAGGATTTGATTTCTTCTTTCATGGTTGGGTGGTATTATTCAGGTTTTTGTTGAGTTCATAGGATTGGAGACAAGAATCCAAAGGCTGACCTTGGACATGGACGCATTCGCAAAATTCAAATCCTGCGGCTTCATTTTCTTTGCCTTCAAATTGCCTTTTACATACTTCCAGGCTGTTTCTGGGCAAGACTTCGTAGCCGAATTGGTATACCAAAATAGGAATACTCAAGACCACTATGGAGACTCCGAAAAACATGAATGGAAACTTATAACTTTTTGGTTTTAAGGGGATAAAAAGTGGAGGATTTTTGGAAAGTTCTTTGACCCAAAGGGCTCTGAGTCGGTCATAATGATAGCAGAGGATATAGAGATTAGCCAAAACCATCCACGTGGAGGAGATGAAGGAGCCGTCAAACCTAACTGCAAGGGATAAAATCCAAATGTTTAGGATAATGGGGAAATACAATAAGGCTCCAAGAAGTGCGGTCCGATTGACCAATAAAAGGAGAGCTGCCACCACCTGCGCGACCCCAATAAAAGTGTAATAGTATCCGGTATGGTGGAGGGCTACTAGGTAAGTTCCCATGGGATGGATTTCAGATAGTCCGCTGGCAAATCGTTCGCCTGTGATCTTGACCATCCCGGCGATGAAAAATCCGATTGCCAGAGTAATCCTGCAAAACCAGTAAAAGTACCAGTGCCACTTATTTTCCCGGACGGCTTGAAAGGTTTTACTTAGTGAATATTCGAGGTTCATATGGGAAGCATTTTGAAGGATGGAATTGGGCTTTGTGGGCATTTTCCCATCAGATTCAAGAGAAGATTAGGTGATTTTTTTCATTTAAAGTACTTTGAAATTCAAAGTGAGTGGATAAATTTTTTTAGGTTTTGTTTTGGCTGATCAAATTTTCAAGGAAGTCCAAGTGCTCCTGAAAGGCTGTTTTGCCAGTCAGGGTAGCCGAGTAATTGGTTTGGGGCTTGCGTCCGACAAAGGATTTTTCCACTTGGATATAGCCTTGGTTTTCCAGAGTTCTCAGATGAGAGGCCAGATTCCCATCCGTTACATCCAGGAGTTCCTTGAACGAGTTGAAGTCAAACTGCTCATTGACCATCAAGATGGACATAATGCGCAGTCTAACTACATTCTCAAAAGCCTTATCGTAATTCCCCTTCACCTTATCGATCATATTTGTAATACATCATGGATCCGTAGATCACATGCAAAACTCCAAAGCCCAAGGCCCAAAGAATCAGTCCATATTCAGGATGGAATGCAGCAATCAATCCCAAGATTACCTGTCCCAAGCCCAGATTTTTGATTTCACCTAAGGTGAAATAAGAAGCATTGAATAAGCCCAAACCATAAAATGTTAGGGTGGAGGCTGCCAGAAAATGAAAATACCCTTCATGAATCAGGGCAAAGGAAAAAAGTCCTCCAGCTAATACCGGAATGAAAAGAGCCATGAAGAATCTTTTGCTGGCCGGAGACCAAAACTTCTGAGAATTCTTTTTACTCTTCTTTTGAGAAAGCAGGTAAGCCGAACCTAGAGCTAAAATCAAAACTGCCAAGCCAGCGAGAAGGCTCCTATTCAGGATTTCTCGGATTGAAAGCTTTTCTCCTCCATCTACACCAAGGCTGGCGGGGAAGTAAATCCAATACCAAAGCATTCCTGCGCCAATCAGGGCATAGATACCTGCCAGGATTCCCGAAAGCCCACTTAAGGAAAGAAAGCGGGTGGACCGCTCCATCATGTCTTTGATTTCGGCTAATTCTTGTTCCGGTTTTTTCATTTTAAAAGTACTTTGAGATACAAAGTAAAATAAGAATTTCTAATAAAAATGGATTAGCTCAGAAATTTTAGACAAATGGAGAAATTGGCGTAGGATGGGTGGTTAAAAGATTTTTTAGTTTTATCCTTTCAACAGCTTATACGGCAAATGTCGTATGGAAAATTTTTTGTTCGACTTATTTCTTTGAAGCATTAAAAACTATATATGCTATGAGAAATAAATTATTTAAAGGGCTATTGCTCGCAATTTTGGCGGGCGTATGGGTGTCTTGTACGGATGCAGAGGATGTGAATCCGGATGATCAACAGCAGACTTCCAATGATTTGAATTTTCCTTTTACGCTTCAAGGAGATGAGAGCAGCTACAGTATGGAGATTGATGGAGTGGAGGTGAAAAATCGCGCAGAAATTCTGAATACCCTTAACGTAGGCAAATCCATTTCTGTAAACCTTTGGGGGCCGAACAATGATTTCAACTTTTCTACCATTTATTGGATTCCCAATGGAAAAGGAACCTACGAAGCAGGGCATAATTTAGGTGCCGGCAACGGTACCAACGGGAACGACCTTTTTATGACCGCTTTTGTAAAAAAGAATAACGTTAAACACTTTGCTTATTCGGCCCATGAATACGGATTCTTGGAGTCAGAGAAAATCCCTGGATCTAACTGTACAGTAAAAATTATCACTTTCGAAGGAAAGCAAACTACTTACACATTCATGAATGGGACTTATAACCTTTTCATAGGTACAGTGGAAGGACAATTTGCCGGAACCTTTAAAACCAAAGATGGACGTGAAGTCAAAGTAACCAAAGGGCAATTCCGAATTGTTCAAAAACTACCTCCTGGGGCAGTAATTAAGGACTAATGCTTTCAAGCCTTTTTTTGGAGAAGGCCATTTATTGTCGGATTTTGCATAAAAAAAGCGCAGTTCTGAATGAGCTGCGCTTTTCTTGCTTATTGGTGTTAAAATTTTATATATATCCGCTTTCTTACCAGCTGGCCGTACACTAGGAATAAAATCTCGCTTGAAGTTCAGTTTTAGTCAGCATCGGTCTCTGGTTTTCAGACTTCCGACCGCCAAATCAAAGGAATTTAGGATTGTGATGCAATTGCGGATAATCATATAAATTTTTTTTAGAATAGCATGGGTGCAAACATGGATAGGTAAGTTCTCCAATTCGCCCAGGTGTGTCCACCTTCGTTTTCAAAATACTCGTGCTCAAATCCTGTTTTGTCCAAAATACTCAAAAGTCTTTTATTGGATTCCATCACAAAGTCTTCTTTGCCACAAGCCACCCAATATTTGTGAACTCCAGTAGCTTTAAGGGCTTGGAATTTCTTTTCCATCTCGACCATATCTGCATTGGCATCAAAAATTCCACTGCTGAATACGCCGATATATCCAAAAGTCCCTGGATAAGTAATAGAGGCCGTGATGGTGTGCCCACCACCCATGGAAAGGCCCGCCAAAGCCCGATGATCTTTGTCCGCCTTTACCCGGTAATTCTTTTCAATATAAGGCAATACGTCTTCAACCAAGCTCTTCTCAAACTTGCCTTGGAATTGAGCGAAAGTCTCTCGAGTTGGGGTAGGAAGTCCGGGAATCTGGCGTAAGGTGGACGTTTGCCAGGCATTGCCATTGGTCATGACGACAAGCATAGGCTTGGATTTTCCGGAGGCAATTAAATTGTCCAGAATCAGGTTAGCCCGTCCCAAGGAAGTCCAAGCATCTTCATCACCTCCAGCACCATGTAACAAGTACAATACGGGATAGCTATCTTTTCCCGAATCATATCCCGGTGGAGTATAGACATACATTCTTCTTTTTGCTCCCAAACTTGGAGAATCATACCAAACCTGCGAAATGTTACCATGAGGTGTATCATTCAGTTGGAAAACCTCCGAACCCTCACCAGGAATCATCAATAAACTGGCATATCTGGTGCCATCTCGAAGTGCTTGCGGATTGGTAGGATCAATGAGAGCTACCCCATCCACGAAGAAGTTATAATGATACATGGAGGAGGCGAGAGGCTGAATCTTCACAGACCAAACGCCTTGTTCTCCTTTGGTCAAAGGCAAAGTTTCCCGAAATCCCATCCACGAACCGTTGAGGGTCACTTCATTCGCTTTTTCAGAAAGGATTCTAAAAGTGACCGAGTTGTCGGCATTTACTTCAGGAGATACCACTCTCGGTGCCTGCATGGCAGAAATTTCCTGAGCGCTTACGGAGAGGCTGGCAATCAGCCATAAAGCGCAGACTAATACTAGGTGTTTTTTCATAGGTTTTTGGGCTATTGTCTCAAAGTGTGAAAATAGATAGAATGATTGGAATAGAAAAATGAAAACTTTTCACAAAGCCATTGATAATCACAGTGATTTTCCCACATCAATTTTTGGGAATGTAAGTCAATAGAAAGTAGGTGAGTTACTTTATTACCATTGAGGCCAAAAATCGATCCCTATTTAAATGTGAAAGTTTGAGGTTAGTAAAGGGGGATGTCTTGAATTCAAAAGCATTAGGTTAAAGCTCCCGCCAACCTAACTTATAGAGTGGGACTTGAAAGGGTAGGAAACTAAAACCATAAAAAAGGTTTTTGAAGCTTCTTTTAAGACTGTGGCCTGTAGTTCCGCATCGATGCCGATGGCCTTTAGTTTTTTAGTCTATACATGGTTAAATCATCAAAATTGGGTGTTTGGTGTAATATGATCTAATTGACTTCATTCAAAAATGTTGTTCTTTTTTTTCCGGATGGCCCACTTGATTAGAAAAGTTGAAAAAAACATCATTTGTAATGGGAGGGTTTTTTTGAAAAAATAAAGAATTCAAAATACCCTATTTAGGGTATTTCTGACCGGAAATATTCAGCCTAGTTTTAACGATTAATTAAATTTCTATTTGAATGAAAACTGTATTGAAAGACTATTACTCTAAATTCCTTTTTTCGCTGATACTTATGATATTTTGGTCTTGCTCATCTACAGAAGATCCTGAGCCAGTGATAGAGGAAAATTCAGTATATCTGGAAATTACCCTTGACGGGGAAAAGTATCGGTCTGAGATTTTGGAGACAAATCTAATTCCCGGATCTGGCTTTGAAAGAAAAACAGACAATGCTCCCGGACTGAATATCATGCAGTATACCTTTTACAGCCGCGTTTTGACGATGTTGTATGCCACCAAATGTGGAACTATGGAAAATAAAGATTGCCTGGATACCAACATATGGGTTTATGAAGATTTAAAAGCAGGATCTTATTCCTATCCAAAAGTTTCTACGCATGGCCTTTCTATCAATGGAGAACAGTACCGAATGGAGTATAGTGGGCCGGAGACTAATCCAAATCCACCCACGATCAATTTCAACATGCAGGTAACCAAATATGATGAAGTCAAACAGATGGCAGAAGGAACAATTTCCGGTCAATTGTACAAATACAATGATCCAACCATGAAGGCGTATATCCTTCAGGGGAAATTTCGGGTAAAAATCAATAAAGGATAAAATTACTTACCTCTTAAGGTTAGAGAGCTATTGGACTATTCGGAAAAAAAAGAAGAGCAATGGAATATTCTCGGATAGCTGAGTCCAAATCACCTTTTTGATGATAAGTACGGGCTCGTTCTTCAAATTCCCTTAATGTTTGACTCAAGGAATCAATGAGTAAAACAAGAATTAATACAAGATATAGGACGCAATTTCGCAAGCCACTAAATTATTAAATCATACTGCTCTTTAAAGCAAATCCAAACCCAAATCTTGCAATCTTCAAATTTTCAATTTTTCAGTCCTGAAACCCATTTGCCATTCCCCACCTTCCAAGGTATCTTTGCAGCCTACTAAAAACTCTTAGCCGTGGCAAAAAAAACCGTTCAAGTTGGTTTGGTCCAGCTCAGTTGTACTGGGAATGTGGATCAAAACATGGAAAAAACTATTGCAGGAATCCGTACCGCAGCCCAAAAAGGAGCTCAGGTGGTGGTTTTGCAGGAACTTTTTAGATCGCTTTACTTCTGCGATGTGGAGGATTATGACAACTTCCTTTTGGCTGAAGCTATTCCTGGTCCATCTACTGATGTATTGGGCTCTTTGGCCAAGGAACTTGGAGTAGTAATCGTAGCATCACTTTTTGAGAAGAGAGCAGAAGGCCTTTATCATAATACTACGGCGGTTTTGGATGCAGACGGAAGCTATTTGGGTAAGTATAGAAAAATGCATATTCCAGACGATCCGGGCTATTTTGAGAAGTTTTACTTCACTCCAGGTGATCTGGGCTATAAAGTATTCCCAACCAAATTTGGCAAAATTGGCGTCTTGATCTGCTGGGATCAGTGGTATCCGGAAGCGGCAAGAATCACTGCCTTAAAAGGGGCAGATTTCTTGGTGTATCCAACAGCTATCGGCTGGGCATTGCATCAGGATGAGCAGACCAATGAGGATCAATACAATGCGTGGCAGACGATTCAACGATCCCATTCCGTGGCCAATGGTATTCCCGTGGTTTCGGTTAACCGAACTGGAATCGAAGGTCCAATGCAGTTTTGGGGAGGTTCTTTTGTTTCCAATGCCTTTGGTAGGGTGACCTACAAAGCACCTCATTTGGAGGAGGAAATCCATGTGGAGGAGCTGGATTTGACGGGTTCAGATCGTTACCGAACCCACTGGCCTTTCCTTAGAGATCGTCGAATTGATTCCTACGATCCGATTACCAAGCGATTTCTTGACGAAGAGTAGGGCATGAAAGATATTTTCGAATTGGCAAAAACCGGAGCCGCTACTCCGGCAGAATTGGGTTATTATTTCCCTGCGGAATTTGCACCCCAAGAATCCATGTGGTTGAGTTGGCCGCATAAGGAGGAGTCTTGGCCTGGAAAAATTGAAACCATTTATGCGCCATATTCCCAGTTTATCAAAGAGGTAGCCAAGGGTCAAAAAGTCAACATCAATGTGGCCAATGAGGCCATGAAAGCCTTTGCACTAGGGCATTTGGAAAAAGCAGGAGTGGACTTGAGCAAAGTTCAGTTCCACTTTTTTCCGACCAATGATGCTTGGTGCAGGGATCATGGTCCAGCTTTTTTAATCAATCCAAATTCGGATGTGAAAAAGGCTTTGGTGAAATGGGATTACAATGCCTGGGGCAACAAGTATCCCCCTCACGATCTGGATAATCAGATTCCGATTCGCATTGCGGAGCACTTGGGCATCCCATATTTCAAACCCGGAATCGTCATGGAAGGCGGTTCGGTGGAGTTTAACGGTAAGGGAACGCTCTTGACCTCAACAGCTTGTCTACTGAATGAGAACCGCAATCCTCACCTCAACCAAGCCCAGATTGAAAAATACCTCTGCGATTATTATGGAGTGAACCATATTTTATGGGTTGGAGATGGCATCATCGGGGATGATACGGACGGGCATATTGATGATATCACCCGATTTGTGAATGAAGACACGGTGGTGACGGTAATCGAGGAAAATAAGTCCGACGAAAATCACGAAATCCTAGCTGAAAATCTGGGTATTCTTAAGAATATGCGCCTGGAAAACGGCAAACAACTCAATATTGTAGAGCTTCCTATGCCCAGTCCGGTGATTTGGGAAGATCAGCGACTTCCGGCTTCTTATGCTAATTTTTACATTGGGAATAAAGTGGTGGTGGTGCCTACTTTCCGGGATAAAAACGATCAGAAAGCTCTGGATATCCTGACGGGTTGCTTCCCGGGAAGACGAGTTATTGGAATCGACAGTACGGATATCATTTGGGGATTGGGGTCTTTTCACTGTTTGAGTCAGCAGGAACCGGCTGTTTAGTAGGCAGTTTGAAGTGTTCAGTAGGCAGTGTGGTTGAATTCAGTAGGCAGTGAGAAGCTTGTAGTCCTTTCAATAATCTGTGCAAGTCTGTGTAGTCTGTGAGCAATTTTTTAAGGCAGAAGGCCCATGTTTCGGCTATTCTCAAGACAAGAATCAGAAGTTTGATTTTTTTGAGGCTAGGGACTCCGCCAGTTCCTTAACAAGGGCTATTAAATTTATCGTTTGATTTTTCCAAGAATTGAAAGTAATTTGAAAATAGTTGAAATTCGATTGATTATTTTGTTAGTTTATAATTGTGCGAGATAAACTAAGGTTTAGGGGGGGGGGGTAAAACTAAGAATTCAGAAGAATATTCCGAAAAAATCCGTTTTTCAGATTGTATAATTCCAAGAATCAGAAGTTTCTGATCCTAAGTGATTTGGAAGTTTGAAACTGATTTTTTAAAATAAACCATACTTTTAATTATTTCTAACAATTAACCATTAACAACTATGGAAAAATTAACAAATGACCAGATGGAAAATCTGGTGGGGGGAAATGACTATTGTCAAAACATGTGGACCATTTTATCTGGAGGTCAATTTCAGGGCTCGAACGAATTATTAGAAATGGCCGTCCAGTATTTTGATCAATATTGTTCAGACTGGACTCCTCCAAGTTCAGGTACTCCTTAATTAAATCTGGGATGGGCAACAGCTCATCCCAAATTTTGTCTGATTTGATATCAATAAAAGAATTTGACGGCAAGCTAAAAGCCTGATTAAAATTCTATTTTAGAATGTTCTGTTTAATCGTAGTTTGAAGCTTTTATTGTTTTAATAATTAATGAATTTAATTTATTTCACATTCAATTCAATTCTCAAAATTTATTATGAAAACCGTAATTTTTATTTTATTATTTCTCGATCCAGGATTGCTACTAGGTTACTGGGATTTGAAATTCGCCGAGGCAAATTTTAATTTACTTAATTCCACTGCCTTTGAAACTTTAACCGATCAACAAAAGGAAGATTTTATTGAAGTTAATGAATTATATCTTAAAAATAAATATATGCACTTTGAGACCGATACTGTTTTTTGGACAGATGTGGATCCTAGGAAAAAAGAAGTGGTATTTAAGAAAGGTAGGTGGCTAACAAAACAAGATACATTAATTATTTTCGATTATGAAAAGATTTTTACTTATAAATTTTTGTATTCCGTGAAAGATAAAGAATTAATATTAAGAACGATTTTTCCAAATGGTGATGTTGCTCGAAGTAAGCTTGTTTTTTCAAAAGGAATCTCGGAATGAAGAAACTATTTGGAAAATACATAAAGTTTATTGATTGACCAGTAATTTATTTTAATTATGAATTAACATCTTTTTATTTAACCATGTACAACTATGGAAAAATTAACAAATGACCAGATGGAAAATCTGGTGGGGGGAAGCGATTATTGCGATAATCTCTGGACAATCATTTCAGGTGGCCAATTTCAAGGTTCGAATGAACTTTACATTCAAGCCGTAATTTGGTACGATGAAAGATGTCGTGACCATAATCCGCAAGCCTAGTTTATTCATGAGGCTGTCTCATAAGAACGGACAGCCTCTGATTTTAACTTTTAGGAATTTGAGCCAAGTTTCGAATATTTAATTTTCAGGCTTCTGATATGAGTTTTTCGATGGCCTTATCTTATTTAAATTCATTCATATAAAGAATTATTTATGCCTAGAATTGTATTATTAGTTTTAATGATAATTGGCACTTCAAACCAATTTGATTCTAAATTAGAAGGGAAATGGAAAATGCATGAAGTTGAAGCATTTTTAAATATCCTTACTTCTGAGACTTATCTTATAGGGACAGATGAACAAAAAACTAAATTGGCGGAAACTTTTCAATTTGCTTTAGATAGTACGTTTTATCATTTTAAAAATGATTCTGTTTATTTTACAGATGCTGGACCAGATAATATTGTGAAGCATAAAACAGGAAAATGGCTCATAAATAGTGATACTTTGATAATTTTTGAATCAGGAAAAATTAAAGTTCATCGATTTTTGATTGATAAATTAACCGAAGAAGAGCTAAAGGTTTACATGGTCCTTTCTGATGAAGTAATAAGTAGAAGTTCTGTAACCTTTAAAAAGGTAAAATGAAGAATAGTATTTTTTTTACTTTATATATTTTTATGTATTTAGGTTTATCTGTTTATATTGATTATTTTATTTTAACAGATTTAGTTTATTATGAATTTTATTCTGATAAGTTTTCCGAATCTCGAGTTTATGAGTTGCTTGATTTTCGCAAAGAATGGCTCTGGGTTACTTATCCTATTAAATTGCTGATTCAACTGATAGCCCTTCAGATTCCTGCTATGCTGATTTATTTGGGTTTGTATTTAGCTAAATATGAAATCAGTTATAGAAAGGTCTTTGGGGTAGTTCTTATTTCTGAGTTTATTTTCTTTATTCCCCTGCTGATCAAAATTATATGGTTTTCCTTTCATCCCGTATCGATGGAGTCGGTTCGTTTGTTTGCGCCACTGTCTTTATTTAGTTTATTTGATGCTGAGTCACTTCAGGAATGGTTGTTTTATCCTTTCAAAGTATTGAATGTTTTTGAAGTCGTTTATTGGATACTCATGGCTTTCCTCTTAGCCAAATATTTGAAGAGCTCCTTGGACGCTATGCTTAAAATAGTATTGGGATACTATGTAAGCTTCCTTTTTTGTTGGGTAGTTTTTGTCATGTTTATTTCCTTGGGAAACAGCTAGGGCTATGCGGATGAAATACCTATTTCCTTCTCTGTTAGTTGGATTTGTCGCAATAGGGGCTTGGATTGGTTTCTCTAGGTATACCACAAAGCAGGAATTGCAATCAACCTACAGTTCTATTCCTTCAATCATGTTGACTTCAACAGATGGTGATTCTGTAAATTTGAAAACCGAAGGTGATTCTGCCCCTTCTGTACTAATCTACTTCAATTCCTCCTGTCCGATCTGTCAGTCTGAGGCTGAATTAATTCAAAGTAAATTTAGAAAGGATACGCTCACCCGATTTTTATGGGTTTCCTCTGAGTCGGTGGAGGAAGTCAAAAATTTTGCAGCACACTATAGCCTTGATAGTTTGGATACGCACCGCTTTTATTCTGACACCCTTTTTAGACTGGCCTCTGCTTTTCGATTGACCGGAGTGCCTGCCACCTTTGTCTACGATGATGAGGGCAATTTGGTGGATTATGCCTTGGGCGCGGTATCGATGTCAGACTTGACCCTTTCCATCCAAAAAGCTCATGATCGCTCCCGCTAAAATCCCTGTAGTCAAGCAGCAGGCGAGTTCTGACTGCGGAGTTGCCTGCTTGGCTTCGGTGATTCGGTATTTTGGAGGCGAGCGTTCGATAGAGTACCTACGTCACTTGAGCGGTACGGCTATTCAGGGCACGACGGTTTTGGGTTTGGTGGAAGCAGCCCGGCAGCTGGGTCTGGAAGGTGACGCTTTTCGGGTAAAGCAAATGAGTTATTTGGATGAGCTGGAGTTCCCTGTCATTCTTCATGTGGTGATCGATCATAAATTAAGCCACTTTGTGGTATGCTATGGCAAAAAAGGCGAGCAGTATCAGCTGATGGATCCGGCTTTGGGAGCTCGCTGGATTACGAAGGGAGAGCTTTTGGAGATCTGGCAAAGCAGGACGTTGATTTTGATCCGCCCCGGTTTCGAATTTGAGACCTCGGAAAGTAGCCGTCAGAAAAAGCGGAAATGGATTCTCGATCTGATCCGTCCCGACTTACCGATTTTGTTGATATCGGGTTTTCTTGGTTTGGTCACCACGATCTTGGGGCTGGCGGTGGCGGTATTTTCCCAAAAACTAATCGATGAGTTTCTACCCAATCAGGCCTGGCAAAAGCTGGCTCTGGGTCTGGTACTGCTTTTTGTCCTCTTGATCGGAAGATCGGTGCTGAGCTACCTTCGTGCCTCTATTTTGGTAAGACAGAGCAAAGAGCTGAACCTACGCCTGATTAGCGGATTTTTTGAGCAGTTGCTGGGATTACCCAAGGTGTTTTTCGACTCCAGAAAAGTCGGGGATATCACCTCGCGGATGAATGATTCACGTCGCATTCAGCGGGCGGTGTCGGTCTTGACCACCGAACTGATGGTGGATTCCTTTGTGGTTATCGTCTGCACGGTTTCGATTTTCCTGTACTCTTGGGAGATTGGATGTTGGGTTGCTGTTTTTCTCCCCGTTTATTTTCTTCTGGTTTACCGATACCACAGACCGATTCAAAAGGGTCAGAAAGCAGTGATGATGAGCTATTCGGGTTCGGAATCGGGTTTTATCGATACCCTTACGGGTATAGGAGCCGTCAAGGGAGATTCTAAAGAGGGGCTGTTTTTGAAAGCTAATCAAAGTGCCTACCAACGATTTCAGGATGACGCTTTTGCCTTAGGACAAGTCAGCAATCGCTTGGGCTTGGTATCCCAACTGGCGGGTGTGGTGTTTTTGGTTTCTGTTTTGGGCACTTGCTGCTATCTGGTGGCACAAAATCAATTGGAACTGGGAGTCTTGGTGGCGATCAGCGGAATGCTGGGAATGCTGGTTCCGGCAGTGAACAAACTGGCCCTTGCCAATCTTCAAATTCAGGAGGCAAAGATCGCAGGGGATAGACTTTACGAATTTGTACAGGTAAAAAAGGAGCAGGTAGAAGATGGGGAGGAGATTCCTGAGACGGTAACCCGGATTCAGGTGGAGAACTTGAGTTTCCGCTTTCCAGGTAGAAAACTACTCTTTGACGGGCTGACTTTTGAACTGAAGCAAGGGAAATTGAGCATCCTGTTGGGCGAATCTGGGGGTGGTAAAAGTACGCTCTTACAAGTTTTGATGGGTTTTTATCCCCCCGAATCGGGATCTGTCCTGATCAATGAGGATAGGTCCATGAAAGCTATTTCTAAAAAAAGCTGGCGTGAACAGGTGGGATATGTGCCTCAGGAGATCAAGATTTTCAACGGGAGTCTGGGGTATAACCTCAGCTTGGATCCCAATCCGGCTTGTTTTGAACAGGTGATTCGGCGATGCCAAGAGTTGGGCTTGCATGAATTTTTCGATCGGATGCCTCAGGGCTATTTTACTCAGGTGGGAGAAGAAGGAGTGAATCTATCGGGAGGCCAAAAGCAGCTGGTAGGCATTGCCAGGGCTTTGATCAAACGTCCTAAGGTACTTCTGCTGGACGAATTCACTGGAGCCATGGATCGGATGACCGAGCAGAAAATGCTTGACTTGATCCTGAAGGTAAAGAAAGAGATTCCTGTTTTGGTAGTCACTCACCGCATCCGACCTGCCCTGCTTGCAGACGAAGTGATGATTTTGGATCAGGGTAAACTGGTGGAGGTGGGTACGCCCGACCTATTGGCACAGGGAGATAACCTGCTTTCGGGAAGTCTGAGGGATTTAGTGAAGGGCTGAGTCAGTAGGAACCGGCTGTTCGGTAGGCAGAGTACTTAATTCAGTTTCCAGTCCTTTCTATTATCTGTGGAAATCTGAGGGATCTGTAAGCCAATTTTTTAATTCAACAATATTTGGAGCATTTGTATTAGAAAAATACCCTGGATTCCAAAAGCTAAACCTTTTAGAGGCAGCTTGTTACTCCCAAACCCAAAGAAAGAATATTTCTCCTAATCCTATCGTTTGATTTTTTCAAGAACCGGAAATAAATAAAAAATAGTTGAAATTCGATTGATTATTTTGTTAGTTTATAATTGTGCGAGATAAACTAAGGTTTAGGGGGGGGGTAAAACTAAGAATTCAGAAGAATATTCCGAAAAAATCCGTTTTTCAGATTGTATAATTCAAAGAATCAGAAGTTTCTGATCCTAAGTGATTTGGAAGTTTGAAACTGATTTTTTAAAATCAACCATACTTTTAATTATTTCTAACAATTAACCATTGACAACTATGGAAAAATTAACAAATGACCAGATGGAAAATCTGGTGGGATCAGGGTATTGTGAGGATGCTGAACTGCTACTTTTTGGAGGAGGTTTTCAAGGATCAGATGAGCTTTGGCTTTTACTTTATGATACTTGGGTAGCAAATTGTCCTCAAGCCTAATTGAGTTGCTAGCCTGCATTCTTATGTAGGCTAGCTTTTTAATCGAAAATCTTAACGATGAACTTTATATTTGTCTTACTCTTAGTAACATCCTTGTTTTATAATAGTAATTTAGAAGGAAGGTGGAAGTTGATTGATTTTACTGGTTTTACGACTATGGTCGGTAGTGATGCATTTAATAAATTGTCGGAGGAAAAGAAGTTAGATGCTATTCAAGGTATGGAATTCGTTTTGAATAATACCTTTTATTCATTTCAGAAGGACTCTATTTTTTTCACGAATGCAGGTCCTGACTTCTCTGTCTCGGAAAAGAAAGGAAAATTTCTCTTAAAATCAGATACTCTGATTGTTTTTGAATCTGGAAAAGTAAACCCTATAAAGTTCTTTATATCTTCTGTAAATGATTCGAATCTGAAATTAAGGTTTGTAAGAAAAGGTGGTGAACTTGGCCCGACCGAAATGACTTTTGAAAGAGTGGATTAAGGACTTAAATGTTTTCTTTTGCAAGTAATGAAGGTACTTCTTATCATATACTTTATTTTTTATGTTCTTTTCTATTTCTTAATTGATTATGTTGTTTTGAATGATTTGGTTCTTTATGAATTTTATTCTGATAAGTTTTCCGAATCTCGAGTTTATGAGTTGCTTGATTTTCGCAAAGAATGGCTTTGGGTTACTTATCCTATCAAATTATTGATTCAATTGATAGCCCTTCAGATTCCTGCTATGCTGATTTATTTGGGTTTGTATTTAGCTAAATATGAAATCAGTTATAAAAAAGTTTTTGTGGTAGTCCTTATTGCGGAGTTTGTTTTCGCATCACTTTTATTCTGATTCCTTTTTAGATTGGCCTATTCCTTTCGACCGGAGTACCTGCCACTTTTTTTATAACGGTGAGGGGAATCTGGTGGACTATACTTTGGGTGCGGTGTCGATGTCAGACTTGACCCTTTCCATCCAAAAAGCCCATGATCGCTCCCGCTAAGATACCTGTAGTCTTGCAGCAGGCGAGTTCCGAATGTGGTGTGGCCTTTGTTAGTAAGGAATCTCCATTTTGGAGTTGGCTGCACGTAGTCCAGTCTATTTTGTCTAGACAAACCTACGGAAAGGAAGCTAGTTAAAATCCTGAAAGCTGAGACTATTATGCCATTGCCCTTCAATCGTAAATAAATGCCGGGGCAAGTAGGGCTATATTCAAGGAGTTCATGGCCTTTCTTTTTACTATTACCAAACAAAAACCTGTGCTTTGTACTTTTTGAATCAAATGTCATCCATGAAATCCCTGTTTTCAATTCTGCTCCTTGCCATACTCCTGAGTAGTTGTGCCTTCCAATCTATCCACCGATCCAAAAACATTTCTTATCTCAAAGCTGAGGATGGCCTTCCGGAAAAGCAATTGAATGTCTTTGCTCCCAAAAAGGCAAAGGACCTTCCTGTCTTGATTTTTATTCATGGGGGAAGTTGGAATAAGGGTCGAAAAGAAATTTATGATTTTATGGGAACCAGATTCGCTAGGAGGGAAGTGGTGACAGTGATTATTGATTATCCTTTGGCTCCGGAGTATAAAATCCCAGCCATGGAAAAGGCTTCAGTCATGGCCGTCAAATGGGTGTATGAAAACATAGCGAACTATGGAGGTGATCCGAATAAGATTTATATCTCCGGGCATTCGGCAGGAGGGCACCTCGCTGCCTTGGCAACTATCAAAAAAGAACCTTATGAGGAATTGGGATTTTCGAATCCTTTGAAAGGAGCTATTCTCAATGATCCGGCCGGATTGGATTGGTATTGGTTTCTGACTGAGCGAAAGGAAAAATACAATGCGGAAGACAATTACGATGCGTTTACTGATAATCCAGCTGTTTGGAAGGATTATTCTCCGATCTATTATCTGACCGGGAATGAGGTTCCGCTGTTGATTTTGGAAGGTGAAAAAACCTATCCTGGGATCAGGCTAACTGTAGATAGATTTAGAAAAGAAGCGGATGAAAAGGGGAGCAATTTAGAATACTCGCTCTACGAGAAGAAAAAACATGTCCCAATGGTGACGCAGTACTTCTGGACTTGGAGCAAAGGGTATAAGGATGTCTTGGGTTTTATGGGGGTCAGAGAATCTGAAAAATAATTCCTCTTTTGAGTGAGCTGCTTACTGCCCACTTCCTACTGCTTTATTACCCTTCCATCTTCCATTTCAATGATCCTGTCAGTGCCTTCGGCAAATTCCTGATCGTGTGTGACTATCAGCATGGTTTGGCCAAATTCAGAGGCCAGTTTTTTGAATTCTTCAAAAACAATATCCGAGTTTTTCTTGTCCAAATTTCCCGTGGGTTCATCCCCCATGATCAATAAGGGATCGTTGATCAAGGCTCGGGCTACAGCCACACGCTGCTTTTGTCCTCCGGAAAGCTGATTGGCCTTTTTTAAGGCATGGTCCTGCATGTCGAAGATCTTCAGTTTTTCCATTGCTCTATGTTCTAGCTCCTGACGGCTCAGTTTCCCAAGTTTAAGCCCTGGGATCATTACATTTTCCAAAACAGAAAACTCATTGAGGAGGTAATGAAATTGAAACACAAAGCCTATTTTTTCATTTCTAAGGTGAGCTAGGTAGTTTTGAGGTTTTCCGGTGATTAGCTCATTGTCAATATAAAGTTCCCCCTTGTAGTCCGTGTCCATGGTGGATAGAATGTACAAGAGAGTTGATTTTCCACAACCGGATTTCCCTACTACCGACACAAATTCCCCACGGTTTACCTTGAAACTAACCCCTTTGAGAACCTGGGTTTCCGTAGGGTTATAGAAGAACTTGTCGACATTTTGGGCTTCCAGTACTACCATAGCTTGTTTTATTTTCCCCGGATGATTTCAACCGGATCAATCCCTGAGGCTTTCCGGGCAGGGAAAAACCCCGCGAAATAGGTAGTGATTAGGCTGAATACGCCTCCGATGATGTAATATTTGGGATTGTAATCTACCGGGAAGGTTTTAATGGTCGGCAAGGCATCTGTCTCGAAGGGTACCTGATCAATTCCCAGTCCCGCCAAAAAGCCAAACACCAAGCCAAATACACCTCCAACCACACCTATCGTCAAAGCTATGGTGATGAAAATCCGGTTGACATCTGTTGCATTGAACCCCGTTGCCTTCAAAATAGCTATGGTATCCAGCTTTTCATAAATCATCATGTTTAGAATATTGTAGATCCCAAAACCGGAAACCACCAAAAGGGTAATTCCTACCGCATAACTGATGAGTGTTCGGATTTGTGTGCCGGTTTCAAATTGGGCATTCACGGTCTGGATATCGTCCGCGTCAATCTGGAATATTCCGGCCAATTCCTTTGCCATGGCAGGAGCCATATTGAAGTCGATCAACTTCACTTGGATGTCCGTGATGTAGGAGGGAGCCTCTCCAAGCATTTTTTGGACAGTCGTGAGAGAGGCATAGCTGTTGACATTGTCAAAATCCCCCAAGCCACTTTGATAATATCCGACTACCTTGAGTTGGATTCGATTTCCCTGAGCAGTAGTGGCTTGGATGACATCTCCAATATCCGCCATCATTCGGTCAGCAGCACCCTTTCCCAAAATGATGGTATTGATTTGATTCAAATCTTCATAATTCCCGGAGGTGACATAATCAGTGAAAGCAAACAGTTCCGCTTCTTTTTCTACCTCAATGCCGTTGATGATTCCTGTCAAATCAATGGTACCCACATTAAAGAATACCTGAGCCGAGATTTTTGGACTCACTCCCAAGACTCTGGGGTCTTCTTCCAAACTCTGGATGATGGAGGTACTGTTGTGAATGGCCAATCTGCTGGTGCTAGGCTTGATGGACCGAATGATATTCAGAGAATTTTGAAACTCTGAACTTTGATCTATGGGCTGCCGAGGGTTGGGTTTGATCTCATTATAAAAGCGAATATGGGGGGTACGATTGAGCACCAAACCATCCAGCATGGTATTCAGTCCATTCATAAATCCCAGCAAGGCCACAAACATGGTGATGCTAAACATCACGCCAATAGCGGCAATCAAAGTCTGTTTCCTTCGAGCCAACATCAAGGCTTTGGCGATTTCAAGAATCAGCGACCATTTCATTGCCTAGGTCGGATTAGCTGGGTGGATTCGCTGATGCCGTCCAGAATTTCAGCAAACTGAAAATTTTTGATCCCGGTTTTTACAGGAATTGTATCCTCATCAATGGTAATTACACTAGTGTCATTCCAGAGGTAGTTTCTGGGGATGACCAAAGTTTTTTCTTTGACTTGCGTGACAATGTTTGCCTCTAAAGTAAGGTTTGGAAAAAGTCTGGCTGGAGCCTTGGTGAATTCCGCTTCTACTTTGAAGGTTTTGGTCTTGGGGTCCATAATTGGGGATATTTTGGAAACTTTCCCTTCAAAAACCTCTTCTTTATAACTGTCCATGGATACCAGGATTTTTTGTCCCGGTTTCACTTTTGAAATATCATACTCATCCACTTGAAGCTCCATGAGAAATTCACCAGCCTTTCCGATGATTGCGAGCGGAGTTTGGGGACTGACCATTTCTCCTTGCTCCTTTAGAATAGAATAAACCACCCCATCAATCTTACTTTTCAAGAGGTATTCATTTTCTAATACTTCCGTAATCCTAAGGTTTTTCCCCGCACTTTTGGAATTGAATTCAATTTCACGCTTTAGGTCCTTGTATCGGATAATTTGGGACTCATAGGCTGTTTTTGAATTTTGGTAGTTCAGTTGACGCTGCTCCAATTCTACAGCAGTACCGATTCCTTGTTTCCAAAGATTTTGGGTTCTTAAGTTCAGTAAAGAATCATTTTGGAGTTTACTTTTGGCTAATTGGATAGACAATTCCAAATCCCGTAGTCTGGACTGATTGGCTTGCTGATCAGCGTAGGTTTGAGCGAGCTGGGCATTTTCTCTCCGCAACTTTTCTGCTTCATTAAAAACCTGCAAAATCGGAGTGCCGACTGTCACCGTATCTCCCTCTTCAAGGAAGATTTTTTGGACAGGGCCGTTGGCCAAAAGATAGGCTTCGTACTGCTCCTGCGCTTTGACAACCCCAGAGGCGTAGACAGATTCAGTAATGGCTTCAACTTTAGGAAAAATGGCTTCAGGATCTGAGCCACCGCAGGCCCCCGTCAGGATTCCTATGGAAAGGGTTAGCGCCCAAGATAGCTGCTTCAATTCCACACAACCTTTTTTTGACATTAGGTTCATTGGTGTTTGTTTGATCAAAGTAGCCATTTTTCTATTTCAATAAAGCTGAGAAATATCATTCCTGAGTCTGAAGAATTTCAGGTTGCTCAATGGCCTGATAGATCATTTGGCGGAACTTATTTTCATAATAACTGCTGAAAGGAGCTAATTGAGTCATGAATATGGCTACCATATTTTCCTTAGGGTCTATGAAAAAATAGGTAGAAAATGCTCCGCTCCAATAGTAAGTTCCTTCGGACCCAAGGCCCTGTGTCGCTGCCAAATCATCCACTACCGCAAATCCATACCCAAAGCCTTTCCCCGGATCCTTAAACAAGCCATCATCGTGAGGAAGAGTCATAATTTCAATGGTTTTTGAGCTCAGATACCTTTTACCTTGCCATTCTCCTCCATTTAAGAGCATTCTGGCAAAAATCGAATAATCCTGAGCGGTAGAAAATAATCCGTGGGTACCTCCAAAAACAGTGTTTCCTGAAGTCGGCGTTTGATTTTTGGTTTTAGAGAGAACCCCTGAATCATTGTAAGCATGTAGCTGTACCATGCGAGTACTTTGGGCTTCTGAAAGATTGAACCCTGTGTCTTTCATCCCCAGAGGATCAAATAGTCTGGTTTTTAGGAATTGATCCAAGGACATGCCTGAGGTTACTTCAATCATTCTTGCCAGAATATCCGGGGATGCCGAATAATTCCATTCAGTTCCCGGATGGCTTATCAAAGGAAGTGCGGCCAAGTTTTTCACACGTTCTTCCAGCGTTTTTGGGGAGGACTGATAAATCGCTTTGGCGACCTCTTGGTCGAGCTTGGTTCCACCAATTCCATGTACAAAACCCGCAGTATGGCTCAATACCTGCCCAATGGTGATCGGTGAATTTGCGGGGACAGTTCCTCCTTCGGATCCTTTGGTACGATCTGCGAGGACTTTCATCTCTTTGAACTCAGGTAAATATTTGGCTACAGGATCAGTGAGGAAGAAATGGCCTTCTTCATACAACATCATGAAAGCCGTGGTAACGATGGGCTTGGTCATGGACTGGATATAAAAAATCTGGTCCACAGATATCGGAGCCTTCGTGCTGAGGTCGGAATATCCGATGGCAGATTCGTATGCCTTTTCTCCGTTTTTGTAAACTAAGGTTACGATTCCGGGTAGTCGGCCGCCTTGAATTTCTTTTTGATAATACTCCTGATAGCGCTGGAGCCTCTCTGGGCTAAATTTGCTCTGGGCTACTGAGGCAAGGGAGAAAAATACACTCAGTAATAATAGGAACAGGAATCTTGGGTTTGGTTTCATAGAAGGTGCTTTTGCTCCAATTTAATTGAATTGAAGTTCTTTTTGCTAATTTCAAATAAGTTCGTTGTCACTATGAAACATTTTGAAAGCACCTATACCGCCCATGATGGCGTAAAACTATACCTGCAAGCCTGGATGCCGGAAAATCCCCAGGCCAGTCTGTTGCTGGTTCATGGCTTGGGAGAGCATAGCGGAAGGTATTCCGCATTCGCCGCAGATTTGGTGGAGACTGGAATAGCGGTTTTTACCTTCGATGGGAGAGGGCATGGCAAATCCACCGAAAGTGGGGCCACGGCCTATTTTGAGTCCGCCGAAGATTACCTGAAGGACATTGAGGCTTTGTATGGCAAGGTAAAGAATTACATTCCCGGGAAACCGGCTTTTATTTTGGGACATAGTATGGGTGGGGGCATGGTTGCCGCCTTGCTTCTTAAGTCGAGGATGGAGGTATCAGGCGTAGTGTTGAGTTCATCGGCAATCATGGAAGCAGACGGGACGCCGAAGATTTTGATCGCTTTAGGAAACTTGATCAGTAAATTATTCCCAAAGCTGAAAGTCTTAAAACTGGACATTGAGGGAATCTCCAGAATTCCGGAGGAAGTGAAAAAATACCGGGAGGATCCATTGGTCTATCAGGAAAATATTCCGGCAAGGACAGGAGCAGAAGTCCTCGCTTTGATGAAGTATGTTCAGGGAAATGCAGAAAGATTTTCCAGTCCGGTTCTTTTGATTCATGGGGATGCAGACCGCTTGACCAATGTCAAAGGATCCCAGCTTTTATTTGAAAAGGCATCCTCCCAGGACAAGACCTTAAAGATCTTCCCCGGAGGATACCATGAATTATTGAACGATTTGGATCGAAAGCAAGTCTCTGAATTAATCCTAAACTGGATTTTGGAAAGAATACCTAAGGCCTAAGCTTACCATTGTGGCCGGATTCCCGGAGCCATTGGGAAGCTTAAGCTTTTGTAATATTCCAGACTTCCGGTGGGTTTTTCGATCTCTTCCGGGAATGGTCGCTTCGCAAAGGTTTGGAAATAGAGCAGGCAGGCATTTCTCCACCATTCGGCTTCTTCCACTTGGATGCCCAATAGCTGACTCACATGGGAGTGTCTCTCTGGATCGATAGTTCCTTCCAGAGAATCCCATGCTGTTTTCATGTTCCTTGCCGTCTTGACGCCCTGATCATAATGCAGTGCGATTTCTTCCCATACCGTGCGTCCTGACTTTAATTCAAAGTCCCAAGGAAGATGATGAAACCACAACAGGAATTTCTGTGGAATTTGATTCGGGTCGGACCATTTTTGAGCGATTTCCGGAGCGTATTGATTTAAGGCATTGCTTCCTGTGGAGGTCCGGTCAAAGCCAATTCCCAAACTATCTGCCCGGTGGTAGTATAGAGAAGTCCAATCGGCTCTTCCGCCTTCTACCCAAGGTCCTGGACCATAATGATGGCTCCTACCCATGATATGATGCAAGCCCAGTGGAGTCATGTAATTCACTGCTGCTTCATGGGATTGAAGTAGAATTTCATTGATTTTACGATTGGCCACCTGGTTTTGTCCAAAAGTCATACTTGTCCATTCCTTGGCAATCTGCTCTGAAGTGAGATTGGGATTCCAAGCCATTCTTCCAAAGGCATACCAGTTGGATTGAGCCATGAGATGACCAGTCCAATTACGGTCTGTTCCAATGTTGGACACTCCAGCCATCAAGGTGAGGGTTTTGCCGGTATCCTTTCCATCCACAATTCCTGCAACGGTGGAGCTTGGGCTCGGCCTGTAAGTTTTGCTTTCCAACACTTCCTGCCACATCGGAGCGAGATAGACCAGTTGGGTCGCCTGTCCCAGATATTCCTGAGTAATCTGAAATTCCATCCCCAGATTGGTTTGTGGCATGGCTCCAAAGAGCGGATGAAAAGGCTCTCGGGGCTGGAAATCTATGGCACCATTTTTTACCTGGATGATCACATTTTCCCGGAACTTCCCGTCTAGGGGTTCGAATTCAGTATTGGCTTGCTTGTGCCGATCTTCATCTATTTCATGAGAATAGACAAAGGCCCTCCAAATCAACACGCCCCCATGTGGAGCTAGAGCATCAGCGAGCATATTGGCACCTTCAGCATGATTTCTTCCATACTCATGGGGGCCCGGCTGGCCCTCCGAATTGGCCTTGACCAGGAAGCCTCCAAAATCAGGAATAAAGGAATACATCTCCTCGGTTTTCCTTTTCCAAAAAGCTTTGACATCAGGATCTAATGGATCTGCTGTCTTTAGCCCTCCAATTTCTATGGGTGCGGAGAATCTTGCTGTCAGGAATACTTTGATCCCATAAGGGCGGAATAGGTCTGCCAGGACTTTGGCTTTCTTCATAAAGTCCGTAGTCAGGATTCTGGCATTGGCATTGACATTGGTAAGCGAAACGGCATTAATACCCAGACTAGCATTGGCGCGGGCGTAATCCTCATATCGTGGGTCAATGTATCCCGGTAAGCGATGCCAGTCCCAAATTGAAAATCCTGCATAGCCTCGCTCGACAGTTCTGTCAAGATTGTCCCAATGGTTGAGCATACGGAGTTTAACTTTCGGGGCATCAGCTTTTTCTTGTTTTGCATCGAAAGTTTCAGTTTGAATACTTCTTAACCAGTCAAAAACCCCATACAGCACGCCTAAAGGCCGATTTCCGACAATTGCATAGTAGCGTTTTCCCTGAAAATCAATTGATCCTCTCCAGAATCCGTCTTCTCCCAATTCACGGATTTCCACCTGTTGCTGCAATCCGAATATTTGAGACATTTCCTCCCGGGTTCCCAGCCAAAGCTTCGTGTTAGACAGCCGGTCAGTGGTGTACACGGGAGCTTTTCCGACCAATTTTTTACCCGAAAGGTTGAGTTCGTTTTGAATGGCCTGATACGTAGGGTTTTTCCCAAAAAAATAGATTCCATCCAACAGGGAAGAGATTTCTTGGTTCAGTCCCTGATTGGAAATAGGAGCGTAGTCCAGCCAAAGTTCGTATCCGTCTTTGGGAAATGCGGATAAGGAAATGAGGCATAAAAAGATGCCTGCAAATAGGTTTTTCATAGGTTTAAGGTTTAGAGGCTTTCAAAATGCCCAAAAATGCGGGGAATTCCAATGGAGATTCTTTGACAATATTCGTCGAAGGCGATTCTCAAATTGGGAAGGAAAGCACTTGCTTTCCTATCTTCGATCCTTCACTTTTTTCTTATGGAGAACAAACCTTTTATCATCTACAAATCCTCAGCGGGCTCAGGGAAGACCTACACGCTGACCATGGAATACCTCAAACTTGCCCTGAAGCATCCCAAATCGGCATTTAGGCAAATCTTGGCGGTGACTTTTACCAATAAGGCGACTCAGGAGATGAAGGAGCGAATCTTGAAAGAGCTAGTTCGTCTCAGAGCATCCGTCAATCCGGATGAAAAAATGGATTCCGAGTTGATGAAATCTCTTGGAGTGGACGAGGCTGGCTTGCAGCAAAAGGCCAGTGAGACTCTGACGGCAATTTTGCATGACTATGGTCACTTTTCGGTCAGTACGATAGACAGCTTTTTTCAAAAAGTCGTCAGATCCTTTGCCAGAGAGATGGACTTAAACGCCAAGTTTGAAGTCGAACTTGATCAGCAGGCAGTATTAAACCGTGTGGTAGATCGGGTGGTGATGTTGGTAATGGAGGATGATTTTTTGCATAAATGGTTGGTCGATTACGCTTCGGAGCAGATTCAAAACGGCAAATCCTGGGATATCCGCAGGAATATTCGGGAGCTTGGAAGTCAGATTTTTCAGGAAAACTTTAAGCGCTATGCTTCTGAAATCCGGATGTTTTTAAAAGAAAAAGAGAATATCTCCAAGTTGCAGGCATTTGCCCGGGAGAGAAGAGGAGAACTTCTCAAGATTACCCGTGAACTCAAGGATCAAGCAAATGAAATCCGGATAAAAAATGGCCTGGAATGGACTGATTTCAGTGGAGCATCTTCCTCTTTTGCTAAAAAGTTTGACCAATTGGGAGATCGGAAATGTCCAGTTCCTGAGCTAAGCCCTACTCAAGTTGACAAAATCGACAATCTCGAGAAGTGGTACACCAAGAAAAGCCCGCTGACTTCCCAAATCGAAGCCGCCTATCATCAAGGCTTAAATCAGATTTTAAAGCAGTTTGAGCCTCTCAATTACCAATGGAAAACCTTGGAGGCCATTTCTAAAAACATCTATGTTTTCGGGATTTTCAGGAATTTGTTGGATGAATTATCTGCCATCAAAGACGAGGAAAGCATTTTATTGATTTCGGATGCAAATGAGTTTTTGAAGGAAATCACCAAGGAAAATGATGCTCCTTTCATCTATGAAAAAGTAGGCAATCAATACCGGAATTTCCTGATTGATGAATTTCAGGATACATCAGGATTTCAGTGGGCTAGTTTCAAACCACTACTGGAAAACTCGCTTTCGCAGGGTCATACGAATCTACTCGTCGGCGATGTCAAGCAGTCCATTTATCGCTGGAGAGGCGGGGAAATGAAACTTTTGCTAGAGCAAGTGGAAGCAGAAACAGGTATTTACGGAATCCAACATGAAAACTTAGATACCAATTTCAGAAGCCTTCCCAACATTATCGAATTTAATAATGCTCTTTTTAAAAGACTGCCCGCATCATTTGAATCGAGTTTAAAAGAAGGGTATGGTGTTGAGGATGCCTCCATTCTTTCGAGAGCCTATCACGACGTCACCCAGAAAATCTCCCAGAAGAAATCCAATTCTGCTTTCCGAGGTAAAGTCAAACTTGAGTTTTTGGCTCCAATCAAGGATGAAGAGGAGGGAAGCTTTGCCGATCAAGTATTGCAAAAGCTTCCTCAAATGGTGAGAGAGCTCCAAGACCACGGCTATAGCTTGAGGGATATTGCATTTCTGGTCCGAACGAAGGCAGAGGGAGAAGCCATAGCAGATGTGTTGATGCAGGAAGCAGCAACAAATCAAGACTCAAAGTACCGCTACGACGTGCTTTCGGATGAGTCCATGTATCTCCACAAATCAGCCTCAGTTAAGGCTTTGGTGGCTGGCTTGAGGTATTTGCAATATCCGGACGATCAAGTCCAGTTCAAGACCATGTGGTATTACCGCTCTGTGTTGAAAGAGGATCCAGTAGATCACAGCCATTTTTCAATTGATCACATCCCTGATCATCTCAGGGAAAAAGTAGAAGCATTCCGGAAAATTGAACCTCTTCTTCTTCAACTCCCCCTGATGGAGGCATTGGAGGAATTGATTAGGTCACTGGACCTGATGGAAATAGGTCTTGAAAAAGCTTACATATCCGGGTTTAAGGAGGCTGTTTATGATTTTACGGCAAACAATAGATCGGACTTGGCTGGATTTCTGGAATGGTGGGAAGAAAATCAATCCAAAAGGACTGTAAAAATTCCTGAAGGGCACGATGCGATGCAGATTATGACCATCCACAAGTCCAAAGGCTTGCAGTTTAAAGTCGTGTTGATGCCGTTTTTGAAATGGACAATCTTCGATACCGCGAAAGGCAATGTGATCTGGGCTCCATTTGAAGATCCTGAAAAAGGTCTATCCGCTATCATTCCCCTGACTTTGGGTAGCAGCTTAGCCCAGTCATCATTCAGGGACATCTATGCAGAAGAATCAATTTTAGCCTATTTGGACAGCTTGAATATGATTTATGTGGCACTGACACGGGCTGAGGATGTTTTTTGGGGTTTGGTGCCTTATCGGGAAAAAATCGGATCCCAGAATTCTCTGGAAGTCCACCTACAGATGATTCTGGCAAATGGAAGCCAAATAGAACAGGATTTTGATTTATCAGAGTATTTTGATGGGGAGACCAGAATATTTGAATTTGGGCAATGGCCTGAGGAGAAGCCGGAAAAACCGGAGCTTTTACCTGTGCCTAATCTCAGATGGGCTTATAAAAATTGGTCCGAATTGCTGCGGGTGAAAAAGTACGCAGTGGATTTTTCTCCTGAAGGTCTTGAACAGCGCAGGAAGCGGAATTTTGGTTTGCTGGTGCATGAAATATTGGAAAAATCAGTCCATCTCGAAGCAGCTCTGAGTCATCTTCAGGCTTTTTATTTCGAAGGTAGAATCAGTGAATCAGAAAAAGCGGAAGTGGAAACTCAATTGAATGACCTTTTCTCCAATCCTGTTTTCAAAGATTGGTTTGAGGGACAGGGCATCTTACTGGCGGAGCAGGGGATTTTATTGCCCGGAGGAAAACAAAAACGTCCCGATCGAATAATCCTGAGAAAAGATGAATCCATCATTGTGGATTTCAAAACCGGTGAGAAGCTCGAAAAGTATGAAAATCAAGTTCGTGAGTACATGGAATTGGTAAAAAAGCTAACTCAAAAGCCGGTGAAAGGATATCTGTGTTATTTGGAGACCGGCAAAATTGAAACAGTTCATGCATAGTTTTTTAAGAAATACTGCCCAGCAAATCCTGGAAAAGCACCAAAATCTCCAGAACCTTTCCATCATCCTTCCCAACAGAAGAGCAGGACTTTTCTTTACCCAGCATTTGGGAACCTTGATTTCCGAACCCATGTGGATGCCGGAGGTGAAGACGATTGAAGATATCTTTTATCAATATGCAGGCCAGCGACCAGCAGATGAGCTCACCTTGATTTTTGAGCTGTATCGGGTTTATAAGGACCTTCAGCCCGAACCCGAGGATTTTGATCGGTTCTATTTTTGGGGTGAAATGATCCTCAAGGATTTTAACGACTTGGATCAATTCCTCGCAGACTCCAAAAAGTTGTACCATCAACTGGCTGAATTCAAAGAGTTTGAAACTGACCAAAGCTTTTTGACCGAAAGTCAGGTTGAGTTAATTCAGCAGTTTTGGAGTTCTTTTGTCCGACAGGATCGGATGCATCAGGAGAAGTTTCTGAAATTTTGGGAGCTTCTTAATCCCCTATATCAGGCTTTTCAGGCTTCCTTGGACGTGTCAGGCTTGGCTTATTCGGGAAAGCTGTATCGGAAAGTCGCAGAATCCCTAGATCAGATCTCCAAGCCCGAGAAACATACCATCTTCATTGGTTTCAATGCTTTCACAGCAACAGAGGAGAAATTGATCAAACATTTTCTGTCCGAATTTGGAGCTGAGATCTACTGGGATATTGATTCCTATTACCTCAATGACAAGAATCAGGAAGCAGGATTGTTTTTCAGGGAATACCAGAAGGATAAGGTATTTGGCCCCACTTTTCCAGATCCGATTCCTGCCTGGATCCACACTCGGAAGGCCAAGATTCACACCTATGCGACACCTCTGAAGACCAATCAGGCCAATTTGGTGGGAACAATTCTGGAAAATGTTCCAAATGAAAATTGGGAAGAAACGGTAGTAATTCTTCCGGATGAGCAGATGCTGTTTCCCGTTCTGCATGCCTTGCCAGATCAGATTGACAAGGTCAATGTGACCATGGGATATCCAGTGAAAAATGCACCGGTTTATGCATTTCTGGAAGCTGTTTTGGAATTGCAGCGCTATATCAAGGTCGAGGAGGGAAAAGTTCTTTTTTACCATCAACCTATCAGAAACCTGCTTTCAGCAGTATATCTCAAATCAGCCAATCCTGACTTTTGCAGGAATTTATTGGCAGATATTCAAAAGAAGAATCAGATTCATATTTCTCAGGAGAGTCTAATCCAGGGAGGGATGTTTTTTGGTCTTATTTTCAAGAAACTAGAAAGTGGGCATCTTTTCGCCTATTTGTCTGAGCTGATCGAGGCTTTGGCTCTAAGGCTGCAGGATGAGCCATTGCAAAGAAGCTATTTGTACCAATGCTTCAAGCAATTGACGCGATTACGGGAAATTTTTGAAAAGCAGGATTCCCTTTCCGTCAACCTGGAATTTTTCATCCGTCTTTTCAGACAGGTGTTTAGAGAGGTGAAATTGCCTTTTGAAGGAGAACCTTTACAGGGATTGCAAATCATGGGTGTACTTGAATCGAGAAATCTGGATTTTCGAAGAGTCATCATTTGCAATATGAATGAGGCAAGTTTTCCGCCTTCTGGGGGCTTAAACTCCATGATTCCTTTCAATATCAGGAGGGCCTTTGGATTACCGGTTCAAGAACAAAATGATGCGATTTATGCCTATACTTTTTACCGCCTTCTTCATAGTGCGGAGGAAGTACACATGATCTACACCACTGCTTCAGATCAGGGGAAGGCAGGGGAAAAGAGCCGATATATCCAGCAGATGATGGTAGAAATGGGTCTTGAAGCCAAAGAAGAGGTGATTTTTGTCCCAATTGACCAAAAGTCAACGAAGAAGATTACAATCGAAAAAGAGCCTGATTTGCTGAGTCTATTGGATAAGTATCTTATTCAGGAGGACGGAATTTCTCAAACGGCTTTCTCACCTTCAGCCTTGAGTGTTTATCTGGATTGCCGCTTTAAGTTTTACCTTCAATACCTCGCTGAACTTAAGGAAAAAGAAGAAGTCAGCGAGGAAATAGATGCCGGAGTTTTTGGGAATTTGGCCCATTATAGTCTCGAATTCCTTTACAAGGGATTCATGGAGCGTAAGAAAAGGACGGTATTGGAAAAGGGAGATTTTGAGGAATTGAAGGACAAATGGGTTTATCCGGCAATTGAAAAGGCAATTCGGACCTTTTATCATCTGGAGGATTCGGCAGAAACCAAATTGAATGGTCAGATGGCTATTGCCAGGGACGTTCTTCAGAAATACATCTTACGTGTCCTGGAAATAGATGAGAAATCAGCGCCTTTCCGCTTGATTTCCTTGGAAAAGGAGAAAAATTATGAAGCCAGATTGGCTATCCAGACCTCTTCAGGAATCAAAGAAGCGGCTTTGAAGGGGATTATTGATCGGGTAGATGAACAGAATGGGATAGTCAGGCTGATTGATTACAAGTCAGGTGGGGACAAGAAAGAATTTCCGAGTATTCCATCTTTGTTTGATAGAAATGACCCCAAGCGGAACAAAGCCGCCATGCAAACTTTATTTTATGGGCTGATCTATCAGGCAAAGCATCCGGAAAATACTGCACCTTTAAAACCTGCAATTATCAACCTGAAAGAGATCTTTTCCGATGATTTCAATCCGTATTTGCAAATCAGGGAAGCGAGGAAGCCTGGGATTGAGTTGACCGACTACCGAGATCATCAGGAGGAGTACGAGGCGGGTTTGAAAGGCCTTTTGGAGGAATTGTACGACCCGAGTGTACCATTTTCTCAAACCGAGGATTTGAAAAAGTGTGAATACTGCCCATACAAGGAGATCTGTGGGAGGTGAGGTCAGTTTGCAGGCTCAATTTGCAGATTGATGTACAAACTGCTCACCGTGAATGATCACTGCAAACTGAGACTGATCACTGAAACCTTCGACTGTTTTTCAAAAACTTCTTTTTGTCACTTTGGGGTAGAGTTCCGGAAGTAGCATCAGGGCTGCAGAACCATACCATTCCTTCAGATCCATTTTGAGTACTCCGGCTTGGATAGCAGGATCGGTTTCTGTAAGGGTTTTCGCTTCCTCAATACTCTGCACATCGAAGATGTATATTCCGCGTAAGTCATCATTTCCGAAAAAAGGACCTGCCACAATGAGCTTTCCCATGTCGGCCATTTTGCCAATGTTGGCCATGTGTCCAGCCTGAATTTCCTGACGCTGTTCCGGGGTATATTCAGATACCCGATCCCCACGAAGAAGGAAGGCCATGACATACTTTTTCATGCCATAATCATCGGCGCCAAGCTTCTCTGCGAGGGCTTTATCATAGCTCTCCTGAGCGAAGCTAAGACCGGTGAAACCAATGGCAAAAAGGAGGGAAAATACAATCTTTTTCATAGGGTGGGGGAGTAGTGGTTTGGAGGAAAATCAGGCCTTCTAATTCCAATTACGGACCTCGAATTTTGGGAGAGACTCAGCAGAACAAGAATGGTGAATTCGGATTGAATTTCAAATTACCAGGTCACGGATCCATTTCCAAATTGACCTCAAAGGTAAGATCTAAAAGCAAATTGAGTCTTCCGTTTTTGGTATAAAACTTCTGAATGCCTACCCTCATTTTAGCGCAAAAGGAAGCCGGTTTACCCTTGTCTTACTTCGGATTCCAGTGGTTTCAGCAGTTTCTCTGAATATTTTTTCCGGTAGGTGGTAGCTTTAAAAAGCCTAAAATCAATAGCATTGTGTTTTTAATAAATACTTAAGGTGAAAAGTTATAAACGTCTGATTTATAAATTTATGTAATCGATTTAGCTATTCCGTAAAATGGCTAGACTAAAAAATTTAGGAAAGGCTAAAAATCATTTGTTCCTGAAAATAGTCTGGGAAGTGTAAGGATTAAAGTTTAGTTTTGAGGCTTCAATTGTTTTTCATTTTTCTGCAAAAGAGATTTTAACAATAAAGTATTCAGAATGCCTAAGATTGTTTATTTGGATGATGACCGAATCCAGCATTTGTTGATGAAGAAAATCATCAAGATTCAACTTCCAGAATGGACTTCTGAAAACTTCTCACAGCCTGAAGAACTCTGCGATTGGCTGGCCACAAACGAGACAGATATCATCCTTTCAGATTTGAATTTGGAGAATTCTTCCGCCTGGGATTGGGTGGATAAATTCCAGAAAATTTCCGCAGCTCAAATTGTTTTTTTGACCGCCCATGCGTCTCCTGAAGACTTCCAGAAACAGGAGCAATTCATGAATGTGAAATTCATATTTGAGAAGCCTCTTTCTGGGGAAAACTGGGAGGAAATCAAAGGCATGATTTCCCAGTAATTCGCTACCTGATATTCCCGTTTTTTGGTTCTGGGAATTATTTGATCTCGATACCGCTTTTCAAAAAAAACCTTTCATTCCGAGGGGTTGGTCTTAATTTTGTTTTCTTTGTATCGTGCGGTTTGAGCTAGGAGCCAAGCCGAAAAGAATAATAAACTATGGCAGAAGAATCGGAGGACAAAAAGCCTTTGCTTTCCAAAAAGATAGATAAGTTTTTCACGGGACTTGCCGATGCTTGGAATTTTGTCAGGCGCTTTTTCCAGGAAGTTTTACTCCCTCCTTATGAGTTTAAAGAGGTAATCCATCAGTGCTATCGCATTGGTGTGGAATCTCTTCCTTTGATTTCGCTTACAGGATTCATCGTGGGGATTGTATTCACCAATCAATCCAGGCCTTCTTTGTCTGAATTTGGTGCCACCTCTTGGCTTCCTGCATTGATTTCAATTGCAGTCGTGAGAGCCATGGGCCCATTGGTTACGGCATTGATTGCAGCAGGTAAGGTAGGTTCAAGTATCGGTGCTGAAATCGGATCAATGAAGGTGACAGAACAGATTGATGCCATGGAGGTCTCCGCCACCAATCCTTTTAAATTTCTGGTGGTGACTCGTGTTTTGGCAACTACTTTCATGATTCCCATGTTGGTCATGTACACGGACTTTGTAGCCTTGATGGGGTCTTTCATCAATGTGAATAAAAACGAGCTCGTGAGCTTGTCCACTTTCTTTGTTCAGGTTTTTGATTCGATTACGTTTTTGGACGTATTTTCCTCGGTGATCAAATCCGTGGTTTTTGGCTTTACCATTGGGATCGTGGGGTGCTACAAAGGCTACAACTCTTCCAAGGGGACCGAAGGCGTAGGTCGAGCGGCTAACTCAGCGGTAGTGATGTCGATGTTTTTGATCTTCATCGAAGAGCTATTGGCCCTTCAAATCGTCAATGCAATCAGAGGGATGTAAGCTATGGAAAGCAGAGAAGTTGTCGTTAAAATCAGGAACCTTTATAAATCCTTTGGAGACTTGGATGTCCTCAAAGGTGTGGATTTGGATCTGTACCGGGAAGAAAATCTGGTGGTCTTAGGCCGCTCAGGTACCGGAAAATCTGTATTGATCAAAATCATGGTTGGCTTGCTTAGACAGGATAAGGGTGCCATGGAGGTTTTGGGAAGAGAAGTATCCAGGCTAAATACCAAAGATCTGAACGCTCTAAGGCTTAAAATCGGGTTTTCCTTTCAAAACTCAGCCCTTTACGATTCTATGACCGTAAGGGAAAACATGGAATTTCCTTTAGTAAGAAATATCAAAAATCTCACAAAGAAGGAAATCACTTTCAAAATTGAAGAATTGCTTGATGCGGTGGGATTGCCGCAAACGATCAATCAAATGCCCTCTGAGCTTTCTGGAGGACAGAAAAAGCGAATTGGGGTTGCACGGACTTTGATCCTAAACCCGGAGATTATGCTTTATGATGAGCCTACGGCCGGTTTGGACCCGATTACTTGTGTGGATATCAATAATCTGATCAATGAGGTCAGAGAACGATACAAAACCACTTCCATTGTCATTACTCACGATTTGGCCTGCGCCAAGATGACCGGAGACCGAATGGCAGTATTATTGGACGGGCAATTTAATTCTATGGGCACTTTCGATGAGGTATTTCCTCAGGCAGAAGACGAGCGTGTCAAATCATTTTACGATTATAATTTTATACACTCATGAGAGGAGAAAATAAACGATCTGTTATTGTAGGAATATTTGTCTTTATAGGCATTGCCATTTTAGTGGCGGGGATTCTTACGCTAGGAGGCCAACAAAAGAAATTTGTAAAGGCGATACATCTCAAGGCTGTTTTTGACGATATCGGAGGACTCCAGACAGGAAATAACATCTGGTTTTCCGGGGTAAAAATCGGAACAGTCCGAAAAATCAACTTCTACGGAGACTCGCAGGTGGAAGTGGAAATGAACGTGGAAGAATCCGTTTCTGAGTTTATCCGAAAGAACTCTAAAGCAACGATCAGTTCTGATGGTCTAATCGGTAACAAGATTATCGTCATTTACGGTGGAAGTACAGACTATCCCCCTGTACAAGAAGGAGACCGTCTGGAGGCAGTAATGCCTTTGGATACGGACCAAATGATGGAAACACTCCAAGTCAACAATGCAAACCTGGTTGAAATCACCGCAGACCTGAAAGTTCTCACTGGTAAACTCGCTGCTGGAGAAGGAATCGTAGGAGCAGTAATGACTGACTCTACCCTAGCCATCCGTTTTAAGCAGATTGTAGCTAATTTGGACCGCGCCTCGGCCAACAGTAACCGAATGCTTGCTGAGCTCAATACTTTCGCAGGAAAGCTGAATAAAGAGGGCAATCTATTCAATGATCTGGCGACTGATACTGAGATTGCTGATGAATTGAGATCAACCATTGCCAGCTTTAAGGCAAGCGCTGAAAACACCCAACAGCTCACCAAAAAATTGGAGGAGATTTCTTCCAAACTAGACGATCCAAACAGTGCTTTGGGCACCATGCTGAATGATCCAGCTTTTGCTGAGTCTTTGAAAAGCACGCTTCAAAATACAGATTCAGCTACCTTTAATCTAAATCGAGGACTCGAGGCACTGGAATATACCTGGCCGTTTAGAAAAGGATTTAAGCGTAAAGCTAAAGAAGAGGAGAAAGTCTCTGGAAACTAAGTTGAAAGCCGGTCAAAATCCGGCTTTATTCTTTAAGTCCTTTAATGATTTTGGCTCGGGCTTCTACTTTTTCTTCACCATTCGCCTTCAAGGTATAGCTAGTTGGGGCAGGTGTAAGCGTAGCCTTGATCTCGATCGGAAAATGGTCCGAGCCGAAATTTGGAAGAACTTTGATTTGGGAAAGCCCGAAATGCGTGCTAAGAAAAACATGATCCAATGGCCATCTGAAAAAAGGCACTTTAGCATGAAAGGTACTGTAAAGCCCCCTTCCTCTGCGGGGATCTGCCATTTCTGATATTTTCAAAAACAAGGAAGTAGTATAGCTCCAAGCCACATCGTTCAAATCTCCAATGACCAAAGAAGGGTTAGGATTGTTCTTGGATTTTTTTCCCACTATCAGAATTTCAGCGTCTCTGGAGGTACTTTTTTCATTCTCACCGGGAACCGGAGGTGTTGGATGAATGCCATACAAAGTCACGGTTTTCCCAGAATCCAGTTGGATATCCAACTCAATGGATGGGATTTCAGGATCGACGAGATACTTTATTTCTTCTCGTAGGAGGGGGAATTTGGAATAAAATGCCAACCCGTAGGTGTTTTCCTTGGGAAGAAGGATTCGGTGGGGATACTCTTTTTCCAAGGCCTGTAATTGCTCGATCCACTTTTCATTAGTCTCCACCAAAAACACCACATCTGGATTTCTGCTTTGGATTAAATGGACAACCTTTTGAAACTGGGTATTGAATTGGTACACATTCCCGACGATGAGGTGGATTCCGTTTTCCTTTTCAAAAGGAATACGTTTGATCATTTTTTTTCCAAATAATGTATAGGGCCAAACTTGGAATGCCAAAAACAGAATTGCGATCCCGATTAGTGTGATCCAGACGGAAATTTCGAATGAGTCCTTTCCCAATAGAACCCATGTAATATCTAATATGACCAGAATGATCAGCTTTTGCAGCCTTGGATAATCAAATATCCTGATCCACCAATGATCAAGTTTGATCAGAGGGATAAAGGTGGCCAAGAGAAAAAAAATGCTGAGTGCAATAAGGAGAATCAACCTGTCAAAGTTTTGATTTCAATAAAAGTAAGTGCTTCAACACTTGCTTCATAGGTTTTTTTGAGAAACAAGCTACCCTAGCTTAAATCTGACAGGAATGTACATCCAAGCCTCTATGGGGTTCCCATTCGTATCCAAAGCCGGGTAGAAGGGGCCATCGTAAAGCCGGATGACCCGCAAGGCCTCATTTGCGAGTGCCTTGTGGATCAAATAGGCATTGGCCACTTCGACTTGCTTTAGCTCTCCTTCTTTGGAAATCAAAAGCGCCAGTTCCACTGTTCCGGATTGTCGGGTACTTCTTGCTGAATTGGGATAATCGAGGTTATTGATAAAAAGTGTCTGAAGCTTGTCCTGATCCAACCCTGGTTTGAATTCATCTCGATTTGAACTTTGTTCAGAATCAAGCTCTGTTCTCCAAATAGAATAGGTTCTGTCTCCCAGAAAGGTCACTTGACCGGTTTTTTCACCTTCGTTGAAATAGAAAGTGATGTATTTCCCATTGTCCAGATTTTTGAGAGTTTGGGTTTTTAATGCATTGTTTTCATCAAATTCCTCCCTGATTTCCTGATTGAATTTTTCCACATTATTGAATCCGATTTTTAGCTGAGAGACCATACGATTTTCCAGATCAAATATCCAAATCATCCTTTCTCCTGACTTGAGCTGGTTTTCTACCCGCTTGTAAGCTCTCTGCTCGAGATCTTTTTCACTTATTTCATAAAAGTGCTGGTTCAAGAAGGTCACCTTTTGTTTTTCGATTTTTTCTTGACCAAGAGTCGAAAAGAAGGTGAGTGTCCAAAGAGCGAGAGTAAATAAAAGGCGCATAGCTGATAGGTTGGATAAAAGTGGTAAGGAATTCAAATGGATCAGTAGATAAATTCAAGGACTTCCCTTAACTGTGTAAAGCTTTGGGTTTTATTGCGAATGAGTTTGGTGATTTCGGTGATTCTACCGCAACATTCCGAATCGAACTGGCGATAGGAGAGTTCCAAGGTGTCAATTTTACCATTGGGATATTGGAGAAAAACTTGAGAAGCGGGAGGGAAAACCTCGGCATAAAAAGTGGTATCTCCTGTGAAAAAGGAAGAAGCGCGGATTTGTAGTGGATATTCCTGTGGGCCAGTACCCGAAATGGAAAACATGGAGAATTCTCTGGGATCGAAAATTCTCTTCGAGCCAAACACTAGATCTGACCCCGTATTTGAATCCAGAATTCGAAACTCAAAGTCATATTGGGAAACCAAGCAATCCAAATTCCTACAGGGGCTGCAAGAACTCATGGCAAACATAAAAACTATGGAATAGTATGCTCTTCGGATTTTTCTCATAAAAAGCTTTAACGGAAGATTGATTTATCTGGAAAATTTCACCTGAATCGGGCCGTTAGCAAATCGCCCTCCCGCATGAAAATGATAATACCTCCATTTTTCTACTGGAGTACCATAGGGGTCCAAAGCCGGTACATATCCTTTTTTCCAGGATTTTACTGCTTTGACAAATATCTCGGCAATCTCGGGTGCTCCCCCAAGAGGATTTACCCATTCTACGTTTTTGACATTTCCCTCGGTGTCCACCAATACGCCCACCACAATCAACTGCCTTTCTTTTGGCCACTTATTCACCGGAATACCGGTTTTTTGGGAAATGAAGTAAGAAAACCTTGCTTTTTCATCCTTTGGATAGGGTTCAAAATCATTCTCCAACATCTCCAAAGGCTTTTCATAGCCTTTTCGAAAAATCGTGTATTTGTGCTCTCCTCGATAAAAGATCTGTGCTATTTGTTCGATCTCCGAATAATAGGTGGCAATGAATTTGGAATTAAAGAGATTGGCAACCCGCCGATGAATCAGATTGCCCTCCAGGTCAAATTCTTCCATGGTAAATTCCTGATACTCATTTTTCTTTAAATCGGTACGGATAATTCTGACCAGTCGATTATCCAGGTTGAAAAAGCGCTCGATTTTTATGGAATCTGAGGTAAAAGAAACCATCTTTTGATAAACCATATCTTGAGATTGGTCAGGAGAAATTTCATAAAAATGCTGGTTGAGCGGGATAAACTCAGGTTTTTGGGCATTCACTGCTAAGAAGGTAAGAAAAGCGTAAAGGGTGAAAATCTGACGAAGCATTTTTACTTGATGGTCCTAAAACCGAAAAATATAGACTCAAGGATAAATCAACAAACCTTAAACTAATAAATTTCGAGCTTTATGCTAAGGATAAATCTTATTTTTACAACGGTGTTTTTAAACCTATTGAAATGAATACGATCAACCCGACCCAAACTCCAGCCTGGAAAAAACTCCAAAACCTTGCAGTACAGGCTCAAATGCTTGAAATCAAGCAACTTTTTCAAGAAGAAGAAAGATTTGAAAAATACTCCATTTCCCTGGAAGATATCTTGATTGATTTTTCCAAAAACCGAATAAATGCAGAAATCTTCAAGGCTCTCAGAGAGCTCGCAGAAGAGACCGAACTTTCGGCTGCGATTGAGGCCATGTTTTCCGGAAAGCCGATTAATGGAACAGAAGGACGTGCGGTTTTGCATACAGCCCTGCGAAATAAATCCGGAAATCCGGTTTATGTCGATGGTGAGGATGTGATGCCAGACATTCAGAAGGTTCTGGCAAAAATGAAGTCCTTCGCCGATCAAATTAACGAAGGCAAGTGGCTTGGCTATACCGGAAAACCCATCAAGTCTTTGGTGAATATCGGGATTGGTGGTTCTGACTTGGGTCCAGTGATGGTCACCGAAGCTTTGAAACCTTATCAAAACCCCAATTTGGAAGTCTTTTTCGTTTCCAATGTGGACGGAACCCACATTGCAGAGACCTTGAAAAAAGTCGATCCAGAGACCACTTTATTCTTTATCGCGTCCAAGACTTTTACCACCCAAGAGACCATGACCAATGCCCATTCGGCGAGAAATTGGTTTTTGGACCAGGCAAAGGACGAAAAAGCAGTTGCGAAGCATTTCGTAGCCCTTTCTACCAATGCTAAAGCGGTAGAGGCATTCGGGATTGATACCCAAAATATGTTTGAGTTTTGGGATTGGGTAGGAGGAAGATATTCTCTATGGTCTGCGATTGGGCTTTCAATTGCCTGCACGGTTGGATTCAAGAATTTCGAAGATCTATTGGCTGGTGCACATGCCATGGATCAGCATTTCCGGACAACTCCTTTTGAGAAAAATATCCCAGTGATTTTGGCCTTGATTGGGATCTGGAATACCAATTTCTTGGGTGCGACCACTGAGGCGATCCTACCTTATGATCAATATCTTCATCGTTTTGCGGCTTATTTCCAGCAGGGAAATATGGAGAGTAATGGAAAGTACGTGAGCAGGAGTGGGGAAAGAGTAAATTATCCCACTGGCCCGATCATTTGGGGAGAACCAGGCACCAATGGTCAGCATGCATTTTACCAGCTGATTCATCAAGGCACTCACCTGATTCCTTGTGATTTCATTGCTCCGGCAATTTCTCATAACCCAATCGGAGATCACCATACCAAGCTTCTCTCCAATTTCTTTGCACAAACCGAAGCTCTGATGAATGGGAAGTCTTTGGAGGAAGTCCAGGTAGATATGACTAAAGCCGGGAAATCTGCGGAGGAGATCGAAAAAATCGCTCCGCACCGTGTTTTCGAAGGAAATCGTCCTACGAATTCAATTCTTGTTAAGAAAATCACTCCCTATACTCTGGGGCAATTGATTGCCATGTATGAGCACAAAATCTTTGTGCAAGGGGTGATCTGGAATATTTACAGCTTTGACCAATGGGGGGTAGAACTCGGGAAAGTCTTAGCGAATGGCATCCTTCCGGAACTTGCCGGGGAAGAGGAAGTCAATTCCCACGATGGATCTACCAATGGCCTGATCAATACCTATAAAAAAATGCGAAAGGCCTAATTCGGAAGAATTCCTTTCAAATCAATTTCCATTAATCTCGGGGGAATAGTCAGTCCACTAACACTGATCTGTTCTCCCGAGATTTTTACTTTTTCAGCGGTTTGGATAGCAATTCCCTCTGTTTGGCTGGTTTGGCTCACACTCCCAAGCCAAAAGGTTTCGGGGCTGCTGCTGATGGGGATGGTATTTAAATTCGGGTTTTGAAAAACTAACACAAAGGCTCTCGAACTGAACCCGGCAGTTTCATAACCTATGAAAACCAGACTTTTTCCATCTGGGCTGAGATCTGCTCCGGTGAGTTTTCCTGGCGCTTCAAAAAGGCCGATTCTTTGCGCGATCCGATTTCCGGGATTCGGATCCAAAACAAAAGTTCTGGACTCATTGGTCGTAGTTCCTTTGGTGAACAAATAGAGTTTACCGGATGAAAACACCATCGCCTCGCAATCATAGGGCAAATTGGGATTGGAGGCTCCTGTTTGGTCTTGATAGGTAAAATTGATCACTTCTGCGTTGACTTGGGTTTGGGTCAAAAGCGAGGATATGGGAATTCTCAGAATCTTGAGATCTGTTCGATTTCCGCTGTTATTCCCGAAGTCTCCTATAAAAAGATATTCCTGACTAGCGGCCAAGTCCTCCCAATCCACATTTGGGGCATTTGCCACCTGGATACTTCTTAAAATCAAACCTGAGTCTGGATGGAGTTCATGAATCACGGCGGAGTTATCCCCATCGTTAATGGAAAAAAGTCTATTTCCAATCCATTGTAGCCCAGAAGTTTCTTTCAAGCCATCTGAAAGACTTTTTACTTGAAAGGGATTCAAATTTCTGGGCCAAAGGTTGGCTTTTAGGGTTACAGACTGGTTTTGGTATTCGAAATTGGGGTCTGAAATTAAAGTTGGGGCCGGATCACCTGATTCCTTTTGGAAGTAAAAACTTCTATGGGAAAAAGCCCGAGCATCCCAACCCCATCGGAAGGATTTTCCATTACTCATGGTCAGCTCCACGGTTGCCGGAAGATTACTTTTGGTGTAGAGGTAATAAAAATCTCCTGATAAACTTAAATTTCCCGGGGCAGGTAAGATTGATTTTGGGCTTGCAGCAATATTTGTTTTTTGAAAAGTCAGAAGCTGAAAATCGGATACTCCATCGAGTTTGGTTTTGATTTGACTGGCATTAACTACCAATCTCCCTCCAAATTGAACCGGCAGGGTGGAAGAAATTAAGGCATCACCAGGGCTGGATTCATAGGCATAGGTGCCATAGGGTAAGTCAAATTTACTTTGGCCAGTACTGAAATCAGAGCTAAATTCAACGGGGTAGGTTTGTCCGGATTCTTGGGAAATAAAATTCACCGAGAATTTTTGGGGCAAAGGATGTACCCATGCCACTTCTGCTAGAGTTCTTGCCCCTGTTGCAGCCGGTTCAGAAAGGTTAATTCCTTCAACCAAGATTTGGGCCTTTCCAGCTTCGGGTTTTTCCCGATCACAGGAGAACAATAGCACAAAAAGAAAGGGTAGGAAAAGTCTTTTCATAGTAAAGGTCAAAAAGGTTACTCCTTAAAATAATGAAAGATTAGCTAAGGGTTTTAATCTGGAACGTAATTTATCAGATTAAAGCCAAAGCAAACTGCTGTCCCCATAGCTGAGAAATCTGTAATCTTGATCCAAGGCTTCTTGATAGACTTTTTTCCAATTTTCTCTCAGAATCGTTGCAATCAACAGAATCAAGGTAGAACCCGGCTGGTGAAAATTGGTGATCAAACCTTGAATCATCCGGTACTTATATCCAGGGAAAATGAAAATTTCCGTCTGACCTAAAATTGAATCCATCTGCTGAGTATCCATCCAGTTCAAAATGGCTTGTAGAGATTCCGTTTTGCTGGGGACTTTTTCCCGGGTTTCATAGGCGAAAAGCTTGGGTACAAAGAAGTCATCGCCTTTCTCTTCGATCAGTTTGACTCCAAACCAAAACAAGCTTTCTAAAGTACGGATGGAGGTAGTCCCTACGGCAACTACCGTTTCGGAGTGGTTGAGAAGCTTTTCAATGGTCTCCCGAGTCACTTGGATTTGCTCGCTGTGCATGGGGTGCTCGAGGACATTATCCACTTTGATAGGTTGGAAAGTTCCGGCACTGACATGTAGGGTAACCTGCGCTTCCTGGACTCCTTTTTGTCGAAGCCTTTCAAAAACTTCATCGGTAAAGTGCAAGCCAGCTGTTGGAGCAGCCACGGCACCTTCCTTTTTGGAATAGACAGTTTGATAGCGGTCTTTATCTTCTTTTTCAGGCTTTCGGTTGAGGTATGGAGGAAGAGGAATTTCGCCACTGGCTTCCACCAAATCCACAAAGGCAATGGTGGAATCATCCCAGGAAAATTCGACCAACTTATCTTCCCGATCCACCAATCGAGCTTGCAAAACAATTTCCCGTTCACCCAAGCCAATTCTTCCGGTTAAGATTTCTCCGTCTTTCCATTTTTTGGCATTTCCAATCATGGTAGCCCAAGTCACGGGATGTTTGGCCAACATGATTTCAGGAATTACCGTGGTAGGAGCCACTGGGGCTAGTAGAAAAATTTCAATTTTTGCTCCTGATTCCCGCTGAAAAATCAATCTTGCTGGAATTACTTTGGTGTCATTATACACCAATAGCGTATCTGATGGCAATAAATCAGGCAAATTGAAAAATTGAAAATGCTTGATTTTCCCAGCCTCAAAATGCAAAAGCTTGGAGTGATCTCGCTTTTCTAGGGGAAATTTCGCAATGCGTTCTTCTGGCAGTGTATATTCGTAATCTCTAAGGTCAATCTTTGGGATTTCCATCTTTGGGTTGAATTTGGGTGCAAATATAGCTATCCAAATTTTACCTGACTTGCGCGAAAAGAATATGTCTGATTCATTCCAAATTCAATTTTCATACATCCCCAGAACGCTTCAGTTCAGGTTTGATGCGGGTACTTCCCGGGGTGTGTTAAAAACCCGTGAGGTTTATTGGATCAAAGCTGTTTCTAGTCAAAATCCTGAAAAAGTGGCTTGGGGAGAAGCAGCCCCTTTGATCAAGTTGAGTCCGGATTATCGGAATGATTTTGAGGACGTTTTAGCTGCCACTTTGGAAAAGCTTTCCAGACAAACTTGGGAACTGGATGAGGATTCGATTTTGCATCAGGTAAAAAGGCAGGTTCATTTTGAATTGCCTTCTATCCGTTTTGGAGTCGAAATGGCCCTATTGGACTGGATTCATGGAGGTAAAAAGAAGTTTTTCCCCAATTCATTTTATGATCAAAAGGCTCCTATTCCGATCAATGGGTTGATTTGGATGGGTGACAGGGAGTTTATGCTGGAGCAGATTGACCAGAAGTTAAAAGAGGGCTTCAGTTGCATCAAGATGAAAATCGGAGCTATTGATTTTGGGCAGGAATTGGAACTCTTGAAGTACATCCGTCAGCAATTTTCCAAAGACCAGATTGTCCTTCGTGTGGATGCGAATGGAGCTTTCTCTACGCAAGAAGCCTTACACAAACTTCATCAATTGGCCGAGTTTGATATTCACAGCATTGAGCAACCGATTAGGGCGGGGCAGTGGGATGAAATGCGGAAACTCTGCAGGGAGACTCCTGTGCCGATCGCTTTGGATGAAGAACTTATTGGCATGAAGGATAAGGAGACACTTTTGAATACGCTGAAGCCTCAGCATATTATCCTAAAGCCCACTTTGGTGGGAGGGATTTTGGAAACAAGAAATTGGATCAGTCTGGCCGAAAACCTGGGCATAGGATGGTGGATGACCTCTGCCTTGGAAAGCAACATCGGTCTGAATGCCATTTCTCAATTAGCATCTGCCTATAATCCTTCCATACCTCAAGGCCTTGGAACTGGCAAACTTTACCATAACAATTTGGAATCCCCTTTAGAAATCAAGGAAGGATATATCCGATACGGAGAGCAAGCTTGGCAAAATCCCACTTAGTTCGGCAATCTGTGCAGATATACCGGCTTATGGACTTGGGCTTTCCAGAGGGTTGGGGTTAAAATTCCAGTTTCCAAATCCCGTTCAAAGATCACGATGTCATTGCTGGCCTGATGGGCGGCGAGAAGATACTTTCCATCGGAAGTCAGGTTGAAGTTTCTGGGCATGATTCCTCCGGATGAGATATTTTGAATGCGATCGTATTGACCGGAGGGTGTTTTGGCAAAGACTGAGATGGTATTAGCCTCGCCCCGGTTGGAGACATAGACACTTTTTCCATCCGAAGAAATTCGGATTTCTGCAGCTCCGACCGCTCCAGTGAAGTTGTCGTCGAGTAAGGATAGTCTCTGCTTGTGACTTAATTGGCCTTTTTCATAGTCAAAAACATCCAATACAGCCGCCATCTCTTCTACAACGAGCACCTCTTTTCCATCTGCTGAAAAGGCCAAATGTCTTGGCCCGTCGCCTGGAGTCACGGGGAATTCTCCCGATAAACTCAAAGGTTCCGCGTTTCCAGGATTGAAATCATAGACATAAATCTTGTCGGTTCCCAAGTCGGCTACTAATACTCTTTTTCCATCCGGGTCAAAAGTCGTGGAATGTACATGGGGTTTTTCCTGCCGATTGGGATTAATGCTCCTTCCGGTATGCTGAATAAGTTGGACGAAATTCAACTGACCTTTCCCATCAGCTTTAAAAACAGATAAGCTTCCTCCGGTATAATTTCCCAAAATCACAAAATCCTCGTTGGGAGAAAGAGAAATATGGCAAGGATGATCACCCTGCGAGGCATCCTGATCCAAAAGTGTAAGGGTATTATCCTTAGGATTTCTGGAAAAGCTCAGAACATTTCCTCCTTGAATGCCTGATTCCTCTTCCAGAGAATAAACAATTTTTCCATCCTGAGTTGCGATCACAAAAGAGGGATTTGCAATGCCAGCGGCGATGGTTTCTACAGTCATCAGATTTTCTCCCGGAGAAAAATAAAGATGATTGATCCCGTGGTGTAAGGAATCTGTGTAGGTTCCCACAAGGAATTGGTAACTTAGGTTTTCCACGGCTTGATTTTGGGTTTCGGAAGGAGAGGAAGGATTGCAGGCATAGCAAAATCCTGTCAATACCGACATCCAGACATATCTTAGTTTCATGAGATGAAAATAGAAAATTAATCTGTGAGAATAGTTTTAATTACGCTTCAAAAATGAGTGATGTTGTATGTGATAAATGAATTTTTTGAGCTAAAACATTGAAGAAATTTTAAAAATGATGCTAAAAAATACAAAAAATGCTAATTTGCTTAACCTATTAATTTGACCCTGATGCAGCAAGTTTATGACACCCAAGTCGCCAAGCGATTTACGATTTATAACAGTCTTTTTTTAGATCTTCCCTTTGATGATATCTATGTCACCGGAACCCTATTGCCATTTTTAGGTAAGGCCTGTGAAAAAGGATACCAAGAGGGAAAAACTCCCGTAGAAATCATTCATGGTTTTTTTGAGGAAATGATGCCGGGAGAATCTGAAAAAAGGAAGAGTGATTTCCTGTTTCAGATGATTCAATATGTGGAGCGCCAAGTTGTTCTTTTTGATTCTATTGAGGACGCAGCTTACGACAAGATCAATGACATCAATGGTAAAGGATCCATCAAGGCTTTGATCTCCCGAGTGGAAACAGACAAAAAGAAGAAAGAATTGGTCGAAAAGCTTAAGACTTTTTCCGTTCGATTGACCTTGACGGCTCACCCCACACAGTTCTATCCCGGAAATGTTTTGGGAATCATCACCGATCTGGAAAATGCCATACGGACAGATGATCTTGAAAACATCAATCTTCTGCTTCAGCAGCTTGGGAAAACCGGCTTTATCAACCGTGAAAAGCCGACTCCTTTTGATGAGGCAATCAGCTTGATCTGGTATTTGGAAAATGTATTCTACCAAAGTATTCCGGATATCGTGATTCGATTGCTGAAAGGACTTGGAGAACCTATTCATACTTGGGAAAACCCAGGGATTCTTAAGGTCGGCTTTTGGCCGGGAGGTGATCGAGATGGAAATCCATTTGTGACCCATGAAACTACCCTTCAGGTAGCTGATCGCCTCAAAAAATGGCTGATGAGATGCTATTACAGGGATTTGCGGAAGCTGAAGAAGAGACTCACCTTCAAAAATGTGGAGGAGCTGATTGCCAAAGCAGAGCGGGGAATTTTCGATACACTTTTTGAAAACAAACAGGTGTACAAATCCAAAGATGACCTGTTGGCTATTTTGCTGGAAGCCAGAGAGGCATTGATCACGCATCATGACGGACTGTTTTTGAATCTTCTGGATGAATTTATCCTGAAAGTGAGAATCTTCGGGTTCCACTTTGCCCATATGGATCTAAGACAGGATAGCCGAAAGCATGATGCTTTGTGGGAGGAGATTTTCTCCATTCAGGGGAAAGAGTTTACCGGAACCGAGGAGGAGTTGATTTCCAAAGTCATGAAGACCCGTGGTCTTCCTTCCTTGGAAGACTTCCAAGAGCCATTCCACAAGGAAATGCTCCAATCTCTGGGTACCGTAAAAGCTATTCAATCCCTAAATGGGGAGGAGGGACTTCACCGTTATATCATTTCCAATTGCCAGTCGGTCCTACATGTGCTGGAAGTTTTCCAGCTGTCAAGACTGACTTTGGGAGCCAAGTCAGGAAATCTCCCACTGGATATTGTTCCTCTTTTTGAGACCGTGGATGATTTGGCGATGGCACCTAAAATCATGGCCCAATTGTACGAGACTCCCGAATATGCAGAGCATATCAAGTCCAGAGGAATGAAGCAAAACATCATGCTTGGATTCTCCGATGGGACCAAAGACGGTGGCTATCTCAAAGCCAACTGGTCCATTTTGATTGCCAAAGAAGAGCTTTCTGAGGTTTCTAGAAAATACGGAATCAAGGTGGTATTCTTTGACGGAAGAGGAGGACCTGTAGCCCGTGGAGGGGGAAACCTACACAACTTCTATGCTTCCTTGGGAGAAAAAGTTGAGAATTCAGAGATCCAGGTGACGATTCAGGGACAGACGATTTCTTCGAATTATGGCAAGCAAGTGTCCTGCACCTATAATCTCGAGCAATTGCTCAGTGCGGGTTTAGAAAATCACCTTTATCCAGACTCAGAAAAAAATCTTAATCCAAAGCAACGGAAACTCATCCAAACCTTAGCTGATTCGGGATACGACTATTACAAAAAACTAAAAAATCACCCGAAGTTTGTTCCCTATCTCGAGCATGTGGCTCCTTTGAAATTCTTCGGTATGACCAATATTGGTAGCCGTCCCCTGAAAAGAGGAAAAGGTTCCGGATTGAAGTTCGAAGACCTTCGAGCGATTCCATTTGTCGGATCTTGGGCCCAAATGAAGCAAAATATTCCAGGTTTCTTTGGGGTAGGAGCAGCTATCGAGGCAGCCGAAAAAGAAGGAAGATTGGATGAAATCAAAAAGCTGTACCAGGAAAGCCTATTCTTCCGAACCTTGCTGAGCAATTCCATGCAATCCTTGAATAAGTGTTTTTATCCTGCAACAGCCTATTTGGAGAAAAACCCTGAATACGGAGAGTTTTGGAAAATGCTTTATGAGGAATACCTCAGATCGGTAGAAAAGATCAAGGCGATTTCAGGAATGAATGAGTTGTTGGAAGATAATCCTGTGACCAAAAAGTCCATCGAAATCAGGGAGAGAATTGTGCTTCCCTTGATCACGATTCAGCAGTATGCGATTCAGAGAATTTTGGATGAAGGGAAATCTTCAGAAACTCTGGACAAACTCATCCTTCGGGCCATGTTTGGAATCATCAATGCTACCAGAAACGCAGCCTAAGAGCTTGGACTAAACAGGAAAAGCCTCTTTGAAAATCAGAAATAGCCTAGGGTTCAAAAACCCCAGGCTATTTTTTTAGAAAGTTTCATTAATGTTCAGGTAAAACCCTCCATTTCCATTTTGGCCTATGCCGTAATCCGCGGTGATGGTCGTTCTTTTTTCTTTATTGATCATCACGCGGAGTCCCAGACCATAACCTGGATTGATTTTCTCAAAAAGTCGCTCCTGATTGTTGCTGACATTTAGTGTATTTTCCCTTGTTCCACCGCTAAAGCTTGCTCCATTGACAAATAAGGTACCTCCAAAGGTGTCCTTTTCCCTTTGTAATGGAAATCTCCATTCTGCTTCTCCATAGACCATATTTTCTCCCCGAAATCTACCTTGGGCATAGCCTCTTCCAGCTCTTCCAAACATATCCCATCCTAGAGAAGGAAGATTCATGTAAGGTAGTTTTCCAGTGACAAGGAAATTTCCCATTCCCCACACGCCTATTAAATGCCGTTTTCGGGCGGGGTTGAGGTTGAAATAATGCCGATAATCTAACAGTAAGGTGCTGGAGGATTGGGAAGACCCCAAAAACTCCGGATTGATTTTGTATTGAATCCAGGCGAAATTCTTTTCATAGGGAGAAACTGCTACGTCCCTGTTCTCCATAACCACATTCATAGATATTCCCGAGAGGGAATACTTTTCAGTCGAAAACCCTTTTTCTCGATTGTAGTCATCATGTGAAAAGTTGAAAAATTGCCCACGATCCTCGGATAAGTAATTTTGGATTTTGTGGTGAATGTCCAAATGATAGCCTGGTCCTAGGTAAAAGCTTGAATTCCCAATTCGCTTCAGAAAGGTCTCATAGAAACGGGTAAGCCTGAAGTCCATTTGTTGCTCACCCTGGAAAATCGGGAATTTGATCGGGTCGGCATCAAATCCATTGGGAGACGAACTCCCCAATCCATAGGTAGGTTGGGAGGTAATGAAATACCGCCAGTCTCCAAGAAGTATAGTCTTATTCCCTGCGAGGAAAATATTATGTCTGGAACTGAAAATCCATTGATTTTTTGTGGTGTACAATAGATTTCCAACCAAGTTGGACAATTTGGTAGCCAGAGGATCACCCATGTACCAAGAAGCTGAAGGAGCCAATCCAAACATCCAACCATTGGCAGGATTGGAGGCTACTGCCGGTAAAGGGATGAAACTGAAATGATACACTTTATTAGGGACATAGGAGCTTGTGTCGGATTGGGCAGATAGCCGAAGGGTGATAGTAAAAAATATCCCCAGAAGTAAGAGTGGCTTCATGATCGGAGTTGAGATGGTAATTTACTTCAATCTAGTCCAATGGAATGAGGTTCCAACGGAAATATTCCCAAAGGCGGAATAAAAATTAGGAATAGGGAATAATGAATGCATCATCCTCTGGCATAGCCTAGGGAGTAATCCCGGGCTATTTGGATTCTCCTTCTCCAAGATCGAGCAGGATTGCAAGAATGAAAATTTCTGGTATTTTTTGGCATGAAACCCAAACTATCCGAACCTCTGACGCCTCGCTATACTTTCAACCAAACTTACCTCTGGCTAATATCCTTGACCGCCGCCCTGGGGGGCTTTTTGTTTGGCTACGACTGGGTGGTCATCGGCGGTGCTAAGCCTTTTTACGAACCATACTTTAATGTCAGTAGTGTAGCGAATCAGGGTTGGGGTACCAGTTCGGCCCTAGTCGGCTGTATGATCGGAGCGGGATTGTGCATCTTTTTGAGTGATGCCTTGGGGAGAAAACGCCTGTTGATCGCCTCTGGGTTTTTGTTTTCCCTTTCTGCGATCGGCACTGCTTTGGCAGATAGTTTTTTTGCATTCAACCTGTACCGAATTCTAGGTGGAGTGGCTATGGGGATTGCCTTAAATCTTTCTCCATTGTACATCTCTGAAATGTCACCTGCGGAGAAGCGGGGAAGGATGGTCACCATCAATCAATTGCTAATCATGTTTGGGGTGCTGCTTGCCCAGCTGGTCAATTGGCAGATTTCTCTTCTGGATACCGAGATGGCGGATGAAGCGACTTTTGAACAGATTGCTCAAAGCTGGAATGGACAAACTGGATGGAGATGGATGTTTGGGGCGGAGACCGTTCCTGCAATGCTCTTTTTCGGGCTGATGTTTTTGGTGCCGGAGAGCACGCGATGGATGATCAAAAATGGCCAAACGGATCAAGCACGAAAGGTACTGGTTAAAATCGGAGGCTTGGACTATGCTCAAGACAGTATTCGGGAAACACAGGAGACTTTGGAGAGGGGAGATGATTCCCAGATCAATCTCAAAGCCCTGTTCCAACCTAAGATCATGAAGCTATTGGCTCTTGGGATATTTTTGGCATTTCTGCAGCAGTGGAGTGGCATCAATGTAGTGATCTATTATGCGGCGGACATCTTTCAGGCTGCAGGTTTTAACCTGAAGCAAATGATGCTGAATATCGTTGTGATCGGAGGAGTAATGGTAGCCTCAGTCTTTGTGACTTTGGCCACTGTGGATCGATTTGGAAGGAAATCCATCTTAATGACCTGCCTTGCCGCGATGTCACTCATCTATGCCGGAATAGGCTATTCCTTTTTTGCAGATTTGGGAGGGGGAGTTGTGGTGATTTTGGTTTTGGCTAACGTGATGTTTTATTCCATATCCCTGGCGCCTTTACTATGGGTTTTGCTTTCGGAGATTTTTCCAACCCGAGTACGAGGTGCGGCAATTTCAATCGGTGCCTTAGCCCATTGGGTTGGCAATTTTACCCTGACCTATTTTTTTCCTGCGATCAAAGAAAATCTTGGTTGGGCCAATAATTTCTGGTTGTATGGGATGATTTGTGTCTTTGGCTTTTTGGTCCTGTGGAAAGTGCTTCCAGAAACCAAAGGGAAGTCTTTGGAGCAGCTTGACAGGGAATTATCCTGATTTTTTGATAGAAAAAATCAGCGCTATTTCTTCAAAAAGCTTTTGACCAATTCCCTTTTCACAAAGACAATAAAAAACCAACACATCCAACCGACGATTGCTCCGATAGCTGCCCCAAGAAGGATGTCAAAAGGATAATGTACGCCCAAATAGATTCGGGTATAGCTTACCACGATAGCATAGAGGTAGAGCCAGCCCATGTATTTAAGCTTGCCTTTCATCTTAAAATTGAGGAACGTGGCTAGGCCAAACGTATTGGCAGCATGGGAAGACACAAAGCCATAAAGTCCGCCACATCTTCCGTAGTTGTGGATCATTCCTTCCCATCTTGGATCGTGGCAGGGCCGAAGTCTTTCCATCAGGGGCTTTAGAAATCCCGAGGTGAATTGATCTGAAATCAGAATAGTGAGCATCACTCCTCCATATACCCACCAGCAGTTTTTGGGATCGGCTTTGTAAATCTTGTAAATCAGAAATGCATACAAAGGAACCCAAGTGAAGGTTTGAGTCATTTGAAAAACGATCGGATCCAGCCAATCCCAATGAAAAGAATTCAGCCAGAGGAAAAACTCCTCATCCAGATTTTTCAGAGTTTCAATCATGGTACAAAAGTTAGCCAGTCCATTTCCTTTTTCAGATGCTCCAAAGTAAATGCCTCTGGGCTTCCATGCTTAGGCTCATGCATATAGGTCCATTCTGCCTGTGGAGGCATGCTCATGAGGATACTTTCGGTACGGCCATTGGTATCAAGCCCAAACTTGGTGCCTGCATCCCAGACCAGGTTGAATTCCACATACCGTCCTCTTCTCAGATTTTGCCAAGCTTTTTCCTGCTCCCCAAAAGGGATCTTGGAGTTTTTCTCCATAAAGTACCCATAAACCTCAGGGAATAGCCTACCAATGGACAAGGAAAAGTCCAGAATCTGCTGGAATTCCTCGTCTGTTTTGCCGCTGAGTCGATCATAGAATATTCCGCCTACTCCGCGCGTTTCATTTCGATGACGGATAAAAAAGTAGTCGTCAGCCCATTTTTTGAACTTAGGATAATACTCGGAATCAAACTCATCACAGACTTTCTTTACTTCCTGATGAAAATATTTGGCATCCTCCGGAACGACGTAGTGAGGGGTTAGGTCAATTCCTCCTCCAAACCAATTCACTCCGTTTTCCATTTCGAAATACCTGATATTCATGTGAATGATAGGTACCATTGGGCTGAAAGGGTGGAGGACTATGGATACACCAGTGGCGAAAAAGTCAGCTTTTTCCAATCCGAGCTTTTGGAGGATTTTTTCCGGAGTAGGGCCATGGACTGCTGAGAAAGCTACTCCTCCTTTTTCGATAATAGCTCCGGATTCAAAGATTCGGGTTCGGCCTCCTCCGCCTTCAGCTCTGTCCCAAGCATCTTCACGGAATTTGCCATTGCCATCAGCTTTTTCAAGACTTTGGCAAATATGATCCTGCATTTGGCGGTAGATTTCCGCAATTTCCTCTTTTGATTTTCTACTCATCAGCTATTAGAAGGGATATCCGATCCCAAAATTAAATACTGTTTGACCTCTTGTCCCAAAAGGTCTTCTGAAAGATAAATTATCCAAGACCCAGCGCTCTCCTTCGTCTTTGGAAGGGTCGATGGCTTTGGTGGCAAGGTCTAGCCTGATCACCAGGAAGTCGAAGTCCATTCTCAAACCGAGGCCTGCTCCGACAGCGATTTCTTTGTAAAAACGATCCCATCTGAAATCCGCACCGGGCCGAGCCGGATCCACTCCGATCATCCAAGAGTTGCCGGCATCCAGAAATACAGCCATATCAAAGAATCCGACTAAATTTCTGCGGTATTCCAGCATACTTTCCAAAATCATCTCTGCAGGTTGCTCGTTGACATAGTCATATTCTCCCCCAGCTCCCAGTACAGGTTTGGAGCTTCCCGGTCCGAGGCGTCGGGCCTGCCAGGCACGGATACTGGTACCACCACCGGCGAAGAAATATTTTTCATAAGGCAATACTCCCGCACTCACACCGTAAGGTCTTGACCATCCGAAATTAAGTCGATAGGCTACCGTTTGTTTTTGGTTTAAAGGATAATACCTTCTAAAATCCACCTGAGTTTTGAGCCACTGAAAGTTGGCATAATCGATACCCGGTTCATCATTACTCTGGACATTGAGGAAGTTCAGCGATGTCCCTCCGCTTTCTACAAATAACCGAAGCAAAGAAGCCCTTTTGGTACTGAAGTCCCCATATCGGTTGAAATTGATTACCGTTTGTCCTGAAAAACTGCTGACAAATGAGGGCAAGAAAGACCAGATCAGGTTGTTGCCATTGGATTGTAAATTCTCCAAGACTTGTAAGAATTCATTAGTAAGAACAGGAGTCCGGATATAATTGATATCTGCGGCATTCAGTGTAAAAGCTTGACGGTTGTTTCGGGTCTGCCAGGTGTAAGAAAGCAATCCGTTGATTGAGTTTCTTGTGTATTCGGGTCGGTTGGTATGAAGATAACCAAACTGAACCCGGGTGTTGGGATTATACTTTCCAAAAGTCTGAAGGGCTCCTGGCGAAAAGGGAATTAGAAATCTTGGGAAAATCACGGAAACTGACCCGTTGAGTTCGGTACTTTGATAGACTCCTTGACCGGTCGCGGAAGCCACCCCTTCCAATCCTGCTCGAAAATTAAACTCCAGTATTTCTCCGGCTCGGAAGAAGTTACGGTTACGAAGAGCGGTACTGAAAAATGGACCGGGAAGCTGCTCTGTGATGGTCAAGCCCACCTGATTTGTGAGTTGGTATTTTTGATTGGGTTGAGTGAAAATATTGGCCGTAAGAGAGGTGCCAAGTGTATCGAAGGAAATGTTGACAAACCGAAAGAGGTCCAGGTTATTCAGGAGTCTTTGAGTATCGATGGTGTTTTGACGGCTGTACCGGGCATTTTTTTGAATCTGGATTCTTGAAGCCAGGATTTTTTCAGAATATCTATCTCTGTAAAAGGAGAAATCTATTCCGTTAAAACTATTTCTGACGCTTCGGTCCACAAACTCGCTGCTTGGTGGATTTATTCTAAAATTGATGGAATCAATTGTATAGGGCTCATGCTTTTCTGAAAAAGTGGGCTTTTGGATGATTTCTTCCACATTCACTTTTTTCTCCGTCGTGTCTTTGAAAACGATGTAGTTGACATAGGATTTGGAAAACATGAAGAATCCGTTGTTTTTCAAAAGATCTTCGATTCTGTTTCTTTCTGCTATGATGTCATCTTGAGAATAAATAGCTCCCGCCTTTAGATGTGTACTTTTTTTATTGGCCTCCAGGATTCTTTGGATTTCCTCATTGTCTGTTTTCCGGTAGATCGTGTCCATGATGTAGGGTTCACGCTCTTGGATCTGATAGGTGACATATGCTTTTTGACCTTTGGTTTCAAGCATATAGTCCACTGAGGCATCAAAAAAGCCATGATTGACCAAATAGCCCTGAAGATTGCTGACGGATTTTGCGGTAAGTTCTTCATCAAAAATCTCAGCTGGATTGCCGGTTCTCATCAATCCGTTTCCAAACTCCAGCTTTTTCTCCAAGCTTTCTACTTTAGAATTGACCCGATAGAGTCTTTTTTCGATTTTCCTTGTGTTTTCTACCGTGTCCTCGGCTGCTCTCAATTCCCTGAGTTTTGCCTTGGTTTGGGTTAGTTTTTCAGCAACTTCCGCGCTGTCATAGAATTTTTTTCCAAAGCGATAGATATTGACTCCCAGAGAGGTGCCCAAAAACCTGGTGTTGGGTTCCTGTTCTAAAAGGTTGTAGAGTTGTTCCTGACTGGCCTTTTCTACCCCCTTCAGTTCATTTTCATAGACCACAAATTTGTCCTCAGGCACATTTCGGGTGAGGGAGCAGGCATAGCAAACCCAAAGCAGAGCGATAAAAATTATATATTTGGAAGATTTCAATTTGTGGTAATCTACAGGGATGCTGAGCAAAAATACGGTTAAGTTTATAAAATCCTTACATCAAAAAAAATACCGAACGGAGACAGGGAAGTTCTTTGTAGAGGGTGAAAAAAGTGTTTTGGAGGTTTTAGAGTCAGGATTTTCCATTGACATGATTTTGATGACGGAGTCTTTTGAACAAAAGCATTTTCGGAAATTAACCTCCTTCTCCGGACAGAAGCTGATACTTACCCAAAACCAACTGGAAGGATTGGGGCAGTTTCAATCCAATGATTCGGCTCTCGCAGTGGTTCAAATGAAACCCAACCAAGCTTTCCAGCCTGAGGAGGGTGAAATGATTTTGGCATTGGATGAAGTTCGTGATCCTGGGAATTTGGGAACCATCATTCGGATTGCGGATTGGTATGGGATCAAGAAACTCGTTTTTTCCCCTCATACTGCAGAGTTTTATAATCCCAAGGTGATTCAGGCGACGATGGGGTCATTTACCAGAGTTGAGTTTTTTTATGAAGATTTGGGAAAAGTTTTTAGCCGATGGAATCTTCCGGTGTATGGAGCCTTTTTGGGAGGAGATAATATTCATTCACTCGAGAAAATCACTCCCGGAGTAATTTTGATGGGAAATGAATCCAATGGGATTTCTGCGGATACTGCAAAATATGTCAACCAAAAAATAACGATTCCTGCATTTGGGCATGCAGAATCCCTTAATGTGGCCATTGCCACAGCAGTCATTTGTGATAACTTCAAACGACTGATAGGGAAATGAAATCCAAACTATCCCAGACTTTGGCAAAAGTCGGAATCAATGGCTTCCTGTTAGGTATTTTTATCGCCATTGCTTTAGCTTCCATTTTTCCCGAATTCGGATCTGAGGATTCTGGAATTCCCTGGAAACCAATGATCAATGTGGGCATAGCTTTGGTATTCTTTTTCTATGGGGTAAAGCTCGATCCTGTTCAAATCAAAGCAGGTCTTTCCAATTGGAAATTACACTTGTTAATACAATCTTCCACTTTCCTGCTGTTTCCGGCCTTGGTGTGGGTTTTGATGGGTATTTTTCCATGGATTGAGGAGGAGTTTCAATTGGGGATCATATATCTGTCTTCTCTTCCTTCCACTGTAAGTGCTTCGGTGGTGATGGTATCTATTGCCGGGGGAAATTTACCCGGTGCGATTTTTAATGCCAGTATTTCCAGTTTGCTGGGAGTCGTAATTACTCCGGCGTGGATGGGAGTTTTGGCCGGTGGAGTAGAGGGAGAGATTGATTTTTGGGCAACTTTGGGAGAATTGTCAGTCAAAGTGATTCTTCCGGTAACGCTTGGAATTCTGAGTCATGGATGGCTTTTCCCCAAACTTCAAAAAGTCCTCCCGAAACTAAAATATGTTGATCAAACTGTCATCATGGTGATTGTTTTCACCTCATTTGCAGAGTCCTTTGGTCAGAAGATATTTTCAGCTTTTTCAATCTCGTCGTTGCTCATTACCGCACTGACCTTGCTTGGGATCTTTATTCTGGTTTTGGTCATCATGTGGGGATTAGGGAAGGCGATGGGTTTTTCAAGAGAGGATCAAATTACCACCTTGTTTTGCGGATCCAAAAAGTCCCTGGTGCATGGTGTGGTCATTGGTAAAGTTATATTTCCCAATGCAGCAGTCTTGGGCTTGGCGCTATTGCCGGTCATGTTGTATCACATCCAGCAGCTGATCTTGGGAAGCATGCTGGCTGGCTATTTGGGAAGAAGGAAATAGCAATAGGGATAATTATCCAAAAGAAAAATAAAAAGCCAGTTGGCTGGCGTTCTGGTTATTTTCAGAAACAGTCAACTGGCTCATAAGCTCAGAGGTATTTTTTCGAAAGCTCTTCTACCAAGTCCAGATAGTCTTGTGTGGCTTCTTCCTTGGATTTTCCTTTGAAGGTGAGCCAGGAGTTGTATTTCGCGGCAGCTTTGAAGTCAAATCCTCCCGGTCTTTCTCCTAGATTATCTCCTTCGGTGGCTTGTTTGTATAATCCGTAGAGTTTTAGGAGCTCTTCGTTTCCAGGTCTTGTGGTGAATTTTTGTGTTAAGGCAACAGCTTCTTCTAAAGTGGATGGTTTCATGAGTTTATGGAAAATATTTTATGATTTTGTCAAATTTGGTTCCATTCTCTGAAATGAGGAATCCGCTAATAAAAAAAGCCAGCTGCGAGGCTGGCTTCTTGATAAATGTCAAAACGGATTAACGCTTGTTCATGCTAACATAGTCTCTTTCGGTAGCACCAGTGTACACCTGACGAGGACGTCCGATCGGTTCTCCATTTTCTCTCATTTCTTTCCACTGAGCAATCCAGCCTGGGAGACGTCCCAAAGCAAACATTACTGTAAACATGTCGGTAGGGATGCCCAAGGCTCTGTAGATGATACCGGAGTAGAAGTCTACGTTTGGATATAGCTTGCGATCCACAAAATACTGATCGTTCAAGGCTGCATATTCAAGCTCTTTTGCGATATCCAATACTGGATCTTTTACGCCTAGTTTGCCCAAAACGTCATCTGCAGCTTTCTTGATGATTTTCGCTCTTGGGTCGAAGTTTTTGTAAACTCGATGTCCAAAGCCCATCAATCGGAAAGGATCGTTTTTGTCTTTGGCTTTGTCTAGATATTTCTTGGCATCACCGCCGTCAGCTTTGATCGCTTCCAGCATTTCGATTACAGACTGGTTGGCTCCACCATGCAAAGGTCCCCAAAGGGCATTGATACCTGCTGAGATGGATGCATAGATAGAGGCCTGAGATGAACCTACAATCCTTACGGTAGAAGTAGAGCAGTTTTGCTCATGGTCCGCATGAAGGATCAACAGGGCATCCAAAGCTTTGGCTACTACCGGATCGATTTCATACTTTTCAGCAGGCAGGGCAAACATCATTTTCATGAAGTTGGAGCAGTAATCCAAAGAATTATCAGGGTAATTCACCGGATGCCCCATTTTGTTCTTATAAGCCCAAGCGGCAAAAGTTGGCATTTTTGCCAAAAGTCTAATGATGCTCAGGTTGATGTCTTCTGCACTTCTGTTTGGATTCAGAGAGTCAGGGTAGAAGGCAGAAAGAGAACAAATCAAGGAAGAAAGAACTCCCATTGGGTGAGCATTGGATGGGAAACCGTCCAGGATTTTCTTGATGTCCTCATGAACCAGTGTATGGTAGGTGATTTCCTTGGTGAAGTCTTCGTATTGAGCCTGGGTTGGCAATTCACCATAGATCAATAGGTAAGCCACCTCAATGAAACTGGACTTTTCAGCCAAATCCTCAATTCTATATCCTCTGTATCGAAGGATACCAAGTTCTCCATCCAAAAAAGTAATTGAGCTGGTGGTAGAGCCAGTATTTTTGAATCCAGAGTCTAGAGTGATCAGACCAGTGGCGCTTCTAAGTTTGGCAATGTCAATAGCAGGTTCGTTTTCTGTCCCGATGATTACGGGGAATTCAAATTCTTGTCCGTTGTAGGACAGCTTGGCGGAGTCAGACATATCGTTAGTTTGGATATCTATTGTATTTAAAACTTCAAAATCGGCCTTAAGTTAATAAAATCGCCCATTTTTTAAGGAAATTATTCCACCGGCTAGGGCAATATTATTTTAAGATATTAATTGTGATAAAAGGTTTTTACAACCACTTGTTTGTAAAGGTTTTGCAGTTCTTAAGTCTAAGAAATTTTCTTTGGTAGATTGGAGTGGTTTTCCAAAGAAACAGAAATAGCCCCGAAGGGCTAAAATTACTCGCAGAAATGCTCAAATACTTCTACCAAATGATCACCGATCATCTTGGCATTTCTTCCTTCGATGTGGTGTCTTTCGATGAAGTGAACCAGCTCCCCGTCTTTGAACAAGGCCATAGCCGGAGAAGATGGAGGATAAGGCAATACCATTTCTCTAAACTGAGCGACAGCATCGCGGTCATTTCCCGCAAAAACCGTTGCCAAGGTGCTAGGTTTTTTCTCAGCATGCTCCAGTGCATACCTTACCCCTGGACGGGCAGCACCTGCAGCACATCCACACACAGAATTGACTACCACGAAAGTAGTTCCTTTGTGATTTGGACCTAGATGCTCGGCAACTTGCTCTGCAGTTCTGAATTCTTGGAATCCTACATTGGAAAGTTCTGCCCGCATGGGAGCAATTAGTTCTTCAGGATACATATGGATAGGTGTTTTAATTGTTCGTTTTTATAAAAAGCCCAATTCAAGTTTGGCGGCTTCGGACATCATGTCCTGCGAGTAGGGAGGGTCAAAAGTGACTTCCACTTCCACGTTGTTTACGCCTTGAATCTGTTGGATTTTATCTTTGACTTCTGAAGGGATAAATTCTGCTGATGGACAATTTGGGGAGGTCAAAGTCATTTGCACATAGACGTTGTTGACTGGATACACGGTGATCTCATAGATCAATCCCAATTCATAGACGTCCACGGGAATCTCCGGGTCATAGACCTGTTTGATGGCTGTGACTACCTTGTCTCTCAAATTTTCCACTTGCGTAGTGCTTTCTGTTTTGTTTTCCGCTTCCATTTCAGGCGTTTTGTTTGGCTTGAAAAGCCAATGCGTAAAGTTTCATCTGCTTGATCATCGCTGCCAGACCATTGGATCTTTGACTTCCAATGATGCTCCCCATTCCGATTTTTTCGATAAAATCCAGCTCTGAATGAATAATTTCCTCAGGTCTGCGATTGTTCAAAACCCGAATTAGTAAGGAAATCAGTCCTTTGGTTATATCCGTATTCGAATCGGCCTGATAATGTACTTTTCCATCACGGTCATCGGCGATAAGCCATACTTTGGATTGACAGCCTTTGATGATATTTTGTTCCACTTTCTCCGCCTCAGGAAAAGGCTCCAAATTTCCGCCCAGCTCCATGATGTAGAAGATAGTGGACTCTTTATCGTCACCCAGAATTTCGAATTCGGATACAATCTCTTCTTGTACGTCTTTAATACTGCTCATTTATTCTTCAATCTTGCTATTCGGGCTACCCCCTCAGCCAGTTGTTCAATTTCTGATTTGGTATTGTAAACCGCAAAAGAAGCGCGGACAGTTCCCTCGATTCCAAATCGTTTCATCAGAGGCTGGGTACAGTGATGGCCGGTACGTACGGCAATTCCCCTTGCATCCAGCATTTGACCCACGTCAAATGGATGCATCTGATTGATATTGAAGGATAATACAGAGACTTTATCTTGAGCTGTTCCCACTGGGATAAAGCCTTTGATGTCCTTCATCAGCTCATTGGCGTAGGCTAGAAGTTCATCTTCATGAGCTTTGATTTCAGACTTTTTCAAGTTTTTGATAAAATCCAAAGCAGCTTTGAAAGCAATAACATCCGCGATATTGGGTGTGCCAGCTTCAAACTTGAAGGGAATGTCGTTATAAGTGGTTTTCTCAAAAGTCACTTCTTTGATCATTTCTCCACCTCCCAAAAAAGGAGGCATCGCTTCCAGTACTTCTCTTTTTCCAAATAAGACTCCCAAGCCTGTAGGGCCATAGAGTTTATGAGCTGAAAAAGCCATGAAATCACAATCCAAGTCCTGCACATCAATTTCCAAATGTGATGTGGATTGAGCTCCATCCAAGAGAACTTTTGCGCCAACCAAATGTGCGGCATCAATTATCTTTTTGACAGGATTGATAGTTCCCAAAGCATTGGAGGCGTGGACGATGCTGACGAGTTTGGTTTTTGGGGAAAGAAGTTTTTCGAATTCCTCAAAAAGGATTTCTCCGGCCTCATTGATAGGGATTACCTTAAGAATAGCCCCTTTTTCCTCACAGAGCATTTGCCATGGCACGATATTGCTATGATGCTCAAGGGTGGAAATGATGATTTCATCACCTTTTCCGATGAATTTTCGCCCAAAAGTCAAAGCCACCAGATTGATACTTTCGGTGGTTCCCTTGGTAAAAATTATTTCCGCTGACTCTTTGGCATTGATAAAGTCCCGAACAGACTCCCGGGTATTCTCATAATATCGGGTAGCACGATCAGCCAAGGCATGGGCTCCTCGATGGATGTTGGAATTGTCCAACTCATAATAGTTGACCAATGCCTCAATGACCGCCTTGGGCTTTTGGGTAGTAGCGGCATTATCAAAATAAATCAAGGGCTTGCCATGCACTTCTTGATGAAGTACAGGAAACAAGCCCCTGATCTGATCGATATTTAAATTCATAGCTTAGAATTTACTACCCAATCGCTCCTGAATCAGGCCGATTGCGTAGTCTCGGAAGCTTTCATCTTCGATTTTCTCCAGCACTTCACCGGCAAAGGCGTACAACAAAAGTCCTTTCGCAGAAACTTTGTCAATACCTCTAGCCTGAAGGTAAAACAGTGCTTCTTCATCCAACTGACCAACGGTACATCCATGAGAGCATTTCACATCATCTGCCCAGATCTCCAACTGAGGTTTGGTGTTGACGATGGCATCTTCTGAAAGAAGGATATTATTGTTCTGTTGAAAAGCATTGGTTTTCTGTGCATCCTGACGGACAAAAATCTTTCCATTGAACACTCCGCGACTTTGGTCTGCCAAGATCCCTTTGTACAATTCATTGGATTCTGCATGAGGAATGGTATGGTCCACGTTGGTGTGATTATCCACGTGTGTTTTTCCATTCAGCATATAGATCCCATACATGTTGCCTTCCGAGTTACTTCCCAGTAGGTTCAGACTTAGATTATTCCTAACCATGTCCCCTGAAAGGGAAAGATTTACTGAGGTAAAGCGGGCATCTTTCAGAATATCCGTCTCAATATTGCTGACTTCAATGGCATTTTTGCCTTCGTTCTGAATCCGGTAGTAGTTGATTTGGGAATTGATACCGCCTTTGATTTCAACTACTTTGTTGACAAAATAAGATTGCTCACCTAAGCTTACGGTCATATCCATGAAAGTAGCTTCGGCAAAATCCCCGGATTCTATCCATACTCTAGGCTGAATAACTTGCCCTTCGTTGGCTTGACAGAAAGAGAGTAATAAGATTGGCTTCTCTATTTGAGACTTTTTCGGAACAGAAATAAAAATTCCATCCTGAAAAGAAGCCAAGTTCAAGGCAGCGAAAGCGTCTTTTTCTGGCTTTGCGATGCTTCCTAAGGCAGTATTCTCTTTCGCTGAAATAAAATCAACTTCTACTCCTTCGATCTTGGAGGATAGCTCTGGTAAATATTTTCCATTGGAAAATACCAAAACGTCCCCTTGAAACCCCTCGAAAATAGCCGATTGAACCATTTCTGGCGTGACAGTAATCGGAAGGGCAGGGGAGAAGCTCAGAATGCTAGATTCCAGCTTTTTGGTGATCGGAGTGAATTTATATTCTTCGGCTTTTAGCGCAGGCAGTCCTTGAGCCTCAAGATTTTCTTTCCCTTTCAATCGAGAAGACGAGAAATTATCAGGGGCTGCAGCCAAAAGGCCTTGGATTGTATCTTGTATAGTCAAGGTACTCATGAGGTTTCGTTTTGTGTTCAGACAGTGGCGGAATCCACTTCTTCTTTGATCCAGTCGTATCCTTTTTCTTCAAGCTCTAGTGCGAGTTCTTTGGTACCGGATTTTACGATTCTTCCTTTATAAAGAACATGCACGTAGTCAGGTACGATATAATCCAACAAACGCTGGTAGTGGGTAACTACGATGGTTGCTGTTTGGTCTGACTTCAGTTTATTGACACCGTTGGATACAATTCTAAGGGCATCGATGTCCAAGCCAGAGTCAGTCTCATCCAAAATGGAAAGGGTTGGCTCTAACATGGCCATTTGGAAGATCTCATTTCTTTTCTTTTCTCCTCCGGAAAAGCCTTCATTCAAAGATCTGCTCAGTAGCTTTTGGTCAATTTCGACCAAGGCCATTTTTTCTTTCATCAAAGAAAGGAATTTCACAGCGTCCAAAGGTTCTTGACCTCTATACTCCCTTACTTGATTCAAGGCAGTTCTCAAGAAGTTGGTGGAAGATACACCAGGGATTTCTACCGGGTATTGGAAAGCAAGAAAAACGCCTTCGCGTGCTCTGTCTTCCGGAGCCATTTCCAGCAATTCTTTTCCTTTGAAAATAACCTCGCCTTCGGTCACTTCATACTCTTCGCGTCCTGCCAAAACAGAGGCAAGAGTAGATTTGCCGGAACCATTTGGGCCCATGATGGCATGAACCTCGCCAGCTTTCACTTCCAAATTGATGCCTCTAAGAATAGGCGTACCCTCTACAGAGGCATGTAGATTTTTTATGCTTAACATGATTTGAAATTTTTCAATTTTTGAATCTTCCAATTTTGCAATTGGATTACCCGACTGAGCCTTCTAGAGTTAAAGCCAGTAGCTTTTGAGCTTCCACAGCAAACTCCATCGGCAACTGGTTTAGGACTTCTTTTGCGTATCCGTTTACAATCAAGGCAACTGCATCTTCCGTCGCAATACCTCGTTGGTTGCAATAGAAGATTTGGTCTTCCCCGATTTTGGAAGTGGTAGCTTCATGCTCCACCTTCGCTGACGGATTATTGATATCAATGTATGGGAAGGTATGAGCTCCACATCTATCTCCCATCAATAGGGAGTCACACTGAGAAAAGTTTCTGGCATTATCTGCCCTTTTCATCACCTGAACCTGACCTCGGTAGGAGTTTTGAGACTTACCGGCAGAGATACCTTTGGAAACGATTCTGGATTTGGTGTTTTTACCAATATGAATCATTTTGGTTCCGGTATCAGCTTGCTGATAATTGTTGGTAACTGCCACGGAGTAAAATTCACCGATGGAATGATCTCCTTTTAGAATACAAGAAGGGTACTTCCAAGTCACCGCAGAACCTGTTTCCACCTGTGTCCAGGAGATTTTAGAATGATCTCCTTCACAGATACCTCGTTTGGTTACAAAGTTGTAAATCCCTCCTTTGCCTTCCTTGTCACCAGGGAACCAGTTTTGCACTGTGGAATATTTCACTTCAGCATGGGCTGCCGCGTAGATTTCTACTACCGCAGCATGAAGTTGATTTTCATCTCTTTGAGGAGCAGTACATCCTTCCAAATAGGAAACATAGGAAGATTCCTCGGCAACGATTAAAGTTCTTTCAAACTGACCAGTGTTGGCTGCATTGATTCGGAAATAGGTAGAAAGCTCCATCGGGCATCTTACGCCTTTTGGAATGTAGCAAAACGAACCATCTGAAAATACAGCCGAATTCAAGGCCGCATAATAGTTGTCTGTCATTGGGACTACTGACCCCAAATATTTCTTCACCAATTCAGGATGCTCTTTCACGGCTTCACTGAAGGAACAGAAAACAATACCCAGCTTACCTAAGGTGTCTTTAAAAGTGGTAGCCACAGACACTGAATCCAAAACCGCATCTACAGCTATACCTTGCAATCTTTTTTGCTCATTGAGTGAAATACCCAATCGCTCGTAGATCGCGATAAGCTCTGGATCTACTTCATTCAAGCTTTTTGTTTTCTTTGCCTGCTTTGGGGCAGAATAATATTTCAAGGCCTGAAGGTCGATCTTGGGATAAGTAACGTTGGCCCAAGATGGTTCAGCCATATTTAGCCAAGTACGAAAAGCCTTAAGCCTCCATTCCAAAAGCCATTCTGGTTCTTCCTTTTTTGCGGAAATCCATCGAATGATGTCTTCATTCAATCCAGCAGGGGCTTCGTCGGTCTCATAATTGACTGACCAGCCGTGCTCATATTCTTTGGAGGTAAGTTCTTCTAAAATCTGATTGTCTTTGCTCATGCGCTGAGTTATTTAGACTAATTACATTTTAACTGCGAAGGTACAACATATTCTTAAAAAATAATGTTCAGCCTCATTTGAAAAATCTATCAGTCATTAGGTTTTTATTTGCCTGTTGTCCTCAAATGCCCTGAAATTCAGTATGGAAGTACATGAATAAAAAAGTCCGGAAACTACCGGACTTCCTTTAGATAGATAGGTATATAGGACTTTTAGATTAAATTAGATTTAATCTAAATAGAGTTACTTTTCCTTATCGAAAAACTGAATTGGTCTATTGATACTTTCTTCCAAAACAATCAAAGTCTCCGTACGATCAATTCCGTCCACTTTTTGAATGCTGTCTAGGACCAGTCGAAGGTGGTTGGTATCTCTGCAGATTATTTTGGCGAAAATGGAATAATTCCCCGTGGTGTAATATGCACTAACCACTTCAGCAATTCCCTTTAGTCTTTCAATAACATTATCATACAAGGAACTTTTCTCGAGGTAAATTCCCAAAAAGGCTGAGATGTCATACCCAAGCTTTGAAAAATCAATGTTCAAAGTGGCGCTTTTGACAATTCCCATGTCTTCCAACTTTTTCATTCTCACGTGAACGGTACCAGAGGAAACGAAAACTTTTTTGGCAATTTCGGTGTAAGGAGTCTTCGCGTCTTCGTTCAAAAGCGAAATGATCTTTAGGTCTATGTTATCGATATCTAAAATTTTGTCCATTTTCCCTAGTAGGATTTAGATGATTGTTAATGAAAGTCGCCGTAAATTAAAGATTGTTCAAAATATTGCAAAATTATTTTTTCAATTTGTAATTAAAGGAAAAAACCTTTTATTTTGGCCTTGATGAAAAGTTTCAAATAATTATTTGGTTTTTATCGATTTCAATTCATCTTTTGTTTGAAATACGTCTTAACTCCAAATATTTGATAATCAATAGAAAACTTTTAATCTCTAAAGTTATATTTGGGTTTATATTCTGAAAAGGGTCTTGCTGCTGGCAAGACTTTTTTATTGCTCTTTTTTACATTTAAAATACAAAAAAATGTATTTCAACTTTGTTTATTTGTAGAATTGTTTTAATTTCGAACCGTCCACCCTTTGTGAATTATGAAACTTCTAATCGCTTCTGCTTTTCTTTTATTTTCCGGTTTCCCTTTGGAAAATCCTAGGGCCTCTGCTCAACAAAATACTGAACTTAGTTTTTTGGTAGAATCTTCGATTTCATTCAACAGGCTTATTATTAATAAGATAAAATCTTCTGAATCAAGAGAAGAAGGCCTCAATGAAAAAGAATTGAAGTTCGAGCCCCTGACCATGGTGGAAATGAACATGGCCAGAAACTTAAATTCGCATTGGGTTTGGCCTGAGTACACATTGGAAATGATTGACAGTTATTCTCCTTTTTTGTTTAGGACTAAGAAAAGTCAAGAATTGGAAGAGGTGACAATCATGCTAAATGTGAATTCGAAAGGAAGAATTTCCGGCTTTGAAGTACTTGGTGAGGTGGATAAAGGCACCAAAGAAAGACTGGATCACATGATTCGAAAAATGCCAGTCTGCAAGCCTGTTCCAGGTTTTGAATCCTATACCCCTTCGATTTTTGAATTGACGATCAAAAAATAAACGTTGAAAGTAGTCCCAGTCTTAGCAAGAACTACAAAGAAAATATTCATTGAAAATGCTCGGTATTGCACCGGGCTTTTTTTTTAAGCGGTTGGGTAGCCCAGCGAGTCAGTATTTATTTTTACACACCAACCTGATCCTTTACCATGAAAAAAACAATCTTGTTTTCAGCAGCTTGTCTTGTATCAGGACTTGCAGCTGCGCAGGTAAAATCTTTTCAAGCAGAAAAGCTTTTCCCTGAAAAAAATTCCAAACTGAAATTCCATACCGTTTCTGGCGAGAGGCATGGACCTTCATTTTTTAAAAAGTTTGAATTCCCGGAGGTAGAGTACACTCCTCAGGAAAAATTGACTTTCGATAAATACCATACGGTAGATGTCATGTACCACTGGTACGAAAAATGGGCTCAACAATTTCCTGAAATAGTGGATTTGTATGTAGTGGGAGAGTCTTACGAAGGTCGTCCGATTTATCAAATGACCATCACTAACAAAAAGACGGGAAAAGACACCAACAAACCAGCTGCTTATTTTGAAGGTGGGAGGCATTCCGGAGAAATTACTTCCAGCGAATCCATCCTATGGTTGACCCAGCATTTGTTGGAAAATTATGGGAAAGATTCTGAGATTACTGCTTTGATTGACTCCAAAGCCATTTACCTACGCCCACAGAATAATCCTGACGGCTCCAATCTATATCTCTACACAGAGCAAAGAAACCGAAGTACCGTAAAACCGGATGATACTGACCGGGACGGATTGATCGATGAAGATCCGGAAGAGGATATGGATGGGGATGGAGTAATCTATCAAATGCGTAAAAAGGCAGTTACTCCTGAAGAAAAAGAGAAGGCCAACTTTATCATTGATCCCCGTGATCCAAAAGGCAGGCTGATGAAAAGAACTTTTCCCGGAAAGGGAGAATATCTTATGTACACAGAAGGCATTGACAATGATGGAGATGGCAACTACAATGAGGATGGCATTGGAGGATTGGACCTTCACCGAAATTATCCTGAAAACTGGAGACCCAATACTGGAGGCGACTTGACCGGTAGAGGATTCACCCAGTTTGGGGCAGGCGAATATCCCTTAAGTGAAATTGAAACTAGGCATACCGCGCTGTGGGTGCTTAGTCATCCGAATATTTCAGTGGCAAATTCCATGGATACTCGTGTGCCTATGCACTTGCGACCACCATCTACCTCTAAGTCTGAAGAAAGAATGTATCCTGAAGATTTGGCGATTTACAAGGAGATTGATGAGTTGGGGCTTTCCTATACCAATTATCCTTGGGCAGGGGATGTATATGAAACCTATGCTACTCGCTACAAAGTAAACTCCATGACCGGGGATCCACTGAAGCCGGAGCCATTGTTTGGACATGGGCCAGATTTTGGATATTTCTATTACGGAAGTATCTGGTACGGAGATGAGCTTTGGAATAATGGAGCCATGAAAGACTACGACGGGGATGGAATCTACGATGACTATGATGGTCTGATGTGGGATGATGAAGCCAATGGAAGCAGAGGGTTCAAAGTTTGGACTCCATTTACTCATCCTACCTTGGGTGAGGTGGAAATTGGAGGGTTTCATCCTAAGTTTTTTGGGCAAAATGGTCCACCATGGCAATTGGAAGATTGGGCCAAAAAGCAGGCTCAGTTTAATCTTGCCATGGCGAAAAGACTTCCTCAGCTGACTATTTCAGATTTGAAAGTGAAAAAGGTAGCTAATGGTGAATATGAAATTACGTTGGAATGGTCTAATACCGGAAAGCTTCCGGTGGCATTGGAACAAGCCAAACTGGTAAAAATTGTCCAGGAAGATCGGGTTTCCTTGGAATTTGACAAGGAGTTGACCAAAGGATACGAAGATGCCAAACTTAAAATCACCAGCCCGGATCTTTATGACAAAACCATCTATGCCGGATATACCGGAGTTGGAGAGAAAAAGTCAGCTACTTTCAAAGTAAAAGTAGAAAGCACCGAACCTGTAAAAGGCAAGATTAAGCTTTCTTCTACCCGTGGCGGATATCTGGAAAGAGAATTTACCCTAAAACCCTAATTATAACTACAGATGTATTTCAAGCGAATTAGCTTGGGTCTTTGGATTGTTTTTGCTGCGCAATTGAGTTTTGCGCAGCAAAAAAGATCCCTGACTCATGCGGACTATGATGGCTGGGAAAGTCTCTCGGCAACTAAAATCACCAAAAACGGTCAATATGTTGGCTTTCAAGTTTCCCCTCAGGAGGGCGATTCCAGATTTGAGGTTTTTCCTTATAAAAACCCAAGCCAAAGAACTGTAATTCCCCGCGCTTCTGCGGCCTCATTTACCCCAGACGATGCGTTTTTGGTAGGAAAAATCGTCCCCCAAAAAGACTCCGTCCGGTTGTTGAAGTTGCAAAAAAAGAAGAGTGACGACCTTCCCAAAGACAGTTTGTTTATTTTCAACTTGGCCTCGGGTGATTTGGAAAAACTCCCAAGGGTAAAGTCCTTTGGTATTCCAACAGAAAAAGGTAGTTGGATTGCTATTCATTTTGAAAAGGAACTTCCAAAAAAAGCAGATCCAAGCGACTCCACTGCCAAGGCTGAAAAACCCAAAAAGACAGACGGAACCAAGCTTTTGGTCCGCTCTCTGGACGGCTCAAAATCTTGGGAGTTTGAGCGGGTGAAGTCATATTCTTTTGCTCCGAATGGAGATTATTTCCAATATACTTTAGCCGAAGAAGATACTTTGGACAACAGCGCAGTTTATGTGCTTAACCTTTCCTCTGGAGAGAGTAAGTTGGTTTTGGAAAAAATGACAACCTACTCCAGTACGACATTTTCTCCTCAGTCGGCAAAGTTGGCGCTGATTGCGACAGATGATTCGCTGAAGGCAAAAAAGCCTTTGCATACGCTCTATGTCTATGATATCAAGTCCGGAACCATATCCAAGAAACTGGAAAAGGCAGAATTGAAATTTAATCAAGGTCGTATCAGCCCGGATGGAAGTATAAGGTTTTCTGAAGATGAGAATCGGCTGTTTTTTGGAGTTTCGCCAGATTATAGGGACTACGCTTATGCGAATGATACCACCATTTTGGATGAAGAAAGAGTGAGTTTGGATATCTGGGGATGGCAGGATGCTGAGATCCAACCTATGCAGTTGAAAAACAAATCCCAGGAGGAGAGAAAGACTTATTGGTCGGTAATGGATCTGAAATCAGGAGCGGTAGTTCAACTTGCGACTCCAGAGATAGACATTATCACGCTGGAAAATAAGATCAGGCATGACATTGCTTTGGCTTCTTCAGATCAAGCATATAGAAGAAATTACAGCTGGGATATTCAGATTGGAAGAGATTTGTATGTAGTTGATTTGAAAACAGGTGCCAAAACTCTGATTGAGAAAAATGCCTCAGGATTTGCAAGGCTTTCCCCTGAAGCCAAGTATGCCTATTGGTACGATGGCAGAGACAGCAGCTGGGTAGCCTTTGATTTGGCTGCCAAAAAGAAAATCAATCTGACAAAAGCTCTCCCTGTTGGTTTCTATGAGGATTTGCATGATTCCCCATCACTGCCTGGTAGCTATGGGACCGCAGGTTGGTTATCGGGTGACGCCGCATTTTTGGTGTATGACCACTTTGATATTTGGAAAATTGATCCCAAAAATCCAGCGGCAGCGATCAATTTGACACAAGGAGAAGGAAGAAAAAACCAAATCGTTTTCAGGAGAGAGAGTTTGGAGTTTGACGAGAGATCGATTGACACTAAATCTCCTTTGATCCTTTCTGCTTTCAATGAGACTACCAAAGATGCAGGATTTTTTTCCGGAGATATTGAGGGAAAAAATGCTCCAAAACAGTTGCTTATGGCACCTGCCAGCTTCAATGGTTTTACCAAAGCCAAAGAATCTTTAAATGTTTTGATAAGGAGAAGCACCTACATCGAGAATCCTGATCTTTATCTCACGGATTTGAGCTTCAAAAATTTGACTAAAGTTTCCAATTTGAATCCTCAACAAGAGGGTATCAAATGGGGGAGTGTTGAATTGGTTTCTTATTTGACTACTGATGGAGATCCTCTTCAGGGATTGTTGTTTAAGCCAGAGGGATTTGATCCCGGTAAGAAATACCCAATGATGGTTTACTTCTATGAGAGAAACAGTGACGGTCTTCATAATTACAGAACTCCGGCACCAAGCCGATCTACCATCAATATTCCGTTTTTTGTGAGTAATGACTATCTGGTATTTGTACCGGACATCAAGTATGAAATCGGTCTTCCCGGACCAAGTGCTTTCAACTGCATCATTCCTGGTGTCCAGGCAGTGATCGCCAAGGGCGGCGTGGATACGGAGAATATGGCCATCCAAGGACAGAGTTGGGGAGGATATCAGGTAGCTTATTTGATTACTCAAACGAACATGTTCAAGGCAGCAGGAGCTGGTGCTCCTGTGGTAAATATGACCTCAGCCTACGGCGGAATCCGCTGGGGTACAGGAATGAGCCGAATGTTCCAGTATGAACAAACTCAATCCAGAATCGGTGGTACGCTGTGGGAGAAGCCGATGTATTATTTGGAGAATTCCCCACTATTCATGATGGATAGAGTGCAGACTCCTGTATTGATCATGCATAATGACGAAGACGGTGCCGTGCCATGGTATCAGGGCATAGAGATGTTTATGGCCTTGAAGCGATTGAACAAGCCGGCATGGTTGCTTCAGTACAATGGGGAGGATCACAACCTAACTCAAAGGAAAAACGCCAAAGATCTTTCCGTTCGATTGAGCCAATTCTTTGATCACTATTTGAAAGGAGCTCCTGCACCACTCTGGATGACAGAAGGTCTTCCAGCCGTGGAGAAAGGTAAAACCTTGAAATACGAATTGGGCAACTAAACGAAAGCCCCGGATTCTGAAGAATCCGGGGCTTTTTGTAATACTAAATCACGATTTTTAATCTATCAAACCGCCACTGCAGCCTTGATATGTGGATGAGGATCGTATCCGACTAATTCGAAATCCTCGTATTTGAAACCAAAAATATCTTTCACTTCAGGATTGATTTTCATAGTGGGTAATGGGCGGATATCCCTGCTCAGCTGCAATTCTGTCTGCTCTAAGTGATTCAAATACAAATGGGCATCGCCGAAGGTGTGGATAAATTCCCCAGGCTCAAGATCACATACCTGAGCAATCATCATGGTGAATAAGGCGTAGGATGCAATATTGAACGGCACACCCAAAAATACATCCGCACTCCGCTGATAAAGCTGGCAGGACAGTTTCCCCTCAGCCACATAAAACTGAAACATGGTATGGCAAGGAGGAAGGGCCATTTGATCTACGTTAGCCACATTCCAGGCACTGACTAGATGTCTTCTGCTGTCGGGCTTGGTTTTGATTTGATGGATGAGATTTTTGATCTGATCGATTTCTCCGCCTTTTCCATCAGGCCAGTGTCTCCACTGATACCCGTAAACCGGACCTAAATCTCCATTTTCATCAGCCCATTCGTCCCAGATGGAAACTCCGTTTTCTTTCAGCCATTTGATATTGCTGTCACCGCGAAGAAACCAAAGCAACTCTATGATGATGGAGCGTAGGTGAAGTTTTTTGGTGGTGACTACCGGGAATCCATCGGCTAGGTTGAACCGCATTTGGTGTCCAAAAATGCTCAGGGTTCCAGTCCCGGTACGGTCAGATTTCTTCACTCCTTCACGGAGAATTCTTTTCATCAAATCGTGATATTGCTCCATTTTTTTCTATTGGATTATTGCCGGCAAGATACCAAGTTCACTTAAAAATAGGAATCTCAATCCAACAAAGATCTCCTTAATCGATTTATATTGTCCGACGATTGTCTTATAAAATCTATTTTGCTAAGCCGCATGTTTACCAGGTCTGGAGCGAATATTCTTTTTGGTTTTGCCATCTTGTGTTCCATCCTGCTGCTTTCTTTAGGGCCAAAACTTAGGTTTGATTACGACTTTGAGCAGTTTTTTCCCGATTCGGATGCTGACTTGACTTTTTACAGAGAATTTTCCAAAACCTTCGGCACAGACAATGATTATTTGCTTTTGGCTTTTGAAAAAAGAGACGAAGAGGGGCTCTCTGATTTTTTGATCAACTTAAAGACTTTGCAGGAAGACTTGGAGTCCTCGGCTCAAGTAAATACAGTCTTAAGCGTTTGGGATATTCAAAAACCAGTCATAGGACTTTTTGGATTGAGAGTAATACCTGCTTTGGAGGTAAAGGAGGGAGCAGTAAACTGGAATATAAACCCGAATGATCTTAAGGGTACGTTTTCCTCAAAAACGGGAGATTCTTGGTTATTACTGGTAAAAAACCGAGCTGGGATTAGTAAAGAGGAGGGAGATCTTCTCTATCAAAAAATCAGAGGGCATATTGAATCGTCTCCACTTCACCTAAAGGCAGTGGCTGGAAAGATCCAGACGCAAGGGGATTTTGTGGTCTTGATGCAGCAGGAGTTTGGGATGTTTTTTGCCCTATCTCTCATTCTAATGCTGGGGTTATTGATCGCAGTATTTCGGACTTGGTGGGGAGTACTGATACCAGTTTTGGTTTTGGGGATTGGAGTGCTTTGGGCATTTGCCTTGATTTTGGGGATAGGCAAAAGTCTGGCGCTGATGTCCGTCATGCAGCCTACTATTTTCTTGGTTGTGGGACTGAGCGCTTTGGTACATATTTTCACCCATTTTCAAAAGAAAAGGAAATTGGGTCTGGCTCATGAGCAAGCAGTGCGGGAAAGTTTTCAGGAACTTTTTGTGCCTGTTTCCCTAACTGTTTTGACCACGGCTTTGGGTTTTCTTTCCCTTTATTTCACCACGATTCCCGCATTGAAGGATTTTGGTTTAACCACAGGAATTGGAATTTTGGCTGTCTTTGCTGCGGTTTTGGGCTTTGCACCTTTTCTGCTTTATCGTCTTGGAAAGAGCACAAAAACCAAATATTCATTTTCATCTGCGGAGATTGGAATGGCTCCATTTTTCATCTGGATAGTAGGCAATCGAAGATGGATTCCTTGGGCTTTCCTGAGCCTATCGGTCTTTGGAATTTGGGCGGGAAATCAAATCCCCGTCAACGGATTTCTATTGGACAATTTGCCAGAAGATCATCCGATCCAACAGGATTTTATCTTTTTCGATGAGGAGTTTGGGGGTTCTAACCCCATAGAAATTTACCTTAAAACAGGCTTGAATTCCAGTTCCTTGGTGGAATATGAGGTTCTTCAGCAGATAGAAACAGTTGAACATAAGCTTCAGGAGCTTTTTCCAAAAGCAGAATTCATTTCGCCGATTACCTTGGTAAAAGCACTCAACCAAGCCCAAAATCAAGGTTCGGAACGTGCTTTCACTTTTCCGTCTCAGGGGCAATTTTTAAGGATGAAGAGCTATCTGGGGCGATTTATCGATAGAAGCGGCAAAGAGGTATTAACCCTAGACCGCAAGGAAGGAAGAATAGGAGGGAGAATCCCAGACTTGGGGACTTTGGAAATGGAAAGAAAGCGGGCGGAATTTTTCAGCTTCTTAGAAAATGAAGTAGATCAGGATTTACTCCAAGTCCGCTGGACCGGCACTTCTTATTTGATTGATCAGGGGCACCAAACCGTGACTTTACAGATGGCTCGAGGATTGGGAGTGGCCTTCTTGTTGGTCGGTTTGATCGCTGGAGTTTTGTTTCGGTCTTGGCGTATTTCTTTCATTTTATTGATTCCAAATGTGGTGCCTTTGTTGTGGATGCTGGGAGTCATGTATTTGCTAGGTGTGGAGTTTAAGCTCACTACTGCAATTCTTTTCACGGTGGCTTTTGGGATCGCTGTGGACGATAGTATTCATTTCATGACTCGTCTACGTCTAGAAATGAGTAAGGGAAAAAGCTTGTTTTATGCTTTGAAAAGAACATTTCTGGAGACGGGAAAGGCATTGATTTGGACTACGGTGATTTTGGTCGCAGGCTTTTCCTTGTTTTTGTTTTCCAGGTTTGGGGTTACTTACTATTCCGGCTTGCTGATCGGCACATCTTTAATTTTTGCATTGGTAGCAGATCAAATTCTACTTCCTATAATGCTGATGCCTATGAAGAAAGTCTGGGAAAAGAAGCAAGAAAAAAAGGCTTATTCCGGCAATTGAAATGTAGCAGAAACAGGGTAATGGTCTGAATAATCCACTTCCCTATGAGTATGAAAATAAACAGGGTTAAGTTCTGGACTGGCGAAAATATGATCGATTCGAAGGAAAAACAGGATTCGGTTGAACGTAAATCCAAATCCCCTTCCCGCCAATTCAAATGCGTTTTTTAGCTTTTGACTCAGCTTGAAATAGGCGTAAGAATAGGGGATTTCATTTAGGTCTCCCATCAAAATTACCGGGTGAGGGCTGTTGCTTAGATGTTCGAAAAGAATATCCAATTGCTCGGCCCGGGCCATACTGCCACGGTGAAGTTTTCCCAGAGTTTTTCGATACACTTGCTTTGCTTGATCATAATTATCCAGAGCCTCAGCTTGTATGGCCATGGATTCCAGATGCGTATTGTAAATCCTCAAGGTGTCTGAACCAACCCGGATGTCGGCAAACATCGCCCCATTGGAATATTTGGTGTCAAACACGACTCCATCATGAACGATTGGGTATTTGGAAAAAATAGCCATGCCTAAGGAGCGTCTATCGCTGTTTCCTTCTCCTGCTTGATAGCTGTATTGGTATTCGCCTTCCTTGCTCAAGATCTTGAGAGAGTTTTTGGAAGGGGAGGTGTTGTCTTGGTAGAATTCCTGAAATACTTTGATGTCAGCGGGATGATCTCTAAGCCAGGTATAAATATTTGGGTCAAATTCTCCTGTAGTTCGTCTTTTGTAGTCAAACATATGGGCATTGTAGGTCAATACACGAAGCCCGGGTTCATTTTCAGAAGAAGAGTGAAATTGATAGGTGATTACAAAGAATTTATACCCGATAGCCAAAGCCAAAAGAGGAATCAAAGCTGATTTTTTCCATGAAATAGCCAAAATGATAAAAAGAAAAATATTGACCGCGATGATTACCGGGATCAGGAAAGGTAATAAACCTACGTAGGGGAAATTTGTGGGCGAAACCAAAACGCTCAGATAGAGTGCCATGGTAACCAAAAATACTATCCAGCAAATATATTTCATCAAAAATAATAGTGGTTTGGATTTCGTGAGCTTCCTTGGGCAATTTTAGGTCCAAAAAACCTAAAATTCAAAGTTGTTTATTCGAAGGTGCTATTTGCCCAAGGATACGGCAAAAATATAGATTCGTTTCTTTTGGCCTCTTGTTTGATTTGAATCCATTAACTTACCTTTACGTAAATACCCTATCGTCTATCAGCTCATCACCGACATGAAAAAGAACATTTTGTTTGTCCTAGCCACTTCCGCCGCAATGGCTTTTTATGGTTGTGGTTCCAAAAACACGGAAACAGCCGAAACCTCAGAAGCTGCAGTTGAAGAAGCCTCTGAGGAAGAAAAGAGGCCTAGCCCATTGGAGGTAAAAGAAGGTTCCATTGGCGCAAAATCAATAAAAGTTCAATACGGGTCTCCTGCGGTAAAAGGAAGAACCCTTTGGGGAGATTTAGTTCCTTACAATGTAGTCTGGAGGACAGGAGCCAATGAGGCGACATTTATCGATGTGCCTCAGGATATTACTGTGGAAGGAAAGCCACTAGCAGCTGGCAAGTATTCCTTGTTTACCATTCCCAAAGAAACGGGAAAATGGACTGTCATTCTGAACTCTGACTGGAATCTTGAGCATGGACATTTTCAGTATGATGAAAAAAATGATGTGCTTAGAGTAGAAGTGACCCCAGTTTGGGAAGAAACCACCACAGAGCGTCTTTCCATTGATATTGAAAGCCCGGGTTTGGTTATCCGTTGGGACAAATTAAAGCTTCCAATTACCATCCAATAGTTAATCTACTCATCGGTTCTTCCGGGGAGTTTTCTTTTCTAGCTAATTTTTTTTTAGTTTTCCTTTCTGGTACAAGAAGTTCTGGTTTGAAATTCCTGTGCCCTAGCTATTTCACCCCAAGCAAGCGTATGAAATTTCTTTCCTTTATCCTGGTATTCCTGATGACGGTAGCCTTGGCTATTGTCATTTCCATACCACTCGGACAGATTCCTCCCATTGCTCCTTTGTTGGATCCCAATCATGGATTTTGGCAAAACACCCTCAGTGAAGATCAACTGGCGAAAGAGGAAATTTCCTTGAAAAACCTATCAGCTCCAGTGGAGGTAGTGTATGATGAAAATCTAATCCCCCACATTTTTGCTCAAAATGAGGAAGATCTCTACCGAGCTCAGGGATATGTGACCGCTCAGCACCGGCTTTGGCAAATGGAATTTCAGACCATGGCAGCTGCAGGCCGAATATCTGAAATAGTTGGTCCGATGGCATTGGACTTGGATAGAATGACCCGGAGAAAGGGTTTGGCTTTCGGAGCTGAATTGGGATTGAAATATCTACAAGAAAAAGACCCGGAGACATTGGCCTTGGTAGAGGCATATGCTGACGGAGTGAATCAATATATCGCACAGCTTAATAATGCAAGGCTTCCGGTAGAATATAAAATTTTGAATTATAGACCAGAACCATGGTCTGCCTTTAAATCCCTGCTATTGCTCAAATACATGTCTGACATGTTGGTAGGAGACCGGGATCTGGAATTCACCAATTTGAAGGCAATTTTGGGAGAATCTAAGCTCAACAAGCTTTTTCCTGAATTTCCTAAGGATAATGACCCGGTGATCGAAGCAAGCAGGGTCTGGGATTTTACCCCAATTGCTATAACACGTCCAGATAGCATTGCCTATCCTATGGAGCAATTAATCGCATCACCTCTTCCTCAGCCTGTGGAGGGTGTAGGCTCAAACAACTGGGCAGTAGCAGGCAAAAAGACCAAAAATGGTAATCCAATTCTGGCGAATGATCCTCACTTAAGTTTAAATCTCCCCTCTCTATGGTACTCCATGCAGCTGACTACTCCCCAGCATTCCGTAAAAGGAGCGACCTTACCTGGTGCTTTGGGTGTGATTTCCGGATTCAATGAAAATATTGCTTGGGGAGTAACCAATGCGACCAAGGATGCCAGAGATTGGTATAAAATTGTATTTCAGGACGAAACCAGAGCTACTTATAAGTACGGTAACGAATGGAGACCCACTCAATTTCGGGTTGAGGAGATAAAAGTAAAAGGAGAAGCAACTTTTCTGGATACCGTAGTCTACACTCATTATGGCCCAGTAGTCTATGACAAAAGCTTCCGAGGAGACCGACAAGACACCAATTTTGCCTTGAAGTGGACCGTGCACGAAGGTTCAAATGAGCAAAAGACCTTCATTCTGATGAATAAGGCAAAAAATCATGCAGATTACAATGCTGCTTTAGACCATTACGCAGCACCTGCGCAAAACTTCGTCTTTGCGGCAAAGAATGGAGATATAGCTTTAAGGATTCAAGGTAAATTCCCTCTAAAATGGAAAGGCCAGGGGAAATACTTTATGGATGGATCCAATCCCAAAATGGAATGGCAGGGATATATCCCAAATTCTCAGAATCCCAGCACCTTAAATCCTGAAAGAGGATTTGTCTCCTCCGCAAACCAACACCCAGTAGATCCTTCTTACCCATATTATGTATTTGACAATTCTTACGAGCATTATCGAAATCGAAGAATCAATAATAGTTTGAGAGAAATGGAGCAGATCACGGTGGAGGACATGAAGAATCTTCAATTTGATGATTACAATCTTCAAGCCGCCGAAGCATTGCCTGTGATGCTCAGATATTTGGGCGAGCACAAAGCAGGTACTCCAGAAGCCGAGAAATACTTGAAGGAACTTTCGGATTGGAATTACAAAGCTGCTCCCAATCAAAAAGCTCAATCACTTTATTCAATTTGGTTTGCCGAAACCGCCGAGAGCGTTTGGCGGGATTTGAGAAGCTATGATGTGCCTCTGGTTTCTCCAAACTCCTACCAAACTATTCAATTATTGACGAATTCACCTAAAGACTCGGTTTTTGATATCAGAAATACAGAGGCATTAGAAACAGCAGAATTTCATGTCAGAGTAGGTTTTGATTCTCTTTTGGTAGCTATGAAAAAGTGGGAAGAAGAGGAGGGGGATTATTCATGGGCAAATTATAAAAAGACCACCATCCAGCATTTGGTACCAACTTTCAAATCATTCTCGGTATCCAATATTTACACGGGCGGTGGTTCGGGTATTGTCAATGCCACGGGAAGCCGTCATGGAGCAAGCTGGAGAATGGTAGTTGAGTTGGGAGACGAAGTAGAAGCTTATGGAATTTACCCTGGTGGACAATCTGGTAATCCAGGCAGTAAATATTACGCTAATTTTATTACCAAATGGGCTAATGGAGAATATTTGAACTTTAATCTCCGCACTCCAGATCAAACCGATGGTGTCTTGTTTAAAACCAGCTTAAAGTAATCAGAAATGAGATTTATTCTATTGACTATTCTAGTGGTACTGTTAGTGGTCTTCTTGGGGCCTTTAGTGCCTTTTTGGGGCCTGATGATCGGTATTGGGCTTTTAAGTGCACTGATCCTACCCACAGGATTTGGTGGGTTTATGGGAGGTGGATTAGGAATGGGGTTTACTTGGGTAGGAATCAGCATTTATCTGGGTTTGACCTCAGCGAGTGCCTTGCCAGACAAAATGGGAGAATTATTAGGTGGGGTTTCAGGGATGACTTTGGTAGGAGTGGTTGGCATTTTAGGCTTTTTATTAGGTGGCTTCAGTGGATTATCAGGAGTTCTTTTTAGAAAAATGATCAAGCCGAGCCCTAGAAATATTTACAGAGGTTAAGAACTAGTTTTTTGAGTATATTTTTCCACCAAAATTTCTTCAATTATTTTTCCAATTTCGCATAATGAGTACCTTTGTTACTCATTATTCCGGGATTTTTTATGTTAGAATCTTTGATCACATCCAAGACCAGGCTGAGGCTTTTGGTCAAGTTTTTTGTCAACTCCCAAAATCATAGCCATTTGAGGGGCTTGGCTGAGGAGTTTGGAGAATCCACCAATGCTATTCGTAAAGAACTGAATAATCTCACTCAGGCCGGGATTTTGGTAAAGCATTCGGATAAAAACAAAATTGAATATCAGGCAAACGTCAAGCATCCGTTCTTTACTAACATCCGGGATATTATTCGAAAGTATTTAGGTCTGGATATGCTATTGGAGCAGATCTTGGAAAGAATGGGAGAAGTGGAGCAGGTGGTACTAACCGGTGACATTGCCCGCGGTAGCGACACTGGGACTATTGACGTACTGGTAACCGGAACGAACCTGAATGATGAATATATCAATCATTTGACCAAAAGAATTGAACAGCTGATTGACCGTAAAGTGCTGTTTACCTTGGCCACTGGAAGAATTTCTTCTGGAGGACTCATTCTGTTTGATAGACAGGCAGGAGTTTGATTTTTTGACAATTTAAATGCCTTGGTAGGTTCCGATTGGGACTGAAAGGGCGAAGCTGTATCTAGATTGACATTATGTTAGGGAAATTTTGCAACTTTGACGTCTTGAATTCGGAATTGAAAAGCAAACTAATTTATCCACTTGTTTTGAAAAAATTTTTGGCTTTTGTCCTGATCTTTTTGGGATTAGGACTTATTGGATTTGCTCAGAGCCTGAGCAATTTAAGTACTCTAAAGGTGGACAATCTATCTGATGCTCAAATTGAACAGTTGATCAAGAGAGCTGAAGCCAGTGGATTGACAAGTTCGCAGCTGGAGTCCTTAGCTCAGGAGCAAGGTCTTTCACCCATTGAGGCAGGTAAACTCCGAGAAAGAATTTATGGGCTAAAAAGAAAAACCTCCGGGTCAACTGGTGTTAGTACTTCAGGTATGAGGTCATATGCCAGCGATGGAATGGAAAATGATCCATTTGACTCCATTAGAAGAGCGGATCCATACTATGATCTGACTCCTTATCAAAAGAAAATATTTGGCTACAAACTCTTTCATAACCGAAATCTCGATTTTAACCCAAGCTTAAATATACCCACTCCACAAGGCTACGTCATAGGAGGAGGCGATCAGATGTTGATCGATGTTTATGGAGTTTCTCAGCAGTCCTATGATGTAACCGTAACTCCCGAGGGTAGAATTATGATCCCAAATGTAGGAGTGATTCAGGTAGGAGGTAGTACAATTGAGGCAGCCAGCTCAAGGATCAAATCTGCATTGAGTAGGATTTATTCAGGTTTGGCAGGTAGTAATCCTAATACTTTTCTTGAGGTCAGAATAGGAAATATTCGGTCCATCAAAGTTTCAATGGTTGGCGAACTGAGCAAGCCGGGAACTTATACTTTACCATCTTTTGCGACTGTGTTCAATGGATTGTTTGCTGCGGGTGGGCCTAATGAAAACGGTGCATTTCGAAATATTCAGGTATATCGCGATAGCAGGCTTGTGGCGACAGTTGACATTTATGAGTTTCTCACCAAAGGTGTACAAAGTTCAAATATTACCCTTCAAGATAATGATGTTGTAATTGTCCCGCCAGTTCAGGCAAGGGTTGAAATCAGCGGTCTAGTTCGCCGGGAAGGTTTTTTTGAGGTTAAACCAAGTGAGCATTTGACCGATTTATTTGTGTACACCGGAGGATTTTTGCCAAATGCGTATAGGGATAGAGTGACTGTCAGAAGAATTGAAAATAAAGAAAAAAAGATTTTTGATGTCACTAAGGAGGAGTTTGATTCTTTTTCTCCAAAGGATGGTGATGAAATATTGATTAGCGAATCTTTGACTCGATTTTCCAATCGAGTTCAAATCGAAGGAGCTGTATTCAGACCCGGGGAATATTCCCTGGAAAATGGAGAGCTAACTGTAAAGCAATTATTAGAAAAAGCAGAAGGACTAAGACCGGAGGCCTTTGTAAATAGAGCAACTCTCTACAGGACCAATTCAGATTTAACTTTGGCTGCTGAGTCGCTGGATTTAAATGGGATTCTGAATGGAAGTTCACGTGATATTTCCTTGAAGAATGAAGACTTGTTGTTTATTCCGAGCAGATATGATATTCAGGAGGAGTTATATGTGAAGATTTCAGGAGAGATCAATAGCCCAGGAACTTATCCTTATGCCTCTTCCATGACCGTTGGTGATTTGATTCTCAGGTCTGGAGGTCTTTTGGAATCAGCAACCAATTCTTCCATTGAAATTGCTCGAAGAGTCAGGAATGCATCAAGTCCAGGTCGGATTGCTGAGATTATTACCTTGAACATTAATCCAAATTTGACCTTGACAGAAGCAGAGAAGAATATGCCTTTGCAAGCTTTCGATCATGTATTTATCCGAAGAAGTCCGGGGTTTGAAAGGGAACAATTGGTAAGAATCTCCGGTGAGGTGATTTATCCAGGTGAATTTGCTTTGGCCGGTGCCAATGAAAGAATTTCCGATGTGGTGAAAAGAGCTGGAGGCTTGACTCAATTTGCTTATCCAAAAGGGGCGAATTTAGTCAGAAGGACTTTATATTATAAAGGATTGACTGAGGACCAAAAAAGGGAACAGACATTGAAAGAGATGCGATCCAATTTGGACCCCGAGAAGTTTAGAAAAGGGAATGAAGCGGAGAACCTGCTTTACGAAAGACTGGATAAAAAACTAACCGAGCTTGAAACCAATAGAGCAGAGGAGGCAATGAGACGGGAGAAGGCTAGGTTTAATCAATTTTTTACCCAAGATAGTGTCGCCTTAGACTCTGCGGTAAATGCCCTGAGAAAGAAAGAACAGGATTTGGTAGGGATTGATTTGGAAAGCATTTTGGCAAATCCCGGAGGTCCCGAAGATTTGATCCTTCAGGAAGGAGACATTATCCAAATTCCAAAACAACTTCAAACAGTCCGGATGATTGGAGAGGTCTTATTGCCGACAACCACCCGATTTGTAAGAACTCAAGGACTAAGAGGCTATATTTCCAAAGCTGGAGGATTTTCAGAGAAAGCGCGAAGAAGCAAGACCTATGTCATTTATGCCAATGGAGATGCTCGAAGAACCCATTCTTTTTTGGGATTGAAGTTTTATCCAAGTTTGGAACCGGGAGCGGAAATTGTTGTCCCTGAAAAACCATATCGTGAAAGAATCACTGCAGGTACTTGGATTGGAATTGCTTCCAGTCTTGCTACCGTTGCCATTTTGGTTCAAACCTTAGTGAATAATTCCAATTAATTAAAAATTATGAAAATTGCTGTTGTAGGAACTGGCTATGTAGGCCTAGTTTCGGGAGCATGTTTTGCGGATGTCGGGATTGATGTCACCTGTGTAGACATTGACCAGAAAAAGATTGATAAGCTCAAAAATGGGATTATGCCTATATATGAGCCTGGACTGGAAGAAATAGTCGTAAGAAACTATAAAAGCGGGAGACTTCATTTTAGTACCGACCTGGGAGAAGCAATTCAGGGTGCAGAAGTTGCTTTCATAGCAGTAGGGACACCTCCAGGGGAAGATGGTTCTGCAGACTTGAAGTATGTCTTGGCAGTGGCAGAAGAAATAGGTACGAAAATGACGGATTATATTGTCGTGGCGACCAAGAGCACTGTGCCGGTTTCTACAGGGGAGAAAGTTAGAGCTACCATCCAATCAGCATTGGATAAGAGAAATTCTGATTTGCCATTTGCGGTAGCATCCAATCCAGAATTCCTGAAAGAAGGCGCTGCTGTTGAGGACTTTTTGAGACCAGACCGAATAGTGATCGGGGTAGATGATGAGCGTGCTGAGAAAATTATGCAGCGCTTGTACAAGCCATTCCAGCTCAGCGGAGAAAAGATTATCTACATGGATATTCCATCTGCAGAGATGACTAAGTATGCTGCAAATGCCATGTTGGCAACCAAAATCTCATTCATGAATGACATCGCGAATCTTTGCGAAAGAGTAGGAGCAGACGCGACTATGGTCAGAAAAGGGATTGGTTCGGACCCGAGAATTGGAACCAAGTTTATTTATCCCGGGGTAGGGTATGGAGGATCTTGTTTTCCGAAAGATGTCAAAGCCATCATCAAGACAGCCAAGCAGTATGGTTATGATCTTAGAGTTTTACAAGCGGTAGAGGATGTTAATGAGGATCAAAAGTTCATCCTAGCAGCTAAGGTGAAAGCTCATTTTGGAGATGACCTTTCTGGGATGACTTTTGCCATGTGGGGCTTGAGTTTTAAACCCAACACCGACGACATGAGGGAATCACCGGCTGCAGTGATCATCGACGAACTGCGAGCTGCTGGAGCTAAGATAAAAGCCTATGACCCTAAGGCCATGGACGAAGCAAGGGAACATTATATTTTCGACAAGGTGACGTATTGCAAGGACGCTTATGATGCCTGTGTGGATGCCGATGCTTTACTTTTGGTGACTGAATGGTCTGAATTCAGGATCCCAAGCTGGGATGCTGTAGGCAAGCTTTTGAAAAACAAAGTAGTCTTCGACGGAAGGAATATATACGACCGAAAATATTTAGGAACCTTAGGGTTTACTCACTACGGAATTGGACTTAAATAATCTGGTTTACCAATGATCATTGCTGGGGCTGGAGGACATGGTAAAGAGGTTTTGGCATTGATCCGAATGTTAGAACCAAAGCTGCCTTCTTGTATTTTCTTCGACCAAAACCAAGAAATCCCTTCAACATTAGACCGAGTTAAAGTCATAAAATCAATTCATGACCTTCAATCTTCCTTAACCAAATATTCAACCTATTTCTTAGGAGTCGGAAATCCCGAATGGAGAGAGAATCTTGATCTTTTATTGTCAGAAAACGGAGGAGTTTTGGGGTCAATTCATGCACCAACTAGTGTGATTCAATCCGAATTGAGTTTTGCTGATGTCATGTCATTTGGGTTTGTAGGCCCAATGGTCCAATTAGGCAGGGGGGTATTAGTCAATACTCGGGCTCAAGTCCATCATGATTGTCAGATCGGAGATTATTCTGAAATAGGACCAGGAGCAATAGTTCTTGGAAATGTCAGAATGGGAAAAAAATGCAGGATTGGAGCTGGTGCGGTAATTCTTCCGGGGATTGACTTGGGAGATGAAGTTATCGTAGGTGCTGGCGCAGTAGTGACAAAAAATATCCTAGCTGGTGAAGTGGTAGCTGGAGTGCCTGCGGCGTCAATAAACTCAAGAAAAACCAAAAACATATAAATTTTAAGTAACCCTCCCAATCATCTAGTAAAGATTCACTAATGCAAATAGATTCAGAACAATGGGATCTTATTATAGAGCCAAAAAACAAACTTTTTGACCTTAAACTCAAGGAGGTTTGGCGATATAGAGATTTACTTTTTTTGTTTGTCAAAAGAGATATTGTTTCCTTTTACAAGCAGACCATCCTTGGCCCTATTTGGTTCTTTATCCAACCTATTTTTACTACCCTGGTCTACATGTTCGTTTTCGGCAATTTGGCCGGATTATCAACTGATGGACTTCCCCAGCCGCTATTTTACCTAGCGGGGATTACTTCCTGGAATTACTTCGCTGACTGCCTGAATAAGACTTCTACAGTATTTCGGGACAATTCAGCAATTTTTGGAAAGGTCTATTTTCCCAGAATTGTGATGCCTCTGAGTATTGTCATCTCAAACCTCTTGAGATTTGGTGTTCAGATGCTTTTGTTGCTTGTAGTCGTTGGTTATTATTTACTATCAGGGTTATCTATTTCCTGGGATTTTCATTTGTTGCTGTTCCCGGTATTTGTTTTGGCGATGGCGATGCAGGGATTGGGGTTAGGAATGATTATTTCGTCTCTGACTACGAAGTATCGGGATTTGGTGTTTTTGCTGACTTTTGGAGTTCAACTCCTAATGTATGCGACGACTGTCATTTATCCTTTGTCTAGCCTGAGTGGGAAGTTATATTATTTGGTGGCTTTGAACCCAATGACCTTCATCATTGAAGGAATTAGAAAAAGTTTACTTGGAGTGGGAGTCTTCGATATTTATACTTTGACCTACACCTTAATTACATCTATTGTTTTGTTTTTTGTCGGATTGGTGATTTTTAATAAAGTAGAAAAAAGTTTTGTGGATACTATTTAAATAGGATTTAAGTTTCAAATGCCAATTGCAATTAAAGTAGAAGAAATTTCTAAAGCCTATCAGTTGGGAGAGTTTTCATCTGGTACTTTATCTAGAGATTTAGAACGTTGGTGGGCTTTATATAGAGGACGCGAAGATCCTTTTTTGGCTGTTGGTGAGACCAATGACCGATCGCAAAAAGGAAAAAGTGATATCGTTTGGAGTCTAAAGGATTTAAATTTTGAAATTCATCAAGGCGATGCGGTTGGTATTATCGGAAAAAATGGAGCAGGAAAAAGTACTCTCTTAAAGGTCTTAAGTCAAGTTACTGCCCCGACAACAGGTAAAATTAAAGTTAAAGGAAGAATAGCCAGCCTTTTAGAGGTTGGCACAGGCTTCCATCCTGAATTGACTGGTCGGGAGAATATTTTTCTGAACGGTGCGATTTTGGGGATGCGGAAAAATGAAATTGCTCGAAAATTCGATGAAATCGTTGATTTTTCAGGGGTGGAGAGGTATATCGATACCCCGGTCAAGCGATATTCTTCTGGAATGTATGTACGATTAGCCTTTGCAGTTGCTGCCCATCTGGACAGTGAAATATTGATTGTCGATGAAGTTTTGGCTGTTGGGGATGCTGAATTTCAAAAAAAGTGCCTCGGTAAGATGGGGGATGTCAGTAAGGGCCAGGGTAGAACGGTTTTATTTGTAAGTCACAATCTAGCTAGTGTAAAACAATTATGCACAAAAGGATTGGTAATGAGAAATGGCTCTTTGGTTTTTAATGGGGATTCCTCAAATGCAATAAACTACTACTTAAAAGAAGAAAAGAATTCCATAGTAAGAGACCTTTCTTGCTTAAAAGACAGGAGTGGTAACGGTTCGGTGACATTTAAAGAGTTTTATCTTGAGAATGAGGATGGAGATTTGATAAATACTATTTTGACTGGGCAAACCATTTTCTTTTGCTTTAAAATTGAAACCAATGTGGCCAACTCAAAGATTGATTTAGGTTTTTCAATTCATTCTGAGAGTGATGAGTCTTTATCTGTTTTATATAGTTCTTATCAAAATATCCTATTTAATTCCTTTGAAACAGGAACAAGGGTAGTGAAATGCAAGATTTCTGAATTTCCATTTGTTGAGGGTGCGTATTCTATTGGGGGGAGGTTACTCAATAATGATATTGAAGCAGATTGGCCCAAAGATCGTATAGGAGAAATAACTGTAGTAAAAGGTGATTTTTATAATACTGGTAATCTTGGTATTAAAGGTAAGGCGCAATATTTGATAAAAGGAGAATGGTTAAGTCATTGATTAAAAGTTTTGTAGATAAACTTACCCCAGCCCGGCTGAAACATTATTATCGGTCTGACATAGAAAGAGAACTTTTGTTTGGTACTATTTCGTATTCGCAAGAAGGTGAAGATTTATTATTACAGAGAATTTTTGAAAATAAGGCAAGCGGGTTTTATGTAGACGTAGGCGCACATCATCCAGAGAGATTTTCCAATACTTATTTGTTTTATAAAAAAGGCTGGAGAGGGATCAATATTGATGCTATGCCAGGAAGTATGAGACCATTTGAGGAGTTGAGACCTGATGATGTCAATTTGGAAGTTCCAATTTCGGATAAGGCACAAAAATTACTGTATTATGTTTTTGACGAAAAGGCCTTGAATTCTTTTTCTGGTGAAAATGCTGAAAAATATATTTTAAATGGATATAAAGTAGAAAAGAAAATTGATCTTTTCACCAAGCGCCTTGATGAAGTTTTGGATAAATATCTTTCAGACGGGCAGACCATAGATTTCCTTTCTATTGATGTAGAAGGTTTAGATTATCAAGTTTTATGCTCAAATGATTGGAAGAAATATAGACCCAAAATTGTTTTAATAGAAGAATTGGCGAGTAAATCATCGGTCGAGTTCCCGAAAGAAGGGCTGAGCTATAGATTTATGGAGGAGAATGGATACAAACTTTTTGCAAAAACTCTGAATACTTTGTTTTTCAAAGACAATCTGAACCCATGAGGACCCCGATTCTTTTTTTGGTTTTTAACCGACCAGATACCACTAAAAAAGTTCTTGACCGGATAAGGGAAATCAAGCCTGAATTCCTTTATATAGCGGCTGATGGACCTCGTCCTGATAAAGAAGGTGATGTTGAAAAGTGTCAAGCAGTTAGAAAATTAGTATTGGATGAAATAGATTGGGAATGTGATATAAAAACCAATTTTAGAGATCAAAATCTTGGCTGTGGAAAAGCAGTCAGTCAGGCAATTTCTTGGTTTTTTGAACACGTCGAGGAGGGTATTATTTTGGAAGATGATTGCTTGCCTCATCCGTCTTTTTTTTCCTATTGTGATGATCTATTGTCATTTCATAGAAATGATGATCAGGTGCTTATGATTTCGGGAAATAATTTTTTGAGTGGAAAAGTTAATATTCCTTGGGACTATTATTTTTCTTCATTTGTTCACATTTGGGGATGGGCTACCTGGAGGCGAGTGTGGAAAGAATATGATTTAAAAATGGTGAATTTGAATTCAAGCCAACTCAAAAAGCAGCTTGATCAAAGGTTTGGAGATAGAAGAATTTCTGAGCAATGGATAAAAAACCTTAGTGCATGCCAAAATGGGGAAATTGATACTTGGGACTATCAACTTCAATATTTGGTTTGGAACAGGAAGGGACTTACAGTTATGCCTAAGAATAACCTTGTTTCAAATATTGGTTTTGGTCCTGAGGCGACACATACCACGGAAGAATCAAAGTTTAGTAATTTACCATCAGAAGCTCTATCCCTTAAAACTAGACCTAAAAACTTTGCTGTTTTTGAAATCGCAGACAAAATTGCTATCGAGGAACTGTATGGAAGGCAAGATGATGAGGTTAGGAATAAATCATTTTTAGGAAGAAATGTATTAGACCCTTTAAAGACTTTTTTGGGCAATGCATTCCCTAAGTTTCTTTTGAAATATCGAGCCTATCGTCAACGCTAGGCAGTCTAAAAATGATATAAACTATAGAATATTCAACATAAAACTATCAGGTTTAAAGCGGTCTTTGAAGCTTATGAATTCTAATTTTTCAATGTAAAGACTTTAGAAGAGCTTGATTTAAAAAGTATTTGATTAAGATAATGAAGTGTCGTGTTTGTTCGAAGCCGGGTATAAGCCTTTTTAAAGCCATTGTTTTAAAGAGATACCACGTTGAGTATTTCAAATGTTCTTCTTGTGGATTTATTCAAACAGAAGATCCTTATTGGTTAAGTGAAGCCTATGAGTCAGCTATTACTCAACTAGACATAGGGCTAGTCTCCAGAAACCTTCATTTTTCAGAAGTACTTAGGGGATTTTTTGATCATAGAATCTTCAATGATAACGGTGTATACTTGGATTATGCGGGTGGTTATGGTTTGTTTGTCAGAATAATGCGGGATTTAGGGTTTAATTTTTACAGACAGGACACTTATTGTGAAAATTTATTTGCCAAACATTTTGATTTGGAGGACCTACCCCAAAACCAAAAGTTTGATATTTTGACTGCATTTGAAGTTTTTGAACACCTCCCAGATCCGAAAAGCGAACTCAAGAAGATGTTGGATTATTCTGACACCTTGGTTTTTTCGACTTTACTTCAACCACATGGGGACTTGACTCCTGAAAATTGGTGGTATTTTGCCCCTTCAACTGGGCAGCATGTGTCTTTTTATTCCAAACCCTCTTTGGAATACTTAGCAAAAGAATTTGAGCTAAACTTTTATTCCAACGGATCAAATCTTCATATTTTTTCTAGAAAGCAGCTATCCTCTAATCCTTTTATAGAGAATGAAAAATCTTTTTTGGAGAAAGTTCTTTTGAAAATTGGTAGAATAGTTAAATCAAATGCATCAAAAGTGGAAAGGGAAAGCTTGACTCAGAAAGACTTTGAATATATAAAGAGCATTCAGTAAAATGAGAATTCTTCTAGACCCAGAAATTTTTTCACTTCAAAAATTCGGAGGGGTTTCAAGATATTCGGCAGAGATAATCCAATTTCTTTCTAAGAAGAGAGATGTTGAGCTAATTTGTCCTATTTACTTCACTGAAAATTTGCATTTAAAGCAAAATAAAATTGCTAAATTTTTTAAGTCTGCTTTACCAAAAAGAGTTAAAGAGTACTTGAAAAGAAGGGGACAAAATGAATTTGAAGATTATTTGAACCAAGGATCTTTTGAGGTTGTAGTGTCTACTTACTATACAAAATCCTTGGTCAACTATTCTGGGGATAAGCCTTTTATTTTGACTTTGCATGATATGATTCATGAGAAATATCCTGAATTAGAGAAGGATAGTTCAATCATTCAAGACAAAAAAAAACTTATAGAAAAAGCCACTAAAATTATTGCAGTCTCAGAAAATACAAAGAGAGACATCATTAATTTATATCCAGGTGTATCCCAAGATAAAATTGAGGTAATTTATTTAAGCCATTCTCTTCAAAAGAACAAATCTGGAATCAAAAGCTTTTCTTTGGTGGATCTAGATTCAGACTTTTTACTTTTTGTGGGAAATAGGGCATACTATAAAAATTTCAACTGGTTTATTCACTCGATAAGTGATTGGCTAAAAGCCAATCGAATGCCATTACTTTGTTTAGGAGGAGGATCATTGACCAAAGATGAACTACAGGTTGTTTCCTCACTAGGATTAAGTGAACTGGTCAAGCAATATTCCTTCGAAGATGAGGAATTATACACTTTTTATAACAAAGCTTTTGCTTTTGTTTTTCCGTCAAAATATGAGGGTTTTGGAATACCTGTCTTGGAATCTATGTATGCAGAATGCCCTGTTGTTTTACCTAATCATTCCTCTTTCCCTGAAGTGGCAGGGAATGCAGGAGTATACTTTGATTTGGATGACCCAAAGTCCTTAGTTGCTCGCTTAGATGACCTATTAATGAATAAAATATTCAGGTCTTCCATAATTGAAAATGGGAAAAACCAAGTGAAGAAATTTTCATGGGGGAAAACGATGCAAGAATGCCTTTCCTTATATCAATCTGCGGCAAAGCCTAATCATAACCCACTTTGATAAATAATAAAATTTCAGTCATCACGATCAACCTAAATAACTTGGAAGGGCTGAAAAAAACGGTTGAGAGCGTTTTAAATCAAGACTATCCAAATTTGGAATATTTGGTTATCGATGGAGAGTCCAAGGATGGGAGTCAGGAATACCTCCAAGCTCAAGTTTCTGGTATTGATTACTTGCTCTGCGAAAAGGATTCTGGCGTTTACGAAGCCATGAATAAAGGAATCAAGAATGCAACCGGAGATTATTTGATTTTCTTGAATAGTGGGGATTTTTTTGAAAGTTCGAAATCGCTTTCCAAACTAATTCAACAATCGAATGGAGAAAATTTGGTTTTTGGAGATATCGAGGTTGTAGAATCAGAAGGGTCCTATGTCAAAAAATATCCCGACGGGCTGTCTTTTAGATACTTTTATTACGATTCTCTTCCTCATCCCGCCTGCCTGATTTCCAAAAGTCTATTTGACGAGATCGGTATGTATGATACCGAAATGAAAATTGCTTCCGATTGGAAGTTTTTTATGCTTGCGGTTATAAAAGGTGGGTGTAGCTATCGTCATGTACCTGAAGTTATCTCCGTTTTTGACGCGCAAGGAATGAGTTCTTCCCCTTCTAATTCAGATGCCTTGGAGCGGGAGAGGAGACATACGCTTAAGAGATATTTCAATATCAATTATAAGTTCTACAGCATTTATTTGAAGGTTCTTAGAAAGAGCTTTTACAAAAAAATATAATTGTCAGTTCATAAAATGAGTCTGGATCCATTGGTTTCTGTCATCATCACTTGCTATAATCAAGGGAAGTATTTAGCAGAAGCTATAGAATCTGTTATCAATCAATCCTATTCAAATTGGGAATGTGTGATTATCAATGATGGATCAAAAGATAACACGGAGGAAGTTGCCCTTTCCTTTGTAGGGAAGGACCCAAGAATCCGCTATTTCTCACAAGCCAATCAAGGTGTAGCTGCCGCAAGAAACAAAGGGCTTTCGGAAATATCCGGAGACTTTATTCAATTCCTGGATGCGGATGATTATTTGCATCACGGGAAATTTTCTACTCAGGTAAAAAGATTGGAGGAGGAACTAGAGATCGATGTGATTTTTGGTTCAAGTAGGTATTTCTTTGAAGACGAACCAGAATCCTTTTATCCTTTGCATTTTCGAGGGGGGCCTCCATGTGATATTACCTTTCAGGACAGGTTTCAGGTGGAAATGCTCTTCAAACATAATGTTTGTACGAATTGCGCTGCAATGTACCGAAAGAGTAAACTTGGTTCCTTGCAGTTTAAGAAAGTGATTTTTGAAGACTGGGTTTTCAATTTGGAATGTGCCTTACTGGGGATGAAATTTCATTTCGATAATTCCTTTTCAGCTCAATCCTATATTCGAATTACTTCCTCCAGCCAGATGGTACAGCATGCGCTTCAGGCCAAGGAGATCCAGAAATTTCAGGGTTTCCTATTGGGATTGGTAAAAGAATATCGATATCCTCTGGCGACAAAAATTGTTTTGGATGATACCTCCATCCTGCCAAACACCTGGAAAGATTATGTCAGAATGGTCACTCCTCCGATAGTAATTTCTATTGGGAAAAGCATCAAGAGCAAATTTTCCAATTGACCTATTTCCTGATTTAGGTCCCGTAAATGATTTCTAATTACCTTCACTTACCAATCAAGAGATTCTGATGAAAAAAACTTCCCGGGAGATTTTAGGCAAGCCAGAAATAAACCTAATTGAGTTAGGAGAATATTTTTATTTCCGTCGGAAAATTGTCTTTTGGAGTATCCTGGTGATGCTTTCTTTAGGTACTGCCAGATCCATCTTCTCTCCAAAATTGTATGAAGCGACCTCCATAAAGCTTTCAGAGGAAGAGACCTCTGGACAATTTGGGCTGGGTCAGCTTGGAGCCTTGGCAGGATTCTCTGGAATTAATTTTCAATCTCCAAACCAAACCGGAAGCATCTCCCCAGAGATGTATCCGGAAATTTTGGAAAGCAAGCCTTTCCTGATCGATCTCGTTCATGAGAAGTTTTATTTTGAATCTCAAAAGGACAGTCTAACCCTAGAAGAATATTTGGTGGAGGATTATTCCAGTAAGCCATTCAATATAATCATGGGAGCGATTATGGGTTTTCCTTCCAAAATAGGGACTCTGTTCTCGAGTAAGGAACCTCAAATCAGTCCGATTGTCCAGTCGGCACTTGAGGAAAAAGGAAGTTCATCCTATTTAAGAATCACCCCAGAGGAGGATTTAGCTAGTGAATTATTGAAGGCTCATATCAAAATTGAGGACGAAGGGAACATGATAACCTTGAGTACCAAAATGCCTGAACCTCTAATTGCCGCGGAATTAAATAATATCATTTTTGAAAAGATTGTCAAATATGTGACGGACTATAAAACCCGGAAGCTCCGAATCAACCTTGAGTTTATCGAAGAAAGAACTAAGGAGGCTGAAGATAAATTTATTAACGCTCAAATCGCCTTGGCTTCATTCAGAGATTCCAATCAGGGAATAATTTCCCAGCGAGCTAGGTCCAGAGAGGAGCAGCTACTTGCCGAATTCAACATTGCTTTTAATCTCTATAATTCAATGATGCAGGAATTAGAAACCTCCAGAATTCAATTGAAGAAAGAGACTCCTGTGTTTTCCGAATTTGCATCCCCGATTGTCCCTAATAATCCCACTCAAACTCCCTACTGGAAATCCTTCATCATTTTTACATTTTTAGGTGTCATCGTTGGGGTAGGAATTATCATCTTCCAAATGGCAAGAGAATATTTCAAGCCATTATTTAAAACTGCCTGAGAAGTCAAATTTTTAAAATCATCCATTGATTTCCCTAGTTGTTTCATCTTACAGAAAAGAAGATTTCACCAAATTTTCTAGTAGTGTCGAAGAAACTATCGGAGTTCCTTTCGAAATAATCAAGATTGAAAATCGCAATCAATTCAATCTATCCAAAGCGTATAATCAAGGAGCTCGCCAAGCCCAATTTGATTGCCTAGTTTTTGTTCACGAAGACGTCACCTTTGAATCCGAAGGTTGGGGAAGGAGTCTAATTTCTTTATTTGGGGATAATCCTGACGTTGGCATAGTTGGAGTCGCCGGTGCGATAAAAAAGAGCTATTTGCCGACTGGATGGGGCACGGGTACAAGTTTATTCGACCGGATTCATATGAACCAAGGCTCCCAAAACGGAACCGAATTTCAATCGACCCAAAAAGAGAATGCGGTATTTGAGAAAGTCAAGGTATTGGATGGAGTGTTTTTAGCAACACAAAAAGACATTTGGGAGGAGTTTCCTTTTGATGAATCTCTCGATGGATTCCATCTTTATGACATTGATTTTAGCTTGAGAATCACTCAAAAATACACGGGAATCATCTCTTACGAGATTTTACTTACCCATTATTCCACAGGCAACTATGACTCCGATTGGGTTCAAAAAACTCTAAACTATCATTCTCGAGTTGACAAAAGAGACCTTTTTGATAGAGATGAATCTTATTTTTCAAAGTCTCGAAGGGCTTGGTACAAGGCGCTGACTTTTCCTAAAATTCACCTAATCCAAAGAAAGAAATTTTTGGATCAAATGGGGATGGATTTGCTTTCCTCTGTTCATGCTTTTTGCTTCAGATTTCCTTGGATTGGGAGAATTGTTTTCAAAAGTTTGGCCGTTTTGGGCTTATAAATGCATCTAGGCACTAATGTCTGAGAAAGATTCCAAACGGATTTCAGTAGCCATGACCACCTATAATGGGGAAGTCTATTTGAGAAAACAACTGGATTCTATTCTTAATCAAACCAAACAAGTGGATGAAATTTGGGTGGGAGATGATGGTTCTACTGATGGTACCTTGTCTATTTTGGAAGAATATTCCCAGAAAACAAACCTCCAATTTTTTACCAATTCCAAAAATCTTGGGTTTGTCAAAAACTTTGAAAAAACCCTTCTCAAGTGTACAGGAGATTTGATTTTTCTTTCAGACCAAGATGATGTTTGGTTTCCAAAAAAGGTGGAAACCATGGTGGGGATGATGGGAGACAATCTACTAATTCATTCTGATTGTCGACTGATCGATGAAGAAGGACATGTTTTGAAAGAACTTTTCAAAGGAGAGATCAGGACCCATAATCAGGCGGAGGACTTTTTATTCGCCAATGTGGTCACCGGCTGTACGGCTCTGATAGACCGGAAATTATTGCAGATAGCATTGCCTTTTCCGAAGGGAGTTCTCTACCACGATTGGTATTTGGCATTGATTGCATCCTATCAGGGAAAACTCGCCTATATTCCCCAACCTTTGGTGGATTACAGGCAGCATTCCTCTCAGGATACTGGAGCAGGGGCAAGTGGGAAAAACAGTATTCTGAGAAATTGTTTGAAACGAATTCGAGGTATCGAGTTTCCAGCCATGATTGCTATCAAAAACCAGTTGGGTAATTTGCTTGCGATTCAGGGGAAATTTGAGAGTGATCCCAAGTTTCATCGATATCAACAGTTGGTTATAAAGTCTCTAAAAGACTACCTAGATCACTTTTTCCATTTAAGATTCGGAGCCTTTTATGCCCACCGTTTTCTTGGAAAAAATCGGTCCTTAGCCTATCGACTATTTCTCCAATTGAAGTTTTCTGTAGGATAATGCCAGAGAATAAACCTGAAATAATTCCAACAAATACAGCCTGTTCTGTTGCGCTTTGTACCTACAATGGTGAAAGGTATCTGGCAGAGCTGTTGGATTCCTTGCTCAATCAAACCCATGTTCCTGAGGAACTGGTCGTGGTGGATGATTGCTCTACAGATCGTACTGTAAAAATTCTTCAAGACTATTCCTCCAAATTTCAAGATTTCAAGTTAATCATCCAGGAAAAAAACACCGGGCCGATTGAGGCGTTCCGACTCGCCATCCAGCACACTTCCCACACGAGGATTTTTTTGGCTGATCAGGATGATAGTTGGCATAAGCAAAAGATTGAGGCTATGCTTCAAAAATCTTTCGGGCACCAGGAACACCTTCCATTGTTGGTTTTTTCAGATTTGGAAGTTGTAAATGAGGAAGGGGAATTTCTCCATTCTTCTTTTTGGAAAATGGCAGGGTTAAACCCCCATCAGACAACTTTTCAATCCTTGATGTTTGGCAATACTGTGACAGGTTGTGCCTCCATGATCAATGCCGGAATGCGAGAGCTTTTAAAAACCATTCCAAAAGGAGTCCTCATGCACGATCATTGGATTGCCTTGATCGCCTATGGATTGGGTCATGTGGAGATTGTAAATGAGAGTTTGGTGAGCTATCGGACTCATGCAAATTCAGTTACCTCAAAAGATTCAGTAGACTTATTTTGGAAATTAAAGACACAATGGAAGCAGTTTTGGAAGAATTCGGATTCTTTTTTATCTGCTGAAATCCAACAAATGATCCAATTTGAAAAGATGTTTGGTTCATATCTATCCTCGGAAAATTTGGCCTATCTAAAGGATTTTGTAGAAATGGAGAGCCATTCTTTTTTTCAAAAAAAGTTGAAAAGTCTCAAAAAATATTCCTGACCTAGAGGGTAAAATCCATCATTTATGCAAAAAATACTTGTAACAGGAGCAAATGGACAATTGGGTTCTGAAATAAAAAGTCTAGCAGACTCAGTTCCATTTGAATTTCTTTTCACGGATGTGGAAGAATTAGACCTGACTAATGCGCCTGCTATTGAGACTTTTTTGGATTCAAATCCAGTGGATGTAATTGTGAATTGTGCGGCGTATACCGCCGTAGACCGTGCCGAACAGGAAATTGAGTTGGCAGATCGAGTGAATCATCTTGCACCAAAGTTTTTGGCTCTGGAGGCGAAAAAAAGAAACCTCAAGTTTATTCATGTTTCTACGGATTATGTTTTTGATGGGGAAAACTTTCGGCCTTACCGAGAAACAGATCATTGCAATCCCAAAAACATTTATGGCAAGACCAAATGGGATGGGGAAAGGGCCGTTCTTGAGGTTGGATTGCCAAATTCAATGATCATAAGAACCTCTTGGGTCTATAGTTCTTTTGGACATAATTTTGTCAAAACCATGAGGAGATTAGGCAAAGAAAGACCCGAGATAAATGTGGTAAATGATCAAATAGGATCACCCACTTTTGCCCAAGATTTGGCAGCATGTATTCTGGATAGTTTTCCCAAACTAAAGAATTCCAGCACAGAGGTTTATCATTTTTCCAATGAAGGGATTTGTTCTTGGTTTGACTTTGCTAAAGCTATCATGGAAATGAGTGAAATTCCTTGCAAGGTGAATCCTATTCCTTCCAGCCAGTATCCTACCCCTGCCAAAAGACCATTTTATTCAGTTTTGGATAAATCCAAAATCAAAAAGGATTTTGGGATCACCATTCCCTATTGGAGAGATTCGCTTGCTGCATGTCTGGGTTTATTGGATTGATAAACAACTAATTATTCCTGTCAAATTTTGATTACTCCGGTAATTTCTAAATCAAAAATTCATTCCTTTTTGGCGACAGGAATGTTTTTTTTGGTGGTTTTGATCATGACCAGACAGGTTCCATTAAAGCCTTTTTCTTCGTTGATGAACTTGGCTCTTTTTGGTTTTTTTGCTTTTCAGGCCAATTTCATTCTCCAAAAAACAGAAAGATCCAGACTCATTCTTTTACAGCTGATTGTAGGTTGGGGATTTTTGATGTTGGGATATTCGGCTGCTTTCGGAAATTCTCTGGGCACTTCTTTGCGGTTTTTGATAATCCTTGTTTTGATTCAAGGTGCCTTTTTCATCAATCCAAAAACCAGCTATATCCGAATTTTGATTGGGTTTTTGGTTCTTCAGTCCGTTTTCCTGATCAGCCTACACTTAATTCTCAATCTTTTTTTCAACATGTCTTCCTACATGTTTTTGAGGCTTTTTTTCCAGGCTCAGGGTTGGGGAGATGTATACACTTTCAATGGATTGTTCTACAATATCCAAATTCTGGGGAATGCCTTACTTCCATTTGGGGTCTTTGTCTCCTTGATTTACTATACTGGAATCAAAAGAGTTATTTTCACCGGAATTTTATTTGTAGGGATGTTGGTTGCGGGGAATTTTGCCTTTCTTTTGGGGGTGACTTTTTTTATGATCAGTTTATTTTTAGTAACTGAAAAGTATTCCACGAAGAAATTTGTTGCTGGATTTTTCGTCCTGATAATGATTGGGATTTTAGTAGCTCAACCAGCGATGAATTACCTGGACAAAACTGTTTCGGCTAAAGCTCAGGAATCGAATCCAACCCGAATTGACCAAGCAGAAGTATTGTGGGGAAACCTTACAGAAAATCCCTTGAATTTTCTTCTCGGGAAAGGTCTTGGAAATACGCTGAAGGTAAAAACAAAATGGAGGGATTATACTGATAACATCTATTTTGAACTTCAGTCCCTTTACTTTTTAAACCAAATGGGGATTTTGAATTTCCTGATTTTTGTAGGAGCGAATATTGGATTGGTCTTCTTGTTTTTGACCAATACAAAAGTCAAAGTGATCTACTTCGCTTACATTTTATATGCCTTTTTCAATCCATATTTTTTGGACACTTCCCACATAGTGGTCATCATTACTTTAGTCTCCTTAAATCAAGCTTTGGAAAAGCGAGAATCCCATCTTCTCCCAAATGAAGTATAAGATTACTGCAATATTTGTAGCTTATAATCCTGATCTGGAGGCCTTAAAAAAGTCTGCCCGAATCCTAAAGGACCAAGGTTGCGAGATCTGTTTGGTAAATAATTCAGTGGAGGAAATTGAACCTTTCTTTCCTTATATGAAGGTGATCAATTTTGGAAAAAATAAGGGGATTGCTCAAGCCCAATCCACTGGAATGGAGTGGGCTTTTCAAGAAAATAAAAGTGACTTTATTCTTCAAATGGATCAGGATAGTATTCCTGCTCCTGATTTGGTGGAAAATTTACTTTCTGCTTGGGAAACCCTGACTTTGATGGGCCAAAAGATTGGTCTAATAGGATCCCTAGATATAGACAAGGATACTTTTATCTCATCCCAGGCTAAAATCAACAAAGGAAAGGAAATAGGGGAAACAGGATTAATAGCGGTAAGTGAAATTTTAAGCTCAGGAAGCCTGATCCCAAAATCCACTTTTCAACACTTAGGGGGGCCAGATCCAAAGCTATTTATTGATTTGGTTGATTTTGAGTATTGCTGGAGGATCAATTATTCTGGCCTTAAAGTAATTAAAAACCCTTCAGCTAAGATTTATCACAAATTAGGGGAGGGGAAAGTGAAAGTTTTTGGACTCTTGCCGGTAGGATTACCAAAGCCTTTTCGCCATTATTATTCTGTAAGAAATACCGTTTATATAGTTTTGAATGGAGAGGCTCCAATTTTTTGGAAAGTATCCAATATCTTTAAATTATTATTTAAACTAATTATATATCCTTTCGCTCTCCCTCAAGGGAAGGAGCGATTCAAGTTTATAGTTAAGGGATTAAAGGACGGGGTCATGAAAAGATTTGAAATTATCAATGCTTGAATTTAAGTTTTCGGTTTTATTACCGATTTATAACAGAGAAAATCCGGAATTTTTTAGACTCTCACTTGATAGTTTGGTGAACCAAACCTATTCCGCCAGTGAAGTTGTCATTGTCAAGGATGGTGTTTTGACTCCTGCATTGGATCAGGTCATAGAAAGTTTTACCGACAAACTTCCTCTAAAAATTGTTCCCCTCGAAAAAAACGTCGGGTTAGGAGAAGCCTTGAGAATTGGAATTTTACATTGTTCCTATGAATATATTGCCAGAATGGATTCTGACGATATTTGTATTCCAGAACGATTCGAAAAACAGGTAAACACCTTCCTCAAAAATCCAGGTCTAGATATCCTAGGAAGCTATCTTCAAGAGTTTGAAAATACCCCAGGTGACATTAACGTGATTCGAAAAGTTCCCACAGAACATTCTGATATTCATACCTATACTTTTTACAGATGTCCATTTAATCATCCCACAATTATGTTTAGGAAATCTGCAGTATTGGGTGTGGGATCATATCAAAAAATGCCCTTTTTCGAGGACTATTTTCTTTGGATCAGAATGGCAAATGGGAATTGTGTGTTCCAAAACTTGGACGAAGTATTACTTCATTTCCGAATAGGAAACGACATGATCAGAAGACGGCATGGATTAACCTATGCCAAACATGAAATGTCATTTTTTACCTATTGTTATCAACAGGATATGATTACGTTAGGTCAACTGCTAAGATTTTACACGAGATTTCCAATTCGCCTTTTACCAGTGCCATTTTTGAAGAAATTCTACGATATAGTCTTAAGAAAATAATATTTTCAGTGCAATTAAATTGCTCTTCGCGAATTAGTGTTTTAAAAGGAAAATTGATTTTTTGTTCCATTTTCCTGATTTCTTTATTGGGGAAAAGTCAGACTTTGCCAGTTGGAACGTCCTTTTATGAGGATAGACTCAGAAGATTGGATTTATCAGGCCAAACCGATAATGATATATCATTCTTGGTAAGGCCAATTGATTTCAAAGAGATAAAAACGAATTCTCCAGATTCACTTCAATATCAACCTTATTTAAGGGAAAATTTTGTTGGTAAAAGTGAAATTTTACTATTGCCGATGCAGGTTTCCTATAGGTTCAACCCGGATAACTTAACTACCTATGGGGATAGACTGATGGTTCCAGCAGCTGGGCATCAGGGATATTTGACTTTAGGATTTTTTGCAAGATTGGGACAGGTGAGTTTGCAAGTTTCCCCTGAGGTGGTTTTTGCGGAAAACAAACCTTTTCCCGGATTCTCCCAAAATTTAAGCCCAGAAGTGACCTATGCAAGGTTTATTTATTGGAACAATGGAGATAATCCTGAAAGGTTTGGGATAAGTACCTATTCAAAAATTTGGTGGGGTCAGTCAAAGTTATCCTGGAGTGGAAGAAGTTTGGAGTTTTATATAGGTACTCAAAATATTTCCTGGGGCCCAGGGCAATTTAATTCTTTGATATTCAGTGCTAATGCATCTGGTTTTCCACATGTGAGTTTCAATACAGTTAACCCATTAAAGACTTTTTTAGGGTCATTTGAGGGTCAGGTAATTGTGGGAAGATTGGAGAATTCATTTTTTGATCCCTCTCAGCATGATGCGCTAAATCAGACCTATTTTCTTCCTTTTGAGTCAGATTGGAGGTATCTAAATGGATTTACAATTAATTATCAGCCGAAATGGTTAAAAGGAATTTATGTTGGGTTAAATCGGACTTTTCAGGTAAACAATAATTTGTTGGGAAATAGCTTTAAGGATTACTTTCCAATATTTGAGATCTTTCAAAAGGAGAATTTTTTTGAAAATGGAAATAGCCTTGTTTATGACTCCAAGGGTACAGATCAACAGGTTAGTGTATTTGCCAGGATAGTTTCAAAAAAAGCGAAAGCTGAAGTTTATTTTGAATTCGGAAGAAGGGATCATTCATTTAATTGGAGGGAATTTATCCTAAATCCTGAGCATGCCAGAGCCTATATCTTAGGCTTTCAAAAGTTGGTTTCCCTAGCAAGACCAAATAATTACCTCCAGTTCAGAGGAGAAATTGTACATCAGCAGGAATCAGTAAATCGCTACATCCGATACTTGGGACTTGGAGGAAATTTAACCTGGCATACCCATGGAACTTCCAGAGGATTTACAAACTTTGGCCAGGGATTGGGGGTAGGAATCGGAACTGGAAGCAACAGTCAGCTATTAGAAGTTTCTAAAGCAAACAATGAATCCAAAATAGGAATTCGTTTTTCTCGGCTTGAAAACAATCAGGATTTTTTCTATCGGGCATTTGGGCAAATGCAAAATGCCAATCCATGGGTGGATTTTGGAATTGGGTTAATCTATGAAAAGCAATGGTCTCGTCTTACGCTGAGCTCTAAAATCGATGGGGTAGGTTCTAATAATTTTCAATGGGAATCCTACCAAAATCCACCACCATCTATAAAAGGAAGCCCTTGGACCCACCGCTTCATGGGACAAATCAATTTGATTTATTCCTTGAAAAGCCACCGTTAAATCGAAGAGCACCAAATCAATTTATAGTAAATAGGACACTTTAGTGATATTGGTCTAATCTTTTGAATGACCAATTAGGAGGTAAATGCAAAATGAGTAATTTTGGTACTCATTATAGTGCCCTTGCAGGATGTTTTGCGCCTTCCTTTTTTGATCTAAAATCTCTATATCCAAAAACGGTAGTCCAAAAAATATCTGGAAGTACTTTGCTAAGTCTAGGGACTGACCGGGCGAAGCTTTATATTATCAAAATTAAGAGTCTATTCATCATCATTTTTCTATGTTAAAGCCAATTAGAGAAGTAAAAATTGGAATCATTGGTTTGGGCTATGTAGGTCTACCTTTGGCAGTTGAATTTGCCAAAAAGTTTCCTGTAGTAGGATATGATATTGACAAAAAAAGAGTCATTGACTTGTTAGATGGCAGGGATTTTACTCTGGAAGTAGAAAATGAACTTCTTCAATCAGTTGTTGTTAGACAGTCTCCTAATTCAAAAGGGAAAGGTCTTTTTCCAACTTTTGAGAGTAGTGAACTGGCAGATTGTAACGTCTATATCGTGACAGTACCTACTCCGACCGACAGGTACAACCGACCAGTTTTAACTCCGATGCTTAAAGCTTCAGAGAATATCGGTCAGTATCTTCAAAAAGGAGATGTAGTCATCTATGAGTCTACTGTTTATCCGGGAGTAACGGAGGAAGAATGTGTGCCCGTATTGGAAAAAGTTTCTGGGCTAAAATACAATTCAGACTTTTTTGCAGGCTATTCTCCGGAACGAATTAATCCGGGTGATAAAGAGCACACGGTGGCCAAAATTCTAAAAGTGACTTCAGGAAGTACTCCGGAAGTTGCCGAGTATGTGGACCAGCTTTACCGTCAAGTGATCACCGCAGGTACTCATAAAGCTTCCTCTATCAAAGTAGCCGAAGCGGCAAAGGTTATTGAGAATTCCCAGCGGGATATCAACATTGCTTTTGTCAATGAGCTTTCCAAGATTTTCAATCTTTTGGGTATTGATACCCAGGAGGTGCTGGAAGCTGCTGGTACCAAATGGAATTTCCTGAAATTCAAGCCGGGCTTGGTTGGAGGTCATTGCATTGGCGTGGATCCATTCTACTTGGCTCAAAAAGCTCAAGAAGTAGGGTACCATCCTGAAATTATCCTGGCTGGCAGAAGATTGAATGACAGCATGGGTAAACATGTCGCAACAGAAGTCATCAAACTGATGATGCGAAAAGACCTAAAAGTCATTGACTCAAAAGTGTTGATTCTTGGCTTTACCTTCAAGGAGGATTGTCCTGATGTCCGTAACACGCGTGTGATTGACATTTACCAAGAATTGAAGTCCTTTGACATGGAAGTGGATGTTTATGATCCTTGGGCAAATCCTGCGGAAGTAAAGCATGAGTATGGGATTTCCATTACATCAGGTGATCATGCCCCAGAATTATCTGCCTATTCTGCAATCATCCTAGCAGTAGCTCATAGACAATTTAATGCCTTGTCTATTCAGAAATCCCCGCAACAGGTTGTGTTTGATGTGAAGGGATTTTTGGATAAAGAAAAGGTGGATGCGAGATTGTAAGAAGTCTGCTTCTATCTCGCTTAAAAATGTATATTTTTACCCAAATTTTAATTTGAATGATATCATCTAAATTTCAGAGCTTTTACCTTCCCGGTTGCTCTTCTATATTGCTGTTGTTTCTGATTTTCAGTAGTTCCTGTGTATCAAATAAGAAACTACTATATCTTCAGGATTTGGATACAGGTCAGCAGACAACACCCTATTCCAGCAAAATCTTTCCATATGAGGAGGAAAAATATAGACTTCAAAACTACGATATTGTTGAAATCACAATAAAAACACCAAGTGAGGAACTAAACAAAACCTTCAGCATAATATCTGGAGAACAATCCAATATGAATATGAATATGGGGCCGAATGGTGGCGATTTGTTCTATCTCAATGGATACACCTTGGATGAAGAAGGGATGGTTGAAATCCCGTTGCTTGGAAAACTGCGAATTGTAGGACTTACTCTTGATGAGGCAAAGGATTTAATCGGATCAAAGGTCCAAAAATATGTTCCGGATAATAACTATTTTATCAGAGTTAGGTTGGGTGGTATTAGGTTTTCTGCTTTGGGGGAATTTAATGCTCCCGGCAAAGTCACGATTCTTCAAAATAGGGTAACCATTTTTGAAGCATTGGCTTCGGCAGGGGATATGACCACAATTGCAAAACGTGATGAAGTGATACTTTTGAGACAGTATCCCGATGGAAGTCAAATCCATAGAATCAATTTGAATGACAGAAATCTATTGAATTCCGAATTTTATTTTATCAAACCAAATGATGTGATTTATGCCGAACCGCTTAAAGTCAGAGAGCTAGGGGCAGGAACGAATTTTATTCAATCTTTGGCTTTAATTACCTCCACCGTCTCCACTATCGCCCTTATACTAACGATAGTTAAGTAACATCCATTTCTTATGAATTTTGAAACAAACGAAAACGACTTCATAGTGGAAGAATCCGGTTATGAACTTAAAACTATATTTTTAAAAATTTTCCAAAAATGGCTATATATTTTAGGATTTATAGTTTGTTGTTTGGTTTTAAGCTTCTTCTATACTAAGACCTCCATTCCCCTTTACAAGGTGGAGAGTATGTTTTTTATCAAAGAGAAAGAATCACCTTTGGCCATTTTCGGTTCTCAATCTCTTATAGAAAATTCTTCGATGGGGCTTCAGAATGAAACCATAATCCTCAAATCTAAACCTGTAGCTTTAGAAGTTCTCAAAAAGCTTGATTTTCAAGTTGAATATTTTCAGGATGGTAGGTTTGTAGATACTGAATTATATAACAATAAACCAGTTTTAATAGAAGTTGATTGGAAAAGTCCTCAAGTAATTGATGGTCTTATAAATTTAGAATGGAAAGACAACAATCAATACGAACTTTCTTTCATCGAGGACCATTACAACAAATTACTTCCAGATGGAAGCAAAGTTTCTTTTGGATTCAATCCTGAACCAATCACCGGAAAATTCAACGATTGGCTCATAAATAATGAACTAAAAATAAAAATCATGAAGATATCCACGGAGACCTCAGGCTCTGTGATGTTCAAACTTCGGGATTTGAATTCTTTGGCTTCGTATTATTCAGGTTCCTTAGAAATTGAACCTGTCGAAAGAGGGGCATCAATTATGTTGCTTTCTGTAAAAACTCCAAATGCCCAAAAAGGCGAAATTTATCTCAATACCTTGATGGATACTTTTTTGGATATGGAATTGGATCAAAAAAATCTATCTGCCAGCAAAACCGTTAATTTCATTGATAGCCAAGTAGCTGGAGTTGCAGATTCTTTGAGGTTTTTTGAAAACCAACTCCAGAATTTCAGATCTTCAAATAGAACCTACAATCTTAGTTCCGAGAGTTCTTCTGTTTATGAAAGACTAATGGAATATGAAAATCAAAGAACTCAAGAGAGATTTAAACGAAATTATTACCAAAATTTAAAAACATATCTAACTCAAGAAAACTATCAGGATATTATTGCTCCTTCTGGTATTGGAATTGAAGATCCTTTTCTTAATGGTTTGATTACAAGCTTGATGGAACTTCAGGCTGAGAAGTCTAGAATGTTGGCGGTCCAAACTGAAGCTGCACCCGCTGTGATAGAAGTCAATAGGAAAATAAAAGATTTGAACCGCTCTATTTTGGAAAACCTTCAAAATATTGAAAGAAATTCTAATTCTTTATTGAAAGATCTTGACAACCAAATTGCACAAATTGACAGATCATTTTCAAATTTGCCAGAAACAGAACAGCAACTCATTCGACTTCAAAGGGAGTTTAGCTTGAGTGAGAACTTATATAATTATCTAATGGAGCGCAGGGCAGAGGCAGCAATATCTAAAGCCTCTAATGAAGCAAACAATAAGATCGTTGAGCCTGCGAAAGGTGGATATCAAATAAGTCCCACCCCATTGAAAAATTATTTGATAGCAATTATCCTTGGGTTGTTTTTCCCTATTGCGTTTATTGCGACTAGAGAATTATTTCGAACAAAAATTGAGGATGTACAATTTCTGGAAAATAAACTAAGAATACCTTTATTAGGTACCATTTTACTTAATAAAAAATCTAGTAATCCTTTGGTTGTTCTAGAACAAAAAAGATCAGGAATTTCTGAGTCCTTCCGCTCCTTGAGAGCGAATATGAAATTCATATTGAAAAAAGATACTCAATTAACCTTTTTAGTAACTAGTACAATTTCTGGAGAGGGAAAAACTTTCTGTGCAATGAATCTTGCTGCGGCATATAGCCTGACAGGAAAGAAAACAGTACTTGTAGGCTGCGACATGCGAAAACCAAAGATTTTTGAAAGCTTTGATCTCAACAATGAAATTGGACTTTCTACCTTTTTAAGTGGCCAGGAAAAAGATTGGAAAAATATTGTATCTACAACGAAGTATAAAAACCTGGAAGTTATCGTTTCTGGCCCAACCCCTCCGAATCCCGCCGAACTTCTCTTTGACAATAGTTTTGCTTCACTTTTGGAAACACTCAAAGAAAATTTTGAAGTAATAGTTTTAGATACCCCACCGGTTGGGCTTGTTAGTGAAACTTTGGATCTATTGACGCTGGTAGATTGTAGCCTCTTCGTCTTCAGACAAAATTATAGTCAAAGATCTTTTATTGATGCTGTTAATGGACTCAGAACAAATAAGGGAATAAAAAATATTTTTGCTCTTTTCAACGGTGTTGAATCCAATAAAGTAGCCTATGGATATGGATATTCCTACGGATACGGCTATGGTTATTATGAAGAGGATAAGAAGAAAAAGTAATAAATGAATTTTATATGGGGTTTGAGTTTCAAACCCCTTTCTTTTGGATATGAGATTGAATTGGAGTGAAAGCAGCTTCAAGTATTTTAAATACTTCTATAAATATTTAGGAAATAGGATTTTCATACTCTCTATTCTCAGTTTTATTGTTGGGGTTTTGGATGGTTTTGGATTAGCTTTATTTATTCCACTCATCCAGGTAGCAGTTGATAGGGATTCAAATTCAAATCCGGAATTAGGAGATCTTGATTTTTTAATTGACTCAATGGGAAATATTGGATTGGAGTTGAATGTGACCAATATTTTAATTTTCATGACTTTTCTTTTTCTCCTAAAAGGAGTATTCAAATTCATGGACTCCTATTACAAAGTTCAGCTTCAAATTTCCTTTGTTAAGAAACTCCGCTTTCAAATGTTGGACGGTTTGGGAGGAATAGGCTATCAAAATTTTGTTGGACTAGATGCAGGAAGAATCCAAAATACGCTCTCTGGAGAAGTTTATAAAGTAACCGGGGCATTCATTAGTTATTTCAATACCCTTCAATATGTGGTGTTGCTTTTTGTCTATTTTGGCCTTGCTTTATTTTCTGATTGGAAATTTGCTCTTTTGGTGAGTATTGGCGGGTTTCTCTCTAATATCTTCTTTAAAATTCTGTTTAAAAGGACTGAAACTGCCTCAATTTTGATTTCATCCAAAGGCCATCAATTTCAATCCTACCTGATTCAAGCTGTTCAGCATTTCAAATACCTAAAAGCGACTTCCTATTTTAAAAATTATCGGGAAAAACTAGTTGATCAAATAAACAATATAGAAAACCTTCAAAAGCGGATTGGTTTTTACAACTCTCTTTTAAATGGAATGCGGGAGCCAATTATTCTCATTATCGTAATAATAGTAATTGCCGTTCAAATTAATCTGTTTGGAGGTTCTATTGCTACCATTCTTTTGAGCTTAATGTTTTTTTACCGGGCTCTAAATTATGTCATTTCCATTCAGTCAAGTTGGCAAACCTTTATTTCCCAATATGGGGGAATTGTTGCCGCTAATGAGATGATTGAATTATTTGGTCAAGGTGCAGATAATCGCATGGTGCCAGATGAAAAGGTTCATTCCTTAAAATCTGTAGAATTGAAAGAAGTTTACTTTAGGTTTAAAGATGGATCAGATATTCTCAGATCGATAAGTATTTCTATCCAAAAAAATGAGGCTATTGCCTTTGTTGGACCTAGTGGAAGTGGCAAAACAACCCTGGTAAATTTAATTGTGGGTTTATTTACTCCGACCAGCGGAAAAATAGTAATTAATGGAAAAGACAGAGAAAAGTTGGATTTCCAATCTTTTCGGTCCAAGATTGGGTATATTACTCAAGAACCCGTCATTTTCAACGATACTGTTTATAACAATGTGACTTTTTGGGCCCCTAAAACTCCAGAAAATCTAAACAGGTTTTGGGAAGCAATCAGACTCGCAAATCTGTTTGAGTTTGTCTCTCAAGCCAAAGAAGTAGAAGATTTAATGTTGGGGGATAATGGTGTTAAAGCTAGTGGAGGACAAAAACAGAGAATTTCTATTGCCCGTGAACTATTCAAAGAGGTTGAAATTATTGTTTTTGATGAAGCAACCTCAGCACTGGATTCAGATTCCGAAAAAGTAATTCAGGAAAATATCCAATCCCTCCAAGGAAAGTATACCTTGATTCTTATTGCACATCGGCTCTCTACTATTAAAAATGTTGACAAAATTTACCTTGTTAGTAATGGAGAAATAAAGTCCTCTGGAAATTTTGAAAGCTTAATGGAATCAGATGTGGATTTCAAGAGGATGGTTCAATTACAGGAATTTTGAGTAATCCCAAGATATTATTGGTCGGCCCTCTAAATAAAGAAGGAGTAGGAGGAAGGCTAGAGGAAATGAAAGTTTGGGCCAAACTTTTTGCCCAACAGGAATTTGAAGTTTGTGTTTATACACCGAATTTCTCCGGAAAATATTTTGGGAAAATTGATTGCCTAGAGGCTCTTGATTTGATCCTGGGATTCAAAAAATCCGTCCCAAAAACCCTGAAAGCCTTCATTCTAAGGATATGGTATTCAAGAATTTTTAAGTTCAAACGTGATTCATTTTATCAATCGAATTCCTGGAAAAAGTTTGCCGAAGGGTTTTCTCATTTATTTCTGTTCATCACCGATGATTCCAAAGAGAGAAGGATTTTTGAATCAAATCTTCCCAACAGGGTAATGATTAGGTATACTGGGACACTTAACTCTTATAGTAAAATCCTGAAGGACAATCAATTTATTTCTCCGGAAAAAAGAGCATATATTTTTCATTCCACTGATCTAATTCCAGGTTTGGTTTCAAATTGCCCACAATATTTCATTGATCAAAGCTGCTTGCAAGAGGAAAGGCTCAAATTGATTCCCCTGACCAAAAGTGTAAAAAGATTTGCCATGGTGGGGCTTTTCATGCCTGTCAAACAGATTGAACCAGTTGTCAAATTGTTTTCTCAGTTACCTGATTTAACCTTATTTCTTTTTGGTCAAGGTGAACTAGAAAGCCATTTTAAGGACATCATAGCTAAGGAGAAAATTCAAAACGTTCAGATTAAAGGCTTTGTAAGTCCAGATAATATTGAAACAATTTACAGTCAATTTGATGTCCTTATTTTGAATTCTCTGCATGAGACAGGACCTATGATCGGCATTGAGGCCATGGCAGCTGGCAAGCTTATTCTAAGCAGGCCAATTGGTTCCATGAGAAAAAGGCTGACAGGATTTGATGAATTTATTTTCACCAATCAGGAAGAATTGCTATTTCAGATAAAGAAAATAAAAGCTTTGTCAGAAGATAGAATTTTGGATTATTCATCCAGGCTAAGAGAAAGGTACTTGAAGGAATATTCTTTGAATTCAATTTCTGAACAGATTATTTCCTTAATCCATAAATCATGAGACAAGGAGAGAACCCTTCCAAAAAAGATTTTAAAATTAAAATTGAAACTACCCATCGAATAATAATATCTGTTTATATCCCCAACCTCCAGGATGAATATTTCAAAAATTCTTCGGAGATTTTTTGTATGTGTTTGGATTCAGTATTAGCAACAATTCATTCCAAAACAAGGGTTTCAATTATTCTTAATGGTTGTTGCAATGAGGTAAATCAGTTGGTTTATTCTTATCAAGCTGATTATCCCCACTTGATTGATCAGGTTTTTTATACTCAAAATAACCTTGGAAAGATTAACGCGATTTATTCCATCGTCAAAAGCAATTTAGAGACCTTGTTGACCATCACCGATGCGGATGTCATGTTTCTTCCCAATTGGCAAAGTGAAGTTGAAAAGATTTTTGTCACTTTTCCGGAAGCTGGTATGGTTAGTCCTGTTCCAAGTAGCAAAGGTTTTCTTTACAGTACTGCAAGTACTCTTTATTATGGCTTGTTTAAGGGAAAAATAAAATTCAGGCCAGTCGTTGATCCGGAAGGGTTGATAAATTTCCAAGAAAGTGTCGGTTCCAATCTCTATCAAAAGATCCATTTGGAAAAGTATCTGGTGGTAGAAAATAATGGAAATGAGGCCGTAGTAGGCTGTGGACATTTTGTAGGAACTTTCCGAAGGGAAGTTTTCGAGCATTCACCAACAAAAGTTTGCCAGTTTAGAGTACAAGGAGGAAGTGAGGAAGCATACCTGGATGATCCAAATGACCTTTCAGGACGACTTCGATTGGCTACTTTGGGGAATTTTGCTTTCCATCTTGGAAATACACCTAAAGATTGGATGAGAGATACCTTGGCGAAAACCAAGTTAGAATCTTTTCCAAAACCTGAAATTATCCTTCCTCCATCCAAAAGTCTCGCCAAATGGCAGGTGAAAATTGGAAGAGTATTATTTATACTTTTATTCTATAAATTCAGAAAACAATTTTTTAAAACTCTGGGTATCCATGAACCTTATTGATTGATATGAATTCTCTAAAATTTAAAATTTGGCGAAAACTTCATCAATGGATTCATACTGAAATAGATATTGATAAAAAAGCCAAGGTTTCTTTCTGGACTAGAGGAGTTCACCATGTAGAGTTTCAGGGGGGAAATTTGGTTCCGGAAGGTTGTGTCTTCTCGGATTCCACCCAACTTGGCTTCAGAACTACATTGGGAACCAATAATTTTTTTGGAGGAAAAGTGAAGGTTGGAAAGTATTGTCAAATAGGTAGGGACGTAGCTTTTCATCCCACAAATCATCCCATAGATTACCTGACCACCTATATCAACTCCCAACTTTTCAAAGGGGACCTTAAATCATTGAAGACTGAAAAGCCAATTTTAATCGGTAACGATGTATGGATTGGACAAGGAGTGATTGTTTTATCAGGAGTTACGGTAGGAGACGGTGCTATTTTGGCTGCTGGTTCAGTAGTGACCAAAGATGTGGAGCCGTATACCATTGTGGCAGGCAATCCTGCTAGACCGATCCGAAAAAGATTCTCAGAAGAAATTATCCAGGAACTTTTAGCCTTACAATGGTGGGATAAATCCGAGGAAGAACTTGAAGCATTAAAACCGCTTTTTTTTAAAAGGCTAGTGGATTTTCCTAATCTAAAAAACATCAATATTCCTTAATGCACATTTGTTTTTTGATCCCTGACGGGGTTGGTATCAGAAATTACCTTTATTCCAATATCATCGGCGAATTGGAAAAAGACGGACATTCAGTGACTGTTTGGCATTCATTGGATGAGGAAGTTATCCAACAAGCCAAAAGGATTCATACTACCTCTGAATTCAATCAATATTTATTTTCGTTTTACAAAGAGGATGTTTTACCAAGATTTTTGCGGGACACGGTAGCTTTTAGCAGGCTAAAACTAAACAGCCAATTGAAAAAAAATCCAACTATCTTGGATAATTGGCTTCCGAAAAAAAACTTTAAAGGACGGATTTCCAATTTCTTCGCCAAATCATTGGCAAGCAGTTCCCCTTCTTTTGAAAAAATAGAAGGAGTGGAAAAAATGATCATAGCCCAACACCGAAAATCTCATGCCTACAAAAAGTATCAAGATGATTTGAAAAAGATTGGGCCTGATATAGTTTTTTGTACCCATCAACGAGAACCCAATGCAGGTTTGGCGATGCTTGCTGCCAGAGATTTGGGTATTAAAACTGTGACAGCCATTTTTTCTTGGGATAATCTACCCAAAGGTAGACTTCCAATGAGGACAGATTATTATTTGGTTTGGTCGGAGTACATGAAAGCTGAGTTACTTGAATATTTCCCAGATATTCAGGAAAACCAAATTCAGATTGTGGGTACTCCACAATTTGACTTTTATTCTAACTCCTCTCTTTTACTTTCCAGAGAGGAATTTGCAAATCAGTGGGGATTAGATCCTGAAAAAAAGTGGATTTGCTTTTCAGGAGATGATATCCTTACCTCTCCCCATGATCCAAAGTACCTTTGGGATATTGCTCAATCATTAATCGATGAGCCTTCAATCCAAGTGATTTTTAGGCCGGTACCGGTTGAGGGTTTTGAAAGATATCAATACGTACTGGAAAAATTTACTGAAATCAAGGTATTGCCTCCATTGTGGAAAAAAGGTTCACTTTGGAGTAGGTATTTTCCTTATCCAGAGGATATTCAAATGTTGGTCAATCTTGCCAAACATTGCGGAACTGTAATAAACGTGGGATCTACCATGGCATTGGATTTCGCCCAGTTTGATCATCCTGGGATTTATCTCAACTATGAGGTGAACCCTTCACATTCTTGGTCCATAAAACGAGTCTACAGATTCCAACATTTTAGATCATTTAAGGATCTGGATGCCGTGGTTTGGATCAATTCTAAAGAGGAAATCAAAGATAAAGTCTTAACGGTGCTTGAAATGCCTGCTGATGTGGCAAAAGACCGGATCATCTGGCGAGATAGAATTGTATCCCAACTATCCGATTTAAGTTCTTCCTCAAGGATTATTGGCTTTTTAAAATCCATACCAAACAATTAGTCCTCAATTTAAAGAGGGCATGGTACTCCAGATAGTTCCTATTTTATGGCTTCCGGAATAAATTCATCCTTTATCCTAAAAATTCTATGGTAGAATTAAGGGAAAATCCCCAGGAATTAATAATGCATATTTGTTTTTTATCTCATGAGTATCCCAAAAATGGCTTAAATCCAGGTGGAGTAGGGGTGTTTTTGAGGGGAATTGCACCAAAAATCGTTCAAAAAGGCCACCAGGTTACTATTTTGGGGGCTAATAACACTGATCAATTTGAAGAATACGAGGAGGAAGGAGTAAGGATAATACGAGTTGAAAACCCACAACTTGCTGGGATTAATTGGTTTTTGATAGCTCAAAAACTCAATTTCCATTTAAAAAGAATCCACAGGGAAACACCACTGGATATTGTGGAAGGGTCTGAACTTTCATTTGCCTTCCTTTCTAAAATTTCTGGGGTGAAATTTGTCATTCGCCTCCATGGCGGACATTATTTCTTTGCAGAATCAGAAAATAGAGGGATTAATTGGTGGAAAGGCTGGCAAGAAAGAAAGTCATTTTCCAAAGCGGACGGAGTGATCGCGGTTTCGGACTACGTGAGAATGCATACTGCCAAATTTCATTCCATTGAATCCTATCCTATAGAGACTATCCGATATGCAATAGACACTGATAAATTTTATCCCAGGCCAGAGATTCTACCCCCATCGTATTCCATGGTATTCTTGGGTACAATCTGCCAAAAAAAGGGGGTGGAAAATTTAATACTTGCCTTTGCGCAGGTAATTAAAACATACCCCAACGCCAAATTGGATCTATATGGAAAAGATTGGTTTTATCCAGATGGGTCATCTTATACCCAAAAAATGAAGACCCTAATTGACAGACTGGATTTAATCGGTTCTGTACGTCTTTTACCCCCTGTCCACCACGATAAAGTGCCAGAAACTTTCGCACACTATGAATATTGTATTTTCCCCTCTTTCATGGAAACCCAAGGCTTGGTGGCTCCGGAGGCTATGGCAATGGAAAAGGTGGTGATTTTTACCCAAAAGGGACCGGGACCGGAAACAATCACCCATTTGGAAAACGGATATTTATGCGATCCTCTTTCTGTTAGAAACATAGAGGAGACAATTTTAACGGCCTTTGAAAACAGAAATAAAAATTCTGAGATTGGTAAAAATGCAAAGCTTCAGGTTTTGAATACCTTTTCCTCAAAAGGTACTATTGATAAAAACCTAAATTTTTATAGGAGAATAATTCATGGGTAAATTTTTAATCATAACATGCGTTCAGCATTCTTCGGATGGGAAAGACTATTTTGGATATGGCCCTTATGTAAGAGAAATGAATCTATGGATCAGAAAAGAGGAGAAAGTATGTGTATTGGCTCCGATCTCAGATTCAAATGTTGTCCAAAAGATTGATCTGGCATACCAACACGGGAATCTTGAATTTCAAGAGGTCCCTGCATTTGATATTCAATCTGTAAGATCAATTCTGAAAGCAACCTACCAAGTACCTTACATTATGGTAAAAATGCTCCTGGCAATGGCAGCAGCAGACCATATTCACATCAGAATTCCAGGAAATATGGGGCTTTTGGGAATGTTTTGCCAAGTTCTTTTTCCCGGAAAACCAAAGACGATCAAATATGCAGGGAATTGGGATCCCCAATCCAGACAACCTTTGACGTATAGGATTCAAAGAAAAATTGCGAATTCTACCATACTGACTAAAAATGCGAAAGTATTGGTTTATGGGGATTGGCCGGATAGCACGAAAAATATTCTACCGTTTTTCACAGCATCCTACTGGGAAAGGGAAAAAGAATCGGTACAGAAGAAACCTCTAAATCAAGGGCTTAAATTGGTTTTTGTAGGAGCTTTGTATGAAGGAAAAAATCCTATTGTTGGGCTTCAAGTTTCAAAAATGCTTCAAGAAAAAGGAATTGATTTTACCTTCACGTATTGTGGCGACGGAGTTTTAAGGTCTTCTCTTGAAAAAATTTCCAAAGAATGGAAGCTCGAGAAAAAGGTTCGATTCTTAGGGAATGTTAATGCAGAAATTGTAAAAGAAGAGCTGAAAAATTCTCACTTTTTGATTTTTGTGTCCGAAACTGAAGGTTGGCCCAAAGCTGTTGCAGAGGCTATGTTCTGGGGATGTTTGCCCCTGACTTCTGCAGTTAGTTGCGTACCACAAATGGTTGGGATCCAGGAGGAACGTGGAATTTTGGTATCCAAAGACCCTAAGATCCTTGTAAATAAGCTGGAAGAATTGAAAAATAATCCAGCCAAATTCGAAAGAATGAGTCAACAGGCAATGGAATGGTCAAGAAATTTCACCTTGGAGAAATTTCAGACCGAAATTGAAAAGTTGAAATGAGAATCATACAGCTTATTGATTCTTTGGAGATAGGGGGAGGGGAACGAATGGCGGTTAATATTGCCAATTATTTTTCAAAGTCAGGGGTGCCCCATCGATTGGTAGTCAGTCGAAATAGGGGGCCACTGATTGATTTGATTCAAGATCAGGAAAATGTGGACCAGTTGTACAAACGAAGCTTTCTGGATTTGAAAGCTTTTTTCAACTTGATCCAAATTATCCGGAAATTTCAACCAACACATCTACATGCCCATGACAGTTCAATTTTTTGGGCAGCAATTGCCGGATTATTCTTCCCCAAAATGAAAGTAATTTGGCATGCACATTATGGAGGATTAGCCGGAAAAGATTCAAGATTCGGCAAATTTCTTCCTTTGGTTAAAAATAAGATTCACGGCTTGATTGCGGTCAACCCGGAACTTATTTCATGGTCTAACTTTTCTTTGCCAAACCTAAAGGCGAGAAAATTTATTGAAAATTTTCCGTCCATTCCCTCGTTCTCAAAATCAAAATCGAAGGAACCTAAGATTATATGTTTGGCTAATTTAAAGCCCCCCAAAAACCACAAACTTTTAATCCGTTCTTTTGCAAAGTTTGGAAAGAGATTTCCTGATTATCATCTAGAGTTGATTGGTAGCCTCCAAAATCTATCCTACCTAGAGGATCTAAAACAGGAAATATCGCTTTTACAGATAGATCAAAAGGTCACATTCCTTGGAGAACAAGTCAATATTTCTCCTTTTTTGGAAAGCGCTGAATTCGCGGTACTTGCTTCAGATGTGGAAGGATTGCCTGTTTCTATCTTAGAGCTTGGATTGGCAGAAATCCCAATTGTTTGTTCCAATGTCGGGTATTGCGGTGAACTATTGGAATACGGAGATTTGGGCTACCTGTTCCCTCCTGGGGAAGAAGAAAAGCTGGTACAATGCATGGAAGAGGTGGTCTTAAATAAAGAGGAGGCAAAAACAAAAGCGTCTTATTTCAGAAAAAAAGTACAAAGCCAATATGGAGATGAACAATTTGGAAAAAAATATCAGACTTTTATCCAAGAATTGAATTAATATGGAAATCTTTCTTTCCTCCATAAAAAAGCAAAAACTGTCGTTTTTTTGGTTCTGTGTACATGCAGTTCTCGGGATTTCTGCTGCATTTACCCCATATCCAATGATCTTGTTTTTTTATGTGGCATTGGGGTACTCCTTTATTAATTTGTTTTGGATTCATTCTAGGCAAAGACCTAGACTGATAGCTGAAATTATCATTTATTTTGCCTCATTCGAAGCATTAGGAAGGTTGGCAGGTTCGGATCCTTTTCTTCCTTATGAACTTGGGAAATATATTCTCCTTTTTTTATGTCCTCTTGGATTGATATTAAGCAGAAATTATTCATGGAAAGGCATAATTGGTCTTGTTGTCCTCCTTTTGTCTATCCCTGCCGTGATTTTTGATGAAAGTGGATTGGTGACATTCAATGACTTGAAATTTAATCTCTTAGGATTATTGAATATCGGAGTTGCGATTTGGTTTTTTTCCTCACTTAATATTTCACTCAAGCATCTGATTAATTGGTCGAAACTCATTGTTTTACCCATTATTTCAGTTTTGATCCTTACAATTATTCGAACTCCGGATTTGGATGAGGTTGAGTTTTCATTAGGAGCCAACTTTGCCACTGCTGGTGGATTCGGCTCCAATCAAGTTTCGACAATTCTTGGATTGGGCGTCTTTATCATGGCGATCTGTTGGCTTTTAAATTACCGAGTCACCGGATTCAAATCTCTCGATCTGGTGATTTTGTGTTTGTTTACCGGGCAAGGATTACTGACCTTCTCCAGAGGAGGAATGATTGGAGCTTTTATTGCGATTGTGGTGGTCATGTATTACTTAGGAAAACTCAGTCAACAGGAAAGGCATAGATTGGGAATTCCCAATTTCAAAAAATATATCCTCCCGGTCACAATAGTCCTCATAGTCGTCATGAGCGTCGCCAATATGGTAACAGGAGGGATGCTATTGTTGAGATATATGGGTGAAACCCAAGGAACACTTAGCGGTAGTGCAGAGAAAAATTTGAATAAAATCACGACCAATCGCTCGGATATCTTTTTAGAAGATGTGGACCTTTTTCTGGAATATCCGATGCTGGGAGTAGGAGTAGGGGCCTCTACTTACTTGAGGCAGGAGTATAAAAATTATGCTCCGCATGTTGAACTTTCCAGATTGATAGCCGAACATGGATTTTTAGGAATTGTTATATTCTCCTTATTTATTTTGATTTACTTTTTGAATAGAAATCAGGCTCCTGATACCATCTCTAAAGGATTATTGATTGCCTTTTATTTTTTGGGTTTTTTGGCAACATTTCATTCGGCTACCAGAACTTATATCACGCCCTTATTAATGGGGGTTTCCTGCGTGGTAATAGGCCAAAGTTCAAAAAAAAGCAATAAACCCCGACCGCATTCTGATCCTTCGAAGCTTGTTTTAGCGCAAAAGCCTCTCAAACAACTTTAAATGGTATTTCTAATCCACCCATGAAGATTTTTGCTTACAATGACTTCATCCTGAAGGAATATGAATCGAACATTTATGGAGATGACTCCCATGTTCTTTTTATTGATCATACGGGCACCCAATACTTCGAAAAGTACCTACTAGGTTCAAGGGTAAAAAGCTCTCCCCAAAAAGGATATTATCTGGTTAAAGATGGAAGTGAAAAAATCCTGCCTCTACCAAATTATTCTTCAGTGTCTGATTTTCTCAAAAGGCCGGGCTTATTTGGTGAAGCCAGAAAGATCCTTAAGCCTAGGATTTTTCAATTTGATGTTTTTTGGCTTACATGGCCACACCCCATTAGTTTCTTGATCCTTCTCCTAATTGGAAAGGATAAACCTAAGGTTCTTTTTATCAGACAAAATTTGGAAGCACTTATTCAAGTTAGGTATAGTGGAATTCAAAGAAAGATGGGGCTATGGTTTACCAAATTGATGTATGCCTATGCCAAAAGATTTCACCCCGAAGCTTTGATCGTTACAGTTGGTGAGGAAATGTATAAAATCATGCGGGGCCAATTTCAAAAGGTCCACTTGATCAGTGATTGTATTGTTCCTTCTGAAGTAGCTCAAGCTCCCAGAAAATTTCCTCAAGAAAAGTTAAAGTTGATTTTCGTTGGGCGACTCGAGGCAGAAAAAGGTATCCCTGTTTTGCTGCACGCTTTAAAAATTCTTCGGGAAAAGTTCCTTCTTCAATTAACCATAGTGGGAGAGGGAGCCTGTCAGCATGAAATTGACCAAATAATTGCTGCAGAATCCCTTTCGGAAGAGGTAGTTCTTTTAGGGTATGTGCCCTTCGGTGAGCAGCTTTTTGAACTGTATAAATCTCACCATCTGATGGTAATTTCCTCGTATAGTGAGGGGCTTCCAAAAATCATCAATGAAGCCAGAGCTTTTGCTTTACCGATCGTTTCTACGGAAGTGGGAGGTATTGCAAAAGAACTGAGAAATGAAAACACCGTGATTTTTTCTCCACCCGGAGATGCCTTACGCCTTGCCCAGGGGATAGAAAAAATCTGGACAGACAAATTTCTTTACGAGAAAATCTCCAGAAATCTTTCAGAAGAATTTAAAGCCAATTCTTTAGAGTATTGGAGCGGGAAATTCGCATCTCTGGTTCGGGCTCACGTTAAGAATCAACAAAATTAACAAGAATGGATGCTTTGGTTTCAATTGTGGTTCCAGTCTATAATACAGAGAAGTATGTTTCTGAAACAATCAACTCGATAACCAGGCAAAGCTATTCAAATTGGGAGTTGATTTTGGTTGACGATTGTTCTACTGACCATTCATTCGAGATTTGCAACTCCTTTGCTCAAAAGGACTCCAGAATTAAGGCACTCAGGCTGGCCAACAACTCGGGAGCATTGGCAGCGAGAAATAAAGGGATTGAACTTTCAAAAGGGAAGTATCTTTGTTTTTTGGACTCCGATGACACTTTCGAACCCAATAAGTTGGAGATTCAGGTGGATTTTATGAAAAAATTTGAACATGCTGTCTCTTTTACAATGTTTCAAAGAATCACCGAATCAGGGGAGTTTTTGGGGAAAAGCAATGTTCCTTTCAATACCAGGATCGGATATAAAGACTTGTTGGGAAACCCGGCATTTTCAATCATTACGCTAATGATTGATAAAGAAAAAGTCACGGTGCCTCTTGTTCAGGAAGATTTGGTGAAAGCTGAAGATTATGTGTTTCATCTAAGAATCCTAAAGCAAGGCGTGGATGCATTCGGAATCAATCAGCCTTTGTCAAATTACCGTTATAGGCCAGGCTCTCAATCCACTTCTTTCTTTGGTAATTCTGCTGACCTATGGAAAGTTCTGAGTAAAGTTGAAAAGCTTCCAATTCATATGGCTTCGTTTTATTTTGGACGATACTTGGTCAAAGGAATTGGCAAACGACTTACTTTATTCAAACAAGTCATTTCAAAAAAGGGATGAATTTTTTCCAAAAAGTACAAGGGAAAAGCAGAGCGATTTTCCGAAAAAGTAAGAATAAGGCCTATGGAATTATTGATTATTTTTTTCCGATTCAGACCAAGGAATTGGCAGGGAAAAGAATTTTCTCTTTGGGATATGCTTATCCAGATGAATTGTTTGTCGAAAATATACCTGAAAAAAACACCATTTGGGCTGAAGTAATCCCGGGTTTGACGGAGACCTATCGATTTGATCAGGAAGACGAATATTACCGGATGTATCAAAAGGCTAGATTCGCATTCACCTGGAAAAAAGGTGGATGGGATTGTCTTAGACATTATGAAATAATCGCCAACGGATGTCTTCCTGTTTTTAGAGGTATTGAGAATTGTCCCAAAGGGACTTTGGAGCATTTTCCAAAGGAACTCCTTCAGGAAATTAACGAAAAGTTGCTTCCATGGAAAGGAACCAAGACTCAAGAATCGGAGTATCAAAGGCTTTCTGTTGAACTCTTAGCCTATTCCAAAAATCATTTGAGTTGTTCTGGGCTTGGAAGATCTGTTTTCAAGATGTTTGGCTTAGAAAAAGCACCTTCAATTTTACTGTTGACCTGTGATCCTCGGCCAAACTATTCCAGAGAATTTGCCTTCATTGGACTGAATAAAGAGGCAAAAAAATCAGGTGGGATCTGTATTTCTTATCCAAGATTGAATGCCGTTTATGAGGATTTTCCAAAAGAAAAAGCATCTCAACTATACGGTCGGGGGTTTGGTTATACCCGAAAAATTGAAGCCCAGGCCGGAGAATCTCAACAGGATTGGGACGACGACAAAATCAGGAAAAGTATCCTCGACAAAAATTGGGATCTTGTTTTGTACGGAAAAGTAGGTTTGGACGAAGGTGTATTGGGATCATTGCCCAATCTTCCGTTTTGGTCTGAAGTATCTTCGGTTTATTCAAAAAATCAAATCGGGTTTTTGTATGGTGGTGATCATTCCCACAATTTGTCAGAACGAAGCAGCCCCTATACCCGTCACCTGCTGTCACACAGTAAACATGGAATTTGTTTGGTTAGAGAATTGGAATTGCCTTGAAAAAATTTGAATTGCCTATAGTTTTTTGTTCTGACAGCAATTTCACAGAACATGTCGCAGTTACTATTTTATCCATAGTAAAATCAAATCCTGAATTTTCTTTTGATTTCCATCTAATTTCTTCGGAATCAAACCTTTCAAAACTTTCCAAACTAGAGCGGCTTAGTGAGGATTATAACTCAAACTTCCAATCACATCATCCGGATTTTTCTGTTTTTGATGCCTTCCCAAAGGTCCATCATTTAAATCTTGCCTGTTACTATAGACTGCTCGCGCCTAAGCTCATCCAAGAAAAGAATTACCTGTATCTGGATATCGATATCATAGTTAGTGGAGATTTATCAGTTTTCCTGAAATTCTTACATTCCAAATTTGTCTTGGCCGCTGCTGCAGATCCTGTTTACCGCTGGGAAGACGACTTAGGAATGAGTCCTGAAAGCCTCTATTTTAATTCAGGAGTAATGCTGGTCAACAGAGAAAAATGGAATTCAGAAAAAATTACCGAAAGAGTCATGGAGTATATTGCCAGCCATCCTTCTACGATTAGATTCGGAGATCAATGTGCTCTCAACGCCATCCTAGATGGGAAATTTGAAGAATTACCTCCTGCTTTAAATCAACAGGCTATCATTTTTAGAAACGATATTCCAAAAATGGAAAAAATATGGACTCGGGAAGAGATTGAGGAGGCAATCAATAATCCCGTGGTCATTCACTTCACTGGACCCAGTAAACCTTGGCAATATCAATGCTCACATCCTGAAAAGGGGCGCTATTGGGATTTTCAAAAATGGTCTCCTTTTAAAAGAAATTTCCCTGAGGGTATGAAAAGACTGGATTACCTCAAAATTTTGATCCCGAATTCTTTTAAGAAAAAATTAAAGGAGATTTTTAGCCGAAAAAAGTAAGCCAAACCGGACTTGTATGAATCATTTTCCAATACGTCATTATTCCATACAGGGATAAAAGACCCAGACTAACCTGGTTTATTAGATTCCAATTTTTGTTCTTCAATCGCTTTATTCCAAGATTAAAGGCCACAATTCCGATTAGGAAAATTGGGGCAAGCCAACGGATTTCTATGTAGGAAATGATGATCAAACTGAAAATGCACATCATCGCAAGTTGACCAATGCCAACGAAATAGTTTCCAAGGGAAGGTTTCTTAAAGTTGATCACAAAGACCAAAATTGGAAAGAAGATGGGCAATCCAATATTCCGAAATCCTGCTTTGATCAAAAAAAGAAAGTCCTTGACAAACTCTTTTAGGGTCAACTTTACATCAAAAAAAATGGATTCGGAGAATGATCGGGGAAGTGAATTTTCCCCATTTTGATCTAAATATGCCCTGGTTTCTTCCCAGGTAACATGACTGAATTCCGGTATTTCATGAGCATTGGCTTTAAGCTGGGAAAGATATTGCCGCTGAGTCCAGGTACAATTCATCTGCTTGTTTTCAATATTCTTATTATCATACCCTATTTTGCCTTGATGGATCAATGGTGGTAAGTTTAAAACAAACCAAAATATCGACGAACCGATTAGAATCTTCATCCCAGAATAAAATTGGTATTTATCTCTGAAAATGAGCAACAAAGCAGTGGCCACCAATGGGAAATAAATGATGGAAAACTCTCTTGTAAAAAATGCCGAAACCAGGGAAAAATAGGCATATGCTGGCAATTCCTTTTGATATCCTTCCATGACCAGGTAGCTTTCAAAAAGAAAAACTACAAGAAAGCAAAAAAGCAGAGTGTCATTGGTCCCTATCAAGAAAGATCCTGATGCGATATAAAATGCCAAATGAGGCCCTGCAAAGGAGTTTCGCATGAGACTTTTTCGACTTAGATAAACCCAGATAAAAATGCTTCCTATAAGACTGATTAGCCTTAAAGCGATAAAATTTGGTAAAATAAGAGAGAGCGGATAGGCTAGAAGTCCATGAGGAACCGAAAAATTGGCTGAAGAAAAGAAAGAATAGAAGCCCATTTGTTTTCCTTCATCTAGATAGAGACTCATGAGTCCTTCATCTCCTAATCCTTCGGGCTGAAATACCAACCAAAATATTATGCCCAATACACAGTAAACCCCAATTGTAGCCGAACTTAAAAAAGAAACTTTTGACATACCTGAATGGCAAATTCATTACAGCTCGTAAATCAACAAAATAATGCATTAAGTGTTTCTATTTTGCACCAAAGAAATTCCGATAATTAAATTTTAAATGAGTTTTTTTCCTAAAGTATTGGTAATTGGTATCGGCTCGATCGGGGCTAGGCATGTCAACAACCTTCTGAATTTGGGTTATGGAAATATCACCTTGGTAACTCGGCGGAAAGATTTTTCAAAAGATTGGCCAGAGTTAACGGTTTTTGAATCACTTGAATCGGCCCTCGCCCAAGGGGAATTTACACATGCTGTAATCAGTAGTCCTACCTCAAGGCATATAACTGACTTAAACCTGGTTTTAAAAGCCGGGATCAAATATGTCTTCCTGGAAAAACCCTTGAGTCATTCTTGGGAAAATGTTGACGAGGTTATTCAACAAATATCTCCCGAACATAAAATTTCATTGGGATTCGATTTAAGATTTGACCCGGGCTTGATGAAAGTTCAAGAGTTAATTCGTTCTGGAGTTATTGGGCCGGTTTTTTCAGCGGTAGCATTTGTCGGACAATACCTTCCTGATTGGCGCCCTCATGAAGATTATAGACTAGGAAGTAGTGCCAAGATATCGGCTGGGGGAGGTGTTTTATTGGATCTGGTCCATGAGTTTGATTATCTCCATTGGTTATTGGGAAAGGCAAAAATGATCGGAGCTTTTTACCAGAATTCCCATTCTCTTGAAATTGAGACTGAGGATTTGGCGGATGTCCTTATAAAATTTGAATCCGGGGCACAGGCTACCGTTCATTTAGATTATCTGCAGAAGAAATTAGTCCGATATTGCCACTTGACTGGGGCTGGGGGTATCATCAGGTGGGACCTGGCTCAAAGAATGGTCTGTATAACCAAAATCAATGGAGAAGAAAAAACATGGGATTTTAGCCAACATGAAAGGAATGATCGATTTGTAAAGATCATCAAAGCGTTCATAGAAAATACCCAAGAAGAAAACTTGGCCTCTTTGCCCGATGGATTGAGTAGTTTAAAAATGGTGTTGGCTGCCAAGAAATCTTCAGAAACCTCTACTTTTGTCCATCTTTCCTAGTTCCAAAGCAAAATACAAAGGAGAAATTTAGTTCAAGGTATGATTCTCGCCACCATTTGTTGTAGAGGAGGCTCTAAAGGAGTTCCAAATAAAAATATTAAACTTTTAAACGGTCATCCGCTCATTCACCATACGATTAAGCAAGCCTTAGCTTCTAACCTTATCGATGAATTAATTGTATCCACCGATAGTGAGGAAATTGCCGAAATTGCCAAGGATGCCGGGGCGAAAGTTCCATTTTTGAGACCTTCCGATTTGGCATCAGATACTTCCAGTAAATGGCCGGTATTTGTTCATGCACTTGAATTTTTTGAAAAAACAGAGGGCAAGGAAGTGAAATATTTGGTGGATTTGGACGTAACTGTTCCCTTAAAAACTCCGGAAGATATTGATGGATGTATTCAAATGGCCTTGGATCATTCCGATGTGGAAGTGGTCATCACCGGTTATGAACCGGAAAGAAATCCATATTTCAACATGATGGAAGTTAGAACGGACGGTTTGGCCGAGATTGTAAAAAAATCATCCAAGCCTATAGTCAGGCGACAGGATGCCCCGGAAGTATACAGCCTTTCACCGGCTGCTTTTGTAATCAAGAAATCAGCCCTTTATCACTACCCCCATTGGAGTACAGCACCTTGCATGATTTATCCCATGCCCAGGGAAAGAGCAATAGATATTGACTCGGAGTTGGATTTTGAACTTATAGAATTTTTGATCAACAGAAAAAAATGAAAGATATCTTTGACCTGAGTGAAAAGACGGTCCTCCTCACGGGAGGAGCAGGTCTACTGGGACCAGAAATGGCGAGCGCACTTCTTCAGAAAGGTGCCCGAGTCATTTTAGCAGACATCAATGCTGAAAAATGTAACCAAATAGTTAGCGAGAGAGCTTGGGACCAAAAGATGGTGAAAACCGTCTCCTTGGATGTCGCTTCCCAGGATTCCTGGAAAAACTCCGTGAATCAAATTGTTTCAGAATTTGGAAGAATTGACGTCCTCATCAATGGTGCAGCTAGTACCAACCAATCTAAGACTGCAAATTTCGAGGCAGGATTTGAGAATTTTCCGGAAGAAGATTGGGATAGAATCATGGATATCAATCTAAAGGGTACATTTTTGGGCTGCCAAGTGGTTGGAAAACAAATGCTTCTTCAGCAAAAAGGCAGTATTATCAATGTTGCCAGCCTCTATGGTGTAGTTAGCCCAAATCATCGGATTTATCCGGGTACTGGTATTTTTCAGCCTGTGGCCTATAGTGTAAGCAAACATGGAGTAATCGCACTAACCAAATACTTGGCGACCCTTTGGGGGGATAAAGGAATTCGAGTAAACTCCTTGACACCAGGTGGAGTATGGAACCAACACGAAGGTCTTTTTTACGAACGATACAAGCAATTGAATCCTTCAGGAGATATGGCAGATAAATCAGACATGAATGGGGGAGTGGTCTTCCTGGCATCGGATGCCTCCAAACATGTCATTGGACATAATCTAATCATAGACGGAGGGTATTCCGTCTGGTAATCAATTTTTATATGAACAATCCTTTTATTGAAATTTCAGGTAGAAAAATCGGGTATGATTACCCGCCTCTGGTAATTGCCGAAATAGGTATTAACCATGGCGGATCTATTGCAGTGGCGAAAGAAATGATAGATGCTGCAAAAAGGGCAGGTGTCGAAATGATCAAACATCAAACCCACATTGTAGATGATGAAATGAGCCGGGAGGCAAAAAATACCATTCCTGCTCATACCAAAGAAAGCATTTACGAAATCATGCAAAGTTGTGCTTTATCCGAAGAGGACGAATTGGAGTTAAAAGAATACACAGAAGCTCAGGGCATGATTTTTATCTCCACTCCATTTTCCAGAGCTGCGGCAGATCGCTTGATTAAATGGGATGTACCTGCTTTTAAAATTGGATCGGGAGAATGTAACAACCATCCATTGCTTGAGCATATTGCAAGTTTTGGAAAGCCCATGATTTTGAGCACTGGAATGAACGATTTGGAAAGCGTCCGAAAGTCAGTGGCTATTTTGGAGAAGCATAAAGTGCCATTTGCCTTGCTCCATACCACAAACCTTTATCCAACACCCAATCACCTCGTAAGACTGGGTGCGATGGTTCAATTGCAAGATGCATTTCCCCAAGCTGTTGTGGGACTTAGTGACCATACACTCACCAATCACGCCTGCTTTGGGGCCGTTGCTTTGGGTGCCTCTATTCTTGAAAGGCATTTCACAGACCATATGCAAAGAGTAGGTCCGGATATTGTCTGCTCCATGGATGAAATTGCTTGCAAAGAGCTAATCGAAGGCTCAAAACTAATTCAACTTCAAAGAGGAGGAGAAAAGAAGCCTGTTGCTGAAGAACAACCCACCATTGACTTCGCCTTTGCAACGGTTTGCACTATTAAGCCCATTCAAGCGGGTGAAGTATTCACGAAAGAGAATATCTGGGTGAAAAGACCAGGAAAAGGCGGAATTTTGGCCGAACATTACGATTCCATTTTGGGAAAGAAAGCCGCAGTCGACCTCGAAGTAGATATTCAGGTCCAATGGGAAAACATCCTTTAATCAATTATTCAAAGAAAGAATTACACCATGAAAGTTTTTGTACTCATAGAAAGAAGAGCAGACTATAGCCGATACAAACCAATTTTGGAAAAAATGAGAGAGGACTCATTTTTTGAAATTTACCTGGTGGTCACCGGGATTTGTCTTTTGGACTTGCACGGTAAGGATGTGAATTACATTGAAGACGATGGCTTTACCATCAATGCCAAAATCCCGATGTTTGATTCTAATGCCCCTGATTCCGGAGCAGAAATGGTACGATCCATGGCTAAGGTTCTTCGTGATGTGACTTTCGAACTTGAAAAAGCCCAGCCTGATTTGGTACTCTCAGGATTTGACATTGGTGGAAATTTCGCAGTCACAATTGCGGCAGCCCACATGAATATTCCTGTTGCACATATCCAAGGCGGAGAAGTCACAGGTAGTATTGATGAGGCAATAAGGCATGCCATGACCAAATTTTCCCATATTCACTTTCCAGCCACTGAAGATGCCCGGGATAGGCTGGTGAGACTTGGAGAAAATCCAAAGGATATTCATGTGGTAGGTTGTCCTTCCATTGATGTGCTTGTAAATACCCCTTCCTACCCAGCAGAAGAATTGGAGAGTGAATTTGGATTGGATTTTTCAAAGCCTTTTGTATTGGTTATCCAGCATCCGGTGACTACAGAGGCAATGTCCTCTATAGATCAAATTCGGGAGACGCTTCAGGCCTTGAAAGGAATTGATGCTCAGGTGGTATTCCTGCTCCCTAATAACGATGCGGGCCATTCCAGAATAATTGCCGAGATAAAAGCTTCTGGATTTAAATGGATCCCATCACTTCCTACGCTGAAGTTTGTGAACTTGTACCGAAATGCCTGGGCCCTAGTCGGGAATTCAAGTTCTGGTATTCATGAAACTCCAACCTTGAAAATTCCAGCTGTTAATATCGGGAACCGGCAAATGGGTAGGGAAAGAGCTGCCAATGTTTTGGATGTGCCGAATGACGCCGCCAAAATCAAAGAAGCAATTCACAAAGCCTTATTTGATCAGGGATTTAGAAAAATGGTATCTGAAATAAAGAACCCCTATGGCGAAGGGAATTCAGCAGAACAGATTGTCCGAATTTTGAAAAACCTAGACTTATCCAGTGTCAGCATCCAAAAAATCTTTTACGAAGGAAAGTAAAATTTTATTGCTAGGAGGAAGTGGCTATATCGGTAGTCACTTCCTCCGTTTTTTATCCGATCAGGGCTTTACCAATGTCTGGATTGGTGGAAGAAATTCTTTGGGCCCTAAATCCCTAAAAATCGACTTGATTAATCCTTCCAGTGTTTCCTTGATTAAGGATCAGAAATTCGATTTTATATTCAATTTTACGGGACAGGTGACTAACCCCATCAAAAAATGCCTGGAGATCAATACCCTTGGAATCAAAAACCTGATCCGATCCTTAGGTACGTCCACCAAGTTAATCCAATTGTCCAGTGTGGGGGTATACGGATCTGGGGATTTTGCCGATGAATCGACTATTTGCAATCCTGAAACACCTTATTCAACCTTGAAGCTGGTCGCAGAGGAATTATTGCTCGATGGACTTAGCCATGAAAACCTTCTGATCCTCAGGCTATCCAATATTTATGGTTCTTCACAACCTAAAGGAATTTTCGCCTATTTGCAAAGATCCGGGAAATCTGACCAAATTTTGGATTTCAACAATGATGGAAGTCTTTTCCGCTTTTTTCTTCATGTAGAAGATTTAGTTCAGGCGATATTTTTGATTTCTCGGGAAAATGAATGGGGAAAGCAGGTGATTCTTAACTTTGTCGGCAGAGACAAATTTACTATTCCTGGATTGATTGATCTGTTTGAGAAAAACCTTGGCTTCCACTACCAAAGAAATTTTTCACCTTCGAAACCTTATGATAATATGATGAATATTTCAGATGAATTATTCAGAAAGATGACTGGGTTTGAGGAAAAGTATAATTTGGAATCTTATATCAAAGAATTAAAATAAAATGTTCATCGATAAAAATGCCCTCCATCTATTTTCAGCAAAAGATTCTCTGTCCATAAGAGAAGCAATGAGGCTCATCGAGGGAAATAAGAAAGGACAACTTTTTGTAATCAATGGAGAAAATAAATTGGTAGGTTCTCTCAGTGACGGAGATATTCGAAGAGGAATATTGGAAGGAAGTCAGTTGGAGGATCCCATTTCTAAGGTGATGAACAAAAAACCCTTCTTCATCGGAATCGAGGAGCAAAAAACTTTGGACCTCAGAAAAGTTGAAGAAAAAGGCATCAAGCTAGTTCCAGTAGTGGATTCCTCGGGAGAGATTCATCACATTTTGAGCTCTGATCCTGAAAAAAGCGCAATCGCGATTCAGAATCCGGTTGTATTGATGGTCGGTGGAAGAGGAATAAGATTGGAACCCTTAACGCAAACCATCCCTAAACCTCTGTTAAAAGTGGGGAACAAACCCATTCTTCAGACCATTTTGGAAAGACTTTACTTGTTTGGGTTTAGAAATATTTACCTCATCACCAATTACCTTTCCGAAAGCATTGAGGAGTTTTGTGGTGACGGGTCCAGATTTGGATTGAATATCCAGTATTTCAAGGAAGAGAAGAAATTAGGAACAATCGGAGGGGTGAAATTCCTGGAGGATCAGTTAAATCTTCCTTTTCTGGTCATGAATGGGGACCTATTGACTTCCTTGAATTACAAATCTGTTCTGGATTTCCATCTGGAACATCAAGCTCAATTGACTATAGGCAGCGCTTCATTCGAAACAAAGATACCCTATGGGGTCATCCAAACCGAAGGCTGCAAAGTAAAATCCATCCTGGAAAAACCAACCTATACTTTTAGGATTAGCGGGGGAATTTATGCCTTAAGCCCGGAAATCCTATCATATATTCCCAAAGGACATTTCTTTGATATTACAGATCTTATGGAAATTCTCCTGAAAGAAAACCATTCGGTAGTAGCATTTCCCATCGAAGAATATTGGTTGGATATAGGACAACATCAGGATTATGAAAAGGCAAATCATGATTATCAATCACTTTTCAATAAACCAAGTTTATGAATTATAAAGGAAAAAAAGTCCTAGTAACAGGGGCAGCGGGCTTTATTGGAAGCCATTTGACAGAAGAGTTAGTTAAATCTGGAGCCAAAGTCACCGCTTTGGTTCATTATAATTCCAATTCTTCATTGGCAAATCTGAAATACCTTTCTCAGGATATACTCAGTCAAATCGAGGTTGTCTTCGGGGACGTCCAGGATGGATTTTTAATGAATTCCCTCTCTAAAGACAAAGAGATTGTTTTTCATTTGGCTGCATTGATAGGAATTCCCTATTCCTATGTAGCGCCTGCTGCTTACGTTTCTACCAACATTAATGGTACCTTGAATATGTTGGAGGCAGCAAGGAATCAGGGAGTGAAAAAGTTAATTGTAACTTCTACCTCGGAAACCTATGGCACAGCGCTCTACGCGCCAATAGATGAAAAACATCCCATGCAGGGCCAGTCGCCGTATTCGGCCACCAAAATCGGAGCCGATAAAATCGCTGAAAGCTATTATCTATCTTTTGGATTGCCAGTTTGTGTATTTAGACCCTTCAATACCTTTGGTCCAAGACAGTCCAATAGAGCTGTAATTCCTACCATCATATCCCAGGTGATTTCCGATTCAAAAGAAATCCGTCTTGGATCTATTGACCCAGTGAGAGACATGCTTTATGTAAAGGACACTGCAAGAGGATTTATGATGGCTGGTTTGTCTGATAACACCATTGGGGAAGTCGTAAGCGTTGGAACCGGCAGAGGCGTTACGATTGGTGAAATCGTTAATTTGATTCAGGAAATTTGTGGGACTAATAAACCAATTCAGGTAGAGGATACCAGAATCAGACCTGAAAAAAGTGAGGTCATGAAGTTGATTTGTGATTATTCCAAAGCAAAAAACCTTTTTAATTGGGAACCGACGTTCTCCCTTGAACAAGGATTGACTGAGGCTATAGAATTTATGAAGAAAAACCGAAATGAGGTGGATCCTGGAAAATACTCCATTTAATTCTTTTCATCCGTTTTTCCATAAAAAAAGCACTCCTTTGAGTGCTTTTTTTATTACCAAGGATTCTCTAAATCCTTTGCTTGATATTGCTTATTGATAAGTTGATAGGCACTTTCTGAAGGCTTTTTAAGCAATAAAGAATCCTTTTTCTTGAATATGGCCGCAAAAAAAGCAATTGGAGTTAAAATCAGAAAAAAAACTAATCCCAAGAGGATATTAGGAACAATTAAACTCAATAAATAGGTGAGTTTAAACCAGAGCCATTCCACTTTTTCACTAATCCATTCTGATAGAATGCTGAGAAGGCCAATTCCGAACGAAACATAAAGAATCCAGGAGATTGAGGTAAGGAAATAAACCAAAACTAAGCCCGTGCATATTACTAATACGGTCTTTCCTGGATTGCTTTTTAAATTATTCATGTGAAAATAAAATTAGAAGAGCGTATAAATAAATGGAGCTAGGGCACTTCCTCCTCCGAAAATAATCAATACACCTAAGAGAAGAAGGATGAATATTACCGGTGCAAGCCAGAATTTTTTCCTCTCCTTCATAAACGCCCAAAGATCTTTTAGAAAATCCATATCTCAGTTTAATTTAATTTTAAAGTAATATAATTACCAATCACTTTTGCAGCCTCTTGTACACCCCCCAAATTGAAGTGGCAATCATCATAAAAGTAATCGGTTGTTTTGGGAATTGATTTTTCCAGGTCCAGGAGAAAAACACCTTCCTCCTCCGCTACCTGAATAGTGATTTGATTCAGCTTACCCAACTCTTCGGCTAGTTTTTCACTAGGGTATCGTTGGTTTCCAATTCCTACCATCCAGTGATTTTGGTTTAAGTACGCATCCTTGGAATCCCAAGTATGAGTCTGGGTCATCAATAATACTGGAACACGGTTGGATTTCGCAGCTCCAACGAAACTTCTGATATTCCTTTCATAAATTCCGTAATCAACGGAAGGAAGTGTCTCTACCAAAGGCAAGGCTTCGACTTCTTTGACTTTGGCTGCGTAATTGGTTTTCAGGAAAATGGAGGTTCTGGCATCACCTTTTTCGGGATTGATAACATTGATCAACCTTCTGATAATCTGGAAATTACTCAGGAAAAACTTGATCGATTGAATCATGGAGCCTGATTCCTCAACATTTTCTACAGGAAAATGTAGGTAATCGTAATTTCCGATAAGTCGATTCAAATCATTTATCCCAGCAAACAAAATCACCAAATCCGGATTCAAGTGCTGAATTCTATGCACCAACATGGATATATGGTCTGGAGTCGCGTCTCCTGATTTTCCCGCATTGAAGACCCTTACGGTTCTGTTTGGAAGGGAATCTTGCAAAACTCCCTGTAGTTGCCTTTCAAACCCTTTTGAATCATCAATGAAAAGATTTTCTGTAGTACTTCCCCCAATGATAAAAACTCTGAATTCACTCAGAGGCTTAGGATAAATCAAAGAATCTCCACGATAGCCAAAGTTGTTGGTTGTAAATGTAGCACTGGAATCCATGTTGGGAAGCCCTGATTCTATCTCAAAAGTAAATTCAGCATTGGGTTTAAACTGGGATTCGATGTACTGGGAATTGCTTAGATTTTTTTTCTTATACCTTGCAAACGGGTCCTCGACAGGTGCTAACCAATATAGAGCCAACTCCACAATGACCAGCATAAGAAGTAGAGTAGGTAAGGTAATGGTGAAGAAGGACTTGATGTCCTTTTTTGTCAGCAAGGCCATTTAATCCATTTTAAAGTTTACCATCCACTTTTCCCGATTTTGCCAATCAGGCTGTTCTTCTTTGAAAAAGACAAAATCATTGATGACCAAAACATCCATTTCAGTACTCATAAAACACCTGTAAGCATCATGGGGAGTACAGACTATGGGTTCCCCTCTCACATTGAAGCTGGTGTTCACCACAAGACCATATCCAGTCTGCTTTTTAAATTCTTCTATAAGTGCATAATACCTAGGATTGGTGTCTTGGTGTACTGTTTGAATTCTTGCTGAAAAATCAAGGTGCGTAACAGATTGGATATCACTTCTTTGGTAATAAAGTCTATCCCAAAGACTTTGATCGTAATAATTAGCAGGCAATTCCTTCCTTCTATTTTCTCCTACCGGAGCCACTAACAGCATATACGGCGAGGCTTTGTCCAATTCAAAATAGGTACTGACCTCCTCGGCGAGAACAGAGGGCGCAAATGGTCTAAAGCCTTCTCGGTATTTTATTTTCAAATTGAGTTTTTTCTGCATTTCCGGATTTCTGGCATCCCCTAGAATACTTCTGTTTCCCAGAGCTCTGGGACCAAACTCCATCCTTCCCTGAAACCATCCAACCACTTGCCCCTTGGCCAATTCTCCTGCCACTACCTGATTTAGTTCTCCCAACGAATCATAGGAGCGATATACTCCTTTTACTTTTCGGATGGTCTGAAGGATTTCTTTTTCAGAATATGAAGGACCCAAGTAGGAACCACTCATGGCATCAGGTTGTACCACTTCTCTGGATCCCTTGCTAAAGTATAGATGAAATGCAGCCAATGCTGCTCCTAGGGCACCCCCAGCATCCCCTGCGGCAGGTTGAATGTAAATATCCTTAAATATGCCTGTGGCTAGAAGTTTCCCATTGGCCACACAGTTTAAGGCAACCCCACCTGCCATACACAAATAGTCGGAATTGGTTAATTTTTTGGCTTCTTGAGCCATCAGGATGACAATTTCCTCCGTCACTCGTTGAATAGCCAAGGCTAAATTGCAATGATGCTGCTGCAATTCGCCCTCAGGCTTTCTTCTTCCAAACCCAAACAAGGTTTCCCATTTGGACTCATTAACCATCTTGAGACCAGTAGCATAATTGAAAAAGGACTGATTCAGCCAGATAGATCCATCTGGGTAAATTTCAATCAACTCTTTTTTAATCAGCTCTTCAAAATTTGAGGTTTCGGAGGAGTTTGGGTTTCCATAGGGCGCTAAGCCCATCAATTTATACTCTCCGGAATTCACCGTAAAACCGAGAAAATAGGTAAAGGCACTGTACAGAAGCCCTACAGAATGTGGGAAATTCAGTTCTTTCAATACCTTTATTTCTTTCCCAACCCCGTGAGATATGGAGGCTGTACTCCATTCACCCACACCATCAATGGTCAAAATGGCTGAGTTCTGAAAAGGAGATGGGTAAAATGCACTGGCACTATGAGAAAGGTGATGTTCTGGAAAGAGTAACTTGAGCTCCTTCTTGGAATACTTTTCTATTTCAGAAAGCCCTTCATGAATTAATTTTTTCAAAAACATCTTTTCCCTTAACCAAACAGGCATTGCTTTGGCAAAGGAGATAAAGCCTTTTGGGGAAAACCTGTAATAGGTCTCCAAAAGTCTCTCGAACTTCAACAAGGGCTTATCATAAAAAACTACTGCATCCAGTTCATCCAGGCTAAAACCAGACTCCTCTAAACAATATTTAATGGCCTCTTTCGGAAAATCTGGCGTATGCTTATCTCTGGTGAATCTTTCCTCCTGAGCGGCAGCAATAATTTTTCCATCTTCAAGAATGGCAGCAGCGGAATCATGGTAGAATGCAGAGATTCCAAGAATTTTTATTGTTTTATTTTGCATGGAAGGTTTTTCAAAAAGTTATTTTACCTCTTTTTGATTATTCATATGGGTCAATTGCTCGAGAGTATCCACCGTAAACCATTTTTCTGGAAGTACACTGGAGGTATATAATTGCTTTTGAAGGATTAATTGATGCCATAATTCACCAAAATCCTCCACAGGATCCAGGAGGGAATTAATTCTGGCAGGATTTAAAACCTGTATCCCCGAACAATAGGTTGGCGATGGATCATTTCGGTCCAATTTGATTACCTGATTATTGGAATGGTGGATAAAGTCCCCAACCAAGCCCTCAATCGGTTGGACAGGAACCACCATACAGGCTGGATTGCCCAATTTTTGGTAATCCATTAAAATGGAATCAATATTCAAATCAGTGACATTATCTGAAGTTAATACCAAAACCGGCTCATCGATTAAGCGCATCAAGGTGTTAAAAATCCACCAAGAATTCCCTTTACCTTCTGTATTAAACACCGAATTCACTCCCAGTTCAATTACATGCTTGGCCAAATCCGAACCTTTGTATCCAACTGTGATATGCAGATGGGGCACATGAGGAATTAACTTTTGAATTCCATTGGCGATCAACGTTGATCCCCAAAGTGGCGCCATGGGTTTAGGAATCACATTAGTGAGAGGCGCCATTCGGGTACCTCTTCCTGCTGCCATAATCAGTGCGTGATTGATCATCCTAATTTATTGTTCCTCGATAGGAGGGTTGTTGATGATTGACAGGATTTCCTCCCTGCTCAGCCGATCTGTATTGGCTGAAGAAAGCCCAAACTTCACAGGATTCTTTACTTTGTCATTGAAGGAAATCAGGTAATGTTTTATTCCGTCAAATTCAAGCTCTTCGGTGTAGGGTAGCTCCAAATCTCCAATCAAAAATTCATCATCTCTTTCTCCCGGTCTTCCCTCTATTTTCTCCCATTTCCCGCCTTTTTCTTCAATCCAAGTCTGGAGTATGTCTTCAATTTGCGCAGCCTTCATATGTCTGGATAAGACCTTTCCTTTCACTTGGTCAATATGATTCATGGCCGTTATGACCAACTGGGCGGCTTCATCGACACTAAAGAAGAACCTCCTCATTTCAGGACCTGTCGTACCAATGACACCGGTTTCTTCATGCATCTTTTTCCAAATTGTCAATACGGAACCAGTGGACCAGGCTACATTTCCATATCGAACGGCTGTAAATTTAGTCTTGGTTTTACCGTCCATTGCACAGAAAATTCTTTCCATGACACTTTTAGACATCCCGTAAATATTTCTGACTGGAGGAGCAGCTTTATCCGTGGAAATTCCAATGACAACCGGAATTTCTCTTTCTACGGCAACCCGGGCCACATTCTGAGAGCCCAGCACATTTACATCCACACATTCCATAGGATATTTCTCTGCCAAATCCACAAATTTTGTGGCAGCTGCATGAATTACTATGTCCGGCTTGAATTCCACAAAAACATCCCGGACAGATTCAATACTTGAAATATCCAAAGGAGCCACTTGGCAACCGGTATACTTGGAAGCAAAAAGATTTTGTTTGTTGTTTCTGCCCGTCAGGATAACTTTATATTCATTTTTTAATTTCAGAGCTAAGTTTCGGCCCAAAAATCCAGTGCCGCCTGTGATTAAAATTGTTTTCATTCTTGCTTTACTTTTTTTTTATTGGACGCAAATCTAATTAATCATCTCAATTAATGAATATTTCCATTTCCTTAAATCAGTCTAATAGTAAATCCATCTCCTTTTTTTCATTTTGAAGTCGATGAAAACCATTATCAGAGAAAAAATTTCCAAAGCAATTAAAGTTCTTTTTGGAAATAAATGGATTTGGAAAATTTACGCCCCCTTTGCCGAAATCAATGCCGAACTCTATCTTCAAAGAAAGGCAGTCCAAAAACTTGCTGACCAGGAAAAATTTTTTGAAAAATACCGAGGCCTGATTTCCAATGAGGTTAAGTCAGGGCCATTCAAAGGGCTGAAATATCCCTTTATGGAAGCAAAACATTCCATGATTTTTCCGAAACTCTTGGGATATTATGAAAACGAGATTCATGAAGTATTCCATTCAATCAAGAATGTGAAGTTCCATTCTATTATAGATGTGGGATGTGCAGAGGGTTATTATGCCGTAGGAATGGCCTTGATTTTTCCGGATACTAAAATTTTCGCGGCAGACATTGATCCAGAAGCAAGGGAAAAAACCAGGCAAATGGCGGAATTCAATAATATCTCTGTTCTTGACCAGGTAGAAATCATCAGTGAAATCTGTCCTCAATTTCTACTGGAATTGGATTCTCAGCATAGGTATTTCATATTTTCCGATTGTGAGGGATATGAGGAATCTCTTTTCTCCCTAGAAGTTATATCCCATCTCAAAAAATCCTATTTTCTAATTGAAATTCATGACTTTATTATTTTGGGTCTTGGAGACCGCTTAAAAAATAGATTTGCTGAAACCCATCGGATTCAATCCATTCAAAGTACAGATGATATTTTTCGTTACCGAAAAGTTCAGGATCCTGAACTGAAAAATATCCCAGGAAAAGATCTGAAAATCTTGTTGGAAGAAAAGAGGCCAACCCAAATGGAATGGCTATTTTGTATTCCTTTGAATGGCTAATCCTGTAATTATTCGAAATATTTCAAGGATTGGAATTAAACTGGTTCTATTTTTGAAAGATCAGAAAGTTGGCAGATAAAAATGCGTTTAATCCAATCTGAGATGTCCTGGCCAACCGTAAATTTCACATGAGGTCAAAATTTTACTTAAGTCTTTTTTCTTCAATTCTTCTGGTCTTTGGGATCTTTCAGATACTGTTTGCCTTAAACTCAACTTCTGCCACCTTTTATTTCCCATTTTTATCCAAGAAAAATTCTGAAATTACCCATCAGGATACTTTAGTAAATCAAAATTCTTTTAGGGTTTTAAATGATATTGCCATTCCCATCCGGGAAGGTTTTCCATTTTGTGAAACATTCATTGGGTTTGATCCCAGACCAAATGCCATATGGGATGGCTCCTTAATGAGCGGAGCCCCTAACCCAAACGTCCAACTTACAGGAAACGCTTTACAGCTTACTTCAAATGGCAATGATGAAAACGGATATGTGTTTGTGGATATTCCGTTTTCCTCTGCATTTGGTTTAAAGGTTTCTTTTGAATTCTCAAGCTTTGGGGGGACAGGAGCAGATGGTTTCAGCTTTTTTATGTTTGATGGAACCATAACAGCAGCAGATTTTGACATTGGGGGTACTGGTGGGGCACTTGGCTATACCCCTGTAAAATTTCCCAATGATGATACCCCAACCTTGTTAACACCTGGTTTAAAAGGAGCTTACATCGGTATTGGATTTGATGAATTGGGGAATTTTGGGAACTCTCGGGATGGTAGAAATGGAGGATTTGAAGATCCGGTCAATGGACCAAATACCCAAAACAGACCGCTTTTCAAGCACTCGGTAGTTATTCGAGGCCCTTCGGATGGTGACCCTTCAGTTCCACTCCGAGATAGAGATCGAACAAACGGCTTTAAAAATGGTTTTGCCGGCATCAGGTGGGATTCCTACAAGTTTATTGACGGGAGAATATTTGATCCAGCAGCCACTGGAATTGCAGTTACGAGTGTGGTGCCACCGGTTACTGTCGACGTAAGCTCATACCTTCATCCTGACCGATTTGAATTGGATACCGATTCATTTTCAGATTCGTGTCCTGATGAGGGGTTTAGAAAAGTTTTCATCGACCTTAATCCCATAGATATTAATGATAGAAGTAAAGGCTATCAGGTTGAAATCCAAATGTTAGTTAATGACGCAGGGCTTGGTGGGGTAAGACTAATAAATGTATTCAATGGACCAATTAATTATCCTTTCGGTGCCCCTGAATTGCTCAAAGTAGGTTTTGCTGCGGCCACCGGAGCTTCTACCAATTTTCACCATATTAGAAATGTGACCGTACAGGTTTCTAATGAAGATGTCCTAGAAAAACCCTTGGTAGAGCCTTTGATTGAAGAAGTCTGTGATGGTGAAGCCAATACTTTTGAACTGGATGTCCAGTTAAGAAATGATACCGACAACGCATTTATCAGATGTTTGCAGTTGTATTACACAGAGCAGGAGGCATTTGACGTTTTGGCTGCCAATGGAATTAGTATTCCTTTTCCTCCTTCAGGAGATGTAAACTCCCTTTGTCCAACCGGAAATTGTGTGGATCTATTGTGTAGACCGGAAAGAACTTCTAGACCGGCCTACGACACTATTACCGGAGAATTGGCTGGGCAGTTTGAAGTATTCCTGGTGGTTGAAAACGGAAAAGAAGTCCCAAAAGTAAGGTTTGTGGCTACTCCCGGCTACTCTGGAGTAACCACTATATACTATACTGTCACGGATAACTTTGGTCAAGTCTCCGATCCCAAACCAATTACCATCACCATCAACGCTCAGCCTGAGCCAATTATCACAACTTTAGATCCTTTAGTCTGGGAACAGCAAGAGATTAATAATATCAGGGTCTTATTGGAGTCAAATATTACTGACCCAACTTATTCCTACCAATGGTTTAAGGATGGGGTTTTAATTCCGGGAGCCACTTCCACCACATATTTGGCAACCACCCCAGGCGATTATGATGTGGAAGTAAGCACGCCCCAAGGATGTATTGGCCTTTCAGATGAGGCAGTGACCATCATTTTGGTTGAAAATCTCGAACCGAATTTCCAAGATTCCCCGGTTCCGGAAACCTGCTCAGCATTGGGACTAGTCAAGGTGACATTCAAAGATTTTGCAGTTTCGGGGATAGATTCTAACGGAAATCCTGGGAACGAAAAGTGGAAAATCATTACCGAATCGGGAGTCGTGATCCAAGATTGGACCTTTCTTGCTTCGGGTCAAAACGAAGTGATATTTACCGGTTTGACTGCAGGCAAATATGTTTTCCTGATTGGAGATGAATTTAGATCCGGTCAACTTGGAAGTGATGGAAATCCACTATATAGACACTATTTGCCTTTTGAAATTCTTCAAATTCAAACTCCCCTTCAATTAGTCTCAACGGTACCGTCTCCTGAGCTATGTTTCGGTGAGGGAGGAGAATTGACCGTTCAGGTTTCTGGAGGGGAAGGGCCTGGATCCTACACTTTTTCCTTGACAAATCAGGCCACTGGGCAGGCGCTATCGCCGGGCTCCGTTTCTGGGGGAACAGCGACCTTCCTAAATCTCCCCCAAGGAAATTACACGTTGGAAGCTAATTCTTCAACAAGATGCACGGTGACGGACAACATTGTCATCACGGGACCTGCCTCACCTCTAAACTTGAATTTGGTAGATTCAGACGGGATTTCCTGTGGGATAACCGATAGTGGATTTATTCAGTGGCAAGTTCAGGGAGGAACTCCGCCGTACTCTCTTGTATCTTTGACTAGGAACGGTACCTCTGTTTCCAACCCGAGTTCGACCCAAAATAATGGCCTTTTTGATTTTCAAAAACTTGTTGCAGGCCAGTATATTTTTACCGTGAAGGACTCAAACAATTGTGAACTCACTTCTTCTCCAGTTGACCTTGCCGAATTGCCTGCCCCTGTTTTTGAAATAGAGGATATTCAGGTGTGTGAAGGCGATCCTGCTCTTTTGACCATTGATATTGTGGAGCTAAGTAATTCCGATCCTGATTTTGAATGGATTAATCATGAAGGAAATCCTATCGCCGCTTCCGGGACCATCAATGGGATAACCTATAACTTCATTCCAGACGCCGACCCAAATACACCTGATGATTTGGAAATTATTGGCCTTGCTCCCGGTCAATATGAATTTACCCTGAAAATTGCAGGTTCAAATATCTGTGCCCAACCAGACCAGAAGGCAATCATTTCGGTTAACCCCAAACCTGTGGTGGAGGAGGTTTTGATAGGAAATCTGTCATGTTTTGAAAGCGGTGACGGAAAAATTGAAGTCCGTTTGGATTCCGGACTGGATCCAAAGGATTACTCATTTGAGCTGCTAGGCTTCGGTCCTCCTCAGGATTCAAATATTTTTGAAAATTTGAATGCAGGGGTATATGAAATCAGGGTGATTAACAAAAATACAACCTGTGTTAATTCACTGATTGATTTGGAAATCACCCAGCCTGATTTGTTGGAATTAATCAATATCAGTCAAATTGATCCCTCCTGCGATCAGTTGAACGGGTCAATTTCCTTCTCAATTATTGGTGGTACCAAAAGTTACACGGTACTGATCAACGGGCAGGATATCAGTGAATTTACCTTTACAAATTCTGCAAATGAGTATGTGCTCAGTGATCTGGAGCCCAATGATTATGTTATTGAGGTGGTAGATGATAATTCCTGTGAGGTTAAATCATCTGTTATTACCTTGGTAAATGATCCAAAAGATCCTGTTTCTGTGGAGCCTTTGGCTGATTTGATTTGTGAAGGAAATGAGGCCGAAATAATTCCCATTGTCACTACTCCTGGAGTCTACACCTTGTCCTGGTTTAAGGATAGCAATGCCACCCAGCCAATTTCAAGCACCAATGTTCCGGATGGAAACGGATGGACTTACCAAGTTGATTCTTCTACCGGCAAATTGACAGTAAATGGATTAAAGGCTGGCCAATCGGAATTTTTCTTATTGGTAACCGGACCGGATATTTGTCCCATTCCTCCTTTCAAAGCCGTTGTGGATATACTTTCCCCGATCGATCTGACTTTGGACATTCAGGATGAAATTTGTATTGGGGCATCTGATGGGGTAATTAGAGTCAATGCCACTGGAGCCGATGGAAATTTTGAATATAGCATCGACAATGGACCTTTTGGAAGCAGCAATACCTTCTCCAACCTGGCTCCCGGAGATTATACCATCTCGGTTAGGAGTACAGGACCCAATGGATGTGAGGCCCAAATCAACGGAACCGTAGCCGGTCCTCAGGCACCAATTACTATCAATACCCCTGATATCATCAGAAATTCATGTGATTTGCCCAATGGGGCAATTGAAAATCTCCAAATTTCAGGAGGTTGGGGGGCTTATACAGTAGAATGGAGAAGGGGAAGTTTAACCGGCCCCGTAGTTCCGGGCGATTTGACAGGAGCCCAGAATTTGATTTCAGATACTTACTATTTGAGTGTAGAAGATGCCAAAGGCTGTGTGGTAAACTTCAACTTTGTGGTATCCGAAATGCCTGATCCAAATTTTGTGGTCGCTCCCGTGGAAGTTTGTGCAGGGGAAACTGTCACCTTGATCCCTGTCAACACAGTGACTGGATCTGCCCCAACCGAGATAAAATGGTATAAAGACGCAGCCAAATCCCAGGAAATTGCCAATGGTCCGGATAGTTCAAATCCTAACATCCTGTATGAAATAGATCCAAATACGGATCATCTTAGTATAACAGGCCTTTCTGGAAATGCTCAAGCCTATACTTATTACTTCAATGTACTTTGTACCAATCAGCTAGTAGAGGCTAAAGCCTTGGTAAGAGAGGTTCCGGCCCCTGTTTTTTCCACCAATCCCGTGGCATGCTTTAATGGGAATGACGGAAAAATCGAAGTAACCTCAGGAGGAAATCCGAATTTTGTTTATTCGGTTAACAACGGACCTTCTTTGACAGAAAGTCAGTTGGAAAGCCAAAATTTTGCTGCCGGAATTTATTCCATAAAAGTTAACAATCAAGGATTCTGCGAACAGGTATTCACTGTAGAAGTAGAGCAGCCATCAGCCGCTTTGTCAATTTCTCCTTTGGTCAAAATTGATCCTGCCTGTGGTCAGGATATCGGTAAAATAACTACTCAAATTTCCGGGGGATGGGCTCCCTATACTGTAACCCTTAACAAAAACGGGGTGTCAGGTCCTCCTCAGACCATCCAGGGGCCTTCATTTGAAGCCACTAATTTGTCTCCCGGTGATTATTCTATCACAGTGGTGGATAAAGAAGGCTGCTCCATTTCCTCCAATATCATCCAACTGGTATATGGGCCTACCATTATCGAGGTAACTGATGATGAAATCTGCGAGGGTGAGCAAGTTGTTCTAAAACCAATTGCTTCTCCTAACCCTACTGGGGCAATTTTTGAGTGGTACAAAGACAGTAACCTTACTCAGAAAATAGTATCAAGTTCTACTCCGGACTCAAATGGCCATATTTTCACTATTGCATCAGACGGAACCCTAACGGTAGATGGGCTGTCTTGGACAAACTCACCGATTACCTATTATGTCATCCTGAATGGTGGAAATTCATGTCCGGGATTTGTAGAAAGCGCTGAAGTTAAAATCAACAGAATACCTACCCTGAGCGCTCAAATTGAAGATGAAATTTGCTTTGGTGCAAAAGGACGAATTATGCTTTCCGGTGGGGCAGGAGATGGAACATTTACCTACTCTCTGGATGGAATTAACTTCCAATCTGGATCAACCTTTGACGTTAATCCCGGAACTTACACCGGATATGTAAGATCTGGTAGTGGCTGTGTGGTAAGTTTACCAAACCTCGTGGTTCTTGGTCCTCCCTCTGCCTTAACCTTAGGTTCACCCATCATAAAGGATTCGGAATGTAACGCCTCCAACGGTTCTGTAAGTTTTGATATTGATGGGGGATATGGTCAATACACCATAGATATTGCCAGAAATGGCGCATCATATTCCACAACCTCATTTGGAGGAGGAATCTTTAATTCCGGCAATATCCCTCCAGGTTCTTATCAATTTGTGGTGACTGATGCAGGAGGATGCTCCGTATCCCTTGCTGCATTCACTGAAGTTAAGGAATTGCCTACGCCTTTGAATTCTACTGATGACGTGATATGCGTAGGGGAGACTGCAGAATTGGTTCCTTCCACTACCCAAACCGGAATCAACCCTACTTTCACTTGGTATACTGATCCTCAAGGCACGAATCCAATCTCCTCCGGAACTTCAAATGGAATTACCTATCAAATCGCGTCTAATGGAACTTTAAGTATTACCGGACTTCAAGGTAGAGATGCTGAATATCTTTATTATGTTAAAATTACCGGAGCAAATATCTGTGAATCGGATTTGGTACCGGCTAAAGTGAAAGTTTATCCTTTGCCAAATCTTAGAGTTTCCAATCCTTCCATTGTCTGTGATCCTTCTGGCACGGTGGACTTGACTTTGCATATTGAAGGCTTTAACCCTTCGCTTTATGACTACCAGGTGATTAGTCCAAATGGATCTGCAATGAAGCTGGATGATATTGATCAGGTCAACCTGAGCGGAAATTATTTGGTATCCAGTTCGATCAAAGGAGCAAATTGTTGGACTCCGAACCAACGAATCCAAGTAAAAATTGCCGAAGAGGAGTTGATTTCAAACTTTGAATACCAAGCAGATTTGGGAGGAGGAATTTTCCTTCCAAATGATGTCGCACAAATGCTTGAACCAGTCAATTTCACTGATTTGAGTACAGGAGATGCCATTATTTGGAACTGGGATTTTGGCGATGGAAATACCAGCTCCTCCCAAAATCCAACCCATATCTTCACCAAAAAAGGATTTTATACTGTAAGCCTGACAACAATAGATAGTATTGGCTGTATTTCGGTAATAGAAAAAGTAATCGAAGTTAAGGATGATTATACCATCATTATTCCTAATGCATTTACTCCAGATGGGGTCAAAAATCAATACTTCAAGCCGCAATTTAGAGGAATCGCCACAGTCGAGTATTTCATCTTCAATACTTGGGGTGAGCTGCTTTTCCATACCACCAATGCCGAAAATCCGGGATGGGATGGCACTCATAACGGACAAAAAGCACCTGGAGGTAATTATGTATACCGTGCAGTCTTTACTACCAGATCAAATGAAAAAATAGAACGATCTGGGGTGTTTCTTTTGATTCGGTAGTCCAGGAGGAATTTACAAACCCCAATCCCTAAAACTTTCTAACCTTAATTTTCATTGATGGTAGGGGTCTGGATACACATTAGGATGTCTGAAAAAAAACTCAATCCAAATAAAACTCAAACACGGACATGAATTTTAACGCACAAAAGATTTTTTTCACCAGAAACTCTTTGAACCTTAACCTTTCAGGATTTGTCAGACTAGATAATTTTGGAAAGGCTTGCTTCAAATCTTACCTTCGGTTTGAATAGGGAAGGGCTCTCTGGTTGAATTCATAGAAAAATAGTCCCCTGTTGGAAAAAAAACATGATTCTTAATTTTGTAATAGTTTTTTTAATTCTTCTCCTTTTGGCCCTCGTCTACCAAAGACTTGCCCTAAGGTTTGGTATTATCGATGTCCCCAACGGTAGAAGTTCTCATGCGCTTCCCACCGTGAGGGGAGGAGGGATTTTATTTCCTTTTGCCGTGATTTTTTGGTGGATGGCGTATGATTTTATGCATACTTGGATGGTTTTGGGCATAGTATGGATTGCTACGATCAGCCTCTTGGATGATATGTATTCCATTTCCAGAAAGCTTCGTTTTGGAGTTCAAGCGCTGGGCTTGACCATGGCTTTCTTTGATTTGGGACTGTTTGAGCAGGAGTCTATGATCATGATTCCTTTTCTGTATTTCGTGGGTTTGGGAATTATGAATGCCATCAACTTCATGGATGGAATCAATGGAATCACGGGGATCTATGGCCTGGTCTTTATGGGCTCTGTGTTGGCGATCAACCAGTATATGCCGGTTTTTGAGGAAAGTCTGATTCGATATCTGATTATTTCTCTGGTAGTCTTCCTGATTTTTAACATGCGGAAAAAAGCCATCATGTTCGCCGGTGACATCGGCAGTATTTCTTTAGCCTACATGATGATTTATTTCCTTACCCAATGGTACTTAGCCACCAAGGACTGGACCATCATCCTGATGCTTATAGTTTATGGTGTGGATTCTTTTGTGACCTTGACTCAGCGAATATTGAGAAAAGAGAATCCGGCGATTCCCCATCGAACCCACCTTTATCAATTCTTGGTCAATCAATGCAAAAAAGATCATGTTATGATCGCACTGCTTTTTGGAGTGCTTCAGTTTGCATTCAACTTCTTCCTTTATATCTATCCCCAGTCCATGCCATCCAATACTTTGGGGGTAATAGTTCTATTGGCGACCATTGCAGTTTATCTCTTGATCAAACTGCCCATTGAACGAAAATTTGCTTCCAGTTGAGTTTAAATTTTTGGTAATCAGGTTAAAGACGACCGAAAAGAAGGCATAAAAAAATCCCCCGGATACCGAAGGGATTTTTTGAGGCTTATGCCTTTTTAAAACTTAACACAATTCAAATGTCAGGGAAATAAAACTGGAAGTAAATACCCTATATAGGGTATATTTTGGCCTTTTTTTGCAAAATTTTCAATTTGCACCCCTTATTTGACTCGAAAAATAGCTTTTAAGCATTTAGGAGCTATCCTATTCAAATTTTAAAAAAGGATGTTTTGGGATTTATTCTTGAATATTTTGCTTGAGAAATCCCCATTCCAAGCCTTGAATCGGGCTTTAAACAAATTTTAACATTTTTTACGATCCATAAATAAAAATATATGACCTGCTAGGCATAGCGATTGTCCGTAAGTGGTATGTTTTTATTTACTTTGTCCACCGAAAAATCACCCAAGCAAGGGAAATCAAATTAATTTCTTAAAAATCTATCTATTCAAAATGAAACAGTCCGTATCTTCCTTTTCCCTGAAAAGAATCCTTTTCATGGGACTTGTGGTTACCCTAGCTATGGGTGCCTGCAAAAGCAAAAAGAAGGCCGTTCAGCCAGCACCAACTCCGGCTCCTAAGGAGGAAGTTGTACAGCAGGCTCCACCGCCGCCACCAGCCAAATCCGCAGAGGAAATCGCGGCTGAGAAATTGGAAAACAGTTTCAATGCTGTTGCTAGAGCATCTTCAGTGAATGCTGCTAACCAGACTATCCAAGAGACCTTGGCTATGTTTTCCAATCAGGAAACTCCTGTGTTGATCGTGATTCACGAAGAGAATGGCATCAAAGATTACGATGAGCCTACTACGATCAAGAAGTACCTAGAGTATCTGAAGGACACCAAAAAGAACCTGAACTACATCTCTGATATCCGTATGGATGCCAATGGTAAGGTTTCTGAATTGGAACTTAGAAGAAAATAATTCGAACCTGAAATCTGTAATTTTAACATGAAAAATAAATTTATCCTCTTCCTAGGTTTGTTCCTTTCAGCATCCCTAGCAGTAATGGCTCAGGACAATATCAGCCCTGCTCGTAAGCAGGCGATTGACTCCTTGGCGCTGGAAAAAGTAAAGGACCTTTCTAAGTACATCGCCATCATCGGTAGCAAAGAGACACAATTCTCTGAAGCAAACCGCGTTATGGATAGAGCAGAGGAGCTATTCGCTCCAGGTGCTGAAATGGGTGTATCTTCAATCAACACCAAAGAGATCGCTTACTATAAAGTGAGAAGATACTTTGAGCGTCTGATGGCATTGAATTATGACCGAGTAAACATCACTTGGTATGATATTCAGTACATTTCCGATTTGGAAAGACAGCCTGATGGCCGTTACGTTGGTGTAATTACAATCTATCAAAGATTCGAAGGTACCTCTATCGAAACAGGAATGAACTATAGAGATACAACCAAAAAAGACATCACCATCTACGTAGAGAAAAAGCAAACTCAAATCGCTGGTCGTACCATCGAATTTTGGGACGTAATGTTGGGTGATGTACGAGTGACTGAAACCTCAGCATGAGATTAACCTTTCTGATTTTTGCGTTTTTTATCGCAATCATCTCTTCTGTCCCGGGGCAAGGCATAGGCGGCCCCGGGACAATTAAGGATGACGGCAGATTTGCAGCTTCCACCAAACAGCTGAACCAATTTTTTCGAAGATTCAACGGAGAAGAATCTGTGGATGGCAATATCCGATTCTACCCCGGCGACTCGCTCTATCAAAATCCAGCCCTGAGAAAAGGATTCTTAAGCATCCTTTTTGACAACCAAACTTCCTCTATTTCTCCACAGCTTAAGCAGGAGTTTATTTCCTATGTGCTTTCGGACACCTATCCTTATTTTCTTAATTTTCAGAGAGAAGGGTGGTATGCCGAGGTAGATACTGAGTTTTTCTTCAAAGGAAAAAGGGAAAAAGTTACTTTGATCATGAAAATCCAACCCGAGCGTCTTGGCTTTGAGTGGGTTATCGATCAGGTGATTTTTCCTCCTTTCAAGAATCTCTTCAATAAACCCGTGGGTGAATCCAAGGATTTTCTCCATCCTCTGAGTCATGAGCTGGGTTTTATGAACCTCCGGAGAGCTTTTCAGGATTCCAAACTACCGGAGTCCTTCACGGCTAATTCCTACAAGCCGGATTACCTTTCTATTTTTTTGTACGAGATGAAGCAGAATAACCTCCGCTTCGATACCGTATCAGGTGTTAAATTTCATTTCTTTCAAATAGGTGGCTGGTATTTTGAGGTAAACCAGTTTAACCGCCCGGGATTTAATACCGGCTGGTTGATTTCCAACCTGGTAAGATTAGGACCAGGGGACAAAGAAACTATTCTCAAGTACATCTATGACCAGGATTAAATTTATCCTTTCCTTTTGTCTAATTACCTTTCTGGCTTTCTTTACTAGTGCGCAAAACCTGAAAGGATACTCCAAAGACCAAGTGCAAACCTTGTCTTCCAAAGTCGAGGATCAAATCAGGTTTTTGGAATTCTTACTGAATACCTTGGGCAACAAAGAGACCTCTGCCCGGGATAAAGATGTGATCATCCGTGAGAGCTACCTGAAGATCTTCCGGGATGAAAAAGTACAAGTTGAGGATGATTTGCTACAGGATCGAAAAGTAGTCACCAACAAAGACGTCACTGCTTACCTCAAAGACATTGAGTTTTTCTACAAAAATGTAGAGTTCAAGTTCAAAGTCCGCGAGATCAAACCAGCCCAAAAAGACAATGGACAGGTTTACTTTGTGGCTTCCTTGGATAGAACTATCGAAGCTCAAGGCATGCGTGGAGAGAAAATCTCCAACACCAAACCAAGATTCGTTGAAGTCAACTTGGATGAAAAGTCTCAGGAACTCAAAATCGTAAGCATTTACACCACCAAAGTCAGCCGTGATGAGGAATTGACCGCCTGGTGGAAAAGTCTCAGCCCTGCATGGGTATCCTTCTTCAAGCAAAAGTTTTCTCTCAATCCCTCTGATTCAGTGGGGCTGGAGTGGTTTTATAAATTCGTGAGTATCGATACCCTGAATATCTCAGGAAACACCGGTATCCGGACTCTGGCACCTTTGTCAGAACTTCGAGATCTGAAAGTAATCGACATCTCCAATACTCAGATTCGGGATTTGGGTCCTATCTCCAATGTGACTTTCTTGGAGAATCTAGACATATCGCATACACCGACCCGAAATATCAAATTCATCAAATATTCGGACCGGCTCAAAGCCTTGAATATTTCCCACACCCAAGTGGACAGTATTCAGGAGCTCTTGAACCTCAAAAGCCTTATTTCATTAAAAGCTGACCAAACTCCAATCTCAAGCTTTTCGGTTCTTAACCAATTCAAAAACTTGGAAGAACTCTCCTTGAGAGAAAGTGGATTTAACAATCCGGAAAATATTCAAGAGTTGAAAGGCCTGAAATCCTTGGATTTGAGCCGAAACTATATGGTAAACCTTTCCTCCTTAGCAGGATTCAAGGAAATGGTCAACCTCAACCTTTCCCAAACCAATATTCAGGATTTAAGCCCTTTGAAGGAATTTGAAAACCTGGAATTCTTAGATGTTACTGCTACGCCAGTCAGTGATTTGACTCCGCTTCACGGCTTGTCTAAACTCCGAAAGGTATTGGCGGACGAAACTCAGCTGAGCAATTTGGCTGCGGATAACTTCGTAAGACAAAATCCAGATGTCTTACTGATTCATCACGTGAAAGATCTGGAAAGCTGGTGGAGTACCCTCAGCGATCCTTGGAAGGCAGCTCTGAAAAGAGCCAATCCAGCCATCACCAATGATAGTCCAGGAGTAGAAACCCTGACCAAAACTGTTACGGTAAGCCATCTGGATCTCAGTGGTCTAGGTGTGGAGACGCTAAATCCTCTAGTGAAATTTGTAAATCTGCAAACAGTGGATTTTTCGGATAATCCTATTATGGAATTGCTTCCTCTTACAGAAGTGAAAACCCTGAAAAAAGTCACGGGAAAAAATACGCAGGTTACAGATGCTTCCACTTTGAAAACTTTGGAAAATCTCGAGCTCTTGAACTTGGAGGGTAGTCCGGTAAAAAGTATCTCTGAGCTTGTAGGCTTGGAAAAACTGAAATTGATCAATGTGAATCGCTCTTCCGTCGAATTAAAGGAAATCCCTGATTTCCTGATCAGACGTCCCGATGTAAATGTGATTTTCCGAACCGATGAATTGCAGACTTGGTGGGCAAATTTGGCCTCCGAATGGAAGGATTTATTCAGAAGACAGAATTCCCTTACTGATAGTCCGAGTGAGGAGGAGCTGCATAGCTTGACTGCCAAATCAGAGCTTGTATTTGACCGCATTCAGGTAGCTGATTTAGCGCCTTTGCCTACATTTATTAATCTTCGTTCCTTGCAGATCTTCGATGCTCCGATCTCTTCGATCTCCCCACTTAGCGGAATGGTTCTCCTTACCAAGTTAAGGTTGTCCCAAGTGCCGGTTATTGATTTTATGCCCATCTCTGGACTTCTTTCCATGGTGTCTCTGGATATTTCCAATACAGGTATTGAAGATCTAAGTCCGATTAGTAACCTCACCAATCTCAAATACCTGAACATCTCCGGGACAAATCTTAAAAATCTTAAAGGCCTGGAGACTTTAGCAGCTTTGGAAGAGTTGGATGTGGCGAGTACCAATTTAAGGTCCTTAAAGCCTATTGAGGATTTGAATAATCTCAAGAAGCTTTCTTGCTTCAATACCCGATTGACCTCAAGAGCTGTGGATTCCTTCAAAAGCTCCCATCCGGATTGTGAAGTGAGGTTTTATTAAGATGACCTAGCAAAAAAACAGGCTGTCCCAAAAAGACAGCCTGTTTTTTTTACTTAAACCAAATAGAAAGGGCCAAAAAATGCTGAAAAAAATCCCTTAATATATTTTCCTTCAAAAGTGATGGAAAAGTCGCTTAATCACCCATAACAAATTTAGCCTAAGTGCTACCTCGAAAAAATACCCACTAGTGGGTATTTTTTGGGAAAGATGCCATAAAGTTTTCCCCAAAATTGTACTTTGTCTATGCCTGATTTTATTATTCTCATATCTCCCTAATGTCTTAATGAAAATACCCTTCAAGCCTATTTCTCAAGGATTGGTCTATCCCAAAAGGCCTATTTGTAATAGACTAAAGCCAATAGTTTTTTAGGATTCTTTTTAACAATTCAACTATCTCCGGTAATTTGGTCTAATCGTGAAGCCACTTTATTTCCTGCTTTTTTTCGCTGTGATTCTTGTCCTTGGTGGAGTGGATAGGGGCTTTGATATCTCTGATGAGGGATTGTATGCTTTATTGGCTCATCCTCTTCAAGACAACTTCGCAGGAATCTTCAATTACGACCTGTTTTTTAAGGCATGCTATAAACTATTTAATCTTCATTTTGGGCTGATTGAGCTTAGGATCATTCGCCTTTTGAGCTATTTCTTGGGAGCATTTGCTCTTGCCGTTTTCTTAAGAAATGTCACCAAAGCCAATAAAATCCAAAACTTGGATTTCGGAATCTCTCTATTAGGACTCCTGGCTGCCTATGCATTTTTACCCCAAACGCTTTCCTATAATCATTTGAGCGTTGTATTGACTTGTTTTTGGTTGGCCTTGATCTCTGGAAATATCCAAAAACCAGCTGTCTTAACTCTTTTGGGATTAGTCTTGGCCCTTTTAGCTTATGTGAAAATCCCGACCGCAGTGCTCCTGTTTTTGGGAACATTCATTTTCGTGATCCTTCAAAAAGCCCCTAGGGGCTACTTAGTCTTATTGCTGATCCCATTTGTTTTATTGGAACTCATCTTTTTCTATTTTTTGCAAAGCTCGGCAATTCAAAGACTTTGGTCAGGTCTTGGGCTAATGATCGGACGTCCGGATTATGCACTTATCACTCTGGTCAAACATACCCTAGTTGGTGTATTTTGGATTGGACTTTCAGTTGGGGGTTCTTGGATGATCCATCGCCTCCTTAGTCATAAAAGCTTCAAATTCATTTGCCTTTTCCTCTGGCTATCGGGTTTGATTTGGCTTACTCATATTACCGAGGAATGGAATCATGTGGCATTATTATTTACTGCGCAGCTTTTTGGGATCCTTGGACTTCGGCTCGACATGGATTTTTGGAAAAATCCCGCCAGAAATTGGATACTGCTGCTCGCTATAATGCCCTTTTTACTTCACTTTGGCAGTAATGTATATTGGTTGAGAATAGGGATTCACTATTGGGTATTTTGGATCCTTGCGCTTTTTATCTGGACGAGAAATACTCCCGGATTTCAAGCAAAAACCTTAGAACTTGGCCTTGGAATATTGACCTGCATCCTGATTTTTACCGGAGTTTGGTGGAGGCCTTTCGAGCAAAAATCACTTTGGAATTATCAGGTCAACTGGGAATATTTGCCCGGAAAAAGTATAAAACTAATGCCTGAACAGGTTCAAAAGCTTAAGGACTTGCAAAGCAGGGAGGATATTCAGTCCCAGCAACAACTACTAGCAGTTTATAGGATTTCTGGCATTCCTTTCCTTTTGGGAAAGACCATGCCCAAAAGCCCCGGGTTTTGGGATGAAAATCAGTTGAAAGGCTTTTTTCTAAAAAACTTGCCTGATCTACCTCTGATTTACAATCCCATTTCCGATTTGCCCTATCGTCCCGTTCAAGACCCAATCCTTTTAACCGAATTCTGATGGAGCGAGATCGATTTTTCACATCAATTCAATTTTGGATCGGTCTGGGCCTCTTTGCGGTGGTATTGATTTGGTTTTTGCCTTGGCGGTTTCAAGTCAACGATGATGAAGTCATGATGTGGCTGGTTTCAGGGGCCTATACTGGCTCCCCGGAGGCCTATGCTGTCTTCCTTCATCCTTACCTCTCGGTCTCCTTTTCAGCCCTGTATTCTTGGATCCCAATGGTTCCATGGTATCCTTTGATTTGGTTTGCTTTGCTCTTTCTTTCCTATGCACTGCTCATTGAGTCTGTCAGGATTCATTTTGGATCTAGCCCCAAAAGGATGATTTGGAATTTACTTTTATTGGCAGTCTTAATTCATTTTGCCTTTTTCCTCCAATTCTCCATTGTGGCAGCTTTTTGCATTACTGCTGGTATGATTTACCGATCTGAACAAAATAGAAATACCTCAAGGAGGGCATTTAATTTATTCCCTTCCGACCTGCTGCTGCTGGTTGGGATTCTTATCCGCTGGGAAGTAGGAGTAGTGCTGATCGTTGGGGGATTTGGCCTGATGCTGGTTTTTGGAAGGGAGAAAACATCCATCCGAGCTTCTGTACTTCCACTGTTGTTTTTGGCCCTCGCACTAGTTACTCATACACTTTGGATAAAAAGGGCAGGTTTGGAGCAGTTTTCGGATCTCAACCGCCTTCGTTCTCAGGTTTTTGATCACCCCATGCTTCAATTGCAAAAAGAATACTGGATGGTGGAGGAGCCTGAACTCTACCATTTTTCGAATGGACTGCAAGATTTTCAGTCCGGGGAATTAGGAGAGAAAACACTTCTGGATTGGAAAGAGAAGTTGGATTCATCCCGGTATGAATTTATTTCACCCCGATATTTCATCCGATCTTGGGTGACCTTTGTGAGACATGAGCATTTCTTCCTTTACCTTTTGGCCACTCTCTTGGCTTTGGTATTTCTGGAGAAAAAGAAATCCATGCTTTGGAGCCTTTTCTCCATTTTTCTGGGATTTTGGATCTTGGCTCCTTTTTACCTATTGAAAATTCAGGTCTTTGTATTGGCGTTTTTCCTGATCCTTTTTCTTCAGTTCCATTGGGAGTCTCCAAAAGTCCAAACTTCCATTCGGATTTATAAGGGAATAGGGGGAATGTTGATCTTGGGAATCGCTTGGCATTTGACTTCCCTATTTTCCTCCGGGAAAAACATCCCGGAAAACTTTGAAATCCGGGAGGTTCTCACAGAATTAAAAGGAGTAACAGAGGTTTATTTAATAGGGGAGAACAAGTGGTATCATTCCTTGGTGTTTGAAAATCCCCTTCCATTCCGGGTTCTGGGTTGGTCCTCACTTCTGGAAAGTGTTGATCCCAAGACCATCTCCGGCCAAAAAGCCTTTTTGGTGCAAAACAAGACCTACTTTCCCAATGAAGGCTATTTTCAAAAAGGAAATCCAAGCATTCGGTTTCTGGAAGAATTCGTCTTGATCACCTATCCATGAACAGGCATTTCCGAAATATCCCTTGGTTTGAGCTGCTTTTGGGTGGGATGATTTCCTTTACACTCTATTTCCTGATCAAGTACATCCCTTATGGAGTGGATATCAAAGTCCATAATTTTTACCTCGTGGAATACTTGGAAAAGGGCCATTTTCCAATTCCTCCGGGATATTATGCGATGATCTATTTCGTGGATCTGCTGCTAAGGATTAAGTATCCTTTTGTACTGAGTTCTATCTTGGTCCTGACTTTATTTTTGGTCTGGAAGTTTAGGATCTTAAGGAACTGGATTTCCTCTACTCCGGGTTTGTCCTACAAATACTCCTATTTACTTACCTTTGGCTTGATGTTTTTTGGACCTTTGGTGGCTCCTTGGGTGGAAACAGATTTATGGTATTTAGGAAAATTCACTCCTACCATCTGGCATAACTCCACCCTGATCGCATCCTTGCCTTTTTCGCTTCTCCTTTTTCATGAGACTTTGAAATGGTGGCAAAATGAGACCCCCGCATCTTTTGGGAAAATGATCCTTTTTGGGGTTTTCATTCTTTTGATCAAACCCAGTTTTCTATTTTGCTTTATTCCTCTTTTGCCACTTTTTACAGGGAAAATCAAAGGCATCCGATCTCGGGAATTCCTATTTTCCTTGGGGTATGCGGTTTTGTTTCTGGGAGGAATTGGACTCGAAAAGCATCTTATTTATGCCTGGGATCCCATGATCGTAGAGGAATACGCCATTGCTGAGCAGCCTCAGATTCAAATTCGTCCGTTCAAAATTTGGCTTCACTATTCCTTCGAGCCTATTTGGGACTTTATCTCCAGCTTTTTACTCAGCATTTCTTTCTTTATCCTTTGGGGGAAAAGACCTTTTTCAAAACCAGCCTTCTCTTTCTCTTTTGCCTTATTGGTCCTTTCCATGCTTATCTTTTGGACCTTTGCAGAGTCAGGTTTTCGGGAATGGCATGCCAACTTCTACTGGCAGATTCCGATTGCACTTTTGCTTCATATTTGGGCGATGCTGGATTTTGTGTTGGATTTTCAGAGGAAAAAAGGAAGTGTCATCCATTGGAAAACCAAGCTCTTTTTGTTGCTCTTCGGAATCCATGTGCTCTTTGGCCTCGCTTATTGGGGGAGAATCTTTGTGGAGCGAATTATCAGCTGATTTTCTTCCGCTTCTAAAAAATAATCCGGCTTAGCTTCCTCCATTTCATAAAAGGGGAGGGTGTAGCGAATCAACTTCCCGTCTTGATTTTTGACAGGCAGATCCCTTAGATCATATTCTTTTATCAGAATGGTGTCCAATCGAATCAAAGAGGGATCAAGTCTTTCCATTTTCTGAACAATTTCCTGACCAATAGGCAGCGGGGAGTATTCGTTTCTGAGTTTGAGGACTTTTTGTTGAAAAGGAATCATCAATGCCAAACTAGTCAGGGAGCACAGCACCAGAATCAGGCTCTCTGTCCGGAATTTCAGCTCATGAATCAAGGCTAAGCTCAGGAAAATCCCAGCAGGACTCAACATCCTCCAATCTGTCCAGCGGTAGGTTTTATACAAAACAATGGCAAAAACCAGATGAATCAGAAACTGGAGCAGACCCAGCTTCAGCAATGGGGATTTTTTAAAAAAGGCGATCCCCAAAAGGAGCGTAACCAAAATCCAGATCTTCCAAGCCCAATAAAACATGCCCTCTGAGTAAGTGGCAAGGAAGTAAATGTTCCTTTTGGTATTGAAGCTGATTTCCTTCCAGATCAATCCCCAATTCCCTTCCGAGAACTGATGTAAGGATTCAGAAAAAACGTTGGGCGTTTGTTCGTGAAAATAGGCTGGATAAATCAGCATCCCGAATAGTCCCATGCCCAGCAATCCCAGTCCAAGGATTTTTCTTTTGGGAAAAAGTACCAGCGCCAGCGCAAAGAACATAAATAGCCAAGTACTTCTGATCCAGGAAAAAACCAAAATCATAAGAATGATTCGTATAAGATCGGCTTTGGAGGGATTGACCTGAACTTTGCGGAGTCCCAAAAAGAGAAAGATGGCAATGCCGGCCTGAACCAATTCAGGCAATAGGCTTTGTCCATAAAAGAGAACATAGGGACTTCCGGTCAATAAAATTCCCTGGAGAAGCTTGATTTCAAATTTTTCATTTTGAAAAAATATCAACATTAAGCCAATCCCGAATATCAGGTAATTAATGGTCACGATGTGCCTTCCGGACCAAGATCCACTCCAGTTGAGCAAACCATATAAAATAGGATAGGAGGGGCCATGGGCATCAAAACCACCGATTTGGGAACCTTCACCCGAATAAGTAAAAGAAGCCTGAAGGTTACCGGTCTGTTGGAAGGACTTTGCATTCTGGAGGTAGAAATATTCGTCCCCATAGTAAGGACCAAAATCCCTTTTTAGCTGCCGAATCTGGCCAAATTGATAGGCTAAAAGAGACAAAAACGCCAATAAAGGCAACCACCGCTTTATTCGATTGGGGTGAATCAGGAATTTGATAAAACTGGGCAATAGCGACATCGAACCTATTTCTAAAATGAATATAGGAAAAACATGGAACCATTGACGAATTGGGATTTACGACGTAGTTCTTCGCCATTGAGCTGCAGGACAACTCAATCGCAAATGGCAAAAGGCAAATAGCAAATAGCAAAGGGCAATAACCGACATCCGACATCCGACAACTGACAACCATTTACGATATACGACTTACGATTTACGAGGTGGTTACACGCTATTGAGCTTCTGGACAAGCCAATTCCAAGATGCAAAAGACAAAAGGCAAAAGGCAAATAGCAAATAGCAAATGGCAAAAGGCAATAACCAATAACTCACAACACACATCGGTCATCGGAAATCGGACATCGGACAACTAGCATCCCACAACCGACAACCATTTACGATTTACGACTTACGATTTACGAGGTGGTTATACGCTATTGAGCTTCTGGAAAACCCACAACCGACAACCCATAACCGACAACCCATAACCGACAACTGACATCGGACATCGGACATCGGACAACTGACATCTCACATCCGACACCCCACACCCCACATCCCCACATCCCAAAAAAATCTCCAAGTCTTGCAAAAATCCCAAACCTGTTTTACTTTGTATCGAGTAATTTTTTTACTCAGTTCGCTAGTTCCTGATGGGAGTGAAAGGGCGAAGCTTTGGAAACGGAAGTTTAAAGTTTAAAATGAAAAGTTTAAAGTTTTAGGATTTCGACTTAAATCTGTATCCAAAAAATGTGATTTAAATTTTGTAATTAGTTATTTTACAATAAGTTAATTAATAGATTTTTAAATCAATTTTTATGGAAAATCCAATTCAATCCCGAGCTTTTCATTTTGCTGAAACTATTCTCGACGCGTACTTCGATTTGAGAGAAAAAGGACATTATAGGCTTGCTGACCAGTTGGTTGGAGCAGGGACTTCTATCGGAGCCAATATCGAAGAGGCTCAAGCCGCACATTCAAAATTGGACTTCATTTCAAAAATGACTATAGCCAATAAGGAGGCCAGAGAAACAAGGTACTGGTTAAGGTTATTTGATCGTAAAAAGCTCCTTCAGGAGTTCGAAGGGATAAATTTTCTAAAAAAAGAGATCGAGGAAATTATTCTGATTCTCAACTCGATTATCAAAAAGTCTCGGCAAAACCTGTAACTAATCTCCAAGACACAACCTTACCCTTTAAACTCTAAACTCTTCCCTTTAAACTTTAAACTCTTCACTTTAAACTCTAAACTCTTCCCTTTAAACTTTTTTGCTAGACTCAATAGTGACTTCTAAAACCCGAATCAAACTTCTTCTGAAGTTTTTTTCACACCAAAATTCAGGATACTTGCGCTCTTTGGCCAAGGATTTTGATGAGTCCACCAACTCAGTTAGGGTAGAGCTTAATCGGCTCACGGATGCCGGACTTTTGCTGCAGGAGGATGAAGGAAAAACCAAAATCTACCGGGCTAATGACCAACATCCCTTTTTCTCCGAAATCCGGGCTATGGTCAGTAAGTTTTTGGGTTTGGACGAACTCATGGAACGAATTGTCAAGCGGATGGGTGAGGTGGAGAAAGCCTATATCGTAGGAGATTATGCCAAAGGTATTGATTCCGGTACCGTGGAAATGATCCTCATCGGCAAAAACCTGGACACCAATTACCTGGAATTTATCCGGGAAAAGACCTTCGAAAAAGTAAAGCGAAAAGTAAACGTGAGCATTTTCGAAGAAGAGCCCGAAAGCATTTCCGGAATCTTGGTTTTTGGAAAATAGATGGTAGAAGCGGGAAGACGGGAGTGGGAAGACTGAAGCTGGAAGAAGGGAGCGGGAAGTGGGAAGCCAGAAGTAATTCGTTAAATCTCAAAAATTTACGAATTACAAGTAGTTATTCGCTAAGAAGCATCTTGACAAAAAATAACCAATAACCCTCAACCGAAAACCGACAACCATTTACGATTTACGACTTACGATTTACGAGGCGGTTATAACCTATTAGGCATCTTGACAAAAATTAACCAATAACTAATAACCCTCAACCGACAACCGACATCGGACATCCGACAACCTTTTTAAACTTTTCACACTCTAAACTTTAAACTCATAAACTCCCCGCATTACAAAGTCATTGAACCAAGTTCCGGATGGAAAATGGTGGATTTCAAGGAGATCTGGAGATATAAGGACCTCCTGTATTTTTTGACTCTAAGAGGAATCAAAGCCCGATATGCCCAGTCGGTTTTGGGTGTGGCTTGGGCTATCATCCAGCCTCTATTCACCACTTTGGTTTTCACTTTGGTTTTCGGTGGTTTGGCAAAGGTGGATTCTGATGGGATGCCCTATGTGCTTTTCTCCTATTTGGCCCTTTGGCCCTGGAATTACTTCAGCGGTACTCTTACAGAGTCGGCCAACTCCCTGATTCAGAATGCCAACATGATTACCAAGGTGTACTTCCCAAGGATGGTTCTTCCGCTTTCAGCAATACTTTCCAAACTCCTCGACTTTACCATTGCCTTTGTGGTGGTGATTTTCATGCTGATCTATTTTGGTCAAATGCCGGGTTGGGGCGTTCTGTTTTTGCCCTTGTTGATTATTCAGTTGCTGATGTGCAGCTTGGGAATCGGGATGTTTCTCTCCGCCTTGGCCGTCAAATACCGGGATGTAAAGCATGCCTTGACCTTTGTCGTGCAATTGCTGCTCTATGCAGCTCCGGTGGTTTATAGCACCTCCGCTGTGCCGGATCAATACCTGAAGTTTTACATTCTCAATCCCATGGTAGGAGTCATCGAAGGCTTTAGAGCCGCCTTCCTTAATCGCCCCATGCCTTGGGAGTGGATTTGGCCAGGAAGTATCGTGGCACTGATCTTCTTTGTATTTGGGATGTTTTATTTTCGAAGAATGGAACGAATCTTCGCCGACGTCGCATAGCCTCTTTTACCCCTCCCGGCCTCCCCTTAAGGGGAGGAGATTGGTCTAGAACTCCAAATATTAATCTTCATTCAATTGAAGACGAATGAATGAGAGCAAAAAGTTTGAGTTAGAATATTTATTTTCTTGGAAACGAGTTTAAAGCCCCCCTTAAGGGGGATTTAGGGGGTTAAAAGTAAATGTCCTACGCTGAAAACCTCTTTTTCGGAGCCTCTCCAGAAATCCATAAAAGAGCAAGGGAATTAAGAAAGCAAATGACTCCAGCAGAGAAGGCTCTTTGGAATATACTTAGGAATAAAGCTTTTTCTGGACTTAAGTTCCGGAGACAGCATCCGATCAAAAGGTATATAGTTGATTTTTATTGCCATGAGCAAAAACTTGTCATAGAGCTTGACGGAAGCATTCATGATGAGTTTAACCAGTCAGAGTATGACAAAGGTAGAACCACTGAATTGGAAGAACTCGGTTTAAAGGTGATTCGATTTAGGAATGAAGAGGTATTTGATGGGATTGATGATGTTTTGAAGATGATTTCTCAATACTTATCACCAAGTGACTTTACTAAAAGTGAAGAAAATCATTCCAGTTAACTGCCAGAATTCAATGTACATGGGACATAGGTCCCCCTCAAGTGAATTTTCAGAGATTCAAGTCTTGGGAATGGATTTGGACCAAAAGTAAAGTGAAATAGGTTCTCTTTGTATAAACGCATTTTACCGATATCACTTAACCTCCCCCAGCCCCTCCTGAAGGAGGGAAGTTAGTCCCAACAGAGAATAAAAGTAGAGTTCAAACCAATAACAACTATAAACTTTAAACTCAAAACTTTAAACTTCAATTTCATTCCTAATTCTTAATTCCTCATTTAAAACTCTCAAGTGCACCTCTCCATCATTTCTCCTGTTTACCGCGCTGAAAAGGTTCTCGACCAACTCGTCGAAAGAATCAAAGCTGCTGTAAGTCCCTTGACTTCGGAGTTTGAGATTGTGTTGGTGGATGACTATAGCCCGGATGCTTCTTGGGAGAAAATCGAACAACTCGTTCAAATTCACCCTGAGCTCAAGGGAATTAAACTTTCCAGAAATTTTGGACAGCACTATGCCATTACCGCTGGATTGGATGCTGCCCAAGGGGAATGGGTAGTGGTGATGGATTGTGATCTCCAGGACAGACCGGAAGAGATTCCAGCTTTATACCAAAAAGCTCTAGAAGGCTACGATGTGGTTCTGGCCAAAAGAGCAGACAGAAAGGATAGTTTATTGAAGCGAATGTCATCCAAGTTATTTTATCGCACTTTAGCCTGGCTGACCGGATCCGAGCAAGATGAGACTATTGCAAATTTTGGGATCTATCATCAAAAAGTTATCCGAGAAATTACGCAACTCCGGGAAAGTATCCGGTATTTTCCAACGATGGTGCGTTGGGTAGGATTTAGACAAACTGCCATAGAAGTAGATCATGCAGGCAATCAGGAAAGAGAAAGTAGCTATAATTTCAAAAAACTATTTAATCTGGCACTGGATATCATCTTGGCCTACAGTGATAAGCCTATTAGGTTGACCATCAAATTAGGTTTGGTAGTTGCTTTCACCGGCTTTTTGTTTGCACTTATCACCCTGATCAATTATATCCAGGGAGAAATTATTGTAGCAGGATACGCCAGTTTGATCATTTCCCTTTGGCTATTAGCTGGAATCGTTTTAATTACCTTGGGCGTAGTGGGATTATATGTCGGGAAGACCTTTGAAGGAGTTAAAAATCGCCCTATTTATATCGTCGAACAAAAAATTGGAGGAATTGGCTTGGTTGCAGAAAAAAAAATAACACATGGGTAACTGGAAACGCATTGTCATTTATGATTTACGAGGTTGTTAATATGCCATTGAGCTTCTGAACAACCCACAACTGCCAACTCTATTTAGGACGATACAAACCGACAACTGCCAACTGACAACCGACCACTGACAACCGACAACCGACAACCATTTACGAGTTATGATTTACGAATTACGAGGCTGTTTTATGTTATTGAGCTTCTGGACAACTCACAACAGATAACAGACAACTATTTACGAGTTACGATTTACGAATTACGAGGCTGTATTATGCTATTGAGCTTCTGGACAACTCACAAAAGACAACCGACAACTATTTACGAGTTACGATCTACGAATTACGAGGTGGTCTCAGGTTATTGAGCTTCCGGACTTCCAACATCCGACATCCAACATCCGACATCCCCCAACTTTAAACTTCTCTCTTTAAACTTTCAACTTGATTACCCCCCTTCCTTTCGACTCCGAACTTTTCGGATACCCTGTAGGGAAATACCAGGTTTCTGAGAACTGGAATGAGAATGAGTTTCGATCCAAGGCTTTAGATTATCAGTTGGTGTACCTGTTCAGTGAAAAGGAACAGGAAATAAACTCACCCGAAATTCTTCAAACAGACATCAAGGTAGTCTTTGAAAAAATTCTAGAGCCGGAGGAAAAGAGTACTGAATGGGAAATAGAGTACCAAGGACCCTTGACAGATGAACTGATCTCATTGGCCTATGCCAGCGGGGAATATTCCAGATTTAAAATAGATCCCAGACTCAAGGCCGGAGAGTTTGAAAAGCTTTACCGTCTGTGGATCACCAAAGCCTGGAAAAAAGGGGAGGTCTTGGTTTCCGGTGAAATGGAAGGAATGGTCACCTATTCCGTGGAAAAAGAGCTGGCACAAATCGGGCTGATTGCAGTGAAGGATTCTTCCCGGGGAAAAGGCTTGGGCAAAGGCCTGGTGAATAATGCAGAAAGTTCGGCCCGAGAAAAAGGGGCAATTAAAATGCACATCCCGACCCAAAAAACTAATCTCCCAGCGATGAACCTGTACCATAATATGGGCTACGAAATCGCTTCTCAGACGTTTGTGTACCACTATTGGAACCCGGATTTTAACAGTTAAAAGTTTAAAATGTAGAGTTTAAAGTGGGAAGAAAATTGCCATTTCCAATTTACGATTAACAAGAAGGTATAAAAATTTAAGCATCTGGAAAACCCACAACCGTAGTAAGCACCTGTACTGAGCTTGTTGAAGTATGTCGAACTAACCGACAACCAGCATAGGTCATCGGACATCTGACATTGGACAATCAGGAACAATTTACGACTTACGATTTACAAGGAAATTACACGATATTAAAGATCTTCAAGAAGTTAACCAATTACTAATAACCAATCACCGACAACCGACACTCGTAGTGAGCTCGTCGAACTAACCGACTACGCACCCTTGAAAACCCCCTTCAACAAACCCTACCAAACAGGCAAAGAACTGGACTACATCCAGGACGCCATTCGCATGGAAAAAATTTCAGGCAACGGCTATTACACCCAAAAGTGCCAGGAATTTTTCGAAAAGCGCTATGGTTTTTTGAAATGCCTGATGACTACTTCCTGTACAGATGCCTTGGAAATGGCATCCCTGCTTTTGGACATCCAACCCGGAGATGAAGTTATAGTACCTAGCTATACATTTGTATCCACTGCCAATGCCTTTGTTCTAAGAGGAGCCAAAATAGTCTTTGTGGACAGCCGACCGGATCATCCCAACTTGGATGAAACCCTTATCGAAGAACTGATCACCCCTCGCACCAAAGCCATCTTGGCAGTGCATTATGCCGGGCTTGCCTGCGAAATGGATACCCTGATGGCCATTGCCCAAAAACACGGCATTTATGTCGTGGAGGATGCCGCACAGGCGATAGATCAGGAATACAATGGTAAATTCCTGGGAGGAATCGGACATCTGGGAACTCTTAGCTTCCACGAAACCAAAAATATCCAATGTGGAGAGGGAGGGATGCTGATTATAAATGATCCCGAACTGATCAAAAAAGCTGAAATCATCTGGGAAAAAGGAACCGACCGGGCCGCTTTCTTCCGTGGAGAAATCGACAAGTATGGATGGGTGGAGGCTGGAAGCTCTTTCCTGCCTTCCGAACTCAATGCAGCCTTTCTTTGGGCCCAACTCGAAAACCTGGATAACATCCAAACCCGCCGAAAAGCCATCTGGGATGATTATTACGGATTTCTCGGGAATGAAACGTTTGAGCCAAAGGTGCTTAGTAAGGAATACCTCAGTTTAATTAAAAGTTTAAAGTTTAAAGTGGAAAGTGATTTTGGAACTTCCAGGTTAATTGAAGATACCGATGTTCCATCAACTTTAAACTCCTTAACTTTAAACTTTAAACTCAAAGCTAACGCCCACATGTTCTACCTCCTCTTCCCCTCCCTGGAGACCAGAACAGCCTATGCTGAGGCATTGAAGGAACAGGGAATATTAGCCGTTTTTCACTACCAATCTTTACATAAATCAAGATTTGCTCAAAAACATTTTCCAGATCAATTCCAAAGGGATTTACCCCAAGCCGACCGATATACCGATTGCCTGCTGAGATTACCGATGTTTTATGAACTGGGAGAGTTTAAAGTTTAAAGGGTAAAGTTTAAAGTGGAAGTTGCCGATAGCTATCGCGACGGTCATCGGACATCGGTCACCGGACATCAGACAACAGACAACTCACAACACACATCGGTCATCGGACATCCGACATAGGACATCTCAGAACGATTTACGAGGTAGTTCTACGCCATTGAGCTTCTGGACAAATCACTCGCAAAAGGCAAAAGGCAGATAACAATTGGCAATAACCAATAACCAATAACTAATAACCTACAACCTACAACCTAGAACCAACACCTGTAGCAAATAAAATTTAATCCATTTACCTTTGCAGTATGAACCAGAAAGCCAAAAAACTGGAAATTCAGAAATTTCAGAAATACTTGAAAGCTGAAATGCCTAGAATACTCAAGGAAATAGGTGTTTATGAAAAAGCCTTAAAAGAGGGGGTTATTAAGAAAAATCTAATTTCAGCTCCACAATTTACTATTGAGTAAACCTAAACTTTGGATAATTGCCGGATGTAATGGGGCAGGGAAATCCTCCTTTTCGAAGGCATTTTTTAAGGGAAACTTGATTCCTTTCGATTATGATCAATATTTTTTAAAATTTTACAAAAAGCTACAGGCATCTGATATTCAGGAAAAAATGGCCCATAATTTGGCTTTTGAGGAATTGCAAGCCCAAATAAATCAGGCTATTCTAGATAAAAAAGATTTTTGTTACGAGACAAATTTTAACTCAACACCTCTCCACTGGCCGGAAAAATTCAAAAAAAATGGATACGAATTACATCTGATTTATTTTGTTCTGAATTCAATTGAAGAGGCTAAAAGACGAGTTGCTATTCGGGTGCAAAATGGGGGGCATTTTGTTCCGGATACTGAAATTCAAATGAGGTATTATGCAGGATTCAAAAATCTGGATGACCATTTTGCATGGTTTGACTCAATTGACGTTTACAACTGCTCTTATTACAAACAAGAACCTAAATATTGCTTTTCCTTAGTAAAAGGAGAAGTGGTCCTTTGTGAACAATTTCCTGAATTCCTAACAGCTCTAATTCCCAAAATAGCTACTAAAATTGAGGAAGGAAATCAAAACCTATAACCATTTACCATTTACGACTTACGAAGTGGTGATACGCAATTGAGCTTCTGGACAACTCTCTTGCAAAAGGCAAATAGCAAAAGGCAGATAGCAAATAGCAAATAGCAAAAGGCAAAAGGCAATAACCAATAACTCACAACACACATCGGTCATCGGACATCCGACATCGGACATCTCAGAACGATTTACGAGGTAGTTCTACGCAATTGAGCTGCTGGATAAAACATTCGCAAAAGGCAAAAGGCAAATAGCAGATAGCAATAGCCAATAACCAATTCACAACACATCGGTCATCGGACAACTGACAACCGCCAACCCAAGGAGAATGCCCGGTTTCGGATTCAGTGATCTTGAGAGTCCTTTGTCTTCCCTTATTTCATGGACTTTCGAAAGAGGAGCAGAAGATGATTGGGAGGTTGTTGTTAAAGGGGATAGAATAATCCTTGTTTATCAAAGTATTGTTGTGGGTAGTCCGAATAAGACAGGAAGAATAACAAAATAGATTTCTTTAAATGCTTTTTAATTCATTCGAATTTCTGATTTTCCTTCCGATAGTATTTCTATTGTATTGGTTTGTTTTTCAGGAGAATTTGAAGATTCAAAATGCTTTTATCCTTCTGGCTAGTTATTTGTTTTATGGTTGGTGGGATTGGAGGTTTTTAGCATTAATAGTTGCAAGTTCGGCAGTGGATTATTGGTGCGGATTGCAGTTAGCAGGAAGCAGTAGGCAGTCTGCAGTTGCCCCTGCCAACCGCCTACTGCCTACTACCTACTTTAAGCCCTTTCAAGGAAAAAATCTCTACCTTACAATCAGCATTCTTTTAAACCTCGGCCTTTTAGGCTTCTTCAAATACTTCAATTTCTTTATCGAATCAGCTTCTGACATTATAAACTTATTGGGCTTTCAGGCTCATGCTAGTACGCTCAACCTCATACTTCCGGTAGGTATTAGCTTCTACACCTTCCAGACGATGAGCTATACCATCGATGTGTATCGAGGTAAAATGGAAGCAACTAAGGACCCGATTGCTTTCTTTTCATACGTGGCATTCTTTCCACAACTAGTTGCTGGACCGATCGAGCGAGCGTCCCATCTTTTACCTCAGTTCTTGAAAATGAGGGAGTTTGAATACCAACAAGGTTCTGATGGGATGAAGCTCATCCTTTGGGGACTGTTCAAAAAGGTGGTGGTCGCTGACAATTGTGCTTTGGTTGTCAATCCCATCTTTGAAAATTATCAAACCGCCTCTGGTCTGGAATTGATTATGGGGGCAATCCTATTTTCTTTCCAGATATATGGAGACTTTTCCGGCTATTCAGATATTGCCATTGGTACTGCCAAACTTTTTGGTTTTGACTTAATGACAAATTTCCGAACTCCTTATTTCAGTCGGGATATCGCAGAGTTCTGGCGTAGATGGCATATTTCCCTTTCAACTTGGTTCCGGGATTATGTCTATATCCCATTAGGAGGAAGTAGAGTGTCAAAAGCCAAAGCACTCAGAAATATCTTTATTGTATTTCTTGTGTCTGGATTTTGGCATGGAGCGAATTGGACTTTTATAGCTTGGGGAGGGATTCATGCTGCCCTTTTTATTCCTCTTTTTGTTTTGGGTAAGAACAGAACTTACCAAGATGAAGGAAGACACCTTATTCCAACTTTTAGGGAACTGATCCAAATGATCGGAACTTTCACGATGGTGACCTTGGCTTGGGTGTTTTTTAGGGCAGCGTCGGTTGGAGATGCATTGGGTTATTTAAATGGATTTTTAAATAACTCGGTTTTGCCTGAAAATTTTGCTTGGATAGGCTATGATTTAAGAATGGTATTGATTCTCTTCTTAGGTTTAGAATGGCTAGGAAGATTTCAATTCAATTGGTTGGAAAGAATTCAGAGAAAATGGTATAGATACCCGGCATATCTGCTTCTAACTGTTGCTTTAATATGGTTTGGCGCTGATGAACAACAATTCATTTATTTTCAGTTTTGAATCGTTTTCTTAAAAAACTTGTAATTTTTTTATTTCCATTTCTTGGTTTTTTTGCATTTACCTATGAGTTCTATGATGATAAAAGTGGGGATATTAAGCGGGCAGGATATCTATTTAACTCATTTCCGAATTATAGAGAGAATTTTAGTGAATATTATCATTTGGAAAAATATTTTGATGGGTATTCAGATCGAGATACCTTGAAGCAATATGATGTTTTAACCATTGGTGATTCTTTCTCCGAACAAGGAATAACTGGATATCAAAACTTTTTAGCAAAAGGCTCAACCTTAAAAGTTCTTCATTTTGAAAGAAAATTTCATAGAAATCCCGTTCAAACTTTATTTGCTCTTACCAATGGAGATTTTTTTGAAAATATTAAAGTTAAAATTGTTGTTTTGGAAATGGTCGAAAGGCATTTTATTGAGAGTTGTTTAAATACTAAGGAAGACTCAGTGTTAAATGTATCTGATTTAAAGCCTAGGTTTGAGGAAGATGTAATCGTTAAGCCTGATAGACTATTATCAAATCGAATTTTTAAATTTCCATTTTTTGCTATTTCCAGGAATTTTATAAAAGAATCCGAATTATCAAAAGTATATGAGTTTGAAACAAAGAGTAAAAATTTTTCTGTTAACTCTAATCAACTTTTTATCTATCGAATTGACATAAATAATCTAAGTTATAATAACTCAATTGAAAAACTCGAGCGATCAAATTTTTTGCTTCAAAGGCTAAATAAATCTTTGCACTCAAAAGGTATTCAATTAGTAGTTGTCCCTGCCCCTAATAAATTTTCATTTTATTATTCTGATATAAAATTTAATTCAAGATTTGATGAACCATTATTTTTTAAGAATTTTTTAGGATTAAATATTCAATATAAAATTATTTTTTTGAGTCCTAAGATGGTAAAAGAAGAAGTTGATTTTGAAGATTTTTATTATTTCGATGATTCTCATTGGAGCCCTAAAGGAGCTGAATTTGTTTCAAAAAAAATTTTTGAGATAATTGGAAAAGATGGCTAGGTCAAGAATTTGAAAAGAAGCTAATTTACTGTGGGTAATAGTTTAAAAACATTTGCTTTTCGTTGGATTACCAAGAATAGGAAAGGTATTGTGGGAAAATTTTTATACTCTTTAGTTACTAAGGTTATTGAAGCATTAGAGAATAAAAATAATGATCATTATTCTAATGGTGAGAAATGGATAATTGACAGTCTCAGTTCTGATGATAATTTGATTGTTTTTGATGTTGGAGCAAATATTGGAAAATGGTCTTCACTTGTAAGTCAAAGAAATTTTAGTGCCCAGATTCATGCATTTGAACCAATACCATTTGTTTATGAAAAATTGAAATCCAATTTTTCAGAAAATGTGAAAATTATTGTCAATAACATTGGATTAGGTGATTCTGAAGGGTTTTTGGAAATGAATTACTATCCTGAAAATACCTTATTCTCTTCTTTTTATTCACATCCAATGGGTAATAGCCATAAAAGAACTGTCAAAGTATCTTTAGTGACTGGTGATACATACTGCCAGATTTATAAAATCAACACTATTGATTTTTTAAAAATTGATGTAGAAGGCTTTGAATCAAATGTTTTGTTTGGCTTTGAGAAAATGATTTCTGAACAAAGAATAAGAATGATCCAATTTGAATATGGTCCATTGGTCTTGGAAAGTAAATTCCTTTTAAAGGATTTTTTTAAATTTTTTCAATCCTATGGATATAAAGTAGGGAAATTATATCCCAACTACATAGAGTTTTGTGAGTATAATTATAAATTAGAGAATTTTATTCCTTCAAATTTTATTGCTGTTAAGTAAGTTTTAATTTATTATTAATTTAAATTATTCATTTGTCTAGAATCTGTATTTCAGTTGAAAATATATCCAAGCGTTATCGACTTGGTAAAAAAGAAAAGCAATCAGAAACTTTTGTGGGACAACTTTCTCATATGTTCATGGCTCCCTTTGATAATCTAAAAAGACTTCAGGGACTTAATCAATTTGGAGTTGAAGATGATTCTGTTTTTTGGGCTTTAAAAGATATTTCCTTTGAAGTTAAAGATGGAGAAGTCTTAGGAATAATCGGTAGAAATGGAGCTGGAAAATCAACTCTCCTAAAAATCCTTTCTCAAATTACAGAACCTACTTCAGGAAGAATTGAGATTCAAGGTAGGGTAGCTTCCCTTTTAGAAGTGGGAACCGGTTTTCACCCCGAACTCAGTGGAAGAGAAAACATTTACATGAATGGGACGATCTTGGGAATGACCCGAAAGGAGATCGATTCTAGATTTGATGAGATTATTGATTTTTCTGGAGTCGAAAAATTTATTGATACACCGGTAAAATTCTATTCTTCAGGGATGAAAGTACGTTTAGGGTTTTCTGTCGCGGCTCACTTGGATCCGGAAATATTAATTATTGACGAAGTATTGGCGGTAGGGGATTATGAATTCCAAAAGAAGTGTTTGGGTAAAATGGAAGATGTTAGTAAGAAGCAGGGAAGGACAGTATTATTTGTAAGTCATCAAATGGATGCAATTAGAAATTTATGCCCAAATTCAATTTTGCTCGATAAAGGGAGAATAATTTTCCAAGGTGAGACAAATGAAGTTATAGGCAATTACTTAGGAGATTCTACTAAACAGTTAAAAAAGAATTTTGAAAGAAAAGGAGGGGAGAATTATATAGTTGAGCTTTCAATTTCAAGTGAGAAATTGAAGCAAAATATTCTTGAAATAATTGCTCATTTTGAAGCAATGGAGTTAATCGACTATCCAGTTCTGGGCTTTGTTTTATATAATCAAATTGGAACACCTGTCTTTGGCTCTAATCCTCGATTTCATTCATTTGGATACAATCCAAATCCTTCTAGGCGTGGCAAAATTGTAGCAAGTTGTGACTTAGGTATTCTTCACTCCGGAATTTATCATATTTCAATTTGGTTTGGTGATAGACTTCAAGATTTTGAATACTTTGAGAAAGGATTGAGTTTTGAATATATATCAAGAACATCATATATCGGAAAACCTAATACACTTCAAATTGGATCAATTGATGTTTTAACAAAATGGACTTTTGAAGACTCAAAATAATTCTCAATATATACATTCAGAGATGGTGCATAATGTAATTGCACCATCCCTCATTTTACCTTTGGTATTTAAATTAATCAGACCCAATTCAGTACTTGATGTAGGGTGTGGCATTGGGACGTGGTTATCAGTTTCTAAGAATTTAGGAGTAAGAAATATTTTAGGAATTGATGGAGAATACGTGGATCGAAACCTATTGGATAAGCATTTGGAAGACTCTGAATTCATTGTAAGGGATTTGACTATTCCTTTTGATTTAGAAAAGAAGTTTGATTTGATTTTATGTTTGGAAGTAGCCGAACATTTACCAGAAAAATCCTCAGAAAATCTTGTAAGCTCTTTGGTTAATCATTCTGATTTCATTTTATTTTCGGCAGCTTTACCTGGCCAAGGAGGGCAAAATCATTTGAATGAACAATGGCCTAACTATTGGAGTGAAAAATTTGAGAGTCATGGATACAGTTTTTTGGATGCAATCAGACCCTTAATTTGGGACAATCCTAGTATTGATTTTTGGTATAAACAGAATATTTTTTTAGTTGCGAAAAGAGAATTTCAAACTGAGTTTATTTCATATAAGGATCAGTTATCAAGGATACATCCTGGTTTAATTGATTCTAAAAATTTTCAGATCAAAAAACTTGAACAGCGACTTGAAGATTTTTTAAATAGTGAGCAAAGCTTGAAATTTTATTTAAGCCTTTTGAAAAAAAAGATTTATAAAATTTTATTTTAATGATATCTATTATTGTTCCATGTTTCAATATGGGAGAATATCTATCAGAGGCGATAGAAAGTGTATTCTCCTCTTTTTCAGAAAAATTTGAAATAATAATTGTAAATGACGGTTCTACTGAGGCAGAAACTATAGCCTTGTTAAATTCATTCGAAGGCAATTCTAAAATAAAAATTGTTCATCAAGAAAATCAAGGATTAGCGTCTGCAAGAAATGTTGGTGTGGAAAATTCAAAAGGGGAGTTACTTTTTTTTTTAGATGCAGATAATATTGTTTTGCCAGAATATCCTTTATTGGCGATTAAAGAATTTTTAAATAACCCTAGGTTAGGAGTAGCTTATGGTAGACCACTATTTTTTGGAGAAGTGGAATCTGTTCCTCGTTTTCAAACTAGGGAATTTAATTTTAATAGTCTATTATCAGGAAATTTTATTGATGCTTGTGCTTTTATAAGAAAGACTGCTTTTAATTCAGTAGATGGTTTCTCTGTAGATAATCGACTTCAAGGATGGGATGATTGGGATCTTTGGATTAAAGTATACTTGGCTAATTGGGATTTTAAATATATAGATAAATACTGTTACAAATATAGAGTAAGAAGTAATTCTATGCTAGGTTCATCTTCTTCAACTAGGAAGAAAGAAATGTTGCAATTTATTGGGGAAAAGTATGGTTTTATTATTCATGAAAAATATCGTCAGCAATTTCGATTAATTTATAATTTATATAAGAGTCCTTTTCTCACTTTCCTTAAAGTAATTTATCATAAATATTTTCTGAAAAGAACTATTTATTAAGGTTAAATGGTATTTCAAGTGTTTATTTTAATTTATTTTTTATAGTTTGGTCTTCCGTTATTCGTATTGTTATAAAAGGTCTTTACCTATCAATTATCTTGAGTCTGATTCCTTTAGATTTAATAAGATTAAATTTTGTAATGTTGAGAAGGCTGAAATTATAGTTAAATCCAATGTTAAAGCAATCCAATACTTCCTTTTAAATGGGGAGAAAATTTTAGAGGAATTTTGTTTGCCATATTCCAGATTTGGAACTATTAAAAGCTGGAGGAAAAAATTGAAAATTCTTTTTCTGCCTAGAAAGACTATTGAAAGAGCAGTTTGGATTACAGATACTTGGTCTAGAAATTATTTTCATTGGGTAGTAGAATGTATTCCTCGAGTTTTGGAGTTACGGAATCGTGGGATATTATCTCCGTTGCTAATTCCTGAAATTATTTACTCAGTTCCGTTTATTAAGGCAAGCTTAGATGAGTTGGGCATTGAGATTATCTCTTTTAATTTCCAAGAATATGTTTTGATAAAAGAGCTTTACCTTATTACTTATGATACTCCTTGTGCTTTTGATCTTGATTATATGTGGAATTTGAGACGAGAATTTTTAAATGTTGAAGATCAAAATGAAAGACCTACTTTTCGGAAAATATATATTTCAAGGGCAAAGGCCACCAAACGAAAAATTGAGAATGAGTATGAATTGATTCCTATTTTGGAAAGATATGGTTTCGAGGTCTTTAGAACAGAAGACCTTTCCTTTAAAGAACAAAGAAGATTATTTCAAGAAACCAAGGTGTTATTTTCTATCCATGGAGCTGGTCTTACAAATATGGTATTTATGCCGGCAAAAAGTAAGATAGTGGAATTACATCCAGATACTGAAAGATATAATTCTTGTTTTTTCCATTTGTCTTCTGCTTTGGATATAGATTATTTATACAGTTTTGAAAAAGCAGACCACCCTAATCCCCAGGAGGCAAACATAACTGTCAATTTGAATAAAATAGAAAATTTGTTAATAACATTGAAAAACGATGGTTAATCGACTAAAATCCTATTTTTATCAACGATTTAAAACTTCTTTTTCCAAATCAGGGGAAGATATTCAGTTGTGGCAGCTTTTAAAAAAAGACAAAGGAACTTATATTGACATTGGTGGGCATCATCCCATTTTTGGAAATAATTCTTTCTTTTTTTATATCCGGAATTGGAGAGGAATTGTGGTTGAACCTAATCCTGTCTTTAAAAAAATGTATTGGAAATATAGGCCCAAAGATATTTTGATTTCGGATGGGATTGCTGATTTTGATGGAGAACTTGACTATTTTGAATTTGAATCTAGTGTCTTTAATTCTTTTTCTAAAGAGCATTTGGGAAAAATTGATCTTCTCTCTTCTGTACGAAATGTAAAAAGTGTTCCAGTGAAGAAACTTTCCACAGTTGTCATGGAAAATGGATTTAATAATCTAACAATTGATTTTTTGAGTATTGATGTAGAAGGTTTGGAGATGGAAGTTCTTAGAGGAAATAATTGGCATTCATGCCGTCCAAGATATATCCTACTCGAATCTCACCAAAACCTGAAAGACGATTTAAAATCAGAGATTTCATCCTACCTTGATGAAAAAGATTATTCACTAATTGGCAAATCAATGCTATCAAATAATATTGGTACTCTTTGGTATAAATCAAATGAAAATGTTATTTGATTTTATAATTCGAAAATGAATTCAATTTATTTCACTCTTTGCTCCAATAACTATCTAGCCCAAGCCAAGACACTTGGAGATTCTATTATTGATCTTAATCCAAAGGCTAAGTTTATTATAGGTTTAGTAGATTACCTTGATTCATCTATTGATTACAGTTTTTTTGAGGGCTTTGAAATAATTCCATTTGATCAATTGGGTTATTCAGAGTTTGATGAAATGATTGCTCGTTATAATGTAATTGAGTTCAATACCTCGGTGAAACCATTTTATATAGAATTTATTTGGAAGAAGTATGGTGCAAACAATTTGATTTTTTATTTGGATCCCGATATAGTTTTATATCGAAATTTGGATCATGTGATAGAAGCACTTAAGTCCCATAGTGTTGTTTTGACTCCAATGTTTTGTAAAGCACCTGAAAAAACATCCTTTGATGAACTTGTAGCACTTCGCCATGGTATGTTTAATTTGGGCTTTATCGCTCTTCGATTTACTGAAGAAAGTTTTCGTCTTGTGACATGGTGGAAGGAAAGATTAAAAACACATTGTCTTATTGATAAAGCTAGAGGGATTTTCGTTGATCAAAAGTGGATGGATTTAGCGCCTTTGCTTTTTGATGAAGTTTTCATTTTAAAGCATAGAGGTTATAATATGGCTTGGTGGAATTTTTCCGAACGTAGGCTAATAGAATTAGGAGAAGGCTATGCTGTGAACCAAGAAGACCAATTACTATTTTTTTTTCATTTTAGTGGCTTTAGAATTGGAAGTGCATTTATTACAGGTAGATCTGACAACTCTCAATTTTCATATAATTCAAGACCAGAATTAGAAAAATTGGGTAAGGAGTATGAATATCGTTTACTTATTAATAGGTATGATTTTTTCTCTAAAATTGAACCAAAGATCAAATTTTTTGAACAGAAAATTGGATTTAATACTAAGTTAAAACAGAAATTAAAAAGACTTTTATCCCCTTTTTGAGTGGAGTCATTAGTTTCCATTATTATTCCAACTTTTAATAGGGCTCATACTCTTGCAAGAGCTATTGAAAGTGTAAGAGATCAATCTTATTCGAATTGGGAATGTTTGGTTATAGATGATTTCAGTACAGACAATTCTATTGAATTAGTTCATGACTTTTCTCGATTAGATAACCGAGTTTTCATTTTTAAAAATATTTCGAAAGGTGCCAATCCTGCTCGAAACCTTGGTTTAAAAAAGGCGAAAGGTCAATATGTAATTTTTTTAGACTCCGATGATGCATTGGAACCAAAGATGATTGAAGAAAGTTTAAAGCAACTTAAGTTTAGCAGGGAGCCAGATCTTGCTATTTCTCACACCAAAATATATATTGGCGATAAGTTTATCCATGTTGCTGATAAAGTGAACTCTGTTGATTTGTTTTTAGATTTTCTTAAAAAAAAGGTGAAATGGCCAATAAATTCTGTTTTAATCCGAAGGGAATTTTTAGAGATGAATAATATTTTTTTCCATGAAAAATTGCTTAATGGGCAGGACTATTGCTTTTTTCTTTCCATCCTAGCTGGAAATCCCAAAATAGTCTATACGAATTTACCTTTAGCTATAAATTATCATTTAACTCATGAACCCGAAGGAGTGAAAATTTCTGCTGGAGATTCTTTGAAATTTAAATTGAGTCGCCTTAAATCGAGGAATTTGGCATTTTTTATTGCTCTTAAAAATTTGCCCACAAAGAAAATGGCTAATTTTTTTCCTTATTTTTTAAAATACCAAATAGGTCTTATATCGGATATAATAATTACTAGATTTAATTGACTGGGATAAGTATTGTCATATGCACATTCAATGGGCAAGAAAGATTGAATGAGACATTAAATCATATTTTAAAAATAAAATTTAAAGGAGAATGGGAGCTCCTAATTATTGACAATGCAAGCAATGATAAAACAGGTATAATAATCCAAGATTTTTTTATTTCTAATCCTCAAATCCAAGGAAAGGGGCTATTTGAAGAAAAACCTGGTCTTTCAAAAGCAAGAAGAAAGGGATGGCGAAATGCCAAATATGATATAGTATTATTTTGCGATGACGATAATTGGCTCAATCCTGACTATTTAGAAATTGGTCTAAATATTTTCAAGTTAAACTTAAATGTTGGTGTTCTTGGTGGTTGTGGAGAAGCAGTCAGTAATATTCCATTTCCTAATTGGTTTTCAGAATTTTCTCACAGTTATGCAGTTGGAAGTAATGGTAAATCTAGTGGAAGATTAGAAAGGGGGGCAGCACATTATGGGGCTGGTTGTTTTTTTTTGAAAGATGCTTTGAATCAAATAGATAATTTGGAATTCGATATTGTTTTATCTGACCGAAAAGGTAAGGAGTTAGAAAGTGGGGGAGATGTAGAATTATGCTTTTTAGTTCAATTACTCGGTTATGAAATTTGGTTTGAAGAGAATTTAAGATTTAAGCATTTTATACCCTCAAATAGATTGGAATGGGCTTATTATTTAAAACTTAAAAAGGGAATTTCCACTTCTTTTCCACTTTTATTTTCATATAAGGCAATATTCAATAAAAAATCGAAAAGCCAATTAAGGGAATTACTTCTGAGAAGTTTGTGGTATTCTTTAAAAGGGTTTATTCTATGCCAATTTTTAAAACTATTAAGTCCTTCAAAAAGGAATGAAGTTCAACTTGTTGTAAATGCCCAAAAATTGAGTTCGTTCTTTCGAAATTACTCTAGAACCATATCTCATTTTGAATTCCTATGCAATAAATTTTAACTGTCTTTGATTACACATTTTGTCTCAATTGTTATTCCTTATTACAAGAATTCGAGTACTATACTTCGAACAATTGAATCTATTTTTAATCAAACTGAGAATGATTGGGAATTAATTGTTGTAGATGATGGTAGTGAAGATAACCTTTCAGAATTGCTAGAAAAATTCAATTCTAATGAATTTTCTTTGATTAAAAAAACCAATTCAGGTCCAAGTGACTCTAGGAATATGGGAGCTAAAGTTGCAAACGGAAAATATTTGGCTTTTTTGGATAGTGATGACTGGTTGGCTCCAAACTGGCTTGAGAGTTTTAAATCAACATTTAATGCCAATCCATTTGATATCTGCTTTTGTTACGGAGCATTAATCGATGAAGCCACAGGAAAAAGGGAAGACTGGAAGAAATTCAATAGACTAAAATCACATGGAATAGAATTTAAATTCAATAATTTGGTTGGCACATTCTTAGTAAAAAAAGAACATTTTGAACTTTCTGGTGGATTTGATAATAAATTAAGGTATTCAGAAAATTTAGATTTACTTATAAGATTGATTCATTTAAGCCTTCCAAAACAAAGAGGTTATATTGAACAGGTTCTTGTGTTTTTTGGAAATACTTTGGATTCTAGAAAAAGAAATAACAAATATGCTAGATCCTTAATGCTAAAGGATCTTGGATATTTTCAAATGAAACATAAACAATTTATGAGTGAAAACCCCATTTTTTTGAAAGGTATTATTCGTCGACAACTAGTTAGCGCAACGGTTTGCTGGAGTTGGAAAATTTACTTGGAAAAGGTTATTGAATTATATTCACTATCTTTAAAAGATGGCATAAAATTTACAATCTTATTTTTTTTGCTACCATTAAATAGGGCTCGGTTATTATTATTGGGTTTTCGAAAATAGGACTTTAGATTATGTCAGTAAAATTTGGAGGTTTTATAATTACATATAATCGGCCTGAACTTATATGTGAAACCATATTAGCAGTTCTTTCCCAATCAATCTCTCCAGATCTTCTATGGATTATTGATAATTCTGAAGGATTGGAAACCATGAAAGCTATTTCTTTGCTAGGTGATATACGAATAAAGTATTATAGAATGGGATTTAATGCCGGGCCCGCTGGAGCAGCTGCCAAAGGATTGGAACTTTGCGGGAAAGATGATTTAGATTGGATTTATTGGGGAGATGATAATGATCCTCCCTTTCTATACGATTGTTTTGAGCGGTTGTTGGCTATAAGAGATGTTAACCCATTTTGTGGAGTTTTGGGGGCTGTTGGGCAGTTCTTTGATCGTAAAAAAGGTGTAGTTAAGCGAGTTCAAACCCGGCTTTTAGAAAAGAAAGATTGGATAGAGGTGGACTATGTGGCCGGAGGAATGTGTATGTTGGTAAACGGCCAAGTTGCAAGGGCTGGGATTTTACCTGATCCAAATTTGTTTTTTGGGTTTGAGGAACTTGATTTTTGCCTCAAGGTTTCTAGGAAGGGTTATGCATTGATAGTAGATACTTCACTTTTTATAGAGGCAAGAAAACAATGGGGAAGACTGGATTTTGAAAGACCAACCTATCGTAAAAAGAAGAACCTTTCGAGGGAATATTATAGTCTTAGGAATTTATTGATGATTTCAGACAGTCTTACTTTAAAAACTATGCGAAATCAATTAATCAAAAAATGGAGCTTAAAAATGTTCTATGGATTTCGATACGGCCTAGGATATGGGGTGAAGAATTTTCAAATGATAGGATTAGCTTTTGTACACTATTTCCAAGGAGTTAAAGGGAAAACAATTCCATTAAATGGATAATAGTTTAAAATCCCTTGAAAAGCTCATGGCTATTATTGTGACCTACAATAGATATCCAGAGCTAACCAAAACTATTTTTGCTCTGGAGTCAGAAGGAATTGAAAAGAGTTCAATCATAGTGGTAGATAATACCCAAGAAGTTTCAAGGGAAAGTATAGAAGACTTTTCTGAATGTATATGGATTTATCCATCAGAAAATATAGCCTCCGCAGGGGGCTTTTCTACGGGTATGGAGAAAGCTCTTTCATTAAATGCAAGCTGGGTTTTGCTTTTTAATGATGATTCTAGGCCAATGGAAGGTGCAATTGACTCACTTATAAACGGATTGAAAAAATTAGCCGACCAAAAAGTGGGACTTTTGAAAATAGGAAATTTAACTTCCCAAGGAAAAGGAATACTATTAGATTGGAGAGGAGTAAGGAAACCTAGATATGTTGATCCTTCTGATGATCCAATTAAAACTGATTTGGTGACATTTGATGGCTGCCTAATATCCACCTCACTTATAAAGGAATTAGGTCCTTGCGATCCTATGTATTTCATGGGTACTTATGAATTTGATTATTGCCTAAAAGCATCAGAAAGTGGATTTGGAATTTATACAATTCCAAATGGTTTGATAGAAGATGGGAAATTAGGTTCCTCAAATGGTACTCCACCTTGGCGTCAATATTACAATACAAGGAATCATCTTTGGCTTGGACTAAATAGAAAGGATTGGTCAATTATCCGCGCATGGATGGTGAGAGAACTCAAGTTTTCCTATGCGATCTTGAGATGGGAAGACCAAAAGTTGCTTAGACTTCGATACAAATTATTGGCGGCTTTCCATGCATTGATTGGAAGACGAGGCAAAGTGCTAGGACCCAAGAATGTTTAGGATCTTAACAACTTCTTTGCAGTAGATTTAATTGAATTGAAAAACACCTTTGGGATACTTGTAATAAGGTCGGAAAGTCGAGAATATTTTGGATGTGAGATTTCTATCTGCCGTTTAAATGTGGAAGGATGCACAATAGACCAATTTTTTTTATCGGTTGCAACAAGACTATTTAGCTCAGGGAGATCTTTTAATTTGTCTTTATGGCAAAACAAAATGATATTTTGCTTGTACCAGGTTTTGATTTTCTCATTATCCCAAATTCTAGGTCGAATAAGGTCAATTGGAATAAAGTCATGGCATTTGAATTTGCTGATCCAATATTCTGGCCATTGTTCATTGACATGTCCGGAACCTCTTTGACCTGGAATAGCAGCAGAGAATAAAATCACCTGAGATGAATTCACCAAGTTTTCAATAAAAATGTCAGCATATTTTTCTTCAATATGTTCTGCCACTTCTAATGAAATCCCCAAATCAAATGTATCGGGAAGGTTGATTTTCGATTGAAGGTTAGCATACATAAAATCATTGGGATCAATTACCAAGTGTTCTTTATTAAGCCATTCTCCTTCCAATCCCAAAACTTTATGGACGCCTTTTTCTTGTCCTACTTTAAGCCAGGTACCCACACCACAACCAAAATCTACCATAGAGAAAGGATGGTAATAACTAAACAAAACATCTAATACCATTTTTGCCGAATATTCTGTTTCTCTATTTCTATATGTATAAAAATTTCTACGGTAGATTTTTTTCCCTTCCATTTGAATTGCCTCTTAAATCTTCTTTCCAATAATACTAAAAATGAACATATAGATGCGCTACCTTGAATGAAAGAGCATTTTTTCCTTAGAATTATATGAAAGTACTTTTTACCCAAGATGCCCTAATCAATGCCGGAACTGAACGCAGTAACCTGGAATTACTGTCCAGGTTTTCAAGTGGAATAGAGACCTTCTTGGTTTATTTCTATCCAAGACATGAATTAAAAGATGAATATGAAAGAGTCGGAATAAGGCTCTTGTTTTTGGATATCCGGGAGAAATACCACCTGATTTCAGGTGCTAGGCGATTGGTAAAATTGATCCGAGAAGAAAAACCGGATTTGCTGGTCTCCAGTCTTTGGAGAGCAGATATCATGACCCGCTTTGCTTCCTGGATTACAGGTGTTCCCTTGGTGGGCACACTGGTAAATGACAGCTATTCCGAGATGGCTTGGAAGGACAAATCAGGATTAAAACACCGGATTGTTTATTGGATGGATAGAATCACGGCTGGCATTCCCAAATTCTGGATTGCAAATGCTAAAGCTTTGGTTGACTCTCATCTTAAGACATTGGGTTTGGATCCAAATAAGATTTCTGTGGTTTACCGAGGGAGAGAGATCCCAGTATTGAAATCAGGAGTTGAAAGGCCAATCCGAGATTTTATTTCCTACGGGAGATTATTGGAGAGAAAAGGATTTCAGGACGCCATTCTGGCATTTGGGGATGTGATAAAATCCTACCCTGAATGCACCTTGACCATTTACGGAGAAGGACCTTATAGAAAAGAACTAGAAACTTTGATTCTGGATTTAGGGCTTGAAAACTCAGTTACCTTACCCGGGAAAGTTTCAGAACCCCACTGCCTGCTGCCTACTGCGGACTGCTTCTTATTTCCTTCCTGGTATGAAGGATTCTCTGGGGCTTTGGTGGAAGCGATGATGGCAGGGATTCCCATTATTGCCTCAGATATTTCCATGAATTTGGAAGCTGTGGAAGATGGAAGAACTGCTTTAATTTTTCCGGTTAAGAATTGTGAAAAGTTATCCGAGCTCATGATTATTGCCATAGAAGATCCGGTGAAAATGAAAGAATTGGGTCATTTTGCAAGGAGTGAAGCGATCGAAAAATTTGATATTCAAAAAATTGCCTATCAATACGAGGAGACCTTGAAACGGATTTATTCAGATTTGAAAAAGGAAAGAGGATGAAGCTTCGGGTAATTCTTTTGATGGATTCATTGGAGGTTTCTGCCTGGGCCTGGGAAGCCATTTTTCAGATTTTTCAGTCTGATAATGCTGAAATCGTTTTGGCAGGAATCAATCAAAATCCCAAACCCAGCGGGAAAAAGTCTCCCTTCCTTTATCGGGCATTTAGGTATCTAGACCGAAAGTTATTTACGAATATACCGGATGCATTTTCAAAAAAACACCTTCGGGATATTCCAAATTGGAAGGTTCCTGTTCTTTCAATTTCACCCATTCAAAAGAAATTTTCTGACTACCTCAATTCAGATACAATCCAGGAACTTCAAGCTTACAAACCCGATATCATTCTTCGTTTTGGATTTCGAATTCTGAGGGGAGATATTCTTACTCTTCCCAAATTAGGTGTTTGGTCTTACCACCATGGGGATATCCGGGCTTTTCGTGGTGGGCCTCCCTGCTTTTGGGAAGTGATGAATCAAAGCGAAACTACAGGGGCTGTATTGCAGCAATTAACTGAAAAATTGGATGATGGTGTGGTTTTATACCAAAGCCGATTCCAAACAGACCCCTTGTCGGTTCAGCGTAATGCGAACAAGGTTTTTTGGAATTCTAGTTACTTTATTTCCCGGGTGCTTCGGCAAATTTCTATGCTAGGCTTGGACCAATGGAAGCGAAGCCTTATGGAAAATCAAGAAGAGCAGGGAGCCAAATCTGAAATTTTAACTCCTCCTGGAACCTACCAAATGCTCTCGTCTTGGGTGAAGCTTTGGAGCAGAAATGCCTTTCGGAAAGGGATTGAGCAATTCCAAAAGCCCCATTGGGAATTGACTGTGGCCAAGCGATCACACCATCAACTAATTCCAGATCACTTTGAGGTAATTTCTTCTACTTGTGCTCCACATAAAAAAGGATCCTTTTGGGCAGATCCTTTTCCAGTTGATCACGAGGGTCAATGTTGGTTGTTTTATGAGGAATATGATGGGCCCAGCAAAAAGGGAAAAATAGGAGTTGGCCTTTGGGATGGACAAACTTTAAGGGATTGTCAAATTGTTTTGGAGGAATCCTGGCATTTGTCTTATCCATTTATCTGGAAAGAAAATGGGGAATTTTATTTGATTCCCGAGTCTGGGGAGGCTGGTCAAACTTATCTATACAAGTCCACCAAATTTCCCATCGAATGGGTAAGAGTCGGAGAGTTTTTTGGCGGCGAGGCCTATGATCCCACACTATATAAAAAGGGGGATAAATACTGGCTTTTTGTCAACCAAAAAGCACATCCTGGAAGCTCGGCTTTTGTGGAGTTAAATGCCTATTGGTCGAGTTCTTTGGAAGAACCCAAATGGGTCCCCCACGCCCTGAACCCCATTGTTTCTAATGTTGGTGCTTCCCGGCCAGCTGGGAACATTTTTGAACATCAGGGTCAACTATTTCGCCCCGCTCAGGATTCAGGAAAAAGATATGGACACCAGATTCGTATTATGGAAATTTTGGTTTTGTCGGAAAGGGAGTATCAAGAGCAAACTGTCCAGTTAATTTCTCCGGATGCTTCACAGGGGATTTTGGGGACCCATACCCTCAATTTTTCAGAGAATTGGGTTTTTTCGGATAGATTTTACCGGAAATGAAAATTTTTCAATTGATCCAAAAACCTCAAGAAAGAGGAGCAGAACTATTTGCATCCTTGCTTTCTGAGGAACTCATCAAAAGGGGACATGAGGTAGTCTTGATTTCTATTTTTGAAGGAAATGCATTATTGCCTTTTTCCGGAAAGCAGATTCAACTAAGGAGATCTTTAAGAGATAGGCTATGGGATTTCAAGGGTTGGAAAGAATTTGCAGATCTGATCAAAAGGGAAAAACCGGATTTGATCCAAGCCAATGCAGGGGATACCCTAAAGTTTTCTGTTCTTTCCCGAAAGATGTTCGGATGGAAAGCTCCAATAATTTTTCGAAATGCTTCCTTAATGAGTCAGTATATTTCCAATCCATGGGTAAGGAGATTGAATAGTTTTCTATTGAATCAGGTGGATGGAATTGCCTCCGTTTCAAAGGCTTCCCAGGAAGATATGAATGGAGTGTTTACCTTCCAAAAACCATTGCAGCAGGTGATTCCAATTGGGATTCTCCCCAAAGTAAGAGAATTAAAAAAGTCAGATTCCGGGAGAATAGAATTGGTTCATATCGGAGGGTTTACCTTTGAGAAAAACCATTTCCATTTATTGGAAATATTTGAAGAGTTATATGCTGAAGATTCCAGATTTCATTTGACTTTAATTGGGAATGGACCTCTTTTGGAAAGTGTTAAGGAAGAGATTGTCAAAAGAAGGTTGGGAGATGGGATTGTAGTATTGGGTTCTTTACAAGAACCTTTTGCTAAGGTATCTTCTAATTCTATTTTACTTCTTCCAAGCAAAATAGAAGGATTACCCAGTGTCATTTTGGAGGCCATGATGCATCGAATTCCGGTTATTGCCTATGGAGTGGGAGGAATTCCAGAGATTCTCAAAAATGGAGAAACAGGCTGGTGTATTGCTCCATTTGAAAAAGACAAATTTAAAAAGGCTATAATAGAAGTATCATGTTTAAATTCCACTAAAAAGAATGAAATAGTGGACAATGGACACAATTTAGTTTTTTCAAAATACAGCCTTGAATCGGTAGGTAAAGAATTCGAAAAATTTTATAAGAAACTCTTAAATCAGATTAGGCTTTATCTAAATTAAAAAAATGAAATTCATTAAAAAATTCGTTAGAATAATCTTTTCTAGTTTAGGAATCAAGGTATTTAGAGAAAACGCTCTTCCATGGGGAATTGATGTTTTTCATGATATAAATAAGATTTGTGGATTAGACTCAATAAGAATAGTTTTTGATGTTGGTGCAAATGTTGGTCAATCCTCCAAAGTTTATTTAGAAAAATTTCCAAAATCACTTATTTTTTCGTTTGAGCCAGTTTCTGCCACTTTTAGCCAATTAGTTGAAAATACGAAAAATAATGAAAGAGTAAAATGCCTTAATCTTGCTTTAGGTGAAAAATTAAGTAAAGTAGTTATTCCGATACAGGAGAAATCCACTTTAAACTCTCTTTCAGCTAAAAGAAATGAAAATTTAAACTCTTATTCCAAACTTGAGAAAATTCAAATTGAAACACTTGATTCAATACTATTGAAATTAGGAGTTTCTTGTATCGATTTTATTAAAATCGATACAGAAGGATATGAAATGGAAGTTTTGAAAGGTGGATTAGATGCATTAAAGAAGAATAAGATTAAACTAATCCAATTAGAACTTGGAATCAAAAACCATATAAGAACAACATTTTATAACCATACCCAAGAGTATTTAAATTCTTTAGGGTATGAAGTTTTGGGGTTCTATAAGCAAAGCCAAAGTCTTTATACTAAAAGTCGTTTCTTAATGCACTCTGACGTTCTTTTTATCAACGCTGAATGGTCAAAATTACTTAGACCAAAATTTGTAAAATCTTTTGATTTCGATTAAGTTTTGGATAGATGAGGAATAGGTTTAAACCAAATTTTCACTTCTGGTCATTTATAAAAAGTTGAATCAATGCTTGGGGCCGTTTTCCTTATTATTTTTCTTTTTTTTGTTTCTCAACCGATTCTAACGAATCTTCAAGAAGAGCATAAATGGCTTAAGGCAGGTTTGCTCAACCAGCTTTATTGGTACCATATGTTTTTTGGTTTAGTCTATTGGACTTATTCACAGTTCAATCGCTCTGATTCGGTTCAATATTTTAGGAGTCATTTGTGGTATTCAAATTGGTTTGATGCCTTTGAACCTGGAACATTATTTATTGAATGGGTCAATTATCCCTTTGCCAAATGGTTGGGATTCAACTACGACATGATGATGTTCCTTTCCTCCTGGGTGGGATTCTGGGGCTTTGTGTATTTTTACTGTTTTTTGAAGGAAAACCTGAAATTCAATCCCAAATTCGAGGGTTGGGATGCGATTACCATTTTTATGTTTTTGCCGAATATGCATTTTTGGACCGCTTCTTTGGGAAAAGGAGCCTATATCTTTGCAGGCTTGGCATTTTTGACCTACGGACTTTCCTGGCCAGGGAAGCGTATTTTTCTTATGGTATTAGGAGGATTTATCTGTTACATGATCAGACCCCATATCCTATTCGCTGTCCTGATTGGAATGGGGGTTGGGTTTATTTTGGGAAGGGAAAAAGTTCCTGCTTACCAAAAGTATTTTGCTGCTGTTGCAGGAATTGTCATCAGTATTTTTGTGTATGATAAACTCTTGGTCTATTTGGGCTTTGATCCAAACAATGTACTGCAAAGTTTTGAGGAGGAAACTTCTTTGAATGCTCAAAGGCTTCAATCCGCTGGCTCTGCGGTAGATATGAGTTCTTATAGCCTTCCCATGAAGCTGTTCACTTTTTGGTTTAGACCACTTTTTGTTGATTCCCCGAATGCCTTGGGATTGGTGGTTTCCTGTGAAAATGCGCTGTATATCTATATGTTCAGCAAAATCTTCAAAAAAAGCTTTATAGATTATATCCGGGTGGCACCAGCCATGGTCAAGATGTCGGCAGTGGTCTTTATCTCCATTTCCATCTCCATGACCTTTGTAATGTCCAATCTGGGCATCATCATCCGGCAAAAATCCCAGATCATGTACTATATGCTCTTTGTGATTGTGGCTTTTATGGACTGGGAAAAAACCAACCGAATTCGTAAGCGGGCAGAGATTTACAATCGAATAGTGGAGGAGGAGAGAAGAAATCGAGAACTGTCTGAATCCGAAGTACCCACTTAGGTTTTCCCTTAATTGTAGGTATACTAATTTCAAAGGAACCCAAGGGTTCCTTTTTTTATTTCCAACCTGCTAAAAAATTCTACACAAATCCTGACAAACAAAGCCAACTAGTTGATTGTAATAATTCTCTTGCCTAAAATGTCGACATGACTTTGCCAAGGAAATTAACAATCGAGGAGGAGAGGCTTAGAACAGAGCTGGTGCAGCTCGAAGAGCGGATACGGATGAAGATTCGAAGGATAACCTTGGAGAATCAAAAGCTTCCCTATGAGCGATTGGCTAAAGGAAGACGGCTAAAAGAACTGGTGCTCCTTGCAATTCAATTTTTGGATGAGAAAAGGATGGTAGATTTGGGCCTTTGTATTCGGGAGCTTCGTCATTTAGGGGTGGAGATCAGCGAATTTACCAAACTGGAAAGGCCAACCAAGTAATTGGTTTTTCACCCGATTTTTTTAACTTAATTCTACTTTTCAATAACCATTTTTATCATGATACCAGATTTTTACACCTTCCAGGAGATCATTCGATACAACGCCAATGACTGGAATCAAGCTTACGAGGTACTCCAGTGTTACCTTCAAAATGGATCTTTTAAAAAAGAAATCCGTGGTCCTGAGAATATCATTTACCACAACCTAGGGAAAGTCAAACCTTTTAATTTGATGTATGAACGTGTGTTTTTTAAAGAGAAGTCAGAAACTCATATAAGGAGGCCAAGAATGAAAGTCCAAAATCTCCCAAAATGATGGGATGTCAACATGAGCTTGGAAAATAAACTCGAAATCTTGGTAATCACTGCTTATAATAAGCTCGGTCAAAAGCCAAATCAATTTTTACAGATTGCGTTCAATTTTAGACTTGGGAAAGGACAACTTCTGGACACCAAATGATTTTTTTTTAAGGGATAATAGCACCAAAATCGCCAAGCGTTTAATTCGAAAAGAAGGAATCTTTTACCCGGGAAATAGTCATTCCATACAATTTTTCTATTCGCCAACACCAGTCCCAGCAACTTGGAAATGGAAAAAATCCAAGGTTAAGAATTGGATAATCTGGGCCATTCAGAATAGAAAAAACCAACTCGATAATTTTATCCCATTTCCGGAAATGGATATTCCATTTCAACTTTATTTTGTTTCCGATGGGCCAAACCACAAGCTAAAATTCTTTTTCCCCCACCAAACTAGGTTTATCTGGGAAAGGCAAGAGTCTTCCATCTGGGAACTAAGCCTTTTAAAAATCCCCAAACTCAAACCTGTTTTAGGAAATGAGAAATAATTGTATCTCATTTTTCCCAACAGTTCCGCTCTTTTACCCCAAAAAATACCCAATACTGGGTATTTTTTATTTGACTTAATTTCTCCGCCCTCGTGAGTGTCTTCACTCACGAAATCTCCAGCCCTCCGCCCAGGTGAGTGTTTCCACTTACTATATATGCATTCCTTGCACAAAATGTCTGCACCAAGATTCACCTTTACCTCTTTGAACCAATAATCTCCAAAAATTTCCACAACTTTAAGTTTCCCCAGACTTAAACCTGTTTTAGGCAGAGAGAAATAATTGTCTCTAATTTTTTCCAACATTTAAGCTCTTTTACCTCAAAAAATACCCAATACTGGGTATTTTTTATTTGACTTAATTTCTCTTTTTTCAGCCGTAAATTATTGACCAGCAGCCATGAATAAATTTTTCCCTTTATTCAAGACAGTCCTTCCCTTGTTTCTTTTTCATTTGACTTTGCAAGGCTATGCCCAGTCAGAGACAAAAGTCTATATCACGAAGACCGGAGCCAAATACCATAAGTCATTCTGTAGTTATTCCCAAACGGGGTGTGGATAGTAAAAAGAGAAGAAATCAGATCAAGTCGTTATTGTTATAAAAATGATCTGAAATTTATCAATAGCCTTGCCTATGGAAAGTAGTAATTAAATCAGAAACGTAAACCTAACAGATAAATGGTGAGTGATTTGCGGATAAAGTATCAAAGACGAATCGTCTGTTTTTTGGATATCCTTGGTTTTGGTTCCCTTTTAAAGGATTTTGAAGACGACGCAGACTTAAACAATGAGGTAAATTCTCCCGAAAATCTTGTTTCAAAAAAAGCTAATGAATTTATCACTGCATTTAAGTCAGTTGTTCAGTTAATTCCACACAATTACTGTCGGTATTATTTATTTAGTGACAATATTTGCATTGCTGCCGACATGGAAGAGGACAAGGCTATAGCCAATGAAATCCTTTTTGTGGTTTCCAACTTATTTCAAAAGATGGCCTCCTTGGGCTATTTTATGAGAGGTGGAATAGACTATGGATGGATGCTTGACGAGGAAGATATTGCGGTAGGATTACCCTTGGCCAAAGCGTATCTTCTGGAATCTAAGTCAGCCATATATCCAAGAGTGGTAATATCCGATACATTTCGAGCTTTACTGGAAGATATTAATGCTGATTTTGATTTTCAGTTAAAAACTGATCAAGAGCTGGTTTATATCGATCCGTTTTATAATGTCATAAGAGCAGAAGATCGACGGGAATTTTTTGAAACTTACAAAGCAAGGATTTCTGAAAAATTGGAAATTCATAAAGGAGAACCTCCAATCAAACAAAAATTCATTTGGCTGGCACTTTCTTTCAACAACTTTTTAGATCAGTTTTTGGAGAATAGTGGGATTTTACTTGAAAATGAGGAGGTTGATGAAGAGGAAATAGAACACTTGAGAAATTTAAAAATTGAATTGCTATGAGCTCAACTCTGAAATATGTACCGGTATTTAGGGCCAGACAACAGGAAATTTTGGTGTTAAAAGAAACAGACTTTGGCCATAGTATTTACCCAATGATCGAGGTTATAAAAGAAAAAGACAGAAAAAATAATCAACAATCTGCCTTTGAGATTTACAGGGATTTGATTGGCTCAATCACCTCAGACCATGTTTTTTTATCCCTACCAAACTACATCAAACTCTCAAATAGTACCCAGGCTGAAGTAATTACCTTTTCAAGAACCATTCTTGATTTTGTGCCTAATAGAATTGATTTCCTGATTCAATTTACTGGAATTGAAAAAGTTGTTCCTGTAGTCTCCTCCCTCTTGAACATCCAGGGAGAAGCAGAGACAATAACGCGGCAATCGGAAGCATTAAGGGATCAATTTCCAAGGCTTGCCTACATGACGAATCCTGATTCCTTTGAAGCAGATATACATGAAATTGAAAGGACAATTCGCTTGGGCTCTGATTTTTTCATCTATGATCTGGGAACTGTCAGTCCTACCAATCCAATCTTTAGAAAACATAACAGGGTGTTGCATGGTCGCTTTCAAGGGGTGACTAAAATAATTATTCGCAGCGCCTTAAATTCAGATATTAAAAATGTGGGCTTGGATCATAATGATGTGATCTCAGAGGCAGATAATAGCTTGATCGAATCGTTTGAACGAGAAAATTTTGATGCTTTTGGGGATTATGCAGGAATCAAAAAAGATGATCTCACCGCAGGAGGAACCATCAGTCCCGGATTTATCTTCTATGATCCTTATGACAACCTGTATTATGGATTCAAAGCAGAAGAAAAGAAGCTTTCTCAATTCAAGGACTTTATTGTTCCGGCAGTTTTAGAGAGTGTGCCATTTAATCGGCTTCAGGAGAAGTATCCAACCTTTATTGATGGAAATGCAGGGGTCAAGCTTCTTCAGGATATTAATTCCGGTATAGAGAATGGTCAGAATCAGGCTAAATTTAAAAAGATAGCGATGCAGCACTACCTGCATTGCATGAAAATTTGGATAGATGAAAATCGTACAATCCCTCTCTATCTGGAATAGATCAATTGAGGATTGATCGGATGGTGGAAAAAATATTGATAGTCTAGTGGGAATATCTCGGATGACCGCTCTTTAATGAAATTCCACTTTTGGGCATACCGCTTTTTAAGGATCTTTTTGAAAGACGTATTGATCTCTGTCGGTGAATACTTGGCCAAAATAAAATCGGATTCAGTTGATTTAAACTCTGCTCGAAGTTCCTTAGCAGTAAGTGTGGATAATTGAGATAGTGGATTAATTGTTCGATTTCGCTTAGAAAGCCTAAATCGTTTCAGTTTTTTGTTTTTGACGGTATAGATACCAAATTCCCCAGGCAACATTTGTTCAACCTTTTCCAGATGCTTTTCAGCCACTACTAAATAGTTGTATTCAAAAAGTGCCAAGTAATCCCTACTTTGTTTATCAAGCTTTTCCAGCGAGTCAAATTCAGATTTTATTTCAAAAGCGGTGGTGACCCCGTTGATTTTAAGTAAATCAAGTCTTGAGGATAAAGTTCTGACTTCAAAGGCTCCAACAATGTCCTCTTTGAAGAATGATTTGGTAAGCAAGTGCTTCAAAAATAGCTCATCCTCAAGATGAGAAAGTACAAATGAATTTAGTAGTTTCAGAAAATCAACCTTATTGTGAAAGACGTAATGGGATTTTGAGCTCAATGACTCCAGCCATTTAGCTAGTTCTTTCGCGCTCATAAGGGGATGATATGACTTTAAGCTTTTGGCGTTAAAAAATTCCCGAAGGCTATCCAAATTTTCCATAGGCAAATAAAGGACTTCATTAAAGAGTAAACAAATCCCATTCCACAAAGGCTCTAAAACCTTTGTTCAAAGACACTGCTCACAGATGCCACTAACTGTTGACTGCGAGAGAACCGCAATATCAAGCTTTTAACATGTGATTATTAATCCAAAACCCACATCTTCCCACCCCAAAACGCATCACCTTCTACTCGATTTTTTTCATTTCACCCCAATAAATACCCACTACCCGGTATTTTTTCTTACCCAAAATCCACTTTATTAGCATAACGAAGGTTTTGATTATCTGTCAATGGGAAAAAGTCAAACTCCTTTAGATTACCAGCCTCGAAATGCCTTCGGATTGATCGCCCTCTCCTTCAGGAGAGGGAGGGGTGAGGTAGGAATAACGAAGCTTTTGAAAATCAATCAAATCGATTATGGGAAAAGCCCCCTATCGATTACTAGCCTTGAGTTTTCTACTGCATGATCGCCCTCTCCTTCAGGAGAGGGCGGGGTGAGGATGGATCCTGATCCTCCCGATAAGCATCCGCAGGAGGTAGTAATTGTTGGCAGTATGCAAGGTGAATAGTGAGGCTATTTGATTGGGAGCTTTGTGCAAGCTAAACTTGCATAATCTGTCTGGGAGCAAGTGGACAGTAATCTAAATAATATGAGAGATAGAAAATATTCCTTTACTACCGCAAACTCTAGAGATTTAATTCCATTAATCGGTACCCATTCTCGGGAAATTCCCAATGATGCTCAAAGCATGACCTTCTTTTTATATGATGGGATCGAACCAAGAGAATATTTTAAGGTTGAGTTCATTTTGGGTGGTTTGGGCTTGGTTAACCGTTGGTTCTACCACGGTTATTATTTTGATGAAAATGGCGTATTGCAACAGACTTTTAATGATTTTATAGTAGAACCTCTATCCCTGTCGGAACTTTTCAGACTTACTGATACAGACATTCATTCTGCGATGTCTGAATGGCTTGAGCTAAAGTGCTAGAATAGAGTTTTTTTAGTTTTTTATAACCGTCTTTTCGAGTATCTTCTTAGAATTCTAATTTGACAATAAAAAATTTGCCAACTTATTTGACAATAAAAATATTGTCATTAATTTTGGCAATGAAAATTTTGTCAAATGAAAAATAGTCTAGGAAATCCAGCAAGAGGTGAGGCTTTCTATCCCAGGGAATCGGAGGTGCGAAAGATTTATAGGGTCTTAGATAAGGGTGCCAGTATTTACCTTTCTGCTCCCAGGAGAGTTGGTAAAACATCTATCCTGAAACACATCGAGGAATTTCCTCAAGAAGGTTACTTTTTTATATATGTGATCACAGAGTCGGTGGATTCAGAAAATGAGTTCTTTAAGGTCATTTTCGAAGCGTTGATCAGAAGTGAAGCAATTGGAAAACTGAGTAAGCTCTATGATTCCATAAAAGGAGGAATTGAATCGGTTTTGAGCAGGGTAAAAACTGTTTACCACGTTGAGATTAGGGAAAAAGGCGAGACGGATTACTTCCAGATTCTATCGGATCTTTTTGAGAATATAAAGTCGGAGTTTGGACATGTGGTCATCCTGATTGATGAATTTCCCCAAACTATTCAAAATATTCTGAATCGGGATGGTACTAAAGCGGCGGAACACTTCATTCAAAAAAACAGAGAGTTACGCCACCATAAACATGTCCTAGACAAGATTCATTTTGTCTACACGGGATCCATGTCCCTTTTCCCAATGGTTGAGAAAGTAACCGAACTTACGGCTGTTAATGATCTTCGAACGGTTGAAGTGGCCCCACTGTCTCAGGCTGAAGCCCATGATTTTTTAACCAAACTCTTGGAATACGATAAGGTAAGCTTAGTGGAACCCTTGATTCGATATGTCTTAACGAAAATGGGATGGCTAATTCCTTTTCACTTACAGTTGATCGCTCAAGAGATCGTCGACGTATTTGAAGCAAATGAGGGAGAATCGATCACTGAAGCATCTATTGATCAGGCGTTTGATCAGATTGTCCATTTAAGGAACAAACCCCAGTTTGAACCATATTTCGCTCGCCTGTCAGCATTGTTCAAAGGAAGCGAATACAATTTTGTCTTTGATGTCCTGGAGAATATAGCGATCAGAGATAGCATTGTTATGGATGTGGTGTTTGACTTTGGGGTTAAACATTCCGTGGAAGAGGTTAGGCGAATCATGGATATTCTGGAAGGTGATGGATATCTTTTTAAGACTGAGGACAAATCCTATAGATACACGTCTCCGATCCTTCAGATGTGGTGCCGTAAACATATTTGCAAATAAGAAAAATGAGCGTCAAGACACTATATAATCCTGCCAGCCTGTCTAAGCCGGAACTGATCGAAAGTTTCGTGGTCAGGACTAAGAATTTTGAAAAGATTTTTTCGGATATCAAATCAAGCGATATGAAATATCCGGAGAAACATTATCTCATCCAAGGGCAGCGTGGGATGGGGAAAACAACTTTGTTGCTAAGGCTAAAGTATGAGGTTGAAAATTTTTCTGATCTGAATAGTTGGCTGATCCCGGTTTTTTTCGGGGAGGAATCCTACGACTTGACTTCTCTATCGAAACTGTGGGAGAAATTGTTGGATTTTCTTGATGATTCCCTAAGTACTGATGGTGAATTTTTCAATCATACCGAGGCATTTATTGATTTTGAAGATTATGAAAAAAGGTGCTTCGAGTACTTAATCGAGGTCCTTCAAAAGAATAAAAAGAAACTAATAATTTTCTTTGACAACTTTGGGCAACTTTTCTTGGATAATCTTAAAGCGAAGGAAAAAAGAAGGCTTCGTGAGATTTTAATGCATTGCAGTGAGATTAGGATTGTTGGTGCCTCGGCAATTATACTTCAGGATTTACATGATTATTCAGAGCCATTCTATGAATTTTTTCAAATAGTTAGGTTAGAAGGGTTGACGAAGGAGGAGACCTATCAATTGATTGAGAAACTTCAGGAAAAAAGTGAGCAGAAAATAGATTTAAAGAAGGCAAAGGGTAAAATCGATACACTTGCTATACTTACCGGAGGAGTGATTCGAACTTTGATGATGGTGTATCAGCTATTGTTGGAAGATCAAGATGGTACAGCTTTACATGATCTGGAAACTATTCTAGATCAAATTACTCCACTATATAAACACGAAGTTGAAAATTTGCCTGTTCAACAAAGAAGAATTGTGGATGTCATAGCAAAGAATTGGGATGCTCTAAGCACTAAGGATATTGCCGATCGAATCAGAGAAGACGGAAAAAAAGTCCAAACGAAATTGATCTCTGCCCAACTGGCTCAATTGGAAAAAAATAATGTGATTGAGAAGAAACAGACAAATACCAAAAACCACCTCTATCAAGTCAAAGAAAGATTCTTCAACATCTGGTACTTAATGCGCAATGGTGATCGTAAAGATAAGAAGAGAGTTAAATGGTTGACAAGCTTTCTTGAAATGTGGTATGAAGACCAAGAAAGTATAGAATCTTTCTTGGAACTCCATATTCTTAGGTTGCAATCAGGTCTTTATAATTCAAAGTCAGCATTATTATTGGCCAATGCAATGATAGATTTTCAAAAAGTTAGTCCAAGTAAGTTAGATCAACTAGTTGAGGCAACTTCTTCTATTCTTACAGAGGACCAAAAACCACAGTTCAATTATAGTCAACTAAAATTTGCATTAGCTGCAAGAGCATATGAAAATGGAGATCTAGTTAAGGGGATTGATATTTTGGAAAGGATAAAAAATCGAACTAATTCCCACAGTCTCTTACTTTCTTTTTTCTATTTTTTAACGGAGGAAGTTGAATTATCAGAAAAAGAGACCAAAAAGCTTCATGATATCAACCAAAAAGATTTGAATTTTTTGCTGAGTCTCTGTGTCCTGCTGAAAAGTCCCACTTTGTTGAAAGAAATATTAGATAAATCTCCAAATATTACTGACCCCGAAAAGGCATATAAAATGGGTGAAATATTTTATGAGCTAGGAGAAAGAACTGAGGCGGAAAAATATTTTTTAAAGGCCTTGGATTTAGGTTATATTCATTCAAGTTCCTTTTTAGCTAAAATTTATTCAATGAAGAATGATTTAGAACTAGCTGAAAAGTATTACGAAATTGGATTAAAAAATGGGGTTATAAGTCAATATGATGTCATTGATTTTTACATTTCAAAGTTTAGAGGAAAAAATAATAATAGGAGAAAGGATTTAATTGAACAACTTCAAACCTCTGATCCTTACTATAACTTTTATCACGCATTGGAAATTTTATCATCCAACGTAGAATTAAATGACGAAAACTTTTTTAAAATGGTTTCCTTATTCGAGAAGTCAATTTCAGATTTTGAAGCTGCAAAAATTAAAGGTTTAAGATATCAGCAGGCATTAGGAAATGCAATAATTTTAAATTTCGGTGTAAAGGAGAAGAAGGAATTTATTGGAGAATTGATTTTACGACTTGATAGAATTGAAGATTTGGTTTTACCCATAAAATTGTATTTATCAATGACATTTGCTTGGTTGGGTATGTATGCAAAATGTAAAGATATTCTTAATTCAAAGGAGCTCATTGATGAAGTTTTCAAAACGGAATCTCATGTTGAAGATTTGAATGAGGCATTTCTTATTCTAATATCAAAAATGCAGTATCATACAGTTCATGAGTTTTTCTTGAAATACGAAAACTTAAAAGAACTTTTGAAACCAACCTATTTTGCCTTAATGGTCCTCTTGAAAGAAGAATACCCCAATGAGGTGATCAAAATGGGTGAAGAACTTGCCCAGCCGGTAAACGATATTTTAAAAAGAATTGAAGAAATGAAATTGGAATACGCATAAATGCCTGACAACTATCAAAAAAAAGCATGTCATACTGCCAGTCTGTCACCTGCCATGTTAGTAGATCTGTCTCTTACTTAGTAAGTCAGAATTATATTTGGCAGTAATGAATGAGTTCTGACATTATTCGTCAAAGTTGCTGATTTTGTGACTTCTGGCACAAAGCATGTTAAAAAAGGTTAAGCTAATTTCGAAAAAGCTTAGTCAATTGAGTCAAAAAAAAGGGGAGAGCTTCCGTTGGGAAAATAGGCTCCCCCGCTTTTACTAGGATGTGAGAACCCAAAGGTAAGAGTTTTTTATTTTCCCGGTAGGTACACCTTCTACCTAATTGATAGAAGGACTTAAATGCTACTACAATGGCTAAAACCGGAGATGGGAAGAAAATCGTCCCAGTAAAGCCCCACACCCGAAAGGTGGACGGGAAGACAATCAAGGTACCTGGACATAGACGATCCACACCGAACTAAAGCCTTTTTGGCCTCGGGCCGATCTATGGTCGGCCCTTTTTAAAAAGTTTATCATCTTACCTAAAAACCACTACCACAATGGCTGTATTATCCATTAATCAATTGGCCGAGTTTTCCAAGGCAACAGAAAAAGGAAAAGCAAGAATTGTTAAACAACAAATTGTACCAAATCCTGTCTTAATTCCCTGGTGAAGGCTTCCCACTTTTTGGACAATTCTAAAATAGACAAAATTGGTTTTTGATGTTGACTATTATTACTACTAAGGGTGTTAATTGTGGGTAACTTCAGAGAAGTTATCCACTGTTAACGCCCATTGCTTTGCAAAATCTATTGGAGAGCAATTATTCAGGCTTCCGTGAGGTCTGTGATGATTGTAGTCCTCTATCCATTCCCGGGTAATCTCTCTGACTTCTTGGAGTGATACAAAGGAATAGTAATCCAATACTTCGGTTCGGTAGGTTTTGTTGAATCGCTCGATAAAAGCATTTTGCATAGGTTTTCCGGGTTGGATAAATAAGATTTTCAC
>NZ_AUBV01000010.1 GCF_000429425.1 Algoriphagus mannitolivorans DSM 15301
GAGAAAACTGGGAAGAACTCACAGCTTTCCTGGACTTCCCACTGGAGATCAGAAAGATCATCTATACCACCAACATCATCGAAAACCTAAATGGAAAAATCAGAAAATACACCAAAAACAAGCTTTCCTACCCCACCGATGAAGCCGTCCTCAAATCGGTCTTCTTAGCAGTCATGGAGGCCACAAAAAAATGGACCATGCCCATCCGAGACTGGGGAATGATCCTAAACCAATTTATGATTATGTTTGAAAACCGTCTAAAACTCTAACTAACCCTAAAATCTATTTACACACTTTTCGGGATAGTGTCTATCTTTAAGAAGTTAGGAGTAGGCAGGAAGAGAACGGTTCCAAAAGTCCGCCGTCTCCAGGCTGAATCCAGTTAAAGAATGAACAATCGGATTCTTCTCGTTTCACTTTTAGGACTATTCATTATTTTGAATTTAGTTCCAACATACTTATGGATGTGGGGGATTTCATTAATTGACTTGGGAAGACCTGAATTCTCAACAATCAAATTTGAAACAAGAGAAATTCTAGATTCAATCATTCGAAACACAATTTTAATTGGGCTTTGGTTACCGATATTAATAGTCATATTAAGGCGTAAATGGAAACCAAAAGCTTTGATTTTGCCGACAGTAATAAGTTTGATTCTATTTGTGGTGATGATAAAATCTCAAGATGTTTATCCTGACGAGTATTCAGAATATACAGAAAACGGATATCAACATCGAATTGAAAAATGGAATGAAAAGGATGGGACCAAAATTAGACATTGGAAAAGTCGAGATTCATTAATTAACTACATGACACATAGACACATTGAATGGGTACTCTTAAAAGAGGAAAATAAATAAGCACAATTTCGGCTCTAGTAAGTGCGGGCTGAATTGCAAACTTGGAGCTTTGTGTTTCTAGTCAAGTTCAGTGCTGGGTAGACAGATTGGAGCTCTGAAATCCCGCCCATCGCAAATCTGCAAACCATTAATAATTCAATTATCCCCATGAAAACCCCCATCCTTCCCCTCCTTATTTTTCTCACGGTTTTGAGCAGTTGCCAGCCTGAGTCTGGAAGCCAGGAATCTCCAAACCCAAACAAGGAGGCTTCTCAAACTCAGGGACTAGCTGCAGCGGAAATGCAGGAACCTGTCTTTTTTCCCTCCGAACTTCCCTATCCTTTTTCCAGTGCGGTGCAGGTAGGGGATATCCTTTATCTCTCCGGAGAAATTGGGGATGCAGGAAATGGAACTGGGGTAGTTCCGGGTGGGATTGAAGCCGAAACCCACCAGATGTTCAAGCGAATTCAGGCCACCCTTGCCCAACATGGACTAGGCTTGGAGGATGTGTTTAAATGCACCGTGATGCTGGCCGATATGTCGGAGTGGCCAACCTTTAATCAGGTTTATGCCACCTACTTCGAAAAAGGAAAATACCCCACCCGTTCGGCAATGGGAGTAAATGGCTTAGCCCTTGGGGCAAGAGTAGAGATGGAAGTTTGGGCGTATAATCCTCAGAAAAAGATTTCTGAATAGGATTAGATGTGATTTTATAGCGAATACTTTTTCATTGCTTCTCAATCGTTTCCGTTGATTTTTGCGATAGGGGAGATTCCCCTCCTTTTTTATGGCTATTTTAAGTAGATGATAGAAAAGGACTTATCCAGAAGAGACTTTATCCAAAAAAGCTTGGCTGCCGGCTTGGGTTTGGCAGCATTTCCGAGTATTGCTGCACTTGCTTCCCAAGCTGAACCTAAAATGAAATTTGGCTTGGTCACCTACGAATGGGCAAAGGATTGGGATCTGCCTACTTTGATTTCTAATTGTGAAAAGACCAAGGTTTTGGGAGTGGAGCTGCGAACCCAGCATGCGCATGGAGTGGAAATTTCCCTTTCAAAAGCCCATCGGGAGGAAGTCAAAAAGCGCTTTGCGGATAGTCCAGTTACTTGTCTGGGTTATGGCAGCAACTACGAATACCATAGCCCTGATCCCGAAAAGTTGCGGCAAAACATCGAAGGCACCAAAGCCTATATCGAACTCTGTCATGATATCGGAGCCACGGGAATCAAAGTCAAACCCAACTTCCTGCCCCCGGACGTACCCAAGGAAAAAACCATCGCCCAGATCGCCGCTTCTTTCAATGAAGTCGGAAAATATGCCCAGGATTTTGGGCAGTTGATCCGGGTGGAAGTCCATGGGCAATATACCCAAGAGCTCCCGGTGATGAAGGCGATTTTTGAGCAGGTGACTGAACCCAATGTGAAAATCTGCTGGAATTGCAATACTGAGGACCTTTTGCCTCCGGGTTTGGAAGCCAATTTCAACTCGGTGAAAAAGTGGTTTGGAGATACCGTCCACGTGCGGGAATTCAATGTGGGAGATTATCCCTATCCAGAACTTTTCCGGCTTTTCCGGCAAATGGACTACGAAGGTTGGATTTTGTTGGAAGCCCGAACTCAACCCGCAGATCGAATTCAAGCTTTGCGCGAGCAAAAGGAACTCTTCCAGCAAATGGCCCTGAAACCTTCCACCTAGTGACATCCATTAACCGCTTGGTGAAAAGTAAGCAGTGATCAGTCTCAGTGATCAGTTTCAATCATCAGTCTCAGTCCCAGTGATCAGTCTCAGTTTGCAGTAAAGTAGATTATCCGAAATTCAGACAACCCACAACCGACACCAGTACTGAGCTTGCTGAAGTAACTCACAACCCATATTCATCGGACATCCGACATCGGACATCCGACATCCAAATTCAAACAATAACCCATACAACCATGAACAACGATCAATCCCGCAGAGACTTTCTCAAAAAGTCAGCGCTAACTACCGCCGGACTAAGTCTAGGCGCCATGGCCTTTTCCCCCAAAAGCTACTCCCGTATTCTCGGTGCCAATGACCGGGTGAATGTCGGCATCGTGGGTTTCTCAGACCGATGCCGGGGAGCCCTGATTCCTGCCATGCAAATCCATGCCAAGGAAATGAACTTTCAGTTTACCGCTGTTTCGGATATCTGGAGCCGTAGGAGAGCCGAGTGCTTGGCCTTTGTCAAAGAAAAGGCAGGTTTGGACATTGCGGCATGCCGAAACAACGATGAATTGTATGATCGAAAGGACGTGGATGCCGTGATCGTTTCTACTGCCGATTTCCAGCATGCTTTGCACTGCAAAGAAGCGGTGGAGGCGGGGAGAGATGCCTATGTGGAAAAGCCCTTTGCTGAAACCATGGCTGATGCTAGAGCGGCCAAAGAAGCGGTACTTCGAACCGGAAAAATCGTTCAGGTAGGTTCCCAGCGTCGCAGTGGGATCAATTACCATCAGGCTCATGACTTTATCAAGGCTGGAAAATTTGGGGATATTGTAGCGGTCGAGATGACTTGGAATGTGAACCAGCCCGGCCGCTGGAGAAGGCCGGATTTGGTCAGTCAGATCCGAAAAGAAGATACGGACTGGGATCGGTACCAGATGAATCGTCCCAAGACCGATTGGGATCCACGGAAATATTTGGAGTTCCGCCTATTCTGGCCCTATTCTTCCGGGATTCCGGGTCAGTGGATGGCTCACCAAATCGATACGGTACATTGGTTTACTGATCTTCCTCACCCAAGAAGTGTAGCCGCAAATGGGGGAATTTACCTATGGAAAGATGGTCGCCAGAATTTTGATACCATGACTGCCGTCTTTGATTACGGGCCTTTGAATGATCCGAGCAAGGGCTTTCAGGTGATTTACTCCTCGCGTTTTACCAATTCTGCTGGGGGCACCAAAGAAATCTATTATTCCAATGCAGGGGAATTGAATTTAGACACCAACAGGATTTCTCCCAATGGTGGTCTTTCTGCCAACCAAGCAAGGTCCATGGGAATGAAAGAAAATATGCTTCCAGAAATGGCCTTGGGAGAAGCAGTCAAAGTGGAAACCGGAGCCAATACCGGAGCGGATGACATGACTTCTGCCCACATGCGCAACTGGATGGAATGTGTGCGTTCCCGAAAAAAGCCCAATGCAGACGTGATGGCCGGATACAATCATTCCATTGCCAATATCATGACTACGGCAGCTCTTCGAACCGGTCAGTTTGTGACCTTTGACGAGGAAAAGCAGGAAGTTTTAGCCGGTGGAAAACCTTTTCAGTATTAAGGCATGAATCACCGTAAAGAAATCCAAACGGGGATGGCAGTGCTGCTGCTGTCCCTTTTTACAAGTATGAATACAAGCCTGCATGCCCAATCTGACCCGGTCAAACTGCTTCGAAAGGATGCTGAAAACAAGGTAGATGTCCTGGTGGGAGGGAAGCTTTTCACTAGTTATTATTATCCGATCACGATTGCCAAGCCGGTTTTGTATCCCATCATTTCTGCAGGTGGACATGAAATCACCCGTGGATATCCCTTGGCTCCAAGAGCAGGGGAGCGGGGGGACCACCCTCATCATATCGGGCATTGGATGAATTACGGGGATGTGAATGGCCTGGATTTTTGGAACAATTCGGACGCAATTCCGGCTGAGCAAAAACACAAGTATGGAACCATTATCCACACGGGAATCTTAGCGACCCAAGAAACTGATCAAGGTGCAGAATTGACCGTGGGAATGGATTGGGTTGCTCCGAGTGGGAATGTATTGCTTAAGGAAAAAACCACCTTTCTATTTTCTTCAGAAGGGGAAAAGCGCAGCATCACCCGGATCACTACCTTGACTGCTCAGGAGCTGGCGGTTTCGATGAAAGATAACAAGGAAGGAGTTTTTGCGATTCGGGTAGCCAGAGAACTGGAGCACCCTTCGGATAAGCCGGAGATTTTCACCGATGCGAATGGCATTCCCACCACAGTGGCCAGCCTGAACAATGCTGGGGTAACAGGAAAATACCGAAGCAGCGAAGGTAAAGAAGGGGATGCCGTCTGGGGAACCCGTGGAACCTGGGTCACTTTGAACGGTCAAATTGAAAATGAAAATATCACCGTGGCAATTCTAGACCATCAGGCAAATCCCGGGTATCCTACCTACTGGCACGCAAGAGGGTATGGGCTGTTTTCTGCCAATCCCTTGGGACAAAAAGAATTGAGTGGAGGGAAAGATGTTTTAGATTTTAAACTTCAGCCGGGAGAGTCGGTGACGTTTCGATATCAGGTTATCGTCCAGTCCAACCCTAAAGGAGAGGAATACTGGGAAGGTTTGGCCAGTGAATTTTCGAAAATGAAATAAGAGGAAACGTGGCAAAGGCCACGTTTTTTTGTTTTAAGTCCAGAGCATTGGTTTTTATCCAGATTTGAAAATCTGTAACTTAAAGTATGGAAGCGAACATCGATTGGACATCCTTTAAGCGAAAAATTCATATTGCTAAACCCAAGGAAGAGATATTCCGGGCTTGGGCAAGTCAAAATGGACTGGAAACTTGGTTTTTGGAAAAGGCTGAATTTGAAAAGGCCGATGGATCCAAAAGAGAAAATGATCAACTCTGCGAAGCGGGGGATTTTTTTTCATGGAAATGGCATAATTGGCCGCATCACGAGGATGGGAAGATCTTAGAATCCAATGGAAAAGATCGGTTGGTTTTCACCTTTGGTCCGGGAGGAGAGGTTTTGGTGGAACTGAAAGATTCTTCTTATGGAATTGAAGTGGCTTTGACTCAATATCAGATTGCCACTGATGAAAAAAGTAAAATGAATTACTATGTAGGCTGCCATGGAGGCTGGACTTTTTGGATGGCTAATCTTAAAGCTTGGCTAGAGCATGGGATAACGCTGCATATCACGGGACTTCCCCATGAGGAAACTGCCAATATGGTTAACTCTTAATCATTGCAACAAGGCAGTTAAAAGCTTTATAAAGCCTTCTGAACCTTAGGTTTTGAGATAGGCATTGGGAATATTGGGGAGTTTATATTCCATTCCATACTTATGTTTCATCAGAAGTTCAACCGTCTCAGCGACTGTATTTTCATCTCGGTGCATTTGGGGCAAAAGCCCCATCATCGCATAGCTGATCGGGCTTATGTCCGGGAGGAAAGTCTCCCAAGGTCTGTCTTTTCCCCAAATCAAGCCTTTCAGCTGAATATCTAGACTAGCTTGGTTTTTCAGGCAAAAATCCAGCATCTCCCGGGACTGATTGCCATTTTGATTGACAGTATGGAAAATCGGCGTTTGCCCTCCAAAACCTAAGGAATCCAGACCTGCTGGAGTATCAATCGACAAACCTTGTTGAATTAAAACTTTTGCGCAGGCCACATGATTGAATTCCGCGCAAAGATGCATCAAGGACACTTCCAAAAAGGGTGTATAGGCTGAGGAAAAGGTGTATTCCCGGACTGCTCCTTCAGGTTGAAGGGCAAGTTGTTCCGAGAGTAGGATAGAATTATCGGTCAACACTGCCTCTAAGAATTTGTCGCCAATTTGATCCCCGCATTCCACAAAAGCCAAAGCGCATTCTTTAAACTTTGGGCTTCGTGTATATTCTCCGATCAAAAGCTCTATCCAAGGCTTGCCTTCATAGCCTTCTTCAATGTTTTCTAGCTCGGAAAGTATTTTCCGGATCCCTTCGGCATCATGGAGTTCAATGGCACTATGAAGTTTCTGCAAATCCATGGCTCATAATTTTCGAATCAGGTCTGCGGCTTGGGCTATATTTCCGACTTCGAAAAACCGCTCATGTTCCACCACATGATCTACTTGCTCATGGATCCAGGTGGTATGAAAAGGGATATGAATTCCATGTCCCCCTAGCTCCAGAACTGGAAGAATATCTGACTTGAGGCTATTGCCCAGCATCAGGAATTCAGAAGGGTGAACATCCAGGTGTTTGACCAATTTTTCGTAATCCTCTACTCGTTTTTCACTCATGATTTCGATATGGTGGAAGTGCTTTTCCAGCCCGGATTTTCTCAACTTTCGTTCCTGATCGACCAAGTCTCCTTTGGTGGCAAGAACCATTCGATAATCTCCATTTAAGGCTTTCAGAACATCCTCCACACCCGGCAGGAGTTCGACCGGTTTTTCCAACATTTCCTGACCGATTCGAATTACTTTGTCGATGAGTGTGATGGACACTTTGTGGTCTGAAATCCGAAGGGCAGTTTCGATCATGGAAAGCATAAAGCCTTTGATCCCGTAGCCATAGAGCTTTAGGTTGTCAATTTCTGTGCGATACAGCTCCTTCATGATGGCATGTTGGGGCATAAAGTCTTCCAACAAACTGGCAAATTTCTCCTCCGCCTCACGAAAGAAAGGCTCATTCACCCAAAGGGTGTCATCTGCATCGAAGGCGATTACTTTAATAGGCATTGTTTTTTTGTCAACGGTCGACAGTCCACGGACCACCGTTTTGTAAAATTACACGCAATCTTTAATCTTCAAGGACTAAAATCAGTTGACCGTGGACTGTTGACAAAATCTTGAAAACTGAGATTGATTACTGAAAACTATCACTGCTGACTGCCTTCTGCCTACTGAACCGTCTCTCCCATCCAAGCCAAAAGCACCTCCCTCCAGCCTTCCACGGCTCCTTTTCCTTTTCCAAAACCAAATCCATGTCCTCCGGACGGGTAGAGGTGCAAAGAGGATTTCACACCGTGCTGATGGAGTGCTTTGTAGTATAAAAGAGAATTTTCAATCGGAACTCCCTTATCATCCTGCGCATGTACCAAAAACGTCGGCGGGGTCTCAGCATTTACATTCAATTCTCCTGAAAAGCGGTCCATCAATTCTTGGCTGGCATTTTCCCCAATCAGATTTCTTCTTGAACCTGAATGAACTGCAGCATCCCGGAAGGAGATCACCGGATACACCAAAATCGAAAAATCCGGTCTGGCAGAAAGCCCATCGATCCCATCTTTGGGTCTATTCACTTCATTCAAATATTGGGTGCTGACGGTAGAGGCTAGATGCCCGCCGGCAGAGAAGCCCATAACTCCGACCTTGGCAGGGTCAATGTTCCAATCCATGGAATAGTGGCGGACCATCCTCACCGCACGCTGAGCATCCATTAAGGGTACTTCCTTGGGATCCGTCAAGGACTTGGAAATGGGAAGCCGGTATTTGACCACAATGGCAGCGATTCCTTGAGCATTAAACCATTTTGCAAAGTCAGTTCCTTCCCAATCGTAGGCCAAAATCGCATATCCACCCCCTGGAAAAATCACCACAGCCTCCCCAGTAGCAGCCTGTTTGGTGGGGAGATATACTTCAATAGTCGGAGTTTGCACATTGGCAATTCTCAAAATTCCCTGTTGGGTGGATTCTTCATTCAGGTCCGAGGAATTCTGCAAAGGCGGAGTCCCGTTCCAAAGCGGGAGGCTAAAATTCTGAGAAAATCCCAGAATAGATACCAGCATCAAGGCAAAGGTTACAATAGGTTTTTTCATGGTTTTTTGGGTAAATCATTAAATTTGAAATCACTCATAATTCCGCTTTAAACTCAAAAATCTTCTCACAAAGCGCCCATCTCCAATTAGCTGGTGTCCCGGGAAGATTGGTTTGAAATTGGCCCAGGAAAGCTTCCCATTCCTGAACTTTGGGGTTGGCATTGTCCAATGCTGCCTTCTTTTCAAAGCTGAAGGAGTCGTCACCGACCAGAATCATGCTCAGGCGGTTTTTCCATCGGTAAATGCTCATCTGGAGGACTCCAGCCACACGGATACTTTCCAGAATTTCCGGGGCCACAGCCTTATGACAATCCACATAAGCTTGGATGGCTTCAGGCTCGTTTTTGAGCTCGCAAATCAGAAGAAAAGTCTGCATACACTAAAATTTGGCTTTCATCCAATAAACCAAAAAAATCCGGTTTTACTAGCCTGCAAGTCTGAATTGGTGCCGGATTAATTGGGGTCCACATCCACCACCCACCGAACCGAACGAAATTCGGGTTTGGACTGGAGCTCTTCCAGAATAAGGCTCAGATTTTCTTTGAAGGAATGTTGGGTGTTACCTGCCTTATCCAATTTGATCATGCTTTCAAACTGGTATTGATTTTTTACTCTTGCGACTATGGCCTTTTCAGGTCCAAGTACGATCTTTTTCACAGCAATGGTCGCCATTTTATGGTGTAAGGCATGTGCTGCCCGTTCTGCAGTTTTGAAATCCGAATGCCGGGTGGTGATCCGGATCAGCTTGACAAATGGAGGGTAGTAAAATTTTTTCCGGTCGAACATTTCCTGTCGGAAAAACTCGAAATAGTCACCTCGAATGACTTTTTCATACAGGTCATTATCAGGATTTCGGGTTTGGAGGATTACTTGTCCCTTGACATCTCTTCTCCCGGCTCTCCCGGCCACCTGTGTGATTTGCTGGTAGGCTCTTTCGCCAGCTCGGAAGTCGGGGAAATTCAAAATCCGATCCCCATCCCAAATCCCAACTACGGTTACTTTCCCGAAGTCCAGACCTTTGGTAATCATTTGAGTTCCTACCAAAATGTCGATTTGTCCACTTGAAAACTCATCCAAAATCCTTTGGTATCCATACTTGCTTCGAGTGGTGTCCAGGTCCATTCTTCCCAACCGGGCCTCCGGAAAAAGTAATCCCAGTGATTCTTCAATTCGCTCCGTTCCCATGCCCTGTGTGGTCAATTGAGAGCTTCCGCAGGCCGGGCAGGCTTGAGGTACTTTTTCCTTGTAGCCACAATAGTGGCATCGCATTTCCTCGGCAAACTGATGATAAGTCAGGCTCACATCGCATTGCACGCATTCTGCGGTCCAACTACAGTCCTCACACTGCACATAAGGAGAATACCCCCGGCGATTTTGAAAAATCAGCACCTGCTGTTGCTTTCCCAAAGCCTCTTGAATCTTCTCCCGAAGCAATCTGGTCGAATCCAGCTTCAATAGATTTTTCTTTCGGTCTTCGGACAGATTGGCTAAATGGTACTCAGGTAAGCTGGCATCTCCGAATCGATTCGAAATTTCCACATATCCGTACTTGCCTTGGGTGGCATTGTAATAGGTTTCAAAAGATGGAGTTGCAGATCCTAAAATAGTTCTGGCCTGGTGAAAATATGCCAACATAATCGCTGCATCCCGAGCATGGAATCTTGGTGCAGGATCAAATTGCTTGTAACTGGATTCGTGCTCCTCGTCCACAATGACCAATCCTAAGCTATCAAAAGGAAGGAAAATGGAAGAGCGAACGCCGACCACAAATGAAAATCTCCCTGACAATACTCCATTCCAAACCTCCACCCGTTCATTGTCGGAGTATTTGGAATGATAGACGCCCATTTGAGAGCCAAAAACCTGCTTCAAGCGACTGACTATCTGGGTGGTCAAGGCGATTTCAGGTAGCAAAAGCAAAACCTGAGAGCCGCTCTCCAATACCTCCTGAATCAGCTGAATATAAATTTCCGTCTTGCCCGAACCGGTTACTCCATGCAGGAGTACGGATTGTTTGGTCTCAAAGTGGTTTTTGATTTCTTCTAATGCGGCCTGTTGACTGGTGGAAAGTTCATATGCCTCGCGTTCGGGCTCTTCTTCCTCAATTCGGTTGATCACATGCTTGAAGGATTCGAAAACTCCGTTTTTGATCAATGTTTTCAAAGAACTTTCGGAATCGCCCTCTTCCAGCAAAGTAGCCTTGTCCAGCCCTTTTTCATTCAACTGAGGTTTGCTGAAAACCGGAACATCCCGAAGGTATTTGAGGAGGATAGATTCCTGCTTGGGCTTGCCTTGAACCGCTTCAAAAACGGCCTGAAGGGCATTTTTGTCTGAGGCGATTTCCGAAACTAACCTGATTCTTGTTTCTACTTTTGGAGTATATTTTTCCTGGACCTTTTCAAAAATCAAGATGGCTTCTTTGGCTACCAGGCTTTTGAGAATGGGGTGGATGGTCTTGATTCCCAAGATTTTCTCACAGTCCTCGTAGCTAAGTTCTGCCTGATTTTCCAAAGCTTCCAAAATCTTCTCTTCGCGCACATCCAGAGGATATTTACTGGTTTCCGGATCGAAATTGGGATTGGACTGAATCTTACTCTCCGAAGAAAGACGGAGCCCTGAGGGCAATGCGGCATGCATGACTTCCCCAATATGACAGAAATAGTACTCTGCCATCCAGACCCAGAAACGAATCTGGAGTGGATTAACGCTAGGATGGTCGTCCAAAAGGTCCAAAATCGGTTTTGCTTCGTAAGCCTGTGGAGGCTTGTTGTGCACCTTTCCGATAATGCCTGTGAGGACTTTCTTTTTCCCAAACTGCACTATCACCCTTTGACCGATCTGAATCTGTGGTTTGAGTAGGGAAGGGATTTTGTAGGTGAACATCTTCGGGATCGGAACAGGCAGAATGATATCTGCGAAGTTGTTTCCTCCGGACTTTTCCAAAAAATCTTGATCTGCAAAGAGACTTTCCACCAATTAGGCTAAATAAGGGATTTGAGAAATTGCTTCTGTAAATGTGCTGACGGGCCTTCTGCATGCCCGATCAAAGCAAACATAAATTAAGGCATTTCCTGTCGAATCGGGAGTCTTTGCCTGAAGAATAGGGGCACTTTCTGTCGGAGATTCTGACCATGCCAAGACGATATTCGGCAAATAAGCCTTCTGAAATTCAAGTGCCAGAGCCTCGGCACCTTTTCCTACAATTGCGATCTCTGCAGTGGGCACCAGCATTTCAAGGTAGAGATTTGCCCAATTGCACAGGAATCCCGGATCTCGGCTGATCAAGTCCTGCATTCCTCCGAGCATTTTCCGGGCGATATCGGCATACTTTTCCTGATAGGAAAGCAAGGAAAGCCGATGAAGATTACGGGCCATCACAGAATTGGAAGCCGGGATTACATTGTCGAAAAGCTCTTTTTTATTGGCAATCAGCTTTTCGGCTTTTGGATTGTTGAAAAAGAAAAAGCCATCTGATTCATCGTAAAATTGTTGGATGCAAAAGTCTGTTAGCTCCTGAGCTTTCTGTAGGAATGCAGAATTTCCAGTTGCCTCAAAGGCTTGGATTTCTGCCTGAATCAGCGCGGCATAATCTTCCAAAAAGGCGGGAGTGTAAGCTTTGCCGTTTTTGTAAGAACGGTACAAGATTCCATCCAGAATCATCTTTTCCTGGATAAAATTCAGATTGTTCAAAGCTAATTTCAGCATGCCTCGATCTCCGGTCGCTTGAAACGCTTGAATCAATCCTGTGCTAATCCAGGCATTCCATCCTGAAAGAACTTTATCATCTTTACCTGGGAAAATTCTCTGATTTCTCCTTGCCAGGAGTGTGCTTTTAACAGCCTTAAGTTTGGCTTGAAAATCCCCCAAATCCAAATGAAAGGAAGAAGCGATTTCAGAATAGGGTTGCGTCTGAAAAAGGATATTTACGCCATTTTCCCAATTTCCCACTGGTTTGAGGTTGTAGAGTTTACTCAACCAAGGCAATTCTTCAGCTACCAATTCCTGTAATTCTGCATAGGTCCAAGTGTAGAATTTTCCTTCTTCCTCTTCACTGTCTGCATCCTGAGCGGCATGGAATCCTCCATCTTCCTGAAGCATCTCTGCTTTTAGCCAAGCTACCGTTTCATGTACCTTTTCCAAAAAGAAGGGGTCTTGACTGACTTGATAGGCTTTGGCAAAGAGCTGCAAAAGTTGCCCGTTGTCGTAGAGCATTTTTTCAAAATGGGGAGCAAACCATTCTCCATCCACGGAATATCTTGCAAATCCACCTCTGAGTTGATCGTAGATACCGCCCATTCCGATCTTTTTCAAGGTAAAAAAGACCTTCTCTTTTAATTCCTCATTTTTGGAAAGCAGGGCATAATCAAGTACAAATTGCCAAATCACTGGCATGGGAAATTTCGGGATTCGATTCATCCCTCCCCATTCCGGATCGAATTGAGCACTTAACTTGGCAGCGATCTCACTGAGTTCATCAGGATCCAGGTCCCCGATCTCAGCTTGGATTCCGTATTTTTCAGTTTCTTTTCGATTCAGGCTTTTACCAAAGTTTTCCGCACTCTCTGCCAGCTGATCGGCATGCTTGGCAAAGGCATCTGCAATATTAGCCAGAAGCTGTTTCCATTTGATATTGGGGAAATAGGTTCCTCCATAAAAAGGCTTCTGATTGGGCATCAGAAAGACATTCAAGGGCCAGCCTCCCTGCAATCCCATGGCTTGAACCGCATCCATGTAGATGTTGTCCAGGTCGGGTCGCTCTTCCCGGTCGATTTTGATGCACACGAAATGCTCGTTCATCAAGTCAGCTGTAATCTGATCCTCAAAGCTTTCCCGTTCCATTACATGGCACCAATGGCAGGCGGAATAGCCAATGGATACCAAGATGGGTTTGTTTTCTACCTCTGCTTTTTTCAAAGCCTCAGGTCCCCAGGGGTACCAATCCACGGGATTATGGGCGTGTTGGAGGAGATAGGGGCTTTGAGAGTGGAGGAGACGGTTAGGCATTTGAGAATTATGAATGATGAATTGAAAATTACACGAAATAGATTCCCCCTTTTAAAGGCGGGCAGGGGGATTTAGTAGTTCCGAGACGGATTTAATCTCCTTAGAAAAATCAAGTTCCCTATGTATTCGTTCCAGTTTGACGAGTAAGTTTTGAAGGAATTTCTGGTGAGAATCAGATTCAGGATTAAATGGGCGATGGGCTAGTTCAAGTTGGATTTTCTCAATTTCCCTGACTTTTTCCTGAGTTGGAGCTTTGAAAACGGACTTTTTCCACTTTTCCCAAATGTAATTTTCTGCCTCTTCTGTAGGATGGATCAGATCAGATTTATAAAACCGATAATCCCGCAACTCGTCCATCATGATCTCATAAGCCGGGAAATAGCTGACCATGTTGAATTGTTTTTCCAAGCGATCGCAAAGAACTCGAAGCAGACTTTTGCTGAGTTGATTTTCAGCAATTCCATCTTTGGTATGCCTCACGGGACTGACTGTAAGGATGATTTTGAGCTGAGGAAAGGAATTGGAAATTGTTTCTAACAAATGTGTCATGACAAATTCCATTTCTTCTAATTCACTGAGTTTTTTGGTGAAAAGAGAGTTAGACTGTTTGTGGCAGTTTGCCACCCTTCCCAAATCCTGATGTTGGTAAATCCAGGATGTGCCGAAAGTGAGAATCAGATGTGAACCTTCTTGAAGAAATGTTTTGATCTCCTGAATTTTAGAATCGTAGAGATTTTTTAATTCATCCTGTGAACTGGCCCGGAGATCTGAGTGGGCAGAATAATGCATAAACCTTCCGTCGAATGCCAGAATCTTTTGCTCATCCAATGGATATCCAAAAATGGCCTGATCCAAAAGGTCTGCTAGGTTCATGGGGTGGAAAATTGTTCCAAAGGGATTGATCAGGATGTCAAATTTGGAGTCCTTCATTTTTTGCCCGATCGTCTGGGCAAAGCAGGATCCCAAGCTTAGAATCTTACTCTGATGTGATATGGGAAAAGGAGATTCAGGGATGGGGAAATCTATTGACCAACGCATGGGATGAAGTTACAATAAAATCAAAAGGCACCTTTTGAGATGCCTTGGAGCGGGTAATGAGTCTCGAACTCACGGCCTTCAACTTGGGATCCGCCCTAGCGGACTACCAAAGAGCTACACCGGCTTTTTCTCTTGGTAAAATTAAAAATAGGGAACAGTAAACTTCAAATGTTTTTTTTCATTATCCCCAATTCCCGGCACATATTCAGGACCTGCAAATCCCCAAATCCATATTCAGGAATTCGCTTTTGAAATTCTCTGAAAATGAACCCAAATTCAGCTTCAGGGTTGGTTTTATGAATGGCCATCAAGGTTTCTTTAGGCTTTCCCAAATATCCATTTTTGGGGATCATTTCCTCCCAGAATTTCAGCGCTCTTCGAAGAAAGGGTAGGTAGGAAAAGTGTTTTTCGGCTAGCTTTTGGGCCTTTTCCGGATTCTTGTTTTGGAAGAATGCCCATACCATTTTCAGTACTTTCCGCTCCTCAGTTTCTAATTTGATAGGATTATGGGCGTATAATTCCAAAAGTTCTTTTTGATCCAGATATGAAAAACTAAAAGGGGAGCTTGGAGGAGGAAGCACCAGCAAAACTTTCAGTTCTTTTCCCTGAAGCATGGAAATGCTGAACCATAAGTTTACCTGACAAAAAAGATCCTCTTCAAACCAGCAATAAACATGGGATCCCTCTGGAATTCTGGAGATTTTTTCAATCTCTTTTTGGGAGTAATCGGAATAGTCCAATTCTGGATTCTGAGGAAAGCTTTTCTCGATAAAATCTTTTCGCATTCTCCAGAATTCTTCCATAGAATTGGCCTTGACTGGTCCATCGATTAGGCACTCCCGAAAGGAAATGCGTTCTCCGGGGATTTCATCCGGAAACTGGGACAAAAGCGCATCTCCATTCAGGATGTGAAAAATCATTTCGTGGGATACTTGGCTTTGGTGGATTGATAGGATTTGGCAATAAGCTCTCTTAAAACATCGGGATTTAAGTCTGCCAGTTTGTTGGCATAAATACAAGCCACGCTTTTTTTGTGCTTTCCAAGTTTTGCTAATAAAGGTTCGGCCTCCTGAGTCGCACAGCCTAATAAATACAGGGAAATCGCAGCTTTTCTCGGTGAAAAACCCACAATAGGGGCATCCCCTTCGTGACCTGAGTCATATTTGTAATGGTAGCTTCCGAAACCAATGATGGAAGGTCCCCACATCACCGCCTTTTCACCGGTTACCTCTTCCATTATTTTCTTTAATTGAAATGCATCTTCACGTTTTTTGGGAGATTCTACCTGATTGATAAAGTCATCCACTGAGTCATAAGTAGGTTTGGTTTTGTTTTCTGCCATGATTAGTGCTGGTAAAGTTCTATAGGTAATTCATCTGGATCGGAGAAAAAGGCAAACTTTTTCCCAGTAATCTCATCAATTCTGATGTCTTCCACTGGTATCCCTAAGTTACGAAGCTTTTCCACTTGAGATTCTATATGAAGGACTTCAAAAGCCAAATGGCGAAGGCCACAGGCTTCTGGTCTAGATACCCGAGCTGGAGGATTAGGAAAGGAAAATAGCTCAATCAGGTAAGCGCCATTCAGTGTAAGATCGAGTTTGAAAGACGCTCTTTCCATCCGATGTACTTCCCGGATTATTTCAAATCCTAAAATTTCGGTGTAGAATTTTTTCGACCGCTCGTAATCTGAGCAGATGATGGCGATGTGGTGGAGGTTTTGGAGTTGAAGCATGTTTTTTTCTTGTCAACCGTCCACGGTCCACAGTCCACAGTGAGAAACCGTTGACGAATAATTAGTCCATTAAATGTTTTTTCAGGAATTCGGCGGTGAGGTTTCCCACACGGACCATATTTCTCCAAAGCATCCAGTGATGGGTATCTCCGGGGATTAGTACCGCTTCGTAAGGCATTCCCTTTTCTTCAAATCTTCGGATCAAATCTGTGGTCTGACTAACATTGACATTGCGGTCGTCATCCGAGTGAATGAATAATACCGGGCTTTTCCAGGTATCCAAATCCGCAATCGGAGATGATTTCCAGGCGATCTCTTTGGCTTTTTCATAATCAGGAGCCACTTCATACCCATCAGGTAGCTCGTATCTACTATCCAAATCATGGACTCCATGAATGTCAACGCCCACTTTGAATAAGTCAGAATCTCTCGCCAAAGCCAAAGCGGTCAAATATCCTCCGTAGCTACCCCCATAAATTCCGATTTTATCCCCATTCACTTGAGGAAGGGAAGCTAGGAATTCTCCTCCGGCTTTGATATCCTGATATTCCACGGCACCTTGATAGTAACCATAGGCGGGTCTATGAAACTCATAGCCATATCCAATTCCCAAGCGATAGTTTACGGAAAGCACCACAAAGCCCAATTCAGCCAAGTACTGGTTGTAGGCATAGGTATTGGAATAATAGTCCATGTAGCTCCATCCTAAAAGCATTTGGCGCTGAGGTCCGCCATGCACAAAGACTACCCCTGGTTTTTGAGCTGGGCCTCCTTCTTTTTCGAAAAGTTGTCCATAAACCGTGGTTCCATCAGGAGCTTTAAAGCTGACTTGTTTGGGAGTGACCAGTTTATTTACAGGAAAGTCGCTTGGAATTAAAGATTCCTGAAGGAGTCGGCTTTGGTTTCCTTCCTTGATGGCAACCAAATGCGAGCGCTTCGGAGTAGCGGAGAAGTAGACGATTTTATTTCCTGTACCCATAACAACAGGGTAAGCTTCGATCCCAGAGCCGGAGGTTTCCCAGATAAGGTCTTTGGTCCTGAGGTCGATCTTGCCAATATGCCGCCTATCCAAATCTTCCTTTTCAGCACCAGTATTTGCAGAGAAAACCACCTGATTTCTATTGGGACTGAAATTGATCTGTTCGACCATATACTCACCTGGAGTCAGTGAAGTCAATTTTTTTGATGCAATGTCCAAGGCAAAGAGATGCTGCCAGCCTTCATGGTAGGATTCAAAGACTAATTCATTCTCATTGGGGAAAGCAAAAAATCCATAGCGATAAGATCCGCGAAGCGTTTCCGGAGCTTTCCAGAGCATTTTTCCGGCTCCAGAATTCACATCAGCAATCCAGATTTCCCAAGGAATATGTCGGGGTTCCAGAAGGGGAAAGGCGGTCCCGTTTCCTCCTTTGGTTTTGATAAAGGCTAATTTTCTTCCATCAGGAGACCATTTGGGCTGAGAATAGCGATGGAATGAAGGCGCAATCCAATGAATAGGAGTTTCGGGATTTTCATAAATTCCCAATAGCTGGTGTCCTCCTCGGTTAACGGTAAAAGCTAGTTTTTTTCCATCCGGTGAAAATTCCAAAGAATTGACATTTCCTTTGATCTGGAAGAGTTGAGTAGGTTTTTCATTTCCTAAAAGATCGGCTTTCCAGACTTGTCCACCTTTGAGATAAAGGAGTTGGTTTTGAGGTCCAAGAGTGAAATCATCTCCCTCCACTACTGCTTCAGTTTTCTTGTCGGCTAGGTTGATTTTCCAGATTTCCACTTTGGGAAGAGTAGGTAAGTTTTGGGCATTGACCGTGGAAGAAGCATTTCCTCCACCATGATCCCCACCTCGTACAAAAACCAGCCAATTGCCATCTGAGGTGAATCTTAAGCTGCTGATTTCTTGTCCATCGTCTTCATTGAACTGTGTCACTTTCACTGGGGTGAAATCAGGTCCTTCGGCAAAGTACACGTTTCTTTTCCCTTGCTCATTCATCGCCCAGGCGATTTTTTCACCAGAAGGGGAGGAGGTCAATTCCGAAGGAAAGCTGAATTTGCCTACTTGCTCTAGAGTGAAGCTTTGGGAAAATAGCCAAAAGGGAAAGAAAAGGAAGAGGAATAAAGGCAGTGATTTTTTCATTTTAATAACGGTCATGAATGAAATAGAGAACTTTTTGCAGCTCGGTTCTCAAATCGTTGGTAGGAATTTGGTAATTGTTTAAGAGGCAGGAAAAATGAAGAATCTTACCTCTTTTGGTCAGGAGATATCCGCTTAGGGCGGTGGTCATGCTCAGGGAGCCAGACTTTGCATACACATAGGGCGGCTGCCCTTCGTCAGCCTTGTACCAATTTCTGATGGTTCCGGACTCTCCACCTGCTGGAAAATAGGCCTGGATTTTCTCCCAAGGAACTTCCTCCCGAATTTTTCCCAAGAGTGCAATGATTGACCTCGGGGTAAACATATTCCTTGCAGAAAGTCCTGATCCATCTACCCAGATGGGTTCATCAGGAAGGTTTTTCAATAGATTTTCCTTGGCATAATCGATTGCATCTGCCGTGCTGAGGGAGTTGTTGAGTTGGTCAGAAACTAATAGCAGGAGTTGCTCGGCGAGGAAGTTGTCGCTGATCTTCATCATTTGGGCGTAGAGGCTGTCAGCTGGAGCAGTTTGCAGTTTTTTAGGATCGGCATTTAGGTAGTATTGATTTCGGATCAGCGTGATAGATCGCCCGGTCGCTTCTTCCAAAAGTCTCTTGGTTAATTCTGGAGAGGTGATAGAGGGGATATCAACTTGGAAGGCTTCGGTTTTGGCCTTTTCAGTAAAGAAAAAGGGAAATGTATTCTCGGCTCTTTTTCGGCTGAAGGAATAATTGTAAGTGCCAAACTTAGGCACTGATTCAAGTTCAGGCTTAAATCGGAGAGGATAAACCCTGAAATCCTTCTCTTCTTTAGATTTGCTAAACCGGACTACATTTCCATAGACAGGGAATGCAGATCTCTCAGCTGCATAATAATAAGGATACCAATCCCAAGACCATCCCGGACCAAAGGCAGAAACCTGAGCAAAGTTGTCCACCAAAAAGAGCTTTTTATCACTGGATTTTAAAAACTCGATGACTTGATCATTTTTGAAATCTGGGTGTAAAAGACTGGGGTCACCTGTGCCCCAGAAGATCAGAGAATCGCCCCTTTCCAAATAATTTAAACCATTGACCAAGCCATCTCCCAAAATGGAATAGGAGGTGTAAAAAGTGAAAATTTTGGTATTGGAAGCAGGGATAAAGTATTTGTCAGAATTGATCTCCACCAGGGTTTTCCCTTTCCCCGGATCCAAAAGCATAAATCCTAAATGTCCTTTGTCAAAAACCTCAGACTTCTTGAGGGATGAGTTGATTTTTTGAACCGTGCAGGAGGAAAGGGCAATCAGCAGACCCAGGAGGAGTTTCTTCATTCCCTTAAAATAGAAAAAGCCATCCAGAAATCTGAATGGCTTTTCGTAAGGGTGGTTGATTGATTATTTCGTAATCGTGATAGTTTCAGTTTCGGTCTTTTTACCGTCCACGATCTTGATTTCTTTTTTCACTTCTTTTTTGATCACCTTAGAGCCATCAGCCATGGTATGATGCCCTTTTTCCGAAATATGAGGAGCAATGACCAAGGCCACGATAGACATCAGTTTGATCAGGATGTTCATGGATGGTCCGGAAGTGTCTTTGAAAGGATCACCTACGGTATCTCCAGTTACAGAAGCTTTGTGAGGCTCAGACTTCTTGTAGAAAGTCTCCCCGTTGATCACCACGCCTTTTTCGAAGGATTTTTTGGCATTGTCCCAAGCTCCGCCTGCATTGGATTGGAACATTCCCATCAATACACCAGACACAGTAACACCAGCCAGCATGCCTCCCAAAACTTCTGGGCCGAAGGCAAAACCAACGATCAAAGGAGAAATCAAGGCGATTGCCCCAGGAAGAATCATTTCACGGATAGAGGCTTTGGTGGATATTTCCACACATTTTTCATATTCAGGCTTAGCCTTGTATTCCATGATGCCAGGAATTTCTCTAAACTGACGTCTAACTTCATTGACCATGTCCATTGCTGCACGGCCTACCGCTGCAATAGCCAAAGAAGAGAAGATGAAAGGGATCATTCCTCCGACGAACAAGCCGGCCAAAACGTCTGCTTTGTAAATATCAATTGCATCAATTCCTGCAATTCCAACGAATGCAGCAAACAAAGCCAAAGAGGTCAAAGCCGCTGAGGCGATCGCAAATCCTTTTCCAGTTGCTGCAGTGGTGTTACCTACTGCATCCAAGATATCTGTACGTCCACGTACTTCTTCGGGAAGCTGGCTCATCTCTGCGATACCGCCTGCATTGTCTGCAATAGGTCCGAAGGCATCAATTGCTAACTGCATGGCTGTAGTAGCCATCATACCGGCTGCAGCGATCGCTACTCCGTACAGACCTGCAAATTCATAAGCTCCATAGATACCACCCGCAAGAACCAAAATTGGAAGTACGGTAGATTCCATGCCTACAGAAAGACCTCCGATGATATTGGTCGCGTGTCCTGTAGCAGATTGCTTGATGATGGACAATACGGGGCGCTTGCCCATGGCTGTATAATATTCGGTGATGATGGACATCAAAGTACCTACCACCAATCCTAGAATGATCGCATAAAACACGTCCATATTGGTAAACTCATAGCCTCTGATAGACAAGGTCTCAGGAAGCATATGTCTAACAATAAAGAAGGAAGCTATACCGGTGAATACGATAGAGGACCAGTTGCCCATGTTGAGGGCTTTCTGTACATCGCCTTTTTCGTCTTTGATGGTCACGAAGGCCATTCCCATAATGGAGAAAATGATTCCCAATCCAGCCAAAACCATAGGCAATAGGATAGGAGCGATTCCTCCGAAATTATCCAAAGAAACGATTTCACGTCCCAATACCATGGTTGCCAAAATGGTAGCGACATATGATCCGAACAAGTCAGCTCCCATACCGGCAACGTCACCCACGTTGTCACCTACGTTATCAGCGATGGTGGCAGGGTTACGTACATCATCCTCCGGAATTCCGGCTTCTACCTTACCTACTAAGTCAGCTCCTACGTCCGCTGCTTTGGTATAAATACCGCCACCTACGCGGGCGAAAAGAGCGATGGACTCTGCTCCCAAAGAAAATCCAGCAAGGACTTCCAGAGCTTTTTCCATTTCTACTCCATTCACTCCTGCTCCGAGGGATACGACATAGACTTGGTAAAAGACAATGAAAAGAGCTCCCAATCCCAATACTGCCAGACCGGCAACTCCAAGTCCCATGACAGAACCTCCGGTAAAGGAGACCTTCAAGGCTTGCTTAAGACTGGTTCGTGCAGCTTGAGTAGTTCGGACATTGGCTTTGGTAGCGATGTTCATGCCGATGTAACCGGCGAATGCAGAAAATACGGCGCCAATGAGAAAGGAGATTGCAATTACCGGACTGGAAGTCTCCACGAGGGTTCCAGACCAAGCGAGAACAATCCCAGCGATAATGGCAAAGTAGAAAAGGATTTTCCACTCAGCTTTGAGAAATGCCATCGCACCTTTGGCGATGTAGCCGGAGAGCTCCACCATTTTGGCATCTCCTGTTTCTTGCTTGCTTACCCAGGCGGATTTTACCGCCATGGCCAGCAGGCCGACCAGTCCCAGCGCAGGGACTACGTAAATCAGCGCTTGTTCCATAGGTTATAGTGATTCAATTTGGGTTTTATGAATAATCTGCCAAATATAGAATTAATCGTCTTCCTGCCAATTCCATTTGCTAAGAACCTCGGATTCATCACTTGTTGATTTCTAGGATCACCAAATAAAATAATGAAAATGGGATTTAAGGGATAATTCTTTAATGCAGCCAATCTGTCTTCAATTGCATATTTTCAAAAGAAAAAAGCCAATGTGATACTTTCGTGAACATTTACTTTTAGTTTTCTTGACTTATTGGACTAAGTATGAAAAAAATCCTTGTTGTCGAAGACGATCCAAATATCAATCAACTTTTGCTCCTCCATCTCCAAGATTTGAATTATCAAGTGGAAGTCTGTGATAATGGAAAGCGTGGCTTCGAAAAAGCCCGATCTGAAGAACTTGATTTATTGGTTTTAGATGTGATGCTTCCTGACATGGATGGGATTAGCATTTGTCAAAAATTGAGGGCTTTGGAGGTTTTTACCCCCATTTTAATGCTCACTGCTAAGTCTGAAGAAATCGATAAGATCATGGGACTGGAATCTGGAGCAGACGATTATTTGACTAAGCCATTCAAAATCCGGGAATTTCTCGCCAGAGTAAAAGCAATATTGAGAAGACAGGAATTGATGCGATTGGCCTCCACAAAGGAAAAATCCATGCTCAGATTTGGGCAACTTGAAATAGATCTGGAAAAGCGAAAGGTTCTTTTTGATAATAAACGAATTGAATTAACCCCAAAAGAATTTGATTTACTCTACCTCATGGCTAAAAACCCGGGAAGAAGCTATTCCAGAGGAGAATTACTTGAGCTAATCTGGGGCTATGATTTCAGCGGATATGAACACACCGTAAATGCCCATATCAATAGGCTTCGTGCCAAAATTGAAGCCGATGCAAACAATCCTTCCTATATCCTGACCACTTGGGGAGTAGGATATCGATTTAATGATGAACTCTAAAGCTCCTACCATGAAAAGTTTATATTGGAGAATTTCACTTTCCTTTATTTTGGTCCTTTTGCTCGTGGGAGCTTCCTATGTTTATATTACGGCCAAAAACTCACAAGAGTACTATCAGGAGACCACCCAAAAGCTCAACTCAGACGTAGCGACTTACTTAATTAAAGAAGTCAATCCTTTCAAAAATGGTCAAGTAAATGAGGTAGCGCTGGGGGTGATCATGCATTCGATGATGGCAGTAAACCCTGGGATTGAAGTTTACATATTAAATCCAGAAGGGGAAATTCTTTCTTATGTAGTATTGGATCAGTTGGTTAAGTTGAAGTCTGTGGATATTAATCCTGTCAAACAGTTCATTGAGACCCAAGGTGAGCAGTTTGTTTTGGGGGAAGATCCCAGAAACCCGGGTGGTTTTTCAGTCTTTTCGGCTGCTCCGGTTTATGAAAATGATATCCTTCAAGGCTATGTCTATATCACTTTAGAAAGTGAAAAATTTGATTCCATCAGTGCTCAACTTTTGGGCTCGTACTGGATGAGACTTTCTCTAAATTCTGTCCTGATTACTTTGGTGGTGGGACTATTAATTGGTTTAGTGCTGATCGCATGGTTGACCAGACATTTGAGAAAGGTAGTGGATACCGTGGAGGAGTTTAAGGAAGGAAATCTTTTGGCAAGGGTTCCTGCCTCTTCCTCCGATTCCGATTTAGCCATGCTGGGAAAAACCTTTAATTCCATGGCGGATACCTTGTTAAAAAATATTGAGGAGTTGAAAAACGTAGATACCCTTCGAAAGGAGTTGATTGCGAATGTTTCCCACGATCTCAGGAATCCCCTGGCAATCATTAATGGCTATGTAGAAACCCTCCAAATGAGAGAGGATAAACTTACTTCTGAGGAAAAGTCAAAGTACTACAAAATCATCCTCAACTCCGTAGATAAGCTCACCAAACTGGTTGGAGACCTTTTTGATTTGTCCAAACTTGATTCAGGCCAAATGCCTGTTAAAATGGAAATATTGAAGATTCAGGAGTTGATTTTTGACTCTAGCCTAAAGTATGAATTGCTGGCAGGAACTAAAGAAATACGGATTAAATCCAGCATTTGCCCTGATCTTCCTCCAGTGCAAGCGGATTTGTACCTAATGGATCGTGTGATCCAGAATCTTTTGGACAATGCTGTAAAATATACTCCCCCCAGCGGTGAAATTGAATTGGAAGCCTGCGCTGCCCCAGGTGGAGTTTTGATTCGGGTGAAAAATTCAGGAACTGGTATCCCAAAAGAGGACTTGGATTCTATTTTTGACCGATACTATAAAGTGGATAAAGATTACAAAGGAATCGAAGGGTCTGGATTAGGTCTAGCTATAGTCAAGAAAATCCTGGAGATCCATGGGACTCAGATTCAATTGGAGTCGGATTCTGTTTCTTACACCGAGTTCCAATTTGTCCTTCCAACCTAAACATATTTTTCTAAGACATAAAAAAGCCGTGTGAAAACGGCTTTTTTAATTTAGATAATTTTTTTGATGAATATCCACTTTCTTACCAGTAAGCTGGGCTCCATGGATAAAACCTCACATAAAGGTAATTTTTAGCCCGCTTCGGTCTTCGGACTTCCAACCGCCAAACCAATGTGATTTTGGGTGGTGGTGCAATTACGGATAATCATAATTTTTTAATTCAAAGGTGCAAATCCAAAAGGAATTGCTGCGGCTCCACACCAAATAATGGCATGGTTAAACTTTGAATCCGGAAGACCGGGCAAAGCGAAGAATTGTTCCCCGGGTTTTCCAACAATGGAGACCAATTGAAAGGTGCTTGAGGAATTTAGGTTAAGCGTTTGGGAAGTGGCCAAATACACGGTAACTGTTCCTGTGCTAAATTTGGTTGTGAAATTTTCTGATAATCTGAGAAAGTATTTACCGGCATTATCCTTAACTATTGAGACAGTTCCGATGGTATTGGTTGAACTTTGTGCGGTCAATGTTCCTGATTTGATCAAATCCAATTGACCCGTGACCATGGTATTGTCGTCTGGAGCACTAGGATTCCCATCCTCACTTCCGCAGCTTACTAAAAGAGAAAGCACAAAGGCTAGACTTGCAAGTTTGAGGTAATTTTTCATATCTGATAGATTTATAATGTTTCAAGATTTCTAAAGAGTATTCTACCCCTGCTATACGTGATTTTGTTTTGAGATTTTAGTCCGGCAAGAACCATGCTCACAGTTTGTCGGCTCGTGTCTGTAAGAATTGCTAGGTCCTCCTGCGTCATAGGAAGTTTTAGGAGAGTCTCTTTTCCAAAATTTCTGCCCATCCTTAAGGCAAGGTCTTTCAAGGTAAGTTTGATTCTTTGCTCCGCATCTTGGAAAAGAATCCTTTCCAGTCTTGTTCTGACCTGTAAAATCTCTAATTGAAGGTTTTCCAGAATTCTCATCAATTTCAGCTGACTCGGATCCTCAAAAGGAATAAGCTCGACAACCGTATTATCTTCCAAGGCAATTGCTGAGTAGGAATGTTTTTTTCCCAGCTCTGTTTCTATTAGTTCACCCATCAATTCTCCCTGGATTTTAAAAGAAAGGATAGCCTTAGCTCCGGATTCATGGGTGCGGATGGTTTTAATTAAACCTGATTTGACGAGGTAATAGCCTTTAAATTCTTCATTTTGAAGAAAAAGGGCTTCATCTCTTTTTAAGGTTTTCAGGCAGGGGAATGAGCGATTCAATCCTGATGGTTTTGCTTGATTCATGGTTGCTTGGGTTTCCGTTCGTAATAAAATCCCAAAGAGAATGTTCCTGCTGAATAGAGGTTTTTTCTTTCATAAAGGAAGTCTGCATAATTACGGTAATTTAAAGACAGATAAATTCCCTTGTAAACCGGAATTGCTGCGCCAAAACTATAGCTCGTATATTCTGTACCATCCCCTCGTACAAAGTCTGTGGCTACGGGCACCTCTTGGTTCGAGGTCAAAGCATTAATTCGGCTGTTGACCCAAATCAGATCGGAGATTTTATATCCCAATTCTACTCCTAATCCAATTTGATTGGTAAAGCTTACACCTTGGTAGGAAGTCCTGTAATTATAGGCGCCAAAAAGATTCCCGTAAAGGGGAGTATTGGGTAAAGAAAAGGAAGCGGCCAAAGTGGTCCACACATTAAACTCCCCGTCACCGGAAGGCAAATTGATGGATTCGAAGTCATTGAGTTTGCTTTGAGCAAAGTTGTTGGCTTTTCCAATTGGAAACTCTGGCGCAACAGAAATGGAAAGCGGTAGATATTTTTTGAGAAGTGCCTGCTTGAATTCCAGTCTCAAATCTCCCAATCCGCTGACCGTCTCAGTAGAAGAAAATCCATTCCAAACCTGAAGGGGCCAATTTGCGATTACTGTTAACTTATCATTAAGCCCATATTCTCCATAAAAAACAAGAGAATTTTGCGTGAATTGATTGGTTTTTAATTCTTCACCACCCAAAGTAAAATAGTCATCCGAGGAAAATCTATTGAAGCTGAGTTGATAGAATCCCTCTTTTTTAGCTTTTGTCCACCCGCTTTGGGCCAGGGTTGTATAAGGACTTAGGATAGCCAAAAGTCCAAAAATAATCCCGGACCTTTGGATACGTTGAAATTGATTCATCATTTATTGAAGTCTTGCATTTCCAAAAGGCACTCCCACAGAACCGCACCATAAAATCACGTGAGTGTATTTGCTGGTAGAGGAGCCTGTTGGAATCGCGAAGAAATTTTCTCCTGATTTTCTAACCGGCCCCAAGGCCAATAAGTTTGGATTTCCGTTTCCAGGATCTGGAGTGAAAGTTGATGAGGTAGAAAGAAAAACAGTGACAGTGCCGGTGGCCAATGCAGTGTTGAAATTTGAACTGAAGGATAAAAACTCTTTTCCTTTGGAGTCCACGCCTAAATTGGCTGTACCTGTGGAACCTGCTCCGTTTTGATCCACAAAAGATCCCATTCGCTGGACTGAAAGTGATCCCGATGGAACAGTCGGGTCAATTATTACTGGTTCAGTATCGTCAGAACAGGAAACTAAGCCTAAAAAGGCTACATAAAATAACAAGAGTACTTTTTTCATGATAGATGGAGTTTTGGTTGTTTGTATGATTCAAAACTCGGATTTGACTATCACGAAATGATCACAAAAGAATAAAGCTTTATTTTGGGTCAAATAAGAAATCAAGGAATGAACTTCGAGGAATTCAAAGATTTAGAAAAGCCTGATTCCGCTTTCTCACCAGAGTTGCTGGCTCTTTGGTACGATGGAAAGGGAGACTGGAAAAGTGCTCATGATCAGGTCGATCATTTGGAAACTCGGTCTGCCGCCAGAGTCCATGCCTATCTACATCGCAAAGAAGGAGATAGCTGGAATGCGGATTATTGGTATCGACGGGCAGGGGAGAAGAGGCCCAATGGTACTTTGGAAGAAGAATGGAGGGACTTAGTCCTCCGGTTTTTGATCTGACTTGGGCAAGGGCTTCAGTACTATGTTGAGGCCTTCCAAATAATCCCCATCTGCCAAGGCTTTGATTTCGAATTCGAGCCTACCTGGAACAGATTCAGCCTGCATGTATTCTAATTGTTTTGGGTCCACTTGAAGGGTGTATTTACCGGGAAGAAGGGAATAAGTGTAAAAACTTCCATCATTGAAAGTTCTCAATATAAGTTCTTTACCATCTGATTTGGAGGTTAGAATCAATCTTAATCCTCCCAAACCGGTGGAAGTATTACCTTTTTCAAAAAACACGTAACCATCAATTATTCCAGTTTGATAAAGTGGAACATCAATCAGTTTAAGTCGATTGGGTTCTGCAATGAATCTAAAGCTTTTCTGCTTTGGTGCTAAATTGGGATTAGGAAGGGAGGCAATATCTACGTCCATCCGGTAATTCCAATAGCTCTGAAGTTGTGTAATTCTCAACAACCCGTCTGATCCTATTACAATATTTCCAGATCTGTCCAACCTAACTGCTTTAGCTGAAACTATTTCCTCTCCTTCATCATAGATTGAGTTTTCATTTGAATCTATAAACAATCTTACAGTCACTCCTGAGCGGGTTATTTGGTCTCTATTGGAAGGGATAAGGGTCTTCCCTCCTGGATCATAGGCAATAGATCCACTAAGACTCTGCTGGAACTGATATCCTGTAGTTCTTTTTGTGAATTGGGTGGAGGTTCTCAAAGACGAAAAGTCATATAAGAAGCCAATTTTAAATTGTCCTTGCTTAAAAATAAAATCCCGGTCATAGCCAAGGGTAAATCGACCGTTTTTAAATAGAGTTTGAGATAAAAGCAAGCTGATAGATTCTGATCTTTCAAACAGAGTAGAGTAGCGATACTGTCCTCTTAAGAACATACCTCTCACATAAACCGGGATACTCGGGGTCCTTGGTAGTGTATAGGTTAAAGAGCCAGTTAAAATTCCTAAAAGGTCCAGGTTTGGATTTTCGGCATTGGTTGGATTTCCTCTTTTTCCTCCTCGATAGTTTACCCTAAAGACTATTCGATTTATCTGAGTGTTGAAATCAAGTTGATAATTAGAATTAGCCACTCCATTGTTATACCAAAGCCGCTCTCCAGTTATCCTGAAACCTGAAAATTTTTTAGCGATCTGAAAAGGGAAAAAATAATTCAAACTCGCATCTCTGCTAAGACCAGAGGCATTTAAGGAGGAGTTGGTATTGTATTCAGTGAATTGAGCATTAATTGAGGTATTACTCGCATAAAAAACACTACCAGTCGCCCTATAATATCGGTCTGGCAAGGCATCAATATTGATGAGATATTGCTGAAAAATCCGCGCTGAAAGTCCAAAGACACTATAAAATGGATTTTCTCCAAATACTTCACCTCGGTCCACACCGGCCCTTACGGTCAAAGCATTTGTAATTCCATAAGCAATGTCCGCATGAGTTGCCAAAGTGGTTCCAACTGAATCTTGACTAAACTGAGGAAGTCCGGACTGAAGGTTATAACCCACAAATCCTTTGGGAAGAAAGCTAAATGGAATTTGAATTTGTCGGTCTTCTACGATCACTTCTCCTCTCGGCGTGTAAATTCTTGTACTCAGTCTTACAGTTCCATAAGTAATTGGAGCATTGAAGCGATAATAGCCCACCTCATTTGCTCTGGTAAAATCAACCAACTGCCCACCAATTAATAATTCTACCTCGGAATCTGGGGCAGTAGTCCCGTCGATCACGAACGTGTCTAATTCTAGCCTAGGGATTACGGGATTGTTGGTGACTGACAAACCCAATAAATTGACTGAATTAGTCAGACCAGAAGTATTTACCTGACCGATACTTAGACTGGAAATTGCAGCATTTCGTTCAGGCACCATTCCTCCGGGAAAGACATATCTCCATCTTATCCCTGCGAAAGAGGATAGAATATTGCTGGATTGAAAATTGCCAATGTAGGTTCCTTGTAAATCCCCTGCCAACAATTCCATACCCAGATTGAATTGAGCTCCTATATTTGAGGAAAGGCTTGATTTATTATAGGTTAGGTTGTAATCGAAAACGCCGAGACTCAGCATTTTTTTTTCCCTTGGAAATAGCAATGGGCTGGTAAGTGTATCCAGATTTCCCAGTCTATTTTGGAGCTGAGTACGAATCATCTCCCTTTTTTTCCGCTCTTCTATGGGTAAAGTAAATTCGGAAGAAAGGCTAATGCTCAGTGCATAGGTATTTATGGTAAAGGTGATCCCAAATATTTTTTGGAAGTATTCTGGGTGGAGGTATAAATCCAATTCCCCAATGTAGTAGTCGTCGGCAGGAAGTGAAATTGACTTTCCTTTTAAAAAAAACTGTTGAGTCACGGGATCTATTGACCATGAATCATTTTTACTTGGAAAAACTCCCTGAAGTCCTTTTCCGCTTGCAGTTTTTTCGTAAGGAATGTAAAGCAGGCTTAAAACTTCACCCAAAGGGAGAAAAGCGACATCTCCAAAAAAGGCTCCGTTGATGTATACATTTCCTACTGCAGGATAATTAAAATTAAGGAGTACCTCGCCGTCTGGTTCTTTTTGGGCATAAGTAGATTTACTTAACAAGAAAAAACAGAAAATCAGCAAGACTATTCTAAGCTTGCTTTGGATTTTCAGGCGAGTTAAGAAATGCATGAATTCGTTAGTATCCTTTGATCGTAAAAGGGATATTTTTTATTTCAAAGGAACAGTTTTAATTATAGGAGCACATTGAACCAAATCTCCCGATGGAATATCAGCTCTTTTGGTTTCATACTTCAGCTCTATTTGAGAGGCTGTAGCAACTTGATCTGGAGTAAGTTCAATCTCCACCGCGCGTAATCCCGAGTAATATAGGGCTACGGTTTGTTGAATTTCTTTGATGACTTCTCCTTGTGAGTTTTTCACGCTTGCAGTGACACTTCCTATAAATGGAGAATTGCCAGTGACTTTAAATTCAGGGATTGCACGAAATTTATTTTCGTTTAAAAGGATTTTCACTTCCCCGATTTCTAGACCAGTAGAAGTTTGTCCTACTTTTTGAAATGCAGCTATGATCTGGTCAAATTGGAAATTTACCTGCGTAGTTACTTCGTCGGTATTAGTTTGTTCAATATCCGGCGTTTGTGGATTAGAAGTGATTTTGATTCTGGTGAAATAAGTTCCAGCTGAGGCTGATCGATCGGGTCTGACTTGAAGTCGGATCGTTTGCTGCTGTTGAGGTGCCAAAATAAAAGTTCTTGGAAAGGCACGAACCCGATCTCCAAATCCATTTTGCAAGGCTCGTACACTGTCCCCATATACCATTTTTAAATTTCCCAGTTCATCATTTCCCGGGTATCCAAATTCAAATCCAATACTGATCTCTTGGGGGACATTGCCTGGGTTGGTGACAAATAAAGTTCCCACGCCGTTTTGGTCTATGAATACGGTAGTAGGAGCAAGCGAGATTTGAGCTTGTACATTGCAAATTCCAAAAAGGAAAAAGCTAAGAAGAAGGGTGATTAGCTGTTTTTTCATAGGATTAGGGGAAAACCCGGAGATATTTTATCTCCGGGTGATTTAAATTAATTGTATTCTACATTGATGTTGAAGGTGCCGGTATAAGTGCCAGTTGCTTGATTAACTAATGCAGGTATGGTGCCACCTACCCAGATAAAGAATACGCCATTTTCAATTTCAATGGTGTTTCCACTAGCAATAGCCGCAGCGGATGTCTGACCGGTATTCAGGGCATTACCCACGACTTCTGGAGTCATAACCATTGTAGCTGGAGTAGGATCGGTATTTGACAGGGTTACCGTTGCATCATAACTTACTGTGACTTCAGTATCGGCACCCGTAAGGTTGAATCTAGCGACATTGGTGATGGTACCGGTGTTTGCATTATCAGTACCATTGGCATCCAATACGATAGATCCAGGAGTGTTGGCAGAAAGATTACCAAAGGCGATTTCATTCTGAGTACCATCAAGATCAATAGTCAAATCCGCTAGTACGGTTGCGGAAGCTGGAGCAGAGGTAAATTTTTGTGCCTGAGCAGCGAAACCTAATCCAAGGGTTAGGATTAGGGCAAGGGTGCTTTTAATCATTGTTTTCATTTGTTGTTTAATTTAAGGGTTGTGTTTTGTTTAATTGTTTAAGGTTAGAACTGTTTAATAATTCATTTTCGATTGGGGAGCAGGTTTGCTCCTAAAGGTTAAAAGACATTTTTCATAGGCGTACTAGTTAAGTTTTAATGATCGTTTAAGGGTATTCTATAATTAATTTGATTCCTGAAATAATTGGAATTCCTACCCAAGCCCGCAGGTACATTGGAGTGGGATCAAGGTTTTTGATCAGCATTCTTTGATTTAGGATTTGTAGTTCCTGAATTCCTGTGGATAGTAGCTGAGATTTTTCAAAATCTGAAGTACCATTATTTAGGAAATAAGCCTCAAAAGGTGGCTCTATTTTTCTTTGTGGTTCTTCTACTTTCAATAGGAAATTAAGATTCTCTCTGGTGGAAATACTTATCCAAGCCTTGGCTTTGTTTTTTTCCCATGAGCCTCCAATTAATGGCTCATAGGAAGGAGAATCCATGATTACCCCCGCAGGGATTTCCAGCTTTATGTTTACCACCTGAGCCTCAAGCCTACATGAGCATAGGAGGAGAATTACCAAGCCATATGTCTTTAAACTTTTAATCATAGCTGTTGAAAAAGACATTTAGGTTGATGGTACCTGTATAATTGCCTGCAGGAATAGTTCCGATTGGCCCCAATTCTCCATACAGGTAAACAAATGCTTTAGCTTTTATTCTTGTCTCTGATCCAGATAGAGGGGTAGGAGGTGGGCCGGGAGCGCCTGAAGCCCTGCGATTTACAGGGAAAGTGACATTGTAAAATCCTGTAGGCAATTCAATGGCATTTGCTTTTCCACTGTTCTCATCCACAGCTCTCTGATTATTATAAGCCATTTTAATTTGAAAAGGGATAGTTTTGGTTGGATCAGAATCCAGAGAAAGGACTGTTGGAGCATCCACTTCAACGGTTAAGTCAAAATTTTCTGGGGCTTCGATTGCAAAGGCAATTGCACCAACATCATTGAGATTAATGCTGATAGCAGGACTATTTTGGACAATAATGGCCTGTTTTTGATTGAAGTCGAGTGTCGGGGATGCCATGACTGAGGTGATTATTATGTCATCACTTCCTGTCCAAGTGCTAAAGCTAATTCTTTGGGAATAGCTTGAATTGACCACACAGAGAGTTCCAGCTAGTAAAGCCAGAAGCATAAAAGGGCGATATGATTTCTTACACTTCATTAGATATATTCTAATTCAATAAGAAATTCAGAGAGGTAAATTCCCGGTGTGGCCAAAGAGACATCCAAGACGCCTCCTAACCAAATAAAGAATTCGCCTCTTTCGCTTAAAGAAATGTTTGCCTCGCCAACTGTCAAAAGAGTACTTTGGAATTGGGTGTCTTGAGGAGCTCCACTAATTTCAAATGTTGCATTTACTGTTCCTATTCCTTCTGATTGTTCTTTTAAGACTTCATTTTGGAGGTAGGTGACCCTAACTTTTGCTTTTGGATTTCCAGTGATCTTGAACATTCCAGAATAACTACTAGTAATTGGAGAAACGGTAATTTGATTTCCATTTATTCCCGGATTTACTAGATCAATATTTCTGATCGTCAACATCTGAAGGTTATCAGTGACAGTAGCAGAGGCTTTCACTGAAAGCGTGGCGATTCTTCCATTGATTTGAGCAATGGTTAATTGCTTCGCCAAAACGAAAAAAAGAAAAGTAAAAAGTACAGTTTTTAACCTCATTAGTTCTTGATCAGTTTTTGGGTGGCTTGGAAAGTTTCTGTCTTTAGCCTCACGATATAAATTCCTGCTGGCAAGTTCATGGCATCAGTAATCCATTCGATCTGATGGATTCCTTTTTCATAAAGTTGCGCAGGGTAATATGCGACGGACTGCCCCATCAGATTGGTGATGGTGATTTCAGCTTTATCATCATCGGGTAGGAAAAAGCGAATTTTGGTATGACTGGTGAATGGATTCGGGGCTGGGGTGAAAAGTTTCGGATTGTTCGGGAGGTAACCTATTTCCTGCCCATTTTGTTTGCTGATGTAAATGGTGAACGGCCTTGTGGGCCCATCTGTATTTTTCCTTGCATTTGCGGTGACCTCTCCAGTGGGAAAAGGGGATTGGAAAATACCGGCCTTAGGTAGATCAAATGGATTGTCAGAATTATTCGTTCTGGCATTGGATAATTTGGGAGCAGAGAAAGTAAAAGAATGAGATGAAACCTTCCTCATATCGATGGCTTTCTCCGAAATATGATCCATTAATATGAAGGAGAAGTCTTCCGAGATTTCCTCAGATAGAGTCCAGTTTAGGATATAATTTCCTCGATAAGGATTACCGTTTTTGGCTGCGGCAACATGAAGGGGGATGATTTTATTTTTTTCGCTTAGTGGATCAAGGTGATTGATTACCAAAGGTGTTTTTTGGGTAATCGAACCATAAGAATAAAGCAGTAACCAGTCGGAGGACAAAGGTTCGAGCTGAAATGCATCTTTAGGATCTGTGGATTCCGATCCATCCAGACCAAATGAGATAAAAGCTTCTTTGGTTAAAGATTCACCCATTAGAGATAATCTGAGGTAAGGAGTTGGTTCGGATTGTAACTGCCTACCAAAAAAGCTTTGGTTGGTTAAAGCTTTGGCGCCATTTCCGGTAAGTCTTAAAACTGGGCTGGGAGCATTTGCCTTGACCCAAAATGCCTGATAGGGAGCTATTACTCCACTTCCCAGTGTTCCTAGCGTTCCATTCCAAGTCAAGAAAGAGGAAGAAGCAGGATCCCAAACGTAGATGGTTTGATCCATATTGGTTTTAGCCCATCCAGTGGATGCATTCCAATCTAGATAGCTTGCCGTGGGATTGGCCACCAAGTTAAACCCTTCGTCAACTTGATTGACTTCTGTAATAGTAGTTTCAGTCTGGTCTAGCGAAGTGGCTCTTGGAGTGAAAGTTACCCCAAAATCGAAGGTCCCAGAACTTAGATTGATCTCGGTTCCGGTAAAAGTTTGGGTTAGAGGAAGATTATCGGAATAGTTTCCTGTAGCAGGAGCCGGTTTAGAATCTCCGTTGAAAATGTAGAAATAATGCCCTCTACCCACTGGAAAAGCATCACTGGCTTGACTGGGCATTCTCCAACCCTGCAGGGTAGTGCCCTTGTCTGTTTCATCCCACCATAGGAGGTTAGGCTGTAAGCTTGGATTGGTGGATCCTGGGAATCCTTGAGTTTCAAATCCAGTGCTGAAGGCCCCATAAGTGCTGGTGACAGGTGTTCCAATCATTCTCCAACCTTTTGCTCCGGTGAAAACCTGGCTAACTTCTAATCTTGGGTTTGATGAACTGTAATTGGCATAATTTGCTTGAGATTTTATGATTATCCTACTGCTTGGACCATTCGTGGTGAATGTTCCTCCAGACCGGATGATCATACTTTTGCCGGAATTGATCGTCAAGGTGTTAGGAGAGGTCAATACTACTATACCTCCAACCTGTTCCACACTCTCACTTACCAGTAAAGTGCCATTGATTGTTTTGGTCCCTGTACCGTCAAATTTCAGGAATGCGAATGAACCGGAATTAATCGAATTATTATTGGAGCCTTTAAACTCCACTGTGCTGCTGGTTCCCGGGTTAAAGGTTCCATTAAGGATCCAATTTCCGTGTACTTGCAAAAGTTGAGCTCCTGCAATTGAAAGGCTTGCTCCTGAAGAAATGGACAAGTTATTGGTGATCCCTCCTCCAGTTCCGATGATGGGTTGATTTGGAGCAGTCGAAGCTATGGAAACGTTGGTCGTAGAATTTGGAATGATTCCATTACACCAATTTGAAGAATTGTTCCAGTTCGAATCTACTATACCGAGCCAAGTACCCGTTGAGCATGCCGGAGGTCCAGAAGATACTGTTAGAATTCCTAAATCTGCGGTTCCAAAATATTGTGAATTTTTATTGGTAGCCGAAGAAGCTGAACTTCCATAAGTTCCTGCTGGTTGATCAAAAGTTCCTAATTTAAGTGTATTGGTGGTTGAATTGAGGGCTCCTAATCTAGCTATAGCTGATCCGGAAATAGTCAGATTGGACTGTATGGTCGTAGCTTGATTGAAAAATTTGTTACCAGAGCCACTTAGATCCAGATTAAAGAAGGAAGCATTGGAAATATTTTGATCCCCTGACCTCGAAAAAATAAAGGTACTTGTCCCAATATTCAGAGTTCCAGAGGTGGTGAAATTCCCATTTAATGTATGAGTAAATGCACCTGCAGAAAGAATTCCAGTGAGGGAAAGATCACCCATTATTGTCAAATTTCCTGTGGCGGTTTTTGTCCCAGACCCAGAGATTGTAAGGTTGTTGAAATTACTGCTGCTGATAGTACTAGCTGAATTTCCATTCAAATTGATGGTGGAGGTGTTTGGAGAAAATGTCCCAGCATTATTCCAGTTTCCTCCCACGGTATGAGTGAAGGCTCCAGCGGTGAAGTTGTTTGTGATGGACACATTCCCGGCAATGGCCAAGGCTCCAGTGGCGGATTTGGTGCCAGATCCGGAGAAAGTGACGTCTTGAAAATTGGAAGCCCCAATGTTAGCCGCGCCAGCCCCTGTAAAATCAATGGTGGAACCCGAGGCATTGAAAGTTCCGGTTCTGGTCCAGTTTCCTCCCACGGTATGAGTGAAGGCTCCAGCAGTAAAGTTATTGGAAATGGATGCATTTCCTGAAATAGTTAAAGCTCCTGTAGCAGTTTTTGTCCCAGATCCGGAGAAAGTGACGTTTTGGAAGTTGGAAGTCCCAATGGTAGCAGCATTAGCTCCTGAAAAATCAATCGTGGAACCCGTGGCATTGAAAGTTCCGGTTCTGGTCCAGTTTCCGCCTACGGTATGAGTGAATGACCCAGCTGTGAAGTTGTTTGTGATGGAAACATTCCCGGTGAGGGCCAAGGCTCCAGTGGCGGTTTTGGTGCCAGATCCGGAGAAAGTGATATTATTGAAGTTGCTGGAACCTATTGATGAAGGGCCAGTCCCGTTAAAATTGATGGTTGAGGTGCCGGGGTTAAATGTTCCCGAATTTGCCCAGTTTCCAGCAACATTATGGGTGAAATTGCCTGCGAAAAATGTAGTTCCTGAGCCTATCAGCACATTGCCGCCTATGGTAATTCCAGTAACGGCAGTAGTTGAGGTTGCTCCCGAAATTGTAAAGTTGCCTAGAATGGAGCTTGTTCCAATTTGGAGAGTTTTCGTGCCACTTCCGCTGAGGCTAAGGTTACAATAGTTGATTGGCCTGACAGTCTGATTTGCTCCGGAATAGTTTACCGTATTGGGGCAATTGGTAGTAGCGGCCAATCCAGTGATAGGATAGGTGCCTGTCAAATTTAATGTGGAATTGGTTCCCTGAGTTAGGGTGCCTGATCCATCTAAATTGGAGGTGGTTAGGGTCGTGTTATTGGTGTAAGTGCCAGTAATGCTTAGGTTGGAAATGGTTATGGGGGAACTTCCACTTATTGCCCTATTGGTACCCGAAAAAGTGTGAAGTCCGGAATTTGAGGTGAAATTCCCATTATTTATAAGGTCAGAGGAGAAGGTAATTGGCCCTGCACCTGATTCATTCCAAGTCGCTCCATTGCTGACGGTTACATTTCCGGTAAATGTTTTTGCTCCCGTACCGCCTAAAATCAGTTGACCACTGGATCCTCCTCCGATTTGGCTTGTGCCAGATACAGAAAAGGAGAAGTTGTTTCCAGTCGTTAGGGTTGCCTCGTTTTCAATATTTAAATTACCTCCAATTGATAAATTCCCCGAGCTTGTAGCAGAGACAGTACCTGAGAGGGTCAAATTCGCAGAAATAGAATTGAGGTTGGGAAGGGTTTTGGTTCCGGATCCTGAGAGAATAAGGTTGGCGTAAGGAGAGTTTCGTATTGTTTGGTCTCCTCCATTATATTCGACAGTACTCGAGCCCGAGTTAGTGAACTCAGATGTATCGAATATTCCTGTCAGCTTAAGAGATCCAGAGGAATTAATAATTACTCTCGCTGTCCCTAAGAAATTTCCTGACGTTCCATTATTGCTACCAGTGATGTTTCCTGTTGAAGTTACATTTCCACCAGAGTTGATAATTAAATTAGTATTACCAGACCCTCCCTGCCCTACACTTCTTACTCCTGGCAGCTGATCAATTGTCCCAGAAAAAAGATTGCCATTAACAATAATTTCCGTAGTGGAGACACTTCTATTACTCATACTGGTTCCTGACCCAATGGTCACTAATCCATTTCCACTGCCTACTATTAAAGTGGCTCCTGGATTAATGTTTAAGCTTGTTGTGCTATTGCTAGGTGAGTTTTGAAGTGATAATGAATTACATTCTGCATTTGTCGTGATGGTGACTTCAATACCGGCTTCTATTACTACATCGTTTGAAGTTGTGGGCACAGACTGACCACCCCAGGTAGCGGTGCTATTCCAATTTCCAGAGGATGATGCCCTCCGCTGTTGGCTTAAAGAAAAGTTGGATATCATCAATAATATCCCTAACACCAAAATGGTTTTAGCTTTAAAGCCAAAAATAAAATTCCGTAAAATTTTACTCATTCAAGGGTGCCAGATAAGATTAATCGTTGGGGTGAACAACTTGATTAATCCAAAACATGAACCGATTAAATATGTTTTTGACCAGTTGTCTGCTTGGATTCGATTGCTCGGCAACAAATAATGTGCTAGAAAATCCGTGTTCTATTTTTTTTTAGAGACAGTTTTTTGTCAATACTTAATAGAAATTGTATTTAGTAAAGAAAATAAATAATAATATAAATAATACAATATATTTAATTGTCTAAATCAATATAACATATTATATAAATAATTTTAAAAAATTAGGTATATCTCATAAGAGCAATTGTGGTGAGTCTTAGTGTTGTAAATCAGGTATTTACAAGTTTTTTAATTCGATTTTGAGGTTTTAAATTGACAAAAGTCAAAAAATAGAAATTTTTAAATACAAAAAAAGTGGTTTTGAAATATGAAAAATGGACTAATCTAATTTGAGTAGGAGGGATTGGTTAAGATCAATTCAACTAAGCTTTTTATAAGCCGAAGATTTGGTGGACAAATGTGCTGGATAATGGATTAGCTGGAGAGGTCTTGAAAAATGAATAATTCAAGCTGATTTAACTGCTCAAAAGACCAAAAAACCCTTAAAAATACCCAATATAGGGTATGTTTTCGGATGGTTAGACTAGGTATTTTTGGTGTTGTACATCTTGGTCAAATATGAAATTCTTTTACTTATCCTCAGCCCCAAACAAGGAGGGCTTTTTTGAAATTCATGAGAAAGAGTGTGAGTTTATCCCAGACTCTCTGGATCGGGATTATCTGGGGCCTTTCAACAATGGAATGGAAGCACTTCGAACATCCGTTATAAGGAATCCCAAATCTACGCTCTGCACTCATTGCTGTGCAAATATTACAGCGCCGATCATCTTTTCCCGAAAGACAAAAGAGCATTCTGCCGAATAAAGACTTCAGAATGAAAAGCTTTGCGATTTTGTAAAAGGATTTATTGGATTTTTCTAGCTAGGAATTTCAAAACTTTTAATTTCGCACTCCACATCGGGGTGTGGCGCAGTCCGGTTAGCGTACACGTCTGGGGGGCGTGTGGTCGCAGGTTCAAATCCTGTCACCCCGACAAAATAGGATTTTAAACAAAATTAAAACTCTGTAAATCGCTGATCTGCAGAGTTTTTTGTTTTTAGAGGAATTCAAAAACATCAAAAGAATGCATATTTCTGTGAGTGATTCCGTGAGTCGGAGAACTAAAAATTAATGCAGTTCTTGATTGCCTATGGATTTGTGTATAGAACTATGATATAGGTCTCTATCACCTCGAAATCATTAAAAGAAATCTTTGAGCATTTCTGGCTCAAAAGTATTAAATGCAGAAAGCAAGGGGTCCTTTGACCCAAGTGGTTTCAGCTTTACCTAGCTAATGGCGGTCTTTTAGTTTTTGATAAGCTTTTGGCTTAATTGAAAAGTTCCTGTAGAAAACTGAATCACATACATCCCTGGAGCAAGTTCCATAGTCTTTGGCGTCCAATCTAATTCATGGACTCCAGCAGCATAATCTTGTAAAGGAAATTCTCCAACTACTTGACCCAGGAGGTTAATAATTTGGATTTTTGCTAGGGCAGGGCCGGGCAAATAGAATTTGATTTTGGTTTGGTCAGTAAATGGATTCGGAGCAGGGTTAAATAGCTTGGGTATTTGAGGCAGGTATCCAATATCACTTTCTATTTTTCCACTGATGAAAATGGTGAATGGTCGTTTTGGGCTGCTGGACTCTGTTCGAGCATTGGCACTAACGATCCCTGTCTCATAAGGAGATTCGAAAATCACAGCCTGTGGTGGGTTTAAAGGATCAAAAGTACCGTTCTTCCTTGCATTGGGGACTTGAGGCGCTTCAAAGGTAAAAGAATACGCACTTTGGTCCCTCATATTGATCGCTCTTTGAGATATGTGATCCATCAATAAAACGGTAATGCTTGGATCGAGATTTTCCGGCAAAGTCCAATCCATCAAATAACTTCCTCTAACAGGCTTTCCACCTTTGGAAGCGGCCAAGTGTAATGGGATTACTTTTTCATTTTCATCTAAGGGTGCCTGATGGTTGATTACCAGTGGGGTTTTGGTCTGAGTTGATCCGTAGGTGTAAAGCAAAAGCCAATTTTCAGCTAATGATTCAAGCTGGTAGGCATCTTTTGGATCCATGCCTGGTTTTCCATCTCCTCCGAAGCTGATATAGGTTTCAGCAGATAAACTTTCTCCTGATAATCTCAAGTGAAAATGAGGAGATACCTCCTGTAATTCTCTTCCAAAGAAGGATTTTGAATTTAATGTTTTAGCTCCATTTCCTGAAAGCTGTAGGCTTGGGCTGGAGGCATTACTTCTTACCCAAAACCCTTGAAAAGGAGCAATTCTTCCATTTCCCAGTGACCCTATCGTTCCATTCCAAGTCAGGAAACTGGAGCTTGCGGGATCCCAGACGTAGATACTTTGATCTATATTGGTTTTGATCCAACCCGAGGTTGCATCCCAGTCTAGATAACTTGCAGTAGGGTTTGCAATCAGGTTAAATCCTTGATCGGCCTGGTTCACTTCTATAACTGATTCAGTCTGGGTTTGAAGATTTGAAGGTCTCGGGGTAAAGGTGATTCCGAAGTCAAAATTACCGGATGCAAGGTTGACCTCTGTGCCAAGCGTGGCCATTGTAATAGGCAATAAATCTGTATAGTTGCCTAAGGAGGGAGATGGTTTGGCAGCTCCATTAAAAATATAAAAATAGTGCCCTCTACCTGCAGGAGCGGTAGCCCCTAAGCTGGAAGGCTGTCTCCATCCTTGAAGACTGGTTCCTTTATCAGTTTCATCCCACCACAATAGGTTAGGCTGAAGGGTAGGATTGGTCGATCCCGCAAATCCTTGGGTTTCAAATCCGCTGGTCAAAGTAGCGTATGTCGTTGTAATTGGAGAACCAATCATTCTCCATCCTTTTTCACCGGTAAATAGTTGTTTTACCTCGATTCGGGGATTGGAGGTGCTTCTGTTGACGTAAATCGCATTGGGTTGAAGAATAAGTTTGCTGGAGGCCCCGGCAGTGTTCACAGATCCAGAGGAAAGAATTTCCATGGTCATTCCGGAATTTAAAGTCATCGAGAATGGATTGGAAAGTACCACCGGAGCGGAGACTGGAGTGATATTTCCGGATATGGATAGGGTATTGTTTATGGTTTTGGTACCCGAGCCCGTGAAGCTGATGTTTGCAAAGGAACCTCCGTTGATGGTAGAGGCAGCGCTACTTTTGAATTCTACTGTACTGGTAGTTCCCGGGTTAAAGGTTCCGTTATTGGTCCAGTTTCCAGCAACCTCCAAAAGATGGGCTCCTGAAATGGTCAAAGTAGCACCGGAGTTTATGGTTAAATTTTGGGCTTTTCCTCCAGCCAAACCAATGGATGGGGAAAATGGTGTCGCAGCAGGAATCACCACATTGGTTGTAAGAGCTGGAATACCTCCGCACCAATTGCTGGCAGTGTTCCAATCGGTGCTCGTAACCCCAAACCAGGTTCCGGCGGTACATAATCCTGTAGCAACGGTCAATATACCTGTCCCAGAAGTTCCAAAATAGGTATTAAGCTTGTATTGCGCAGAAGAGGCGGTACTTCCGTAGGTTCCCGAAGGTTGTACAGTCGCTCCTAAGGTTACCGTATTGCTGTTATGGTTAGCATTAAGGAGTCTGGCTACAGCTGTCCCCGAGATGGAGAGTTCTTCAACTACCGTCAAAGATCCTCCAAAAGTTTTGTCCCCACTTCCGGCTAATTCGAGATTTTTAAAGGTCAAAGCAGGAATGGTCTGGTCTCCTGATGCTGTGAATCTGAATCTTGAAGTGGAGGCATTTTTTGTCCCTGCACCTGTCAGGGTCAAATTACCCGTTGCGATTGTTATTGCCCCATCTGTTTCTGGAGCAAAATTCGTTACACCTGAATTATTGCTTACCGCTAAGCCATTATAGGTGCCATAGACTACTTTTTGTCCGCCAGTGTTTGAAGAATATGTCACTCCAAAGGTCCAGTTTTTTCCACCGGGCAGGGGAGAGGCACTGGTATTGGAAGAAGTCAATAAACCTGTTCCTGATGGGGTCAAATTCCCTGAAAGCGCATTACCTCCCATGGCTAGTGTTAATCCACTAGGAATAGACAAGGTTCCACTCATGGCGATCGAAGTACCGGCTGTAAGAGTTGCAGAAGCAGAAAGGCTTAGGGAAATATTTCTTAGCCCTAAGCCAGAAACTTCCGAAGCAGAGGTTTTACTGGCACCTAAATAGGTAATGTCATAAGGGTTGGACCCTTGAATCGAGCCATAAAAAACACCTGCTGTAACGTCAATGGAAGAGTTTGCCAAAACAGTCAAATTGCTTTGTGAATAAAAATCTCCGCTCAATAAAGTCAGCTTATTAGCTAGGGTTGATGGAGCATCCATTAGTAATTCCAGGCCGGCAGATTTATTTATTTCAAGATTGAAAAAGTTATTGATTCCCGATCCTGTTATGGCTTGGTCATCCGAGTTTGATGCAAAAATAACTTTACCATTTCCAGGAATAAATGTTCCGTCATTATTCCAGTTTTCCTCCAAGGTTAGATTTCTTCCAGAGGACATGGTAAGTGTGGCCCCGCTTTCAATATCGAGACTGAAAATGCTGACGTTTCCTGCGCTGATCAAAGGCTGATTGGGGGCTGCGCTACTGATAGTTACAGCTGAAGTAGAATTAGGTACTCCTCCACACCAGTTGGTGGCAGTATTCCAGGCTGTGGAGATATAGCCCAGCCATAGTCCGGCCGAACATGTGCTAGTGCTGACAGTGAGTTGCCCGGTACCTGTAGTGCCAAAATACTGAGTAACCTTGTAGGTGGCTGAGGAAGCAGAGGAACCAAAGGATCCATTAGGTTGGCCTATGGAGCCGAGAGATAGATTTGCAGCGGTATGGTTGACATTCAGTAATTTGGCGACAGCAGCACCGGTTATGGATAAAGTTCCGGTTATGCTGCTTACTCCTGAAAACACCTTATCTCCAGACCCTTGGAGAACGAGGTCCGAGTAGGTTATTGCTGGTAAGGTTTGAATTCCAGAGTCAGAAAAGACCACCTTGGATCCCGTGGCAGTTATTGACCCCGAGGTAGTGAAATTACCTGAAGCGATTTCAATTTCTCCTCCGGCACTGAGAGGGTCTAATGTAGTTGTCCCTGAAGTATTAAGTGTTTTTAAGGTATTGTAAGTGCCAAAAACAACCCTTTGCCCACCGGAAGTGGAGGTGTAATTTACCTCAAAGGACCAATTGACCCCTCGAGGCAGGGGAGGATTTGCAGTACTTGCTGTTTTCAATAAGCCTGTTCCAGTAGTGGACAAGGAGCCATTGCTTAGGACGAAAGTGGCAAGGTTTAATGACCTACCACTCGGAATATTCAAGGACCCTGTGTGAGTGATTGCTGTACTGGCTGTCAGCTCATTGGCAGAGATCAAATTCAGGGTGATGTTTCTCAATCCGACTCCGGAAATTTCAGCACCAGTAGTTTTACCATTGCCTTCATAGGTCACATCATAGGGGTTGGTTCCTTGGATGGCACCTGTAAATGTGGTGGTAGCACCTGTGGTACCTCCCCGGATCACCTGGGAATTAGCTCCCATAGTTAATCGGGTAGAAGCGATGAAAGTGCCCGATGTAAGCGAGAGCGTATTGCTTATGGTAAGATTTGAATTGAGTGTGAACTGCTCAGCCGAAAGTTTTTCCAGATTTAAACGGTAGACCGTTGTGCTGGACGTTCCGCCAAAGGATTGGTTTCCGCTTCCCTTTACAGTGATTCTTCCAAGGTTAGGAATAAAGGTCCCGTTATTGACCCAGTTACCATGCATATCCAAGTTGAATGCTCCGGAAAATGCCAAGCTTGCCCCGGTCTGAATGGTTAAATTTCTAGTGATACCGCCTGTACTTCCAATAATGGGCTGATTGGGAGCCGTACCCAAAATAACCACATCAGTTGTCGATGTAGGGATTCCACTACACCAATTGGCAGCATTATTCCAATTGGTATCCGCATATCCAAGCCAAATTCCGGGTGTACAGTTACTTCCCAAGACGGTTAATACTCCCAAATCAACTGTTCCAAAAGATGAAGAAAGTCTGAAAGAGGCTGATGAAGCTGTACTTCCGAAGGTTCCTGAAGGTTGTCCGGCAATTCCAAGAACAAGAAAATTTGCTGTAGAATTGACACTTCCTAGTCTTAAAATTGCGCTCCCTCCAATGGTAAGGATATTGGAGACCGTGGTTGTTCCTGAGAAAGATTTGTTTCCGCTACCTTCTAAAATAAGATTGTTGAAGGTGATGGCAGGTACAGTTTGGTTGCCTGTACCATTAAATCTTACGGTGGAATTAGTGGAGATATAGCTGCCTGAGGCAGTAAAATTTCCTGAAGCTATTTCTATCTCTCCTCCATCAGACACGGGCGCAAGGGTATTTGTTCCCGAGGTATTGGAGACCGACAGTCCATTATAGACTCCATAGACGATTTTTTGTCCTCCAGAAACCGCAGAATAAGTGACCGGAAATGACCAGGTTTTTCCGCTTGGGAGCGGGTTTGCTGACGTGTTTTGGGTGGTTAAAAGACCTGTTCCCGAGGTGGTCATGGAAGCATTGCTTAAAGCAAAAGTGCTCATTGCTAGCGTGTTTTCACTTGGGATGGTTAAAACTCCGCTAGGTGCAATAGAGGATGAGGCAGTCAGAGTTTGAGAGGAATTCAAGCCCAGGGTAAGGTTTCTTAGACCTGCTCCGGTTGTTTCAGCACCCGTTGTTTTACTTTGCCCTGAATACACCAAATCATAGCTATTACCTCCTTGCAATGTTCCGGTAAAAGAGGTTGGGGAAGCCACTGTTCCGCCTCTTGAGATAATAGTTTCACTCAGCGGGCTTAGTTGCGTGCCTGCATTTAGGGTACCCCAAATAAGATTTAATGAATTGCTAAATTGGGTAGGAGAGGAGAGGGTTAAGTTTGCGCCCCCATTCACTTCCAAAATATAGAATTGACTTGAGCTTGATCCTGAAATATTGGATGTGCCGGCATTGAATTTAAATGTGGAAGATTCAGCTTCGAAGGTTCCTGAATTGGAGAAATTAGCTCCCAGGGTATGAGTGTAAGTTCCCCCTTCAAAAGTGGCTCCGTTGGAAATGGTGAAATTGTTGCCTACAGTTAGGTTTCCGGATGCGGATTTAATTCCTGTTCCAGAAAAGGTCACCTGATAAAAATTACTAGCTCCAATCAATCCGTCCTCGCTTCCCGAAAAGACTACATTGGAGGTACCGGGAACGAAAGTCCCCAAATTGGTCCAGTTTCCGGAAACATTCAAGGTGAAGGTGCCGGAAATGGTGAGACTTGCCCCAGCTTCTATGTTGATGTTTTTGGCATTGGCGCCATTGGCACCGATGATTGGCTGATTGGGTGCTGTTGCCGGGATCAGAACATCGGTATTAATACCTGGAATCCCTCCGCACCAGTTGGTAGGATCAAACCAATTCGAGGAGGTAGTACCCAACCATTCTCCATCAATACAAATGGAGGTCACATCGATAACTCCTGTACCAGTTGTTCCGAAAAACTGGCTCAACTGATTGGTAGCAGCAGAGGCCGTACTGCCATAAGAACCTGTCGATTGAATTACATTATTGAGTAGTAAAGTTCCGACTGTCCGGTTGGTATTACCCAACTTAGCCACTGCAGCTCCTCCAATTGAAAAAGTACCATTGATTATAGTTCCATTGGAAAGAGTTTTGTCCCCGGCACCTCCAAGGGTGATGTTATTAAATGTGATTCCAGGGATATTCTGGGCAGTAGAAGCGTTAAAAACAACCGTAGAACCTGTCAAGGTGTAGGTTTGAGTGCCGGTAAGTGTAAGGGCTCCGGAAGAGATTGAGATCAAACCTTCACTGGTTTGTGCAAAAGTAACCGTGCCAGAAGTTCCAGCTAAGTCCAAATTGGCATAGGTTCCGAACACTACTTTCTGAGATCCAGTAGGGTTTCCATAGCGAACAAGAAAACTCCAATTAACTCCGCCGGGGATAGGATTAATGCTGGTATTGTTTGTGATCAAGGTACCCGTTCCCGAGGTGGTCATTCCAGCCCTAGACAATGGAAAAGTTCCCATCACTAATGTATTTCCTGAAGGAATGGTCAAAAGTCTAGATAGACTCAAATTACTTGCTGCAGTCAAAACCGAACTGGCGTTCATGGCCAGTGTTACATCCCTAAGTCCAGCTCCAGAGATTTCTGAGGATGTAGATTTGGAACCACCTTCGAAAATTACGTCATACGCGTTACTACCCTGAATGGTGCCGTTCATTCCTGTGGAGGTGCCAGTTCCTCTTCGGGTAATCCTCGATCCAGCCCCCATGGTTAAATTAGTCCCTGCAGCAAAAGAGCCCGCGTCCAAAACTAATTGGTTGCTTAATGTAAGCGGGCCTGAAGCTGTCAATCCTGCCGAATTATCCAGGGTTAAGTTATAAAACGAATTTCCGGATGCAGCTATGGTTTGCGTAGCAACCCCATTAAAAAGAATGTTGCTTGTTCCAGGTGTAAAGCTCGTGCTGGATGAAGTCCAGTTACCAGTTAAGGAATGGGAAAAGCTTCCCGCAGAAAAATTATTAGTAATAGAAATGTTGCCCGTACAGTTAAGGCTTCCCGTTGCAGTTTTTACGCCGGTTCCGCTAAAAGTCAGGTTGTTAAAATTACTGGCGCCGATATTTCCTGAATTGGCTCCATTGAAATTAATCGTAGACCCTGTGGCAATAAAGGTTCCGGGCTTGGACCAATTTCCTCCAACAGTGTGCATAAATGCACCGGCAGTAAAGTTCCCTGTGATTGATACGTTTCCGGCAATGCTTAGTGACCCTATAGCTGTTTTTGTCCCGGTTCCAGAAAAAGTAATGTTTTCAAAATTGGATGCTCCGATTGAAGCAGCCGTGATTCCGTTGAAATCAATTGTAGAGCCAGCTGCCGAAAAGGTACCAGAATTTGTCCAGTTTCCTCCCACTTGATAAGTGAAGGCGCCGGGAATAAAAGTGGTACCAGAACCAATGGATACATTTCCACCAATTGAGAATCCATTCACTCCTTGGGCAATTGCTGAACCCAGAATTGAGAAATTCCCGCAAATAGAGGATATTCCCGATTGAAATGTTTTGGTACCTGAGCCATTCAGGATTAATTCTCCATAGTTTTGCCCAGCTATGGTTTGGTCTAAAGCTCCGTCATATTCAACAATACTCGTACAGGGAATGGAATAGGTCCCATAGTTTGCAGGAAAGTTATTTGCCCCGCCTACAGTTAGTCGAAGACCTCCTCCTAAACTAAAGGTACCCCCGGTACTCCCTCTTGAAAGGGTAAAAGTGTCAAGGTCTAGGTTTCCTTGAGATACCAATAAATCACCGCTAAGGGTTACATTTCTGTTGAAGGTGACCGTGTTGTTTCCTCCAACTCCTGTGTTTTCAATCCGAATAGTTGAAGCTGTGGCGGGGAAATTTGGACTGGAAGACTGATCTCCACTACCGTTAAAAATATAGGTCGCAGTAGGATTGAAGGTCCGGGTGCCCGTGGAGCGAACATGTCCCGTGGCTCCGGTGGTGGCCAGCCCATCTGAAGCCCGAATCCCTAGAATAGCTCCCGCATTTATGGTAAAGGATCCGCCACCTCCAAATGTGGTGCTCGGAGAATTTGTTTGTACAAATGAATTCGCTGAAATACCCCAGTTAATGGTATTAGACACAGTACCGCCAGAAGTGAATATTTGCTGAGGTCCTCCTCCATTTAAATTGATGGTCCCTGATCCGGTACTAGTCTCTGTAATAATTCCAGCTGTCTGTGTGAAATTTCCTGCCACATTCAAAGTACCGATTCCCGAGCTAATGGTCATATTCAAAGTGCCACCAGATTGGGTAAAGTTTCCTGCAACTGTCAAAGTTCTGGAGGTGGTTGAATTCACAACTGTATAGTTGCCGTTTATAAGGTTGAAGTTTCCATCGATTATGTAACTTGACGTTTGCCTAAATTCACCCAAACCTCCATTTTGGACAGTTAGATCCCCGGTAATCCTTACGGGACCGAAATTTCCATTTACTGTGTTTTCTGAATTATTTAAAATTACAGTTCCAAAAGTTTGCCCCAAACCGGTCGGCATGGTATTGGTCACGCCAGTTATTTCCATGATAGAATTTTGGCTCCAGACTGAAGTTGGAACTGTTCCTGCATTTCTATTATGGATATAATGGCTCCCTGCATTAAAATTGAAAATTGCTGGTGCTCTTCTTTGAAAAGTTCCAGAGGCTGCAACATTACCATTGTCAATTCCCACCTCAACAATCCCATTTATGGTAGCATTCGAGGCAACCGTACTGGAGGATCTAAGAGTTAATGTTCTTGGCAGTGTTCCATCCCTGCCTAATATGATGAGTTTTGAGCCACTATTTACCAAAATGGCATCTGAAGCATCAGCCGAAACTGTTATTATTCTGTTTCCTGTAGTTTGTGGCTTTAGGGTGATTGTGGAATTATTGGTGATTTGGATCTTACCGATGGTTTGGGAAGGAACATCTAATATTGTCAGGCTCGTCCCAGTATCAAATACAAGAATGTCGGTTGTAAGTATGGAGGATCTAGTCGGGCTCCAGTTTGTTGAGGTTCCCCAAATACCATTGTTGGGACCAATCCATCGATAGGTAGCTTGTGAATACCCGGAAAATGAAGAAAGCAATAGTAAGCATAGAATCATGCAGCGCATGATTTTCCAAAAAATCCGAACTTTAATTTGGCTGGGATTCAGGTCCAAGCCTAAGTTATTGGATGTCAATCGTTAACAGGTCGTTTCAATTTAACTTATAGGGGGTAATTCTAATGGAGTGTGATTTTGGCTGGTGGGTGTTCCCTCCATATTCAAGGACTTTTTTCTCAAATAGAATGACTTAATTAGGGGAAATTTTACACGAAGGAAATTAAAATTTCTCAATCCACAAATAGGCTTAAAAGCAAGACCAAAAACATTTTTTTTAAGCCTTTTTTATTTTTTAAATACCTCAAAAAACTCGAAATAATTGGGATTATTTTCATTGAAATCAACAAGCTTTTTTGGCTTTTGTTTAAATCAGTTGATAATAGCTATTGCTGGTTATTTGGGGACTCATTTTGATGAATTTTTTTCTAAATGGATTTAGATTATTGGCATTTGAACCTAAAAGGATGGTATAAATCCCTTCGCCCCAGACAATTCCTACAACCACGCAAAAAGGGCTGCCTAATTGATAGGCAGCCCCATTTGTTTTCTTGGTGGATTATTTCAATTCTTCAATTCGGAATGGTCTTTTAGAGAAAATTCGGATGGAAATAGAAAGCCAATTTTTAAAAGCTTACTCCACTTTTTCCTTGAATCTTACCTCCACTTTTCGATCCGTGTCAACTGAGCCCTTGCTTTTTCCCCTGATAATTAATCCTCCGACATTGGAGTTGATTCTGGTGGGATTGATTCCAAGAGAGGTCAAATAGTCCCGAACAGCATTTACCCTCTTCTCAGAAATCCGGAGGTTGTAGGCAATGCTGCCAGTGTTGTCCGCGAATCCTCTCAAATCGACTTTCAATTCAGGGAAGGAATTCAGCATATTTTTTACCTGAATCAGTTTTTCCTTTTCGGCATCGGTAAGGCTGGTTTGATTTATTCCAAAATAAACTTCAATCTCACTTAAAAGGGAATAGGTGAGGGAATCGACTTTTTTCTCAATATAAACAGTGTCTGTTTTTACCTCCACTTTCGGTGTTGCGACCAATCGCTGGAGGCTATCAATCAGAATAGAGTCTGCTTGGATTTGGTCAATCCAGATCGAATCTCTTTTGGCCAGCTCCTCTTCTAAGCTCCGATCCTTTGAACTTGGGGTGATGGTCGCAGTTGTGGTTGCCGCACCTGCCGCTAATCTTTGCTGCTCAAGTCGCTTATTTCTTTCCTCAAAGATTTCTTGCTTCTGCCTTTCAAGTTCTAATTTTCTTTGCTCCTTCAGCTCCTCGCCTTCGGTTTTGGCAGTCAAGGCTTCACGTCTCAAATTTTGGGAGTCGGTGACTTGCTGACTGGATAATTTGGAGGCAAATACTCTCATCATGGCAGAATCTCTTACGGCTTGAGCTTGGAGCATTTCTGATTTAAACTGATCCATTTTTGCCTCAAAATCCGCTCTACTCATCATGTCTTCGGAAGGAGTTGGGCTGGTAGATTTTTTGGATTTCAGGACTGTCTCCTGATCTTGAGTTTTAGTAGGGAAATCCGTCTTTCTTACTTCCGTTTTGACATTCAAAACAGAGTCCATAGTGCTAAGGGAAGCTTTGTCATCTTGTAAAAGGATTTGCGCCTCTCCAGAGCTTAAATAAAGGATTTTACTGACTTGACCGGGATAAATCAGGAGTTGATTTACCATTCCAGCAGTGTCCACAGGAGTTTTAAAACGATCTTTGGAAACTGTGCCAAGAGAATCCTGTTTGGCCTTCAATTCAGAGTCTAGGAAATTTAAGCTTGTGATTTTTCCCATGGAATAAGAGCGCTCGTTTTCGAGTTCAAGCACTCTACTTTGCTTGACAGAATCCGAGAGTGTGGAGTCTTTCGCTATCATCTCCATCCGATTTTCCAGCTGATCCATTTCCTCAGTAGTTTCCAAAAGTTCCATGCGAATTTCTTCTCTTTGAGAAGAAATAGAATCTTTGAAAAATTCATGTGCAGCCAAACCTGAGGAGTCTATTCGGATGGTTCCTCCTGCATTCATTTTTTGCCACCCTGGCAATTGGATTACAGTAAAATAATTGACAGTGCTTTCTGGTAGGGTTTTGGGAGCTACCTTTTCCACAGAGTCCACTGGCTCCATTTGTTTTTTGATCAAGGCTTGGGGCACGTAGGTGAATTGTCTTTGGATGACAGGAGGAGTAAAGCTTTTCTTATTTGCTCCAAAGCTGAACTTGATACCCATTCCATGATAAATGTACCAATCCGACCGACCATCCGGATTACCTCGGTAGGGTTGGTCCGCAGAAGATGTATTGGTTCCCGGACGTGCAGCATACCGTTGAAAATCGTTTTCGTAGGTAGTACGGTATGGGCCGGAGACATCATCCAAATAATCTGTAGCAGCTCTTTTGAAATCTGACTGGGCAAAGATTTCTATACCCTTGCTCAGTCTGATTCTAAAACCAAGTCCCAAATTGGCATAAAAGGAAGTTTTAGAATATCCACCCGGAAGCTCTGTTTCAAGCCCACGGAGTTTGGTTTCAAAAGTTCCGTCAGGAATCAAAGATGAATTGGTGTAATCGTAGCGGGATCCATTTGCATTCAAAAGGTCTCCAAATACCTCAAAGGATTGAAAGCCTGCACCTAACGTGATATAGGGCGCCAAAAAGGACTTTCCGGATAGTAGCCAATTGTTATCGGGCTTAAATACAAAGGATAGTCCTGCATCGAAAAGGTTGGTTTGGAAATTGAGAGCCCGATCAAAGTTTTCACCATCCAAGTATAAGGAGCCGTCATTTTTCACCAATCGATCTCCTGATCCAAATTGATAGCTTCCCGCGGTCAACATTAAGCCTACTGAATTTCCTAAGGCATATTCCATAGAGGCTTGGTAAGACAGACGATCGGTGTAGTGCTCATAGCTGTCGTAGAGCTTGGTGAAGTCTTTGAAATTCCTGATTCCGATGGGTCTAATGTCCCCGTAATAATTGGTAGTTCCGGCGCTCAGTCCAAATCTCCATTTGTACCCATATTGTTGGGAAACAGCGGGGGAAAGGGTGCCCAAAAAGGCGAGAAGAATAAGTAGCTTTTTCATTTCCTTACCTTTTGTTTCCAAATCCCACCCAAATTCTAAATTCTGCGCTTAAGCCAACAAATGGTTGGAATTCACGGATCTTGCTGCCGTTCAATTTTTCAGTGGTAAGAAAAGTACCGCCTGCATTCAGTCTGAGAAATCTGAAAAAGTTATACCCCAAACCAACAAATACAGGCCGGTCAAAGGCTACTCCGCTGATCCGCTCACCAAGGGAGTTTTCCATATCCCTGGATAAAAATATCCCACTGCTGATGGACATGTTACTCATAAATTTGGCAAAAGTCCTGTTTCCCAATGGGAAGGAAAAGCCCACATAAGGACTATAGACAAATTCCTGATTTTGTAAATCCTTGGAAAGTGAAATGGCTCCGTAGCCAATATTTAATGGAATAGAGTTAGCCTTTTTGTCAGTGGGGTAATTCATGAATTTCTTTTCATCTACCTTTGCCAAAAGATTAAAGCTGAGGTACTGGTCCACTTCTGAAAGCATGATAGTTTCCAGCTCTTCTAAATATTTGCTGGCATAAGCCGCACGTGCCTCATCATTTTTTCCCAAGCCAAAAATATTGAATCGGGCATTTCCCAATTTTAGCTTTTTACGCTGCTCTAATTTTTTTCTTGTCAAATCCGAAAAGCCTGGAAAAGAAGCTCCTGTAGGCAGCTCAAAATAATATATTCCTGATTTTACTATTTCATTAGCATTGTTGATGATTTGATCATTGGAATCTTCAAATACAATTCCTCCTTTTTTAACTGAAGTAATGGTATTCAGGTAGGTCAATAAATTGGTTTTGACCAGCTTTCTAAGCTCTTCTACTTCAGCCTGTCCGGCTGTTTGATAAAAGCTGAATTCTATTTGATAATCTTCATTGGATCGGAGAGGATCCTCCACCAAAATATGAAAAGAGAGCTCCTGATATCCGAATGGAGGTTTCCAAAAGTATGTTTTTTTGCTTTTGTCCGATTTTTTGGAAGGGAAGAGTTCCACTTTGACGAGTTTGATTTCACTTGGTATAGCTCCCTGAATGTAAAATTTCTCTTCTGAAGGAAGTGGCATTCCACCATTGATTCGATTTTGAATCAAGTCAAGGTTTACTGTAGTCATGGCTTCCTGAGCTCTGGAAGTGGAGAGAATGACGCAGAATAATAAGCAGATAAGTAAAGTTTTTTTCATATTTCGAAGGTGGTGATTGTTGTTTTATATGAAATAAATCGGTGATGGTTTGAATAGGTTATTCTATAATAAACTGTAATTTTTTTAGGGTTAATTTATTTCCAATATTCTGTAAAAAACTTATACTGAACACTTGAAAAATAATTAAATAATATATTGTATATGGTTGAATAATAGAGGCTTTTTGAAAGTGATTTAATTAAAAATCTATTTTTTAATTTAACCTTTTTGAAGGTGTTGTTATAGATCGATAAATATTATTGATTTAAAAGAGTTCATTTAGGGTGTGTTTGAAATTACGAAAAAAAAGCGGGAATACCAATTTTTAAAATACTAATTCTGAAGTTGTATGATGATTATTCATCCCATTTATTCTTAACTAAGTTAGACCGTTCTGTTCCTAATAATCCAATCCTATAGGCTATAAGGATCGAATTGACTTCGATAGGTAAAAGTTCGAATTTCCATTTTCCAACCACTAGTGAGGTAGCAAAGAATTTCGACTCTTTTTGAAAAAAAAACATCAGATTTTTTTCAAAGCTTATGCAACCTCGGTCCTAGAATCTCAATCCTCTTGAAAAGCAACTAAAACATGGTTATAGATGGGTATTGCTCAAAATAAAAGTTAACTGTAAGGGTGTTTGAATAGGCGAAAGAGCTCGGTATTCACCGGGCTTTTTTTAAGAGTTCGCCTCTGCTTTTTCCTTTCTACTCCAAGTCAATAGTACTACTGTCAATAAAATCAACAGCGTCCCAAACCAATCCATAGCCAAAAATGAAACCCCCAACCAAATCACCGCAGTGATGGCCGCAGACAATGGCTCCACGCTAGTCAATAAGCTAGCGTGGGTGGCACCGATGATGGTCACAGATTTGAGAAAAAAGTAGAATGCCAAAACCGTCCCGAAAATGATGATGTAAGCGAAGGCAGTCCAGGTACCCATATCCCAAATTCCGGAGATCTCCCAAGGTTGGGTAATCATGGAAAACCCGACGCCTCCGATCAACATGCCCCAGCCGACGACTACGGAAGGAGAAAAGGTCCTGAGTAATCCCACGGGTTGGATGGTGTAAAAAGCTAAAGCAATGGCTGAAAGGATACCCCAAAACACTGCCTTTTCGGAGATGACCAATTCCTCAAAGGAGCCATGGGTGACCAGAAGAAAGGTGCCAGTCAATGCTAAAACTAGTGCCCCATACTCTGCCAATACCGGCCATTTTCGGTTTTTGATGGCATAAAACCCCACAACAAAGACAGGCCCGATGTACTGAAGAATGGTGGCCGTGGCGGCATTGGAAAGTGAAATACTGTAAAAGTAGGTGTATTGAACCGCGACCATTCCCACTATGCCGAAGAGTACAATACGAAGAATGTCATAAGGTTTTCTCCATACATGGAAAGCTGCTTTTCTTTCTTGAGTCATGGAGAAAACTACCAAAATGAATCCGGCGAAGATCATCCTCCAAGTCACCAGCCAAGAAGGGTCCATGGCTTTTTTCTCAAATAGAAACTGGGCACAGGTACCTGAAATTCCCCAAAAAATGGCAGAAGTTAGAGCCATGATGACTCCCGGCAAAGCCTGTGGACGCATAGGTTGAGACATAGAAGGAAGAGTTCTTGCGAAGATATTCAGGCTTTTGTTTACTTGGTTCTACAGGTTTTCCAAAACTAGGAATAATTTAGCAAGGCATATTCCTTACTTATTGAAACCCATTCCAATGACTCTCATTTTCAGAAAAGCCACTCCAAACGATGTAACCGAACTCTGGGCCTTGATCGAACCCATAATCAGGCAGGGGGGAACCTATGTTTTTTCTCCGGATAGTTCTAGAGAAAAAATGATGAGTTATTGGCTTCAGGACGACAAGCACACCTATGTCGCAGAATGGGAAGGGGAAATTGTGGGTACGCTCTACCTCAAAGCCAATCAGCCGGACCTAGGGGACCATATCTGCAATGCGGGCTTTATGGTATCTAGCCAATATGGAGGAAAAGGATTTGGGAAAGCTATGGGGAAGTTTGCTTTGGTCGAGGCCAAAAATCTGGGTTTCCAAGCAATGCAATTCAACTTTGTGGTGGAAAGCAATGTGCATGCCGTGAGACTTTGGAGGAACCTTGGATTTCAGGAAATCGGGAAAATTCCGGAAGCATACCGACATCCTGAACTAGGTTTGGTGTCTGCTTTGATTCTTTACAGAAAGCTTTGAATGAATTCTTTTGGGAAGGTGTGTAGCGTTTTGGCGCCAGCTTCGTCCTTATTGCAAAGGATCTTCAAAATGACCTGGTTTTACCGCATTGCCTTACTTATTCTTTTTGTCTCCTGTTCGGTGGAGGAGCCTGATGCAGATTTTGCCTTGTCAAATTTCTATGAGGTGAACTTTGGAAATGTCCGGTTTCAGGCGGATCCCCGTTTGTATCAAAAATTAAACTTTGAACGGACTTCCCAACCGGTATGCCGAACCCCTGTTTCAATAAAGGGAATAAAGCGTTCGGGAGATATCTTGACTTTGAAAGTGAAAAGGTCGCAAAATTGTACGGGTAAATACAGCTTGGTTTGGGATGGCTCAGTCCAAGAATCAAACCCTGAGCGTGTTCAGCTTTATTTGTATCCGGAGCTGGAAAACTGCTCCCAAACGGGAGAATTGGTGGAGGATGTTTTGGTAGTGGATTTGAAAAAAGCCTTCCAAACTATGGCTCCGCAGATGGTAGAACGGATGTATCTCTACGTTCGGGAATACTGCAATTATGTGGATTACCTGTGTGAGGGAGATTGTGAGTTAAATAAAAATTAAATCGATATAGCCGATTTCTGAATTGAACTGGTCGGATCAAGAGTTGATTGACGGATGTAAACGTCGGTCAAAAAAACATGAGGAAGTGTTTTTTAAACGCTACTATGGCTATGTCATGGGAATTAGTCTCTCCTATGTCAAAAATCAGGATTTGGCCTACGAAATCACCAATGATTCTTTTCTGAAGTGTTTTGATTCCTTTCAAAAAATGGAGGAAAACCTCCAAGTCAAACCTTGGCTGAGAAGAATTACCGTCAACACGGCCATTGATTATTACCGAAAAAATAAAAGATTCCAAAATCACCTGGAAGCAGACGGGGAGTTGCCTGTCTTCGACGAGGTATATGCTCCGGACCAAATGGCTTATGAGGATCTGCTGAAGATCCTCCGTCAGTTGCCCGAAGATCTACAGCTGGTCTTCAATCTCTATGAGGTAGAAGGATATAGTCACCGGGAAGTAGCTCATCGCCTGAATATCACCGAGAGCTCTTCCAGAGTTTACCTGACCCGAGCCAAATCAAAGCTTCGTCAGTTGATCCACATTCACTTGAAAGAATATGCAGGAAGATAATCTAGATAAATGGTTGGCATCCTCGCTTCGCAAAGCTCAGGAGGAAAGCCCTGTTCCCTACAAAGAGGGCGCTTGGGAATCCTTTGAAAAGAAAAGGTATGCCTCTAAGCCCACAGCTTGGACCTATTGGATCAGCGGAATAGCGGCTTCGCTGGTGCTTTTGATTGGATATAGTTTGATCCGGTTTACGCCCACTGGACAGGAGGGTAGCGTACCTGCTTTGACCTCCACAGAACTGCTAAGCGAAGAAAAGGCCCCTTCCTCCCAGGAAAGAGATGCAAATTCATTTGAAGCCAAGGACTTTAATGCCCAGTCCTCGGAACCTTTGGGTCAAGAGAAGCCGTCTTTTTCAGGCTCCGGAATTCCTGCTCAAAGTTCTCCAAGTTCCCGAAAAACCACAGCTCGGAAAAGCAACTTAACTCCAGCTTTGGCAGCTGGCGATTCGGAAGCCTCCCGATCAAACTCCAGTACCTCCAAATCCAATTTAGCGGTAATTTCCACCGAAAATGAGAAGTCAAAAGTGGAGCTGCAAAATCCTCCGTCCTCAGCTAATAACACGGCAACTGATGCCGAAAATCAAGCCAAGTTGGAAGCACTGAAAAAACAAATTGCGGATCTGACGGGAGTTCAGGAAGAAAAGGTTGAATCCAACCAAAGCAATATGGCGATGACTCTGGGCCTAAACCCAGGCTTTGGGACAGGAACTCAGAATAATCAAAATGTAACAGGATCTTCCATAGGCTTGGGAGTACAGATGAACTTGGCTTTGAGTGAGAAAGTCAGCGTAGGATCTGGAATGGGGCTGAATTATTTCTCTCAGACCAGTAAAGGTCCGGGCATGGTGGCCTTTGCCAATGCTGCCTATCCGACTAATGAAAGGACAGAAATTGACCAGGTTCAAGTGGACCTTCCGCTATATATCACTTATCCCTTGACCCGAAATAAAGGGATATCTATCCAGGCAGGTTTCTCCAATATCTTAGCCTTCAACCAGACCGCACAACAGGAAACCATGTATGTTCGACAAGTGACCGTACAGGATGCCTCTACCAGCCTCAGTTCTGTATCCTTTAGAAATGAAAATGTAACAGGTTTGTCGAGCTTGGATGCTCCGAATGCCAGATTCCTGCCTTTTGCCACGGCCAATTTGGGCGTGAATTTCCGGCTCTTGGAATCCAAAAAAACATCTTATCTCCTGATGCCGTTCTACAACTATCCTTTGCAAGACATCAGTGGCACAGGAAATAATATCGGCTTCTTTGGAGCCTCCTTGAAAGTAAACTTCGGCACTTTGCCCAAAAAATAAATCTGAACTCTAGACCAACGATCCACCCGGGAGAAATCTCGGGTGGTTTTTTTGTGTCCTTTAGACCCTCTTCTTTTTCAAAATCTTGGATATCTTTCTTAAATATTGGATTATATAATTATCCTCAATTGCACCTCAATCCAAAATTCCTTTGGTTGGCCTGTCGGAGGACCGAAATCCGAAGCTGGCTAAAACTAAAATTCAAGCGGGATTTTATTCATAGTGTATGGCTTAAATGTTAGAAAGCGGATACACTTATTGGATTATTTGGTTTTTAATAAAACCGAATTGTTTTCCCCGGAATAATTTTTGAAGAAAAACTATACTTTTAAATATCATTTTTTGTGGGTATCTAAATGACGCAATAAAATTGGCTAGAGAGCAAACAAAGATTCCTCATTCATTTCTATTTCTGAGCATTAGGAATAATGCCTTATCTCAAATTTTTGATAGGTCAGTTTAATGGTGAAGGCTTTTCTTTCTATGCTCAAGTCAATTCTCAAATCCTTTAAAAAAAGAAAATCCCGAGACCACCCATTGTCCCGGGATTTTAGCTTAAAAAATGTGGCCTCTTAATAGGATATGTAATTGGTGATCAATTGTATATCCAGTTTTTTATCGCCTGTAGTTTGGCTCTTCAAGCCTCTTAAAACTAAAGTATAAACCCTGTTGCCTTTGAGTTCCAAGGAACCGGATGTCAGCAAGGTCTGTCCCGTTCCCGCGAGACCGATGGTCAGGGTGGATTTCCCAGGAGTGATCTCCAAAAACTCGGAAATTCCTTTGTACGCGGTGTTACTGATTAAAGGAGCAGTGTTGTCATTGATCTTCAGCTGTACGCTTTCAGTATCCGGAGAGAGGTGAACCAGTCTCAATTGGGCTTTAGTGGATGTCGGCTCTTTCCAGATATCCTTGACCAAAATCGCATCTAGATTCGCGCTTTCATTGATCACGAAAAGGGAATACACAGAGTCTGCAGAAAGCTTAAACCCTTTTTCCAAAAGAGAGGTGGCGGAGTTGTACGGGGAAAATCTAAAATCCCGATTCCCCGGATAAAAAGCATTGTAAGCCAAAACCTGAGAAAATTGCATGGGTTCCCGGTTTACTTTGTTGGCATTGGCAAAAATGTCCAAGGCTGGAGCGTCCGGAGAACCTTGGTAAATGGACACATAAGCGGTGGGAGGAAGAGCAGGGGATTCCAAATCTCCCAGACAAGAAGTGAGTACTGCACTGGTTGCCAGAACCAGTCCGGCGAGGATACTTTTTGTTAGGCGCATTCTAAACAGATTTAATTTAAAATTCCTCCCAAGGACGCAGCAGGGGTTAAATTCGCTTCAGGAGTTTTTGGAAAATTTATTCTCTGGACAATAAGTGGCTGAACTTGACCGAACTGTCGGGAAGATTTTTTTTTCATTAAACGGCCTATTTGCTGAATTTTTTCTTTAGAAATAGGAACTTGTATTCAAACTGTAATCCCCATGAACCCAGAATTAAAAGCCTTGCACGAGGAGCTTTCTTCTCTCCAAGAGGAAATGAAAAAATCAGCTTCCCGGTATGCATCGCTTCTTGAAAAGGTACATCCCAGCCAAGTTGAGTCAGCCAAAAATCTACTGAATTACCTGATCCTTAGAAAAACGGACATTCAGGAGCTTCAGGAAAATCTCCATCGTCACGGGCTGTCCTCTTTGGCTAGTTGCGAAAGTCACACGCATCGGCAGATTCAGGTCACCTTGGAGCGGCTGGGGGAGGACTTTTCCGAAGAGGAAGCTATTTCCCTGGATTATGGACGGGCCAAGATTCAGGAAACTGCCCGAGGACTTTTTGGCGAAGCACCCGAAAACTGGCCCACTTCAGTGATGGTTACGTTTGACCAGGCTTTTTTGGATAAAAAGGAAATAGTCAGTGATCTTTTGAAGAAGGGGATGGGGATAGCCCGGATCAACTGTGCTCATGACGGTCCAAAAATCTGGGAGGAAATGATCAAGTTGGTGCGGCAGTCAAGTAAGAAAACAGGGATTCCCTGTAAAATTCACTTGGATCTGGCGGGTCCAAAACTCCGGACAGAATTGCTGGGAAAGGGGAGAATTTCAGGTAGGATCGAAGTGGCGAATGGGGAGAAAATTTGGCTAAGCGAATCCTTGGAGGGATTTTCGGAGAAAGATTTGGTAATTAGTCCCGGTGAAAAAGGGATAATTGAGGATTTGAAAGTAGGGGAGCGGGTCTTTATCGACGACGGAATGATCATGGCCAAAGTGGTCAAGTTGATGAAGAATTCCGCCATGTTGGTGGTCGAGCGCAACTCCTCCAAAAAAGGAAGATTGAATGCGGAAAAGGGCATAAACTTTCCAGACTCTAAGCTTCGAATCCCTTCTTTGACGGAGTTTGATCTGGAATGTCTGGAGTTTGCTGTGGAATATGCAGATACGATTGGATTTTCTTTCGTCCGGGAAGCCAAGGATTTGGAGTTGCTTAGAAATGAATTGAGGAAATATTCTGAGGACATTCCCCCCATAATTCTGAAGATTGAAACCTATGAGTCAGTGATCAACTTTCCAGAGTTGCTGCTGGAAGGGATGAAAGAGCCTTCTTTTGGAGTGATGATTGCTAGGGGAGATTTGGCGGTAGAGATTGGTTTTGGAAGGTTGGTGGAGATACAAGAGGAAGTTTCCTGGCTTTGCGAGGCAGCTCATGTACCGGTGATCTGGGCTACGCAGGTATTGGAAAATCTGCATAAATCCGGGATTGCATCCCGAGCTGAAATCACGGATGCCGGCCGGGCAGCTTTGGCAGAATGCATTATGATCAACAAAGGAAAGCATACCCTGGCCGTATTAAAAATCCTTCAAGAGATAACCAAGAGAAGCCGGTCTCTGAAAAGAAAAAACAGACTATTATTTAGGCCACTAAGCATTGCTGAGCGGTTTTTGAAGAAGATTTGAAATTCATGAGAGAAAAGGAGCTTCTCTGCCTGATATTATTTTTTCGGCATAAGCCATTAAACAACCATACGGTAAAGTTTTTCTTCAAAGTATAGAGGACATTTAAAGGATCCCTCAAGATTATAAATTCCTCATGTAGGATAACCTTACCTGGTCTTTTTCCAGAACCTTAAATCGGGAATAGAAAAGAGTTACGTTTTCGGTTAAGAAGGGCTATAAATGATATAGAATTACCCGCTTTGATGTCTCTGACTTTATGAAAGAGGGTTTGAAGTTAGATTTTACCTGCAGTCGTCTGTGGAGGGATATCCGCAACATATGAATTCCTATTATCTCTTGCTGGCAGAATTGCAGATATTCCTAAAATGAAAAATCGCCTGAAGAATTCTCCTCAGGCGATCAGTAATTGATTTATTCATACAACCAATAGATGAGTGCTTCATCTTAAAACCAAGCAACTCAATTCTTACATGCTAGATTACATCTTCAAATTCTGCATTTCCAACTGCGGAGCAAAAGGCTGCTCGTAATACCTTTTTCCTGTAGCCTTGTATAATGAATTGGCCAAGGCAGCAAAGACAGGAGGGAAGAGCGGTTCGCCCAGCCCGGTTGGGTCTTCTCCATTGTCCACAAAGTGCACTTCGATCTTTTTGGGAGCCTCTTTGTGACGGATCATGCGATACTTATCGAAATTGGTTTTGGTAGGAGCTCCATTTTCGAAAGCCATTTCACCAAAGAAGGCATTCCCTAATCCATCCACAATAGCACCTTCACCCATATTTCTGGCTGCATCGGGGTTTACTACGATCCCACAATCTACCGCCGCATATACAGCTTCGACTACAGGTTGATTGTCTTTGATAACCGTATCCACTACTTCTGCTACATAAGAATTGTGGCAGAAATAAGCAGATACTCCTCGGCTGACATTGGCTTGTGGGCTGTTCCAGTTGGATTTATCTCTGACTAATTCCAATACGCTCGCATAGCGTTTAGGAACGTAGTCATTGTTTTCACCTACCGGGTTGGTTTCAGCCCGCTTTAGAAGTTCTAGTCTGAACTCAATAGGATCTTTGCCCATAGCCTCCGCCAACTCATCCAAGAAACTCTGCTCAGCTCCTGCAATAAAGTTGGATCGAGGAGCGCGGAAAGCTCCGATGGTAATATTGGAAGGGATGTCCCAACTTTCTGCCAGGTAGTTGTCGATAGCTCCTGCTGGGAATCGATTGGCATGGAGGGGTGATTCTGGAATACCACCAGCTTTTACATGAAATGCCAATAAGTTATTATTCTCATCCAAAGCTGCTCTATAGGTAGCAGAATAGGTCGGACGGTAAATACCATAAGTCATGTCATCTTCTCTGGAATAAACCATTTTGACAGGTGCTTGAATTTTCTGAGAAATCAAAGCTGCCTCAACCATGTGATGGCTATAGGCACGAATTCCAAATCCCCCACCCATTCGTGCAAGGTTGATTTGAACGTTCTCTTTTGGCATACCCAAACTTGAAGCTATGGTGTTTCTGATAAAATCAGGGGCCTGGGTTGGACCATAAATAACCGCCTTGTCGCCTTTCACATCTGCAAAGCAATTGACAGGCTCCATCGTGTTATGAGCCAGGAAAGGAACAGTATAGGTTCTTTCGATTACCTTGGCAGCCTTCTTGAACCCTTCTTCGGGATTTCCATCCCTTCGAACAACCGTTCCGTTTTTCTGGATGTATTCTGCCATCCGCGCTTTGTGTGCAACGGTATTTTCAAGACCGGCAGGAACCTTCACTTGAGTGCTTGGCCTTCCTCCAAAGCCTGCCATGCTAAAACTTGTTTCAGGAGCATTTTCCCATTCTACAGCCAATGACTTTTTGGCTTGCATCACCTCCCAGGTAGAGTTGCCTACAATCGCCAAAATCTCAGGGAAAGTGGTGGTGTCAAAGAAGTTTCGATCATAATCCTCTTTAAAAACATTGATAGGGAATACATCTAAAACCCCTGGCATCCCACTCACGGAGCTTTTGTCAAAAGATTTGAGTTTCATCCCAAAAGCAGGTGGATGGACAATGGCTGCATATTTCATTCCCTCAACCTTGTGGTCTATCCCAAAAAGAGGCTTTCCGGTAACGATTTTTTGCCCATCTACATTCCTTTTGGAATTTCCGATAATGGTAAATGTATTGACGTCTTTTAATTGAACTTCCTCAGGAACTTCCAAGGTTGCTGCCAAACTGGCTACTTCTCCATAATGGGCCTTTTTTCCGCTTCCTTTGTGTTCCAATATTCCAGCCGAGGTGGTAATCTCAGATGCGGGGACATTCCAGGTTTGCGCCGCAGCAGCCACCAGCATAGCTCTTGCAGTAGCTCCGGCAGTCCTCAGGGGTTTCCATCCTTGACGAATGCCTTGGCTACCTCCGGTAAATTGACGGTCAAATCGCTCTGGATAAAAATCCGCTTGCTCTACGAAGACATTTTTCCAATCTGTATCCAGTTCTTCTGCCAAGATCATTGGCATGGATGTTTTGACATTGGAGCCAAATTCAGGATTAGGGGAGTATAGAGTCACGGCACCATTTTCGCCGATTTTGATGTAGTTATTTAATTCAAACCATTCCTTTGGCATGGCCAAAAGTTCTTCTTTGGTTGAAGGTTTGCATCCTGCCAGCCAGCTAAAGCTCAGCATCATACCACCCCCGGCCAAAGCGGATACCTTTAAGAATGATCTTCGATCAAGATTTGTATTTAGGTTGCTCATGGGTTTGGGGATTATAAGTTTTGGGATGCAGTTTTGATGGCTGCTTTAATTCGGGTATAAGTTCCGCATCGGCAGAGATTTCCATTCATCGCATTATCGATATCAGTATCTGATGGGTTAGGATTCTGTGCCAAAAGTGCAGCAGCACTCATGATCTGCCCCGCCTGGCAATAGCCACACTGGGGAACATCATGCTCCATCCAGGCTTGCTGAACTGGATGGTCACCACTCTCAGAGAGCCCTTCGATGGTGGTGATTTTGGAATCACCAACGGAAGAAACCGGGAGTTGGCAGGATCGCATCGCATTTCCATCCATATGGATCGTGCAAGCCCCGCATTGGGCAATTCCGCATCCGAATTTGGTACCCACTAGATCCAGGTGATCTCGTAATACCCAAAGCATAGGGGTATTTGGATCGACATCTACCTGCTGGGTTTTTCCATTGATGTTTAGGTTATATAAGGCCATAGCAATTTTAAGTTATGTTTAAAGTTATCCAATTTGGGTTGGCTTAACCTTACGGATTTCAAACAAAATCTTACCTAATTCCCATATAATGAGGGGTTTTAACCAAAAAAATCAATTATTAAAAGCTTAAATCTTGAAAAAGGCTCTTTTTCAATTCTCCATTCCATGATTTTGAGAAAAGAAGAATCGGATAATAAGTAGCTTAGAGAGCTATGATAGCCCCAGCCATGAACCTAGATTAGCCTTGATTGTGGAAATGTTCTGATCATCCAATGGCTTTTCCCAAAAATCAATCACAAGTCGGTATTCCTGAGCTTTATCTCGGTCTTCTTGGTCCAGGGAGGAAGTGACCATGATCACTTTGATATCGGCCTGCTTGATCTGAGTTTTCAGTTGATCCAAAAATTCCCATCCATTCATTTTAGGCATGTTGATGTCCAAGAAAATCAACATTTTAGAATCAGAGGAATCATTTTCAAGAACGTGTGTTAAGGCAACTTTTGGATCTGAAAAAGTCAAGGGTGAAGAATGGAGCATTCCCCCTTTAATAATTACTTTATGCAAAAATAAAATGGCCAGATCGTCATCAACAATCAGGACATTGGCTAAAAAATCACTCATTATTTTTTAAAATTTTGAGTTTTAGCATGGGTATCTTTTACAATTTCATCCACCTGCTTCAACGCGTTCAAAAGTTCAATTTCCAATTCTTCCTTGGTCTTTTCGGCTTGTTTGTATTTTGAGAAATTTATCAAGAGCTGACTGATTCCCATCGCCCGGGTAAGTGGGGCCCGGAGTAAGTGGGAATGGTTCCAGGTAAGCTCTTTCATGACTGCATTCTGTACCTCGATTTCGGTTAAGGCACTCTTTAATTTACTGTTTGTCTGACTGAGTTCCAAAGTTCGTTGAACCACTTTCTCCTCCAGTTCTTTTTTCATTTTTCGGTTGAAATACAACAAAAGCAAAAAGTACAACAAAAGGATGAAAGCAAAGCCAAGAATTAGTTTAAAACTTAAAGATTCAAAAAAAGTAGCCGAGACTTTGATGGGCAGCGCATATATTTTCTCGTCTTGCCCAAACCGGAGAATCTTTACTTCAAGCGTATAATCACCGGGTTTTAAGCCATTGAAATAGAGTTGTCTTTGGTCTTTAATAGGAAGCCAGGCCTCATTATTTCCTGCAATTCTATAGAATAGGGTGTATTGAGTTGGGTTTTCTAGGTCAATCAGTGAGAAGGAAATCTGAAACATCCGAACTCCCTGGGGAATTTCCACAGATTTTCCGATGGATGATTTTTCTTCCCCGATCCGCAGTTCATCCCAGGTAAAATTGATAGGGTTTTTAGGTTTTTCGACTATGGTAACAGGGTCAATGATTCCTACTCCTTCCACGGTAGGTACCCAGATTTTTCCTGAAAAATCCTGAATTGCAGCGGGAAAAATAAGTCCGTTGGTTTCGGAGTTTGGCAAGCCCAAGTGCTTATCGTAAAGGGTGGAGCTGAACAATAAATCTCCTTCCTGTTTTTTAAAGTTTTCCAGCTCTTTGGTTGAAAAATACTGAACCCCAAAATTACTGCTTATCCAAATACCTTGTTTTCCGTCCCCGGTGATACTGTATACAGTTTTGGATTTCAGTCCATGGATTTTTTTTAGAGCCTTAAATTTCCCGTCTTTCAATAAAAGGACCCCTCCATGTGTTGCCAACCAAAGATCTCCCTCCTTGTCTTGGTATATGCTATAAACCACATTTTCTCCTGGAGGTAGGGGTAAGGCTAATTTTTTCACCAATTTCCCGTTTTCGACCCATATGAGGCCTTGGTTCATGGAGCCGATGAGAATTTGCTTGTTGCTGAGTTCAAGTGCACTGACAAATCGGGTGTATTCGTATTCTGGGTCTAGCTTTACTTGATGAAGTTTTCCCTCAGAATCGAGGTAATGGATTCCCCCTTTTCGGGTCAAAATCCACAGAATATTTTTGGAATCCTTGTATAAGGCATGGACATAGTTACTTCTGAGACCATCTTCCTCAGTAATTTGGTCGAGGATTTTTCCGGACTTCATGTCCAATACAGAAATTCCGGTATTAGAACCAAAATAAATCTTTCCGTTATGCGAAGAGATGGTGGTGTTACTGTTTTGAATTAGTCCGTCCTGCTGATTCCATGATTTGATTTCTCCATTTTTGATTCTGAAAAGACCGTCGGCTTTGGTTCCAATCCAAACACTGCTGTCTTCGCTTTGATAAATTGCTTTGATATTTTTTTGAACCAATTGCTCAAAATTCAGCTGATTCACCTTGGCAGGTTTGATCAGAAGCAAGCCTTTTCCCATGGTACCCAAAAAAAGATTATTGTCTTCTTTGATGATTTTTCGGACGCTGTAGTTTTTTAACTCCGGAAAATTAAAGCGTTGTACTTTTCCCTTTTCGATGGCAATCAGACCTTTTTCCAAAGATCCTGACCATATTCTGTTTTCGGAATCTACTGTTAAGCTGCTTAGATTGAGATCTTTTATTTCCTCCCAATCAACAACTTTCTCCATTGAGTAGTCCTTTCTAAGGATTGATATTCCTGATTCAGAGGAATAGATATATAACTCATTTGGGTTGCCAAAAATTTTATTGGCAGAAAATGTATCGGAAGAAACGAGTTTCATTTTTCGGGAAACCATGTCGAGTTCATAAAGCCCTCTACTCGTGCCTACCAATACTTTAGAAGCACTGAGATTATAAAAACTATTGATTTCTAGTTGAAATTCAGGCTTCCAGAAATCCAGGGGGTTGAGTGAGCCTTTATTCCATTCATGAATTTTCCCATCGTCAGTACCGATCAACAAGTTTTCAGTTCCTATTTCTGTTACAGCTCTGATCCAGGTGTTGTCCGTGATTTTGGTACAATCAATAGTTTTCAGGATTGTTTTGTCCAATAGAACAATGCTTCTGTCGGCTGAAGCCCAAATTCCAGCAGAGGACTTGTGGAAAGCATAATAGGTCTGTTCGGGCATGAAGGGATAATTATCCTGATCAAAAACCCTCCAGGAAGCTCCATCCAATCTTGCAAGACCTTCCTCTGTCGCCAACCATAAATAGCCATGGTTGTCTTTATCCATGGCGAAAACGACATTTTGGGGTAATCCATTGGTGTTGTCCCAAGATTCAACCATGTAATTACCTGAAAAAATCTGGGTGCTATTTACACTAATTTCAACCTGGGCAAAAGTTCTCTGACCCCCAAGCCACGTGCATAAAAAAAGTAAGAAAGCAAAAACGGATACTTTGGAAATCAATGTTTTGTATGATTAAATGGTAATGTTGGGTTGTTCCGTTTGTCTAATGGGTTTTGGGTTATTCGAAGAGTATTTTCAAGAATCAATAATTGCACAGAAATTTAGAGTTTTTTAGGTAATAAATTTTCTGTTCCAAACTATTTCAGCAAGAAGCATACTAAAACAGGCTTACAAGTATTATTTAACGTCTTTTTTTCCAATTTTCAAATAGGATTTTTTTAGAGAGTCAGTTTTTTTTGTGACCTTATTATTCCATGTTTTGATCAAAGTTTATCTTCTATTTGATAATCAGGAAGTAAGTTGTGTATAAAACCAAACCTTCTACCAACGGACGTAGAATTAAGATCCTTGAAATTCAGTCCATTGGACTAGGGGCGATTATCGAATTAATCCTATATCACAAAAAGCCTCCAAATAGGAAGCTTTTGTGCGTGGTTGAAATTGATCAGATGTTCAATTGGGGAAAGAAAGGTTGCTCGGAGAGCCGTTTGCCAGTAGCTTGGTACAAAGCATTTGCAAGGGCTGCAAAAATAGGCGGGTAGGTGGGTTCCCCTAACCCGGTCGGGTCTTCCAAATTTTCCACAAAATAGGTTTCGATTTGCTTGGGAGCTTCCTGTATTCGGATCATTCGATAGTTATCGAAATTCTTCTGCTCAGGCTCTCCGTTTTGAAACTTTATTTTCCCGAACAAAGCCGTGCCGATTCCATCCACTACAGCTCCTTCGCACAGATTTTTTGCAGCGTCAGGATTAATGACCAAGCCACAATCCACCGCTTGAATTACCTTTTCAATCTGGACTTTTCCGTTTTCGATTTTCAAATCTACCACCTGAGCGGCGTAGCTGTTGTGACAGAAATAGGCCGAAACACCGCGGGAAACACCAGATTGAGTTTGTCCCCAATTGGATTTGCTTTTCACCAATTCCAAGACTCCTGCATATCGGTCCGGATTATAATCATTTCGTTCACCTATTGGGTTTTCCTTGGCTTTTTTCAAAAGTTCTAGGCGGAAATCGATCGGATCTTTTCCCGCAGCTTCTGCCACTTCATCCAAAAAAGACTGCTCAGCAGCAGCGATAAAATTGGAGCGAGGCGCACGGAAAGAACCAACCGTAATATTAGAAGCAACGGTCCATTCTTCCGCCAGATAATTTTCAACAGCTCCAGCAGGGAATCGATCGGCGTAGAGTGGGGGCTCGACCAAGCCACCTGCATTGATATGAAAGCCAATTAACTGATTACTCTCGTCAAGGGCTGCCCGATAAGTTGCTTGGTACATGGGGCGGTAAATTCCCCCGGTCATATCATCTTCCCGGGTGTATTGGAGATGAATAGGAGCATTCATTTCCTTGGAAATCACTGCGGCCTCAATCAACCAATGGGCATAGGAGCGACGGCCATAGCCTCCCCCCAGTCGGGTCATGTCTATGTAAATATTTTCTATTGGAACACCCAGTCTGGCAGAAAGAGCCTGTTCGGTTAATTCCGGTTTTTGCAAAGGCCCGGCACATTCGATTTTGTCTTCCTGTACATGAGCGAAAAAGTTCATCGGCTCCATGCAATTATGGGCTAAAAATGGCCCATTAAAAGTTCGTTTAATAATCTTGGCTGCCTTGGAGAAAGCGACCTCAGGGTTTCCATCCTTTCGGACAACTCGTGCTTTTTTAGCCTCTTCAGCCATTTTTTGAAGTTGGCTAGCTTCATTTTCTAAGCCACCTGTAATAGTTCGAAGTTCCTTTCTCCCGTTCCAATCCCTTTTTTCTTCATAAGTTGAAAAAGGCTCCCATTCGACTTTCACGGCCTTTTTGGCATTCATTACTTCCCATGTTGAATTGCCTACGATAGCCACCAAATCCGTGAAGCTGGTAGTGTCAAAGAAAGTCCTCTCATAATCATCCTGATGGGATTTGATCTGGAAAATAGCCTTGATCCCAGGCATGCCTTTCGCAGCAGAATCGTCAAAAGACTTCAAGCGCAAGCCATGTGCTGAGGGATGTATGATCATAGCTTTCAGCATTCCGGGCTTTTTATAATCAATCCCGAAAAGAGGCTTTCCGGTGACAATATTCTTGGCCTCCACATTCTTATGTGATTGCCCAATGATTCTGAATTGGGAGATTTCTTTGAGGGGGACGTCTTCAGGAACTGGCATAGTAGCTGCCAGAGTCGCCATTTCTCCAAAATGGGCTTTCTTGCCGCTTGTAGCATGAAGTATAAAACCCGGTTCAGTGGAAATTTCTTCTACGGGAACAGCCCAGGTTTTCGCGGCTGCTTGGACAAGTAGGTTTCTTGCAGTAGCCCCTGCAGTTCTCAAAGCTTTCCATCCAATTCTTATGGCCTGACTACCTCCAATAAATTGACGGGTAAAATTTTCTGTATCCAAAGGGGCTTGTTCGACCACCACATTTTTCCAGTCCGCATCCAATTCCTCAGCCACAATTATCGGCATGGAGGTCTTGATATTCTGTCCGCCTTCTGGATTAGGGGACATGATGGTGACCAATCCATTTTCCCCGATTTTGATATACCCATTGAGTCTAAACCATTCCTTGGGCATTCCCAAAGTTTCCAATTCCTTTGGCTTGCATCCAGCCAGCCAATTGAAGCTCAGAATCATTCCACCTCCTGCAAGTGCGGAGACTTTGAGGAAGGATCTGCGGTTGAGTTTTTGGTCTATTTTAGGCATTTCACTTTGTTTATTCTTTCAATTTACAGAATTCATTTAGGACCATTTTTCAAAATTTGACAGTTGGTCCCCCCTAATCGGTACCTAAATGAATAAAAGGGTCAAAAGTGATCTTTACCCAGAAACTCAATTCTTAGGTTGTCCAAACAATAAGATTATATTTTGTTATTGTCCACCGGGAGTCATCAATCGCGTAAAGGAAAGTGAACCAAGTTTCCAGCCGTCTGCCTTTTTGATATACACTTCGGTTACTTCAAATGGATTGGTCACCTCCCTGCCCCCAACTTCCGCAACTAGTGTGATACGGTTGAGAAGGATAGCGGTGTTGTCGATGATTTCTACCGAAACTTCATGGATGTCTGCTTTTTTATACCAAATTCCACCGCTTCGAATGATATCGACTTCGCGTTGCTTGCCCCAAGAACCACCCATGTGGACGAAAACTGATTTGTCGTCAAACAACTCAGCGAGCTTGTCAGCTTCTTTGTCTTCCATCCATTTCCATTTGGTTTTGGAGAGTTCGATAATTTCTTGTTGCTCGGGAGTAGTTTGGGAGAAAGTGACTTGCGTGGCCAAAAGGAGTATAAATAAACTGATTAGTGTCTTTTTCATTGGAAAATATTTGGGAAAAGAAATCGTGTTGAGATTTGATTTTTAAGGATTACAAATCCTTTAGATAAGGCCTAGGAATTACAAATTCCGAGGAGCATGTCATAGTAGAATGACTTATAAATTTTATTTCTCAATTTGATGTGTATCCCGTACGCTGCTGAAAGTCAAAGCCAGCATTTTCCAATCGGAACCTTCTTTTTGATAAACTTCAGTGACGGTAAATTCAGTCACCACATCATTTCCCCTCACATGGGCTGTCAATGTGATTCTATTCCAAACGACAGCTGTATTTCCAAATAATTTAACAGCAGTATCATGAACTTTAGCGTCTTTGTACCAGATGCTGCCCGTTTCTATGATTTCGAGTTCTCGTGCAGTGGTCCATGTTCCGCTCATGTGGACAAACTTGGCTTCCGGATGGAATAGGGGAGTGAGATTCGCGATGTCTTTTTCTGCCATCCATTTCCATTTGTTCATGGAAAGCTCGTAAACCTCTTTCTCGGTAGTGGATTGTGCAAATGACCAAGTTGAAGTAAGAACTAAAAAGGTTAGTCCGAAGAATAATTTTTTCATGTACGTTTGATTTTATTTCTATTCCAAAGCTATATCCCTTTAATTCTAAGTCACTTACCCGGATTACTGAATTACCTACCATTTTTACAGATGGGCTGTTGTTTGTCCTTTAAATCCGGGGACTCTTTCTATTTTTGATCTAAATCCTTTTGCCATGGAAGAAATCGTAGATCTCTGGAATGTAAACGACTACTGCAGCCCTTTGAAATTATCCAGCATGCACCCACAAGTCACAGTGGTGGATTTGTCCAAGGGAGAATGGCCTAAGGACCCGGGAGCCAAAGCAGTTCGCTACCATTTTTATGGCGTTTTTCTCAAAGAGGGGGAGGAATGCGAGATAAGGTATGGTCGAAAGAATTATGACTTTCAGGAAGGAACCTTGGTATTTGTAGGCCCTAGACAAGTGGTCAATATTTCGAAAATCGGAGAGCGACCAAAAATGTCCGGATATGCGCTTTTATTTCATCCAGATCTGCTTTTAGGAACTCACCTTGGTAAAAAAATCGAGGACTACAACTTTTTCTCCTATGAGACTTATGAGGCGCTGCATATGTCAACCAAGGAAAGACAAATCGTTTTGGATTGCTTCGAAAAGATTCAAGACGAACTTTCAGAGCGGATTGATAAGCATAGTAAAACAGTCATCCTTTCAGCCATTGAGCTGTTTTTGAATTATTGCCAGCGCTTTTACGATCGACAGTTTATTACCCGAGATACGGTCAATAGAAATGTGATAGAGCAATTCGAATCGGCTCTCAAATCCTATATCCGATCTGGAAAGGCGCAAGAAAAAGGGATTCCTTCGGTGGCTCATTTTGCAGAAGAGCAGAATCTTTCTCCGAATTATTTTGGGGATTTGGTGAAAAAAGAAACCGGAAAAAGTGCCCAGGAATTTATCCAATTGAAGCTGATCGAAATCGCAAAACAGCGGATTTATGACCGAGAACTTTCAATCTCAGAAATAGCCTACAGTTTGGGATTCAGATACCCCCAGCATTTTACACGGTTGTTTAAGCAGCAAGTAGGAGTTTCGCCTAAAGAGTTTAGAGAGTCGGTGAATTAAATTTAAAAGCCTGATTGCCTTGATAAAATTATTTTATCTTTCAATTCAAAGGCATAAAAAAAGGCTAACCCCAATGGAGTCAGCCTTGTATTATTAACTATCAACCTTTATTTCGGAAGTAATACGGAGTCGATGACATGCACAACTCCATTGCTGCCAGCCAAATCTGCTGCTACAACGGTTGCGCCACCGATCATCACTTTTCCATCTTTTATGGATACGGTTAAAGTTTGGCCATTTACAGTAGTTACTACTTGGCCATCACTTAAATCTCCTGACATCACATTGCCAGCCACTACGTGGTAAGTAAGGATTCCAGTCAAAGCATCTTTGCTTTCAGGCTTCAGAAGTCCTTCTACTGTACCAGCAGGTAAAGCTGCAAAAGCCGCATTGGTTGGGGCGAATACTGTGAATGGACCGTCTCCGCTAAGGGTTTCAACTAGTCCAGCCGCTTGAACTGCAGCTACTAAGGTAGTGTGGTCCTGAGAACCGATCGCGATGTCTACTACTGTATTGGATGGTGCAGGAGTTTCTTCCACAACCTCAACCATGGTTTCTTCAGTAGTTTCTTCTTTTGGAGCGCTACAAGCAGTCCATAATCCAATAGCTAGAAATCCTCCAGCTAATGCCAAAATTTTTGTGGTTTTCATTTTTGAGTGGTTTTTTGATTTCACTCTTGGAAAACAAACTCAAGGCAGGAAGGTTTAAAAATAAAATCGGGATTGGAACAATATTTCTTGATTTTCAACAAATTGATCTTGCTGAGCTGGTTTTTTGATTCAATGTTGAACTCAATTTTCAATATCCCTTCTATCGTACTAAAAATTCTAAAAGGATTTACCCAAAACCCACCAGATCTTGATGACCTGGCAGGTTGGACAAGAAAATCCTCTTTCCTTAGAACTGAAGCTTGAAACCTCCGTTGATTACAAATCCGTCAACAGGGGCATAGATTTCCCGAAATTCCGGAGAAGAAATAGTGCCAGTAAATATGGTATCAAAACGTGTTTGACGAGTATCCAGGAAGTTTTCAAAGTTGAGAAAAACCGAAACGGATTCTCCAATCTTTTTCTCGGTCATTAAGCCCAATATCCAATAAGCTTTTCCCTTGCTTCCATCCGATAATACCTGGGGGCTGAAATAATATGCCTCAAACCCAATCCAGAAATCCTCATGCTTTTCATACATCAATACCTGATTCAGTCGGTGTTTTGCCACCAAAGGATAGGGAGTGGAAGTTCCTTGAAACTCTTGTTTCACATCCGAAAAAGTGTACCCGGTAAATAGTTTAAAATCTTGATAGGTCCATTTCATATTTACCTCGATTCCCTGGGTATTGACTGTTCCATTTGGCTGTCGGAATTCCAGGAAGCTTCCATTTGGAACCAAGATAAGTGGATTTTGGATCTGGGTGGAGAAAAACAGCAGGTTGGTATTCAGGGTGATTTCATCTCCGATTCCCACCTTGTAGTTGACATCCAAATTCCCTCCGGATGACTTTTCAGGATTTAAAGTATTGAAATCAGGAGGCTGCACATTTCTGAAAGAAACCCTTTCTGCATCTTCCGTAAAAGCCGTCGGGGATTTGTAGCCCAATCCTCCTCCCAACCTGAAGGTCAGTTGCTCATTGGGTTCAAACATGAGGGAAAATTTGGGTAGAGGGAAAGCACCGAAATCTTTCTGATAGTCTAGCCGGAAGCCTGATTCCAAAGTCCAAAGCTCCGAGATGGACCAAAGGTTTTGGACAAAAGCTCCTGTAGTAGTCAAATTGTAATCCAGAGGGTTGCCCAGGTCACCTATTTTCTGGTCAAATTGATCCGTCCAGAGATTCAGTCCTGCAATCCATTCAGATCGGCCACCAGCTTTCGCTAAGTTTACTTCTGAAAATGTGGATTTTTGCTTGCCCCCAAATTCATAGTCAGCTAACTCAATCGATCTGTCATACCAGCTGAAACTGTTTTTAATTTCCAATTTCAAGTTCTGTTCTAAAGTCGTTTTGAAACTCAGCTGTGAGGAAAGTCTGTCGGTGATATTCTTTTCGAAATAGGGGTTTTGAACCGGCTCTCCCTTGGCATAGCTGTAATTTCCACCTAGTCTATTTTCAGCAGTCCAGTTGATTCCGGCAATTAGTTCAGTTTTTTCGCTATGTGACCAGAAAATTTTTGGATTTAAGGTGATTCGGTCAAATTTTGGAATTGCGGTAAGTCCAATGTCAGCAGGATCGTATGGAGTACCTTGGTTGTGAGACACAAATACTGTGGTGCCCAATTTCCCAAACTGGTTGCTATAAAATCCGCTGGCATCCAAACCTAAAGCAGAAGTTCCATTAACCATGAAATCCAGCCTTCGTTCCTCTTCGGGTCTTTTGGAAATTAAATTCACCAAGCCTGCGATCGCACCGCCTCCGTAGAGGGTGGAAGATGAACCTTTGATCACCTCCACTTGGGCGAGGTCCAAAGGGGCGATCTGAAGTATGCTCAATCCGCCGGAATACCCGGAATATAGCGGAAGCCCGTCCCTTAGCAACTGAGTGTATTTTCCATCTAAACCCTGAATCCGGATGCTGGAATTATAGCTAGTCGCAGAGGTTTGCTGAGTTTGGATCCCTGTGCTTTCATTGAGCAGCATCCGGATATCTCCGGGTTTCATATTTCCTTTCTCGGAGAGTTCTTCCCCAGCAATCACTTCCACTCGGCTCGGTAAATCCTGAATTACCCGGCTGGATCGATGAGATTGTACGATGATTTCCTCCATTTCATCCTCATGAGGATGCAGAGATATTTGCTCGAGCAGAGAGGAATCCATTGGGAATTTTCTCTCTATGACTTCACTCTCAAATCCGAGGAATCTGATTTCAATTTTGAAGGTCCCTGCAGGAATTCCTTCAAGAGTAGCTAGTCCGTTTTCGTCAGCTATAGCATTGATATTTAAAGCTTTAATCTGAATAGTGGCTCCAGGCAAGGGATTGGATTCATGGTCAGTGATTTTGACCTGAATGGAATATTGGGCCATGGCCATGGGAATGCTCCAAAATGCCAGGATTAGCCCTAGAATAATTTTCATGGTGTAAAATTTTATTGGAAAAAAAGGATTGAGGAGAGCTATCTCCTTAGGAATTGAAAAAATAGTGGCTTGGAGGTTTTAGAATTGAGCTTCTGCTACCATGAGGAATATTTACCGAAGGCTCAGAGAAAAGAACTGGTAAATTCTGCTTTTCCGATATCCATCCCAAAGGATTATTTCCCTCTAAAATAAAGCCTGAACATGTCCCACAAGAATAAAACGGTGAGCATGGAGCATGATTTTCAGTTTCTTTTTCAGAAGATCCTTGGTCTTCAAGGCAAATGGGAGAATCTTGTTGGACTTCATCTCCACAGCAGGGCATGACGGAAAGCCAAAGCACCAATGGAATGAGGAGAAGCAAACAAGTTTTCATATCCCAAATATAAAAGGGGATTTCATCTGACTTCGCTTTAGGGAGAAAATGAGGGATTAAATTTTCCGGTATTTGCTGAAAGTTGAAAGTCGAGCTGGATAGTTTAATCGAAGTTTATATAGATTTAAAAAGAGCCCTAAAGTTCCAAGGTCAAACTCGAATAATAATAACCACCGATTGCAGGTCCGCCCAGATAGGAGTAATAATATTGGTTTAAGGCATTGGTAGCTCCAATTTTTATTCTTCCCAAACCTTTGAAAATCATTGCGGTCAACTGAAAGTCCAAACTGCTGTAGGATTCCACCCAACCAGTAGCTAAAGCGGATTCCCATTGGAACCCTGCCTGCTGCCTAAAATTCACTTGAAATCCGAGGCGAGCTTGGGCCAATGGAAATCCCAAAATTAAATTATAATGCCAAGCGGGAGTATTGAATCCATCCTCTAAGCCATCTCCTTGGGAAGTCCGGGACAATTTTGCAAAGGTGAAATTTCCCGAAAAATAGAGGTCCTTTTCAAACCGGTAGTGGAGCCCCGCGCTCCCTCCATAGTTTCTGCTGATGGTTTTGGAGTTGGTCCAAAGTCGATATAGTTCTTGGGTGTTATTTTGAAGAAAAGATAAGCCCAGGCTATCTGCGGACGCGAATTTTGGAATACTTACATCCAATTGGGCAATGAGGTTTTGGTATTTGTTGAGATAAAAATCCAGGTCCCAATCCAATTTGCCATTTGGAGATTTCGAGCGGAAGCCAATTTCCAAACTTCTTACCCGTTCGGGTTGCAGGTAAGTGTAAGAGTTTTTGGCCAAGAGGTTTTGGTTGCGTTCAATTGCTTCCTGTAAGGGAAGTTTCGCAGTATTCACATCAGTTCTCACGGCTCTTTGAAATTGAGTCACAGAAGCCTGAGTATAGCTGTTTTCAAAAATCCCTTGGGACATGACGGGAAGCCCCCCGATTCTCTTTCTTCCTCCGCTGTTGATATTTGAGAAGCCCTCGAAAATACTGGGGAACCGATATCCGTTTTGATAAGCAAATCTCAAGGATTGGGCGCTGCTGGGACTATAAACCAGAGCAATTCTGGGATTGAGTTTTGGATTGAAGTATTGGTTTTTATCCAAGCGGAGAACCGTGTTCAGCTTAAGTTTTTCATCCCAAAAAGTTTTGGTTGCCTGCACGAAAGAACCTGTTTTCCAGTAATTCAAGTTTTCACCTTCCTCAATGGGATTGATAAAATAATTGCCATCTGGGAAAATTTTATAGGATCTATAATCCAGTCCATACATTGCCCGAATTTTGGCTTTGGCCAGCACATTCCAATGACTGATATCCTGTTGAAATTCCGTGTGAAATAAGCTGGTTTTTATCCGAAGTGCTGCTCCAAAGTTCCAGTCGTTGATGTCCCTAAGCTCTTCTATTTTTTGTTTTATCTCTTTCGAACCGGGCAGCAGTCGGCCTCGGTCCGATTCCTTTCTTGCATATTTTAAAGCTTCAGGAATGCTTAAGCCGTTCGCCGTGGCACTTTTGAAGTGATTGGAAAAATTCGAAAACCATTCTCCGTCTGGTTTAAAACTCCGGTCCAGGTTTTCAGCCATGGATCGGATATTGTAGGAATTTCCTGAATTTTCAGTGGTATAGTACGCTTTAAATTGAACCTGAGGAGATTGAAAAGTCAGCACATGCTGCTGAGTCAGGTAGTCTTCCAATCGAAATCTGTTTGTTCGCTGAAATAGATTATTCTGGTTGGCTGCTCTGAAGGTGTAAGCTAGTTCGGATTGATCTTTGGGTCTAAAATAGATGCCAAAATCCCCCTTGAAATTAGAAAGTCCATAGTCGGCAATTTCCTTTTCCGCATAGCCAGTTCGACTGACTACATATTGGCTGCCATTCAGCAAAAGAGTTCTGCGGTTTGCCGATTCGTCTCCATATTGATTAATGAGGTCAGCACCGGGGTTGTACAGACCCAAAAGTCCAATGCCTGCATTTGCGGTTGAGTTGAGATCTGTCAGATTGTTGGCTACCCAATCGGTACCACGTTGATAACTGCCGTTGATTTTTATAGCCCATTTCTCTTTCCAAGTTTGGGCAAATCTTAGGTTAGACTCTGTGAATATTGCCGGATCGGAATCCTGAGACCTGACATGGTTGATTCCTGTTTTTTGGTTGAAAGAAAATCCGGGGAATTCAAAGGGATTTTTGGTGATGAAATTGGCAATGCCATTGATGGCATTCATTCCAAATAGAGAGGAAGCCGAGCCGGGGACAATTTCCACGGAAAGAATGTCAAGGTCAGTAGGTCCCAAAGAATTTGCGATTGGGGCTCCTATGTGCGGAGCTTGAATATCGATACCGTCCACGAGCTGGACAAACCTGACATTGGTAGTATGTCCAAATCCTCTGGAATTCAAAACCCTAAATCCCAAGCTTGGAGTGATGAATTGAATGCCCTTTAAACTTTGTAAGGATTCGAAAAATCCCGGTTGGGCCGATTGGTGAATAGCTTGTAAGTTTAGTTTTTCAACACTTACAGGTGCTTGTAGCAGGGATTCAGACTGTTTGGTGGCCGAAACCACCACTTCCCCCAGGTTTTGAACGAGGAGGGTATCTTTTCTTGCTTCTACTTGTGTCAAAGCCAGATTCCAGGGAAAAAGAAGAATTGCCCAAAAAGCCAAACTCTTGGATATCATGAGGAAGAAGTTGATTTTTTGAAATCGGGCTTTTTCATAGAATTGAATCGGATTGACTCAATGGTAATTTGGCTGGCTTATAAGTTTGAAAATCAGGGTTTTTCTGTTGGTTTACTTGCTTGAAAATATATTCTTTTACCTATGATGAATTTGAGAATGAAGCTAGTTTTCAGGCCTCAATTTTCCTTACATTTTTCAAATAAGAATTAAAAAATTCAACTCATCTGGATTCTATTTTTTTGGCTTTTAGTTAATAGCGTTTTCGGATAAGGAAATACTCCAAAATTTTCAATTAAGAGATTGGTTTTCAAGTTATTTCCATCAAATCTGCTAAGAGTTTTTTAGGTTTTAAGGTGTAGCACAGGATTTGTTCAATGGAAAAAAGTCAGCTTAATACACCCGCCATGATTTCAGAAGATGAATTGATTGGTCTTTCCAAAGAGAAGTTTAAAACTTGGGAGACCAATGACTTAGAAAATCTAGAGAAGATTTTCGATGACCAAGGTTTGTTGATTTGTTCCAACGGTAAGGCTGAAACCAAGCCGGAAGTGGTAGAAATCGTCAAAAGCAAAAGAAAAGAACTTAAAAACCTGAGCTTGCAGAAGGCCTTCGCCCGTGTTTATGGAAATACAGGAGTAGTACATGGTGAAGGGGAAATCACTATCTCCATCGGAGGAAAAATCAGGTCTTCTGGGCTAAACTTCCTGGACATTTGGATGGAAAAAGATGGAAACTGGAAATTGGTATCCTCTCATCTAAATCAGGTGATTTAAGAGATATTTTGTTGTAACTCTCATTAGTTACTCATTTCGAGATTTCCTTGGATTTCGCTTGGAAAGGCGTAAGCTTAAGTGACATTTCCAAAAATTTGAACCTAGGCTTGAGTTACATTCACTCCCATACCTTTTTTCCCAATATTTAGAATGAGGCAGAAAGCTGAAAGACAACTCAATTTTTTAATCTTTCCGCTATCAATTGCCATGGTAAATGGCAGTTCGGTAGTAATTGTAATGGCTCTCTTTGGGGGTCCTATTGTTTGATTTTTATAAGTATTGATTTGAATTCATCTATTTTTTAGCCAAATTCCTGTTGAATTTTGCAAGGTATCCTTGAGTTCAATTCTAGCTTATATTCCAAACCTATCCTTTTATTCATGAACCTATTTCTCAAAAAGATAAGTACAGGAGCCTTATTCTTGTTTTTGTCTCTTTCCCCTCGTGGTTATTCGCAGTCTGCAGATTCTGGGCAAAAGTCCCCAGAACGCCATTTTAATGGAACCATCACCGCGACAAACAATGGTATCTCCATAATACCCGCATTTACTTTGGGAAGGCCAGCGGTGTTTTTCGACTTAAGTGTAGGAGGGGAGAGGCTTTCTTTTGACCCGATGTTTCGATTTGGAATGAATGGGAAGCCTTGGACCTTTGTCCTTTGGTGGAGGTATAAGTTGATAAAAGACAAGAAATATACCCTATCAGCAGGTGCTCATCCGGCATTTCTTTTCCAGGATAAAGAAGTAATTGTCGATGGAGAGCTCAAAAAGATGTTCATCGCCAATAGATATCTGGCGGCTGAAATCAATCAGATGTATAAGTTTTCCGACAAATTCAGCATGGGGATCTATTACCTCCATGGGACAGGATTTAACCCGACAGGTCCGAAAAACACGGATTATTTGGCTTTGAATCTAGTGCTCTCCAACCTTAGAGTCGGGGAGAATTATTCTTTGAAAATAAACCCTCAGCTGTTTTTTCTGAGTGTGGATAAAAACTCAGGAACTTACCTGAATTCCAGCTTTACCTTGAGCAAGGATAAATTCCCGATTGCTTTTCAAACCTTTTTCAACCAAAAAATCAAATCCTCTGTAGCTGGAGATGACTTAGTCTGGAATGTCAGCCTTCTCTATAATTTTTCCAATACCTATTCTAAACGATAAACCCAATTGCTATGGCGAAGGCTGAAACCTTAGAGGAATTTTACAAAAGGAAGTTTAATTGGCTTCCTGAGGATATTCAGAAGGATATCGGACATTTTAATCTGTTTCGACTGGAACCGATTATGGAGGGCAAGGTGAAATCCTTACCCTACAGAAGGAGGGATTTTTATAAAGTGATGCTTGTCAAAGGTCCCGGACAGGTTCATTATGCGGATCGAATTTACGAGGTAAAAAAGCAGGCCCTTTCATTCTCTAATCCCATGGTTCCCTATAAGTGGGATCATCTTACCTCAGAAACCAAAGGGGTTTATTGCATCTTTAATCCTCATTTTTTTCATGCCTTTGGGGACATCAAAAAATATGAGGTATTCCAGCCCAAAGGCACCCATATTTTTGAATTGACAGATGGGGAAAGCAAGGAAGTAGAAAGGATTTTTGAAAAAATTGAAACAGAATTCAATTCGGAATACAAGTATAAATACGATTTGATCCGAAGCTTAATTCTCGAATTGATTCATTTTGGGATCAAACTTGCACCCGCCGAGACCCAAACCTTAAAGCACGGAAATGCTTCTTTGAGAATTGCTTCCTTGTTTTTAGAATTGTTGGAGAGACAGTTCCCCATTGATGACACTCATTCCCAAATCGGATTGAGAACACCCGGCGATTTCGCTGATCAGCTTAATATCCATGTCAATCACCTCAATAGAGCAGTAAAGGAAATGACCCAAAAAACCACTTCTCAGTTAATTGGAAGCCGTATTTTGGAGGAATCGAAGATCCTTTTGAAGCATAGTTCCTGGAATGTTTCTGAAATTGCCTTTGCTTTAGGCTTTAACGAAGTGACTCACTTCAATAATTTCTTCAAAAAGAATATGGATTGCAGTCCAACTCAATTTAGGAAAGCTTAGAACAAACTATTTACCTCCAGATCACTGTTCATTTCAAAACCGGGTATTATTTCTTAAACTAGCCTTATGCTTCAGGATACAATCGGACGGGTTCACAATTACCTCAGAATTTCTCTGACGGATCACTGCAACTTCCGTTGTACCTACTGCATGCCTCAGGAGGAAATGGAATGGATGCCTCAGTCTCATTTGATGAGCAAAGAGGAAATCATCCAGTTAGCTGAAATTTTTGTAAAGCTTGGGATCAGTAAAATCCGATTAACAGGGGGTGAACCTTTGGTGAGAAGGGAATTTGACTGGATTTTGGATCAGCTGTCAAAATTCCCGGTGGAGTTGACCCTGACCACCAACGGGATTCTAATTGACAAGCATATTCCAGCCTTGAAAAAAGCCGGCGTCCGCTCGGTCAATGTAAGTTTGGACACCCTGAATCGAGAGAAATTCAAAAAACTGACCCGAAGAGACCAGTTTGACCAGGTTTGGAACAATATCCTTTTACTCCTTAAGGAAGGATTTCGGGTCAAAGTCAATGCGGTAGCTCTGCATGGCTTGATTGAGGAGGAAATCTGTGATTTTGTCCAGCTAACTGAAAAGCTACCGCTCCACATGCGTTTCATAGAATTCATGCCTTTCCAGGGAAATCTCTGGGAAAGCAAAAAAGTGATTACCGCTGCCCAAATGCTGGATATCGTGAAAGAGAAATTTGAAGTCGAGAAACTTCAGGATAAAAAGCATGATACGGCAAAGAAATATCAGGTTCCGGGATTTAAAGGAACTTTTGCATTCATTACCACCATGAGTGAGCATTTTTGTGGAAGCTGTAACCGACTGAGATTGACTGCTGATGGCAGGATCAAGAATTGCCTTTTTGGAAAAGAAGAAATTGATCTCTTGGGAGCTTTAAGAAATGGTGAGCCGATAGAACCTCTGATTCATCAATCGGTGACCAGAAAACATGCCGCCTTGGGTGGTCAATTTGATCCGGATTACCTGAAGACAATTCCTGAGGAAATTGAAAATCGTAGCATGATCAAAATCGGTGGTTAATGAATGAATTTATCCCGGTAAGCAAGGCCAAAGAACTGCTGAAATCCCTTTCACTTTCTGGAAAATCTGAGGTCCTACCCATAGGCCAAGCCTTGGGCAAATACACTGCTGAACCCGTGGTTTCTCCCATGGCGGTTCCTTCCTTCGATAATTCCGGAATGGATGGGTATGCTCTAGCTTGGGCTGATGGGGGTGAAAGTAGAAAAGTAGTGGATGTAATCCAGGCCGGATCAAATCCTGATTTTATGCTTGAAAAAGGAACTGCGGTTCGGATTTTTACCGGTGCCCCTGTTCCCAAAGGTGCTGATACAGTTATTCAGCAAGAACTGATTACAAGAGCTGGGGATATCATTTCCTTTGAAAAAGAACAGGTTAGCCAAGGAATGAATGTGCGGAAAAAGGGTGCACAATGTAAGGCTGGTGAAATGGTCATACCGACTCATACGGAATTAAGCCCCGGATCTATTGGCTTATTGGCCTCCTTGGGGATAGAAAAGATTGCTGTTTTTTCACCACCTACAATCGGGATCATCCTGACTGGGGATGAAATCATTGACTTAGGTAATGGGCTTTTGCCTGGACAAATCTATAATTCCAATGGGCCTGCATTGGAGGCTTACTTGAAGAAACTAGGAGTAGAAAAAGTCCACACCTACAAAGTGAAGGACGAAGCTTCCGAGGTGGTGAAAGTGATTCAGAAAGCTTTGGCAGAAGTGGATATTCTTTTGCTCACAGGGGGAATTTCTGTAGGGGATTATGATTTCGTAAAGGGAGGATTGGAAGAAAACGGAGTCACTCAATTGTTTTATAAAGTGAGGCAACGTCCCGGAAAACCTTTGTATGTCGGTTATAAGGAAGACCAAGTTGTCTTTGCACTTCCAGGAAACCCGGCCTCTGTTCTTTCCTGTTTTATTCAATATGTCAAACCCGTGATCTTGGAATGGATGGGAGCACCGTCGGCTTGGCAAGGGCCAATATTTCTACCTGTTTCTAAAGATTTTGAAAAGAAAACAGGCTTGACTTTTTTCTTAAAAGCAAAAATCCATGAAGGCAGAGCCGAGATTTTGCCGGGCCAAGAATCCTTTAACTTACTTCCTTTTGGTATTGCTGATGGATTGGTCGAAATTCCACAGGATTTGGAAGGTGTGGAAGAGGGGAGTTTAGTCGCATTTTATCCTTGGTGAGTGGATGGAAACTTGGGATTGGTTTCTGTATTTCCTAATGCCCTTTGCCGCCTTTATGTATGCTTCAGTAGGCCATGGCGGTGCTAGCAGTTATTTGATGATCTTGGCCTTGATGGGCTTTGCTCCTGAGGAAATTAGACCCTCGGCCTTGATTTTGAATATGTTTGTTTCGATGATTTCTTTCTTGAATTATCGGAAGGCAGGAGAATTTCCCATGAACCTTTTCCTTTCCCTGATCATTTTCTCTATACCTGCAGCGTATTTGGGAGGTACTATTTTACTCGATACCGGGATTTATAAGCAGGTATTGGGTTGTTTGTTGATTTTTCCTGTTTTAAGGTTTGCAGGAGTATTTCAGGCATCGGACTCAGTAAAAGTGGAGCGGAAATGGTGGATGGGGCCAATTTTGGGATTTGCTATTGGGTTACTTTCGGGGATGATCGGAATTGGAGGGGGAATAATCCTTTCTCCGATTATTCTGATGCTTGGTTGGGTTGGGGTAAAGGAAACAGCCGCATTAAGTGCCTTGTTTATCTTCCTGAACTCTGTCTCAGGATTCTTGGGAGCTTCGGTCTTTCATATTGAGTTTTCTACCCAACTCTGGATATTGCTGCCGTTGACGGTGGCCGGAGGTGCTTTGGGAGCTTATCTTGGAGCCAGGAAGTTCAGTCCCAAAATACTCAAATACCTCTTGGCATTTGTCTTGGCCTTTGCAGCGGTGAAATTGATTTTGGGAGGATAGGGAAAGGAAGTAGGGTGTACGATGCCCGATTTAGGTAGGGAAAAATGGTCTGATGCTGAAGTCAGCCATTATTTCTCTTCGATTTAAAACGCGGGAAGTTGGATTTTCGCTGTTTATTCAACTTGAAAACAGGCTCAATGCCTAAATTGAAATTTGAAATTCAAATAAAATGTCTCAGACGATCACCATAAAAGCTTTTGGGATGGTTGCCGAAAAAATTGGCAGCGCTGAGTTAACGCTGGAAAATCCAGGGACTTTGCTGGCACTTAAGAACCAATTAGCAACTCGTTTCCCGGAGTTGAAGGAGATGAAGTTTGGCTTTGCTTTGAATAAAAAAATGCTGACTTCTGACTCAGTAATTCCGGTTGGTGCCGAGATAGCTTTGTTACCACCCTTTTCCGGAGGATAAAATATGAGCCGGTTTGAACGACAGGAAATATTGCCAGGCTTCGGCATGCAGGGGCAAAAAAAGCTAAGAGCATCTTCGGTTTTAGTAGTAGGGGCTGGAGGATTAGGATGTCCCGCACTTTTATATTTAGCTGCAGCTGGTGTGGGTAAAATAGGAATTGTGGACGGGGATCAAGTTTCACTTTCCAACCTCAACCGACAAGTACTTTTTGGAGAGAAGGATTTGGGAAAAAACAAAGCCTACACGGCCATGGCTCATTTTAAGGAAAAATACCATGACATTGAGTGGGAAGTTTATCCAGAGTTTTTGACAGTTGAAAATGCTGAAGAAATAATCTCTGAGTACGATCTTATCCTGGATGGAAGTGATAATTTTCCGACACGTTACTTGGTCAATGATGCCTGTGTTTTGCTTCAAAAACCGCTGGTTTTCGGGGCAATATATCAACACGAGGGGCAGGTATCAGTCTTTAATGTAGGGGAGGATTCCTGCAATTACCGAGACCTTTTTCCAGGTATGCCGGCTGCTTCAGAAATCCCAAATTGCGCTGAAACCGGTGTTTTGGGTGTTCTTCCCGGAGTTATAGGAAATCTGATGGCTTTGGAAGCAATAAAGGTTCTGGCAGATTTCGGTTCCTCCCTAAAAAACAAAGTCCTTTTGTTCAATAGCCTCACCTCGGCATTCTACGAGGTGGAAATTTCCCCCCAACCGATTTCCTCACAAGCTCCCCAATCTTTTGAAGAATTGAAGAAGATGGATTACGAATTGGCTTGTGAAGGAGTAAGGCAGTTGTCTTGGGAAGAAGCAATGGGGAAAATGAATCCCGGGATTGCATTTGTAGATGTGCGGGAAGAAGGAGAGGTGCCGGAATTAAACTGCACCGGACTTTTGAAAATACCTTTTTCAAATCTAGAGAGAGAAAAAACTCAGTTGACTCATTCTGAGGAGATTCTTCTTTTCTGTCAAAGTGGGATAAGAAGCCAAAAGGCTGCTCAGCTTTTGATTCAGGATTTTCCGGATAAAAGGATTTATTCCATCCGAGGTGGGATGAACGCATTTAAAAAAACTTGATTTAACAATGGAAAAGGAACGTAAACCCAAAAATATCTTTGTGCAGGGAGCTATATCCCCGGAAAAAATCGCCCATTCGATCGCCAATCATTCTTCCAAGACGGATATCGGAGGCCATTCTATTTTTCTGGGTCAAATCCGGGCAGATGAAAAGCCAGAAGGCAAGGTCATTGCCATCGAGTACACGGCTTATGAAGAAATGGCTTTGGAAAAGGCTTTTGAGATCCGTGAAGATATTTTCTCCAAATACCCTCTGACTTGCATGCATATTTACCACAGTTTGGGCAAGATCAATGTCGGAGAAATTTGCCTCTTTGTCTTTACTTCCTCAAAACACAGAAAAGCTGCAATGCAAGCTTGTGATGAATTGGTGGAACGAATAAAAGCGGAATTGCCTATTTGGGGTAAAGAAATCCTCGATACAGAAGGTCATGTCTGGAAGGTGAATAGTTAGGCTATTCACTGAGCTTAAGCAAAAAATCCTGAAATTCCCGGGTGTTAAAATTGCTCATTCCTTCTTGATAAAACACGATTTTGCCCTGCTTGTCAACTACCAAGGTGGTGGGAATAGATTGGCTTTGGAGGCTTGAATTAAGACCATAGCTGGCATGAACTACCGGGAAACTCCAAGACTTTCCAGCTATGAAATCCTTGCTTTTAGTAAAGTCCTGATCTATTCCGATCATTAAAAACTCCAGATCAGGTTGATCTTTGACCTTTTTGTAAAGCTCTGAAATATGAGGCATTTCTGCCCGGCAAGGTCCGCACCAAGAAGCCCAAAGATTGATAAAAACCACCTTGTCCCGATAGTCTTGAAGATCTACGGGGTTTCCTTCCATATCTTTAAACTTACCCCGATAATCAAACTTTTGGTTGGTCAAATCAGGGAGCTCTATTTTGGGTTTAATCAGTCCCGTTGAGAGCAAAACAGACTGAATTCCTCCCTGAATCACGGGAAGCAATCCGGTGAAGTATAGAAAGACGAAAAAAGCCAGAATGAGGCCCCAGGATTTAATTTCTTTTTTCCAATCCATGCGGTACGAGTTAAGAGTTACGATTTACGAAGTGGAAATATGGAATATCCTTTCTGCTTCCAATTCAATTTTTCAATCTTCCAATTTTCATGTCTTTCAATCCCTCAATTTTACAATCTTACAATCAGTTCTTTAGTGATTTTTCACACATTTTAGACTTTTTCTCCAAAAAGGAGGACTTAACTTGCGGGTCAAATTGCCAAAGAATTAAACTCATATATGACTTACGAGATTAAAATCGCCTCGGAGCTCGGGGTAAAACCTCATCAGGTTCAGGCAACTATCGAGTTGCTGGATGGTGGGGCTACAGTTCCTTTTATTTCAAGGTATCGAAAAGAAGCCACCGGGACGCTGGACGAAGTTCAGGTTGCCAATATCCGAGACCGGATAGAGCAGCTTCGGGAACTGGACAAGCGCCGTGAAGCTATTTTGAAATCTGTGGAGGAGCAGGGTAAATTGACTCCAGAGCTCAGAAAGGCCATCGAAGGAGCGGAGACCATGTCCAAATTGGAGGACATATACCTTCCCTACAAGCCAAAGCGTAGAACGAAGGCAACAATTGCCCGGGAAAAAGGATTGGAGCCTTTGGCAGAAAAGATTTTTGCGCAGCATTCATTTGATCTTGAAGCGGAGGCCACCAACTATATCAGCGAAGAAAAGGAGGTAAAAACCCTGGAAGAAGCCCTTCAAGGTGCGCGAGATATTATTGCGGAATGGATCAATGAAAATGCCCAGCTTCGGGAGAAGATGAGAAAACTGTTCTTGGAGGAAGGGACTTTTACCTCCCGAGTGATTCCGGGTAAGGAAGCTGAAGCAATCAAATACAAAGATTATTTTGACTGGTCCGAGCCGATCAAAACTGCTCCTTCCCACCGAGTTTTGGCCATGCGCCGAGGAGAGAAAGAACTGTTTTTGATGCTGGATTCCTGTCCTGAAGAAGCTTCCGCAATTGCTTTGATGGAGAGAGAAGTTTTAGAAGACGCTGCCAATTCAGCCGTTGATCAGGTTCAAATAGCCATCAAAGACTGCTACAAGCGGTTGCTTAAGCCTAGTATGGAAACGGAGGTCAGACTTTTGACCAAGAAAAAAGCAGACGAAGAAGCTATTCGTGTTTTTGCGGAAAATCTTCGTCAACTGCTTTTGGCAGCACCACTTGGGGAGCGTTCTGTAATGGCCATAGACCCAGGGTTCAGAACAGGCTGTAAGCTGGTTTGCTTGGGTCCACAGGGACAACTCCTGCACTATGAAGCCATCTTCCCTCATGAGCCTCAGCGACAAACTGCGGCTGCAGGAATGACTGTAAAAGGGCTTGTTGAAAAATTCGGAATTCAGGCCATTGCCATCGGAAATGGCACTGCTGGCAGGGAAACTGAAACATTTGTGAAAGGCTTGGGACTTCCGAAATCTGTTGTCGTCACCATGGTAAATGAATCCGGAGCTTCTATTTACTCCGCCTCAGAGGTTGCCAGAAATGAATTCCCGGACTTGGATTTGACCGTAAGAGGAGCTGTATCCATCGGCCGTAGGTTAATGGATCCTTTGGCAGAATTGGTGAAGATCGATCCGAAGTCCATCGGCGTTGGACAATACCAGCATGATGTTGATCAGAATTTATTGAAAAACTCGCTGGATGATACCGTCATGTCAGCGGTAAACGGAGTAGGAGTAGAGGTCAATACTGCGTCTAAAGAGCTGTTGACCTATGTTTCTGGATTAGGACCTGGCCTAGCCCAGAATATAGTTGAGTTCAGAGCAGAAAACGGACCTTTTACCAGCAGAGCTCAATTGAAGAAAGTGCCAAGATTGGGGGAAAAGGCGTTTGAACAAGCAGCTGGATTTTTGAGGATCCGAAATGCTAAGCATCCTTTAGACAGTTCTGCTGTTCACCCCGAGCGATATGAGCTGGTGGAAACCATGGCAAAGGACTTAAAAGCCTCTGTTCAGGACCTGATGAGTTCCGAAGAGCTACGGAGTAAGATTATTTTGAAAAACTATGTTTCTGAGACTGTCGGGATTCCTACCCTTCAGGATATTTTGGAAGAACTGGCCAAGCCGGGAAGAGATCCCCGGGAAAGCTTTGAGGTTTTTCAGTTTGAGGAAGGGGTTAATTCTATGGCAGATTTGAAGATCGGGATGAAACTTCCGGGTATCGTGACCAATATTACCGCATTTGGAGCTTTTGTAGATATTGGGGTTCATCAGGATGGTTTGGTTCACCTGAGTCATTTGGCGGACCGCTTTGTCAAAGACCCGAATGAAATTGTCAGCGTCAACCAGAAAGTTCAGGTGACGGTGATGGAAGTAGATATTGCCAGGAAAAGAATTGGCCTGAGCATGAAGTCGGATCCTTTTGCAGAAAGAGGAAAGTCCATGGCAAAACCTGCCCAAAAAACAGATAGAAAAGAGGAGCAAGGGTCCATGGCCGAAAAACTGGCGATGTTAAAAGGCAAGTTTGGAAAGTAAGACCTTTTGCCTGCCTATGAAATAAAAATAGCCTACGGAACCAACCGTAGGCTATTTTTTTGAAGTGGGTTTTCGGAAATGGTTACAATTGTCGAGGGCCTCCCTCTTCACGGTACATTTCATTGTAGGTGTTTTCATCCATTCCTTTGGAGAATCTTCTCAGATTGTAGGTGAAGGAAATCATGAAATATTGCTGTAGCACATTGGTCTGAATGTCTTCGATAAAGGTCTCGGTGATATTTCTTCGCACATTGGCATTTTGCTTCAGCAGGTCATAGACCATGATGCTGATTTCTCCCCGCTGATTGGCAAAGATCTTTTTCCCCAAACTCATGTTGACCAACGAGAAGTTGTTGTCAAAGCCTTGGCTGAGTCCGGAATTGATTTGATGATTGAGGTCAAGTCGGTACACCAATCCTTCCCAAATGATCCAGTTTAAGTTTACCCGGAATCTTTGTTGGAAAAACCGGTTGTTGAGATTGGAATTGAGGGTGTTTTCCACATTGTTGAAGGAAGATCTCGACCAGATATTGAAGTCAATTTGGTCACTGATACTGCTGTTGATGGAAAATCCTGTGCTCAAACGCTGGGAATTGTTAAACCCAATCAGGTCATTGACTTGTCCAGGCCTTTTGGAAATTCCCAGACCTGCATTGATGTTGAGCTTGGATTTGATAAAGTCCAAAGGCATGCCGTAACTCAACCAAGATCGCATGTCCCAATAGCCGTTGAGGTTTACTGGTTTGTTGAGCTGTGAGCCTTTTTCCAGAATTATTCCATCCTGAATCTCTGTGGCTTCATCTGCTATGAATACACTGTTGCTGATAAAATTGTCAATCAGGCTAGACTGCGCAAAAAGGAACCAGCTTTTGTCGGTATCTGGATTTTGACTTCTGAATCGTACCCTGAACTGATGGTTGTAGGATTGATTCAAATCTGGATTTCCTGTCCTGAGTTGAAGCGGGTTGGTATTATCGATTACCGGTTGAAGCTGGCGGATTTGAGGTTCACTGGTTCTGGTGTCGTAATCCAGCTGGATATTGGTAGTCTTGGAGAATTTGAATTCTGTTCTAAATGTGGGTAGGACTGCGTTAAACCTTCGGTTTAGCTCAAATGGCATCGGGAATTCCTGGCTATTATCCAGTTTGGCATCTTGATATTGAACTTCAGTCTGGAGTCTAAACTTTTCCGTCTTGTATTGGTAACCCAGTTCAATTTCTTGAGTCAGATAATCACTTTGGAAGGCATTACTCAGGGCTGGATCCAAAGTCAATATTCCACGGTCAAAATCTCCTCCTTCCACGTTGTAGATGAGTTGGTCGGAGTTATTGTCTCGGTTTCCGATTTCATATTCCAATTCTAGCTGACTTTTTTGGCCAATCGCTTCGGTATAAGAAATCCCAGTCTGCCAACGGTTGCCCACGCGTTGACGGGTTGTTCTTTGGTTTAGGAGTTCTTTTCTTTCATTCCCATCTTCAAAAAAGGAGTTATCAGCCGTTCGGTCACTCACATCCTCGTCCCATCCTCGATGGAAAATTGTTCTCAGGGTTATTGTTCGTCCGGGTTTGTCAAATTTATGGCTGTAAAGAAGTCGATTGAAGAAATCAAACTCTTTGTAATTCCCGGTCTTTGAATTTTCTACTTGGTTGATCAAAGCAGATCCATTGGTTGTCTCGCCAAAAAAGCCGGAGTTTTCATCCTCAAATCTTGCGGTGAACCGTGGAATATAAAGGATTCTGTTTTTGGAATCGGGATTATAATCCAATCTCAAATCTGCCTGATGTTCGTTATTCACTCTGACATCGCGGGAGTTTTCGGAGTATTCCTGATTTGATGCATCAGTGGTTACAAAGTCCCTAAATCTGGTTACCAGGCCTACATTTTCACGATTTGAAAAAGTATAAGACCCGGTGACTTTCATTTTTTCTCCCCAAAGATCTGTATAGTTAAGGCCAAGGATATTGGTGGTGACAATACCTTCTTGAGGTCTTCCGTCAGCTTGTGCGTTTGCATCGCTGGTGTAGTTGAGCATATTGACGTTATTGGTCAATCCGGTGAAGGTAATCCGCTGATCTTCGTCAAAGGCATTGATGCTGGCTCCCACCAAATAGCGGTCGTCTGTACCATATCCCGCAGTAGTTTTTCCAAACTGTCCTTTTCTTCGATCTTGTTTGGTGATGATGTTGATGGTTTTCAGCTGTTCTCCATCATCGAAGCCACTTAACTGGGACTTTTCACTTTTCTGATCAAAAATCTCGATGCTTTGAATTACTTCGGCAGGCAGATTTTGCAATGCAGCCCTGACATCCGTTCCGAAGAATGGCTTTCCGTCCACCAAGATCTGAGCGATATTTTCCCCTTGTGCTTGCAGAACCCCACCCTCGGAAACTACCCCCGGTAGTTTTTCGATCAACACCTGAGCACTAGCATCTTTCATGGTTTTAAATGCATCGGCATTATACAATGTGGTGTCACTTTTTTGAGTTCCAGTAGATCGTCGGGCTGCAACCACCACTTCGTTGAGTGCAGTAGCTTCTTCCCGAAGACTTACAGTGCCCAAGTCGATATTCGTATTGACTCGGAGAAGCTTGAAATAGTTTTGATATCCCAGGTACTGGATTTTAAACAAATAGTCACCATCCCGAACTCCATTCATCTCAAATTCTCCATCCAAATCAGAGATTGTCCCAGCTACCTGGGAGGAATCCGTCACGGAAAGAAGTAAGACATTGGCATAAGGGATCGCGTCCTGTTTACCGTATTCATATATTTTCCCTTTTACGGTATAGGATTGTGAATAGGATAGGGTGAGACACCCCAAAGTAAAAATGAAAGAAAGGAAATACTTCATTGGGTCTATTAAATACTCGTTGTAGTCAGTTGGTTTAGAGAAAAATCTCTAGGTATCACTATATCATACAAAATAACAGTGCTTGGGTTTACTTTTTGGACAAGAATTGGCTGAGCGGTAGAAATAGCAAATGAGTAGCTACCTTTCATGGAAAAAGGCCTGATGCTATCCTGTACTGTCCTGAAAAATAGAGTATTATAGATGGGTGTATTTTTTTGACATTTTTTGTCGGGAAAAAATGTTTATTTTTGCAACCTGACGATGTTAATAAAAGCAACATTTTTAACTTAGCATCCGTAAGATAAAGTAGTTATGGAAACAGGAGAAAAAATCAGCATCACCACTAAGACCTTGGCCTCTGGAAATTGTCAGGTCAAATTTTATGTAGAAGACGAGCATAAGCCGCAATACGGATACCTTTTGGTGACCGAGCCAAAGCCTGTCGGAGCTATCATCGATGAAATCAAAAACCGATTGGAAAGAAGAAGAAACGAAATGATGAATCTCAATCCCTTTTTTCCAGTTCCTCCAGTGGAAGAAGATCATAAATTTTACCTTTTCTCAGCATGAGTTACTTAGCCTCAAATCTTCGGTTTTTGCGTAAGCAAAAAGGAATCACTCAGAATGATCTTGCTGACCAGCTGGATGTGCAGCGAACGATGATCTCCGCTTATGAAGACGGGAGATCTGAACCCAAACTTGCCACTCTTCAAAAGATCTGCGAACTCTTGGAGGTTGGAATTGAGGAGTTGATAGAGCATGACATCGAGATGAAGGGAAGAAGGGTATTGCAAAAGCGGGGGCTTAATATTTTGACCATTGCAGCGACTGAAGATGACCGCGAAAATATTACGCTAGTTCCCCAAAAAGCCTCCGCAGGATATCTCAATGGGTTTTCAGATCCTGTTTTTATGGAATCCTTACCGCAATTTCATTTGCCAAATCTTTCCCGACAAGCGACTTATCGGGCTTTTGAATTAGCTGGAGACTCGATGCTTCCACTAGTCCCTGGGACAATCGTGATCGGATCATACCTTGACCAACTCAAAGAAATCAAGAGTGGACAAACTTACGTTTTGGTGACTCAGACGGAAGGGGTGGTATATAAGCGGGTATTTAACTACCTGGCAGAAAACGGAAAACTTTTTCTGGTTTCAGATAATGAGCATTACAAGCCTTATGAAGTGAAAGGGGAGGATGTCTTGGAAATCTGGGAGGCCAAAGCCTTTATCAGCACTGATTTTCCAAATCCAGGAGATAAGAAAAAACCATTGAGCTTAGAGGATCTGGGTGATATGATCCGGGATATTCAGTTGGATCTGAAGAGGATAAAAGGTTAATAATTCCGGTTTAAAGTCATCGCTGCCGAAACGCCCTGCGAAGGAACGCTGACCTGTCCTGTTAGCTGATCTGCATTCGGCGATACTCTTAGATTAACTGTTCCGGAATAGTTGAAGGCGGATTGATATTCTAGGTTTATAAATTCCCCATTGATGCTGCCTTTCCCATTACCAATGATTGAGCCTTCAAAGGATATTTCGTTGAAAGTCAGGGAATTTCCGTTTTGGAAAAACTCATAATAATAAGTGATTCCCAAGTCATTTACTCCCGTCCATCTTCCCTGTAAATTAATAGCTTGGTTGTCATCCTCCTCCTGAAGAGTAAGATTATCATAGATTTCTGTTCCTTGAGGATTGTTTTCCTGGGCGTCAACCATTTCCTCAGTGCTCATATAGGATTGATCGTCATATGGAAGAACTTCATCCTCATTGGGAATACACATTCCAACCAATATTATAAAGCCGACAAAACCTCCCAGTACCCACAAATAGTTTTTTTGCCACCAGCTTTTAGGTGGCTGGGGTGGAATGGGTCTTGGTTTGGGGCTAGGTTGAGGCTCTGGATTTTTTTTAGGAATAAGCTTCTCCAAAACTTTTACCAATTCACCCAAGTCATAATCCCATCGTTTGGTGGTGATCTCAGCGACCTGAAGTTGGGTAAGGGCCTTAAGATCATCCGGTAAATCTTCTTCCTTGGGGATTTCGGCATTCTTCACCAATACTGGGATCACACGCGTTCCGGAGCTGTTAAGGGACGCCGCAATTTCCCGGCGAACCCAGTCTTTTGGATCAAAAAGTCTCTTTTCTCCTTTTTCATTGGTGACATCAAGCCAATCTGGACCTATCACCACCAAGACGACTTTACTTTGCGCTAGGGTTCTTTCGATCGCTTCCGCAAATCTGATTCCCGGTTCTAGGTTTTCGATATCCAGGAATACCTGATCCTTACCAAATATTTTCTGAAGGTCACTTTTGATTCTGTGACAATCACTTTGGGTATCTGAATGCCGATGACTAATAAAAATTTTATCCTTTTCCATAAAAAAACCTGATTTACACCTACTTAAAGGTATAGAATCAGGTGTCTCTATGCAAATAAAGGATTTAGTCTTCCAATAATTCTTCGAAGCCTTGTCTGATTTTCCCGACAGCATCAAAGCTGGGATCAATATTATCTACCCCTTTTCCAAGCTGATGCCAATAGCCGTCTCCACAGTCTATGTATTCACCTCTTTTGGTTCCTGGAGCATCTTTGGCCAGTTCGTAGTGGTAATCGGGGGTAAAAATCATCTTCATCAACTGGATGGCATATTCCCAATGGATGATGCGGGATTTTCCATTTTTTTCAAAAACCACTTCGCGGTTGGAGAAGTGAACTGTTAGACTGCAATCGGTAGTGGTTTCATGGTCCACTTTCCGGTAATTCACCTTTAGAGGTGCTTCTCTTTTTACTGTTTCATAAATAGCCTGGATCAGGTCCTGAGCCATCAGTTGCCATTCTTCTTGATTGGAAGGGATTTTCAGTCCAAGGTCTTTGCCTTTTTCGGTTGGCGTGATAGTGATTCCTCCCTCATCAATATCCTTATTGGTCCATTTTGTCTTCTGGAAAAGTTCTTCCAAAGGCTTGACCCAAACTTTATTCAAACTTCCCTTGTAGCTATAGTCATCCTGAAGTGAAAATCCTTCATCCAGAATTTCTTCTTCACTCAGATCTTCCCGGTCGGTGTAGTGCAATTCGAGTTGGCAGTCTAGGTTTCCTTTGGACCAATCCAATTCCAGATGAAAAACATGGCTGTAAGGAGGAGGGACGATTCCGGAGTCGTAATCCAGGATCAACCCGGTGATAGTATTTTTTAAAGAATTCATTTCGGATGCTTTCGGCAAAAGTATGGTTTTTCGCCCAATTAAGTGGTTATTTTGCAAGCCAAAGCCCAAGTCATGGAAGAAATACTGGATCAGATCAGCTCTGAGATTTACCAAAATTCTTACGTTATCATTGATCAGTTTATTACTGAAGAGTATCGGCAAGCACTTTTAGAAGAACAATCCAATTTGTTAAATGCTGGGAAATTCAGGCAAGCAGCGGTGGGAGTGGGAGAAAAAAAGCAAATCAGAACCGAAATCCGAAATGATGAGGTGCTATGGATGGATGCAGACAATTTAAGCCTTTTGCAAAGCGAATATTGGGAAAAAGTCGACTCCATTAGGCAAGCTTTAAACCGTCGTTGTTTTTTGGGACTTCGGTCTTTTGAGGGTCATTTTGCGAGATATCCAATTGGATCTTATTACAAGAGGCATTTAGATCAATTTCAGCAAGTTCCGCATCGTGTGGTCACGGTGATCTTATATCTCAATGAGTCTTGGTCTGAGGAAGATGGAGGCGCTTTGAGAATGTACATTCCCCAAGAAGATGGAACAGAGAGGGTAGAGGATATTTATCCTGTGGGTGGAAGATTGGTAGTATTTCTAAGTGGGGAGATTCCTCATGAGGTTCTTCCCACCCAAAAAGAAAGAATCAGCATCACGGGTTGGATCAGGAATATCGACTAGCGCAGGTTAATCTGCACGGTCTTGTTTTCACGTCCCAGAAGGATGGCTGCTTTTTCAAAACTGGGCGGTCCAAAATAGATTTTGGGATTGTTGGAAAACCCATACTTTTCCTGCGGAAAGCCCATCAAACTAGTACTCATTTTTCCGTTGTTGTCCTCATCATGAAGCACGGTGATGGCATATTTTCCCGAAGGGATATTTTCCAGTGTAAACTCAACCTTCTTATTTTTAGGAACGAGAACAAGTCTTTGAAAAGCTTGATCAATGGACTCAGGAAAACCCTTTTCTGAATTGAAAACCAACACTAGGATTTTTCCTTGGTCAGAACTGGCATGGTTGATTTGTACTTTTAAGTCAGCGGTTTGTGCAAAAACCGAGTGAGATAAAAACAGGAAACCCACCCAAATTAAAAATCTCATATTCTTTCAAATGTTGATTTTCGATTGATTTTCCCATTTTCAGTCCTGGAAAACTCGGGGCAGAAATAAATCTCTTTTGGACTTTCGTATCGACCTAGGATAGATTTCAAGCGATCCAAGAGCAGGTTTGATTTTTCCATATTCTTTTCAGCTTCCAAAATCAAAACCACTTTCTCTCCGAGTTTATTGTCTTTTTCTCCAAAGAAAAAGAACCGGGAACCCGGAAAAATAGTGTTGATGCTTGATTCTGCTCTTTGCTCCAAGATTTCAGGGAAAATCTTAATTCCTCCCGAATTGATCACAAAGTCTGCCCGTCCAAGCCATTGGAAAGAGTGGTCTGAATTGAGCTTCACCAAATCATTGGTTTGGATCTTTTGATTTTTGCTCATCTCTGCGGAAACCCAAAGAGCACCACGCTCATCTTGGCCGATTTTGACATTTGGAAGCGCTTGATAACTCAGGTCTCCTCGTTCTATTTTTGCCAAGGCAATATGAGAAACAGTTTCTGTCATGCCATAAGTTTGCCATGCATTTAGCCGGTTACTCAGGATTTCAGCCTGAAGTTTGGAAGAAATGGGAGCTCCTCCAATGATCAAATTTTTGATTTTTCTGATCTTATACAGGCTTTGAGAAGAAAGCATGCAGGATTCTACTTGTAGAGGCACCATAGCCACAAAGTCGAACTCATCGCTTAATTCCTCCAAAGGATTTGAACTGGGAGCCACGATTCTGATCGGGCAATTCCAAATCATGGCTCGCACCAACATCATTTTACCAGCAATAAAACCAGTATTCAAGCAGCATAATAGCTTGTCACTGGAGTTGATTTGGAAAAAATCTCGGGTTGCCTTGGCGCTGGATTCCATTTGGGCTCGTGTAATCGAAATGATTTTAGGAGTACCCGTGGAGCCGGAAGTCTGTTGGCTAAAATCATGTTTTCCTTCCATCCATTCCGTACAAAAATTAATCGCCTCCTGAACAAATGGGGGTAAATGGTCCACATTTGACTTGAAATCAGCCCGTGACTTAAAAATCTGATTCTCAAATTGGAGTTGAAACATGGCTTTGGAGAGAAGTGGAAAGGATTTTACAGACTTAACAAAATTCCGTTTGGGCCTGTTATCTTGCAAAAAAATCGGATTTTTAACCAAAACGAAAATGATGGAGTGGATTACTGCCAAAGAATACGAAGATATTACCTACAAAAAGTGTAACGGGGTGGCGAGAATTGCATTTAACAGACCCGAAGTCCGAAATGCCTTTCGCCCAAAAACCACCGCTGAGCTATACGATGCATTTTACGATGCTCAAGAAGATACTTCCATTGGAGTTGTTTTACTTTCTGGAGAAGGACCATCACCCAAGGACGGAAAATGGGCTTTTTGCTCAGGTGGTGATCAAAAGGCCAGAGGACATCAGGGGTATGTGGGAGAAGATGGATATCATCGACTGAATATTCTGGAGGTACAGCGACTGATCCGCTTTATGCCAAAAGTGGTGATCGCGGTGGTTCCTGGTTGGGCTGTAGGAGGAGGACATAGCTTGCATGTGGTTTGTGATTTGACCTTGGCCAGCAAGGAACATGCGATATTCAAGCAGACCGATGCGGATGTGACTAGCTTCGACGGTGGTTATGGTTCGGCCTATTTGGCTAAAATGGTTGGCCAGAAAAAAGCCCGTGAGATTTTCTTTTTGGGAAGAAATTACTCCGCCCAGGAAGCTTTTGAAATGGGAATGGTGAATGCCGTGATTCCTCATGAAGAGCTTGAAGCCACTGCCTATCAATGGGCTCAGGAAATCCTTGAAAAATCACCGACCTCCATTAAAATGCTCAAGTTTGCGATGAATCTGACCGATGACGGAATGGTAGGCCAGCAAGTATTTGCGGGTGAGGCAACTCGATTGGCTTACATGACCGAAGAAGCTAAAGAAGGTAGAAATGCTTTCCTTGAAAAGAGGAAGCCTAACTTCAAGGATATCAAGTGGATACCATAAATGTTTGATATTGGATGTTAGGTCTCCGATGTGAGGTTTTGCTATAAAATAATATCCAAAAATTAATGAACCCAAGGTCAAGGCTAATAGGCTCGAACCTTGGGTTTGTTCATTGACTTTACTTCTAAAAATTTCTCAAAATCATAATCCTGAGGATCTTTTATTAAAATTTAATAGTCTTTAACCGGCAACCAACATCGGTCATCGGACATTCTTACATCAAACTTACTTTCCGGTCACTTTCCTCAAAATATACTCTACACTTCTGGCAGCAAGTCGGGCAGTCTCATCATCCTGGTCAAATTTGGGATTGAGTTCCACCACATCCAGAGAAATCAGTTTTTTACTGGAAGCGATCAATTCAAAAACCTTAAAAGCAATTTGTGGATCAAAACCCATGGGAGAAGGGGCAGAGACTCCTGGAGCAAATGCAGCCGAGAATCCATCCAAATCTATACTGAGGTAAATCTTGTTGACTGAATCTAAAAACCAGATAATTTGCTCCTCAATGTATTCCCAATTGTTTAGGCGGAAGTCCTCCATGACCAAAAATCTTGCATTGAGTTTTTTGGCAGTTTCGAAAAGTGATTTTGGATTGGCAGCACGCTGAATTCCAAGGGCCATGTAATGAAAATCATTTCCAAACTCTTCTGACAATTGGAAAAAGGGAGAACCTGAGTGACCTTTTCCATTCACCAAAGGGCGTAAATCAAAATGTGCGTCGAGGTTGATAATACCCAATTTTTCACCTTTTTCCTGAACAAAATTTAAAGCGCCTTTTCCATGTGCATAGGCTAAATCATGACCTCCGCCCAGTAAAACAGGAAAATGATGGGTTTGAAGAAGTTGGGTAACTGCCTTGGATATTTCAGCATGAGAGGATTCCATGTCCTGCTCCCAAGTCACAATATCTCCATAGTCAATAATTTCCACTGATTCTGGCAAGTGATGAGCTACCGATCCGAGGATTTTTCGGATGACTGCAGGAGCTTCCTGAGTACCTAATCGCCCTTGATTTCGGATTACCCCTTCTTCCCCTGAATAGCCCAAAATCCCCACTTTTTTCTCCGGTGAATCTTTGAATTTTAGATTGAGAACTGTCTGGACTACTTGATGCCAATATTCATTTTGTGCTGATTTTCTTCCGGTCCAATTGGAGGGGGAGGGATTTTGATGGAGGTTCATAGGTTTGACTTTTTCTAAAAATAAGGAATCTAGGAAGATTTTCTAGAATCGGATTTCTGATCTGAAATGAAAAAGGGCTGTCAAATCAGCCCTTTTAAAATATTCTCGTCCACCAAATGGGGAAGTGTGACTTTGAGTCCAGGAGATCGATCCATTTCCCGCTGAATGGCTTCCAAGGAACCCGAATTTCTTGCCCAAGCTCTTCTGGCGATTCCATTGTTCACGTCATAGAAAAGCATAGACTGTAATCTCCTTTCTGCTTCTTGGCTTCCATCCAAAACCATCCCAAAGCCCCCGTTGATTACTTCGCCCCATCCCACACCGCCTCCATTGTGTATGGATACCCAGGTGGCCCCTCTAAAGCTGTCTCCGATGACATTGTGAATGGCCATGTCTGCAGTAAATCTACTTCCATCGTAAATATTGCTCGTTTCCCGGAATGGAGAATCGGTTCCACTCACATCATGGTGATCTCTTCCCAAAACTATCGGGGCTGAAATTTCCCCAGAGGCAATTGCCTGATTGAATGCTTGAGCGATTTTGGCTCGGCCCTCGGAATCTGCATAGAGGATTCTTGCTTGTGATCCGACGACTAGCCTGTTTTTTTCGGCTTCTTCGATCCAGGTTATGTTATCCTGCATCTGCTGGGAAATGGCAGCGGGGGCTGATTCCATTATTTTTCGTAAGACTTGAGCAGCAATTTGGTCTGTTTTCCGGAGGTCCTCAGCATTTCCTGAGGTACATACCCAGCGAAAAGGTCCAAACCCATAATCGAAACACATGGGCCCCAAGATATCCTGTACATAACTTGGGTATTTGAAGTCGATGCCATTTTCAGCCATTACTTCAGCTCCTGCTCTGGAAGCTTCTAAAAGGAAGGCATTTCCATAATCAAAAAAGTAGGTTCCTTTTTCGGTATGTCGGTTGATGGCTGCCGCATGTCTTCTTAAGGATTCCTGGACTTTTTCTATAAATAAATCCGGATTCTCAGCCATCATGGAATTAGATTCCTCAAAAGACAAGCCCACTGGATAATAACCTCCTGCCCAAGGATTGTGAAGGGAGGTTTGATCGGATCCCAATTCTATGAATATGCCTTCTTGGTCAAATCTTTCCCAGATGTCCACTACATTTCCCAGATAGGCTATAGATACCACTTCTTCTTTTTCTTTGGCAAGTTTTGCCCGCTGAACTAATTGATCCATGTCCTCAATCAACTCATCCACCCATCCTTGCTGATGCCGTTTGTTGGCAGCGTCTGGGTTGACTTCTGCACAAATGGTAATGCAACCTGCGATATTTCCAGCCTTTGGCTGTGCCCCACTCATTCCACCTAGACCAGCGGTCAGGAAGATCTTCCCCTTTGGGCTTTGGCCGGCTTGAAGTTTTTTCCGAAAAGCATTCATGACCGTGATCGTCGTTCCGTGGACGATCCCCTGAGGGCCAATGTACATATAAGAACCAGCGGTCATCTGTCCGTATTGGGTGACTCCCAAGGCATTAAACTTCTCCCAATCATCGGGCTTTGAATAATTGGGAATCATCATGCCGTTGGTGACAATTACTCTTGGGGCTTCTTTGAAAGAAGGAAACAGGCCCATTGGATGTCCGGAATACATGTGCAAGGTTTGCTCCTCGGTCATTTCCGAGAGGTATTTCATGGTCAGGAGGTATTGAGCCCAATTCTGAAAAACAGCTCCATTTCCTCCATAAGTTATCAGTTCTTCAGGATGCTGGGCCACAGCTGGATCGAGATTGTTCTGAATCATCAGCATGATAGCTGCAGCCTGAGGAGTATTGGCAGGGTATTCCGAAATAGGCCGAGCATACATCGGATAATCGGGCATAAACCGGTACATGTAAATTCTGCCAAACTCTCTTAGCTCTTCTAAAAATTCATGAGCCAGTTCTTCGTGCCAGTCTTTTGGAAAGTATCGAAGCGCATTCCTTAGCGCTAGTTTTTTCTCTTCCTGGGATAAAATATCCTTTCTCTTGGGAGCATGGGAAATTTTCGGATTTCTGGTTTTCTTAGGAGGAAGAATCGCGGGGATTCCCTGGATGATTTGATGTTTAAAAGACATTTGGTTTTCGAGTTTTGATTAACGATTTGTGAGGATTAAATGCTCCTCTACTCGGAGTTCTAAGGCTTTTGACTTTATTAATGAATTAGCCACAAGGATTCTTGGAGATCTTTGGGCTACAATTCGAATTTTAACTTCCTAATTCTCCTACTACCAGATTTCCTGACTTCCATACCAGGCTGGGTTTCAAATTTCCTTGGTGATATAGAATCTCCCGGAAATCTGATGCAGGAAAAGCGATAAAATCAGCCAAAGAACCAGGGATAAGTTTTCCCCGATCTCTCAGCCCCAAAGCAGCCGCAGCTCTGAATGTAAGCCCGGAGAAGACCTCAGCAGTACTCAGTTTTTCAAAGGTGGCTAAAATCGAAGCTTGGGTTAATAGATCTCCCATTGGAGCCGAACCAGGATTCCAGTCAGAAGCAATGGCCAGACTTCCTCCTTGGTCTAGAATTTTTCTTGCCGGAGTAAATCCGCAACCCAAACCCAAACTTGCCCCTGGCAAAGCGACAGCTATGGTGTTTGAATGGGCCAAAAGCTCGATTTCTTGATTTCCTGAAGCCTCTAAATGGTCGGCTGATAAAGCTTCCTGCTCGATAGCTACCCGAGATCCTCCCACAGAAAATTGATCGGCATGTACCGTAAGATCAAAACCCATTTCCTTTGCTTTCTGCAAGTAAGGTGTGATCTCGGCTGGAGAAAAAGCACTTTTCTCAACAAAGGCATCGATTCTTTGGCAAAGTCCCTCAGACTTCAACAGGGGAAAGAGGTTTTGAGCAATCCAATTCAGGTATTCAACCGGCGTTCCCTCAAAATCTCTAGGTTTCATATGTGCTGCCAGACAGGTTGGAATTAATTCAGCTGAAGTCTGCTTTCCTGCCTCCATGATGGCTCGGAGCATTTTTAATTCTTCTTGGACCGAAAGTCCATAACCGCTTTTGACTTCAATGGTGGTGACTCCTTGGGACAAATGTCTGTTTGCATTTTTGGCTGTTCTTTGGGCCAGATCTTCTACAGAAAGTTTTCGAGTTTGCGTCACTGTGTCCCAAATGCCGCCTCCTGCTTCCGCAATTTCCAGGTAGGATTTGCCTGCATTCCGCATGGCAAAATCCCTCGCTCTACTTCCTCCAAAACAGATATGGGTATGGCAGTCCACCAATCCTGGAAGCACTACAAAATCACCCTTTAATTCAAGAATTTCAGCTTGGGGAAAGTCTTGACGAAGCTCTTGCCACTTTCCGACATGAAGGATTTTGCCATCTTCCATAAGGATTCCAGCCTCCTGAATAACCTCCAATTGCTCGTCTTTCAAGGCTCCTTTGGGCGAGAGCTTATCCATTGTCAATGCTTGGGTAATCGGTCCGATTAGTTTTTTCATAGTATTTCCAGCTGATTTCGTTGAATTTTAATATATCTCCGCAGATCTCCGACTTTTTCTGGGCAAATCAGCGGGAGTATTTAATATTCAAACAGTTCACTCCATTCGGTTTCGAAATCCAATCCCTCTTGAAGTGCTGCCTTTTTTGCCAATTTCACCAAATCTCCACTTCTAAGCAGTTCAATAGCAGTTTCCATATCTTCATACAGGATTCTGTCGGAAACGACAGGTTGAATCAATTCTCGCACTTTGCCATAAATGGCAGACATGATTTTTCCCGACTTGAGAGGTGCATGGTAGTCCATGGCCTGAGCGGCATAGAACAATTCAATGCCAAGGATTTTTTCCACATTTTCAATAACCCGAAGAGCTTTTCTTGCGCCAATACTACCCATACTGACATGGTCTTCTTGTCCGAGGGAAGTTGGAATGGAATCAGCAGAGGCAGGAAAGCACAGCCCTTTATTTTCAGAAGCTAATGCCGCGGTGGTGTATTGGGGAATCATCAGCCCAGAATTGAGTCCTGTTTCTTTCAGCAAAAGCTTGGGAACACCAGGAGTATCTCCTTCTATAGAAAGGTAGATTCTTCGGTCAGCAATATTGCCAATTTCAGAGGCTGCCAAGGTTGCATAATCCAGAGGTAGAGCTATGGGTTGTCCATGAAAATGTCCTCCTGAAATGGTGTTATTCTCGTCAAAAACAACCGGATTGTCTGTCACTGAGTTGATCTCAGTTTCCAGGATGTTTTTGATATGTAGGAATGCGTTCCAGCTTGCGCCATGAACTTGCGGCATGCAGCGTAAGGAATAAGGATCCTGTACTCTGGCACAATTGATATGGGAAGCCACTATTTCAGATTCGTGGAGTAAATTCAAGATAGTCTGCGCCACATGCTGATTGCCTGGGTAAGGTCTCAATTGGTGTAGTTCGGCAGAAAAGGGTTTTATTGATCCCATCAAACCTTCAATCATCATGGCACCGGTGATGCTGGCGTGTGTCAAAAGATTATGAAGCCGTTCGACTACTTTTACCCCATGTGCCGCCATAAACTGTGTGCCGTTGATTAGTGCCAATCCTTCTTTCGGGCCAAGATGTAGGGGCTTTTTATCAAATTGAGCTAAAACGGCTTCTGTTTTCTGGATCTTGCCTTCGAAATGAACCTTGCCCATACCGATCAAGGGTAAGAATAGGTGGGAAAGGGGCGCCAGATCTCCAGATGCACCCACAGAGCCTTGGATTGGGACCACCGGAATGATGTCCTTTTCCAACATCCAAAGAATTCGCTCCACAGTTTCTAGGCGTATTCCTGAAAATCCCTGAGCCAAAGCATGGATTTTTAGAATCATCATCAATTTTGAGATTTCAATGTCCACAGGTTCTCCGACTCCGACCGCATGGCTTTTTAGTAGGTTTTCCTGCAAGGTTCGGGTATCTGCAGCTGAAATTTTGGAAGTACAAAGCGGGCCGAAGCCTGTGTTAATTCCATAAACTATCCGATCACCTTGGGCGATTTTTTCAACAGCCTCCGCTGATTTTTGAATTGCACGGAGTGTGTCCTCACTGAGGATTCCTTTAATTTCTTTTTTGGCAAGCTTCAAGGCCAAAGAGGAAGTAAGATTATCTTGACCGTAATGAAATGTTTTCATGGTGCTTTTGGGACTCTGAAGCAAAAGGTATTAAGCTTCAGTTTTGATTTCTATTCAAAGTTAAGGCTTTGAGTTGATGCTTATTGATACTATTATTGTCATTAATTGATAACTTATAAGCATCAATGGAATTAAGACATCTCCTGTATTTTCAAGCTGTGGCTGAGGAATTAAACTACCGAAAAGCTGCCTCTCGCTTATTCATATCTCAGCCTGGCTTGAGCAGGCAGATCAAATCCTTGGAAGATGAATTGGGTGTACAATTATTGGAGAGGGATCAAACAGGAGTGGAGCTTACTCCAACCGGGGTGTTTTTCAAAGGAGAAGTAGATTTCCTACTAAACCATATCGAATCGACTAAAAACCAACTCAAAGCCATTGCTTCAGGCAAAGTGGGAGAGTTGAGGATTGGCTTCCTAGGGTCTGCTTCCAACCGCGTTTTGCCAGAACTACTCAAAAAACTCAATGACAACTACCCCTTGATTTCCACTAGTTTGGAGGAATTAAGCAATAGTATCCAGGTGGAAATGATTCAGAAAGACAAGTTGGATCTGGGTTTTGTCCGATTGGCATCAGTACCGGAGGATTTGGAAATGAGACCTGTTTTCAGGGATAGTTTTTCCCTGGTAGTTCCTGAAAATCATCCTGTTCAGCTAGCTGATTTTCATTCGGTAAGCCAATTTCAGGATGAATCTTTTATTCTTTTCTCCTCGGATTACTCCAATTACTATTATGATCAGATCATGGGGATCTGTAGGGATGCTGGTTTTATCCCAAATATCAGACATAAATCTGTACATGCTCTAACCATTTTTCGATTAGTAGAAAATGGCTTGGGTGTGGCCATTGTCCCTACTTCCTTGAAAGAAGGGTATGATCTTAAGGTGAGATTTATGGAAATTCCGGGAATTCCTCAGTTTACTGAGTTGTCGGTGATTTGGAAGCCAAAAAACCGGAATCCAACTTTAAGCCGGGTGATTTCTTTGGTGTGAGGTGAGCGGCAATTTGCAAGGGGCAAAGGGCAATTGGCAAGTAGCAAAGGGCAAATTGCAAAAGGCTTTAACCATTTTCCAATAACCAAAAAAACAATAAGGAAAGGGCAAAAGAAAAACTGCAAAAGGCTTCTACCAATTTCCAATAACCAATAACCAATAACTAGTAACGATTTCCCAATAACCAAAAACCAATAAGCAAACGGCAAGGAGCAAAAACACAAGAGATAGTTTTCGCATCTTCGATCCTTTCAGCACTGGTTTATCCTTTTGTTTTATTTGAAAAAACTCCATTTTAACATATGTCGGGCAAATGTCGGGTCAATTCCGCCTGATTTTCGCCCTGTTTCCAATCTCATTCTCTGAACTTGCCATGGTAAAATCAAACCCACTATTTCAAATGAAACAACCGGAATTAGGCAGGAAAATCTCTGAATTGAGAAAAGCAAAAGGACTAACTCAGGAGGAGCTGGTCGAAAAATGCAATCTGAATGTTCGCACCATTCAGCGAATTGAAGCCGGGGAAGTTACCCCGAGAAGTTATACCGTAAAGGCTTTGTTCGAGGCCTTGGACTTTCAAGATTCGAATGATCTCGGTATTTCTCAAGAAAAGCCAAAGACTCCAGGTTTCATCTACGCAGCCATTGGAGCTGGGCTGGTATATTTCTTCTTATCCTTTTTTGAAATTGGAATTGAGGAGGAATATCTCTCAGGAAATGAATCTGTCAGCAGAAATGCTTTTTCTCTGATAAAAGTCGGAAGCTACTTGGGCTACATCCTTTTTATGTTGGGCTGGATCAGACTGGAACAGTTTTACTCCAATTCCATCCTGAAAATCGGGGTTTGGCTTATGATAGGGGCTAATGTGATTTGGTTTTTGGTAGACCTGACCGCTTTGCAGACTGATTTTTTGGAGTTTAAGGATTTCTTTTGGGTAAAAATCAGCTCTTTTGGCTTCTTCTATGCCATTTTGGGCATGGGGTTTATTGGCTATAAAAAGCAATTTACTTCGATCCCCATGATCATTGGAGTCCTGACTTTAATTGCAGGAATATTCCTTTTTTCGGGGTTTGGGGCTATTCTGGCATTAATTCCGCTGACTTTGGCAGAAATCGGGCAGATTGGATTGATGATTTATTTGGCGCAAGCTATCGGGAGAACTTCTCCCGATAGTATGCTGGCCATTTAAGAAAAGTCTTAAAGAAATCAGTCTGCTAGGGCTTTTTGAATTTTCGCCTTTACTCCCTTGAGGATTTCAGCATTTTTTGCACTGGAAGTTTCTATCTCCAATATCTTGGGCTTTAGGCTTGGAGCGTAAAAAGACTCCAAACTGTGCTGAAGTTCCTGTTCATTTTTCACCAAAACGTATTCAAATCCAAACTCCTGCGCTAAGTGATAAGCATTGAGTTTTTGCTGGGTTTCAAAATATTCTTCCAATTCAGGTTGCTTGGCTGGCCCATCAATCAGGCGGAAAATTCCTCCGGCGTGGTTATTTAGGATTACAATCCGAAGATTTGGCATAGAGTAATTGTGCCAAAAGGCATTCCTATCGTAGAAGAAAGCCATGTCTCCCGTGATCAGGGTAACCGGCACTTTGGTGGTAAAAGTACAGCCAACAGCCGTACTATTGCTTCCGTCAATCCCGCTCGTTCCCCGATTGCAGATGATTTCCTGATCTCTTTTTCCGAGAAAGTTTACATAGCGAACTGCCATGGAGTTGGCCAGATGAAGCTTGGAGGCAGTGGGAATTTTCCGAAGCACCTGATTCAATGCAGGATATTCTCCGAATTCTGCATCCGCAAGGGCGGAAGGAAGACTTTCTGCCACCCGATTCTGTAGATTATGCCAAATATTGAAGTATTCCGGGTTTTGTCCGGAAAGATTTTGACTTAGCCAATTCAAAAAGGAAGTGGGATTGCAGCTTAATACCCGAGTCAAACTTTGATAGGTGTCCTTAGCGTTCCCATCTTCTTGAATATGCCAGTGGGAGCATTCAGCATTTCTAAGAAAAAGCTTCAGAGACTTGGAGATAATGGATTTTCCAAAGGTGATGACTAGGTCAGGTTTTAGGTTTTCCTGAAGTGAATCAATCCCTACAAAATGATCATGAAGGTGGATTGATTTTGGGCCTTGAAGATTGGAGATGGTGTCAGAGACGATAACGACATTTTTTTCAGAGGCTAGAGTATCCAAAATGGTTTGGATGCCTGAATTGGGGCGCTGTTGCCCAGGTACAATCAGTAGCCGATGAACATCTTTTAGCCGGTTTTGGATTTGCTTTAGACTTTCCTCGCTCAAATGTTTTTGGGCTGGGAATATCGCAAAGTCATGATTGGGTTCCTGAAAAACAAACTGCTCATTTGCCTCTGGATAGAAAGGCTCCCGAAGGGGAATATTGATATGTACTGGACCTGCTGGGTAAGATTTGCTTAGATTGATTGCCTCATTGATAATTCTTCGACCATGCCATTGCTGGTCCTTTTGCTCAAATGAGTCGGGGAATTGAAAAGATTTTTTGACATGTTTTCCAAAAACCTCTTCCTGATAGATCGTTTGTCCATCCCATTGATCAATCCATTCTGGCGGCCTATCTGCAGTTAAAATCACAAATGGCACTTGTTGAAAATAGGCTTCGGCAATGGCAGGAAAGTAGTTTAGCGCTGCTGATCCTGAAGTACAAACGAGGACTACCGGATGCTGCAGTTGCTGAGCCATGCCTAATGCAATGAAGGCAGCAGAGCGCTCGTCAGGGATGGTTCTGGCATGGATTTCCGGGTGTCTGGCAAAAGCCAAAGTCAAAGGAGCGCAACGAGACCCCGGGGAAAGAATGGCATGTTCTATTCCTTTATGGGCACAAGTGGCCACTAAGTCGAGGATAGGCTGGATGATCAAGGTTTTGGACTTTGGATAAACTTACCGATGATTTCGCATTTGAGCTCTGTTTCATCCCATTCTAAAACTGGATCGGAGTCTTCTGTCACTCCCGCTCCAGCATAAAGAATCGCCTGATTTTCCAAAAGCTGTGCAGTTCTCAAATTGACATAAATGGAGGTTTCGGACTCAACATTCACAGGACCCAAAAAACCTGCAAAGAAGGAGCGGTCGAATTTTTCATTTTCCTGAAGAAAGTCATGAGCTTCTTTTCGGGGCATTCCACATACTGCTGAGGTAGGATGGAGCAAATCCACCATCACAGATCCCAACTGAGGGAAATTGGTGGCCTTCATGTCCACTTTAAAGTCTGAGCGAAGGTGAAGCAGGTTCCCAGCCAAAACGGTTTTGGGACCGTGTTCCTCATACTCTCGCAGGCGGATTTTCTTAAAGCAATCCACAATATATCGGCTTACCAGGGCTTGCTCTTCAATTTCTTTTTGCGTCCATGCTGTAGATTTCAGAGGGTTGTCACCTTTGGCTTGTTGGGTACCCGCAAGAGACATGGTGTAAAAATAATCCCCTTTGGTCTCGATCAAAACCTCTGGCGATGCACCAATCCAAGTTCCGACTTGAGGAATATGGAAGAAGTTGATAAAAGAGTTGGGGTAAGTGGAAAGCAGATTCAGGTAGGTTTTACTCAGATCAAAGTCCTCCTGTAAGTCAATGACTTTGGTCCGGGCAGGAACAATCTTCTCTAGCTTACCTTTCTGAATGGCTTGAATTCCTTTTTCTACCAAGGCAAGAAATTGGTCTTTTTGACTTCCTTCGGACTTTAGGGAGGAACTGGATTTGGTGCTTTTTTGAAGTAGGGTAAAAATGTCTTTTTTACGGCCTTGACTTTTTTTGGAGAGTTCTTTTTGTATCCAAAGAGGAAGATCTTCGGTTTCTAATTTTTGATCTAAAAAAAATGAGAAATAGCGGTTGGCTTCAATGAAGAAAGCTTTTTTGTCTTCCTGATCTGCGAAGGGGTGGAGGACAAATCCCGCCGGAAGCTCCTCAAGCTGCAGGGAAACACGCTTAGGCTCGTCGCATTCATCCTGAATGAATTCCAGCTTATTGGACTTGGGTTTCCTCCAGATTGCAAATGAACCTCCGGATTCCAGACCTTTTTGGAAAAGGATGTCCAAGACTTCAGCTTGATGAGTGAGATGCAGGGATTCTGTGAGATTCATTTTTTGTCCAAAATTGCCATGGTTAACCTGCTAATGCAGCAGAGTTGGCCGCTTTCTGTATGAATTTTTATTTCCCAGACTTGAGTGGATTTGCCCACATGTACTGGTTTGACAACGCCGGTCACTTTTCCTTCTCGGACTGATTTGATATGATTGGCGTTGATTTCTAAGCCTACACAAATTTGTTTTTTGGTGTCTATAGTTAAAGAACTGGCAATACTGCCTAAAGTTTCTGCCAAAACTACGCTGGCTCCTCCATGTAACAAGCCATAGGGTTGTATGGTTCTGGAGTCCACTGGCATTGTTGCTTCCATAAAATCCTCTCCGATTTTAGTGAACTCAATCCCGAGGTGCTCGACCAAGGTGTTTCGGTTCATGGAGTTCAGAAATTCGAGGGAAGGAATACTTAGAAAAACCATTAAAATATGGGCTAAATGAAGTTTATTTGGGCTCCGGACAAAAATAAAGAAACTTGAATCGAAAAAAAATTTACCTAGTGAGACATGGTCAGACTGACTTTAATCTCCAAGGAGTAGTACAAGGCAGCGGGATAGATGCTCCAATCAATAAGACTGGACTCGCTCAGGCTTCTGCTTTTTTTAACGCCTACAAAGAAGTGCCTTTTGATCAGCTTTATCATACAGCTTTGATTCGTACCAAACAGTCTATTCAGCAATTCATTGATTTGGGAATTCCAACGATAGCTTTGCCGGAATTGAATGAAATTTCCTGGGGTGATTATGAAGGAACTCCCATGACTCCTGAGGAAGGGGAATATTACCGACATATGCTGCATCAATGGCAGCAAGGGAATTTGGATTACGCCATTGCAGGAGGGGAGAGTCCAAATACTGTAGCAACCCGAATGCGGATTGGAATCGAAAAAATTGTCTCAGGACCAGGCGAAACGATATTAGTTTGTATGCATGGTCGAGCCATGCGGATTTTCCTGAGTTTGATCCTGAATTATGATTTACGGTACATGGATCAGTTTGAGCACCACAACTTGTGTTTGTATGTTTTGGAGCAATTAACGGACGGTACTTTTGTGGTCAAAAACTTCAATGACCAGGACCACCTAAAGACCCTGAGGGCTGTCTAGCTGTTTTGGAGTCTTTTTTCTTTTTGGAAAGGCTGTCTTCATACATGGCAACGTAGGCTTGATGAAGTTCCTTGTTTTCGGTGAGATCAAATACTCGAAAGGCAATGTTCTGAAGTTGAATTTTTTTACCTCCTTCTAAATCAACCAGAAATTCACCCAGAAAGCATTCATCAAAATCACAGGATGGAATTTCGATGAGGAGCGCAAACTCCGAATTTCCTGCATAGGTTTTGGTTTTGAAAAATCCAGAAAATTGACTCTCAATCTGTTTCAGGCTAGTTTTTAATTCCTTCAGTTCCTTTGGTTTGAAAAGCGCCAAAAAAGTCTTGGATTCAGGATCTTTTGCAAATCCTGAATTAGAGCAAATAATCAAAGTGAAAATGAGCAATAGCTTTTTCATAGCTTTTAATATAGTTATTTAACTCGCGGAAAATCAAGTTTGTTGGGGGAAAAAATCCAAAGGGGCAAAAAAAATCCTCAAAGGGCTGCTTTGAGGATTTCTATAAGGTTAAAGCTGCTTAAGCTTTAGAAGTTCTTTTTTTGGTTTTGGTGGTTTCGTCTTCCACTTCATCTTCTACACCCGCCAAAATTCTTCCACAGTGCTCACAAACGATCAGCTTTTTCTTTTCACGGATATCAGCTTGTCTTTGTGGCGGAACAGTATTGAAACATCCTCCGCAAGCACCTCTTTTTACCATGACTACGGCTAGACCGTTTTTGGCATTTGCCCTAATCTTGGTGTAAGACTTAATAAGTCTCTCTTCGATTTTCTTACCGGCTTTCTCGCGATCAGCCATTAGTTTGCTCTCTTCAGCTTCGCTTTCTGCAACGATGGTGTCCAATTCGTTCTTCTTAACGTCAAGATCTTTTTGGCGGTCCTTCATTACATTTTCCAGCTCCTCGAGATCTGCTTTTTTCTGGTCGATTTTCACTCCAGCTTCAGCAATTTTCTTCTTGGAAACCTGAATTTCAAGGTCTTGAAGCTCAAGCTCTTTAGTGATGGCATCGTACTCACGATTGTTTCGTACGTTCATCTGCTGCTCTTGATACTTCTTGATCAGTTTTTCAGATTCTTTGATGTTTTCCTTGAATCGCTTGATGTCTTCTTCGAAGCTTGCGATATCATTTTGGAACTTCTCAAGTCTGGTTTCGTAGCCGGCTATCTCATCTTCCAAGTCTTGGACCTCTTCAGGAAGAGCTCCTCGGACTTTCAAAATGGAATCTAGTCTAGAATCTATGAGTTGAAGGTTGTAGATAGCGTCGAGTTTTTGTGCTACTGTACTTTCCATGTACTATCGGTAGGATGTGGGATTAGTAACTACTTTTGTCAAATAGAGTGCAATATTAGGAAAATTTTGTGACAATAGTTCAGAGAGTAAATCTTTTGTAAAAATTTCGCTCTCATAATGACCAATATCACAAAGAATCAGCTGCCCGTCGGCATCAAAAAACTCATGGTATTTGACGTCTGCTGTGATAAAAATATCAGCTCCGGCTCTTTTGGCATCTCCTAAAAGGAAAATTCCTGCTCCTCCGCACAAGGCAACTTTTTTTATCTTTTTGCCTTTTAAAGCCGTGTGCTTCAAAAACTTAAGATTCATTTTTTCCTTCAAATAATCCAAAAAGTTCGCCTCATTCATCGGTTCCAATAATTCCCCGACCATTCCTGCGCCTACTTCCTGATTTTCATTTTCCAAAGGAGAGAGGTAATAGGCCACTTCTTCATAGGGATGAGATTTTTTCATGGCGGAAATTATCCTCGACTTGAGATGGGAAGGCAAAATGACCTCGATTCTTACTTCTTTTTCTTGGGAAGGAACTCCTTTTTGCCCTGAAAATGGATTGGCATTGTCAGAAGGAGTAAACGTGCCTGTTCCTTCGAGTTGGAATGAACAATCCTTGTATTCCCCAATCTGACCGGCACCGGCTGCAAATACAGCCTCCAGAACTCGATCCTTTTCTGGCAAGGGGACAAAAAACACCAATTTATTCAACAAGTCTTTTTTAGGCTGAAGGATTTTAGTGTTAATCAATCCCAGTCTGTCGGAGATTCTCTTATTCACTCCATTAGCGACATGATCCAAATTGGTATGAATCGCATAAATGGCGATGTCATGTTTAATAGCCTTGATGACAGTTCTTTCTACATAATTTTTTCCAGTCAGGCTTTTGAGGCCTTTGAAGACGATGGGGTGGTGGGCAACGACCAGATTGGCTCCCAAAGAAATTGCTTCTTCTACGACTGCTTCTGTGCAATCCAAAGTGCAAAGCACACCTGTGAGTTCTGCATTGCGATCCCCACAGATCAAGGTGGCATTGTCATAGCTCTCCTGATACGCCGGAGGTGCAATACCCTCTAAGAATGAAATTATGTCCTGAATTCGTTGTCCCATATTTTTCTTTTCTTTGGTCAAAAATAGCAATTCTACCCCAATGCCTTGGTATTCCTTTTTGCTTGCACCATTTGCCTTGATTTTTCGGATAATAACCTCCATTCGCAATGGATTGTATGATAGGAATGTCTTAAAAAGCCAAAAAGGAAAGATTTTTTCTCTAGTTGTGGGAAATCTGTCGGTTGGTGGTACCGGGAAAACTCCCATGGTAGAATACCTACTTAGGGCACTTTCTTCCGAAAGGAAATTGGCAGTGCTCAGTCGGGGATATGGAAGAAATACGAAAGGATTTTTGCAGTCCACTAAAGAAAGTGCCCCGAGTGAAATCGGCGATGAGCCCCTTCAGATCTTTCAAAAGTTTGGAGAAAGTACTCCGGTATTCGTTTGTGAAAACCGGGTGAAAGGGATAGAAAGAATTTATGCGATCAAGCCCGATTTGGAGGCCATTGTGCTGGATGATGCCTTTCAGCATAGAAGTTTGAAGGCAGATGTTTATATCCTTCTGACACCCTTCCAAAAGCCTTTTACCAGAGATTTCATCATGCCTGTAGGAAGACTTCGGGAGTCAAGATGTGGTGCCCAAAGAGCAGATTTGGTCGTAGTTTCCAAATGCCCCGAAAATTTATCCTTGGAAGATAAAGCATCTCTTACCCAAGAAATTTCATCTTATCTGCGCCCTTCAATCCCTGTAATATTCTCCTCACTTTCCTATTGTATGCCCTTGGCTTTAGGACACTCTTCGGCTTTTTCTGGAAACGTTCTGCTAATTTCCGGACTGGCAGATGACCGGCTTTTTTTGGATTACTGCAAGGAAAAGTTCAAGGTCTTGGAAGTGTTTTCTTTCCCTGACCATCATGAATATTCGAGGGAGAATATCAAATCGTTTATAAAAGCGGCCGCGAGGGTAAAATCCGAGTCTCCGGTATTTTTATGCACGGAAAAAGACGGTGAAAAACTTAAATCTCTCGGCAAAGGGGGATATTTAGGGGAATTTCCGATTTTTGTCCTGCCCATAGAGGTAAAATTCGAACCCCAGGATAAAGAAATTCTGCTTACCCAAATCCGAAAAAAATTGGTTTCCAAGTGATCAAGAGAGGCGTAGTTTTAATTGTTTTTTATGGAATGCTGGGCTTGCAGATGCTTTTTGCGCAGCGACCAGTACAAAATCAAACCTCGGGACAAACAGCTCGGGAAGGTCGGCAATTGGTAGAGCAGGAGGAGAATGAAGATGGTCTCAGCCGAAAATCATTGCTGGATGATAGTACTAGAATGGTTTATGGCCCGAAAACCTCCCTTTACTTTTTTGAAAAAGATATCAAGAGAAACAGCCTAAGGCTTTATGAGCAGGATACTTCCCTGACTAATTTTCACAACTACGATCCAGTTGCCAAGAGTGGTTGGAAATATCAGGACTTGGCCAACATTGGGAGTGCTGCAAAGCCGGTGTTTTATCAGATTCCGGAACTGATCGGAACGACTTCCGGATTTCACGCTTATGATATTTACTACCAAGATCCTGCAAAAAGGAGGTTTTTTGATACCAAGTCACCGTTTACCGAAATGTCGGCTTTTTTCGGAGGAGGGAATAGAAACCTTTTGGACATCGTTTTTGCAAGAAATATCAATCCCCGATGGAATGTGGGAATGGATTTTAAAACCCAAAAAATCCGGAAAACCCTCAATCCCAGCGATCGGGATGATCATATGGTGGAGCAGACTTCCTATGGAATTCATACTAACTACCGATCTGAAAATGGGAGATACTGGATTTTGGGATCCTTTTCGAGGATGAGGCATTTTGTCAATGAAATAGGAGGGATCATTCCTCCGGAAGTTGATCCAACCTCCCTGTATTTTACTTATGAGGATGCCAAAGTTTGGTTGAAAAATACCACTGCCTCCGACCTTAGACAGGATTTGCATCTCTACCATGAATATAAATTGGGCAATGGCCTTCAGCTATACCATGTGGCTGACAGAAAAAATCAAAAGTTGAGGTATCTGTCAAATCTGAACACCGCCGATTCTTTGTTTTTTAATGAAAACCGTTTCAATAATCCCGATACCACAGCCAACTTCAGTGGATTTTCAGAATGGAGGAATGAGTTTGGGGTGAAAGGTTCCTACAAAGGCTTTTATTACAATGCCTATGGGAAGCTCCGAAATGCTAAAATGGAGAGTACTTTTTTTCCTAATGGAAGTGAAAATTATAACGAAGTCTATATCGGTGGAGAATTGAGAGGGAAAATCTCTGATCAATGGTCTCTCCAAGCCGACGGAGAATATCTGATTGCGGATGCCTTCAGACTGCATGGTCTGTTTGTATCGCCATGGCTGGAATTGGAATATACCAAAGCCTTGTATCGCCCTACTTCCCTTCAGCAAATTTATTTTGGCAACCACTATCAATGGGAAAATGAATTCAAAAATATTGGCGTGGACCAGATACAAGGGAGAGTCAAATTGGATTTTGACAGATTTAGCCTCAGCCCAAGTCTTACCCTCAATCGGGTGAATAATTATGTGTTTTTTGGGCTGGATAAGCAAGTGGCGCAGTCTGACGGAGGAGCGTTTATGCTAATGCCAGGGGTTTTAGGCAATTTCCAAATTGGAAAGAAGTTCAAGCTGGACTTCGAGGTGATTTATACTGAAATAACTGGAGCGGCTTCGGATAACTTCAGAATTCCAAGACTCTATGCAAACACCAGGTTCTACTTCGATAGTCCCGCTTTCAATGACAATGTCTATATCCAGATGGGAGTGGATGTGAGATATAAGTCTTCCTATTTTGGGGAAGCCTATAATCCTTCCTATCAGCAGTTTTATTTACAAAACACTTTTGATGTTTATGCCTATCCAGTGGCCGACATATTTTTGGATTTCCGAATTAACCGAACCCGAGTATTGTTTAAGTACAACCATCTCAATGCAGGCCTGATGAACCGCGAAGGATACTTCGTAACCCCGGATTATACCGGATATAAGTCCTTAATTGATTTGGGGATTACTTGGTATTTGTTTGATTAAAAAAAGAGGGATTGGCAGAGGGCAAGAGGCAATTGGCAATAAGCAAATGGCATTGGGCAAATGGCAATAAGCAAAATCCAATGACCAATGTCCAATAACCAATAACAAGTATCCAATAACTATCCTTCAAATCTCAAATCTCAAATTTCAAATCTTTAATTCCGATGACTTGGGAAGAAAGCACAAAACAGAAAATGCTTCATTTGAAGCTTCCTACTGATCCGCGATGGGTGAGAATTGCGGAAATGCAAATTGAGGATATTCTGGTGGATCATGCTTATTGTGAGCAAAAAGCTGCCTCTTCTTGCATTTCGCTTATTGTAAGATTTAATGAGTTGGAGGAACTTGTTGATACTTTGACTCCGATCGTAGCCGAGGAATGGGGGCATTTTGAGCGGGTTTTGGAACAGCTCCGTAAAAGAGGGATGAAGTTTGGTCCTCAGCGCAAAGATGAATATGTGGCCAAATTGAATGAATTTGTCAAAAAGGGAGGAAGCAGAAAGGATCAACTGACCGAACATCTCCTGCTAAATGCCTTGATCGAGGCAAGAAGTTGTGAGCGTTTTAAGCTTTTGTCAAAAAATATTGCAGACTTGGAGCTCCAGAAGTTCTATTATGAATTGATGATTTCTGAGGCGGGACATTATGTGACTTTTATTGATTTGGCTAGAAAGTATCAAGACCGAGAAAAAGTAGACAGACGTTGGCAGGAATGGCTTGACTATGAAGCAAAAATCCTAAAAAGCATGGAGCCTAGAGGAGACCGCATGCATTGATTCTCCCAAATTCAAAATTTTAAGAGAACATAGATATGGAGGATTTTGGTTAATAAATCAATTAAAATCCTCCTGAATTCCGGCTTGGTTTTCCTTATTTGTTTAATATTAAATCTGTTTTTCAGAAAATACCTTTTAATCTGTTCTAAACCGAACACAATATGAATTTGATCGAGAATGTCCGCGAAGCTCTAAAGTCCGTCAAAGTTAATTTGCTGAGAACTGTGTTGACTGGAGCTATTATCGCTATTGGTATATCTTCTTTGGTGGGTATGCTAACCGCGATTGATGGGATCAAAGCACAGATTGCGGAGAGTTTTGCAGGTTTAGGTGCCAATTCTTTTGATGTTCGCAATAAAGGACAAAGCGGAGGAAGGGTAGTTCAAGAAGGTAAAACAGAGAAAATTTATCCCAGAATCACTTACAGGGAAGCTAGCCAGTTTCAGGAAGAGTACAAGGAAATCGGTATTTCTACCATTTTTACTTCAGTGACCGGAATAGCAGAGGTGAAGCGTGGGTCTAAAAAAACAAACCCAAATACCCGTATCCGTGGAGGAGATGAAAATTATCTTTCCATCAAAGCCATGAAGCTGGCAAAAGGAAGGAATTTCAGCCAAATGGATATCAGATATGGTAGTTCTGTTGCGATCATTGGAAAAGAGGTGGAAGAAACCCTCTTCAACGCCGGCGAAGATCCGATCAATGAAAAGATTACTTTTTTGGGAAAGCCCTACACGGTTATTGGGGTTTTGGATAAGCAAGGTGGAGTAGGTCAGGACCAAGGTGCGGACAGACAGATTTTAATTCCTGTTGAAAACGCTTCCCGCATGGATCTACGCGGCAATTTCAATTACAGAATTACCGGTGTAGCTTCTGATCCGGGCAAGATTGATTATGAAATGGGACAGGCAATCGGGATTATGCGAAAAATCCGACAGGATCGAGTGGCTCAAGAAGATTCATTTGAACTCACCAAAAGTCAGTCAGTAGCGGAGAGTTTGGAGGAAGTGGCCGGATACCTTCGAATAGGTGGATTTGGAATTGGATTTATTACGCTTTTGGGAGCCTCGATAGGTTTGATGAATATCATGTTGGTTTCTGTCACCGAACGAACACGGGAAATTGGAATCCGAAAGGCACTTGGCGCCACGCCTCTACGAATCCGTCAGCAATTTTTGATTGAAGCCATTGTGATTTGCGTGATCGGCGGAATATTCGGGATGATGCTAGGTATCGCCATCGGAAATATCATTGCCAACTTCATCGGTCCGGGAGGATTTTTGGTTCCTTGGCTATGGATGGTGGTTTCCTTTGGAATTTGTATAGCAGTAGGACTTTTAGCTGGATACATCCCTGCATTCAAGGCGAGCAAGCTAGATCCTATAGAATCGCTACGATACGAATAAATTAAGTTATTTTATGTTTCTTCAAAGCCTCATCCATGAGGCTTTGATTTTTAGACCCTTGCAATTCGCTTCTTTAGCAAATTCTTCAAGAACTTTAGCGAGATTTGATCTCGAATTTAAAATTTTGGCCAATCCATATTTGATTTTTGGTTCAATCTTTGGCCATTCTTTTCTACTTTTGCCAAGTTTTCTCAAAAACTCTATCTAATTATTTATGCTTAAAATCCTAAAAGGAGCTGTTTTTGCACTTTTAATCTGGACGTCTTTCTCCTGCGTTTCCAACGAGAAAATCATCTATCTCCAGAATCTCGAAGGGAAGCAATCCATTGCCGAAGGAGAATTGATCACCTACGAAATTCCTGAATACAAGCTTCAGTACAATGACATCATTGACATCAATATTCAGACGGTCGATGATTTGCTGAAAAATGGTTTTAATACCAATAATGTCCCTTTTAATAATCAGATGGGAAATATCGCTGGCCAGGGCGGAGGGGATATTTATTACATGACTGGATATTCTGTGGATAAAAACGGAAATATCCGGATTCCTATCGTAGGAGAAGTTTCCGTGAAGGACAAGACATTGGAGGAGGCAAGAGCCGAGATTGAAAAACGAATCAAGGATTTTGTAGTCACCGAAGTCTATGTCAAAGTAAAGCTGGGCGGGATTCGATACTCAGCTTTGGGAGAGTTTAGACGGCCTGGGAAGTTTGTGATTTTGCAGGATCGTATGACTATTCTGGAAGCTGTTGCCAATGCAGGAGATTTAACCAATTTGGCTAAAAGAGATGAAATATTACTTATTAGGCAATACCCAGAGGGAACCAAGCTTCATAAAATCAACCTGAACGACCGACAGCTCGTAGCCTCGCCATTTTATTTTATCCAGCCGAATGATCAGTTGTATGCTGAGCCAATGAAGGTCAGAGAACTAGGAGCAGGTGAAAATGCTGCTCAGTCACTTTCCTTATTCATCTCAGCCATTACTGCTGCTGCGCTAATATTGAATTTAGTTATTGTTGCAAATAGAAACTAATGTACCCTAATTCACCACAAGTAAATCCTCAGCCACAGGCTCCATTTTTAGTTAATCAAGAGGATGAGATTGATTTGAAGGTTATTCTTTTCAACTACCTTCAGTATTGGCCGATCATTGTCCTTTTTGCCTTTTTGGGCCTTGTCAGTGCATTTTTGTTCAACAAATTCGCTACGCCAATCTTCAAAGTTGAGTCCACTGTAATCGTCAAAGACGAAAACAATGCTTTAGGATCCGATTTATTTGCAAATGCAGGTTTGGTAGGATTGCAGGGGAAAAGCAACATCGAAAATGAAACCGGAATCCTGAAGTCCTATTCATTGGCCATAGCAAGTCTGAATGAGCTAAATCTAAATGTTCGGTATTTCACAGATGAATTATTTAGAAAGCAACAATTGTATTCCAATAATCCCATTCTGGTCAATCCTGATTGGAAAAAACCTCAGGCCGTAGGGGGATTATTCAGACTCGAGGTTTTGGATGAGACCTCCTTTGAGCTTTCCATCGAGGAAAATGTTTTCCAGCTTTTCAATCCTGCTGACCCTAATTACAAAACCGCTCTCGAAGGCTTGACACTTGGGAAATCTGTGTTCCAGTTTGGAGAGGCGATTCAGTCGGAATATTACAACTTCAAAGTTGATCAGGTATCTGCCCTTCCAGGTGAGGTAGTTTATTTCAGCTTGGTGGATACTCCTTCCTTGGCCTTGAAAATGGTGCAGGACTTGAATGTCGCTCCTACCAATAAGCAGAGTTCCATCCTGACGCTTAGCATGGAAACACCTCTCAGAAGAATGGGGGTGGATTACCTGAATAAGCTGATGGAAACTTATCTGAAGCGTGAGCTGGATGAGAAAAACAGAACCTCAGAAAACACCATCCGATTTATTGATCAGCAGTTGAGCGGAATCACGGATTCTCTGAAATACTCCGAAACTAAACTTCAGCAGTACCGCTCCGAAAACAAGATTTTCAACCTTTCCCAGGAAGGCTCCGTGATTTTCCAGAGACTTCAGGAGCTTGAGAAGGAAAAAAGCCTAAATGAGATCAACCTAAAGTACCTACAAACCCTGAGAGACTACTTGGCCAGCGGGCAATCTGGGGATTTGGTGGCTCCTTCCATCATTGGTACAGCCGATCCATTGCTGAATGCGCTTGTTCAAAACTTGTCAGAACTCCAGGCAGAGCGGGTTCGTCTTACCGCCAATTTCTCGGAGCAAACACCACAGGTGAGAGACATCAATTCTAGAATCCAGAATACCTCCAAGGCATTGCAGGAAAACGTGAGTTCCGCTATTGTCAATACTCAAAACCTGATTGCCAATCTTCAAGGTCAGATTCGCATGATTGAGCGGGACATCAATCAGCTTCCGGAGACCGAAAGAAAGCTTTTGGATTTTACCCGCCAGTTTACCATCAACGAGAACATTTACATTTACTTTTTACAGAAAAAGGCGGAAGCTGAGATTACCAAAGCCTCCAACATGCCGAGCAACCAAATTTTGGACTTTGCCAAATCCGGTCAATTGCCTGTTGCTCCCAAAAAGTCTTTGAATTTGTTGATTGGATTGATTTTAGGATTGATTCTCCCAATCGGTTTTATTACCATCAAGGATTTCTTGAATACAAAAGTGGAAGATCCAAAGGAATTGGAGAAGCAACTTAAAGTGCCTTTGATCGGGATGATTGGAAGAAATAGCTCTGATGATTCTCTTCCAGTATTGAATTCCCCAAGATCTACAGTCACTGAGTCATTCCGATCATTACGGGCCGATTTGACGTATTTAAGCCCTCAAAAAGAAGGTCTTACCTTACTTTTCACCTCTTCGGTATCAGGAGAAGGAAAGACCTTTGTTTCGATGAATATGGCTTCCGTATTTTCCTTGCTAGGGAAAAAGACCATTCTTATTGGGTTGGATCTTCGAAAGCCAAGAATTGCTCAGGATTTCGGTCTGGTCAACGACAAAGGAATGAGTACTTGCTTGAGCAGCAATATTTATTGGAAAGAAGTAGTAAAGCCATCTGGTTTTGAGAATCTGGATGTGATCCTCTCAGGACCTATTCCTCCAAATCCGGCAGAATTGCTTCTTCAGGAGAAATTCTCCAAAATCATTTCGGAAATCAAGCAATCCTATGAAGTCGTGATTTTTGACTGTCCGCCAGTAGGCTTGGTTTCTGAGACTAAGGAGCTTTTTGCTTTCGCTGATGTGAATTTCTATGTGTTCCGTCAAGGATATTCCATGAAAGGAAATTCTCAAATCGTGAACAATTTGGTAGAAAAAGGAGGGGTGACAAAGATGTATGGTGTCCTCAATGACTTGCATATCGACAAAGGCTACGGATATGGCTATGGGTATGGCTACGGATATGGCTACGGAGGCAACTCTTATGGATACCACGAGGAAGTTCAATTGCCTTGGTGGAAAAGGGCTTTGAACCGAAAAAAATAATAAGGCTTCCAATTAAGGGCGAGGATCAATGGCTTCCTAGCCCTTTTTTAATCCGTAATCCTTCTATTTTTCTGAATTTCCGATCTTCTAATATTTTTTGTTTTTGATTACCAGTAAATTGCAGTATAAACTTATTTTCTAATTAATTTCTGAGAAAAATTATTTTTTTAATCCCAAAACTATATTTTCTTTGCGACTCAATTCAGCCATGGAAGCTGTCCGGTTTAAATCTGCCGTGGCAGTTCCTTTTTTAACTTTGTTTTTAATATGAAAAGCTATTTTAATAAGTTAATTACTGGGTATTCTTTAGAGAAAAAAGAAGTAAATGGCCAAAAATACCTTTTCAAGTATAGAGGCAAATTAACTTTCTTCGATCCGGTTTTGATGATTCAGGAGTGTAGGTATCGGGCAACCGACTCAAAAGTACAAACCTATGAAATGATAGGTTCTTGCTCTGATATTCAAAAACTTCTTCCTAAACCTCCTCAAGCAAGTAAGCCTTCTGTTATTTGTGAATTTAAAAAGGATGATCAGAAATGGTTAGTTTCCAGATTTGCCTTAAAAAATGAAAACAGATCCGTCAGTCATTATCGATTTGAAGTCGATGGTGAATTTATCGGGGGCTTATACCGGATTTATGATAATGGTAACAATATGCTCAACCATGCCCTGAAAATCGCATCAGCACAGGGGACTACACTTTCACTTTCTGCCGAAAAACTTATCTGGAAATCCAAAACCGGAGAAGAGGTTTTTGTTGAAAAATTCGGTCATACCCAAATATGGGTTTGGACACAACCTGTTTTGGAACTGGTTTCCTTGGAGAAATAAAGAGCAAAAAAACACAGGTAAAGTACAGGTTCAATGGTATGAAAATCCTTCAAAAAATTATGCCTTATAATGAGTACAAAAATTACTCACTATGGCTATCTTTGAGCCTGTAAATATGATTTAAATGTCGATTCTGATGGAATTGACTGTTTTTTAACTAAGAATACTAATATCAGATTTATCTGATTCTTTACTCAGAAAAAGTACACGTTAAGACCAAATAGAATCCGGGAAAAAGCTAGTCGATAGGTCTAAATTCAGGCTTTTGATCATTTCTTTTTTTCCAAAAATTCTAGACTGGGACTGAAAGGGCGAAGCTGTATCTGACCTATACCATTATCCCTATTTTTTCCCGAGCTTGAACGACTAAATTTGGTTGTTAAGCTCATCTCCAAAAATCTCCTTCATGTCGATTGTTAATGTTATTCTCTCCGGAGGAGTAGGTTCCAGGATTTGGCCTTTATCCCGAAAAAGCAGACCCAAGCAATATCTGCCCATTTTTAAGGGAGCGACTCTTTTTCAAAAAACTGTTGCTAGAAATACCTCTTTTTGCGATCAGGTTTTGGTGGTGGGAAGTATTGATAATTACCAACTTTCCAGACAAGATCTTCAAAGCACTGGGATAGAAGATTTTAAAGAGATTATTGAAGCTTGTCCAAGAAATACTGCGGCGGCGATAGCTTTTGCGGCTTTTGCCTGTCAAGGTGAGGATATTTTGTTTGTAACTCCATCTGATCATTTGATCGAATCAGGTGATGCTTATATGAAGGCCGTAAACCGAGCTCTTGAATTGGCCAAAGAAGGGTATATCGTCACTTTCGGATTAAAACCCACCAAACCTGAAACAGGCTTTGGATATATCGAGGCAGAAGGGGAGAATGTCAGAAGTTTCCGGGAAAAACCTGATCAGGAAACTGCCCAAGAGTTTATACAAAAGGGAAATTTCTACTGGAATTCCGGGATGTTTTGTTTCCAAGCAGGAGTATTTCTGGAAGAACTGAAAAAATTTGAGCCTAAGGTCTTTGAGGCTTCCAAAAAGGTATTTGATGAGGCTAAAGAAGGGAAGTTTGACGAAGAGTTGTCTCTTCAAATTCCATCTATTTCTGTGGATTATGCGGTAATGGAAAAAACACAGAAGATTAAGGTGGTTCCTTCAAATTTTGCCTGGTCAGATATGGGGAGTTTTGAGGCCATTTATGAATACAATCAAGCTCAAGGCTATCCTATAGATTCCAATGGAAATATGGTTATTGGTTCAGAATTACATACTGAGTTTGTGGGGATGTCCAATAGTATATTGATCTGCACTGCAGATGCGATTTTGGTATTGAATAAGGAAAAAGCCCAGGACGTGAAGAAGGTGTATGAGAGGTTGGAGAAGGAGAAGCCGGATTTAGTGGAATAGTTCGCTCGTAGGCTCCTTGAAATTGTAACACGGAGTTACACCGAGGATACACTGAGTTTCACAGAGTGCTCGCAAGCTCGCATATCTTTTCTAGACACAGAGGATCACTGAGGTGACACGGAGGACCACAGAGTTTGCTCGCAAGCTCGCGGGATTTGTTACACGGAGTTACATCGAGGATACACTGAATTTCACAGAGTGCTCGCAAGCTCGCGGGATTTGTACCACAGAGTTACATTGAGGAGGGACAGAGTAAAATATAGTCCGTTTTAAACCTGCTTGATAGAGCCGCTCACTAGTTTTAATACTGTTATAAACTCCGTGAGATTCCGTGTGTACTCCGAGTACCTCCGTGATCTAAAGAAACACCTTTCTCTCCTAAAATAAGAATGCTTCTAAAAGAAGACCTTACTGAACAAATCTTGAATTGTGCTTTTAAAGTGCATTCAAAACTTGGTCCAGGCCTTCTTGAATCTGCCTATCAAGCTTGCCTAAAATATGAACTGGAGAAATTAGGCCTTGATGTTAAATCTCAAGTTCCAGTACCGTTAGTTTATGAAGAGATAAGACTTGAGTGTGGCTACAGAATTGATTTGCTCGTTGAGGACCAAGTAATTGTTGAATTGAAAACTGTCGAGCAAATAACAGATGTTCACAAAGCCCAAGTTTTAACCTATTTGAAATTTTCTGGATACAGAGTTGGTTTATTGCTGAATTTCAGGACAAAAAGTCTTGTAAACGGAATTAATCGATTCATCATATAAACAAATTTTAAACTCAGTGGGCCTCTGTGTAACCTCCGAGAAACTCTGTGCTCCAAAAGAATAAATCTCCTTGGGATTCCGGGCTAACTCCGAGAAACTCTGTGCTCCAAAAGAATAAATCTCCGTGGTACTCAGTGCAAACTCCTGAAAACTCCGTGATCCAAAAAAACTCCTTCAATTCCTTTGCTCTAAAAAAAATCTCGGTGGGACTCCGTGCTAACTCCGAGAAACTCTGTGTTCCAAAAGAATAAATCTCCGATGGACTCCGTGCTGACTCCTTGAAACTCTGTGATCCAAAAACAAAAACTCCTTCAATTCCTTTGCTCTAAAAAAAAATCTCGGTGGGACTCCGTGCTAACTCCGAGAAACTCTGTGTTCCAAAAGAATAAATCTCCGAGGGACTCAGTGCAAACTCCTAAAAACTCCGTGATCCAAAAACAAAAACTCCTTCAATTCCTTTGCTCTAAAAAAAAATCTCGGTGGGACTCCGTGCTAACTCTGAGAAACTCTGTGTTCCAAAAGAATAAATCTCCGATGGACTCCGTGCTGACTCCTTGAAATTCTGTGACCAAACAAAACCCAATGATATCTAAGAATACCAAAATATACATCGCTGGTCATCGAGGCATGGTAGGATCGGCGATTTGGAGAGCGCTGGAAAGTCAAGGTTATTCTAATCTGATAGGGAAAACCTCCAAAGAATTGGATTTGAGAAATCAGCAGGCGGTTCAGGATTTTTTCAAAAATGAAAAGCCGGAAGTGGTAATCGATGCAGCAGCTAGAGTAGGAGGGATTTTGGCTAATAATGAGTATCCCTATCAGTTTCTGATGGAAAATATGCAGATCCAAAATAATCTGATTGATACTGCCTTTCATGCCGGAATCAACAAGTTTATCTTTTTGGGTTCTTCTTGCATCTATCCCAAAATGGCTCCTCAGCCTCTGAAAGAAGACTATTTACTTACCGGGCCTTTGGAGCCTACCAATGAGTGGTATGCAGTAGCAAAAATTACAGGAGTAAAGGCTTGCGAGGCAATACGAAAGCAATTTGGAAGAGATTACGTATCATTAATGCCGACCAACCTCTATGGTCCATATGATAATTTTGATCTAAAAACTTCTCATGTGCTTCCAGCCATGATTCGTAAGTTTCATGAAGCGAGTCAGTTTGCAGTAGGCAGCGAACAGTTGGCAGTAGGCAGTGAGCAGTTGCCAGTTGGTGGTGTTGATAGTAAGAGTGAACATGTGCCAGTAACGTTATGGGGGAGTGGGGCTCCGATGAGAGAGTTCTTATATGTTGAGGATCTTGCAGAAGCTGTAGTCTTTGCTTTGGAGAATGAATTCAAGGATAATCTTTATAATGTGGGAACAGGCCAGGATTTGACAATTCGGGAATTAGCGGAATTGATTCAAAAAATTGTAGGTCACAAAGGAGAGATAATCTGGGATTCTTCGAAGCCCGATGGCACGCCTAGGAAATTGATGGATGTATCTAAGATGGCAGATGCAGGCTGGAAGGCAAAAACCTCACTGGAGGATGGAATAAAGAAAACTTACCAGTGGTTCCTCGAAAATCAAGACACTTTCAAGCAAGTCAAGATTTAATGCTCGCAAGCTTGGGGATTTTGGAACACGGAGGTACACAGAGGGGGCAAAGAGTTACACAGAGTCTTTTCAGGTGCTTGATTAATAATTCACTCCTATTTAAAATTTAAATAACCTCGGTAAAACTCTGTATTGACTTCCCTTAAACTTCGTGTACCAACACTAACCTATAAAAGGCTCTGTTTACTGCTTATTGGGAAATCAAAAAAAGAATTAAACTACGTGAGCCTCAGTGAAACAACTGTCTAACTCCGGGTTCCAAGAAGATTCAACGACCAACTCTGTTAATAAAAAAATAAGTTCCGTGAGCCTCCGTGAAAACTCTGCTGAACTCCGTGACCAAAAAATATGAAAAAAGCATTAATAACCGGTATTACCGGCCAAGACGGCTCTTACTTAGCCGAACTACTTTTAGAAAAAGGCTATCAAGTGCATGGGATTAAGCGAAGAGCTTCTTCTTTTAATACCCAGAGGATTGATCACCTTTACCAGGATTTGCATGAAACTCACGTAAATTTTGTCTTGCACTATGGAGACTTGACTGATTCGACCAATATCATCAGAATTATTCAGGAAGTACAGCCAGACGAGATTTACAACCTAGGAGCCATGTCTCATGTAAAAGTTTCCTTTGATTCTCCTGAGTATGTTGCCAATGTAGATGGGATTGGTGCTCTTCGAATTTTGGAAGCTGTCAGAATTCTAGGTTTGGAGAAAAAGACGAGAATATATCAGGCGTCTACCTCCGAACTCTATGGTGGAATGGAGGAGAATAAGAATTCTGCAGGTTTCTATGATGAGAGTTCACCTTTTTATCCCCGTTCTCCTTATGGAGTAGCTAAGATTTACGGCTTTTGGATCACCAAGAATTATAGAGAGGCTTACAATATGTTTACCTGCAATGGGATTCTCTTTAATCATGAATCTCCAAGAAGAGGGGAGACCTTTGTGACCCGAAAGATTACTATGGCCGCGGCTGCCATCGCCTTGGGTAAGCAGGATTGTCTATACTTGGGTAACCTCGATGCACAACGGGACTGGGGACATGCCAAGGATTACGTAAAGGCTATGTGGTTAATCTTGCAGCAAGAAAAACCTGAGGATTATGTAATTGCCACAGGTAAATCCACCAAGGTTCGGGATTTTGTTCAAATGGCCTTTTCATATGTTGGTTTCACTATTCGCTGGGAAGGAGAGGGAGTCAATGAAGTCGGAATCCTAGATTCAATTGATCAAAACAAGTTTGAAAAAGCTACGAGTTTCAGCCAGGGCACCTCAGAGACGAAACTTGATAAGTTTAAAGGCCCAACGATTGGATCAATATTGGTGAAAATTGATCCGGCCTACTTCCGCCCCACAGAAGTCGACCTCCTGATCGGAGATCCTACCAAATCCAAAACCCAACTAGGCTGGGAACCAGAATATGATTTGGATGGATTAGTTGAGGATATGATGAGGGGGGATATTGAATATTTCAAGAATAAATAAAATTACCAGTAACTTTTTTACATGTTTACTAACTTAAAAAATAGCAAAATAGCCATTATTGGCCTTGGCTATGTAGGATTACCTCTAGCCACTGCATTTGCCGAGAAGTTCAAAACAGTAGGATACGATATTGACCCCAAGCGGGTGGATGAACTTCAAAAAGGGCATGACCGAACCTTAGAGGTAGAGGATTCTTTTCTTCAGTCAGTGCTTATAAAAACCTCACTTGAATTGGATGAAAAAGGGAAAGGCTTAGTAGTAACAGATGCCGTAGGCCCTATCTCGTCTGCCAATATCTACATTGTAACCGTTCCTACTCCTACGGACAAGCACAATAGGCCTGTTTTAACACCTATGCTGAAAGCCTCTGAAGCCATTGGCAAAGTTCTAAAAAAAGGGGATGTGGTGATTTATGAATCCACGGTTTATCCTGGTGTAACGGAAGAAGAATGTGTCCCTGTTTTGGAAAAAATATCAGGTTTGAAGTTCAATGAGGACTTCTTTGCAGGCTATTCTCCGGAACGAATCAATCCTGGAGATAAGGAACATACCGTTACCAAGATTTTGAAAGTAACCTCGGGATCCACACCGGAGGCTGCGGAATTTGTGGATCAGTTGTACAAGTCAGTGATTACGGCTGGTACGCACAAGGCTTCTTCCATTAAGGTAGCTGAAGCGGCAAAGGTGATCGAAAATTCACAGCGGGACATCAATATTGCCTTCGTCAATGAACTGAGCAAGATCTTCAATCTTTTGGGCATTGATACCCAAGAAGTGCTGGAAGCTGCCGGCACCAAGTGGAACTTTCTTCCTTTTCGACCCGGATTGGTAGGAGGGCACTGCATTGGAGTGGACCCTTTTTACTTAGCGCAAAAGGCCCAAGAAGTAGGCTATCATCCCGAGATAATTCTAGCTGGTCGTAGGCTTAACGACTCAATGGGTAAGCATGTAGCTACTGAGACCATCAAGCACATGATGCGGAAAGATCTAAAGGTAATAGATGCCAAGGTGCTGATTTTGGGCTTTACTTTTAAAGAGGATTGTCCGGATGTAAGAAATACTAGGGTAATTGATATTTATCAAGAATTGAAATCCTTCGATATGGAGGTGGATGTTTATGATCCTTGGGCTGATCCGGCCGAAGTGATGCACGAATATGGAATTCAAATTCTCCAAGGTGCCAGTCAGACTTTAGCTTTAGCTGATTCCTTTGAGGAATATGATGAAGAAGAAACCTATACTCCAAATTTGAAAGATTACTCCGCAATTATTTTGGCCGTAGCCCACCAAGAATTCAAAAACTGGCCGATTCAAAAATCGGAGAATCAGGTGATTTTTGATGTGAAATCAGTATTGGAAAAAGAAAAAGTAGATGCACGACTTTAAATCAAACCCTCAATTTCAAAATTTAGCTGGAAAGCGAGTCCTAGTTACTGGTGGGGCAGGATTTATAGGCTCTAACCTTTGCGAAGCACTTTTAGATTTAGGAGCTGAAGTTGTCTGTTTGGATAATTTTGCCACCGGGCATCGATATAATATTGAAGAATTTCTTGCTAACGCTCGATTTACCCTGATTGAAGGGGATATCCGTAACCTGGAAACCTGCCAAAATGCATGCAAAGGAGTCGATTTTGTATTGCATGAAGCAGCTTTGGGTTCGGTCCCAAGATCGATCAATGATCCGATTACCAGCAATGAAGTAAATATTTCAGGCTTTCTGAATATGCTTGTCGCTGCTCGGGATAATGGGGTCAAGCGATTTATTTATGCAGCGAGTTCTTCTACCTATGGGGATTCTACTGAGCTCCCTAAAGTTGAAGAGCGAATCGGAAGGCCACTTTCTCCATATGCCATCACCAAATATGTCAATGAGTTGTATGCGGATGTTTTTTACAAAACCTATGGCTTGGATACGATAGGACTTCGATACTTTAATGTATTTGGTCGACGCCAAGATCCGAATGGAGCATATGCAGCAGTGATCCCTTTGTTTATCAAAAAACTGATGAACTATGAGAGTCCGATGATAAACGGAGACGGTTCCTATTCTAGAGACTTTACTTATATCGACAACGTGATTCTAATGAATATGCTTTGCTTGACTAATGAAAATCAGGAAGCATTGAATCAGGTATATAATACAGCAGCTGGGGAGAGGACTACCTTATTAGAATTGGTAGAATTGTTGAAAAAATATTTATCGGAACTGGATCCTAAGATAGAAGAGGTTGAGATAAAGTTTGGTCCAGAAAGGAAGGGTGATATACCACATTCTTTGGCAGAAATAGAAAAAGCTAAAAACTTGCTAAAGTATAATGCAGAACCTGCTTTTAGCAAAGGTATTCTTAGAACGATATACTGGTTTTACGAAAAGAATTTATCGATTTAGTAATGAAAAAGGAAAAAATTCTATTTGTTTTTGGAACAAGACCAGAGGCAATTAAGCTTGCGCCTATTATCAAGGGATTTTTGGAGAGAGAAGAGTTTTTAACTAAAGTATGTTTGACTTCCCAACACCGGGAAATGTTAGATCAAGTCATAGATTTTTTTGAGTTACCAAAAGATTATGATTTGAACATCATGCAGCCAAACCAAACATTGGCCGGAATAACTTCGCGAATTTTTACAGGGCTTGATCCGATAATGAAGGACTTTCAACCAGACTATGTATTCGTCCATGGAGACACTACCACATCAATGGTGGCATCGTTATCGGCTTTTTATGCAGGCGCAAAAGTTTGTCATGTTGAGGCAGGTTTGAGAACAAATGACAAAAATTCCCCCTTCCCTGAAGAAATGAATCGGCAAATAACTGGAAGAGTTGCAACATTTCATTTTACTCCAACACAAGTAGCTAAAGAAAATCTGATAAAGGAAAATATTGCTGATTCATCCATTGTTGTTACGGGGAATTCAGTCATTGATGCCTTGTTGTTTACAGCCAAAAAGACTGTCCATCTCAAAAATGCTGAAATCTGTGAAATTTGCTCAAAAGTTGATCTTTCAAAGAAGGTAATTTTAGTTACTGGGCATCGACGGGAAAATCATGGAGAAGGTATTATCAAAATTTGTCAGGCACTTCGAAGAATTGCACTGGAAATAAAAGGGACTGAAATCGTTTTTCCCGTACATTTAAACCCAAACATTGCTTCCCCAGTAAAAAAATTGCTATCAGATATCCCCAATATCCATCTGATAAACCCATTGTCATATCCTTCGTTCGTTTGGATGATGAAACAGTCAAAATTAATTCTTACAGACAGCGGCGGGGTTCAGGAAGAAGCCCCAAGTCTTGGTAAACCCGTTCTTGTACTTCGAGAAAACACAGAACGCCCTGAAGCTGTAAAGGAAGGAACAGTTATTTTATTAGGGACTGATGAAGACAAAATATTTTTTACGACACAGGCACTATTAACTGACTCTGAAATGTATCACAAGATGAGTATAAAAAACAACCCATACGGAGATGGAAAAACTACTGAAAGAATAATTCAATTTATGCTTAATGCAAGTCTATGATCGTGTAGTAAAAATACGTCAGAACAAAGCAATAACTAATTCTATTTGGAATATGTTATCGACGGTTCTGTTGAGAGGTGGTGTTTTCTTGTCAAACATAATTATCGCTCAAATCCTAGGTGTTGAAATGTACGGGAAATATGCTTACATTAAAAATACATCTCAGGTTTTTGAGTTCTCATTGGGAATTGCATTTGGAATATCCATGACGAAATTTGTTGCTGGGGGAATCCAAAGGTCTGATAAGACTGACTTGTATGGTATAATTAAGTCGAATCTTGTAACATCAATACTATTATCTTTTTTTATTTTTATTATCCTGGAAATTTTCGCATACTTATTTTTATCTGAAAATATAAATAGTACTAATGATTTGATTCTCCTCAGGGTTTCATTCCTTTACCTAATATTTATCAATATCAGCCATTCATTTGTAGGAATATTGAAAGGCTTGGAAAAGTTTAAATTGTATTTTCAAGTTTCCTTGTTTGTAGGAACCACTAACTTATTATTTGCTTTTATTTTCACGTACTTTTTTAGTTTGGTAGGTGCGGTTATAACCTTGACTCTTTTGGCTTTTATTCAGTTAGTAATCCTTACGATAGTAGTAGAAAAGCACATTCCAGTATTTAAATATATTTTATCAAAAAAAGTAATTTACAATCATTCAATTCAAAAGTCTTTTAACATCCCAGCCCTGCTTTCGGGGTTGACTGCCCCCCCCATTCTTTGGCTTATAAGTTATTTGCTTATAAAACTCCCGAATGGTTTGACTGAGGTTGCACTTTATAATGTTGGATTCCTGATTTTTGCATTGCTTGTTTTTGCTCCAATGGCTATTTCGGATAGTTTATTTCCATCCATCAACAAATTGGTTGAGAACAAGGTGGAATTCATAAAAACTATAAAAAAGCATATTGTTATGCTGTTTGCAATATCATTTATTGTTGCCCTTCCGACCTTTTTATTTCCTGCTCAAATACTTTCCCTATTTGGAAAGGAATTTTCGGGAGGTACTACAATCCTTCGGTGGTTCTCGATTGCAGCAATTTTAAGCTCTTTGCTTGTTTACCTAGGTAAAGTACTTGCTGCACTTCATTTGATGTGGTCAAATCTAATGTTTAACTTCATTTGGGCCATTCTAGTCCTAATCATCGGATTTATTGATTTGAACGAGGGAGCCCAATGGATTGCAAAGTCATTTGTCTTTTCTTATGCAGGCTTGTTTGTAATTCAGTCTGGATATATCTGGTATAAATTACGAATAAATGAAAATAGCATTCAGCGGGGATATATCGTTTAATAACAGATATTCCTCTATAGACAAAAAGCGTTTTAGCCAATTTAAATTACCTTTTGAAACAGACTATTTTATAGGAAATCTTGAATGTCTTGCGAGCGGGGAAAATGGCGAAATAAATCCATTTAAAATTCCCTCTCTGAGTACATCGAGTAAAGCCCTTGAGCAGCTTAAAACATTCGGATTTACTCATGTAGCATTGGCAAACAACCACATTTACGATAATCTTGAAAGTGGTCTTAAGAAAACTACTTCGATTCTTGACCAACTTAATATTCAGTACTTTGGGGCAGCAGTAAAAACTCCGGCTCAGTCATCTTTAATTTTAGAAAGTTCGGAGGGTTTTAAGGTGGGAATACTTAACTATGTTGATAAACCAACGAATCCTTGCCCTCCACCGGATACCACTATTCAAGTATCCTATTTTGATATTGGAAAAGTAAAGGCTGACATAACCCAACTCAAAACTTCTTGTAAATACGTTATTATTTACTTGCATTGGGGGGGGAAATCTGAAAATATGATGTTTCCAGATTCAGATCAGTTAAGAAAAGCAAGGCAATTATCTGAAACAGATGCCGATGTCATTATTGGCCATCATTCGCATGTGATTCATCCGATAGTTAATCAACAGGGAAAAAAAATCTATTATAGCCTAGGTAACTTCTGCTTTGATGATATCAATTTCAACAATCAGACATTTTCTTTAAAAGAAGAAAATAAACGAGGGCTGATTGTTCTCCTGGATTTTGGAAATCAAGGAATCATTCACCGGGTTGTAGGAACACGGATTCGTCATGACGGTGAAATAACCTTTATTGAATCGTATCATAACCGTTCAGCTCTTTTCCATATGCTGAGTTTGTTTCCCCCTTTGTTAAATCTTCAATTTCACTTTAATCACAAGTTAATTCGACCCATAAAGTTTCTCTTTCGAGGTAACCCTATAAAGCAAATGAAGAAAATTGATGGGAAAAAAATTAAATCATTATTCAAGTGAAAATAGTAATTATTAGCCGAGGTGAAATTTTCGCCTCCCCAACTGTTCTTAATTATATTCAAGCCTTCTTATCATTAGGGTATAATGTTGTTTGTATTTGTTCCTCTTGTAGGAATAATATAAAAGAGGATAGAGTGTCAATTTATCAAACAGGAGAACCAATCGTTAAAAATTTGATTTCTAAAATTTTCAATTTTTGGAGATTTCGAAAAAGAACCCTAAAGGTGATTAAAGAAAATAACTTAAAGTCTAATGCTATTTTTTGGGTTGCACGTATTGATACTGCTATTGCTTTTGGAGAATATTTTAAAAACGAAAAATCTGTTCTCTCTCTCCATGAATTGCACGATCAATTTCTATTCTGGAAATATATTACACAAAAAGTCATTAGATATTATGATCAAATTGTTTTTAATGAATACAATCGTGCAAATATTGCAAAAGTGTGGTATAAGTTATTGGATACTCCCAATATAATTCCAAATAAACCAATGTATCATAGTCGTGAGCGAAATGCAATTATTACCAATTTGGAGATTCAAAACATAATATATTCGATTAAATCTTTCGGTAAGAAAATTATAATTTATCAGGGTTCTTTACTATCAGATAGAAATTTGGATCCACTTGTTAAAGCGACTTATTTATTGAGAGATAGGTTTCAGTTGATACTAATGGGTAAAGATATAGAAAAAAGAGTTCCTTCTTTTATGAAAATAAACCCGAATCTAATTCATATTCCTTGGGTGGCTCCTCCTGATCATTTGAACGTGACAAGTCATTGTCACATAGGAGTCGCATTTTATGATTATGATTCATTGAATTCGATTTATTGTGCTCCTAATAAAATTTGGGAGTATTCTGGATTTTCTATACCTATTTTAGCTCAGAATATTCCTGGACTTTATACAACTATAGGTATTTCAAATGCAGGTGTTTGTGTTGATCTTAACAATCAGGAAAGTATAGTTGATGCAATAATGGAATTGGACAATAATTATCATAGCTATTCAGTTAATAGTAGGGATTTTTATGATTCAGTTGACTTTAAAGAAAGTGTAAGAAAAGTTTTGTATAAGGTAACAAAGTGAAGTTTTTATTATTAATATATTTTATATTTGTCTTCGGAATTTCTTTTTCGAAGTCAAGAAATATTTTTTCAATATCAAAAGTATATTTAGTTATATTATTTACTTTTTTTGGTGAGGTATTTTGGGAAAATCAAAATCCTTATATTTTGTTTTTAGTTTTTTTTTTAATTAGCATAAGTTTCCTGATTTTTATTATTGAATCAAATATTACTTTTATCCAAAGTTCAATTGTAATTTCTCCAATTGCAGTAAGGAAAATGGAAAGGAGAATTTGGGTGTTGTCCTTGATTCCAATTCTCGCACAATTTTACTTAATTAATAGTATTGGTGATTTTAGTTCTTTTATTTCCAGTATTAATTCCCGTGTTGTTTCTTGGCAAAGTTTTGGAGTTGCTATTTTGCTAATAAAAGTAATAAATGTTCTGAATTATCTTTACTTTATTATAATTATTAAGTTTCATCCAATCAATAAGAGAAATATTTATTTATACTTAGTTCATTTAATTATCTTCATTGGAATTTCACTATTATCTGGGTCTAGAAGTACATTGCTTTGGAATTTTGTTTTTATGCTTATGTTTTATAATTTCTCTATTAAAAAGGTTAGTCTTCGTTGGGCTACGATTGGAAGTATTTGTATACTTATTACTGCTTCTTTTATTGGATTTATTCGATCTTCTGGGATTAAATATGAAAACAATACTTTTAGTATTCAGAAAAATGTTGATCAAAAATTAGAATTTTCTAATTTTTCCTATGGAATAGTGCCTCTTGAAAAACTATTTGAGAAAAATGTAATTTCTGATCCCGAATATGGCTGGACATACATCACCGCAATCACCAACTTAGTTCCAAGATCAATATGGCCGGATAAACCTCCAAGTGGGGGTGTAATTATTACAGAGAAGTACTTTGATAATCGTTATGATGGATATTCTTATTTTACCACCGGTGTAATTTCTGAGGCAATTATTAACTTTGGATTTTTATTTGGAATTGTCTTTGGACTATTTCAAATGAGTGTTCTTTTAATATTACTTGCTCAATTTGCAAAAAAGAGACTATTTTTCCAGAGGAAAAATTATAATATGTTTGAAGCCTCTATCTATCCATTTCTTTTAGTTGGGGTATGTTCTTATCTTTACACAGAATTTACAACTAATACTATTAGTTTATTTGTTTATAAGATATTTGAGTTTTATATTATTTATCTGTTTGTTGTTGGGCCAAGAAATAATTATTTTATAGTTCAAAAATGAAAGATATATATATTGTTACAGATTATAGGGGTAAACTTTACTCATCAGTTAGGTATTGGGATGCTTCATTGGACTTAGATTTAATAAGGGAAGTTTTTTTAAAGCTGGACTATAAAGTTTATTTTGTTTCATTTTCTGATATTATTCAAAGAATTAATGATTTTAAGGATACATTTGTTATATATCCTTCTTCTGAGGATCCAGGAGGCCAATATAAAGGATTTATAGAAGATGTTGTTTTGGCTCTTAATGAGATTCAAGCAAAATTAATTCCTCCATTTCCATATCTCAGAGCGCATCATAATAAGGTATTTATGGAGCTTTTTAGAAAAATTCATCTATCTCCGAAATTTAATATTCTTCCTTCTTTTGCTTACGGGACATATGAAGATTATTTAAAGGACATTGATAATTTTCTTGATCATGAATGGGTACTAAAACCAGCCTCTGGGGCATTAAGTTCTGGTGTTAAGTTATTAATAAGTCGTTCTGATAAAGTGAAACTTCCAAAAATGGCATCTAAATCCCATAATTTGGTTGATAGCTTTAAAGTTACTTTTAAACATTTATTGAAGTTTAGATATAAAAATTATATAAAAAAATCAACTCACCGTAATAAATTTATTGTTCAGAAGTTTATTAAAGGTCTAACAGGTGACTATAAGGTTTTGGTTTATGGTGATAAGTTCTATGTAGTTCAACGCATGAACAGAGACAATGATTTTCGTGCTAGCGGAGGTGGAAAATTGAATATTGAACCAACGATTCCGTTAGGTCTACTTGATTTTGCTCACTCATTTATTGAGGAAATTAAAACACCTTTTGTTTCTCTTGATATTGCCTTTGATGGCTTTAGATTTTATCTGATCGAATTTCAGTTTTTGAATTTCGGAAATTATACTCTTGAAAAATCTACTAGATTTTTTCAAAAAATAATGGGCGAATGGCATCTGGTAAATATGCCCTCTCAACTCGAAATAGAATTCGTTTATTCTATTAAAAAGTATATAGATGAGAATTGGAATTGATGCTACGAATGTAGGTGGAGGAGGGGGGATAACCCATTTAAAAGAAATATTATCTTATTTTAGTCAAGATGATTTCTCAGTAACTATTTCAAGAATAGTAATTTTTTCATCTGATACAGTTTTAAAACAAATCCCTGAAATTCAAAGATTAGAAAAAATATCTTTCCCTGATCTTAATTCTGGTTTATTTAGTAGAGTTCTTTTCCAAATTTTCAAATTTGATAAGCATATTAAAAGTAGTTGTGATATTCTTTTTTCTGTTACAGGGGACTTCTTAGGAAATTTCACACCCGTTGTTGGAATGTCCAGAAATATGCTTCTATATGATCGATCTGCATTGAATGAGATAGGAAGCTTTAAAGAAAGATCGAGGTTTTATCTCAATTTTTTAAAGCAAAAACGATGTTTTAAAAATTCTGTTGGTTTGATTTTTATCTCCTCATATGCTAAAAGGGAAATTAATCGAATACTTTCTATAAACGGGAAAAATCAAGTTGTTATCCATCATGGAATATCAACGAAGTTTATTGGGAAAGTAAAAGTTCAAGAATCAATAGATAATTATTCTCCAAATAAGCCATTTCGATTTTTATACGTTTCAACGGTACATGTCTATAAACATCATGTCAATGTTGTTAGAGCCTTAGCAGCCTTAAAATTGATAGGGTTACCGGTTGAGCTTCATTTAGTTGGAGGAATAATTTTTAAACCAGCTGGAGATCAATTAATGAATTGTTTTAAAGAATTGGATCCTTCCTCAAACTTCATCATTTATCATGGTCATCAACCCTATGATGAAATTGAAAAGTTGTATCAAACAGCAGATGGGATTATTTTTGCCTCCTCTTGTGAAAACATGCCCAATATTTTAATAGAATCAATGGCATCAGGTTTACCTATTGCTTGTAGTAATTATCAACCAATGCCGGAATTTTTGGAAGATGGTGGATTTTATTTTGATCCCAAGTCTGTGAAATCTATCGAAAAGGCACTTTTGGAATTGCTTCATTCTCCTAAAGAAAGATATACGATGTGTGTGGAGAATATTGAAAGGGTTAAGAAATATTCATGGGAAAAAACATCTAAAGAAACTTTTCAATTCATTATTGATCAAGCAAGAAAATATAATGTTCAAAAATAAAACTTTATTAATTACGGGAGGAACAGGCTCTTTCGGAAATGCTGTTCTTTCACGGTTCTTGGATTCCGATATTGATGAAATTCGAATTTTCTCTCGAGATGAGAAAAAACAGCATGACATGCGTGTAGCCTTAAATCATCCCAAAGTTAAATTTTACATAGGGGATGTTCGGGATTACAATAGTTTGGACCTAGCATTAAAGGGTGTGGATTATGTTTTCCAAGCTGCTGCACTTAAGCAAGTGCCTTCCTGCGAGTTCTTTCCTATTGAGGCTACTAAAACCAACGTGCTTGGTACCGAAAATGTAATTAAGGCTTGTGTAGCCAATAAAGTAAAAAATGTTATTTGTCTCAGTACAGATAAAGCAGCTTATCCTATTAATGCCATGGGTATGACCAAAGCATTAATGGAAAAAGTGGCTGTGGCTGAATCCAGAAATATTAAAGGGGCTAAGACGAAAGTATGTCTAACTCGATATGGAAATGTGATGGCTTCTAGAGGTTCAGTGATTCCCTTATTTGTCGAACAGATAAAAGCAGGTAAAGCTATAACCATTACTAATCCCGATATGACTCGCTATTTGATGTCATTGGAGGAAGCAGTGGATCTAGTACTTTTTGCTTTTGAAAATGGAAATCAAGGGGATCTTTTTGTTCAAAAAGCTCCTGCCTCGACGATTGGGGACTTGGCTATCGCTTTAAAGGAGTTATTCCAGGTTGAAAATGAAATTCGGGTGATTGGTACTAGGCATGGGGAAAAACTCTATGAAACTCTTTGTACCAGAGAAGAAATGGAGAAGGCCGAAGATTTAGGCGATTTTTTCAGAATTCCTGCTGATAATCGGGATTTGAACTATGGAAGCTATTTTACTGAAGGAAGTACCAATGTCGAAAAATTAGAGGATTATAATTCTCATAATACCAGTAGACTTAGTATCTCTCAAATCAAAGAGAAATTGCTGGCACTTCCTTTTATTCAGGAAGAACTTGCTAATTGGAAAAATTAATGAAAAAGCTAAAAGTAGTTACCGTAGTAGGAACCCGTCCAGAAATCATTCGCTTGGCAGAATGCATTAAAAAATGTGATCATTTTTTTGAACATAAGTTAGTTCATACCGGCCAAAATTACGATTACACTCTCAACCAAATCTTTTTTGAAGATCTCCAGCTTCGCGAGCCTGATTTCTATTTGAATGTCGCAGGTAAGCATCTTGGAGAGACCATTGGTAATGTAATTGCCAAATCATTTGAGGTTTTAGCTCAAATTCAGCCAGACACATTATTAGTTTTGGGCGATACAAATAGTGTACTTTGTACCATCGCCGCAAAGCGATTGAAGATTCCGATTTTCCATATGGAGGCAGGAAATCGTTGTTTTGATCAAAATGTACCTGAAGAAATCAACCGGAAAATTTCTGATCATATTTCAGATATTAATTTGACCTACACGGAAAATAGCCGAAGATATTTACTTAGCGAGGGTTTTCGGAAAGATCATGTTTTTGTTACCGGTTCGCCTTTAAGGGAAGTGTTAGACAAGTACGAAACTGAAATATTTTCTTCGGATGTGGTTCAAAGATTAGGTTTGGAGTCAGGTCAGTTTATAGTGGTAAGTGCCCACCGTGAAGAAAATATAGACCTGAAAAACCATTTTGATATTTTGGCAGATTCTCTGAATGCTGTTGCAGAGACCTATCAAATTCCAATCATTTTCAGTACCCATCCTCGGACGAAAAAGCGAATTCAAGAAAAGGGGATTGTTTTTCATGAATTAATCAGAAATGTAGAACCATTAGGCTTCTTTGATTATGTAAAATTGCAAAAAGAGGCATTTGTGGTTTTATCTGACTCTGGAACTATCTCTGAAGAATCAGCTATGATGAATTTTCCTGCTGTGAGTATAAGAACTAGCACAGAACGACCGGAAGCCATCGATGCCGGAACAATTGTATTGGGAGGTATTTCAAAAGAAAGCATGCTTCAATCTATACCGGTAGCACGAGAGCTTCATGCATCGGGTCATCAGCACTTGCCTTTCGAGTATGATATCAAAAATACATCTACAAGAGTTATTCGGGCAATTCAAAGCTATACTTCGATTGTTAACAAAGTAACTTGGAATAAAGAATGAAAAGCGTTTTGGTATTAGGCTCTACCGGTATGTTAGGCCATCAAGTTTTTTTTAAACTTGATAATAATCCTGAATACCAAGTTTTTGATCTTTCCTTTAGAAATAAACTTCGGCAGGAGACAATTATTTGTGATGTGACGGATTTCAGTCGCCTAGAGCAAGTTGTCAAAGAAATCAAGCCAGATTTCATAGTTAATTGTATAGGGATTTTAATTAAGGGTTCAAATGATAATCCCAAAAATTCCATTTTGATAAACGCTTATTTACCTCATTTTTTGGTTGATGTAGCAGAGGGAATTGGATCGGGGGTGATTCATATTTCAACAGATTGTGTCTTTTCTGGTAAAAAAGGGGGATACCTAGAATCGGATTTCAGAGATGCAGATGATGTCTATGGAAGAGGAAAAGCATTGGGTGAGATTTTTTCAACAAAGCATTTAACCCTGAGGACTTCTATTATTGGACCAGAGCTAAAGCAAAAAGGAGAAGGACTTTTACATTGGTTTATGAATCAGACAAATGAAGTCAATGGGTTTACTCAAGCTTTTTGGGGTGGTGTGACTACGATAGAATTGGCTAAGGTTATTGAAGAAAGTATCCAAAAGGGAATTAAGGGTTTATATCATATCACCAATGGAGAATCAATTTCCAAATTCGAATTATTAAACCTTTTCAATTTAGAATTTAATAAAGATCTAAAGATTAATTCAGTGGAAGGGAAAAAAGTGGATAAGAGCTTAAAATCTGAATATTCAGGCACTTTTTCAGCTATCCCTTCATACCATCAGATGATTCATGAAATGAAACTTTTCATGAGTCATCATAATGAACTTTATAGCACCATATATCCTAATGTTGGATAAAAAACTTTTAATAATCGGGGAGGCATTTTACCCTGAAGATTTCATTATCAATGATTTGGCCAAGGAATGGTCTTCTCAGGGATATCAAGTGGAAGTTTTGACAAGAAACCCTTCCTATCCTTTCGGAAAAATTTTTGAAGGTTATCAAAATAAAATTTACCAAAAAACATTTTTTGGCGAGATTCCAGTACACAGGGTTTTTGTTTTACAGGGCTACCAAAAGAGCAAGGTTATTAAAATATTAAACTATTTTAGTTTTGTTTTTTTTGCGTCTTTGGTATCACTATGGATTGGGCGAAAATTCGACAGGGTATTCGTCTATCAAACGGGGCCTCTAACTGTTGCACTTCCAGGGAATTTAATTAGGATACTATTTAATAAGAAGCTTACGATCTGGACTCAAGATCTTTGGCCTGATACAGTGTACGCCTATGGATTCAAAAAAAGCAAACTTTTTGATAAATGTTTAAATTGGCTCGTTTCATTTGTTTACAATAATTCAGATAAAATAGCGGTTTCTTGTTCTGGATTTACACCCAAACTTTCGACCTTTCTTAAAGAAGAAAAAACCATTCAATGGATACCCAATTGGCCAATCATAGAATCTACATCCCTTGATCCTAAAGTCCTACCTGGCAGATTTAACTTTACTTTTGCTGGAAATTTAGGAAAGGTTCAAAATCTTGAAAATGTACTCTTGGCTTTTAAAAATATTTCCATAAAACATCCAGAAGTATGGATTAATTTAATTGGAGATGGTTCTGCGATGAGTTCCTTAAAAGCATTGGTTAAAAATCATGAGATAAAAAATATCAATTTTGTTGGGAGACGACCTTTAATGGAAATGCCTGATTATTTTTCAGGGAGCGATGTTTTACTTATTTCCTTAGTAGATTCTTCTATTTATGAATTTATGATTCCAAGTAAGTTTCAAACTTACTTGAATTATGAAAAGCCTATTTTTGCGATAATGAAAGGAGAAGTTCCTAACATGGTAAAGCGATATAATTTGGGAATTATTGCTGATCCAAATGATATAGACTCTATCTATCAGGGCTTTGAAGCTTTTTTAAATCTTTCCAGACAGGATCTGGATCAAATGGGGTCATATTCCATTGATTTGTTAAATTCAACTTTTATCAGAGAGAAAAATATTGAGAAGCTTACAAAATTGACATTTGAAGAAACCTGTACTGTATAAAGTAGAAAAATTTAAGGATCATCGAGGTCAATTGGATTTTTGTAATGAATTTGTTTTAAACAAATTTGTTAGATTTTATGTGATTTCCTCTGAAATTCAAGGTCAAATAAGAGCTTGGCAAGGGCATAAAATTGAGGAAAAGGCTTTTTTCCCCATTCTGGGTAAAACAAAAGTTATTTTAGTTCCCGTTTTAGACTTCGAAAAAAGGATATCTCTCGATCCAATAGAATTTATCCTTGACTCTAATACTCCCGAGATATTAGTTATTCCTGGTGGCTATGCAAACGGATTTCAATTTTTGACCGATGAATCAAAGCTTATGGTCTATTCAAATCTAAAGCTTGAAGAGTCAAAAAATGACGATTTCCGGTTTAATTCAAACGAGTTTTATGCCTGGAGCTAGAATAAATAAACTTTTAATTACAGCCCTTGTAGTTTTATCTTTTTCAAAGATTTCTGCACAATCATTACCAGCCGGCTTACCGATTCTTGAAGAATTACTTCGCAGAAAGCAATTAATATCTAATGATTCTCTAGAAAGCTCTTTTTTGGTTCGTTCTATCCCCATTTCAGACTCAAGTTATTGGTTGGCAGAACCTTTAGCTTTGCCATTTAATGAAATAAATGGATTTTCTCTTGGGGTCTTGCCTTTTGTAAATACGACCCGAATCTTAACAGGAAGGCCTTATGGTTGGGCAGACTATGGATTAATTCCCAATCCTGGTTTTCAGACTTATTTTTCAGGAGGAGTTGAAGCCAAGTATAAGTTTATCAATTTCACTTTTCGCCCTGAATTTGTTTTAGCGCAAAATGCAGGATTTCAAACGGGACTATCTGAAATGAATCCTTCAGAAATAAGCAGCCGATTTTTTTTGTGGAATTGGGGTGATAATCCAGAACGTTATGGAAATGGAGTTTACTTCCGTCCGTGGTGGGGACAATCTAAACTGACTTTTCAATACGGAGCATTTGAAGTAGGGGGAAGCACAGGAAATATTTGGTGGGGTCCGGGGCAGTTTAATGCCTTAACATTTTCAAACAATGCACAAGGATTTCCCCATTGGACAATAAATACTGTTAAACCTGCAAAAACATTTTTGGGTAATTTGGAGCTTCAGATGGTAATCGGAAGGTTAAGGAATTCAGGTTTTGCGCCCTCTCAAAATGAAGATTTGAATGAGCGATTCTTTAGACCATTTTCAGGGGACTTCAGATACTTAAATGCAATCACTTTTTCCTGGAATCCTAAATGGGTAAAAGGTTTTTATTTTGGATTTAGTAGAACCTTCCAGCAGTACAATGAAAATCGGGGAAATTCTTTTTATGATTGGTTCCCAATTTTTGAGGGTTTCCAGAAGAAAAACTTCTTTGAAGGAGGAAATTCAGTTGACTTCGATGGGAACGGGAGAGATCAGACTATTACGATTTTTGGTAGGTTAGTTGTTCCAAGGACAAAATCCGAGCTTTATTTTGAATATGGTCGTAGAGATCATGCGTTTAATTGGAGGGAATATATTTTAAACCCAGAACATGCCAGAGCCTTTATTTTCGGATTTAATCAATTATTTGAAATCCAAGAAATAGGAAAAATGATTCAAATTCGGTCTGAGGTAACCCATCAGCAGGAATCAGTTAATAGATATATCCGGTATGGAGGGATTTCTGGAGGAATTCGTGGAGGACTTTCTTGGCATACTCATAATCCTGCACGGGGCTTTGTAAATTACGGGCAACCTCTAGGTGTGGGAATTGGTACTGGTTCAAATTTGCAGACTGTAGAAGTTTCCTTAGTTGAGGGTGTGGATAAAATGGGATTGCTTTTTGAGCGATTAGCTAATAACCAGGACTTTTATTATAAGGCCTTGCTTCAGTTCACAGAGAGGAAACCCTGGATAGACCTTTCTCTCGGTTTCCTGTATGACAAGCAATTTGACAATCTATTGCTTAGCTCCAAGCTTCAGTTGATTCATGCCAGAAACTATCAGTGGCAGTTGGATCCGGCCAGTACGCCTGACTTTCCGAAAGGTCAGAATCTGACCTCTGTAATAGCTCAGGCTTCGATAATTTATTTCTGGAATAAGAAGGAGGAAAAAGGCAAGGTTTTTGACCTAAAGAATTTTCAACCTTTCTAGTGGAAAAAGAATCGTGATTCTAATCCACAGTGATCGAAGATTTGTTGAGATATTCAAAATATTGGGCTTAGGATTATTCGGATCTCTACTTTTTCGGGTCATTTTAATCCAATCCAGTAATGTTTGTCTCGGATGATTCGTTCATAGAAAAAATCATTGACCTACTCAAAAATGGTGTTCAAATTTGAGCAGGTCCTTTTCAAAATCAAGAAATTGAATTTTATGTTTTTTTAAAAAAACCTTGAAAAATTATTTCTCTTGCAATTTCTAGGCATAAAAATTGACAATCGTTAAATTCAAGTCGTGAATAAGATTTTTAAAACCAACTACTTATGAATTATCTTTTTGCACTGCTCACCTCTTTTTCCGTGGGCTTTTTGTTGACTCCTGTGGTGATTTCGGTTCTGAAAAAAGCCAATATAGGAGATACCCCCGGTGGAAGAAAAATCCACAAGAAATTCACCCCATCCATGGGTGGAATAGCCTTTATTGTCGCCACTTTCGTTGCTCTTGGGATTTGGGGTTGGCAGTATCCTTTACCGGATATTCGCTACCTGCTAGGTGCCATTGCCTTGATGTTCTTTGTAGGGCTTCGTGATGATTTGGTGGAACTTAAGGCCAAACATAAAATCTTGGGGCAGATAGTAGCCGTTCTGCTGGTAGTAGTGGCCGGAGATATCCGGATTAAGGACTTCCACGGGTTTATGGGGATTGAGGAATTGCCACTATGGTTTAGCTACGCTTTCACCTCCTTTGTGTTACTTGCCTTGACCAATGGGTTTAACCTGATTGACGGGTTGGACGGACTTGCAGGAAGTATAGCAGTGGTAACTCTTGGGATTTTGGGATTCTGGTTTCAGATCCAAGGCCTGGAGAGTTTCTCCATTTTGAGTTTCACCTTATTGGGTGGAGTTTTGGCCTTCTTAGCCTTCAATTGGCATCCGGCAAAAATATTTATGGGAGATACCGGCTCCCTGACTTTAGGCTTTGCAATGGGCAGCTTGGTAGTGGCTTTTATGGAGTACAATTTTGCGCTGCCCGAGGATGCCTTTATGAAAATCAAGCCATCCTTCACCTTTGGCATTGCCTTGATGATCTACCCGCTTTATGATATGGCAAGGGTGTTTGCCAGAAGGATTTCCAAAGGTCAACATCCTATGACTGCAGACAAAACCCACATCCATCACTTCATGATTCGTATGGGTTATCGTCATGATCAGGTTGCGATGATCCTGGGTATTTTGCATTTGATATTAATATTTTTGGTTTTTGCATTTAGAGATTTTTCTGATAATGTCTTTCTGCCGGTGCTTTCTTGTATTGTACTATTTCTAGGATACAGACTGGATAAAGTCACGGTGAAGTATGTCAAGAAGAAAGTAATGAAGTCGCCTAAGGTTCTTGAAATAAGACCTTTGAACACGAATAACTTGTCAAAAATGAGAAAGGATTCTAAAGAGGTTGACCCGGAAAAATTGCACTTAAATTGATGGAATATTTAACTTAGATCTTTTGAGGCCCGTTAAGGGCCTTTTTTATTTTCGGTCAAAAAATATTGTTGGTTGGGTTTTTGAGTACATTTTTGGTATGTTTCGTAATCGATTTCCTTACACCCAATAGGATGGCATATCAAATACCTCTTTCTTTCCCAGTTTTCGAAGGCAATGAAAGTTTGTATGTCCAAGAAGCTATGAATTCTGGGCATTTGTCCACCAATGGCTTCTTCATCAATAAATTTGAAACAAAGCTTGGGAGAAAAATAAAGACTCACCAAGTAGTGGCTTTGAACTCTGGAACCTCGGCACTTCATTTGGCTTTGGTGCTATTAGGAATCGGTCCGGGAGATGAGGTGATTTGTCAATCGTTTACTTTTTGTGCTTCTGCCAATCCTATAGTCTATTTGGGAGCAACTCCCGTGTTTGTGGACAGTGAAAAGGAAACCTGGAATATGTCTCCGGAATTATTGGAGGATGCCATTCTTAGTAGAATTTCCTTAGGAAGAAAGCCCAAAGCAATTGTGGTAGTTCATCTTTTTGGAATGCCAGCAAAAATGAAGGAGATCATGGCGATTTCCGAAAAATATAACATTCCGGTTTTGGAGGACGCTGCTGAAGCAGTGGGAAGTAAAGTTGATGGCAAATTCTGCGGTACTTTTGGGAAAATCGGTATTTATTCCTTCAATGGAAATAAAATCATAACCAGTGGGGGAGGAGGGGCATTGATCTCGGATGATGCCGGTGTGATTGAAAAATCAAAGTATTTAGCCTCTCAAGCAAGAGAAGATTTGCCTTATTACCAGCATTTGGAAATTGGCTACAACTATAGAATGACCAATATTTCCGCTGCTGTGGGAGTCGCTCAGTTGGAGCAGTTGGACCAAATGGTCGCCAGGAGGAGAAAGATCAACTTACAATACAAAGAATTGATGAAGGATTTTCCGGGAGTGACTTTTCAGGAAGAACTAGATACCTCCGAGTCCAATTATTGGTTGACCTCGATTCTCATAGATGAGGAAGTCACTGGGATTTCTAATGATAAATTGAGAGTAATTCTTTTCAAAAATGGTATAGAGACCCGGTTTTTGTGGAAGCCACTCCATCTTCAGCCCATTTATCGAAAGACACCTTATTATGGAGGAAATGTCTCTGAAAAATTATTTCAGGAAGGCTTGTGCTTGCCAAGTTCTTCAAATCTGACATTGGATCAGCAGGAGTATATCCTTGGCTTAATCGAAAAGGAATTCAGAAAAGTCTTTTGAGGTGATATACAGGGAGTTTGGAAAAAGAGCAATAGACTTAGTTCTGTCGTTTATCATGTTTTTGGTTTTGCTTCCTGTTTTTTTGATTCTCTCCATCCTACTCAGCACCTATTTCAAAGGCTCCCCGTTTTTTTATCAAAAGCGTCCCGGAAAGGATGGAAAGATATTTTGGATAATCAAATTCAAAACCATGTGGGATAAAAAGGACAGTTCTGGAAATCTCCTTTCGGATGAAATCAGAATTTCTCCTCTAGGCAAATGGGTTCGAAAAAGCTCATTGGATGAAATCCCCCAATTGCTCAATGTTCTCAAAGGTGATATGAGTATGGTTGGTCCCCGGCCGCTATTACCTGAATATTTAGACCTTTATTCAGAAGAGCAAAACAGGAGACATTTAGTCAGACCTGGGGTGACTGGATGGGCTCAGATCAATGGTAGAAATGCCATTTCCTGGGCAAAGAAATTTGAATATGATACTTGGTATGTGGATCATTTATCCATTTTATTGGATGTCAAGATCCTTTTTATAACCCTTTTTAATGTTCTTCGTGGAAAAGGTGTGAGTCAACATGGTCATGTGACCGTCGGAAGATTTACAGGACGAAATTGATTCTTTTTGGGCTTAAAGAAATTCTTTAAGTTTATCTAGACCTTTTCAATATTATCTTCTGTTATTAATCAAAATTTTTGATCTAGGCCTAAAAATCTTACTTATTTATAATAAAACTTCAAAGAATTCACCGAAAATTGAAAATTGTTCGGAATTCTATTTACTTTGTATGTATTAATAAATTTGATTAGGTAGTCTAAATTTTAACCTTTCTGAAGGAAATTTTACTATGAATTTTTTATCCAGGCTGAAAATTCTCCCTAGGTGGATAATCGCCTTACTCGACTCATTCATTCTTTTTTACTGCGCACTGTTCGGATATTTGGTACGGTTCAATTTCGAACTTCACCAGATCGAAGAGTATGACGCCTTTGCAGGTAGTTTTACTTTTATGGTCGGTGGCCTGCTGGTCATGCAAAACACAAGAAGCTATGAAGGCATTGTCAGGCATACCGGGTTCAGAGATGGATCCAACATCTTCAAGACGATCTTTATAACCTTCATTCTATTCCTCTTTTTGAATTTCTTCCATGGAAATTTTCTAAATGACAGGTTTCTTCTTCCCACTTCAGTCTTAATCATTGCCAGCCTTTCAGCTCTGTTTATGCTGATTTTTTATAGATTGTTGGTGAAGGAGATTTTTGTTTACCTCAAAAATGGGTTTTCAGAAAAGGCTCTCAAGAACGGGGTGATTTTCGGTGCCGGAGAAGCAGGAATTATTGCTCAGGAAGCTATCAAAAGAGATTCTAAAAGCCAGCTGAATATCCTTGCTTTTTTGGATGATGATGAAAAGAAGGATGGAAAAAACATTGATGGAAAGAGGATCTATAAAGGAATAGAAACTCTTGAAAAATTGGTTAATCAATTCCATATCACGGATTTGATCATTGCAGTAAGAGATTTGTCTGTCAAAAGAAAAAGTGAGATCATCGATGAGTGCCTTCGCTTGAATATTTCGGTTTCCATAGTTCCTCCGGTAGATCAATGGATCAACGGGGGATTAACAGCAGGAGCAATTCGGGAAATCAAAATTGAAGATCTACTGAGTAGAGATCAGATCATTCTGGATAATCCTAGAATCGAAGAGGATTTGAGAGGAAAGGTTGTCATGGTAACCGGTGCTGCTGGATCTATTGGGTCTGAGCTTTGCCGACAAATCTGCCACTATCATCCCAAATTAATCGTGATGCTGGATATCGCAGAATCTCCTTTGTATGATATCGAGCAGGAGTTTAAAGAACATCACCCGGGATGCTCAATCAAGATTATTCTTGGCGATGTCAGGAATAAAAAGAAAATGAAAGAGGTTTTCAAGGACCTGAAGCCTCAAGTGGTATTCCATGCGGCTGCCTACAAGCATGTGCCGATGATGGAGAATTATCCGGAAGAGGCGATCCATGCAAATGTGATTGGCACCAAAGTTTTGGCTGATTTGGCAGTTTTATCCCAAGTTGAAAAATTCGTTTTTGTCTCCACTGACAAAGCAGTGAATCCAACAAATGTCATGGGAGCCAGCAAAAGAGCGGCAGAAATGTACGTTCAGGCTCTAAATGAATATTTGGAAAGTAATCATAAGAAGTTCCACACCAAATTCATCACCACCCGATTTGGAAATGTTTTGGGCTCAAATGGCTCCGTGATTCCTCTTTTCAAAAAGCAAATCCTAAACGGAGGCCCGATTACAGTCACTCATCCTGAGATCACCAGATACTTCATGACGATTCCTGAAGCGTGTCAACTGGTTTTGGAAGCCGGCGTGATGGGAGAAGGAGGAGAGATTTATGTGTTTGACATGGGAGAGCCAGTGAAGATTCTCGATTTGGCGAAGAAGATGATCCAGCTTTCCGGAAAAAAGGTAGATCAAGATATTAAAATTGTGTTTAGCGGACTTAGGGAAGGTGAGAAACTTTTTGAAGAACTTCTAAATGACTTTGAAACTGTAAAGATCACCCACCATCCTAAAATCAAAATTGCACAGGTTCTTCCTTCATCCTACCATAAGATTGATGGACAAATTGAACTATTCCAGGATCTGGTCAATAAAAACAACGAAACAGATCTGGTTAGACATCTCAAAGCACTTGTACCGGAATTTATTTCAAATTCATCCAGATTTGAAGTTTTGGATCGGATGAATTGATAATTTAAATTCATTGATCTATTCCAAAGAAAATCGGCTTTAATAATATCTAAGTCTTCTCTATTCAAATTCTCCTAGAATCAAACGATATCAGGCTTTCCCAAAAAAGGAAAGCCTTTTTTGTGAAATCGCCCTGCCTGATTCATCATTCCTCATTCCTAATCCCTAATTTTACGGCTCTTTAAGGATAAACACCTTACGATGAAAAAGACCTTCACCCTCCAGTTAAGCCCTGAAGAGGCTTACGACGCTGAGACTTTCAAAAAAACTCTCCTCAAGAAAGCAGGGATGTTTGCAGAGACTCCGCAAGCTTTTGCCCGACAAACCCGGAGATCCATAGATGCCAGGGGAAGAAAAGTCCTGGTCAATGTTGAAGCGGAATTGTTTATCAATGAAAATCCAGGTTCCCTGCTCGATCATTTTCCTGAATACAAGCAAGTAAAAAATGAAGCCCCTCTAATCATCGTCGGTGCAGGGCCAGCAGGACTTTTTGCCGCTTTAAGGGCGATTGAATTGGGTGTAAAACCCATTGTCATAGAGCGGGGTAAAGATGTAAGGTCAAGAAGACGTGATTTGGCTGCCATCAATAAAGATGGTGTCGTAAACCCGGATTCAAATTATTGTTTCGGAGAAGGTGGAGCAGGAACTTACTCTGACGGTAAGCTTTACACGCGCTCCAAAAAGCGAGGCGATATCCGCAGAATCATGGAGATCCTGGTGGCTCATGGGGCCACTGAGGAAATTTTGGTGGATGCCCATCCCCATATCGGAACCAATAAGCTTCCAGTTCTGGTTTCCAAACTCAGAGAATCGATTTTAGAGGCGGGAGGAGAGATCCTTTTTGAAACTCGGGTTACTGATTTCCTGATAGAAAATGATGAGCTTAAAGGTGTCAAAACCCAATCAGGAGAAATTATCAAGGGGATCGGTGTAATTCTCGCGACAGGCCATTCAGCAAGAGATATTTTTACCTTATTGAACGCCAAGAGAATACTGATCGAGGCAAAGCCTTTTGCCTTGGGCGTGCGTATTGAACACAGTCAAAACCTTATCGACCGGATTCAATACCATTGTGAAATTGACCGTGGACCTTATTTGCCGGCTTCTTCTTATTCCTTGGTTCAACAGACAGAGTTTAAGGGAAAACAAAGAGGAGTCTTTAGCTTTTGCATGTGTCCCGGAGGGTTTATCGTACCTGCTGCTACAGCACCCGGTGAACTCGTAGTCAATGGCATGAGTCCTAGCCGAAGAGATTCAAAATTTGCTAATTCAGGCATGGTGGTTTCCGTGGAATTGGAAGATTTACCTGAGTACCAGAAATATGGTCCTCTGGCTGCGATGCATTTTCAAGCGGAAATTGAAAAGAAGGCCTGGGTTTTGGGAGGGGAAAATCAAACTGCTCCAGCCCAGCGTATGGTTGATTTTGTAAACAGAAAAGTCAGCTCTTCACTATTAGACACATCTTATCAGCCAGGATTGAATTCTGTGGAAATGAGAGAAGTTCTTCCTGATTTTATTTCTCAGCGAATGGCAATGGCTTTTAAAGCTTTTGGTCAAAAAATGAAAGGCTACTTTACCAACGAAGCTCAATTAATAGGAGTGGAAAGCCGAACTTCTTCTCCGGTGAGGATTCCTAGAGACCGGGAAAGCTTTGAGCACCCGGAACTCAAAAGACTTTTCCCTTGTGGTGAAGGAGCTGGATATGCCGGTGGAATTGTCTCTGCGGCGATGGATGGCGAAAGGTGCGCCGAAAAGCTGATCCAAGCTTATTCGAAAAAGGGGTAGGGATCAGGTTGTATGTTGAAGGTTTTAGGTTGTATAAAGGGGGGGGTAATTTTTTCGATTAGGGACGAAATCCGATTGATTGTAAGATTGGGTTGAATCCTGAGATCTCGGACCGTCATTTCCCGTCAGAATAGTTTCTTCTTTTTTACAATTCCGTACTTTTAGGAGATGGAATTTGCCATTGTGGATATCGAGACGACGGGAGGCTCTGCCTCAGGAGGGGGAATTACTGAAATTGCAGTATTGATTCATAATGGGGTAGAGATTATTGAGGAATTCCAAACTCTTCTCAATCCCGGACATTCAGTTCCTGCTTACATCACCGGGCTTACGGGGATTGATAATTCCATGCTGGAAGATGCTCCAATTTTTGAAGAAATCGCTGAGCAACTTTGGGATCTTTTGGAAGGAAGGGTATTTGTAGCCCATTCCGTGAATTTTGATTACGGTTTTATCCGGGAGGCATTCTCCAAAGTCGGACGCCAGTTGAATACTCCCAGGATTTGTACTGTGAGGCTTGCCAGAAAAGTCTTTCCCGATTTAAAATCTTACAGTTTAGGCAGACTTTGTGAAAACCTAAAAATCCCCATTTTAGCTCGGCATAGGGCAATGGGAGACGCAAGGGCCACTGCCATCCTTTTCGACAGAATGTATAAAATGAGGGAGGAAATCATCCTTTCTTCCTTGAAAAGAAATACTGGGGAAGCCTTCCTGCCGCCTAATTTTTCTCTTTCCAAATTCAAGGAAATTCCCGAAGCCTGTGGAGTGTACTATATGCTCAATGACAAAGGGAAAGTAATCTATGTGGGCAAAGCGCTTAACATTCGGGAGAGGTTTAAAGGCCATTTTTCGGGGAAAGTTCTTCCAAATCTAAAGCTGCAACTTAAGTCTGAAATCGTGGATCTTCAATGGAAGTTGACCGGTTCGGAAATGATGGCGCTTTTGCTGGAAACCCTTGAAATCAAGCGACTTTGGCCGAAATATAATTCCGCGCTCAAATTGCCCAAGAGCCTTTGGGGGATTTTTGATTATCAGGATAGCATGGGATATTACCGGTTTCAAATTGCCAAAGTCACCAAAAACCTTAGGCCTCTGGAGACCTTCTTCACCTCCGAAGAAGCCCATCAATTTCTTAAGTCAGGGATTGAGAATTTTCAGCTGTGCAAAAAGCTATGTGGATTACGGAAAGTCACCTGCAGCACTGTTCAGGATAAATCCTGTATGGGGGCCTGCCAATCTCAGGAGCATCCCAAAGATTATAACTCTCGGGTCAAAGACTTCATAGGATTGATCAAGGAAAGCAAAAAAGAGATTTTGCTGACCCTTCCCGGCAGAGAAAAAGGTGAAAAAGCCCTATGTCAATTCGAAGGGGGAATGCTTGTCAAGTTTGGTTTTGTGAAAGAAGAGGAGGGAAATCCGGAATCTTTGGAGGTAGTTCCAAAGATCCCGGAGACTTTTTATATCCTAAGACAGTTTTTGCCTACACTTGATTTGGAGTCCATCCAGATTTTGGATCCAGATTCCTCAACTCCAAACATGAGCTTATTTTAATTGAGCTCCTGGATTTTTCCTTCCAGCATCAGCAAGAAGGTGTATTCCATAGCCAATTCTTTCAGGGCATTGAATCTTCCTGATGCACCTCCATGACCGGCGTCCATGTTGGTGTGAAGTAGGAGGAGATTGTTGTCGGTTTTTAAATCCCGGAGTTTGGCCACCCACTTGGTCGGCTCCCAATACTGAACCTGGGAATCATGCAATCCTGAAGTCACCAGCAAATTGGGGTAATCTTTGGCTTCCACATTATCATAAGGAGAATAGGAGAGCATGTATTCGTAATATTCTGGATGTTTAGGGTTTCCCCATTCCTGAAATTCCCCTGTAGTCAAAGGGATAGTTTCGTCTAGCATGGTGGTCACCACGTCCACAAAAGGAACATTGGCAATGACTCCATGAAACAGTTCTGGTTTCAAATTGATCACGGCGCCCATCAATAATCCCCCTGCGCTTCCTCCCATGGCATATAGGTGATTAGGAGAAGTGTATTTTTCCCCAATCAAATGCTCTGCGCAAGAAATAAAATCCGTGAAGGTATTTTTCTTCTTCAACATTTTTCCATCCTCATACCAATGCCTTCCCAAATCTTCTCCTCCTCTAATATGGGCGATAGCAAATACAAATCCGCGATCCAAAAGACTCAGGCGAGTACTTGAGAAATATGCGTCCATGCTAAAACCATAGGAACCATAAGCATAAAGGAGAAGAGGATTTTCCCCGTTTTTCTCGAATAATGATTTTTTGTAAACCAGAGAGATGGGTACTAGCACCCCGTCTTTAGCTTTCGCCCAGATTCGTTCCGAATGATAAGCTGAAGGATCATGTCCACCTACTACTTCTTGCTGCTTGAGAAGTACTTTTTCTTTGGAAACCATGTGGTAATCAAACGTGGAGGAAGGGGTTACCAGAGAATTGTATCCAAAGCGGAGCATTTCAGTTTCAAATTCCGGATTTGCCCCGATCCAAGCGGTGTAGGTCTGATCTTCAAACTGGATAGTGTGTGAATCTCCATCCCAAGGTTTTACCTGGATTTTCGTCAAGCCATTGCTTCTTTCCTGAGTCACCAAAAAACCTGCAAACAAATCAAAATCCTCCAGCAAAACTTCTGATCTATGTGGGATAACGTCCACCCAGTTTTCTTTTTGGGGAGCAATGCAGGGAGCTTTTACCAACTTGAAGTTTTTTGCCTGATCATTGGTTCTGATCCAGAAGAATTCTCCGAAATGGTCTGCGGCATATTCTAAATGTGGAGTTCTTGGCTGAAGGATTTTGAAATCTCCAAAGGGATTATCAGCTTCCAAAAACCTCATTTCTGAAGAAATTGTGCTCTCAGAGTGAATGAGGAGGCATTTTTCTGATTTGGTTTTGTGGACTACACAGGAAAACTCTTCATCTTTTTCCTCATAGATCAACACGTCCTTTTCGACAGAATCACCAAGTTCATGTCGATAAACCTGGTAGGATCTGAGCGTATCTGGGTTTTGTTTAGTGTAAAAAAGTGTCCGATTGTCAGCTGCCCAAGTCATGTTTCCGGTGACATTTGGGATCTTTTCTTCCAGGATTTCTCCAGTCTCTAAATTTTTGAAATGGATGGTATAAATCCTTCTTCCGACCTCGTCTGCCGCAAATGCCAAGAGCTTCTGGTTTGGAGAGGTCACAGTGCCGCCAACTTGATAATAAGATTTTCCTTCTGCCAAAACATTGACATCAAGAATGATTTCCTCAGGGCTTTCCAAGCTTCCGCTTTTTCTGCAAAAGATTGGATATTCAGCACCCTGAGTGTATCGAGAATACCAATAATAACCTGCTTTGCGATACGGTACACTTTGGTCATCTTCCTTGATTCGCCCTTTCATTTCTTCAAAAAGAGCGTTTTTGAAAGATTCTACAGGTTTTAGAGTTTCCTCGAGGTATCTGTTTTCGGCCTCGAGATATTGGATGACTTCCGGGTTTTCCCGATCATTCATCCAATAGTAAGGGTCGTTCCGCTGGTGACCGTGGATTTCCAAAACTTTTGTTTTCTGCGAAGCAATTGGTGGTGTCATTTCTTGAAATTTGAGCCTGCAAGGATAAAGAAAAGGAACGAATCCATAAAAATGAATGATGTTTTAGTTTGTTTTGAAATACATTTTTTTGTCTAGGTATTGTAATTCCCCGAAATTTTTCAGACTTTTTATGAGTATTAACCATCAACCTTAATCATTTATGGGATTACTCAAAGAGTTTAAAGAGTTCGCAGTAAAAGGCAATGTCGTAGATCTTGCCGTTGCGGTTATCATTGGAGGAGCCTTCGGTAAAATCGTAGCTTCCTTTGTCAGTGATGTATTGATGCCACCAATAGGATTATTATTGGGTGGGGTGGATTACACCTCTCTCCAATTGATTCTGAAAGAGGCTTCAATGAACGATGCGGGTGAGGAAATTGCTGCTGTAGCGATCAACTATGGCGTGTTTCTTCAAAATGTGATTGATTTCATCATTATCGCATTCGTTATATTTATGGCTATCCGTGCTATTAACAGCATGAAAAATAAAGAGGCTGCTGCGCCACCGCCACCACCTCCTGGACCAACACCTAGTGAAAAGCTTTTGGAGGAAATCAGAGATTTGCTCAAGAAGTAGTAAACCAAAAGGTCCCGGGATTTATCCGGGACCTTTTTTAATTTCCTCCTCTTTGTCTTTGATAAAGTTGTCGAGTAAAATCCCTCGCAATATTATTGAGCATTAAGATCTGCTTATAATTCAGGATTTTGGAGACGTTGTTCACAAAAGCTTTTTCTTCATTAATTAATTTTTCCTCCAGTTGAAATCTCTGTTGAATTCTGGACTTAGCCTCTTCCTCCGAAATTTCATTGACGTTCCTGTTTAGAGCTACTAGTTGTTTCATCAGTCCTTCCCGTTTTTCATTGTATTCATTGAAAATCGGCCAGAATTTTTCTGCTTGCTCTGGCTTAAGGTCGATTCGGGTCGTGATAAATGCAATTCGGGCTGCTTGAAGTCTTTCCGGATCAATTTGTTGCCCTGGTCTTTGAGCAAGTACATTTCCCCCCATAATCAGGAAGAAAAACAGGAGATATATGGTGTGTTTTTTCATTGTTCAAACCAATTTTCATTTTCAGTCCATAGGGGATCCATTCCAGCTAACTCTTCTTGGATAATTTGGTCCAAAATTGCATTGGGATCATCAGAAAGGCTCAAGACGTCTTCGGCAGTCCACTGATTACTTTCGATGTAAAGTAAAGCTTGATCCTCTAGGGAGAGGGATGGGGTAGAGGAAGGGTTGGCTCCAAATTGCCAAATTCCCAAGGAAAGAAGGATCACCGCAGCAGCGGCATATTTCAGAAATACCGGCTTTGAATCCTTTTTGGATTTTGTAAGAATTTTGTCAGGCAAGGTGTCAAAGTAACCTTCGGGTGCTTTGAATTCCTTGATTCTGGGTAAGTTTTCCATCACAGATTAGACTAGTCAAGTAGAATAAAGTTTACTCACTTAATACAGATTGTTCAATTTTTTTCACGGCATGGTGATAACTGGCCTTCAAAGCACCCACACTTGTGCCGGTTATTTCGGCCATTTCCTCATAGCTTAGTTCTTCCTGATACTTAAGATGGAAAACCAAGCGCTGTTTTTCGGGTAATTTCAATAAGGCTTTTTGTAACCTGATTTGAATTTCATCTCCATCCAAATTACCAGGTTGATCCAAGTAAGATTCCAGCTTTTCCTGATGATCCTCTACCGAGAAGAAAAACCGTTTTTTCTTTTTTTCCAAGAAACTCAAAGCTTCATTGGTTCCGATTCGGTAAAGCCAGGTAAAAAGGGAAGAGTTCCCTTCGAATTTATCAAGATAACGATATGCCTTGATAAAGGTGTTTTGGACAAGGTCATCCGCATCTTCATGAATCAAAACCATCCTTCGAATTACCTGATAAACTCTTCGCTGGTAGGTTTCGATCATCAGCCTGAATCCGAGTTCCCTAGTAAAAGGAGACTGTATTTTTTCCAGGATTTGCTGATCGATTTCTTTCATTCTAGCTGTTTAGACTATTTCAATGTACTATGGTTTAATTCCTGAAACTGAATTTCATTTTTGATTTTTGAATATTCAAAAGGCAATAGGCAAAAGGCAATCAGTAAGGGATAAATCGGAGTTTTCTAGCAGGAAAAAATCAATCGAAATACTTCAATTTTAGGTGGTTAGGTTTAATTTAGTGTTAGGTTTTAAATTTATTTTTTATGGATTTCAGGCAAATGAAGGTTTTTAAACTTGGCTTTGATTTGGCGATGGAAATTTTTCAAATCAGTAAATCATTTCCAAAAGAAGAGAGGTATTCCCTTATTGATCAAATTCGAAGATCAAGCAGGTCGGTTTGTGCAAACCTAGGCGAATCATTTAGAAAAAAACGGTATCCCAAATATTTTATATCCAAAATTACGGATGCTGACATGGAAAACAGTGAAACCCAAGTTTGGCTATTATTTGCTTGTACCTGTGGATATATATATCATCAACAATATGAATTACTAATCCAAAAATCAGAGGAAATAGGACGGCTGTTAGGGCATATCATCAATAACCCAGAAAAGTATTGACTGATACCAGCATAAAGTAAATCAGGGACTGTTCACTAACCTGTGTCAGTTTGTTTAAACCGTTCAACAAACCAAGCGATTAGATCTTTACGGAGAGATGGCAAAGTGAAGATTGTTCCATGGCATTTTGCCCTTTTCCTTTTGCCCAATGCTTCTTGCCCCTTGCCTTTTGCTCAATGCTTCTTGCCAATTGCCCTTGCTTATATTTCCAAAATATAATCCAATATCCCGGCATTTTTTCCTTTCGGTCGGGTCACCAGCAAGGGAAGGCTATCGTTGTATTGAATCAAGCGTTCAGCCATGCTTCCGATAAAAAGAGCAGTGGCGGCAGTACGTCCTTTGGCACCAATAATGATCACATCTGCCCCGATTTCCACGGCTTTGGAAACAATTTCCTGAACAGGGTCATCGTCATCATCTTTGGTATAAATAGGAGTGATTTTGATTCCTTTGGTATCAATTTTTCGGATAAACTTTTTGTAGTTGATCTCGGCATGCATTTTCATGATTTCGGTAAACTCCTCATAGCTCTTGCCGGTAAAATGATAACCTGAAGGAACGTTAAAAACATTCTGGCATACGATCTCAGCGGTGCCTCCATGTTTGGAAGCAATCATTACCGCCTCTTCCAGTGCATCTTTGGAGTAGTCAGAAAAATCACTGGGAACCAATAGCTTGGTGACTTTTGGCTTGGATCCTTCTGGAACGATCAAAAGTGAACAGCTTGCTCTTCTGGCGAGTCTTTGTGAGGCAACACCGGTTCCGGGAAGATCTACTTTTCTACCGATGATGATCATGTCCGCAGATTTTTCCTCAGCCAGTTTCAATATCTTTTTAGAAAGGTTTCCTTCTTTGACTACATAGCTAATCGTAAGCCCTTTGATATCTGGGAAGTGTTCATTCACCATCTTCTCCATAGCCTCTTTTCGCTCATTGATCATGTTTTCCACCAGGTTGGGGAATTCCTCCAAGACCTCTTTTGGAATCGATAGGTTTTTGATCACATTGGCGAAATAGACCTTTTTGGTTTGGTTCACTCTGGCAATAAAGGCCGCTTGTTCAATCAAGGTCTGGTCCAGCGGAGTTTGGTCCAGACATACGATCAATTTTTTAATCAGATACATAGCAAGGGAAGGTTTGCACCGCAAAGTTAAATCTAGTCATTCAATCTATTCAGAAATCCGCAAAATAAAATTTTGATTTTGACGAATGGTGGCTTCGGGACTTGGATTTTAGGTTTATTGGATTGTTTTGCTGGCAAATAAAATTTGGAACAGTGATTTTTTCAGAAATTGTGTTGGTGTTAATTCTCCAATTATTCTGCCAATTGACCAACTCGTCCTGACTCAATTCGTATATTTGCAATGTCCGGGCCGCCGACATGTTCAAACTTCACAATTTAATTACAATTACGAGTGAAGCCCTCTCCAAAAACAGGCCTCATCCTGATTTCGATCAGGACCTCGCACAAAACGCAGGATAACAGTGGAAGTTTGCGGTTTTAAGGCAGCTCAAATCTTGTCTATACGGAGGTTTGTAACACTCTAAGGCCCGGACTTTTTTAATTTCTTTTTGATAAAATCCCACTCCTCTTTTCCCAAATTGAAAACCAGGGAAAAGAGAATAAAACCTCCCAATACGAGCAAAGACTTCAGTATAATATTCCCGATCGGGTGAAGATAGGAGACTTCTAATTCGTGTGCTACAAAGCATGCAGTGCCTGTGAAAAGGATTTTGAGGGTATCCCAACTGAAAGGGTCTAAACTCAATCTGGCTTTTAGATAGAGATATTTGACCCCGTTGAAAATCAACATGACCAAAGCGGAGCCGATGGCAGCACCTTCGATACCGTAAATCGGGATCAACCAATAATTTACTGCGATGATCAACATACTCATGGCAATGGTCAGGATCAGGTTAAAGCGGTAATATTTTGAAAACACGAGGATCTCGCTGTTTACCGAAAAGGCGACATCGAATATTTTTCCCAATCCAATGTAAAAAACCACCCATTTTCCAGCCTGATAAATCTCCCGATTGGGCACGAAATGATAAATCTGATCGATACTGCTCCAAATCAATGCAAAAAGCAAAATGCAGATATAGAGTTGCCGATTGGAGATTTGTCGGTAAAGGGTGTTGATCGAATCCAGCTGATTTTTCGCAAAGTGATCTGCAATCACAGGCATGGAAACTTGGGAAATCGCCCTCCTGGGAAGTTCTACCACCAAGGCCATATAAAATGCAATGGAATAAACGGCATTGGCCTCCAAGCTTACCATGGAACTGACCATGATGGAGTCGATTTTCATAATCAAAGTGGAAGCAGCTGTTGCCAAAAAAGTGATCAGGCTAAAGCGAAGAAAGGAACTTCGAAATCCCTTAGGGAAATTGCTCCAGCTGAAATCAAATTTTAATACCCCCAACCAAATGAGATAAATCCAAACTCCTGCCAGTGCTATCCCATAGACGATGACCAATCCCAACATAACTTGGTCAAAATTGATCCAGCCTAACAAATAAATTCCAACCAAAACAGAAGTCAAGAACCTTAGAAAAACCTCTCTGAAAAAGGTGGGTACAGCCACTTTTAGAAAAGATCTTGCATACGCGTCCAGCACACTGCTTAATAAAGAGAAAAGGGTGATCAGAAGAACTACCCCCAAGAAATCGACCACCTCAGGTGAATTGGTGGCAAACAAACCGATTAATTGCTCCTTGAATCCAAAAAACAAAACAGAAACTCCCAGAAATCCGAGAAGAGATATCAGCAAACTAAAACTGAAAAAAGCGGATTGTTTTTTTTCTAATTGAGGAAAAAACCGGGTAATCCCGTGACCAACTCCCAATTGGGCAAATGGGACAAACAAAAGCCCCAAATCCTGAATGGTACGGAAAGTTCCTAGTTGAGTAGCGTCAAGGGAGTAGGGGTAAAGCCAAAGGACATTGATATAGCCTAGTACTACACCGATGTAGGAAAAAACAGCTGTCTGGATACTTTGGCTGGCGATTTTGCCCATGGGCCAAATGTATCAAAAAACCTTAGTCCTAAAAAGGCTTAAAATTATCACTTAGCACATTTATCACAGCCAGGCTGTGTTTTGGTCTTGCCAAAAAACTTTCTCCCCAAATAGGCTAAAGCTCCAAGTACAACCAATGCTAAAATGATTTCCTGCCACATTTTACGAAAGGATTTGAAAGGTGAGAAATGCCATCAAATACGCCAAAGCACTCATGTAGACGGTTTGGATGATGGGCCATTTCCAAGTTTTGGTTTCTCTTTTCACCACAGCAAGAGTACTCATACATTGCATGGCGAAAACATAGAACACCATTAGAGAGAAGGAAGTTGCCTTGTTGAAGGTTTTTTCACCCGTTACAGGGTTGATTTGCTGGTTCAGTTTCTCCCGAATGGTAAGTTCATCCTCGGCATCGCCTTCTATACTATAGATGGTAGCCATGGTAGAAATAAATACTTCTCGAGCAGCAAAGGAAGTGATCAACGCGATGCCGATTTTCCAATCATAGCCCAAGGGTCTGATCACAGGCTCAATGGCTCTTCCCATTATTCCGATAAAAGAATTTTCAAGTAAAAGGGAAGAGGTTTCAGCTTCTATGGAGGCTATTAGCTCCTCGTCGCTGACATTTTCCAACCTAGCCTGACTTTCTTCACGGATTTGATCCATCCGAGAAGGCGGTCCATAGGAAGCCAAGACCCAAAGGACAATCGAGATGGCCAAGATTACCTTACCAGCCTCTGTGACGAAGGTTTTGGATTTTTCAAACATGGTGATCCCAACATCCCCCCAACGAGGAAAACGATAGGGAGGAAGTTCCACCAAAAGAAAGCTTTGCTCTTTGGTTTTCAAGTAAAATTTCAACAAAAGAGAAGTTAAAAGAACGCCTATGATTCCCAGAAGGTAAAGGCTTAACAATGCGAGTGCCTGGAGATTTACAAATCCAAGAACCAATTCATCCGGCACAGTCAAGCCGATTAAGATGATATAAACAGGAAGTCTGGCAGAACAGCTCATCAATGGTGTCACCATGATAGTGATCATCTTTTCTTTCCAGTTGGCGATATTTCTGGCAGCCATTACTCCAGGAATCGCGCAGGCAATTCCGGAGACCAGAGGAACAATGCTTTTTCCATGAAGACCAAAAGGTCTCATCCAACGGTCCATCAAAAACACGACTCTGGACATGTATCCTGTGTCTTCCAAAATCGCCAAAAATCCAAATAAAAGGGCGATTTGGGGTATAAATATGACGACGCCACCGATTCCTGGAACCACTCCCTCGGCAAGTAAGCTGGTCAGTGGACCTGCTGGAAGATTTTCAATCAAAAGTCCGCTTATTTGGGCAAATAAGCCATCGATCATATCCATGGGGTAGGAAGCCCAGGTGAAGATCGTCTGAAAAATAAGCAATAGAATTCCCGCAAAAATCAAATAGCCCCAAACCGGATGAAGGATCAATGAATCAATTTTTGATTTAGGCTTGGCTTCTTCTTTTTTGACTACAATCTGAGAAACAATGTCAGTGATTTTTTTGTACCGCAGCTTGGTTTCCTCCAATTGGGCCTCTTGCATATTGAAATCAGAAGAAGCAATAAGTTCTATTAGCCAAATCCTCGATTCTTCAGGCATGGCCACGTCTTTGGCTCCAAACCGGATCATCTGGTAGGCCTGATATGGATTTTCCAAGTCAAACTTGGCCATGACCTTTTCCAAAATTTCAGCAGGAATTACCTGCTTGATATCTACCAGAGCTTTTCCCTTGGAAAAATTCCTTTCGCTGATCAAGGACTTCAGCTGATCCAAGCCTTTTTGGTTTCGGGCGTCAGTCGATAAAATAGGTACCCCTAGATGCTTAAACAACTCGTAAGTTTTGATTTCGATTTTGCGCTTTTCTGCCAAATCTGACATATTCAGAATGATGGCCAGATTGACCCCCAAATCTATTAGCTGAGTGGCTAAAAAAAGTCCTCTGGAAAGCTGAGAAGAATCGATTACCATCAGCACATAGTCTGGCCTGGCTTCGATTTTGGTATGATTGAGGACGCGGTGGGCAATGATTTCATCCTCTGAATTAGGAAAAAGACTGTAAGTGCCCGGTAAATCTAAAATCTCAAAAGTCTCTCCGTTCAAATTGACATTCCCGGTTTTTTTGTCCACCGTAACCCCTGGGTAGTTTCCGATTTTCTGACTCAAACCTGTCAAAAAATTGAAAATGGTAGACTTTCCTACATTGGGGTTACCGATGAGAGCTACTTTATGGGATTTGATTTGCTTGGAAAGGAGAGTTTCAGCCATGAAGTCTTAGATCAATTCCACCAGGATTAATTCCGCCTCGGATTTCCTTAAGGCAAGGAGTGTTTCTTCCATTTGAAAGGCTAGTGGACCACCTGAAGGTGCTTGGTGATGCAAGGTGATGTATTTACCAGGTAAGAACCCCAATTCCATCAAATTGATTTTCAAAGGAGAGGTTTTTATTTCCAGGATTTTCCCGGTTTTATTCAATGGAAGCTTATCTGCGGTCATGGGTAGTCGTCACCTTGGCCCGCAAAAATAGCTGTATTTGGAATGAATCTAAAGAAAAATAAAGAAGATTTTTGTCAGCTTCCATCGCAATACCGATATATCTTTCTTTTCCCTCCAACTCTTTTTTTATTTTCAAGTCCACCCGATAGCAAATTTTGGATTAAAAGGAAGCCTTGAGTGAAAGGCTGAAATTCCTTCCCGGTGCAACGATTCCTGAACTGTAGGGTCTGTATTGCTGATCAGTGAGATTTTCAATCCCAAAGTTTACCTGCAGAAAACTCAAAACTTGATAATTGGCGGTGAGATTAAAGATGATCCAAGAAGGAGAGTATGGATTTCCATTGGCATCGGTCGCATAGATAAAAGTTTTGGCTTTTTCTTCTTCCGGCATTTCCTTAAAGGATCTTTCACCGCTATACTGTGAGGTGAATTCAACTCTCAGCTTTGAACTCGAATAACTTATCCTACTTAAACCAAAGGAGGGAGGGGCATGTCTGGAAGGACTTTGACTTCCATTTTCCAGTTCTTCTTTCCCTTTTTGCCAATTGTATCTGGAGGTAAAAATTAGGTTTTTGCTCAAGGCGAATTCAATTCCTGCCTGAATTCCCGACACATTAGCAAATGCCGCATTTTGAAGCGCCAATACTTCGCTAAGCTCGCCTTCGTAGAGAACTTCGGATTTTCCATCCAGTGTAAATGGTCTTCTGACCATAGCCTTGTCCAAATAGGTGTAGTATCCTGTAAGATCGAGCTTGAGTTTGTTCTCAAAGTGTTTGTTGATGTTTATTTCCGCATTGTAGGCATATTCGGGAACGAGCTGAGGATTGGGGACAATGACCGCCCCGGGAGCTGAGTCGAAGATTTTTCCGATATCATCCACATTTGGTGCTCTAAATCCCGTTGAGATCAAAGGTGAAATACTCAAGGAAGGCTCAGGAGTAAAGATCAGTCCAAGATTACCTGTGAGGGAATGGTGGTTTTCTTTGGATTCAGAAAAGGGTAAGCGAAAAAAAGCCGCGTTATTGGAGAAATCGGCGGTTAGCTCTGTGAAATTATATCTAATCGCAGATTGGAATTTCCATTTTTCAGAAAGCTGATTGTGGTAGCTTCCATAGATTGCTGCTGAGTTCCATGAGGCATTTGGGTAGCGAGCAGAAGCTTGGGATTCGATTTCTGTCAGGACATTTCTTTGGATTCCAGAGGAATTTACCCGGTTGGTCACTCCTTCAATTCCATAGCTGATGTAAGCCTCTTCTGATAGGGATTTAAAAAAGTCCGCATTCAAGGAATAGGCATGTACTTTTTCTGTCCTGTCAAATTCGGTATTGGCATTCAGTCTTCTATCGATCCGGCTTTCCTCAAAAATTTGTTGTGCAAAAATCACCTTCACTTGATCAAACCAAGGATGGGAGGCACGGTAAGTCCAGCGGAGATTGTTCATCATCCATTTTTGGGGCCCATAGTCCCATCTGGCGAATCGCAGCTGCCCATTTCTTTTCTCAATCAACCGGTCGTATCTGGGGATATCTGTGGAAGTCGAAAGATGAAACCCATAGTCCAAAGTTGATTTTTCACTGACTTTCCAAAGAGCCTTTTGCATTAGGTTAAGCTGAGTATATCCGCTGCCTATCTGGATTAGTGGGTTGGGATTGGATTTGACCACATCTGCTTCATTTTCGCGAATGACAAAATCAGGTCGCAAATAGGAGTCTTGTCCTCCGTTCTTGCCCATTTTGGAATCTCCAAATTCCAAATAACTTAAACTGGTGAGGAATTTTAGCTTTTTGGATCCATAGGAAATATCCCCATGAACAGTTTTTTCAGAATATGCTGAGGAAAACCTCGAGATAAAATTCCCCGCAATGCCTTCCGCTTCGGGATTTGGGCGAAGTGTTTCAAAGACCATTACCCCGCCAATCGCATCTGAGCCATACATCACTGATCCTGGTCCAAATTGCACCTCGGTATTGGCCACGGCAAAGGGATCTAAGGAAATGACATTCTGAAGGTTTCCACTTCGAAAAATAGCGGTATTCATCCGAACTCCATCTACAGAATAGAGCAGGCGATTGGCCGAAAAACCGCGGATCATGGGACTTCCTCCGCCTAATTGACTTTTCTGGATGAAAACCTCCCCCGATGAGCCTAACCAATCGGCAGTATTGGCAGGGTTTCTTAGAATGAGTTTTTCCTGATCGAGTCTCCTTACTTTTTCCGGAGTATCCTGTTGGTTTTGGCTCCATCGGTTTGCAGAAATCACTGCAGCATCCAAGGAGAGTAAGTCGGTTTCCATGGATACAGTAAACTTGAGAAGGATCAATTCTTCCCAGGAAAGGATTTGAGTTCTAAACCCGAAATGACGGAAATGTATTTTCTTTTCTCCCTCAAATTTGGAGAGGTCTGCTAGCCCTTTTGAATTAGAAAAAATAACTTCACCTGCTTCCGAAACATAGATCAATGCATTAGAAAGTGGCTTTTTGCTTTCTTTTTCCAAAACAGTTACCTGCTGGGCCTGTAAAAAGCCGGAAAAGAGAAGGAAAAAGTAGAATAGTGGTAAAGCTCTCATTGGGATAATTTGCGCAAATAAACCAAATGAAAGCGGAAATAGCCATTGGAAACTTGACAGACGGCTTTTGGGAAGTAATTCGGCAGTAGTTTTTTCTAAATAGACAAAATAAAACCCCAATCTGAGACAGATCAGGGTTTTCAATCGTGTTAAGTTAAAAGTTAAGCTTTGCCTCTAAGCATCAAGTTCCAATACATAAATGGCAGACCGTATTTTTTCAGGAGCCACATGCTGTATTGTTCTTTAGTAGTATCCACAAATTTGGTAATCAATGGATCGCTGTCTTGGACATTGTCGTATTTGAACTCACAGAGCAACATTTTGCCATATCCGGTAACAATAGGGCAGGAGGAGTAACCCTCATAGGATTTTTGTCCAACCTTTCCACTATTGATCAAGGCTAATAGATTTTCTACCAAAACAGGGGCTTGTTTACGAATAGCGGCACCGGTTTTTGCAGTTGGCAAATGAGCCACATCCCCAATGGAGAAAATGTTGGGATACCTTTTGTGCTGCATGGTATGGATATCCACATCGATCCAGCCTTTTCCTGGTCCTTCCTGAATAGATACTTTGGATTCTTGGATAAACTTCGGGGCTGTTTGTGGTGGTGCGAGATGGAGCATGTCATAATGAATCTTGATCTCCGTGGCACCAGTCAATTCTTCCCCAAGAGGATTACCTTCCATGATGGTGCAGTTGCTTTCCCCCGGCTTGGAGTACTGAAAGTAAATCTCCTGTTTCTCAGGATCGATTTTAACGGGAGCGTAGAATGGCTTGAAGATGATATCCCGATCGTGAATGATTTTATTCAAAGTCTTTGCAAATGCCGGAACTCCAAAGATGACTGTGCCGGGTGTTGCAAAAAGGACATTTGTTTTGTCACGAATTCCCTTCTTGCGGAAATAGTCCTCAGCCATATACATAATCTTTTGAGGAGCACCACCACATTTGATGGGAGTGGTAGGCTGGGTAAATACGGCATTCCCTCCCTTGAAATTCTGAAGAACTTCCCAAGTATGCTTGGGATCCGTATAGTTGGAGCATACGACACCTTTGTCCATGGCCTCTGTTAATCCCGGAAGTAATTCCGGAGCCATTACCAAACCAGGAACAGGGATTAAATAATCATAAGTGAAATTTCCAGAGGACTCAGTGGAAACTTCATTCTTGTCGGGATCAATGCCTGTAGCCTTGTCTTTGATCCATTCGACACCTTTTGGGATATAATCAGCCTCGTTTCTTTCTGTCTCTTCGAAATCAAAGGTACCTGCACCTACCAAAGTCCAGGCAGGCTGGTAATAATGCTTTTCGGAAGGTTCAATAATGGCGATTTGGAGGCTGGAATCTTTTCTTTTCAATTGAGCGGCAATGGTGATGCCGGCTGTTCCTCCTCCGATAATGAGAATCTGATAATGTTTCATAGTGAGGGTCGTTTGCATGTCTGAAAATAGGCTGATTCCCTAACTTATAAAGTGATATTTGTCACCTAATTTTATGAGACACCATCAGAAATAGCAGATCCTCATTAAATTTAAATCCATGTGAGAAATATCACTAAATTTAAAATAGGTCTGGTCCCATTTTTACATTTTAGTTTTGAATATGACTTTAGAAAAACTCAAGCAAGCACTACCCAATATCACCGATCCCAAGTTGCTTCAGGCCATTCTTGAAAAAGGCCAGGAAATGACTTTGGAATCCGGAAAGGTTCTCATGGAACCCGGCCAGTTTATTAAGGCAGTTCCATTGGTCTTGGAAGGATCAATCAAGATCATGAGAATGGATGATGATGGAAAAGAGTTGTTCCTGTATTATCTGGAGCCGGGACAGACCTGTGCGCTTTCTCTGACTTGTTGTTCTGCAGCCAAGCCAAGTGAAATTAAGGCAGTAGTGGAAGAAAAAGCTGTCCTAATTTTTATTCCTATTCAGCTTCATGAGCTTTGGATGGATGAATTTAAGCAGTGGAAAGATTTCGTTTCCAGCACTTATCAACACAGATTTCATGAAATGCTAATAGCCTTGGACGCGGTAGCATTCAAAAGAATGGATGAAAGGCTCATGCGCTACATAGTGACAAAAATGAAGCAGCTAAAAGCCAATGAGCTAAATACCACTCATCAGGAAATCGCCAATGAATTGGGGACTTCCCGAGAGGTGATTTCCCGCCTTTTGAAACAACTGGAGAAGAAAAAATGGATTGAGCTCGGGAGAAATGTAATTTATATCCGAGATGATTTCGAGGAATTGATCAGCAAATAGCCTTTACAAAAGATTCAAAGTCCTAAATACCAGTTTAGGGCTTTTTTTATGTTTTGGATTTAGTTCATGATCAACAAAGGGACGTGAGTGTGATAGGCCATTTTGATAGATTTGCTTTTGTGCAGCACTTGACTCCAGAGGTTTTTGTGCTCATGGCACATAACCATAATCAGATTTTCGTGCTCATGTAGGTAATTGTCCAGACCCTCAGCTGCATTTTCAGCATAGTAGGTGTGGATACGGATAGGGATTCCTGGATGCTTTTTCTCCAAGTAAGATTCGATACCCATCACCATTAACTGTCCCCGGAAATCCTGGGCTGTTTGAACGTGAAGAATTTCCAGACTTAAATTCCATGTTTTGGAGAGTCCCACGATCCAGTCGATGAATTTTTCTTCATGATTTGAAAATTCCAATGCAAGGGTAATCCTTTTGATTCCGTTGATTTGGGCTTCACCAGGAACTACCAGTACAGGGCAATTAGCTTCGCGGATGACATTCACGGCAGTTGATCCAAACAAAACTTTATTAATTCCTGCTTCTCCCTGAGTTCCCATAATGATCAAAGAAGCTTCTTCCTCTTCTGCAATTCTGGCTATGGAGATGGAGGCAGTTCCTTCCTCGACTCGATATTCTATTTCCACCCCTTCGCTTTGGTGTTTTTTGATAAGCTGCTTCATACTTTCACCAGCTTCCTCATGCATCGATTCCATGGCAATGGAAGCCTGGGAAGCAAAATCATAGACTATCTCTATGACATGTACTAGTATGATTCTTCCATTTCTTTTTTCCGCATAAAAAATGGCGAATTCAAGAGCTTTCAGTGAATTTTCTGAAAAATCGATTGGGACTAGGACTTTCATGATGCATGGTTTTATTGATATAATTTAAGACTAATCCCTTGTTTTATCTTAAGGCGGGGTATTTTTATCAAAAAATAGAGCTTTCGAGGAGGAGAAATTCCAAATAGGCCGATTCGCAAGATGGCATGTAACATTTGTCACCGCTTCCAGGCAGAGTAGCGAACTACCTTTGTCTCAGGAAAAAATTAAAATAAAATGGATGTAATTGTCCTTATTGGATTTGCAGCTGCCATCTTGATTGGCGTCAGTTTAGGTTTGATCGGCGGGGGTGGGTCTATCCTTACCGTTCCGGTATTGGTTTATATTCTCGGTGTAGATCCGGTTTTGGCGACTGCCTATTCCTTATTTGTAGTCGGAAGTACCTCATTAGTAGGGGCAGGAACCTACATGAAAAAAGGGCTGGTGGACTATAAGACAGCCGTGGTTTTTGCCATTCCCTCCTTTATTGCGGTTTTCTTAACCCGGAAATTTTTAGTGCCCGCCTTGCCTGAAACCCTTTTTACGGTCGGAGGAGCTGACATTACCAAAAATATAGGCATCATGGTCTTCTTTGCCCTGATCATGTTGGCGGCCTCTGTATCGATGATTCGAAACAAGAAGTGCAAGGATTGTGGTGAGAACGAAGAGGTGAAATTCAACTTCCCCATGATTGCTTTGGAAGGGTCTGTCGTGGGCGTAATCACGGGGATTGTCGGTGCAGGCGGTGGATTTCTGATTATTCCGGCATTGGTGATTTTGGCTAGACTACCCATGAAAATGGCAGTAGGAACATCTCTTTTGATCATCGCCGCCAAATCCTTAATTGGATTTCTTGGTGATATTTCCACTCAAACTATTGACTGGAAAATGTTGTTAATTTTTACGTCACTGTCCATTGTGGGAATTTTCGTCGGAAGTTCACTTTCCAAGAAGATCAACGAGAAAGCACTTAAAAAAGGCTTTGGTTGGTTCGTCTTGATCATGGGCATTTATATTATCGGAAAAGAATTGGCTAGGCTTTAAGCGATGTTGCAAGAGTATTTCAAAATCTTCTTAGATGGCTATTATGGGTATTGGAATTACCTGACCTCTGAAATTTTGTACCCATCTTGGCACAATTACTTCTGGTGGCTGGTCGGAATTTCGTTAGTAGTTTGGGTTTTGGAGCTGGTATTTCCTTGGAGAAAAAATCAAAAAGCCATCCGTCAGGATTTTTGGCTGGACGGCTTTTATATGTTCTTCAATTTCTTCCTGTTTTCCCTTATTGTATATAACTCCGTTTCCAATGTGGCAGTGGAGGCCTTCAATGACTTCTTGGGGATCTTTGGAATCGAAAACCTGGTTGCGATTCAAGTGGCTTCCTGGCCAGCTTGGGCTCAGTTCGCCTTGATGTTTGTAGTTGCCGACTTTATCCAATGGAATGTACACCGATGGCTGCACCACAGTCCCTGGTTATGGGAGTTTCACAAAGTTCACCATTCTGTTGAACAGATGGGCTTTGCAGCGCATCTTCGCTACCACTGGATGGAGACCATCGTTTACAAATCGGTGCAATATATCCCCTTGGCCATGATCGGCTTTGGCTTGGCTGATTTCTTCATTCTTCACATTGTTACCATTCTCATCGGGCATTTGAATCACGCCAATGTAAAGATTACTTACGGACCCTTTAAATACCTATTCAACAACCCGGTGATGCATTTGTGGCATCATGCCAAACATCTTCCCGAGGGAAGCCACGGAGTCAATTATGGTATTTCCCTCAGCTTGTGGGATTACCTTTTTGGGACGGCCTATATTCCTAATGAGAATGAAAATGAGCCTTTGGGCTTTGATCATGTGGAGGAATTTCCAAAGACTTTTTGGCAACAAATCACTTATCCATGGAACAAGAAAAGCCAAAAAGCTTAAATCCAATCAACAGCTGGGGGACAGTTTTGATCTTTTGTGCTACGCTAGGCTTAGCTCCAATCCTCCCCGAACCCCACGTTTGGGGAAAGCTTAAGTGGATGGCAGGAGGAGCTGTGGGAATGAAATTGATAGATTGGGGGGATTTTTTGATGCATGGACTACCATGGATATTTCTGATCCGCCTAGTGATTTTGACTGGTAAGCAAAAACTCAGTACTACTAAGTCCTGAGTTGCCCAGGTGACTTTTATTACTGATCTGAGCCTCATCTGTTTGGTAAATTTGTATTCAAACAATTCACTACCATGTTCAATTTCTTTAATACAAAACCAAAGAATTACGAAGATATTCCAGCGGGTCCTTTTCATGATTTGGCACTTAATAAAGATTCGGTAATTCTGGATGTCCGAACTGCGGGCGAGTTTGCAGGAGGAAAAATCCGGGGAGCGAGAAACATCGATATTATGTCACCGGGATTTGCCCATCAAGTGAAGAATCTTCCAAAAGACAAAACCTATGTGGTGTATTGCCGCAGTGGAAACAGAAGTGGTCAAGCCTGTGAAATTATGGCCGAAATGGGATTTAAAAACTTGAAAAATTTGGCCGGAGGCATCATGCGATGGCCTTTTGAGACAGTTTAGTTAATAGATAAATATTTTATCCGCTATCTAACCAGTTAGCCATACATAATAAATAAAATCCCGCTTGAAGTTCAGTTTTAGCAGCTTCGGGCTTCGGTCTTCCGACCTCCCAATCAAAGGAATTTTGGCTCGAGGTCCAATTGCGGGTAATCAAATAGATAAATATAGGTTTGGGTTAATGAAAATGCCGGGCTCCTTAGGGTCCGGTTTTTTTTGTGCTTCTAAATCCAGAGGATTAATTCAATTCGTATCTCCCCGAGAAACAAATTAATCCTATGAAAAAACAACTTAACTTTTCTTTGGGCTTAGCCCTCTTTTTGATGGTTTTGGGATTATCCTCCTGCGAGGAAAAAAATAACCCAAGGGTGATCAATCCAGGTAATCCTCCAATGGTGGATTTAACAGTTTTAGGTGAGGGAAATCAATTGTATTTCTTTAAAAATGGTGAGATTAATTCGCCTGCCAGTTCTATTTCAATAAGAGGTTTGTCGGCTGGAGAGGTGATTTTATCCATTGATTATCGACCTGCAACAGGGCAACTTTATGGGGTAAGCTCAGCCAGTAGGATTTACATGATCAATGAGAATTCCGGCCAAGCTACGGCTTTGGGTACTCAGGCATTCTCGCCTTCCATAGAAGGTACAAGGGTATCTTTGGATTTTAATCCCACAGTGGACCGGATTAGATTAGTCACTGACACAGGTCAAAACCTCAGATTGCATCCTGAAACCGGTGCAGTTGTGGCAGTGGACGGTAGAATCAATGGAGGTATGAACCCGAAAATTTCCGGCGTGGCCTATACAAACAGTGTTTCTGGAGCTACCAGCACCACACTTTATGATATTGATCTCACTCAAGACAAACTTTACAAACAAATGCCTCCTAATGAGGGAGGATTGATGGAAGTGGGGAACCTGGGAGTAGATTTTGACGGACCTACCTCTTTTGACATCAACCCGGATAATACCATCGCATTGGCTGTCAGTAGGACTACCCCTAACCAGTATAGACTTTATCAGATTATTCTTGAAACAGGACAGGCCAACTGGGTTGGCAGATTTAAAGAGAATGTATTGGGTATCGCATTCAAAACGAATCCAATAGCCTACGCAGCAGATGGAAATGGAATGCTTTACAGATTTAATCCTGCCAATCCAGAGCCTACTATGGTGGCATTTCAAGGATTGGAAATGGGAGAACAAGTACTTGGTCTAGATTTTAGGCCGGCCAATGGACAACTTTTGGCTGTGACCAACAGAAATCAACTCTATGGCGTCAATACGTCCAATGGGATGCTTACCAAAATTGGAATGCCCTTTTCTCCGGGAATTGACGGAGATAAAGTAGGCTTTGACTTTAATCCTACTGTGGACCGGATTCGTTTGGTCACTGAAAAAGGTCAAAATCTCAGACTTCATCCGGATTTGGGGACGGTAGTAGCGACTGACGGTAGATTAAATCCAGGTTCTCCGATGGTTGACGCAGCAGCTTATACCAAATCATTTGCTGGAACTACTAGCACGACTCTTTTTGTGATTGACTTTGCCACTGATATGCTCTATCAACAAAACCCACCTAATGATGGAGTTTTGGTGCCTATAGGTTCCTTGGGAATAGACGTTCAGGATGGAAATGGATTTGATATCGGAGGTACTTCTGATATGGCTTATGGTGTATTCAGAGTGAATAATTCAACTGGAGTTTATTCAATCAATCTGATGACAGGTAGAGCTACAAAAATTAGTGACTTGTCTCTGAATCCAACTGCTATGGCTCTGGGATTAGGTTTCTGAAAGGTAGTTTCTTAATCCTTGGAGCAATCGGGCGGATTCTTTGAATCTGCCTGATTTTTTTTATCTCTTGGAAATTTTGTTGAGAGCAATACCTCGCTGCATTCTGGATTTGAATGAATTCATGTCCTCCGGGGCCTTTTTTCGATGCTTGGTCGCTCTTCCCTGAACGCGTGCCCTCCACATTTTAAAAGAACTCCGCTTCATGTTTTTACGCATTACTTCGATAGTCTCCTTTTCTGAGATACCAAACTGAGCCAAGATAGCATCAAAAGGTGTTCGGTCTTCCCAGGCCATTTCGATGATTCTATTGATGTCTTCAGGCGTTAATTCTGAATTTTTCTTCATTCCTTCCAAACCTTGATCCAACAAGAAGGTTTTTCATTCGTGGAGAAAATTTCAATTGTTTGGTTAAAAAGAGATCTGCGGCTTCGTGATCATGAAGCTTTGGCAAGAGCGATAGATGCTGGATTTCCGGTTTTACTTCTATACTGCTTCGAACCCTCTCTGATTCAAGCTCCACAGAGTGAAGATCGGCATTGGCGCTTTGTCTGGGAAAGCCTTCAGGACATGCAAAAGGGATTGGCGGAATTTAATGGGAGAGTGGAGGTTTTGCATGCCGAATTGGAGGAGGTTTTTTCAGTTTTAGCAGATCATTTTCAGATCCAAGGAGTTTATTCCCACCAGGAAACGGGCTTAAAAATCACCTATGACCGAGATCTTCGAATGAAGGATTTACTTCAAAGCAGGAATATTCCTTGGTATGAGTTTTTGCAACAGGGAGTGGAAAGAGGTAGAAGAAACAGGGACCGATGGAATAATCTATGGTTTGCCTTGATGAAATCTCCTCTGAAAAATCCGGTTTTAAGCAATGCTGATTTTGTCAATTTATCATCTGAATTACTTCAAAAAATTCCTCTTAACTCTATCCCTGAAACTTGGAAGATCCCCTATCCATTGATGCAGCCGGGTGGAGAGAGCAATGGAAGAAAGTATTTGAAGAGTTTTCTGGAAGCACGGGTCGCAGGCTACAACCGCTCGATCAGCAAACCCGAGGAAAGTCGAAAAGGCTGTAGCAGATTGTCTCCTTATTTGGCTTGGGGATGTATTTCGCTGCGGGAGGTCTTTCAGCTTTCAGAAGCCAGGGCCGAAGAAGGTTTTGAGGCCTGGAACATTTCCAGTTTTCAGTCTAGACTGAAATGGCATTGTCATTTCATCCAAAAGTTTGAAATGGAATCCAGAATGGAATTCAGTCCCGTGAACCGAGGTTTTGATAAATTTTCAAACCCTGAAAACTCAGATTTGATACATGCCTGGGAAAACGGCCAAACCGGATTTCCTTTGGTGGACGCCTGCATGCGATGCTTGAATCAAACCGGCTATGTCAATTTCAGGATGCGTGCTATGTTGGTTTCATTTCTTACCCATCATTTGGGGCAGGATTGGAGGTTGGGGGCGAATCATTTAGCGAGGATGTTCTTGGATTTCGAACCAGGGATTCATTATCCTCAGATCCAGATGCAAGCCGGGGTAACTGGGATCAACACCGTCCGGATTTATAATCCTATCAAGCAATCCACTGATCATGATCCGGAAGGAGTATTCATCAAAAAATGGGTTCCGGAGCTAAGAGATTTGCCCGTACATCTAATCCACACACCCTGGGGAATTACTCCCTTGGAATCAAAATCTCTTGGCTTTGAATTGGGGGTAGATTATCCTTTTCCAATCATTCCTTTTGAAAAAGCGGCTTCAGAAGCTAGAAAACGACTTTGGACGGCGCAAAAAGACCCAGAGGTCAAGCTTGACGCTCAAAGGATATTAAAAAAGCATACCGTAGCCCGAAGAAAACCTTAAAATGAAAAAACAACATTTACCCACCAAAATATGCGTGGTTTGCCAAAGACCTTTTTCTTGGCGGAAAAAGTGGGAGAGATGCTGGGATGAGGTGAAATATTGCTCAGACCGCTGTCGAAATGATTCCAAAAAACGATCGATTGCTTAGCGATAAGCTCCGATGTAGAATCCCAACCAAATAAACAAAGGGAGGAAATAAGCAATCAATACCACCAAAGTGCTTTCTGAAAGTGATCTTCGGCTGATCATGTGAAAGCCATAAACCCAGAATATTCCATATATCACCTCAAAAATATTCAGGACTGCCAGTGGATAATGATACTGTTCTGCAATGTTTTCGGGTCCTACTATCCAAAGTGCGGAAAGAGGTTCAAAATTTTGTATTTCCAGATAGGAAACATTTCCGTCTGGATTGATGTAAACCAAAAGTCTCAATAGTTCGGGAAGGATGAAGACACTCTCTGCGACCAAGGCAAATTTCCAAAGCTCTTTAAAATCAGCTTTGTATCCTATCATCAGTCCAATGGACCAGAAAAGGAAAGCAATCACGGTAAATTTCCAAAGGAGCGCAAAAGGAGTCCAGAAGTAGTTTAGGGCATTGAAAATGTGAAAAAACATTAAATCTCCCTGTGCATCCAGTCGCTCAAACTCAGGAATTGCCTCAAGAATTAAGACATTTGTAAAATACCTGATCAAGAGAAAAATCAGCAGGAGTAAAACAAAAAATATTCTCTTATCGAAATCTAAAAGTTCGTTTAAACGTTGTGCCTGTGGGGATGCGTATTTGACCATAAAGACGATCTTGGGGTTATAAATCTAAGCGAATGTTTACAATTCAACTTAGTATTGCATTCGAATTGAAGGAAAAGTATGAAAAATAAATTTTGCATAGGGTTAATAGTTTTACTGGGATTGCTTGCTCCAATCGTGAGTAGGGGACAGGCCAGTACTCCGGTAGACCTACCTCCTTCGAATTCCGAATATTTGCTATTGGACAAGGGGCTTCAATACAGGATCACAAAGTCCATCAACAGCATGTATAATTTTGATTTTCCTACTGCTGAGCATGATTTTACGGTCATCATGTACCAATATCCCTATCATCCACTTCCGGATTTTTTGATGGCATTGGGCTATTGGTGGAGGATTGAAGTAGATGTGACCAATACCCGCTACGACAATATCTTCCTGCAGTATTTGGACAGGGCAAATGCCAAAGCTGAAAAGCTTTTGGATCAAAATCCCAAAAATAAAGAAGCCGCATTTTTTCTTGCTGCCGGATATGGGTTTCAAGGCAGATTGCACAGTGAACGAAAAAGCTGGACCAAGGCAGCCTTTGCTGCCAAAAACGCCTTGAAATACATGGAACTGAGCCGTGGAGAGGAGGAATTTAATCCTGAATTGCTTTTGGGTGACGCTTTGTTCAATTACTTCTCCGTTTGGATTCCGGAGGAATACCCTTTGATGAGACCTGTGATGGCGCTTTTTCCCAAAGGCAACAAGCAGCTTGGCTTGCAGCAACTGGAAACAGTAGCTTCCAATGCTTTTTATACGCGAGTGGAGGCACAGTATTTTCTTTTTAGACTTTATGGGTCTCTGGAGAACAGACCTTACGATGCTTTGAGGATTTCTGAATACCTACACGGAAAATTCCCGAATAACCCATACTTCCATCGTTCCTATGCGCGGCATTTATACACGGTCGGCAGATGGACAGAATCTGTCCGAGAATCACTGGAAATTCTCGAAAGGATTGATGCCAAGCAGGCAGGATATGAATCCAATAGTGGGAGGTATGCGGCCTTTTATATTGCGGAATACAACAGCCGAATAGGAAACAGAGCTGAGGCAAAAAAATACTACCTCAAGACCATGGCGTATGGGGAAGAGTCAGAGTCACAGGAAAGTGGATACTACCTTCACTCCCTGATCCAACTGGGGAAAATGGAAACAGAAGCCAAAAACAAAGCCCAAGCAAGGAAATATTTTGACCTGGTCAAGAAATACGCTAAGCGAAAACACCCCGCTCATAAAGAAGCCAGAGATTTCATCAAAAAGAATAAACTTTAAGGCCATTATCTACGTAAGGCATGGTCAATAGCAGGAGATAATTTGAATTTTTTCTTGGTATTCAGAGATTTTAAAGTGATTCTTTGCTCAATCCCGTGTAATTCTTAACAATATTTTGATTTCCGTTCATCAAAAAGCTAAAAATCGATTTAAAACATTCATCATTTATATTAACTTTGCGCCACATAAAATTTTGTAAAAACGAAGTATCATGGACAATAGCGTAAGAATCAAATTTGATAAAATAGACAGAAGGATTCTTGAGATCCTACAAGCCAACGCAAAAATCACTAATGCTCAATTGTCCAAGGACATAGGATTGTCTCCTGCGCCTACTTTGGAGCGAGTGAAGAAGCTTGAGCAGTCTGGAATCATCAAAAGCTATCATGCCAAGCTTGATCCAGAGAAAATCGGATTGGGAGTAAGCACCTTTGTTTTAGTAAGCTTGATCGGTCACAACAAAGGCAATATTGACGCATTCATGAAGGAGATCAATGATATTCAGGAAGTTATCGAATGTCACCACATCACTGGTACTGGAGATTTTATCCTGAAAATCATAGCCAAGGATATCACCGCTTATCAAAAATTGATGTTGGAAAAAGTTTCTGAAATCAAAGAAGTGGATTCTATGCAGTCCATGGTTATTCTATCTACCTTTAAGGACTCAAAAGTGCTACCAATTCCTGCTTAATCGCAGCATAATGATTTTGAATAGGGTGGCCAAAAGCCACCTTTTTTTTTTGAAAGAAAATGACTGAAAATCCCTGGAAAACGAAATCCATCCAAACCATTTACGACAACCCCTGGATAAGATTGGAAGCTCATGAAGTGGTGAATCCAGCTGGAAAAGATGCCCAGTATGGCAAAGTCCATTTTAAGAATCGGGCGATGGCTATAATTCCTTTGGATGAGGATGGATATACCTGGCTGATTGGGCAATACCGCTACACCTTGGATGAATATACTTGGGAAATCCCCATGGGTGGGGGGCCAAACGATCAGGATCTATTGAGCTCAGCCAAAAGAGAACTGAAAGAAGAAACAGGGCTTTTTGCCAGAAAATGGACTGAGATTCTGAAAATCCATACTTCCAATTCAGTCACTGATGAAGTAGGGTATGTGTTTCTCGCAGAGGATTTAACTCAGGGAGAAACTGAATTTGAGGAAACGGAAATCCTGCAGATCAAGAAAGTACATTTTTCGGAAGCATTGGAAATGGTCATGAATGGAGAAATTACGGATTCCATATCCATGGCTGGAATTTTGAAAGCGGCTAGAATTTTAGGATACTAAAATGACATTCAGAAATCATTTAAAAACTACTTTGATTTTGGCCTATCCCGTGATGTTGAGTCAATTGGGACAGGTGGCAGTCGGTGTGGCTGACAGTATGATGGTGGGGAGATTGGGAGCGGTGCCTTTGGCAGCTTCTTCGCTGGCCAACAGTATTTTTTTCGTCATCATGATGTTTGGAATCGGGATTTCGATGGGGATTACGCCTTTGGTCTCCGTAGCGGACGGCAAAGGAAAATCAAAAAGAATTTCCAGACTTTTCACTCATGGTTTGTGGATCAATTTGATTACGAGTCTGATTTTGATGACTGTAATTCTGGGACTTTCCCAAGGGCTGCATTACCTGAATCAACCAGAAGAAGTAGTGGTTTTGGCTGTGCCTTATCTGTTTATCATTACCGCATCTTTAGTGCCGATGATGATTTTTCAGACTTTTAAACAAATGGCCGAAGGGCTTTCCCAGACGAAGCAGGCCATGTTCATCACCATTTTTGCAAACCTGGTTAATGTATTTCTCAACTGGGTTTTTATTTGGGGAAAATTTGGTTTCCCTGCTATGGGACTGAATGGAGCCGGACTCGCCACCTTGATTTCCAGAATTTTGATGATGCTGTTGATGGGAGGCTATATTCTGAGTTCCACGCGCTACCTGAAATACCACCTAAAACTCATGAATCCCGGGGCAAGCCTGTTGATGTATGCAAGAATATTGAAGATCGGTATTCCAACCGGTTTTCAGTTTATTTTCGAGGTTTCGGCTTTTGGGACCGCAGCAATTATGATGGGTTGGATAGGAGTCAACGCGCTGGCTGGGCACCAAATCGCCTTGAATTTGGCCTCGATCAGCTACATGCTTGCCACAGGGCTCGCTACTGCGGGGATGATCCGAGTAAGTAATCAAATTGGCAAGTCTGACTTTAAAGCAATGCGCGAAGCAGGAATGGTTGTTTTTGCTTTGGTTACCGGTTTTATGTTTATATGTGGAGTAATCTTTTTCGCATTTAGATTCTTTCTTCCAACCCTTTATATCAATGATCCGGAAGTTATTTCCCTGTCTGCCTCCTTGTTGATTATTGCAGGATTATTCCAGATTTCTGATGGAGTTCAAGTAGTGGGTTTGGGAGTGTTGAGAGGGATGGAAGATGTCAAAGTGCCGACTTTAGTTACCTTGATGGCTTATTGGGTTTTAGGACTGCCCTTGGGGTATGTTTTGGCCTTTGAGCTGGGATTTGCTGAAAAAGGCATTTGGTATGGGCTTTTAATAGGCTTGACTATCACCGCTGTCATGCTTTTTTACCGGTTTAATTCCTTCAGTAAAAAAACCATCCTCCAAAAAACTCCAGTTTTGAGTTCCACGCCGGAAAAATAATTCCCCTCCCGGATTTTGGTCCAAAAGTGTATCTTGGAATTTGAATCATTTTCTTAATTCCATGAAGCAATTTGTACTTATTCTAGGCCTTATAGGTCTATCTTTTTCCTCATTTTCTCAAGCTCCTGCAGTCCTTTCCCAAAGAGCGCAGGCAGAAGTGGTTGATTCTTGGTTGGAGGAGCGAATCCAGACTCTTTTGCCCAAATTGATGACGGAAACGGGCATCGATATGTGGATCGTAATGTCCCGGGAATACAATGAAGATCCGGTAATTAGGACTCTTTTACCTGCAACTTGGCACGCCGCCAGAAGAAGAACCATTTTGGTCATGTATCAGCCTGGGCCTAATCAAGCTGTGGAAACCTATGCGGTAGCACGTTATGATGTAGGAAAATCTTTTAAAAGAGCCTGGAATCCAGAGCAGCAGCCTGATCAATGGGACGCTCTTTTGAAGATTATCCAGGATAAAAAGCCTTCTAAAATCGGGCTGAACTTTGCCAAAGACTATGGACATGCAGATGGCTTAACGCATTTCGATTACGAGGAATTCACCAAAAGACTTCCGCAAGCCTTAAAAAGCAAGGTGGTCTCTGCACAGACCTTAGCGGTAAGATGGCTTGAAACCCGTACAGCCTCAGAAATGGCCACCTACAAGCATATCCAAGAATTGGCTCATTACATCATTGCTGAAGGTCTTTCCGATCGGGTTATCACTCCGGGAGTGACGACCACAGACGATGTGGTTTGGTTTTACAGAGAAAAAATCAAGGAAATGAAACTGGATACTTGGTTTCATCCAACCGTCGATATTCAGCGTCCTGATCCGAATTCTCAGGAAGCACAGCGTTCATTTGCTGTTCGGCCGGAATCTCAGGTGATAATGCCAGGAGACTTGCTGCACATTGATTTTGGAATCACCTACCTGAGATTAAATACTGATACCCAAGAATTGGCTTATGTTTTAAAAGCCGGTGAAACGGAAGTTCCTTCGTTTCTTCAGGATGCATTGAAAGTAGGAAACCGCTTACAGGACATTTTGACCTCAAACTACAAAACTGGTCTTACAGGAAATGAGATACTCAGAAATGCCCGAAAGCAAATGGAAACGGAATCAATCCGTGGCAGTATTTATACGCACCCACTTGGGTTTTACGGTCATTCAGCGGGTCCTACCATCGGAATGTGGGATAATCAGGGAGATACTCCGGGAGCAGGGGATTTTCCGCTTCATGAAAATACAGGCTATGCAATTGAATTGAATGCAGTGGTTTTTGTCAAAGAATGGAACAAGGATGTGAGAATCATGCTGGAAGAGGGAGCCTTTTTCGATGGAGAAAAAGTAACCTATTACAATGGTCGGCAAAAATCAATCCTGGCAATTCCCAGAGTTCAGAATTACTTGGGTTACTAAGAAGAGAATGGGTGTTTTTGGTCTCTTTTGATAAAAAACAATATCAAAAAGGCCAAAAACGCCACTCCTCCGCTGCTTAGGAAAACCAAGCGGAAGTTTGCAGGATCATTGGCATAAAGCCATCCAGATACCAAGGCTCCAACACCGATTCCGCTTTCGAGAAAAATATACATGGTAGCCAAAGCTCTTCCTCGGAATTTGTCCAAAGAAAGGTCCACTACCCACGCTGTGGTCGTTGGGCTGTACATTCCTACCGCAGAACCAAAAAGAACTCCTGAGGCCAGTAAGACCAATTTGCTTTCGGCAAAAGCAACCGACACCATGGCTAAAATCATGGTGACCACCGCAACCCGCAACACCACGACTCGTCCATAACGATCGGAGGTCTTTCCGGCAATCAAGCGTATGCCTAGGGAGGAAAGCGTGAATACAGCGAAGAATAGCCCTTTATTTTTGATGCCTAAGTAAAAGGAGAAATCAGGGATGATGGTCAAGACTACTCCAAATGAAAAGACCGAAAGGAAAAGGATAATGGAAGGCAAAAGCACTCTTTTTTCGATGATTTCATCTTTATTTAGCCTAAACAACTTCCATGATACCGGCTCTTTCTCGGGAAGGGTCTCTTTCAATCTCATCAAGATCAAAATGGAAAAAATCGCCGTAAAGGCAGCACAGTAGAAAAGGGTTTCAATCGGCCAATAGGTAGCAATCCAGCCACCTATCGCAGGCCCTGCGGCCATTCCCAGGGATCCAAAGAGAGATTGCATACCCATAGCTTCTCCTCTTTTCTGAAAAGGAACTATATCAGCCACATAGGCCGAAGCTCCGGTGGGAGTGAATCCCGCTGAAAACCCATGTGCGAATCTTAAAAACAGAAAGCCGCCTACAAAGCTGAGAAGAGGATAGAGCAGACCCACTACAAAACAAACACTTGCCCCTACGATCATCACAGGGATCCGGCCGATTTTATCCGCCAACTTTCCACTAAATGGTCTGGATAAGCCCGCAGAAAGAGTAAAAAGGGAAATGATCAGTCCTTTGTAATCTTCCCCACCCAGAGAGCTCAAATAAGCGGGAAGCTCAGGAATGATCATATTGAAGCTGGAAAAAAATAAAAAACTGCTCATGCAGAGCAGAAAGAAATCCAAAGTAAAAAAGCTCGGAAGGAATTTCATTTAACCTGAAAGTTCAAAACAAAAGGCCGGAAAATCCCGGCCTTTTATTGCTTTTGTTTATTGGTCTTTATTGGCCTCCTCTTCGCTTTGAGCAAGCAAGAAAGCTTTCATAAATTCATTTAAGCCACCATCCAAAACGCTCTGAGCATCAGAGGTTTCATAACCCGTTCTATTGTCTTTCACCAGTTTGTAGGGGTGAAGCACATAGTTTCGGATTTGGGAGCCAAAATCTACCCGAAGCTTGGAGGACTCGATTTTTGCGATTTCTGCATTTCGCTTTTCCAACTCCATCTGATAAAGTCGAGATTTAAGCATTTGCATGGCTTTCTCGCGGTTGGCAAGCTGGGATCGTTCGATCTGGCAGACTACCACGATTCCGGTTGGCTTGTGGGTCAACTGAACCTTGGTTTCCACCTTGTTCACGTTCTGTCCTCCGGCACCACCCGAACGGGAAGTATGGAGTTCCACATCAGCAGGATTGATTTCAATCTCTATGGAATCATCTACTTCAGGATAAGCATAAACGGAAGCAAAAGAAGTGTGTCGCCTTCCTCCTGAGTCAAAAGGTGAAATACGTACCAATCGGTGTACCCCAGTCTCTGATTTCAAGAAGCCATAGGCCAAAGGACCTTCAAACTCCAGGGTAGCGGATTTGATTCCGGCAACTTCCCCCGGCTGTACATCCACCTCCTTGACCTTGTAACCGTTTTTCTCTCCCCACATGATGTACATTCTCATCAGAATGGAAGCCCAGTCATTACTTTCTGTTCCCCCTGCGCCAGGATTGATTTCAAGCACAGCATTCAGCTGGTCTTCCTCTGCGGAAAGCATCTTCTTCAGCTCAAGTCCTTCTACAGCCGTTTTGGCTTTGGTGTACTCGGCTTTGATTTCTTCCTCGCTTACCTCTTCCATACTGTAGAAGTCATACAATACTTCCAGGTCTTGGATGATTTTGTCCAGGTTTTCGAAATCTGTGGTCCAGGTCTTTCTGGCCTGGATTTGTTTCATGGTTTTTTCTGCCTCTTCGGGATTGTTCCAGAAGTCAGGCTGGGCCGAAACGGCCTCTAGATCTTGGATTTCTAATTTCTTACGATCGTAGTCAAAGATACCTCCTCAAAGCCGAAGTACGGGCTTTCAAGTCTTTCAGTTGTTCTGAAGTCATCTGTCTAGTTGAAAATTTGAGCAGGCAAAAGTCTGAAAAAAAACGGGCATTTGCCAATGTATTTCAATTAATCCAAGCGCATCAATACGATTTGTATTCGGTTTTTTCCTTTTTGCTCAAAGGTTTTGTACCGTAATGGAGTCAAAGCCAATCCAGTAGCGATCAAGGCTCCGGAAATTTTTGCCACCCCGGAGTCTATCGAAAATTGTTCATCTTGATAAAGACTGTTGATAGTCTCCACGCTGATCAACAATACTCCCGAACCCAAAAACAATGCGGTGAGGTTTTTAAGGGTTCTGTTCCTTGGATCTTTTGTCCTGATATCGATGGATTCTATGTCCGAAGGGTTTAGGATATTCTCCGTTAAGTAGATATAATCTTTGTCAAAACTGAGAATTTTGTCGGTGACATAATAGCCCAGCTTTTTGCTTTTGTAAGTCAGATTTTCTCCGACTTGATACCGGATTTGACTTTTTTGATTAGCTCCTCTTTTTAATAAGAGGAAATCCTTGGATTGGGCATTGATGCCATGAATTCCAAGGAAAAATGAAAAGACGAAAAGTAGGACTGCTTTTGGCATATTCTAAATAAAACAAAAACGGGAAGTTTCCTTCCCGTCTTTCTGTTAAATTTTTACAATCCAGTTGTGGGGATCTTCAATTTCTCCATACTTGATGCCGTCCAATTCAGCCAGTACTTTGTGGGAGAAGGCATCTGGCCCTTTTTCCGGCAAAATATAGTCTTGCCCATCCAAATGAATTTTTGCGATATGAGCGATAGTGGCTGCTGTTCCTGTTCCAAAAGCTTCTACCAAAGTTCCTTTTTCCAAGGCTTCTTTTAACTCCGAGGTGGTCAAAAATCTTTCTTCCAAAGGCTTACCCCAATCTTTGGCTAATTGGATTACAGAGTCTCTTGTGATGCCTTTCAGGATCGTTCCGGTATTGGTAGGAGCGGTGATCAATGTACCATTGATGTCAAACATCACATTCATGGTGCCGCTTTCTTCGATTTTACTGTGTGATTTTCCATCAGTCCAAAGGAGCTGATCGTATCCGGCTTTTTGAGCTTGAAGAGCAGGGTAGAGGGAAGCAGCATAATTTCCTGCAGTTTTAGCAGCACCTGTTCCTCCTTCGGTCGCCCGGGTCCATTTGGTTTCCACTTTCACATTGACTGGCTTGCTGTAGTAAGCTCCGACTGGACAGGTGAAGATGATGAACTTATAAGTGTCTGAAGGCTTCACTCCGATGTAATTGTCCATCGCAAACATGTAGGGACGGATGTATAAGCTAGATCCTTTTCCAGACGGAACCCAATCTTTATCAAGGTTAACCAGCTGCAAAAGACCTTCCATGAATATTTCTTCAGGAATTTCAGGCATACACATTCTTGCGGCAGACTCGTTCATTCTACGAGCATTAGCATCGCCTCTGAATATTAGAATTTCTCCTTTTTCGTTTTTGTAGGCCTTCATGCCTTCAAAGATCGACTGGCCATAATGCAAGGCTGCATTGGCTGGATCAAGCTGCAAAGATCCATAAGGTTCGATTCTCAAGTCGGTCCATTCTCCATTTTTGTAATCTGCCACAAACATGTGGTCTGAAATCACTTTTCCAAATGCTAAATTGGAAAAGTCAGTTTCCGGCAACCGTGATTTGGCGATTTTCTTAACCGGAATTGCTAGGGAAGTTTTCATGCTCTAAGGAATCTGTGGGTGCATTTACCCGGTAATGGAGAATATTTTTTGTTTTCAGATGGATTAGTTTCTAGGAGTCCAGGTCACCTCTTCCACTTGGAGTTCTTGGGCCATTTTTCGTCCTAAAACAAATAAGTAATCTGAAAGACGATTGAGGTATTGGATGACTAGCTCGTTAACTTGCTCATAGGAGGCGAGTTCGACCACAATCCGTTCCGCTCTTCTGCAGACTGTCCTGGCTAAATGACAAAAAGATACCGAGGTATGTCCTCCCGGAAGTATAAATGCTCTTAATGGAGGAAGTTCGGCATCCATCAGGTCCATTTCCCGCTCCAAAACAGTAACATCTTCAACATGGAGGTCTGGTTTTTTTACTTTGTCTTTACCCGGAACTGTGGCTAAATCAGCTCCTAAAGTGAATAACCTATCTTGGATTTCTTTCAAGAAGTCAGCCCTTCCGATATTGACGTCTTGGTCTCTAAGCAGTCCCATGTAAGAATTAAGCTCATCGACTGTCCCATAGGCGTCAATTCTCAAGTCCGATTTTGGGACTCTAGTTCCTCCCAAAAGAGAAGTTATTCCTTGATCGCCTGTTTTGGTATAAATTTTCATTTCTGCCTCTTATCAATCATTGGCAAAATTAAGAATCTATTTGAATTATAGGGGATAAATCAGGCGTGAGCGGGTACTCCTCGGGTTGGATTTGGGTTTATTTTGTCAGATTCCACTAATCCATCCCTAAGCCTTACAATCCTGTGGGCGTAGTGAGCGATATCATCTTCGTGGGTTACCATGATGATGGTATTTCCCTTGGAATGTAGTTCATGAAAAAGCTCCATGATGTCATAGGAAGTTTTGGAGTCCAAGTTTCCGGTAGGTTCATCGGCAAGGATGATGCTTGGGTTATTGACCAAAGCTCTGGCGATCGCCACTCTTTGTCTTTGTCCACCAGAAAGCTCATTTGGACGGTGCTTGGTTCTATCTCCCAGTCCCACATTATCCAAGGCCTTGAAGGCCATTTCCTCCCGCTCTGCTCGTGGGTAACCTGCATATACCAAAGGCAGGGCCACATTTTCCAGACAAGAAGCTCTTGGCAAAAGGTTAAAAGTTTGGAATACAAAGCCGATCTCTTTGTTCCGGATTTCTGCAAGCTCATTTTCGCTCATGTCACTCACATCTTTTCCTGCAAGGATGTAGGTGCCAGAGGTGGGGGAATCCAGACAGCCGATGATGTTCATCAGGGTAGATTTTCCGGAGCCAGAAGGTCCCATAAAAGCAACATATTCTCCCTTATCTACAGTAATGCTGACAGACTTAAGGGCTTGGATAATTTCGGAGCCCATTTTGTAAGTTTTGTTGATTTCATGGGTTTCGATGACAATGCTCATGCTGGATAATATTTAGGTTAGTGGTTTAGTTTATTGATCGACTAATGTGGGAAAATACGGGGAAAAGTCCTAATAGTTGGCTAGTTGAAGCTTTTCTATTTCATCCCAGGTCATCCAATTGCTCATTTCCTGTATCGCGGCTGCTGCATAATTGTCCAGCCCAATCCTTTTTGCGGCTTGCACTTTTCTAATCCAAAGCAAAGGATCTTTGTTGAAATCGCTTGCGGCATTGATGGTTTCATATTGGGCAATGGGATCGGGAATTCTTTCGGCTGCACTCAAGACCAATGGCGTGAAATAGGGGTTTGCGGTAAGTTCATCTCTAACACCTAAAAACTGGGTAAAAGCCAAAAGGGATTCAGCATTAGCCCAATCAGGATTTTTTAGGAAAGTTTCTAAGTCACTGGCGCTGTTAGAGTTTTTCAGAAGAACTTGCCCGACTGCTTGAAGTTGGACTTTTGTCAAGCCGTGAGCTTTATGCGCTAATAGCCTCCAGGCCAATTGGTTTTTAATCGAATCTGAGCCTAGTGTTTCCCATTGGGCAAAGGCTTTTTCGGGCAAAAGCTCATTGAAATTTTCCAATAGCTGATATACTTCCGGACTAAGATTTTTATCCAAAACCTGATACTTTTCCTGAATCCTTGCCGCGTCCTCCAGAAATCCTCCCAGCTTGAGGATAAGAATCAAGTCAGGGTTAAAGGCTTGAAATCCTTTTTGCTCAGCCACTATCAAATCTCTCGAAGCCTTTTCAAAATCTAGGTTTTGAGCCTGGATTTTGGCAGTTAGTTGTAGGTAGTATGCTGCATCTCCGGGATTCCTGAACGCAAGACCATTCAGGTTTTTGACAGATTCCATCACTCTTCCGGCAGCCAGACTTCTGAGGGAAGCTGATTCCTGGATTTGCATGGTGTAGTCTATGTAGTCTGGATTTTTGGATAAGGAGTCCAAAAAGATGATTTCGGAACTCGGGTCTTCCGTAGATTTTGTGGCCACCAAATTCCTCCAAGCGGCTTGGATAACCATCGGAGAGAACTTCGGATCCAGCTTATTTTTTACCTCTTTATTGAATGCTTGTTCTTCTGAAGAGAGATTGAGTCTAGCTGAAGCAAGTCCATTGACCTGAGAGATCAAGTCTGTGCTCAAGTCATCTAGCTCTGATTTTTCTCCAAGTTTTGCCTGTAAAGCCAACCAGTTGGAAGCAGAGACAGGATCCAGTTTGGCATTTTCTTCGAGTAAAGTTTTGGCTTTATCAAATTGCTGGGTAAGCGTATAGTATAGAGCCAAATTGTTCAGCAACTTGGGGTTTTGAGGGAAAAATTTCAACCCATTTTCCAAGTAATAAATGATCTCAAAAGGCTTATTTTCCCTATTTAGACGCTCACAGAGTAAGAGAATATTATCCACCTGAGGAGCTTCAGAGAAGCTTTGCTCCAAATGTTCCTTGGCCAAAGTGGGCTGATTGAGGTCTAGCAATAGCTTTGCAGTCAGGAATTTTGCCTTCGGATTATACCTGTACTGATCCCAGCTATTTTCATACAGGATGCTGGCTTCCAGCTTTTTTCCAGTCTCGTAATAATAGTTTGCAAGATTGTTGGTCGTGAAGGAATTAAACTGTGCAGCAACAATAGCTTCCATGTAAATGGTTATCACCAAAATCCCGATTGTCCCCCCAATCCTGAGATGATAATAGGGAAGAGAATAGGGTTTGTACAAAATGCGATGCACTGCCTTGCCTGTGTTCATCACCGAGAGGAAGTTGCTCATCAGGTAAATGATGAAGAACAGCGAAAAAGAGATTTGAGAGTAAACCAATAGGTTTTTGATCAGTTCCTCAGCGGGCTGGTTGGCAGTAATTTCAATTTTACCCAACAACCAAAATGTTATGCCCAGTCCTAGGAAGTACAGTCCTTTTAGCTTGGAAGGATTAGCCGCCAGATTGCTTTCCTGAAGGATTTTTTGCTCCGTAGAAAACCATCCCAATACTCCGATTGGGATGACGAGGTAAAGGGGAGAGAAAATCAAAAACGGTAGATTAACCTCACCTTTTAGGTTGAGTAAAAGTCCGATGAGAATCAGAAAATACACCAAGCCGATGATGAAGATCTGAATGGAAATTTTGGTACTCAGGTTTTGATTGACTTTTGCTAAAAGCACATAAATACCCGAAACCACCGCATGTCCCTGCCAAAACAACCAAGCCAAAGCGAATCCAACAGCCGGAACCATTGTCTGTTCGGAAAGGAAGAATCCAGGTTTTTCAATCGGGCTTAGCGAAAGCAAGGACACTAAGGTCACTGAGAAGAAAAAGAGAACTGAAATCCATCGGACCCCAAAACGAGTATAAGGTTTCCAAACATGGAAATAAATCCCGGGAATCATTGTCCCGGATATCATGGCGATCAAAGGAATATTGGAGCTGGGGCCACCGATATTGAGGCCATTGACATTGGAAAATGTCAAAAGAATAATCCATCCCAGTCCGGCTCCCAAAAAAGGCATTTTTTGGAAGTAGCTGAAATAAGTCAAAGCTGTCACCGCGATGAAGAAAAAAGCTAAGCCAAAGAGGTAGGTTTGAAAAGAGGTGGAGCCAGGTTCTACAGCTTTGAATTCCTGAAAAATGAGGTAATTGTCCAGTTCAATCGGAATGGAAAGTGCTCCAAAATTCACCTGACTGAATGGTACTGCTACTGTATCCAGAAAAGTGGCCGTCACTAGGTTGGGATAAATATTTCCTGATGCCCAATAGCAGTAAATTGCAAAAAGCCCTCCCGAAGCTAAAAGCAGGAGGGCTGGAATCTTGGCGATGGAAGATTTCGATTTGATTTTTTGCTCCATGGGTTATTCCAATACTTTGGGTACCCGAAAATAATTTTCATCCCGCTTAGGGGCGTTTTTGAGAGCAGCTTCGTGGCTCAGGTGTGAGACTACTTTGTCCTCGCGCATGTCGTTGATTTCGGAGGACATGGTGGTCAATGGTTCTACATCCGTGGTGTCCACTTCATTCAATTGCTCCACCCAGTCCAGAATCTGAGACATGTCTTGAGACATCTTTTCAGCAGAACTTTCATCAAATTCCAATCTTGCCAAATGGGCGATTTTTCGGATGGATTCTTTATCTATTTTCACTGATCGATAATTTTTGTGGTGTTTTTTGTTCAATTCCATTGTCCAGATTCAACTGAGTTTGGATGACTTCAAAGCATTTCTTACTCAGTTCCTCTTCCGTCGGATAATCCTTTGGAGACAACGGCTCATGGAGAACCATCTTGGCTTTTCTTCGATGAAGAATAAATTTCCCGTCGTCGGGTAAAATTAGATGATTATAAGATAAGGTGACAGGGATGATGGGGATTTGTTTCTCCAAGGCTAGGCGAAAAGCCCCATTTTTGAATGGAACCATCTGCGGAGGATGGCTGGTGTATATTCCTCCTTCAGGGAAAAGTACAATCCCACTTCCTCGATCCAAGGCAAGCCCAGCTCTTCTCATGGTTTCTGCCCGACTTTTCAGTCGGCTTCTATCCACAGCTATGTGAAGCCCTTTGAAATAATACCCAAATAAAGGGACTTTTCGAATCGAGGCCTTTCCCACAAAAAGAACGTCTCCTGGTACGAATCCCATCATGGCTACATCCAAATAGCTAAAGTGATTTGCCAAAAAGATGTAGGGCTTCTTCTTGTCAAATTGGGATTTCAGCTCTATTTCCACTGGCAAAAGAATCAGTGAGAAATATGTCTTTGCCCAATACTGGTTGATTCTTCTCCCATATTTCCTCCATGTCGGGACCCAGATACAAATCAGAAAAAAGGGAAATATCAGCAGGAAGGTCAACAAAAACATCCCGCCCGCATACCAGGTATATAGCTTGTTTTTCAATTCATTCATGGTTGATCATGTGATTGGCAACTTTTATAAAATATCCCATCATCAATTCTTTGACATTGGGGTCGAGCTGTAGTTTATCCATTGCAGAAAACATGGCATTCAGCCAGTGATCTCTTAAATCAGGATTAATCTGCCATTGCAGATGACGGAGCCTCAACCGGGGATGACCTCTTTCTTCAGAGTAGGATTGAGGTCCTCCAAAAACCTGTAACAGAAAAAGGTAAAGCCTTCGCTCTGCGGGCTTTAGATCCTCTTCAGGGTAAAGCTTTCTTAATTCACGATTTTGAGAAACTTCCTGGTAAAAGTATGCAGTAAGAAGACGAATCTTTTCTTCTCCGATCAATTCATAAACAGACTGAAATGGATTCATGCCGCAAACTTATCAAAAACCGGAAATTAGACTTCCCATTTCTTGACTTTCAGTGAGGTACCTTCGGTAGAAATCACCACTATTTCCTCTCCCTGGTCCAAAAATTCCCCTCTTGAATAAGCATCATAGACTTCTCCATCAATTTCCACCTTTCCACTTGGGCGAAGTCTGGAATGTACTTTTCCGGTCTTGCCCAACAGATTTTCTGAATAAAAACTGGAAGTGTACCCTTCGGAACGATCCTGAGTAGAGGCCAAAGTGATAGTTTTAAAAGCTCCCCATTCGTTGATTTTAGGGGTGAGCCAAAAAACTAAGCCCACCGAAGCCAATGCCGCAAGAATCACCGTCAGCAAGGCTGCAAAAAGCTGGGAAGCCGGCACAAAATCAAAGTTGAAATCCTGATTAGGAAGCATTCCCAAAACCAAACCTGCGAGGATACAGATGATGCCTAGAATCCCGAAGATTCCAAATCCAGGGATTACAAAGAGTTCCAGCGCCAGGAGAATTATGCCAGCCACAAACACGATAATCTCCCAATTTTCCGCCAATCCGTTGAGGTAATAGGGGATGAAATAAAGGATGGTCGCAATAATCGCAGCCAAAATGGGGAATCCAACCCCGGGAGTCTGAAGTTCAAAATAGATTCCCCCGATAATTATCAGGATCAAAACTCCGCTGATGGCAGGGGAGAGAAAGAAAGCAATGATTTTTTCAATCGTATCCTCTTCATAGGAAACCACAGTGGCATTCTCCAGTCCCTGAGCTTCGAGAATTGTATTTAGGGAAGGATACTCTCCGTCACAAAAACCATATTGAATCGCCTCTGAAACAGAAAATGTGATTACAGAACCAGCCTTGGATACGCCCTCAATCTCAATTTTTTCATCCACCATGGCTTCGGCAATTTTGGGGTCACGTCCTTTGGCTTCTGCAGTACTCCGCATCATGGAGCGCATGTACGATTGGTACTTGTCAGGTGCTGCTGCTCCATCTACCCCGTTGACTACTGTGGCAGCTCCGATGCTGGCACCAGGAGCCATGTAGATTGAATCACATGCGATAGAGATCAAAGCACCTGCTGAGGCCGCATCCTTGTTGATAAATACATAGACCGGAATTTCGGATTCCAAGATGGTAGTTCTGATTTCATCGGCATCAGTCACCACACCCCCGTAAGTGTCCATTTCAATCACTATCAACCCAGCTTTCTCCTCCTTGGCCTGATCGAAGGCGATTTTTACCCGCCGATTCATAGCCGGATCGATGTCTTTGTCTATTTTGAATGTGTAGATCTTTTCTGGCTTTGTTTGGGAAAAGCTTGTCAAAGATGTTAGACACAAGGAAATCAGCAGGAAATAGAAATAAACCTTCATAGTTCGATAATTCAGGGAAAAGATACTAAGGAGGGCTTCAAAACGCTAATTTCAAACTTCTTTTCCTCAGTTGGAACTCGGGCATTCTCTTTGGAAAGTTTATGACTGCATTTCGATTTTTAGCATAATTCTTGCCCTCTTTCGTGATTATTAGACGAGTTAATTAGATTTTAATTTTCATTACCCATGCATATTCCGGAAAAACTTCTCACTTCCTCTTTTGGTTTGTTTTTGATACTCAGTTTGTTCACTGGTATTTCTGCACAGGCCAGTAGTCTGGTTCCTTTGGATTCTATTGGTGTTGAAACTGTCGGAGGAAAAACTTTTATCCTTCACAGAGTGACTCAGGGTGAAACCTTATTTTCCATTTCAAGAAGATACAAAGCTTCCGTCGGGGATATTCAAAACTCCAATGAAGTCCTAAAGGATGGTTTGAAGTCCGGGCAGACCATTCGGGTACCTTACATCACTTCCTCCCAAGCACCTGAGGGAGCTTCCATCCATAAAGTGTCTCCGGGTGAAACACTTTTTTCTATTTCCAAAAAGTATGGGGTGACCGTAGATTCACTGAAGCAATGGAATAAGCTTTTGGGAAATGATTTAAGTGTTGGCCAGGCTCTAGTCGTAAGAGAATCTTCTCCTTCCGCGCCTCAAACTCAGCCAAGTACTCCAGCTCCGGTAGCAGTTGCGACTACTACCACAAAAACGGTAGAACCAACTCCAGCCAAAAAGGTGGAGGAAAAAAAGGTGGAGCCCAAGCCTGCAGTAAGCAAACCAACGCCCGTGAGTAAAGAAACAACGGAAGTTAGAGCAGTTACTACTTCCGCTCCAATCGTTCCGGGAGAATGGATTTCTCACACGGTCGTTCAAGGAGAGACGCTCTTTTCTATTTCAAATCAGTACAACTCCAGTGTTGAGGATTTGATCAAATGGAATGCGCTGAGCTCTAATAATCTCCGCACCGGACAGGTGATCAAAGTAGGACGAGCACCTGAAGGACCTTCTACAGTACCGGTAATAGGAGAACCAAAAGTGGTAGCTTCTACGTCAGAGATGAGTGTGGAGCCAACGATTGAAAATACTTCTGGAGGTTTCAAAAACATCAAAGAAACCGGTCAGGCTGAAGTAATTGAGGGTACAGGAGGACATAAAAAGTATTTGGTGCTTCATAGAACTGCACCTGTGGGTAGTGTCATGCGAGTCAAAAATGAAGAGAATGACATTACCATTTTCGCAAGAGTTGTGGGCACTTTGCCAGAAACCGGTGATAATTCCAAACTGGTGATCAAGCTCTCTCAGGCAGCTTTTGATCAATTAAGGGCTGTGAATTCAAGGTTCCCGGTGGAGGTATTGTATTAATTCAGAAAACGCCATAAAATTTCAGGCTGTCTCAATTGAGGATTATTGTCTTATCGAGCTTTGTCTAAATACGGTGAATTAAAACCAAATTTCGACTGCGCTTGGTTTGACAAATTCAATTAATGAGACAGCCTTATTTTTTTGATTGGTTTCTCCTTGATGCCTTCATCAACTCTTAAATCTTGGGATTCTATCCTAGGAAAGGTAACTTTGCGGAGAGAAATTTACCCATGAACAAAGTCCAATTATTCTTTCACCATCTTTTTCGCTTTGTCTGGAATGCGATTTTTATTATTTCCTATCCCATTTTGGCAAGTTTCGGATTGATTTTCATAGGGCTGACTTTTTTGTTTTCTAAGCTTTCTCAGCTCTTGACCAGAATTCGCCCGGAAGGAAAAAAGGTTGTCTTGAAGGAAAGCGAATGGGAGGTTTTGCCTTATTCCAATGAATTATTGGAGGCCAAATTGGTTAAACAAATCATGTTTGGTCCGTCAGGATATCAATTGAGAAGAAAGGATGGAGTACCTTCAGTACTTTCCGATTATGTATTTGGAAACAAAATCCGGGTGATTGAGGAAGGCTATATTTTAGAAAAGTGGAACACGCTGGAGGCTAAAGAAATGCCGGACTTTGATATCTGTCTATACAATCCCGATATAGATTCCTTGAAGTCTTTGACTCAGATCAAATCCTTTGACTGGCACGTTTCAGAAAAAGCTGAGAATGAACTGTCCTTCAAATGGTTTGACGGGACTCAGGGCGGTGAAGTGAAGGTTGCCATTTAAGCTCATGCAAGACTTAAGAGGATTTCTGGATGAAAAGGTCCAGCAATACAATCAGCCGGGCTTTATTCCAAATGATCCCATCTCCATTCCTCACCAGTTCTCCAAAAAAGAGGACATCGAAATCTCAGGATTCTTCGCGGCGATTTTGGCCTGGGGCCAGCGAAAAACTATCATCAACAAGTGCAACGAGCTTTTCCGATTAATGGATCGAGCTCCGCATGAATTTCTTCTTAATCACCAAGAGGAGGATTTGAAGCGGTTTTTAGACTTCAAGCACCGAACCTTTAATTCCACGGATACACTTTATTTCATTCATTTCCTCTCTTGGTTTTACAGGAATCATCAAAGTCTGGAGGAAGCTTTTCTTATAGGACAAACAGGGGATGTGAACGCCATGGAATCCATCTTGACAAAATTCCACGAAAAGTTTTTTAGTCTGCCTGATGCGCCTTCAAGGACTAAAAAACACATTGCGACTCCAGCCAGAAAAGCGGCCTGTAAGCGGATCAACATGTTTCTCCGCTGGATGGTAAGATCCGATGACAAAGGAGTTGATTTTGGAATTTGGAATAGAATCCAGCCTTCTCAATTGATTTGCCCTTGTGACTTGCACGTGGACAGAGTGGGAAGGAAGCTGGGATTGATCACCCGAAAGCAAACGGATTGGTTGACCGCTTTGGAATTGACCGAAAAACTCAGAGAGCTGGATCCTCAAGATCCGGTGAAATATGACTTTGCCTTATTCGGATTGGGAATAGAGGAGAAGTTCTGATTTACTCCTCTTTCTTGAAGTCCATGCTCACGGAATTGATGCAATAACGGATTCCTCCCTGATCTTTGGGTCCGTCCGGAAACCGATGTCCCAAATGTCCACCGCATTTTCCACAGAGAATTTCTTCCCGGATCATAAAATGACTGTAGTCCATCTGAACATCGATGGCTTCTGGTCGGATAGGTTCTGTAAAACTGGGCCAGCCACAGCCACTGTCGTATTTTTTGGAGGAATGGAAAATTTCATTTCCACAGGCCTTGCACTCATAGATGCCGGTGTCTTTGTTGAGGTAGTATTGGCCGGTAAAAGGTCTTTCCGTTCCTTTTTCTCTCAGAACATGATAGGATTGAGGATCCAGGATTTCCTGCCACTCCTGCTCGGGTTTTTGAACTGGATACGATTTAGACTCCTTTTTACCTTTGTTTCGATCAAAAATTCCCATAACAAATACGCATTAGTTTATTAACTCAGTAAGTCAATAACTGCCCTTTAGTCTTCAGGGTTCAAAATCAATTTTCCAATAGACTTTGATTTGATCCTCTCCTCGTTCATTTCCTGAGGCCTGTATCTTCCTTTTGTGTAAAGCTCCTTTTGATCAGCGTAATGCTTGCTGAATCGGTTTCCGCTATTTCCTGTGGGAAGAACTGAAACCGAGCTTTCTACGTCGGCGAAGTCTAAAATAATTCTCATGGCAGGACCTGAAGTCACTTGGTAAATGCCTTCCCCATTCAGATCAAAAGCGAGCTTGTTAATTGCCTCTTCATTAGCTTCCACCGATCCTGATTTTACATTGAATATTTTATCCAGAGGTTTTTGGCTTCCCAAAGGATGTGGGTGCTCCAAGTTTACGGCATTTCTCCAAGCCCATTTTTTGGAATCCTTTCCAAATTGATCTCTGAGTTCTTGAAAAGTCAGTGATAGAGCCTGAGTAATGATTTCTTTTTTGGTTTCCAATTCTGGAGTGCTTCTATTGTCCCACCAAGGGTTTTGTTCTTGGGTGATAAAAAGCCTATTGCTCCGGATCATCATGAAGGTTTCCAGATAAGCTTTGAAACTGTCTTTCCCTAACTCGTCTTCCATGGAAAGCCGAAGAACATGATAAAGCCATTTGTAATAAATCGTGGGGTTCAAGGAATTCAGTGGATGACCTCCATCCCAATTGGATAAGGATTCCAGCTCCTCTTTAAATTCCTTGAATTCCGCAGAATCAATTTGACTGGTCATATACCTTGCAATCTCGGCACTGGTTTCATTGATGGTTTCCACTTGCAGTTTCTTTGTGGCTTCCAAGTCCCAATCCTCCTTGGCAGTGATCGCCTTTGAAATTCTCTCCCATCGGTCTCCTGGATAATAATACCCCGGGAAAAAGACCCCGCTTCGGGTGGAATCAGGTTGGTTGTTTGCAGAGGCTACAAAACCGCTTGGGGGATTGATGCTTCTTGGGTTTTCGGAAAATGGATACCAGCCTTGGACTTGGGAATCTGGATCTGAACCATCCGTGAAGATTTTTGAATTGGTTTTTGGGCTTCGGATGGGAAGTTTTGCGGCAGCCCACCAAGCGATATTGCCTTCAGCATCTCCATACATGATATTTAGCCCCGGTGCATGGATCAGCGATCCGGCATCTTCTACTTCCCTGAGATTCGGGGCATGGTTCATTCGATAAATGGCCTGAAGTGCTTGGGTGGGTTCTTGAGTATAAACCCACCAAGATGCTACTGGATTGCTGGTCAAAGCTGCAATTTCTTTGGAGACAGAGTTTAAAATAGGACCATGTACAGTTTCTCTAATTTCAAATTCAATTGGTTCCTGGCCTTTGATTTGGATGGTTTCTTTCCTTGAACTGATTGGGGAGGTGGTGTCTCCGATAAGGATTTCGTTGGGATTGGAGGGATTTAATTTTTCCTCGAAAAAGTCCTGATCGTCATTTTCAAACATCGTCAGCCCAATGCTGTGTCTTCTACTATGGCCTACCAGTCCAAACGGAACACCTGCCAAATGATTTCCATAAAAACTAAATCCGGGATATTCTATGTGGGCTTCAAACCAAACTGATGGAGATGAAAAGCCTATATGGGTGTCATTGTTGAAAAGTACTTTTCCCGATTTGGTTTTTTTGCCTGAAATCACCCAACTATTGGACCCTTCTAATAGAGGAGAAGGAAGTTTATCCAAAAGGGCTGTCAAATCAGACTTCACTTCTGAAGCGATGGAGCTAGAATCCGAATAATGCACCGGGATGACATGATGCTCGGGTAATGTCTGTACTGAAAGTGCGCTGAGGTATTCGGGTCCAAGTTCTCTGGCCATTTTGGTGACCAGAGGATCTGTTTTTAACGCCATTGCAAATGTGAAGGACATGTATCCGATTATGGAGTGCATATCTTCCAGAGTATAGGGTCTGGGTTTTTCTCCCAAAAGGAGATATTCAATAGGAAGTTGACCGTTTTCGATATAGGCATTTACACCCCTGATGTAGGCTTCAGCTGCTGCTCCCCAGCGGGTGTTTCCTTCTTTGATAAAAGCCTGAGTGCTTTCTTTGGCATGCTTGGGAATACCCAGTGTGTGAAAAAACTTATCGATGTCTACTAAATCCGGCCCAAGAAACTCAGCCAAAGTTCCTGATCCGACTCTCCGCATCATCTCCAATTGAAAGAGGCGCTCTTGGGCATGGATATACCCTAAAGCCTGATAGGCGTCTGCTTCATTTTGCGCATAAATATGCGGAATTCCATACTTATCAAAATGAATTTCAGCTTGTTGTGTTAGGCCTTCTAAAGTGACTTTTCCTTCATATTTTGGGCTTTGCCAAAAAATAAATCCCAAAATTCCCAGGATTATCAGAACGATGAAACCACCCAAAAAACCAAAGATTCTATTCATAGCTTGGAGATTTTTTGGAAAAGATAAGGGAATCCTTGCTTAGGAAAAAGGAAAGGTTTAGTCGGTATCAATGGCCTGCAAAATCATTCGACAGGCCTCCCTGATTTGATCCTCGGTGATCACTAGGGGAGGTGCGATTCGCATGGAGTCATCACAAAACAAAAACCAGTCGGTGATCACCCCCAGTTCAATTGCCCTGTCTATGATAGGTTTTAGGATGTCAAAAGAATCAAATTCCACGGCCATCATCAATCCTTTATTCCGGATGGATCTGATTTTAGGATGCACCAGTAAGCTTTTAAAAAGATTTGCCTTGGCCTCGACCTGGGAAATCAGGTTTTCTTCCAGTAGAATCTTTAAGGTGGCTAGAGAAGCAGCAGCGCTCACCGGATGCCCTCCAAATGTGGTAATATGGCCAAGTAAGGGGTTGTTTTTAAAGACTCCCATCACTTCCTTATTAGCGATAAAGGCACCGATCGGCATTCCACCGCCCATTCCTTTGGCGCAAACCAACACATCGGGAACGATGTCAAAATGCTCAAAAGCCCAAAACTTTCCGGTTCTCCCAAATCCTGCCTGGATTTCATCCAAAATCAAAAGTGTCCCGGTTTCATCGCAACGTCTTCTCAAGGCTTGGAAATATTCCTTGCAAGCCACTCTAATTCCAGCTTCGCCTTGAATGGTTTCAATGATAACAGCTGCGGTATCTGGGGTGATTTGTGTCAAATCTGAAAAACTACCATAAAAGATGTTTTTAATCCCTGGCAGGAGTGGTCGATAGGCTCTTTTGAAAATTTCATTTCCTCCCACACTCAATGAACCATGACTGCTGCCATGATAAGCATTGACACAGGAGAGAATTTCCCGCCGATTGGTGTATCGTTTTGCGAGCTTTAATGCACCTTCCACTGCTTCCGAACCGCTGTTTACCAAATAGACATTGTCCAAGGTGTCTGGAAGAGTATCTGTGAGCGCTTTGGCAAGTTCTACTTGAGGGCTTTGGACATATTCTCCATACACCATCAGGTGGAGGTATTTGTCCAGTTGGTTATGGATAGCTTGAAGAACCTTGGGATGGCGGTGACCCACATTGCTGACTCCAATTCCGGAAATTAGGTCCAGGTATTTTTCTCCATTTGGCCCAAAAAGGTAAACTCCTTCGGCTTTTTCCACCTCGATCATCAAGGGGAAATCAGTCGTTTGGGCAAGGTGGGAAAGAAATAGCTGTCGGTTATTCATGACGGATTAAAGCAAATCAGAAGCTTGAAAATCTAAAAAAGATGCCCAAGGGAAGTTTTTTGCCCTGCTTCTCCTCAAGGTACAATTCCCCGTGCTCTGCATTTTTCACCTCTCCAAAATTTGATTGAATCAAATTGGCAGCAATGATAGAAGAGAAGCTCAAGGAATACATATTCAAAATCAGGAAGTGGTTTTTGGGATCCAAGATTTCTCTACAAGTTTTGAGCATTTCGTTGATTTGCTCCTCCAGAATCCATTTTTCCCCGTCAGGCCCCCTTCCATAGGCAGGAGGATCCAGAATGATGCCTTGGTAGGTATTTCCTCGCCTGGCCTCACGCTTGATGAATTTCATTGCATCATCTACAATCCAACGGATTCCATCCAAGCCGGAAGACTCCATGTTGTGTTTGGTCCAGGTCACCACCTGCTTGACCGAATCCAAATGAGAAACCTCCGCTCCGGCAGCTCGAGCGGCCACACTGGCAGCCCCGGTATACCCGAAGAGGTTGAGGACTTTTGGTTTTGCCCCGGGAAAAGTTTTGATTTTTTGGTATAGATAATCCCAGTTTACCGCCTGCTCCGGGAATAGCCCGATGTGCTTGAAAGAAGTCTGAGCAAGGTTTAAAGTGATTTTCAATCCTTCTGCATTTTCATACCCGATTTGCCAATTGTGAGGCATAGGTTTAAGTTGTTGCCATTGGCCTTTTTCGGGATTGCTTTTTTCTTTGGCAAAATGGGCATGTGCCAAACTCTTCCATTCTGATTCAGGAAGGGATTTATCCCAAATAGCCTGTGGCTCTGGCCGGCTCAGAATATATTTTCCAAATCTTTCCAATTTTTCAAATCCGCCGGTGTCGATCAATTCATAATCTTTCCAAGGACCGGGACAAAGGGATAAAATGCTCTCTTTCATTGTGGCAAAAATAGGCATTCTCATGAGCTTTGAAGCAAAGGGTCAAGGATAAACCCATTTCGGGATAATTTGTCTAGGTCTTGCTGGGGATAGAAATTCCATGGGCATGGTTTTCAGGGAAATGGGTGGGCTAAGCCAGAAAGGTACTGGCGCAGGCCTATTTTTTATTACTTTTGGTTTAGGGAGAAAGGACTAGAAACCCATAATCCGAATGCATTCGCCCAAAATTTCCAGCAAATAGTATGTCCGAAAAATTCATAGACATAGAAAAAGCCATTGGGTCCAAAAACCCAAAACTATTGAAATGGTTGCCTGGTTTTGTATTGAATTATATCAAGCGGGTGACACATGAAGAGTGGCTCAATTCAGTACTGAAAAAGCACCTGGAAAAAAAAGGGTTGGACTTTGCAGCTGCTTTGATTCAGGAGTTTGAGGTAAAGGTAGAGTTGATCGGGGCTGAGAATATCCCAAAAGAAGGAGGAGTCATCCTAGCGGCCAATCATCCCCTGGGTGGAATGGATGGCATAGCCTTAATTCATGCAGTGGGGAAGTATAGACCGGATATCCGGTTTTTGGTCAATGATCTTTTGATGACATTCGACAATTTCCAGCCGATATTTATTCCGATCAATAAACACGGGAAAAACTCTAAAGAGGCCAGTAAAAAAATCGAAGACGCTTATTCCAATGGGCATGCGGTTTTGATCTTTCCTGCGGGTCTGGTTTCCAGAAAACAACAGGGGATCGTTCAGGATTTAGAATGGAAAAAAAGCTTTATCACCAAGGCTAGAAAGTACCAGTTGGATGTGCTGCCTTGTCATATCGGAGGTAGGAATTCTGAGTTTTTTTATAATCTTGCCAATTGGAGAAAAAGGCTTGGACTAAAAGCCAATGTGGAGATGTTCTGGTTGGTGGATGAAATGTACCGACAACGAGGCAAGAAAATAGTAATTCAAATCGGCAAGCCGATAGGTAAAGAAAATTTTGACCAGGCCAGAAATGATGGCTCATGGGCTGAAAAAGTAAAAAAGGAAGTTTACAAACTTGAAAAATCGCATGCATAAGGAGGTTCCGATTATTCCGCCTGTTTCCAAAGAGTTGCTTAAATCTGAGCTTACTCCGGAGAGATTTCTGCGATATACCAACAACGGGAATAATCTGGTTTATCTGGTAAATCACCACAATGCACCCAATGTGGTCCGGGAAATCGGAAGATTGAGAGAACTCACTTTCAGAGCTGCTGGTGGAGGCACTGGACAGTCATTGGACTTGGATGAAAATGACATCTGTGAAAACTGCTATGATCAATTGATCACTTGGAATGAAGAGGATCAGGAAATCGTTGCTGGGTACCGGGTGATCATGTGTAAGAAAGCAATTTTACCTGACGGAAAGCTGAACTTGTCCACGACTCATCTCTTTGATTTTTCAGAAAAGTTTGTGAAGGAATTTATCCCATCCACCTTGGAATTGGGAAGGTCTTTTGTTCAGCCCAAATACCAGCCCAGTCTGGATAACCGAAAAGGTCTCTTCAGCTTGGATAATTTATGGGATGGGCTAGGAGCAGTGGTAATGCTCAACCCAGAAGTGAAATACCTATTCGGGAAAGTGACCATGTACCCACATTTCAACCGGGAAGGCAGGGATTTATTATTGTTCTTTATGAATTATTATTTCCCTGATCATGAGGAGCTTGTGCGTCCAAAGAAAAACCTTCTCTTGACCTATGAGACGGATATTTTGGAGAAGCCCAACCCATTTGAAGGAATGGAATACAAGGATGGTTATAAGTTGCTCAATGGAAAAATCAGAGCCTTGGGAGAGAATATTCCCCCTTTGATCAATACCTACATGAACCTTTCCCCGACTATGAAAACCTTTGGGACAGCCCTCAACGATGAATTTGGAGAGGTGGAGGAAACAGGAATCATGATCACCCTATCTGATATCTACGAAAGCAAAAAGCACCGGCATATGGATACTTTCGAAAGAGATCGAGTCTATGGAAGCAGATAAAAAACTGTCCAAGAAAACCCTGATTGTAGGAGCCACACCCAATCCTTCAAGGTATGCCTATTTAGCTGCTAAGATGTTTTCGGAAAGGGGCTTAGAATTCATACCCATAGGAATCAAAAAAGGGCAAGTATTTGGCAAGGAAATTCTTGATCTAAGAGCTAAGCCAGAACTGGAAAATATCGATACGATTACCTTATACATCGGGCCAGATCACCAGGAAGAATGGATGGATTACCTCATAGGTCTCAAGCCTAATCGAATCATTTTTAATCCCGGCGCAGAAAACCCAAAGTTTTTTAAAAAGGCTCAAAATGCCGGAATAGAGGCTCTTCCTGCCTGTAATTTGGTTATGTTGAGTACCGGTCAGTTTTGATAATCCTGACAAACCGATCCATATAAATGACATGAGGGAAGGATATCAGCGAAATCAATATAAAAAACAATAAAAGCAGCTCACTGGACTCCAAGTATTGCTGACCAAAATATACCATCAAGCCAATTCCAATCAGGCTGATAAGCGAAAAGGGGAGCAGTTGATAAATGAATTTTTTGATGGAATTGTAGGGAGGGAATGCCTTGAGAAATTGATATTCTAGCTTCATACTCGGAAAAGCATGCCAAAATCCAAAGTAAACAATGAAGCTTATCATCAAAGGAGAGATGAAAAGTAAAGGAGCCAAGAAGACCAAATCAACCCAAGTTGATTTTTTGATGAGGCGGTAGGATTTCCATTCTAAAACCAAGGAAACAATCAAAAAAATGCCCATAGCATAGAATGCATAGGGCACAATTCCCTGGAAATCAATTAGGGGATTTAGAATACTTTGTGTCATTTCCAAGTCACCGAGCAAGATCACAGAAATAAAGAATGAGCCTCTTGTTAAATAGAGGAAATAGTCTGTGAAAATTAAATTTTTTCTTTCGAAGAAATGGGATTGCCCAAAATGGTAGGCAGAGAACAGTAGGAAGAAGGCCAATGATAGCAGGGGAAATAAAATCCAAAGCAGAATGTAGATTCCAATCATTCCTAAGTAGCGTATCAGGAAAAAAATAAGGTCTTTAGAACTTGGGTTTGGTTTTGAAGTCAGATGATCAATTGCACCATGGGGAATCCCTACCGTCATCAATACAATCCCAATAACGGTGAGTTCCAAAACCTGCGGATAGGAAGGCATCAAGCTAAATAAAAGGCAGATTGCCAAACCAATGACTTTTAGGAGGTTTTCAGTGCTTTTCATAGTGCCAAAGACTTTTCAGAAAAGGGTAAAACCTGACTTTACTCAAAATGGATATTTCCTCAAGGAAACCTGTTTTGGCCTGTAAAAATCGGAGGATGCTATCAGGAGAATTGGAAGTGAAGAGATTTGTAAAAACTTTCTGAAGATAGCCGGGCCATTTTATGACGATGTTCAGGAGAATATTGTCGTAAAAATAATGCCTCTGAGGTAGTTTTTTGGGAGAGGTGATTCCTGAGAATTCCAGTTCCCTGACTAATTCTTGGCAATATTCCTGGATAAACTGGAAGGTAAAGCCCGTGGAAGGTCTGGACCATCCTGCACGGGTTCCCAAATTGATCCAGCGGGGATGAGAACTCTCTTTTGGGGATCGAGTGCTCATTGGGATTTTTCCTTTTTCCTCGAAAAATTTAGTATAGGAGATCCCCTTCAAATGATTGGCAAGGTATTCCTTGAGTCTTGATTCTAACCAGTCGTATGAAATATCTTCGGCTGAATAGCAAGTGAATTCGACCAATGCACTTTTGGTATCATAGGGGAGAATGTAACCAAATGAAAACTGATTGGATTCCGAAGGTATAAAGTCCATCCAAGTGACTGATTTTGGATCAAAAGAGGGTGTGTCTGTGATGATTTTCCAACCCATAAATTGCTGCTTAAGGATTTCTTTTCCACTCCATTGACTTTCCTCTATTCGGGAGTCAAAAAGGTAATCACAGGTATATTTTTCTCCCTTGCAGGTACTGATTTCAAATTGATCCCCAATAGGATTGCAGGATTCAACACTTTCCTCAGAAAAATGAATGTTTGGATATTTCTCAAATTGAACTTGAAGGTTTTCGAAAAAATGGTTTGCCTGAATATGGTAATACTTCAAATCCTTCAGTTGAATGACAGATTTTTCTTCCCCTTTTCTCAAAATCAATTGATCCCAATAGACCAATGGAGTAGGTGGATGGATGGGTAGGGGTGATTCCGACCAATAGCACCAGGTTTTGGAAGGAAATGAGGAACCCTGGGGATCTATGATCAGGATTGATTTTGAGTTAAGGCTACTCTGTGTCAGGTAATAAACCAAACTATATGCAGAGCATCCTCCACCCGCAAATATGTAGTCATAATGGGTCATAGGAGGGAAAATAAGAGGCTGTTCCAGAGGATTCTTGGTTTGTTGAAAAAGCCTAGGAATAATCCCAATTGAGGGATGGTATAACCAAACTATTCGCGGACCAAGCGGATTGAAACAGCCTCTTAGTGGGGGATTAGGCGTTAGCAGCTTTTCCTTTAACAGACTCAGCTACAGCCACAGAGTAAATCACCAAACCGAAACCGATTTTGTTGATGGCATCTGCCAAGTTGTAGAACAGGTCAATGGAACTCACTTCGAAAGCACCTGAAAGCAAGTTGCCTGGAAGCACCATGTATCCAATCGGATAAATTGACCATCCCAAAGTGATGAAGATTTTTAGCAGGAACATCGCACGTGCCAAAGCAGGGCTATTGGAGTCTTTTGCAAGCTTAGCCACATCTCCGGCAAACACCTCATAAACAATGTAAAGGTATCCTAGCGTGGAAAGAACACCCCACATGATATTGTTGTCAATTCCGGAGGTTTCTCCAATGTATCCTGTGACCAGCATTACCAAGGAGGCGACAATTAATTTGAAAAGGGTTCCTCCTTTTGCGCCAAAAGGTTTGGTCAGGAGATAAAACTCCACACACATGAGTGGCACGGTCAATGTCCAATCGACATATCGGAAAGCTGTTGGACTTGATCCAGTTTGCAGATAGAAATCTCGCATGTAGTAGTAATGTACTGCTGCGATTCCGGTGATTAATCCGGATACCAAGAGGGAAAGTTTCCATTTGCCGTCTACCGAACCTCTTTCCACAAAGAAGAAAACAGCTGATGCAAACATCGCCATGTACCCGATGAAGAAGGTGATGGCTACAGGGTCAGAATTAATGATGCGGTCTAATCCTATCAGATCCGCGAGCAAGGTTAAATTCATGATTATCAGGGTTTTTTGGTGATGAAATTGTTTTTTGATTTGCTTTTAAAAGGATCGGCGACATTGTTTTGTTTAACTATTATGATGAATTGTTAAACAAGGTCTATGAATTGCTGAAACTTGGGGTTGTACTGAAATAAAATTTTGCAGGATTGAGTTTTCGGAAAATTGATTCATGAAAAAATGGCCTCAACAGGAGCTATTGAATTCTCATCCATTTGAAAGACATTTTTCAAACGCAGGTCCTGAATATTCCTAGTTCAGGTCACTTTTTTTGCCTATCTTGCGACATCTAAAAATCAAGATGAAATCACCTTTTTAGCCCACTTTTAAGGGTTTTTCTCCAAAAAATATGAGTGAAGAAAAAGCGAAAAATCCAGCAGAATATGGTGCTGGGAATATTCAGGTTTTAGAAGGCCTCGAAGCAGTAAGAAAAAGACCTGCGATGTATATCGGGGATGTGGGCATCAAAGGACTCCATCACCTCATCTGGGAAGTAGTCGACAACTCTGTCGATGAAGCTCTAGCGGGACATTGCGATACCATCCACGTTTCTGTACATGAGGACAACTCCATCACTGTGGAGGATAACGGTCGAGGGATTCCTACAGACATGCACCCCAAAGAGAAGAAATCTGCTTTGGAAGTCGTGTTGACAGTGCTTCACGCCGGTGGTAAATTCGACAAAGACACCTACAAAGTTTCCGGTGGTCTTCACGGAGTAGGGGTTTCCTGCGTGAACGCCCTTTCTACTGATCTGAAAGCCACTGTACATCGTAATGGCGTAATATTCGAGCAGGAATTTAAAATTGGGGTTCCTCAGTATCCGGCTCGTCAAATTGGCACCACAGATAAGCGCGGGACGATCATCCATTTCAAACCGGATGCTTCCATTTTTACCGTGACTGAATTCCGATACGAGACCATCGCCAACAGGCTTCGGGAAATGGCATACTTGAATGCCGGAATCCGAATTTTCCTGAAAGACTTTCGGGAAATTGAAGATGACGGTCAGCCTAAATCTGATGAATTTTATTCAGAAGGTGGTTTGGTGGAATTTGTCCAGTATTTGGATGAAACTAGAGAAAAAATCATCGAATCTCCGATCTATATTGAGTCCTTAAACCAGGAAGTACCGGTACAGGTAGCGATGAACTATAACAGTTCTTATACCGAAAACGTCGTTTCCTATGTCAATACCATCAATACTTATGAAGGTGGAACGCATGTGACCGGATTTAGAAGGGCTTTGACCAGAACTTTGAAAAGTTATGCGGATAAGTCCGGAATGCTGGATAAACTCAAAATTGAGGTTTCTGGGGATGATTTCCGTGAAGGTTTAACAGCCGTAATCTCTGTAAAAGTAGCTGAACCCCAATTTGAAGGTCAAACCAAAACGAAATTGGGTAACTCGGATGTGGTGGGTTTTGTGGATTCTGCAGTTTCGGAAGTTCTTCAAGCCTGGCTGGAAGAGCATCCAAGAGAAGCCAAAATTATTGTAGGCAAAGTAATCCTCGCTGCTCAGGCCCGTCATGCGGCGAGAAAGGCCAGGGAAATGGTACAGCGAAAGAACGTACTGGGAGGCGGTGGTCTTCCAGGAAAGCTTGCCGATTGTGCGAATTCTGACCCTACAGTTTGTGAATTGTATCTAGTGGAAGGGGACTCTGCAGGTGGATCTGCCAAGCAAGGCCGTGATCGTGATTTTCAGGCGATTTTGCCTTTGAAGGGTAAAATTCTGAACGTAGAAAAAGCTCACGAACATAAAATCTACGACAACGAGGAAATCAAAAATATCCTTACCGCTCTTGGGGTGAAGTTTGGAACAGCGCACGACGATAAGGAATTAGATCTTTCTGGACTGAGATATCATAAGATCATCATCATGACGGATGCCGATATTGACGGATCTCACATCAGAACATTGATTTTGACCTTGTTCTTCAGATACATGCGAGCGCTTATCGAAAGAGGTTATGTCTACATCGCTTTACCTCCTTTGTATCTCCTCAAAAGAGGAAAAGATGAGCGCTACTGCTGGAATGAAGAGGAGCGTAAGAGACTTACCGCTGAAATGGCCAAAGATGGAAAAGAGGACAGCGTAGGAGTGCAGCGTTACAAAGGTCTTGGGGAAATGAACCCAGAGCAGCTTTGGACGACGACCATGGATCCAAATGTCAGAACCATCAAGCAAGTGACCATTGATTCAGCTGCAGAAGCGGATCATTTGTTTAGCATGCTGATGGGTGATGAAGTAGCTCCAAGAAGAGAATTCATCGAGAAAAACGCGAAATACGCCAAAATAGACACCTAATTGAAAGGGGGCATTTTTGCCCCTTTTTTTAAAATATTTCCCTGTCCGGAATGAGAGCCGGATTTGTTGGGCTTTTGATCTGAAAAATGAAAGCTATGAAACTTGCAGTCGGAGATAAATACGAGGCAACCATTCAAAAAAGTGACTTAGTCAGTAGAGATCTAAGTTGGGTGAAATTTAACGAGAGGGTTTTGGATCAATCCAAAAAGACTCATCGGACCATCTTTGAGAAACTTAAGTTTCTGGCAATCACGGCCTCGAACCTGGATGAATTTTTTATGATCCGTGTAGGATCCTTGTACAACTATCTGGATTACGATAAAGAGCGAATCGATTACTCTGGACTCAGGGAAGATCCATTCAAGGAGAAACTGATGAAAGACTGTCAGCGCTTTCATCTGGATCAACACGAGCATTTCACCAAAGTCATTCTTCCGGAACTCCACCAGGAAGGCATTTCTCTCGTGAATGTGTCCCGACTTTCCCCGGAAGATCAAGGGAAAGTCAAAGATTACTTCATGAAGGCAATTTACCCGATGCTTACGCCGATGGTGTACGATGGGTACAGGACATTTCCGATTTTGATGAATAAGTTATTGGTCTTTGGGGTCGTGACTACCAGTCCCGGAGAGCGAAAGGACATGCGAAAGATGAGCTTTGTCCAGATTCCAGCCAATATTCCAAGGTTTTTCGAGATCGAAACGGACAATTCCCTGATGTTGATTCCCATTGAGGAAGTCATCCGTGAAAACCTGATCTCCCTTTTTAGAAATGTGGAAATCGAATCGGTCAGCTTGTTCCGGATTACCAGAAATGGGGATTTCACCCTGGAAGAAAGTGAAGACATGGATGCCAATTTCCTGGAAGAAGTAAAAAGGAAATTGATGGAGAGAAAGACCGGCCGGGTGGTGAAAATAGAAATTGAGGAAGGCTATTCCCGATGGATGTTGAATTCCTTGTTGGAGCGTTGGAACCTTCGACCAGACTCGGTATTCTTGGTCAAAAGAACCAGTATGATTGATTTTACTGGACTATGGCAAATTGTTGGAAATAAGCGGTTTAGAGAGCGCCTTCCTCAGGTTCCAGATCCAGTCAAGCCCCTTTCTTATCAGGAGGAGGGAAGAGCGGATATTTTTGAGATTCTTAAAGAAAAAGACATCCTGCTGCATCATCCCTACAACAATATCGATTCGATTTTGGATTTGATCGAAACGGCAGCAGAAGATCCGGATGTGATGGCCATCAAGATGACTATTTATCGTCTTGCCAAGGAAAGTAGGATTACCAAGGCCTTGCTTCGCGCAGCAGAAAACGGAAAGCACGTTTCAGTTCTTTTCGAAGTCAAAGCCAGATTTGATGAGGAGAATAATATCCGGGAAGCGAAAAAGCTGCAAAAAGCCGGTTGCTTCGTGATTTATGGGATTTCTAATCTGAAAACCCACACCAAGCTTTTGTTGATTGTCAAAAGAGATGCCTCAGAGATCACTCGATACGTGCATCTGGGCTCAGGAAATTACAACGAGGACACTGCAAGACTTTATACAGACATAGGCTTGCTGACTACCAATGAAACTTTGGCAAATGATGTTTCGGAATTTTTCAATGTAATAACGGGACATTCCCTGCCAACTAACTATCGGAACCTGATCACCGCTCCTCGGGATATGAGGAGGCAGCTGATTGAATACATTGAGCAAGAAGCTGAAAACGCCAGAAATGGATTCCCTAGTGGGATATTCATCAAGGTTAACTCTCTCGAAGACTCCGAAATTATATATGCTTTGTACCGCGCATCCCAATCTGGAGTTACTATCAAATTGATTGTCAGAGGTATTTGCTGCTTGAGACCGGGAAGGCTTGGATTAAGTGAAAATATCGAGGTCATTTCCTTGGTAGGGGACTTCTTGGAGCACAGTAGAATCTACCATTTCCATAACAACGGAAATACCAGAACTTATTCGGGAAGTGCGGATATGATGGTGAGAAGCTTTGACAAAAGATTAGAGTCTTTATTCAAGGTTGAATCCCCATTGTTGGAGAAGCAATTGATGAATATTCTTGCTTACAATTTGAGGGACAATGTCAATGCCTATGTAATGCAGGAGGACGGAACCTATATACCTAAATTCCCTAGCGGAGATGAGGTAGAGTTTAATGTCCACAAAGAATTCTTCAACGTTCAGGCTGAAGATGTGATGGCTGTCAAACTTGTAGAATAAATTGAGGGACCTTAACTCAAAAAGTCAAAATCCCCGAAATGATAAAGTTTCGGGGATTTTTTTAAATGTATATCCGCTTTCTTACAAGTAGGCCTTACAATAGGAATAAAATCCCGATTGAAGTTCAGTTTTAGTCAGCTTCGGACTTCGGTCTTCGGACTTCCGACCGCCAAGCCAAAGGAATTTTGGATTGTGGTGCAATTGCGGATAATCAAATCTTTTATTTCTTTTTTCCGACCAATACCATGATTATCCCAGCGGCAATTACAATTCCTCCGGCATAGGTTGGCCATTCAAGTCGATTTTCTTTTTCGGCTGAAATCTGGATCGGACCGGCATCGATCACTTTTTCTTTGGTTGTAAAATCAATTCCAGTCAGAAAAAACATCGCAGCACCGACGATGATCAGGATAATCCCAATTGTTCTCATGTTAAAGCTTTTTTTGGTTTAAACTAAGCTACATGAATTGATTCAAATCAGAAAGGGAAAAAGACTGGAATTAATATACTTGCCAAAATCCAGAAAAGAATATTGAGCGGAGTTCCCACTTTAAGATAATCTGTAAATCGGTAATTGCCTGGATTATAGATCATCGTATTGGTTTGGTAGCCCATTGGGGTCATAAAGCTCAGACTTGAGGCAAAAGTAACAGCCATAAGAAAAGGACGGGTGTCCACCTCCATGGAAAGGGCAATACTGATCGCTATGGGGGCTAGGAGGGCAGCTGTGGCATTATTGGACATGACATTGGTGAGGAGAAAGGTTAATCCGAACAAGGCGCTTAGAACCGCTTGTGGGCCGTATTTTCCAAATGTTTCGACCACAGCCTCACCGATGAAAACAGACCCTCCTGTTTTTTCTAAAGCTGCTCCCATGGATAAAACTCCCGCCAGCATGAAAATCACTTTCCAATCTATGGATTTGTAAGCTTCTTCGGGTGTAATGGAACCCAGTATGATCATCGCTACAGCTCCAGCTGTCGCAGAGAGTGGAATAGGTAAAAACCCAAAAGCCGATACTCCTACCACCAGGGCCAAAATCCCGATGGTCAATAAAACTTGAGTTTTATTCAGAGATCTGGCTTTTTTGGAAGAAACCAAAAGAAGGTCATTGGATTTATGGATTGATTGGATAGATTCATCGGTGGCCCTAAGGAGGAGAACATCCCCTGGCTTTAGTGATACTTTTGAAATCAATGTTTCCAATAGTCCCGCACGGTGCCTAATTCCCAATACCAAAACTTGATCATAAAGCTGTCTGAAATTGACGTCTTTGATACTCTGATTGATCAGGGAAGAGTTGGGCGTAACCATGGCTTCAAAGATTTTCTCCTCTTCATCCGTAAGGGTTTCAATATCCCAATCCAATTCTGCCTTGATCTTAATTCCCTTGGTCTTTTTCAGTTTATCCAAATTGCTTTGGTCTGTAATCAGCCTGATGGTATCGCCTTCTAGGATTGGGGTATTAGGAAAAACCCGGATTTTATTTCCTTTTTCTCTGATGATTTGAAGAGCTTTGATAGAATGGTTTTTAAACAGGTTGTTTTTCTGAATGGGTTGGTGAAGTTGTTCATAGGCATCAGAAACTGTCACTTCGATCAGATAATTACCCAAGTTTATAGAGTCCGAAATACCGGGTTTAGGCTTTCGATCCGGATTTAACCACTTTCCTAGAGTGAGCATGTATAATGTCCCGGCTAGGAGAAAAATCAATCCTATTCCGCTCATTTCAAAAATTCCAAAGGAAGGAAGGCCGGCCTGCTCTGCTATCCCACTGACCAAAATGTTGGTACTTGTCCCCAAGAGTGTGCAAATTCCTCCCATCAATGCCCCAAAAGATAAGGGCATTAGAAGTTTGGAAGGAGAGATTTGATTCTGTTTTCCCAAATGGATCACTGCAGGCATCAGGAGCGCTACCACCGCAGTGTCGTTAATAAATGCCGAAAGCAAGCCTGATGCAATCATTAAGATAAAAATCAGTTTGGTTTCACTTTTCTGCGCCTGGCTTCCAAGGAAAATACTGAATCGGTCTAGAATTCCGGTTTGAAAAATTCCGTAGGAAATAACAAACATGGCTGAAACTGTGATGGTTGCTGAATTAGAAAAGCCAGCCATGCCTTCCTTGAGATCGAGGATGCCAAAGACCATGAAAAGAACCATCACACCGATGGCGACCGTATCCACCGAAAATTTCTCCGTAAAAAACAACAGCATCGCCAAGGAGATGATGGCGAAAACCAACCCGATTTCAAAAGTCATAGCTTACATTTTTAAGTAATTACCTTTTTTAAGCTTCTTCCTAACCTTGAAATAACTGATGAAGCCTATGGCTAGAAAGGCAATACTTAAACCAAACGCTAAATATCCAAGGTCTCGGATGTGTGAAAGATTTTTGACTTCAAAAAGGGCTGTTCCAGAAACCAAGAAATAAAGCGAGGTCCGAATAAAGGAAAGTAATGTCCGGTCATTGGCCAAGGTTGTTCTCTGTCTGGCTAAATAGTCTCTGATAATTAGTTCTTGTTCAAGATCCTTTTCCATGATTCTTTGTATCTTATTAGAAGTATCAACCTAAAACTAATGCTTATGAAAAAGATATCTACGATTTTTCTTTTTTTGATAACGGTCAGTCTTGGATTTGGACAAGAGACTGATGAGGTCAAAATAGATACAACCTATTGGCTGAAAGAAATAGCCGGGGGTTTAAATATCAATCAAGCTTCATTCAGTAACAACTGGACGGGTGGTGGTGTCAACTCTATGGCCTTTAGTGCCTATTTGATAGGAAGAGCCAATTATGCCAAAGGTGACTGGTCTTGGGACAATACCATGGACTTCATGTACGGTGTGGTGAAAAATAAAGGAGAAGATGGACGAAAGTCAAATGACCGAATTTATTTGGATTCTAAGGTAGGTCACAAGATTTCCGAACATTGGAATCTCTACTTCGCAGTCAATTTTCTATCTCAGTTTGCACCGGGTTATGACTTTAATACAGAACCCAAAACATTGATCTCAAAATGGGCCAATCCTGCCTTCCTGACAACAGGGATAGGTTTTGAATATAAGCCCAATAATGAGTTTACCTTGAGACTTTCTCCGTTTTCTCCAAGATTTACCTTTGTCACCGACAAGAATCTTTACTTGGATGTTCCCAAAAATTATGGAGTAGAAATCGGAAAGACGGTTCGGCAGGAATGGCTGGCTTTTAACGCATTGGCAGAATGGAAAAAGCAGCTTTCCGAAAGACTCAATTTGCTGATGAGATACCAGATGTATATGAATTATGAAGATATTTCCTTCAAGACAATTGACCACCGATTGGATTTAGGCTTGGTAGCCAAAATCAGTGAAATAATCGACGTATCTCTCACAACACTCACTATCTATGATTTCGATCAGGACGAAAAAGTACAATTCAGTCAAGGCCTCGCAATTGGTCTGGCATTCAAAAGAGGAAATTTTCCAGAGAAAAAATAATCACTGACAATTTTTTATTTGGAATTTTGATTTAATCGGAATTGTATTATTTTTGAATTCATTGTGGTAGTTAAATAATAGTTGGTTTAGTTTTCAAATAAAGGGCAGGGGATTTTCTCCTGCTTTTTTATTGACCAACAATTATAAATTGTATTATTCAAAGAATTTTTGAGCCAATCCTAAGTGGTTTTTGGAATTTAAGTTCAATATTAAAGATTGAACTATTTTTAGGAGGGCTTGGTAGGTGTCCTTTACAGAAATGACCGATCCTCGGAGGCTTCTTTAGCCATCTCTTCAGCAAGCTCTTTTCCCAGATAACGGTCAATCAGTCCATGTCCCACATAAAGCAGGGGAGTCAGAAGTATGGCCACTGAAAACTTATAGACATAATTAATCAAGCCTACAGCGATGATTTGGCTCAAGCTCCAATTTCCAAAAACATAGAAAGCAATCCCTAACACTACAAACGAATCTATAAACTGAGAGACCAGCGTAGAACCGGTAGCACGAAGCCAGATCATATTGGCGCCGGTGATTGCACGAAGTTTTTGAAACACGAAAACGTCTATCAATTGGCCCAACAAAAAAGCAGTTAGGGAGCCGATGATGATCCCTAATCCCTGCCTGAAAATCGAGTTGAAGGCATAGTTGATGTCAAAATTTTCTCCGCTTGGGGTTTCAGAATTCACTTCAATCCAAAAGTCAGCAGGTACCAAAACCGTGACAATGCTGATGATGACAAAAATGTAAGCAATCAATCCGGCGGTTATAAAGCTGATTTTTTTAACTCCCTTCTTACCAAAATATTCATTGATAATGTCAGTGGTGATAAATACCACGGGCCAAATGATCGCTCCAGCGGTAAGGTTGAAGTCCAAAATGTATTCATCGAAAAAGCTCCAGTTGACAGGATCAAAGCCAAGTGTTTTTTCCGCCGAGAATATTTTCACCCCAATGATTTCTGCCAAAATCGCATTGGTTAGAAAGATACTTCCCAGGATGAAAAAGAGATTGGTTTTCCGGCTGTGGTTTTGTTCATTCATGAGCAGGCATAATTGAATAAGTGTCTCCTTCGATACTCAACTCTACATTGGAAAATACTGTTTGTGCTTCTATCAGCATTTCGTCCAAATCCCGATATCTGGAGGAAAAATGGCCAAGAAGAAGCTTTTTTGCATTGGAAATTTTGGCTATTTCAGCGGCCTGTGCTGCGGTGCTGTGGAAAGTGTCTTTGGCTCTAAAGGCATCCGCTTCCAGAAAGGTCGATTCATGGTAAAGTAGATCCACTCCGGAAATATATTCCACCAAGCCCGGTTCAAACCTGGTATCGGAACAAAACGCATAACTCCGTAGAGCCGGAAGGGGATGACAATAATCTTTGACCAGGTAACGATTTCCATCTGAATCTTTAAAATCCCGGCCATGACGAAGATTTTGAATTGCTTCCAAAGGGATTTTTTTCTCTTGGAGCTTTTCTTTGATAAGGCCTCTGGGGCCCTCTTTTTCCCGGATAAGAAATCCTGTCGTGGGAAGTCGATGAACCAAAGGAAAACTGAAAACTGAAAACCGAGGATGATCCCACAGGAGATTCAAGCCATCTGTCTGGGTTTCAATAAATCTCAGAGGGTAGGAGAGGTGAGTGTTGCTCCATCTGAAATGGGTGGTGATGATTTCATCTAATCCTCTAGGTCCGAAAATAGTAAGCCCTTGGGTTCTTTTGGAAAGTTGAAAGCTGGAAAGGAGGCCTACCAAACCCAGGTAATGATCCCCGTGCAGGTGGGAAATGAAAATATGGGAAATCTTGGAGCTTTTGACCTTGAATTTTCTCATCTGGATCTGAGTTCCCTCACCGCAGTCCAGTAATAAACACTCCTGCCCAAATCTAACGACTTGGGCAGTGTGGTTTCTTCCATGTACGGGGATGGAAGAAGTGTTTCCTAAAATGGTGATCTCAAAATCAGGGATCAATCTTCCTCCTCTTCTTCTCCGTTTTCGATTTCGTGCATGAAGATGGCTTCACCGGCCTCTTCCAAGGTATTTACCAAGTTCAGTTTTTTGTCCAGCATGGAGATTTTCAAAAGCTTCATGACATGCTCTTGCACTCCGGAAATGACGAAAATTCCTCCGTTTCTTCCGTATTCACGATCTCCTACCAAGAGAGCACTCAGCCCGCTTGAATCTACATATTTCACTTGGCTCATGTCCAGGACGATATTCGAAAACCCTTCAGCATGGATCGTCAAAAGTTCTGACTTCAATGCTGGAGCAAGAAGAGAGTCCAATTTCTCTTCCATAGGAGTGAAAACTACGTATTGCTCTTTTTTATCGATGGTGTATTTCATACTAATTTTTGGATTATTGGGCTAGATAGCCCAGAATTGCGGTTTCTATTCTGGATTCAATATCAGTGATTTCAGCTTTAATAAACTTCTCACCGGTGATTTTTTCGAAAAGCTCAATATAGCGATCCGAAATACTTTCTACAATTTCATCAGTCATTTCAGGCACTGTTTGGCCTTCTTTACCTTGGAAGCCATTGGCAATCAACCATTGGCGGACAAACTCCTTGGAAAGCTGTTTTTGTGGTAGTCCTTGCTCTTGGTTTTCCTCATATCCATCAGCATAGAAATATCTGGAGGAATCCGGAGTGTGGATTTCGTCGATCAATAAGATTTCATCTCCGTATTTTCCAAATTCATATTTGGTGTCCACCAAGATCAAGCCTTTTTCCTTGGCCATTTCCTGCCCTCTTTGGAATAATGCTCTGGTGTATTTTTCCAAAATGACATAATCTTGCTCGCTTACGATGCCCTGAGCCAGAATTTCTTCTCTGGAAATATCTTCGTCATGGCCTTCTGAAGCCTTTGTGGTTGGAGTGATGATAGGTTCAGGAAAGGGATCGTTTTCTCTCATTCCCTCTGGCATGGGAACCCCACAAAGCATTCTTTTGCCAGCTTTGTATTCTCTAGCGGCATGTCCTGACATATAGCCGCGGATAACCATTTCCACTTTGAAAGGTTCGCAACGCTTGCCGATGGTGACACTAGGATCGGGGGTAGCTGTAACCCAGTTAGGAACAATGTCCGAGGTGGCTTTCAAAAATCCCGCAGCAATTTGGTTGAGCACTTGACCTTTGAAAGGAATCGGACGTGGCAATACCACATCAAAAGCAGAAATTCGGTCGGAGGCGACGACAACAAGCTCCTTTTCGAAGATATAAACGTCTCTTACTTTTCCTTTGTAAAAACCCACCTGTCCCGGAAATTGGAAATGGGTTTCTTTGATGGCATTGCTCATTGTATAATCGTTTCGGCAAAAATAGAAAAAGGTCTTTCCTTTGCCTTAGGTCTGGCCTTATTTCTTGACAATAATTCCGTTTTCATAGAACTCAGTCCGGATCAGCACTCCGTTTTCATCGTACCATTCTTGCTTTCCATCCAATCTGCCGGATTTATAGTTTCTGATTTCCTTGGGATTGCCGTTTTCATGAAGAATTTTCACTTGACCTTGCTCGGCACCATTTTGAAAAGGAACTAAGGAAAATGGTTTCCCGCTAGGGTAAAAACTCTCCTCCCGGATTTTTCGACCGTTGGAATCATAGCTGATTCTGGATTTTAGGGTACCATCTTCATAATAGTATAGCGTAGGCTGAACTGGAGTTCCTTTGGAATAAATGGACTTCATTTTCACCGTTCCGTCCGGGAAATATTCTAACATCTGACCTTCTGGAAGGCCTTTTTTATAAAATCCTTTGCGCTCAACTTGACCACTTTCGAAAAGTAAAAGGTACTCTCCATCCAATTCTCCAAATATGAAATTGCGCTGCGACTTGATTTTACCGCTGCTGAAATATTGAATGTCAGGGCCGTGTAATACTCCTTTAGAATAGCTGGTGGAGGAGAGGAGCTTACCATCTTCATCATAATCTTCAATTTTGCCATCGTATTGTCCTGCCACGAAAGAAATTCTGGATTTGATTTTCCCGTTGGGATAATAGCTTTCAGTGACTCCATCGGGCTTGTTTTTCTTAAAATTGGACCGATCCCTCACCGTCCCATCCTCATAATAGGAAATGACTGGTCCTTCTAATTGGTTATCGACAAAATAGGATTCCTGACTGATTTTCCCATTAGGAAAAAAGCTCTGAGTCAAGCCTTGGCGGAGGTTGTTTTCGAATTTTACAATCCTCAAAGTATCTCCAGTATCTGGATCCAGATCATAAAAAAGGCCGTTACGCTTGTCATCTTTGAGATTTCCGATCAAAACCAGTTTTCCATTCAGGTCAAAAAGCCGAACTTCTCCCTGTGCTTTTCCATTGATTTTGGTGAAAACTTCCTTAATCAGAAGAGAGTCTTCATCATAATAAGTGCGGTGGATGTCTTGGGTATTTCCTTGGGAAGAAAATGCAGTCATTCCCAAAATCAGCAAAAAAAGGCTTAAGAAATTCTTCTTGAGTCGTTCTGAAAGGATAGTAATAATCGGATTATCCATTTCTGGAATGAAGTTTAAGTTTTGTGAAAATTAACTCCCTAGAATTCAATTTGAGTAATTTTGGAAGAATAAAATGAGTTTTAAACAGATTTGTAGTCAAATCCAGACAATTTCCATAATGAGATATTCCCCTTTAGTACTGCTCTTTTCCCTTTTGTGTTTGGTTTCCTGTGAGGAAAAAGAAAAAGAATACCGAACCTATCAGGGAGAGATTTTTGGTACATACTATAAAATTCAAGTCAGTGAATTGGAACAGGATTTTCAGCCTGCCTTTGATTCCGTTTTTGCTCTGATCAATTCCGCCTCCAATTCTTATATCCAAGAGTCCGAGGTTTCATCCTTTAATCAATCTGGGGTTTTGAAAGATCCATCTTTCACATTTCTGGAAATGATGGATTCTGCCAAAAAGTTTCATGAACTGAGTCAGGGATTCTTCGAGCCCACACTTTTCCCGTTGATCAAAGCTTGGGGATTCTCTTTTGAGCAAAGGGAATCGATGGACTCTGCCAAAGTAGCTGCGCTAAAGCGGTTGATTGGATTTGCCCAAAAAATATCGCAAACAGATACTGGTTTTGTTGCCTTGGAAAAAGAAGTCAAACTGGATATAACTGGTCTGGGTGAGGGTTATGCGATTGACAAGCTGGCAGCGGTATTGGATCAGGCGGGAGTAAAGGACTATTTGGTAGAAATCGGAGGCGAGATGAAAGCAAAAGGGCTGAATTCAAGAGGCGCAATCTGGTCCATCGGGATAGAAGATCCTGTTCAAGTAGAATTGGGAAATGTAAATGTCCTTCTGGCTAAGGTGGAATTGGACCATTTGGCAATCAGTAGTTCAGGGAATTACAGGAAGTTTTACGTGGATGAAAATGGAGTCAGAAGACCCCATATCATTGATCCGATTACAGGATTCCCGGTGAGTCACTCTATGGTTTCGGTGTCTGTAATTGCCAAATCAGCTACTGAAGCCGATGCCTTGGCTACGGCTTTTATGTCTATGGGACCGGAGAAGGCCAAAGCATTGGCTGAGTCGATTCCGGGACTGGAAGCGATGTTTGTGATCGGTGGAAAAGATGAACTCTTGATCGATTACACTTCTGGATTCCCCAGATCGGAGAAAAATTAATCTTATCTCATTTAAAGCAAAAAGAGCAGGTTTTGGGCCTGCTCTTTGGGTTGGAATGGATGCGAATTTACATTTTTTCGATGACCAGTGCTGAAGCACCTCCGCCACCGTTACAAATTCCAGCAACGCCGATGTCGCCAGACTTTTTATGTAGTACGGAATTAAGCGTAGTGATAATTCTAGCTCCCGAAGCACCCAGTGGGTGGCCTAAGGAAACAGCACCCCCAAATACATTCAATTTATCATTGTCCAGATTAAGCTGGCGCTGGTTGGCCAAGGCTACCGCGGAAAATGCTTCGTTAATTTCATAGAATGAAACTTCATCGGAGGATACACCGGCATGCTTCAAAGCCTTTGGAATTGCCAATGCGGGAGCTGTGGTAAACCAAAGAGGATCAGTCGCAGCATCTGCGAAACCTCTGATTTTTGCCAAAGGCTTTAAACCAAGTTCCTCAGCCTTTTCTTTGCTGACTAGTACCAAAGCAGAGGCTCCGTCATTCATGGTAGAGGCATTAGCAGCTGTTACTGTTCCATTCTTATCGAAAACTGGCCTTAGCGAAGGGATTTTGTCAAAAAATACATTCTTGTACTCTTCATCTTCCTCCATCAGGATGGTTTCTCCTTTTCTTCCCATCATTTCCACAGGGACTATCTCGTCCTTGAACATTCCCTTTTCCCAGGCCTCGGCTGATCTTTTGTATGATTGGATAGCATAGGCATCCTGATCTTCTCGGGAAATATTCATTTCCTTGGCGGTATTGTCGGCACAATTTCCCATAGGGAATTTATAATACACTTCGAATAGTCCGTCTTTTACCAAGCCGTCTACCAGTTCGGCATTTCCATATTTGTAGCCAAATCGAGCTTTGGGCACATAAAAAGGCACATTGGACATGCTTTCCATTCCTCCTGCGACCACGACATCATTGATGCCCAGCATGATGGATTGCGCTGCAAACATCACGGCTTTCATCCCGGAAGCGCAGACTTTATTGATGGTAGTGCAGGGTACTTGATATCCGATTCCTGCTCCTATAGCAGCTTGACGGGCGGGAGCCTGACCAAGATTAGCCGAAATCACATTGCCCATAAAAACTTCCTGAACGGCCTCGGCATTTACTCCAGATTTGGAAAGGGCACCTTTGATGGCTGTGCTTCCAAGCTCTATGGCTGACATTCCGGAAAGTTTTCCACCAAAACTTCCAATGGGGGTTCGAACAGCCGAAACGATATAGACTTCTTTAATCATGTTTATTTGGGTTTAAGTTCTGTTTTAATTTCTTCAAAAACTCCGGTGCATAAGCTTCATCCGCAAAGCCATCATTTACCAATCCGGTAAACCTTTTTTGGGTCTTTGGGTGGGAGTTTTCTTGTTTTGTTGAATGTAGCGAAGTTCCGCAGCATTCAGGGACTCCAAAATCTGTTGAGCCTGCTCTGGAGAGAGATTCATAGCCTTGAGTTTTTCTCTCATTTCTTCCAACTTTTTCTGGCGGTCTGCAAGGTTGGCGTCCATTTGATCGTTCGCATTTTCCCCTGCATCCTCACTCTTATCAGAAGGATTTTGACCTTTTTGCCCTTCCTTGGCTTTATCCTCATCGGTTTTTTCCCCATCCTTCTGCTCGGATTGAGAATCACCCTGCTCACCCTCACTTTGTTGGTTTTTATTCTGCTGGTTCTGCTGCTGCTGATTTTGTTGGTTTTGCTGCTGCTCTTGTTCCTGCTCTTGCTCGAGCTTTTCTTTCAGCGCTTTCAGTTTGGCATCATTGGGAAATTTGGCAAGGCCGTCATTGACAGTTTGAAGTGCCTGATCCTTTTCGGTTTTGACATAAGATCTCGCAGCTCTGTTGAAGTAATCTCCAGAGCTTTGTCCAAAGATTTCTCCAGAGGCTAGGAAAATCAATCCCAGAAATAGGATTCCAAGTTTATTTTTCATTGATCTCTACGACGTCTTTGAGTGAGTTGATAAAATCCTGATAAGCAGCCACAGTCTCATCCTGCGCTAAGGCATCATTCATAACCTTTAAAGCGTCGGCAAAACGAAATTGTTCCACCAATCGGTCCGCCTCTGCTTTTTTTCGCTTGGCAAACTCTGAGGGTTCGGGCTTATTCTTCTCTTTTTCCTTTCGCTCTTCGTCTCGCTTTAGCCAGCGGGCTAAAAGTTCATAATTATAGCGAGCTTGCTCATTTCCCGGATCCTTGATCAATGCGGATTGGAATTTACTCAAGGCAGCTTGATATTCCTGTTTATTCCCCAATAATACTCCCCCTTGGTTGTAGGCAAATGAGGCTAAAACCTTATCCTCACTTTGGGTGGTTTGATCATAATAGGTAGCAGCTTCTTCGAGTTTATCGGCATAATGATGACTCAGAGCCAAGTCAAAATCCAGATAAGAAGATTTTAACTGAAAGTCATTGACCAAAACCAAATGATCCTCTGCTGATTCTGGATATTTAGCCTCAGCGTAGGAGGTCTCGGCTTTTTCGATAGCAGAATTTAACCTGCTTACCCTGGTCCAAGAGGATGGGATTATCAAAAACAAACCGAAAATCCACTTGCTCCAACTCATCACAGTTTAATGGTTTTTACGGGTAATATCATGTCCATCATGGCTAGACCTAAGGCAGCCAAAAGGAAATAAAAGTATTTGTTGGAGCTGGTTTCCACCATTCTGGTATTGGTGATACCACCTTCAAGATTATCTAAAGCAGAGATCAAATTACCCATTTCCTTGGTTTGATCTGAGATTTCAAAATACTCTCCACCAGTATGGGAAGCGATATACTGCAATGGAGCTTTATCCAACTTGGTCAAAGCTGGCTTTCCTGTTTTGGTGTCAATCACGACACCATTTCCTCGAGGCATTTGACCACCCGCTTCTGTACCTACTCCAAGGGAAAAAACCTTTACACCCTGGTCTTCCAGTTGCTCGGTAATATCATCCAAATCGTCACCGAAATGCTCTCCGTCAGAGATCAGAACGATTGCTTTAGCCTTTACTTCTGGGCTTTCATCTTTCTCGAATTTGTCCAAGGCGAGCTTTAAAGGAGTATTCAAGTCTGTTCCCAAGTTGGGAACCAAGCCAATATTCAGTCCATCAATGTAGAGGTTCAATACCGCTTGATCATAGGTAAGAGGTAGCTGCATAAACGCCTCCGTACTGAAAATAATCAGGCCAATCCGGTCTGAAGGGAAGGATTTGAGCAGTTCTTTCAATTCAAACTGTATCCGGGCAAGGCGGTTCGGGCCGACATCGGTGGCGATCATGGACTGGGAAAGATCCACGGCAATGAAAATATCTTTTCCTTCTTCCTGCACTTCCTTGAAGGAGTTTCCGATGGAAGGCCCTGCAAAAGCAATCAGGAAGAGAATAAAATAAAGAGTCCGGAGAAATAGTTTGGTGAAAAGCCGTTGTTTCTCCACCTTTAATTTCCTGTTGATGATCAGAAATCTGGAGATATAGAAGATATACAGAAGGATAAATAATCCTCCAAGAATCAAAATCAATCTTAGGTCAGGGTATGCCCAAATCATGGCCTGAAATTAGGAAATAAACCTAATTTTGAAAGGTGGGAATTGGTAAGCGGTGGGTAAGAATTGAAAACTTTCGAAAGAATTAACAAACATTAATTTCTTGGTGCCGTTGGGCAAGAGAAAAATCGAATCATTATTATATGCCTTTTTTGCGGATTTCAGTCTTAATTTTTTGTCTGGCAACATGCCTCCGAGGGTATTCCCAAGGAAATCAAAAAATCAAAGGGCAGGTTCTGGATGCAGGAAATTCAGGGGCATTAATCGGCGCGAATGTATATTGGGAAGGCAAGACCTCTACTGGAGTCGTTACTGATTTGGAAGGAGGATTTGAAATCCAAGCCGAACCTCTCCCCGCAAAACTTGTCATTTCTTACATAGGTTACGAAAAGTCAATCCGCCTAATCAGCCAGAAGGATGCTGAGAAACCCCTCCGTTTTTTCTTGAAGCCAGAGGAACTCAGACTGGAAGAAATTATCATCCAGGAAAGGAGACCAGATGAGCAAATCAAGAATCTGGACATGGGGAAGGCCAGCGTTCCCATTGAAACCATAAAAAATATCCCGGCCTTGTTTGGGGAAGTGGATTTGCTGCGAAGTCTTCAGCTACTTCCAGGGGTCCAAACAGCAGGAGAGGGGACCACCGGCCTATTTGTCAGGGGCGGTTCAGCTGATCAAAATCTGGTTCAATTGGATGGAGCACCTGTCTATAATGCCTCGCATTTCTTTGGGATTTTTTCTGTCTTTAATCCTGATGCGCTCAAAAAAGTGGATCTCTACAAAGGAAATATGCCGGCTAACTTTGGAGGCAGGGCATCTTCATTGATCGACATCACCTTGCTTGAAGGAAACAAAGAACAACTTCACGGTAATGGAGGAATTGGAAGTATTTCATCCCGTCTGACTTTAGATGGCCCTTTATTTGGCAAAAACTCGAGTTTTATCATCAGCGGTCGAAGAACATATGCCGATCTTTTTTTGAAGCTTTCTTCTGATGAAAACCTGAAAAATAACAAACTGAATTTTCATGATTTGAGTGGGAAGTTTTCTTTTATCCTGGGAGAAAAAGACAAACTTTCGGTCAGTACTTATCAGGGATCTGATTTCTTGGGCTTGGATAAGGAGTTTGGATTAGGCTGGACCAACTGGGTAAGTTCGGTGAATTGGAACCACGTTAATTCTGAAAATTCGTTTTTTGATCTTCAGGCCTATCATTCTAGATATTCCTATAAAATAGATATCAATGATCCTGAAAATGGATTTGAATGGTCCAACCTTCTTACCGAATCAGGAATCAAGGCAATTTGGACTCGGAATTTGAATACCAAGACCTCTGCCAACTGGGGGCTTCACAGCCAGTATTATTATTTTGCCCCGATAGACTTGGATCCGGATCCGGATAGCGGAATTCAGGCCATCAAGACAAATCCCAAAAATGGGCTGTTAAATAACCTTTTTGCCAGCCTTAGCTATGAGATTTCTCCCAAGCTAAGCACTGAAGCAGGGCTTCGATGGGGACTATATAACCAATTAGGCGAGGGAGTAGAATACACCTACCCCAACGATATCCCAAATCGAAATCTGGAAACTGATTCTATCGCCTTTGGGAAACTTGAGCCTATGGAGTTTTATCAAGGCCTTGAGCCTCGAGTAGCATTTCGGTATTTGGTGAATGAGAAACTCTCCTTCAAAGCAGCCTACAACCGGAATTTTCAATACGTACAAATTGCTTCCAATAGCTCTGCCGGCTTGCCGATTGATCGATGGGTTTTGGCTGATAGATATACCCAGCCTATCCGAGGGGATCAGTTTTCCTTAGGCGTCTTTAAGAATTTTGATCGAAATCGCTGGGAGTTTTCTTTGGAAGGCTATTACAAAGACTTGCAGAATGTCATTGATTTAAGAAACGGGGCTCAGGTTCTTTTTACAGATCAGGTTGAGACCGAAATCCTTTCAGGGGAAGGTTGGGCCTATGGAGTAGAAGCTCTACTTCGAAAAAACACCGGAAAGACCACAGGTTGGCTAGCCTATACCTGGTCAAGAACCTGGAGACAAATTGCCGGGGTAAGCTTGGGAGAATCCTATAATCCCCGATATGATCGCCCGCATGACCTCACTTTTGTGCTGAATCATGAGTTTTCTCCAGCCTGGTCTGCTGGATTGACCTTCATTTATACTTCCGGATTGGCAGTATCTTTTCCCGTAGGTACCTATGAGGTTGACAATCAAAAGGTACCCTTGTATTCCAATTACCGGAATCAGGATAGGTTTCCGGATTACCACAGGATGGATGCTTCTGTGACTTGGAGAAATGCTGACAAAGGAAGGAAGTGGAGAGGAAGCTGGAATTTCAGCATTTACAATTTGTATGGCAGAAAGAATCCATTCGCCTATGAATTCAGAGATATCTACAACAATGATTTCAGGTTTGAACCTTCTGACGGAAAAATTACGAGTTCTCGTCCAGGTGTGGTGATGACTTACTTGTTTACCATTCTTCCATCGATTACCTATAATTTCCAATTCTGATGAAAAGAGTTTGGCTGCTGATTGTGTCGGTGATTTTCTTTTCCTGTCAAGAGGAAGTGTTTCTTCCTCTGGGAGAAAAAGATCAGCTGGTCCCCACGATTGAGGGAATTTGGACCGACAATGGAATATATAATTCGGTGAAAATCACGCTTTCGAAAGATTACTACGATTCTCTGGATTCAAAAGTGATCACAGATGCGGAGGTCGTGATTACAATTCCTGGAACTGAAAAAGTCATTCCTTTCCGATACTTCGGAGCCACAAAAAGTTATCGGCCTGTTAATCCCGCTGAAAGAGCAGTGGTAGGCGAGACCTATCAGTTGTTTGTGAAATGGAAGGATTTTGTGTTTCGCTCCGAAGGGGTCATGCTGGAGCCTCCCACAGTGGACAGTGTTACTTGGAAATTTCAGGAAAAGAGACTTTTCCGGGACGAGGGATATTACATCAAGGTATATGGTAAAGTTCCTTTCAAACAAGACAATAACTATAGAATCCGAGTTATTGAAAATGATACGCTAAAAAATCAGCGGGATGATTACCTGCTTTTTGACGATACCTTTGGGTTGAAATTTTTCGAACAAGGGCTGGAACTTGGCTATGCTTTCAAAGAAAACGACCGTGTCCGCCTGGAGCTCTACCGAATGAACCGAGACGCCTTCGATTATTTAAACCAACTCGTCAATTTGCTATTTAGCGATGGGGGATTATTTAGTCCGCCTCCCCAAAATCCCGAATCCAACATCAAAGTTGTTCAAGGTAAATCGGAGGTACTGGGATATTTTATGGTTTCACCGGTTCTGGCTAGGACGGTAGTGATACAAGCCAAATACGATTGAGACTCATATTAAAACAGGGAGAAAGGGAAATCCGGTAGGGTTTTCCTTTTTTTTTGAAAAAAACCATCCATAAAATTGCGTGAAATAAGAATAAATCGTAGACTTACTAAACATTCGTAATAAAAAAACCACCCAATCAAAAAATCATGGAAGAATTAAATCAGCACGAAGAGCAAATCATGACCATTTTCTGGAATCAAGGGGAATTGCTTATTCGGGATATTTTGGAGCAACTCCCAGATCCAAAACCACCTTATACTACTTTGGCTTCCACCATCCGAAATATTGAAAGGAAAGGATACCTCACTCACAGAACTTACGGAACCGTGAATCTTTACAAGGCCATTGTAAAGCAGGAAGATTACAGCAAAAAGTCGTTTAACCGGTATGTCAAAAATTTCTTCGGCGGATCGGTTGGGAATTTTCTCTCCTTTATGGTGAAAGAAAAGAACATTTCTGAAAAGGAAATTGAAGATCTTCAGAAGTTGATTGACGGTATGGATGATGCTAAAAAGTGATGAATGAGATCCTAGTTTATTTGTTTGAAGCCAGCGTTTGTTTGACTGTTTCATTGCTGGTGTATAGGGGATTGTTTAGCGGACTGACTTTTTTCAGTTGGAATAGGGCCGCCTTGTTATCCATTTTAGGTCTTTCTTTGGTGATTCCATTGATAAGTTTTGAGGGGGTGAATTTCGGTCCCCAGGCTGTCAGGGATTTTACGCTACCTGCTTTTCAGGTAGGGGAGCAGGTGGAAGTGGAAGCTTCCACCTGGACCTGGATGGAGCTTTTATTTACAGTATACCTTGCAGGAGCTGTATTTGTGGCAGCCAGATTGATTTTGGGATTTATGATTTCCCAAAGGATGATCGGACAGGCCAAATTGGCCAGATTCGAGAATTATTGGGTAGCCATTCATCCTGAGTTTATTCCAGCTTCATTTTTCGACTACATTCTGATGCCGGATTTTGACCCACAGGATCCCAAGCAAAAGCAGATTTTGGCTCATGAATCGGTGCACGTGCGCTTAAAACATAGCTGGGATTTGCTTCTGGTCAACTTTGCAAAAGTCCTGTTTTGGTTCAATCCTTTGATCTATAGTTATGAAAAATCCCTTCGGGAAGTCCATGAGTACCAAGCCGATCAAGGGGTAACCTCCCAGGTTTCGCCCAAGGAATATGCGACACTCCTACTTCAACTGATCACGCCCAAGTCCGGCTGGCAGTTTATGAACAACTTCAACCAGTTTCAAACCAAAAAGAGGATTATGATGCTGACTCGGTCAACTTCAAGTCCGGTTGAGAAAGTTCGCTTTTTGGCTCTTCTCCCAGCCATAGGGATCTTGTTTGCGGTTTTTTCCTGTGAAATCACCCCAGAACAAGAGATCGAGGGGCCAACCCAGCTTGAAAAAACTCAGAGTTTGGGTCTGAGTAATTTAAGTGCAAGAATTTCTGAAGAGGCTGATGAAGTCTTTGATATCACAGAAGTACAGCCAGAGCCGCCTGGAGGGTTGTCAGGATGGAACTCTTACCTAGCAAAAAATCTTCAATATCCCCGACAGGCTAGGGATTTGGGAATTGAAGGGACAGTCATTGTTGTTTTTGTAATCAATAATGATGGGTCGATTCGGGATGCGGAAATTTTGAGAGGAATCGGAGGAGGTGCTGATGAAGAAGCCATACGAGTGGTAATGAATTCTCCAAATTGGAAACCAGCCTATCAGAGAGGAAAAGCCGTGTCCAGTAGAATGAGATTGCCGATTCGATTTAAGATGGCAAACAGCGATCAAGTTATTGTCGAGGAACGAAAAATTCTTCCAGCAATGCAATCTGAACAACCGAATGTGACTGTGGTAGCCTACCAATAATCCATTTTGAAAAACTAAACCAATAGCCTATGAACAGCTTATTTTATTTGAGAGCATTATTGGTCTGTTTGATGATCGGTTTTACCCTAGAGGTCTATTCGCAAAAAACGGCTATGACTTTTCAGGTGAAAGGTACAGTCAAATCGGAGCAGGGAAGAAATATTTCTGGTGTCGCTATCTTGGTCAAAGGAACCAACATTGGAGTTTTGACCAATGAGGATGGAGAGTTTGATCTAAGTGTTCCCAATGAAAAGTCAACCTTGATCCTTTCCCATTTTTCCTCACCAGTGGTTAAGGAATTTCCGATAGATGGAAAAAGTCAGGTTGATATTCTCTTTTCAGAGTTGAACACTGAGAAGGACCCCAATAAAACCGGATATAAAGTTTTCTATGCTTTAGATGAACTACCGCTTCCTTCCAGTGGGGAAATGAACTGGAATAAATATTTAGCTAAGTCGATTACCTATCCTCTGGAAGCTAGGGAAAAAGGTGACCAAGGCACGGTTGTATTGAGCTTTAAAGTAGATGCAGAAGGCAAGGTGAAGAATGTGGAAGTCTTACGAGGTGTTAGCTCAGTTCTCGATCAAGAGGCAGTAAGAGCAGTGTCTGAGGGGCCGGAATGGACGCCGGGTAAACTAAACGGGCAAATAATCACTAGCCAAGTCAGTATGCCGATTAGATTTATCCTTCAGGATGAGGGAGAACACAATACTCCCGGCAAGCAAAGAGAAAAAGCAATTGCCGATCATTATGGCGAGTATTTGGTAGTTATCGGCTATCCTCCGGTAAAATAACCCAATCAACTTATTCGAATTCCAAACCTATTTCCCATAAAAAATCATGGGCTTGGAGAATATTTTGTTAATCTAAAAATAAACTATAAACTATTTAATCATTTAAAGTCATGAAAAACAGTATTTTAAATCTTGTGGGTGGTGTTTTGGTATTAAGCTTTACAGCTTGCCAAATGGATCAAACTGAAGAAATCGAAGGGCCTACTTTGGTGGAAAAAACCACCAATATGGGACCATCCAACTTAATGGCAAGAATTAATAATGTTGGGAAAGATGGAAAAGAAATTTTTGATGTGGTGGAGGATCAACCAAATCCCCCTGGTGGCTTGCAGGGTTGGAATGCTTTCCTAAAAAATAATCTCAGCTATCCTCAAGAAGCCAAAACAAATGGGGTTGAAGGAACAGTGATTGTGGTATTCACTGTCAATTCAGATGGGTCTATATCCAATCCTGAAATTCTTCGTGGAATCGGTGGAGGAGCTGACGAAGAAGCAATTCGTTTAGTCTCTCAGTCTCCAAATTGGAAGCCTGGCTATCAAGATGGAATCGCTGTAAATACCCGAATGAGATTGCCGATCAGATTTAAGCTGAGCGAAAGCAATCTTGAAATGGCTAATAATAAATTATGATTATCCGCAATTGCACCACAATCCAAAATTTCTTTGGTTTAGCAGTCGGAAGTCCGAAGCTGACTAAAACTGAACTTCAAGCGGGAATTTATTCATAGAGTACGGCCTACTAGTAAGAAAGGGGATATACATCTAATAAATTTGAGGAATTGTTAGAAATCTCTCCTTTCTCTTCCAAACAATAACACAAACTTAATTAACTAATATTCTTGTTATGAAAACTCAACACATCCAAAGAATCACTTTTGCCTTCTTCGCTTTGCTTTCACTTCAGCTTTTGGCATTCGAGGCTAAGGCACAAGAAACCGTCCACAAGAAAGTGGATGAAATGCCTGTTCCTCCGGGAGGAATGCCGGGATTTACTCAATACATGATCGACAATCTGAAATATCCTGAAACTGCCAAGGAAAAGGGTATCGAAGGTTTAGTTCTAGTTGCCTTTGTTGTCAAATCTGATGGCTCTGTCGAAAATATCGAAATCATCCGGGGGATTGGGGCCGGTTGTGATGAAGAAGCCAAACGGATTGTAGCTGAATCCGGAAAATGGACTCCTGGAAGATTGGATGGCGAATCTGTGAATACGCAAATGACCTTGCCGATCAAATTCAAATTATAGACTAAACCAAAATTTATTCAAAAGCCGCTGAATCCGAAGTCCAGCGGCTTTTCTATAGGTTTTGAAAACGCATAGTTATATTTCCAATAACTCAATAACCATTTTTCTATTCAATTAATCCATGTTGTCTCCATGGAAAATGGCATTCAGAAACAGTTTGTTGGTCCCAAACCAAGTTCCTCTAAAGTTTGGACTGTCAAAGAAATGAACCACTCGTCCTTGACCGACAGAGGAAATCACCACACCAGCGCTTTGCTTTAGCTTTTCCAAATTGCCCTTGTTGATATATCCTCCCAAATGCGGATTGACAGTGTATTTCACCGGAGTAAGGTATTTGTCGGCACTTGGCTTCATAAAAATATCCGTGTTTCGGTACACTGGAAGGGTTTTTCGATGGTAGCCATAAGCAATAGGATGGGTAAGGTCCAATTCAGCGAGATAGATACTTCCGCCCACTTCTTTCGCTCCTTCGAAGTCATTTCGGGTATTGAACGGAAGGGATTTAGGTTCTTTTTCCTCCTCTAGTTTTACCCGCTCTTCTTTGGTGATTTCTTTTTGGTTAAGCCAAGTTGATGCGCTTTTCATCGCTATGATGGTTCCTCCTCGGTTGACCCAATCTTTCAAATGATTAACCTGTGACTCTGAGAATAAATTGTAGTTCCCGGAAGGCATAATCAGGGTATTGAACTGATGGAGATTTACCCGTCCGATTTGTTCGGTATTGACTTTGGTAATCGGCATGCCGAGATGCTGGTCCAAAAGATTCCAGATTTCCCCAGCTTCGTAGGCATTGATTCCGGTACCTACCATCATCAATACCTTTGGTTCCTGGATAGCTGAGACTAAGTTTGAACCCAAATCGATTCCACTCAGGTTGATTCCGGTATTCACTGCATAAACTTTCTGTTGGGTTTTTGCTGCAATTTCCCTGAGTTTGGTCCTTACTTCTTCAGCTTTTAATTTTTGAAAGCCCATGGGGATCATCAAGGTGCCAGCCCAAAAATCCACTTTTCCATCCTGAGTTTGTGAGGAAAATGGGCGATGCACAGCTTCCACATGGATTCCTGCCTTTTGCATTTCAAAAAGCATCCTTGGCGCATAGAAATCCGACCAATCAATCAAATAGGCATAGGCTTTTCCTTCCGGAAAAGCGTGAGTTGGGGCTATAGCCTCTAGGATTTGAGTTCCGGTTTTGGCAGAAGGAGCGGCCGAAAAAGGCATCCCATAAGCGGCAGCCATGGTCCAGGCGGAAGCGTCATAGAATACGGAATCAGCAAATTCCTTAACGTATTCAAACATGGTTCGAACCATTCGGTACTGGGGCTGGTTGGTAGGTACAATCCAAGATTTCCCTTTTTTGAAGCTATTTCCACCGGCGGTTAAGTCGGCAGAGTTTTCAAAAACCTTGATTTTGTGATCCAAAAGGAATTGTACAAATAGTCGGTTTCTGCTTTCGTCAAACTCGTCTCCGAAGACATAGTTTTTTGCCGGGTCTTTAGCACCTTCAGCCACGGCAGATTGGAAAAACTCCCGCAGGTAGTCATGCATGTAAACGCGGTTATCCAATGCCGCTTCCATCGTGGCCAGTGAGTTTACCACATGATTTCGGATAGTGAATGCAAAAGTGATATCACCTCGCTGGCTGTTTTGGACATGACCTCTGGAACTGGCTGTTTCAAATACCAATCCCAAGCCTCCATGGATATCCGGATAGGTGGAACCATAGCCCGGGTAGCTGTTATCAAATACTTCCTTGGTCCAATACAGGCTTCCGATTTCGTCCATGTATTTGGCGAAATACTTGGCAAATCTTGGGTTGATATCCTCATAGTTCTTTCTAGGAACTACTGGGTTTTCGGAGCCAAAAGGCTTGGTAGGTTCGAAAAAATACGTGCTATTCGTCCCCATTTCATGGAAATCCGTGGTCACATTCGGATACCATTGGTGATACCATTCTACTTTGACTTTAGATTCGGGATGAGCCATTGGTAGCCAATCCCGGTTGAGGTCAAACCAATAATGGTTGGTTCTTCCGCCTGGCCAGGCTTCGTTGTGCTCCCGGTCCAAAGGATCCGCTACTGCAGGAAATCCTTTATTGGAATTAACCCAAAGACTATGTCTGTCTCTTCCGTCTGGATTGAGGGTAGGATCAATGTGGATGAGGGCATTTTCGCGGATACTTTTTGCCAAATCCGACTGAGCTGCCAATATCCAATATGCAGTCAGCATGGCTGCTTCCGCCGAAGAAGGCTCGTTTCCATGAACTCCATAGCCCAAATGTAGGATTGAAGGCATAGCGTTAACATCCGGCTTAGGCTGGTAGGGATCAGCGAGTTGCAATTGCTTCTGGCGAATTTGCTCCAGGTTACTCATGTTTGATGGGGAAGCCAAAGTCAAAATGACTTTGGGTCGGTGCTCATGCGTATAGCCAATAGTCTGAAGTTTGGCCATGTCACTGACTTGATCCAGTTTTTCAAAATATTTCACAATCAGATCATAGCGGGTATGCCAGTCTCCGATCGGGTAGCCCAAAAATTGAGAGGGTGATGGGATAGCAGGATCAAATTTTTCTCCGGGGAAATAATAATCTTCCTGCGCCTGGGCCCAATGAGCTAGAAAAAGGGTGAAAACTACTAAGAGTATATGTTTTTGCATGGGGATTAAATTTCCCTAAAAGTAGAAAAGGAAAAAGGCAATTCCAGTAAAAATCCATCAGTGGCTTTTCTATTCCCCGCTTTTTTCCAGTAATTTATTGCCTTCACTAAGTAATCCTAAAATAATCTATTGTACCATGAAAAAACTTTTGACCTTGGCTCTAATCGGGACTGGATTGATTTTGAGTAACCTCTCTCTAGCTCAGCAAAACCCAACTCCTCCGCCTTTGCCTCCTCAGGCAACCGAATTTTATACCCCTGTTCCTCCGAAAATCACTCCTGGCACACAAAATCACCTTCCGCCATCCGATGCGATTGTGCTCTTTGACGGAAGCAGCTTGAATAATTTTGTTTCCGCAAAGGACGGTTCTTCTCCGGCTGAGTGGAAAATTGAAAACGGAGAGTTAGTGGTTGTTAGAGGAAAAGGAGATATCCAGTCCAAGCTTCCATTCGGTGACGCTCAATACCATGTAGAATGGTCCGCTCCTACAGAGATTGTCGGAGAAGGACAGGGTAGAGGCAACTCCGGGTTTTTCCTCATGGGTATGTATGAGGTTCAGATTCTGGACTCTTACGAAAGCAAGACCTACACCAATGGTCAAGCGGGTTCTATCTACAAGCAGTTTCCTCCATTGGTGAATCCTTTGAGAGCTCCGGGGGAGTGGAATTATTATGACATCATCTTCAAGGCTCCAAGATTTGATAAAAATGGGGTATTGACTTCTCCAGCAACTGTCACAGTGTTGATTAATGGGGTATTGGTACAGAATCATGTAATCCTCAGAGGCCCGACAGAATATATCGGGATCCCGAACTACAAAGCTCATGCTGAGGCATTGCCGATCAAATTGCAAGATCATGGCAATCCGGTGAGATTTAGAAATATATGGGTGAGACCACTTTAATCAGTTGGCAGTATTCAGTTCTCAGTGAGCAGTAGTCTGAAACCTGCCTACTGATCACTGCCTACTTTTTCCTTTTAACCATTAACCCAATAAACTGATTTATGTCTTCAAGAAGAAAATTTATACAAAATACCATGCTGCTGGGAGCGGGACTTAGTATGCCCAATATCCTGACTGCGGCTGATTTCGGGCGTTTTACCCGCTCGATTGGCGCAAATGATCAGATCAATTATGGTTTGATTGGCTGCAAAGGAATGGGTTGGTCCAATATGAATGCCCACCTCAAAATCCCCAATGTGAACTGCGTAGCCTTAGCAGATATTGATCAATCTGTTTTGGATCAGCGAACCGAGGATGTATTCAAGCTTCGAGGAACACGGCCTAAGCAGTACAAGGACTACCGAAAGCTTTTGGAAGATAAAGACATCGATGTGGTGATCATCGGGACTCCAGACCATTGGCACTGCCTGAATATGGTGGATGCCGTATCCGCAGGAAAGCATGTCTACGTGGAAAAACCCATTGCCAATACCATTGAAGAATGCCAGATCATGGTGAAAGCCCAAGAGCGCTATGGAAAAGTGGTTCAGGTAGGGCAGTGGCAGCGTTCGGGTTCCCAATATGATGAAGCGATTCAATATGTGAAATCAGGGAAATTGGGTCAAATCCGATTGGTGAAGTGTTGGGCCTATCAGGGCTGGATGAAGCCGGTTCCGGTTGTACCCGATGGTCCTGCTCCAGCCGGTGTGGACTACGACATGTGGTTGGGCCCTGCGCCCAAGAGGCCATTCAATGCCAATCGATTCCATTTCAATTTCCGTTGGTTTTGGGATTATGCGGGAGGCTTGATGACGGATTGGGGCGTACATGAAATCGATATTGCCTTGTATGCCATGGGCGTATCTGCGCCAAAGTCAGTAATGGCATCTGGAGGAAAGTTTGCCTATCCAAATGATGCTTCAGAGACTCCAGACACACTTCAGACCGTGTATGAATACGAGGGTTTCAATATGCTCTGGGAGCATGCCACGGGAATAGACGGAGGAAATTACGGAACCACAGAAGGGATAGCCTTTATTGGAAACAATGCCACCTTGGTGGTCAACCGGGGCGGATGGAAAGTTATTCCTGAAACAGAGAATGTGGATGGACAGCGAAAGCCAAAAGTAGAGGAAGTGCCTCATACTCGTCCAACCGGCCCAAGTGCATTGGATTTGCATGCCGTAAACTTCGTGGAGGCAGTCACTGCCAATGATCCAAAGTTGCTTAAATGTGCCATTCAGACCGGTTCGGTCGCAGCGATTAATGCTCAGATGGGAAATATCGCCTACAAAACCGGCAAGAAAGTGTACTGGGATGCCGGAAAAAACATGTTTACAGACTCCGAAGCCAACCAGCTGATGAAGGCGCATTACCATAATGGCTGGAATGTGCCGAAGGTGTAAGATTTGAAATTAGAAATTTGAAATTGCCCTCCGGATAGATTCTGGAGGGTTTTCTTTTAATTTCAAGCCATGAAATTTCTCCAGCCCTTCGTATCCTTATTAGTATTAATCATTCTCTTTTCTTGTAAATCCACCGCCCAATGGGAAGGGCAGGGGCCGATTCAAGTGGTTGAAACCAAGGATCAAACCATCTCTTATCAAACCAAACAGACCTGGGATGCTGGAAATGGAGTTTTCTTTTCCAATCAATTGGAAGGGGCAAGACTCAACGGAGTTCAGCGGATTAATGATACGCTGGTTCAAGTAACCATTCTTCCCGAAAACGAACCCATCAATCCCAGTCCCTGGTATGCTTTTAAACTTTGGTCAGGAAATACCCAGGAATTCTGGATTGAGTTTACTTATGCAGGTAAAGGCTTTCATCGGTATTTTCCAAAACTGAGTTCCGATGGGAAAACATTCTTTAATGCAGATTCTAGCAGCTTTTTTCAACCTAAAGTCGAAAAGGGAAGGCCTGAAAAAGCTTTTCTAAAAGTGAGTGCATCTTCGGATACCCTTTGGGTTGCCGCACAGGATAAAATCGGAACTGCATATGTCCAGGAGTGGAAGCAGATACTACTTCAAAAGGATTTTGTGGAGTTGATTGCTATTGGAAAAAGCAAAGAAGGAAGGCCCTTGGAAATCTTGAAAATAGGCGAAGCTGATGATCAGGATATGCTGATGGTGATTTCAATGCAGCATCCTCCGGAGCTGACTGGATTTTTGGCCATGCAGGCTTTTGTGGAGGAAATTATAAAAGATACCCCACAAGCAAAGAAGTTTCGTAGCAAGTATAATCTATACCTGATGCCTCAAATGAATCCAGATGGGGTTGCCAACGGACATTGGAGGCATAATGTCGGAGGGATAGACCTGAACCGGGATTGGGTGAATTTCAATCAGCCTGAAACTAAAGCCTTGGCGGAGTTTATGGAAAATAAGGTGAAAGAAACTGGAGGGAAGTTTGTTTTTGCTGCGGATTTTCACTCTACCTGGGAGGATATTTTTTATACCAACAATGAAGAATTGAAAGGAAATTTCCCTGGACTAATCCCGAAGGTGATAAAGAAATCATCTAAAAGGATCCCTGGCTATATTCCCAATATCCGGCCCAATGAAGGCAAGGAGCGAAGTGTTACCTCCAATTCCTATTTCTTTTTCGTCCACCAAGCCGAATCCATGACTTTCGAAGTGGGTGACAATACTCCAAGAGACATAATTCAAATGAAAGGTTCCTATTTAGGACAGGAATTGATGAAGATTTTGAACAAGAAGAAGTGGAAATAAATAAAAGAGGCCGCGCTCAACAAAAAGCACGGCCTTTCCTTTGATTTTAAAGGATCTTGTTAAACTTTAATTCAATCCTACTGCTTTGGCAGCATTCACATAGCCAAAACCATAATATTCATCTTTACCAGGCTTGCCCAGGTCAGTGGCAGAATTAGCTAGTCTTGTTTTCACCAAACCAGGCTGCATATAGCCACCGCTGGCTTCCATCATCAAAGCTACAACACCCGCTACAGCAGGAGCAGCCATGGAGGTTCCTTGAGACCAGGTATAAGAACCATTGCTAGTTCCTCTTTGGCAGCTAAATACCATGTCGAAAGCGTAACATGGATTGATGATGGTTCTATAAGTGCCAACCACTCTGCAAGAGGAAGTTACACCGTTTACGACAAAAAGTCCTGCAGTTCCTCCTGGGGCAGCAAAGTCTACTAAGGATTTACCATAGTCAGTGTAATAGGCGGGGTTAGAAAAATTTGTAGCTCCTCTTGCCCAATCAATTGGTCCCGTAGAACTGATTGAAATAACATGCTGATTTTGAGCAGGAAGTTTGAAGAATTCTCTTTCTACATCATAATTGGATGAACCATTACCTGCTGATACCACTACGGTAACTCCATTTTGGAATGCAAATCTGGTTGCTCTGTCGTAGATCTTTTGCAATTCACGGAATGCATCACGAAATTCTTTGTCATTCCAATTGTTGCGATAATCGATTTCTGCTCCTAGGCTCATATTGATGATGTTCGCTCCTGCACCACCCTGAGACTGAGGGGTTGCCGCATAAAGCAGACCTTCCAAAATCCACTCAAAAGCACCAGAACCATTATGGAGTGATTTAACACCAACTATTGTCGCTTTTGGAGCAATTCCAACAATTCCTGAACCTGCTGCTGCTGCAATTCCTGCCACATGTGTACCATGCCAAAATGTACCGGTATCCTGATTAAAATTAAAGCCAGGAACAGTAGATTTTGACCTTGCTACATCCAGGTTAGGTCGGATGTCATTATGAAGTGAATGGATCCCTCCATCGATAATGGCAATCCGAACCCCTTGACCGGTGTATCCATTTTCCCAGGCTTTTGGAGCGTCTATTGAACCTGGAGCCCACTGAAAACCATCGAAAACTGCAGATTGATAATTAAATGGAGTGGCCATTTCAGAAACATCTCCAGAGGAATTGCTGGATTCCATCACGATTTCTTCGCCGAGAACTTCTGGGTCTTTGGTGTATTGAAGGATAAAATCAGGAGTCACTGACTCTACTGCAGAGATTTTCCGTGCATTATCCAAGAATGAAGAAGATCTGGATACTGCCACTAAAACTCCTACTTCTGGGAAGGATTTGACCACCTCACCTCCGGCTTTTTCGATCTGAGCTGCCAGAGATTTGTCCAAGTTTTGGTTCTTGCTGAGGATCAGATACCTCCCGGTAAAGTTACCTTCCCTCAGATTTGAAAAATCTGAAACTTCAGGTAACAAATTTAAATTGAAACGACTCTTTTGAAGTTCGTTTTCTAAGGCCATCTCTGTCGGTGACTCTTCCATGAGCATTGAGCTTTCACAACCTGCAAATAGCACGGTTGTGGACAGGAGCAAGTAAATGGGCCTGAATCTTTTGTTAATCATACTTTTTTTGGTTTTTTAAGTTGGTAATAAAAACTTCTTTTACTTCCTAGATTGGGATTTTGGAACTAAAAGTGGCTCAAAATACAAAAAAGATTAAAAGAACAAGTACCGTTAAAAAATATAGAGATTCTCTATAAAATGACTTGATTTGTTTTGTTTTTGGGTATAAAAACAAAAGATTTTTCAAATTTTTTCAACAAAAACTAGGAATTGGGTTTTTTGGCATTTTGAGTAAACCAAGTTTTGTATTTCCTAATTGTTTTTTCGGTTGACTTGATTCCCGTTTTCAGGATGATGAATAAAATCCTCCGGAAATTCATATTACCCCACCAATTCTGCTAATTTTGTCACCCGATAAAAAGGGCCTATTTGGGTCTTAAAATGAAGAAAATCAAATTTCCTGCACGACATATCTTTCATGGAAGCAAAGAAAATCCGGAGTACGTTTATTGAGTTTTTCCAATCCAAGCAACACCAGTACGTTCCATCCTCACCCATTGTAGTCAAGAATGACCCGACCTTGATGTTTACCAATGCGGGAATGAATCAGTTTAAAGATGCTTTTCTTGGCAATGAAATCGCTAAGTATCCAAGAGTGGCCAACTCCCAAAAATGTTTACGGGTCAGTGGAAAGCACAATGACTTAGAAGAAGTAGGAGTGGATACCTACCACCATACGATGTTTGAGATGCTGGGCAACTGGTCTTTTGGAGATTATTTCAAAAAAGAGGCGATCGAGTGGGCTTGGGAACTTTTGACCGAAGTGTACAAACTTCCGAAGGATAGATTGTATGTTTCAGTATTTCAAGGTGATGCTGGCGATAAACTCGACATGGATCAGGAAGCTTTTGACTTATGGAAATCCATTGTTCCGGAAGATCGGATCATCATGGGATCCAAAAAGGATAATTTCTGGGAAATGGGCGATACAGGTCCATGCGGTCCTTGTTCTGAAATTCACATTGATTTAAGACCTGATTCTGAGCGAACTCAGGAGCCGGGCAGAGACTTGGTCAACAACGATCATCCTCAAGTGATCGAGATCTGGAATCTTGTTTTCATGCAATTTAACCGCCTTGCTGATGGGAGTTTGAAGGAGCTTCCAGCCAAGCATGTGGATACAGGGATGGGCTTTGAGCGTCTGGTAAGAGCTATCCAGATGAAGTCCTCCAATTATGACACAGATTTATTTGGTCCATTCATTCAAGCCTTGGAGAAAAAGTCCGGTAAGACCTATGGAAATAATGAGCCCGATGACATCGCGTTCCGTGTGATTGTGGATCACATCCGCGCGATTTCCTTTACCATTGCCGATGGACAGATTCCCTCGAACAACAAGGCTGGCTATGTGATCCGAAGAATCCTCAGAAGAGCTGTCCGATATGGCTATACTTTCTTAGGCTTCCAGCAGCCATTTTTATATGAATTGACTCCTTTGATTGCAGAATATTTCGGGGATGTATTTCCGGAAGTCAGAGCTCAGCAGGAGTTTATCGCTAAAGTAATTCAGGAAGAAGAAACCTCCTTCTTGAGAACCTTGGACAATGGGCTGAAAATGCTTGAGTCCATCAAATCTGAATTAGAAGTAAAAGGCGAGCAGGTAATTCCCGGAAAAACTGCTTTTGAACTGTATGATACCTATGGCTTTCCTTTGGACTTGACTTCCCTGATTGCCCGGGAAAACGGACTGTCCGTGGATGAAAAAGGATTCGCAGAAGAAATGGAAAAGCAAAAGACCCGTTCTCGTGCTGCTTCGGAATCTGAAACAGGAGATTGGGTATTTGTACATGAGGACAGCGGGGTAGAATTCATTGGCTACGATTTCACAGAAGCCTATTCACAGATCATCAAATACAGGACTATTTCTGATAAAAAAGGCGATAGATATCAGTTGGTCTTGGATAAGACTCCCTTCTATGCCGAAAGTGGCGGTCAGGTAGGAGATACCGGTTGGTTGGTTTCAGACTCGGAAAAAATCCGGGTTATTGACACCAAAAAAGAAAATGATCTGATTGTTCATTTTGTAGAAAAGCTTCCTGCTAATCCTGAGAAGCGGTTTTCTGCAGAGGTCGATAAAGAAAAGCGGAATTTGACCATGAATAATCATACCGCTACCCATTTACTTCAATCTGCTTTGAAAGAAGTACTTGGTGACCATATTCAGCAAAGAGGTTCCTTGGTGAATGAAAACCTGCTACGCTTTGACTTTTCTCATTTTGGGAAAATGAGTGAAGAAGAGATTTCTAAAGTGGAGGAGATTGTCAATGCCAAAGTAAGAGAAAACATCCCTTTGATTGAGCAGAGAAATGTGCCGATCGAGGAAGCCAAAAAGATGGGAGCTACCGCTCTTTTTGGGGAAAAGTATGGAGACTTTGTGCGTGTGATCACCTTTGGAAAAGATTTCTCAGTTGAGCTTTGCGGGGGTACGCACGTGCCTTCTACTGCCCAAATCGGAATGTTTAAAATTACCTCTGAAGGTTCTATTTCCGCCGGAGTAAGAAGGGTGGAGGCGATTACTTCCAAGGCAGCTGAGGAATATTTAAGAAATCAGGAAAACTTGCTGAAAGAGATTCAGGAGCTTTTGAAAAATCCCAAAGACCTCAAAAAAGCCATTGAAACTCTGATCCAAGAGCGAAATGACCTAAGAAAGGAAATTGAAGGCCTACATTTGGAAAAGGCATCTGGAGTAAAGAATGAGCTTTTGAAGCAGTTTGTGGAAAAAGACGGAGTAAATATTTTAGTTGCCCAAGTAGAATTACCGAATGCGGATTCTTTGAAGAAGCTCGCATACGAATTGAAAAATGAGGTTTCCAATGCACTGGTGGTCTTGGCGGCCAAGATTGAAGATAAGCCTCAGATTGCCGTGATTTTGGAGGAAAGTCTGATTTCGTCCAAAGGATGGAATGCTGGTCACCTGGTACGTGACTTGGCAAAAGAAATTCAGGGAGGCGGCGGAGGCCAACCATTCTTTGCCACTGCAGGGGGAAAGGATGTTTCAGGATTAGGCAAAGTAGTGGCCAAAGCCAAAGAATTGTTTTTGTAATCGCCGAAACTCGATGAAATGGTAAGCGAAGAAATAAAGAGTAAATATCAGTTGGTAGTGGGGTTGGAAGTTCATGCCCAACTCCTAACTGAGAGTAAGATTTTCGCAGCAGATTCTACTGCTTTTGGCAGTGATCCCAATACTCAAGTGTCAGTGATTACACTTGGTCATCCGGGAACTCTACCCAAAGTGAACAAAAAAGTGATAGAATACGCGGTGAAGATGGGTTTGGCCTGTAATTCTGAAATTACTCGAACCAATATTTTTTCCCGAAAAAATTATTTCTATCCAGACCTTCCCAAAGGTTACCAAATCACTCAGGATAAAGGGCCGATTTGTGTCGGGGGAACGGTTCCCATTCGGCTTGCTGATGGCTCCGAGAGAGAAATCAATCTCAATCGAGTCCACATGGAGGAAGATGCCGGTAAATCGATACACTTGGCAGGGGAATCCGATACCGTGGTAGATTTCAACCGCGCGGGAACGCCTTTGATTGAAATTGTTTCTGAACCAGATATTCGGACTTCAGAAGAGGCTTATGCCTTTTTGTATGAGATCAAAAAACTGGTCAAATATCTCGGAATCTGCGACGGGAACATGGAAGAGGGTTCTATGCGCTGTGACGCCAATGTGTCGGTGATGCTTAAAGGAGCACACGAGTACGGAAAAAAAGTAGAGGTGAAAAATATGAACTCTTTCCGAAACGTGGCAAAAGCAATTGATCACGAATTTGAAAGACAAGTAGCCTTGATCGAAAAAGGGGAAACGATCATATCCGAAACCCGAACTTTCGACGCAGCCACATGCACCACGGCTAGCATGCGAACGAAGGAGGATTTGAATGATTATCGTTATTTTCCAGAACCGGATTTAAGCCCAGTAGTGATCTCTGAGGAATGGCTGAATTCTATCAAGTCCCAGATGCCACAATTGCCCAGAGAGCTCTTTCAAAAATTTATGGAGGAATATGGGCTACCGGCTTATGATGCCGCGCTTTTGACTGAGGAAAAGGAAATGGCGGACTGGTTTGAAAGCCTTTGTTCCAAAACCACCAATTTCAAAGCAGCTTCCAATTGGATGATGGGTCCGATTAAATCTTTCCTCAATGAGGCGGGTTTGTCCATAGATAATTTCCCTGTAAAGCCTGAAACTATAGCCGATTTGATCAGTTTGATTGACGAGGGGAAAGTCTCCTTCACGGCTGCATCTCAAAACCTTTTTCCCGAAATGCTAAAAGGAGGGGAGGAGTCTCCACTGCAAATCGCCCAAAAGCTGAATCTCATTCAGGAAAGTGACGAATCATCTCTCAAGCCAATTGTGGAAAGTGTACTTGCAGAAAATGCATCAAAAGTCGCAGAATACAGATCCGGTAAAAAAGGCCTCATGGGCTTATTTATGGGAGAGGTGATGAAAAAGTCCAAAGGAAAAGCAGATCCAAAAGTGGCATCAAAACTGTTAACAGAACTATTGCAAAATTAATCCCATGAAAAAATATATGTTAGGAATCTGGAGCTTGGGTTTATTCCTGTTGCTTTCCTGTGGTGGAAATGAAACGTCCGCAGATGGAAAAGTGGAAATAACGGGTAAAATCGGTAATGCCCCCGAAGGATATGTGATCCTTTCGCAGTTTACAGAAAGCCGACCTAAAGTACTGGACACTTTGAAGGTCAATGGTAAAGGCGAATTTAAATATGAGTTGGAGGTGAATACTCCAACCTTCTACGAGTTGAATCTTTATGGACAGAGAATGGTTCGGTTGGCCCTTTTGGATGAGGACGTTTCGGTGTCCTACAATTTCAACGAGCCATCCAGCTTGACCATCGAGGGCTCCAAGGACACCAAGGAAATGCTCAAATTGGAAGCTTTGATGGAAGAGTACCAAGTGGAAGTCAACCAGCTGAATGAAAAATACTATGAGGCGATGAGTAACAACGACTCAGAGACTATCCGAAAGATCCAGCAAGATGCTATTGCACTGGAAACCAAACAGGCGGAAAGAGTGAAGGAGATGATCAACAGCATGGGAGATTCCTTTGCTTCATTGGCTGCAGTGGGACTTTTGAACCCAAAAAATGATTTTCCTTTCTTGGATCAATTGGTGACCAAACTCAATGAAACCTACCCGGGAACTGTGTCCATCATGCAATTGAAGCAACAGTTGGATGAAATGAGAGCATTATCTGTGGGCCAAGTAGCTCCTGATTTTGAGCTTCCTAATCCCGATGGGAAAATGGTCAAACTTTCCGACTTGAGAGGCAAGTATGTATTGATCGATTTTTGGGCGGCTTGGTGCAAGCCTTGTCGGGAAGAGAATCCAAATGTGGTGAGACTGTATAATGAGTACAAAGACAAAGGCTTTGAAGTTTTTGGTGTTTCCCTTGACCGAAGCAAAGAGGATTGGGTAAAAGCCATCAAGGACGATGGTTTGACTTGGACCCAGGTGTCGGATTTGAAATACTTCAATTCAGCAGCTGCTGAGTTGTATAAAATCGATGCTATTCCTGCAACTTATATGATTGACCCAGATGGAAAAATAATTGCTAAGGATTTGAGAGGACCTAGTTTGGAAAACAAGCTGGCGGAGTTGTTCAATTAAGAGGCAATATTAAAGAACAAAAAGCCTTCCAGTTTTCTGGAAGGCTTTTTTGTTGAGCAGAATTTCTAAATCAAAAAAGGAAGGAGGAAAAAGTTACCAAACAGTCCTTCCCTTAAAAGTCGAGTCTTTCAAAAAGGAATAGTAAAAGTTGTTTATCACCCGAGACAAATCTAATAAAAAGATTTAAAAGAAAAACAATTCATTTTTTATCATTTTTCAAATAAATTGTACTATATGAATATTAAGCTTGAATATTCTAAAGTAAAAAAGTTTCGAATCCCCTTTTTACTTCAATTGAGCGGTATGTTGGAATTTTATGGAGTGCAATAAAAAAATCAAAAAAAAACCGGAAATATTGAATTTCCGGCTTGATTGGGGGATTAGTCCCTATTTTTCAATCTTTTCGTAGCTAGCAATGACCCCTCTCACCATGGCGGAACTGAATCCCTGATGCTCCATTTCATTGAGGCCTACGATGGTACAGCCTTTTGGAGTGGTGACTTTGTCAATTGCTGCCTCGGGGTGGATGTTTTTTTGGATCATCAATTCAGCGGCGCCTTTGACTGTTTGATTTACAATTTTACTGGCTGTGACCGAGTCAAATCCAATTTGAATTCCTCCTTGAATCATAGCTCTCATAAATCTCAAAACATAAGCAATACCGCAAGCACCGAGTACAGTCGCCGCCTCCATCAAGCTTTCATCAATGGAGATAGTGAATCCGATAGCGTCAAATAGTTCCTTTACCAGGTCCTCCTGGATTGGAGTAGCCTCTTTATGGCAGATGCAGGTAATGGATTCCTGGATATCAGCTGCAATGTTGGGCATCGCCCGGAAAGTCACGGTTTTCGGGTCAATGACTTGATACATCTCCTCAATGGTGATCCCAGTAGCAAGTGAAATGATGATTTGCTTTTTAGGATTGAGGACCGGTTTGATTTCCTTGAGAATATTGCTCACGTTGTAGGGTTTTACACCTAGCAGAATCAGGTCTGCATATTGAGCCGCAGTCTTGTTATCTGGATGGACATGTACTCCTAAGGCCTCGAATTCAGAAAGGCTTGAAGTATTTCTCTTGGTAAGAGTAAGGTTGTGAGGATCAAAATTTTCCAATCCCAATAGTCCATTGGCTATCGAGGTTCCCAGATTTCCACAACCGATGATGGCAATTTTTAATTTAGAAATCATCTAAAATTCAATTTTATATTGAAAATATTGCCTAAAGTTAAATAAAAGCCCCTTCCTATTAGAAAAAAGTAAAATAAACTTTTGAGAATGCTCAAAGCACAATTAGAATAGAATGAAAATTAATGGAAAAATATTTTTACAAAAAGTAAAACATATTTTACATTTGGTAAAACATATTTGACCACTATGAAAACTAACTCAATTCTCAATGTTCCCCTTTTGCATCCCAATTGGAAGAAAGTAGGCTATCTGTTTTTCCCTTTACCGGTAATCTTGGTGATTGGAATAGCATTTTTAAATCCTGGTATGGAGCACAATGAAAGCACTCAGATCATCTATGGTTTTTGGGCGATAGGATTTGGGATTTTGAATTTGACCAGAGAAAATGTCGAAGACGAAATGATCAAGAATTTCAGGCAACAAGCTTTTCAGACAGGGTTTTTTTGGCTGATACTAGGTCTTGCTACCCTGATGCTTATCAATTACTTGTGGTTTGGAAGATTTACTTCCGAGTTATTCACTGCTTATCTCGTTTTGTTTTTACTCAATGCCTATATCTATGGGGCTTTTCAATATCAAAAATACCTCTCTTCAAAATCAGAAAACTAAATCCATAACTGCCATGCTATCTAAAATTTTGCTTTCACACGGATTTCAGAAATGGGGCTGGATGCTCTTATTCCCCTTTGCAGTACTTCTATTTGCCAATAATTACATGGAATTCAACTTTGATTTTCTGGAGTTTCAGGTCAGAGAAGGGGCTTTATTTGAAGACTCCAATGAAAATTTCACCAATGAAATTGCCTTGATCGGAGTGTTTGTTGCCTTGTTCTTCATTGCATTTTCGAAGGAAAAAGAAGAAGACGAGTATATCCAAAAGCTTAGGCTGGATTCTTTATTGGTCGCATGCTACGCCAATACCTTTATCCTAATCTTGGGTACTATTTTCTTTTATGGTTTTGGATACTTGGAATTCATGGGGTACAACATGTTTACCATCCAATTGATCTTCATTTTTAGGTTTAGATGGGTTTTGAATCAACAGAAAAAATCTGTTCTAGCACTCTGATAATCTCGGCATGAAAAACACCATCAAAGTAGAGCGGGCGAAAAAAGACATGACCCAGCAGGACCTTGCGGAAAAAGTGCAGGTTTCCCGACAGACGATCAACTCTATAGAGGCTGGAAAATATGTTCCTTCCACAGTTTTGGCTTTAAAGATTGCCAGAGTATTTGAAACGCCATTGGAGGAAATATTTGAGCTGGAAGATGGAGATTAGCCTAAAATTCAATTTCCTGTTCAAAATTTAAGGGGCAAAAACACGTTAAAATTGTACCTTTGCCCCCTTACAAAAATCTTTTTGATGCCCAAGCTGATTCGAATCACCACCGTTCCCCTTTCCCTGAAACTTCTACTGGCCGGCCAAATGAAATTCATGAAAGAACAGGGTTGGGAAGTACTGACAATCAGTGCAGATGGGAGAGAGGTAGCTCAAGTTGTAAAAAATGAAGGGGTAAGGCACGAGGTAATTCCATTTACCCGAAAGATCACTCCGTTTCACGATTTACTTTGCATCTGGAAATTGATCCGATTATTCCGTCAAGAAAAGCCGGATATTGTCCATACCCATACTCCCAAAGCAGGCTTATTGGGAATGATTGCGGCCAATCTTGCAGGAGTCAAAATCAGAATTCACACCTTGGCCGGAATTCCGGCTATGGCGGCCGAAGGAAATCGAAAAAGCCTTTTGGAAAAAGCCGAAAAGTGGACCTATGCCAATGCCACAGAGGTTTGGCCAAATTCTCAAGGGCTCTACAAGCATGTTCTCAAAGAAGGTTTAGCCAATGAGGCAAAGCTTAGAATTATTGGAAAAGGCTCTTCCAACGGTGTTGATTTGAAGAAATTCAGCAGAAATTCTCTCAAAGAAAATCACCTGGTAGCTGCTACCATGCGGATCATGCCAAGTGATGATGATTATATTTTTCTGGCAGTGGGGAGATTGGTCAAGGATAAAGGGATTGAGGAATTGGTTTCTGCATTTTTGAATTCCAAAATTGCGAATCGCTCCAAATTAGTCCTGCTGGGATCTTTTGAGCAAGATTTGAACCCGCTTTCACCTGAGACAATTCAGACCATTCAAGATTCACCTAGGATTGTTCAAATAGATTGGACGGATCATGTGTCTCATTATTTGGCTTTGGCTGATGTTCTCGTACATCCTTCACACCGAGAGGGTTTTCCAAATGTCCTTTTGGAAGCGGGAGCAATGCAGGTTCCGGTGATTTGTTCAGATATTATTGGAAACAGAGATCTAATTACCCAGCAGAAAACAGGCTTGATTTTTCCGGTAAAAGACGCCTCAGTGCTAAAAGAGGCGTTGGAGTTTGCCTTTGTGAAGCGTGAAAAAATGGCGCAAATGGCAGATCAGCTTTATTTTGAAATTCAGCAAAATTATGAACGGACTTATATCCATAAGGAGCTTTTATCCAACTATCAAAGATTATTAAAGGAAGCTGAATTCGGGGAATAACTTATATTTGAATCAAATATTTATACCAAATCTTTTTATGAAATACCTCGTGACCGGTACCGCCGGATTTATTGGGTTCCATGTAGCACAGAAATTAATCGATAGGGGAGATGTAGTAGTCGGATTGGATGTGATTAACGATTACTATGATGTTAATTTGAAGTATTCCCGATTGGAATTTCAAGGAATTCAAAAAGCCGAAATTTCCCGAGGTGAATTAGTTCAATCCCAAAAGCATTCGAATTACAGATTCATTCAGCTTGATTTGGTTGAAAAAGAATCCTTGTTGGATCTATTTTCCCAAGAGAAGTTTGATTTCGTAATTCATCTAGCTGCTCAGGCTGGAGTGAGGTATTCCTTGACTAACCCAGAGGTCTATATTCAAAGTAATATCATCGCATTCTTGAATATTCTTGAGGCTTGCCGCTTTCATCCGGTCAAGCATTTGGTTTATGCATCCTCAAGTTCGGTTTACGGATCTAATGAGCGACTTCCGTTTTCAACCTCGGATTCTGTGGATCATCCTATATCTCTTTACGCCGCTTCCAAAAAATCCAATGAGCTGATGGCCCATACCTACAGTCATTTGTTTGGAATTCCGACCACAGGTTTAAGATTTTTTACCGTTTATGGTCCTTGGGGAAGACCGGATATGGCCTTATTTCTGTTCACTGAGGCGATTTTGGAAGGAAGGCCCATTCAGGTGTTCAATTATGGCGAGATGAAGCGGGACTTCACCTATATCGATGATATCGTGGAAGGTATAGTCAAAGTGGCAGACCGACCAGCTAGTCCAAATCCCCACTTTGATGCCCAAAATCCAGATCCGGGTAGCGGAAAAGCTCCTTATAAAGTTTATAACATTGGAAATTCTTCTCCTGTCTTGCTGATGGATTACATCAAAGCAGTGGAGAAAAGCTTAGGGAAAGAAGCGAAAATGGAACTTCTACCTTTGCAGCCTGGAGATGTTCCGGCTTCTCATGCGGATGTTTCAGATTTGGTTAGAGACACGGGGTATAAACCTGAAACTTCTATAACCTTTGGAGTAAAATCCTTTATTGATTGGTATTTAGACTATTACAAAAAATAAATTTATGTCCAAGAGTATTTTAATTACCGGAGGCGCAGGCTTTATCGGTAGCCATGTGATCCGACTTTTTGTCCAAAAATATCCCGATTACAAAATCGTGAACTTGGATGCATTGACCTATGCCGGAAATCTGGAAAATCTTCGGGAGGTAGAAAACGCCCCTAACTACGTTTTTGAAAAAGCAGATATCCAAGATGCTGAAGTTCTAGAGGAAATTTTCAGGAAGCATAGCATCACGGATGTGATTCACCTTGCTGCAGAATCTCATGTAGATCGCTCCATTACGGATCCATTGGCATTTGTCAAAACCAATGTCTTTGGTACTGTCAATTTACTTAACGCAGCCAAGAGCGCTTGGGCGGGAGAGTTGGATAAACACCTGTTCTATCATGTTTCGACGGATGAGGTTTATGGTTCATTGGATGATGGAGGATTCTTTTTAGAGACCACTCCTTATGATCCTCAGTCTCCATATTCTGCTTCCAAAGCTTCCTCAGACCATTTTGTAAGGGCTTATGCCAATACTTACAAGATGAAAACTGTAGTTTCCAATTGTTCTAACAACTACGGACCGAATCATTTCCCTGAGAAGCTGATTCCACTTTGTATCCACAATATCAAAAATATGAAACCTCTTCCCGTGTATGGAAAAGGTGAAAATATTCGAGATTGGCTGTTTGTGAAGGATCATGCACGAGCAATTGACACTGTTTTCCACAAAGGTAAGCCGGGAGAGACCTACAATATCGGTGGCTTTAATGAGTGGAAAAACATCGACATCGTGCGCTTGCTTTGCCAAAAAATGGACGAAAAACTAGGCCGAACTCCAGGAACCTCTGAGCAGCTGATCACTTTTGTTCAGGATCGTGCTGGCCATGATTTGCGCTATGCGATTGATGCCACCAAGATTCAAAGAGAACTAGGCTGGGAGCCAAGCTTGCAGTTTGACGAAGGAATAGATATCACGATCGATTGGTACCTCGCCAATCAGGATTGGTTAGACCATGTGACTTCCGGTGCTTATCAGGACTATTACAAAGAGCACTATAATTCTTAGTCTTTAGGGTCAGTTTCTGCTGACCCTATTTTTTTGAATTGTTTTGTTGGTATTCTGCAGGGGTTACTCCGTAGGTTTCCTTAAAACTTTTGATAAAATAGGAGGGAGAGGAAAATCCCACTGCATAGGCAATTTCAGAAATTGTCTCGCCCGTTTTTTCCAATCGCAGAACAGCTATTCGTAATCGTTGGTCTTTCATGTAAGCGGTAGTAGATAGGCCCGTCAATGCGGTAAGCTTTCGATGCAGCTGCATTCGGCTCATTCCCATTTTTTTACTGAACTCATCCACAGAGAAATTACTATCCGAAAGTTCGTTGTCCACGATTTCCTGTAATTTTTCCAGAAAGCGTTCATCCAAATTGGTAACTGCTATTTCTTTTGGTGAAATGGGATTTTTTCCGGAAAAGCGGATTTGAAGTTGGGTTCGGAGCTCAATCAATTTTTCTATTCGGAGTAGCAATTGATTGGTTTTGAATGGTTTGAGGATGAAGTCATCCGCTCCAGCCTGAATTCCTTCCATCTGACTTTGCTCATCTGCTTTGGCTGTCAAAAGAATAACCGGAATGTGTGAAGTCAGCTCTTCATTTTTGATTTTTTTGCAAAGCTCAAACCCATCCATTTCGGGCATCATCACATCCGATATGATCAGATCCGGAACTTTTTTCAAGGCAACAAAAAGACCTTTCTTTCCATTTTCCGCCTCAATTGTCTGAAAATACGGGTCCAATTCCCTTACCAAAAACTCCCGAACTTTGGTATTGTCTTCCACAATGAGCACCAGCGGTTGTTTGTTTTTTTCCTCTTCATTGAGAACAGGCAATTTAGGGAGTTCAAAGGTATCCGCCTCTTCATCAATCACTTCCTCAGGATGGAAAGCATATTTGTCTACTGGCAAAACTATAGCCACCTCAAACCACTTGGAATCTTTGTAATCAATCTTAAACTCGCCATGATATAAGTGGGTCATCTCCTGAACTAGAGAAAGCCCCAAACCAAAATCCTTTTTATTGCCTTTTCCTAGGTGATACCTGAGAAATAGCTTGCTTAAATCTTCTTTTTTATATTCCTCCAGGCTCTCATTTTTAATTTTCAAATTCAGATTTCCATCATTGATGAAGCTTTCCAATTTCACCTCCGTATTCTCTTTGCTGTATTTGATCGCATTCTGAATCAGGGTTTTGACGATTTTTTCCACTTTATCGGAGTCAAACCAAACTTCGGTCATCAAGGGGATGCTGGCTGATAGGCGGACTCCCTTTTCAGAGGCCTGATAGAAGTAATTAGCTACAATAGACTGAAGTAAAAGTCCAAAGTTCCCTTTGCGGATGGTCAGCCTGTTTTTCCCTGTTTTGATCTTGCTGATCTCCAAAAGTTGGTCAACCAGAGTTAGCAGGCGTTGGGAGTTGGTTTTGACCAGATTCAGTTGGGACTTTACCACGGGGCTATCGGTTTGACTCATCAGTCGGTCTATGGGACCGGAAATCAAAGTCAATGGGGTTCGAAACTCATGGGAGATATTGGTAAATAGCTGAGTTTTAAACTCGTCAATTTCTTTCAGAGTCTGGGTTTCCCGGTCTTTCATTTTCAGAGAAAACTGAATTTGCCATTTCCATTTCAGGTATTGATAAATCCATAAGATGATAATCGCGAACAAAAACACATAAACCACCTTTGCCAGATTGCCAAAATACCAAGGAGGTGAAATGCTAAACTCAAAGGCTACGGGCTCTTCGGACCAGACCCCATCATAATTGCTTCCCCGGACTAGAAATCTGTAAGTCCCGGGTGCCAAATTAGTGTACCGGGCTTGGTGATTGTATCCATTGGAGACCCAATTTGCGTCGTGGTTTTCAAGCATGTACTCAAACTGATTTTTTCCCGGTGAGGAAAAGACCAAGCTAGCCATGCTGAAGCTAAGGGTATTCTGATTGTGCTTTAGCTTTAGACCTTCCTTCAGGTCAATTTTTTGGTCAAAGGCCGAAAGTTCGGTGATTGCAATTTTTGGAGGTATTTCGTTGAGGAAAATATCCTCGGGATTAAACCAGTAGAACCCATCCAAGCTCCCAAAATAGAGTGTTCCGTCTTCATTCTTAAAATAAGCTCCGGTGTTGAACTCCGTGGCTAATCCGTCATAGTTGGAGTAATTGGTAATCTGAAATGGGTTGGAAGGATCCTTGGTCAGGTGTACTTTGGTGATTCCTTTGTTGGAACTGAGCCAAAGGTTCTTGTTTTGATCTTCCAGAATTGCGTATATGACATTGTTTGGCAGACCGGTATCCACATTCAGGGTGGTGATTTTTTCGGTTTTCAATTCCATTTGGCTGAGCCCTCCTCCGTTGGTTCCTATCCAAAGATTGTTTTCTTCCAGATGAAGGGATTTGATGCTGTTGCTACTGATGGAATTTGGGTTTCCAGCCTGATGGGTATACCTTTCAAATGTTTCATTCCCCAGATTTAGCTTGGCAATTCCATGATTTTCTGTTCCAATCCAAAAATCACCTGAAGGGGCTTCCAGCATAGTTCTGATATTGTTGTCCGGTATGCTTTCCGGCCTATTCGGCTGATGGACAAATTGCTTTTGGACGCCTTTTACAGGGTCAAACCAAATTAAACCGTCATTTCTGCTGCAAAGCCAAAACCGGTTTTTACTATCTCTGTATATTTTCCATATCGTGAATCCAGGCTGAGGAATAGTACTTTCGGTGTGGAAATGTTGAAAGCGCTCCGAACTCAGGTCAAATAAGCTCAAGCCTTCGTCCTGATATCCTATCCATAATTTTCCTTTGCCATCTCCCAAGAGACTCATGACCCGATTGCTGGAAAGGCTTTGTTTATTTTCAGGGTCATGGACAAAGGTCTTCCAAGTGTTGGTTTTGGGATTATAGCGTGTCAGTCCTTTGCCTGAAGTGCCTAGCCATACATTTTCAAATTCGTCCACGTAGATGGACCTGACTACGTCGATATTGATGTTTTCGGGTACTTCCTGATTGTGAAAAAAGTTGAATTTTTCCAGATATGAATCATAAAAGCTCAACCCTGCTCCATCAGACCCAAACCAAAGTGTGCCCGTGTAATCTTCAAAAATACTCAGGATATCGTTGTAGTGAATTGACCTTGGATTCTGTTTGGAATAGGAGTATTCGGACAGGGTTTTTCTTTCTAAATTGATCTTTTGAACTCCTCGGCCATAGGTCGCCACCCAGAGTCTTTTTTTGGTATCCAGAAGTAGGTCCAAGATCATTTCCTCAGGATTTACTTTTTGGTTCAGATATTCGTCCGAAGCCACGGCTTCATCTCCAGCTTTTTTGGTCCAAAGCCCCCTGTTTAAGGTCCCAAACCAAAAACGGCCGGTATGATCAAGAATTGAAACTGATAGGATAGTCTCCGGGGAAGGCTTCCAGACAGAGGTATGTGTTCCGGAGCTTTTGTTCCAAAGGATTACTTCGTCCCGCAAAGTCAACAGAAGATGGGCTTCATCATACCTGTTCAAATTCACGATCTCTTTTTCCGGATCGGACCAGATCATTTCGGCCTTTTTCAGCGCTTCATTCCAGGAGTAAAGCTGACCGGAGAGCGTACCAAACCAGATTGTCCCATCCACATCTTCCAAAATGCTGTTGGCAGAAGAAATGCCTTCAATCGGCCTGAATTCCATCTTTTCCCGATCCAGAAGCTCAGGAATGGAACTTTCAGGAATAATCCAAACCCTGTTCCTCCGGTCTGCAAATACTTTTCCGAGCATGAGACGGGTAGATTCGGTGATATCAAGAAACTTCTTTTCGAAAATCAAAAAATTGCGCCCATCGTATCGATTGAGTCCTTCTTGGGTGGCTATCCAAAGAAATCCGTCCACGTCTTGGGCAATGGATATCGCGCTGTTTTGGGAAAGTCCATCATTCACAGAAAGCTGCCGAAAAGAGAGGTTTTCCTGAGCGAAGGATGACCTGAATAGAAAAATCAATATAGTAGCACGAAAAAAATTGCGGGAAATAAATCGGGCTTTTGCCAATTGATCTGAAAAAGAAGAATAAGTCATAGCTCAATAAATCGAAAAATAGTCTTCCATTTTCTCATGGTACAGAATAGTTCATAACTGGTACTTTTGATTGGATTTTTTAGTAGTATTAAAAATTAAAACTTGAAAAAGATCAATTATTTGTTAGAAAATTTGGATTTTGAGCTGAATATTTAACATGTATCTCCCTGATGAGATTTTTAGAAGCGATTTTTAACCAATTCAAATTTTGAAATAAGATGATTCGTGTGGCATTGGTTGATGATGAGCCTAAGTCCATTCTTTCTCTGGAGTGGGAAATACAACGCACAGTAAAAGAGGTAGAAATCGTGGGAAAGTTTAGAGAAGCAGAAGAAGCTATCCATAAGCTTCCCGAACTGAATGTGGATTGCGTTTTTTTGGATATTTCCATGCCGAAAATGGACGGGTTCCGGTTTCTGGAATATTTTCCAAACAGGGATTTTGAAGTGGTCTTTGTAACAGCATATGCAGAGCATGCGATACAGGCGATTCGGGAAAGGGCTTTCGATTACCTGCTTAAGCCGGTGGAAAATGCAGATTTGGAAAGGGTTTTGGAGAGAATCTCGACGAAAAAAAATCAAAAAGAATCCCGTAAAATATCCATCAATCGAGACGATCAATTGATCCTGATTGATCCGGAGGAGGTGTTGTATTGCGAAAGCGAGGGGAGCTATTCACAGGTAACTACCCTCAAGGATGGGAAAATTCTGGTATCCAAACGATTAAAGCTATTGGAGGATGTATTTTCCGGGCTGGCCTTTTTCCGGATTCATCATTCTTTCTTGATTAATCTGAAATGGGTCAAAGCTTATGAAAAGTCTACGGGCAAAGTGGTGCTGGAAGGCGGCATCAAACTTCCTGTGTCCAGATTGAAGCGACCTGGATTTATTGAAGCCCTGAAGTAATAGCTCATGGATTTTTTAAAAGGATATTCACTGACCGAACTGCTGGAGCAAAGCAACTTTAACGGACTGGGCTGGGCGGTCACAAGCATTCTGTTTTACCTTTCCGTCTATCACTTTGTCCTTTTTGTCAAAAGCAGGGAGAAGTTTTACCTCCTCTACAGTGTATATGCTTTTATCAATGCGGTCAATCTGATCAAAAGGGTCAAGGGAGTATTTGTGGAGCATATTTATATGGAGTACGCTGATTTTTTCATCCATATCAATTTTCCCATTCAGTTTGCCAGCTACTTGGTTTTTTCCTTTTTCCTGATCGAAATTCTCAACTTCAAAAAGCACTTCCCAAAGTTTACCCGCTTCTTTACGATCTATGCTTTGGTGACCAGTTCGATTTTTGCCGTACTCGTTTTAGGCAGATACTTATGGGATGGATATGATTACATGAGATGGTATTACATCCTGATTTTTATGCCTTGCACTTTGATTTTTCTGATTTATGGAATCTACCTAACTATCAAAACTGGGGAGGCGGTGCGGTATGTGATTTTGGCGGGATACCTGATTTTGGGTATCAGTTCTTTTATTCTTGCATTTTTGACTTTCGGAAGAGACCTCTCCTTCACCAACAAATACTACTATGTGTATTATTTGGCAGTATTGGCAGAGAACTTTCTCTATACCTATGCCTTGGCTATCAAGCAGCGGGAGGTCTATGAGCAGAAGTTTGAAGTTCAGACCCTTCTATTGGATCAGCTCCAAGAAAACGAAAAATTACGAGATCAACTGAATAAAAGTCTTCAGAAAGAAATTCAAGAAAAAGAAAGTAAGATATCCTTTTTGGAAGCGGATGCAGAAGAGCAGCGGGTGGCCAAACTCCGGTCGGAATACGAGCAACAAATCACTCAGCTTCATCTTCAATCTCTGAGAAGTCAGATGAATCCCCATTTTATTTTCAATGCGCTGAATTCAATCAAAGTCTTTTTGATCGAGAGTGACAAGGAAAATGCGGTTTTGTATTTGAATCGCTTTGCTAAGCTGATCCGAATGATTTTGGAAAGCTCCCGAGAATTCAAGATATCACTTGGGGAGGAATTGGATATTGCCAAATTATACCTCAGTCTGGAGTCCATTCGATTTGAAGATGGGATTCAGGTACAGCTGGAAGTGGGAAGGGATGTCAATCTCAGAGAAGTTAAAGTGCCACCATTGGTATTTCAGCCTTTCTTGGAAAATGCAATCTGGCACGGATTGATGACCAAGAATGGTGCAAAGACTATCAAAATCCATGTTTTTAGGGAAAATGAAGACGTGCTTGTTTCTATCAGAGACAATGGGATAGGTAGGGAGGAGTCTTCGAAATTGAAATCTGATCAAACCATTTCCAAGCAGTCCATAGGGATTTCTCTTTCCGCAGACCGGCTTAAATTTTTTAATCAAAGCGAAAACTTAAACTACCATTTTGAAATCCGAGACCATCAGGGGCTGTCGGAGGAATCCGGGACTGAGGTGATTTTTTACCTGAGGGTGTTGTAAAATAATTTGAAAGATTGGAGGAATGTTACAGGATTGCTATCATTTGATACATACCTGTGACCCTTCCTTTTCAGTATTGGGTATTTTTGAGAGTTATAGTGCTCTAACCGGTTTGGTACTATTGATTGGTTTTTCAAGGCTTTTTGTTCTAAAAAATCTATTCCCCAACTACACAAACCATTCCTCATTACAGGTCCAGATGAATAAGAATCCATTTTTGCTGATTTTGATTTTCCTGTCATTTTCCTGTCAAAAAACAGAAGAATCAAACTCAAAAACTCCGTCACACTCCGGAGAGGGGATGACCTTGACCGAGTTTTTGGATTCCTTCGATCACTACTCAGCCGTCAATCCAGAAACATTGGAAGAGCAAGTGCCTTTGAGCAACGATCAGCTCAAAGACCTGATTCCTCAAAAGGTGGGAAAAATGGAAATGAAAAAGATCATGCTTGGACATAAGCAAGCCATGGGAATCAGCGGGGTGATTTCCACCTATCAGGAAGAAGGTGGAAATGAAAGACAAATCTCCATGGAATTATTGGATGGGGCAGGGGCTACCGGAAATGTACTGGTCAAGGCTACTGAGCAAAAATTGATGCCTGACTATGAGGAAAAAAGTGAAGATGGCTATTCACGGATCTATGAGCATCAAGGGATTCGGGTTTTGGAAAGGCTCAATTCCAAAAGTCAGTCTTCTGAAATAGAATTTGTCTGTGCCGGTAGGTTCCAGGTTACTTTCAAAGGTCACCAGGTTCCCATGAATGAGCTTTGGGCTTTTGTGAATGATGTGAGAAGAAAAAAAAAATAAATCTGACTTTTACTATGGATAAAATGCAAGTGATTGTGGCTGTTTCTTTACTCTTGGGAATATCCAAGGTAAACGCTCAACAGCTCACGGGGGTGATAGAAAATCATCCGAGATCAAAAATGGAGCTGGTTTTGATGCCTTTTGGGATGGATTACCCAATTGTTGCCGGTACAGTGGATCAAAGGGGTCAGTTTGCTGTAAATCTTGATGGATTGGATTTAAAAAATGTACCGAATGAAGTTCAGTCCATGTTTGAGGGGGAATTAGGCTATAGTTTTTTCTTTGGATGTAATGATAGAGAGGAGTTCGGATTAGGTTTTGAAGTGCCTGCCTATCGGGTTGATTACATCCGCATGAATCAAGGAGATCAATGGGCCGGGACTGCTTTTTTGGTTTCAGATGAGAAGCTTAGACCCTGGCTGGAGGACTCTGGCTACAACAATGCCATTCCAGGATCTTTTTTTGAAGTAATCTATGTGGCCGAGGAGGTCTCTATTCATACCGCCTGCAGCGAACAGATTTATGTGTCGGATGAGGAATCAGTGGAGGTGGAGTATGATTTTCAGTTGGAATTGAAAAAGGGTTTTAATTGGGTGGAATATGAGATAGAGGAAGTATTTGAAACCAATCCCGAAATCCGGGCCTCTTTTCCATCCAAGGTGAAAATCAAAAATCCGCAGGACCTATCTGCCATAAAATGGGTAGGGACTTACTATTGAGTTTACTTTATTTTTAAAACTTAACACATGTATTTTTTGCCTGCTCTTCCATAGAGTAGGTTTTTTTAGGTACCCGGATTGGTAAAAAGACCCAAATAGGAAAAGGGATGGATTGGAAGAGGATTTTTCCTCAGAAAAGGGAGCTGTTACACCAGTACTATCATTTGATACAAGAGTGATATCCTTAGCGGCTTGGGTTTTGGATTTTTAGAAGTGGTTTTAGGGCTTTCCTTCACCAGTCGATTAAATCCAAAACATTATGGAATCAATTTTACAACTTCGATTTATTAGCAAAGTCCATCAATTACTTTTATTTCTAGGACTTTCTCTTTTTCTGTTTTCCGGTCAAACATTCGCTCAGCAGCTTTCGGGGACTTACTCCATAGGAGCATCAGGAGACTATCCTTCCTTCTCGGATGCTATTTCGTCCTTGACAACCAACGGGATTTCTGGTCCGGTTACCTTTGAAGTTCAGACTGGAACCTATTCGGAACAGGTCCTTCTAGGTGCTATTTCGGGGGCATCGGAGACTAATACAATTACTTTTCAAAGCCAATCCGGGAATCCGGAGGACGTTGTCATTCAATATTCAGCTATTGGAACAGCGGATAATTTCGTTATTCGGTTTGACGGTGGTAGTCATTACGTTTTGAAAAACATAAAAGTCCTTGCATTGGGAACTACTTATGCTAGGACTCTTCATGCGCAAGGTGATGTTCAAAATATAACGATTGAGCAATGTATGCTGGAATCCCCTGATACAAGTACTGCGAATTTTGAAAGAGGAAATGTCGTTTTACAACCTACTACTTCATCTTCGATTCGGTTTTTTGGAAATACAATTGTAGGAGGGTCAAATGGAATTTATTATCGGGGAGGTACCTCGAGTAGTTTTAGAGGATCAGGGGTAGAAATAATCAATAACACAATTTTAGAGGTTTTTTCTTACGGCATTTACGTGGACAGGTTGACCGCTGCGGTGATTGAAGACAACCGAGTGACGATGCGCTCTACGAGTTGGAGTTCTTCCTACGCTTTGGAGCTGAATGAGGTGGAAGGGGCAACGAGGGTTGTTGGGAACCGTCTTTTCGGTGGTCGTCAGTATGGATTGAACATGCAGTTTTGCAATGCGGTGGACGGATCTCCGGCCTTGGTAGCCAACAACATGATCGGGAGCAGCAGCAGCGGTCAAACGGTATTTTTGTACTA
>NZ_KE386903.1:0-6615 GCF_000429425.1 Algoriphagus mannitolivorans DSM 15301
GCGTGAGGAGCATAGCCAATTCTTGATTTTTTGGTTCTTTTGGATCAAGCCAAAAGAACAGAAAGAAAAACCTTATAAGATTCTGAAAAGGTCAATTGATAAATCATGTCCAATTTCGTTTTAAACCCAAAAAAAGAAATTCAATAACCCCCATTTCTTTCCAAAAACTAAATCACTATTTTCAATTCATGAACCGAAGACCATTTTTACAAAAGCTCAGCCTTTTGAGCTCTTCCCTTTTTGCCATGCCATTTCTCTCCTACGGAAAATTCGACTTCCCCAAAGCCACCCGACTGAAGTTTATCACAGCTTCTGACGGACACTGGGGCCAACCCAACACAGACTTCGAAACCTCCCACCGCAACCTGATCGAGGCCATCCATCGGGAAAAAGACGTGGACTTTGTGGTCTTCAACGGGGACTTGATCCATGACGATCCGGCCTTATTGCCGGAAGTAAAAAAGGTCTATGACCAGCTGCAGGTACCCTATTTTGTCACCAAGGGGAATCATGATCGGGTGTCTGAAGGAGAATTTATGCGGATCATGGGACAGCCGGCGGATTACAGCTTTATCACCAAGGAGGATTATGGCTTTCTGATGCTCAACTGCTCCAATGAGGCCGGAGATTATCTATGTGCAGATCTGGAATTCACAAAGCTGATCTTGGAGGAATACGCCAAGCTCTCCCAGGTCTTTATTTTCGTCCATATCTCCCAAAACGACTGGACCCGACATGGGGTGGACTGCAAACCCTTTTTGGATTTGATTACCTCCTATCCCAATGTTCGGGCAACTTTCCACGGGCATGACCACGATGTGGACGGGCAGATGATTTATCAAAAAAAGCCCTTCCTCTGGTCCGGTCACTTTGGCGGCAGCTGGGGCAATCCCTTCCCCTCCTACCGGGTCTGTGAAGCGGGAGAAGACGGGAAAGTCATTAGCTATCTAAAAACTGTCAAGGACGGGACTTTGCTGAATGGGCATACGCTCTAAAACCCTTAGAACCACTCGTGTAAATACCCAGTAGTGGGTATTTTTTGGATTGGGAAAATGGCCTTATTAGGAAAAAAAACAAAAAAAACCGTGTTTAGCGATCCAAATCAGGAAAATAAGCACGGAAAACCAGTGCAAATAAACAAGTTAGCCGTCAGTGTAAACGCCAATCGCACAAACAGCACATTTGGTTTTTCCCAACACAAAAGCCAACACTGAAAAACCAAAAGAGCTGTTTTTTACCAACGCTCTAAGTAAATGATTAATATGAGTAGACTGCAAACAATAGAAAATCGACTGAAAGAAATTAACGGAACTGTTTTTCAAGAGCTTTGCGATAGTTATTTAACTGTTAGAGATAATAATTACCTTGCTATATCAAGGACAGGAAGTCAAACAGGAAAACAAAAGACAACAAAAGGAACTCCTGATACTTTCTTTCAATTACCTAACGGAAATTTTTTGTACTCTGAAATAACAACGGATACAAGTACAAAAAACAAGCTTGCCAATGACATAAATGCTTGTTTTGACCCAGACAAGACGAAAATCCCTGTTGAAAAAATTCAAGAAATCATTCTTTGTTTCAATTGGAACATAGACCAAGAAAAAATAACCGAATTAAATACACTTGCCCAAAGCTATAAAGCTGATATTAGAATTCGTTATTTGATGCTACAAGAACTAGCTTTAGAACTTCACTTAAATCATAGAGATTTAGCTCATCATTATTTAGGACTACCTTTAGACACAGGTCAAATAGTTTCGATAGAAAACTTCATAAAGGAGTATGATAGAGCTTCAAAAGGTATTGCAACACCATTAAACAATACATTTTTACATAGAGAAACAGAACTCAAAGAATTAAGTAATGCAATAGATAGTCACGATTTTATAATACTTACTGGAGCACCAGGAGTTGGAAAAACAAAGCTAGCACTTGAAGTTATCAATAATTATTTGTCAAAAAACAATGCTTTTCAGGCTTACTGTGTTTCTTACAAAAGCCATACTCTGCTTGACGATTTGTACCAATATTTTGATGTAGACAAAGATTATATACTTTTTGTAGATGATGCAAACAGAATTGATGCATTTGAACAAATAACAGGTTTTTTCAAAGCCAATAGAAACGGAAAACTTAAGATTATAATTACAGTTAGGGATTATGCGTTTCAAGAAATTGGTAGAAAATGTCAAGAATTTTCAACTCAACGAATAGACTTGTTCAAGCTATCAGATGAACAAATTATTGACATAATAAAATCTGAGCCATTTGAAATATTAAACCCTGATTACCATAAAGAAATAGTAAGAATTTCTGATGGAAACCCAAGATTGGCTATAATGACATCGCTTTTAGCTAAACAAGAACAAAATTTATATGCTCTTCACAATGTATCCGATTTATTTGAAAAGTATTTTTCAACTTTCATCAAAGATGATGGTGAGTTTGAAAGCCCTTTAAACATGAGATGTCTTGGACTAATTGCTTTCTTTTATACTATTCCATATAAAAATAGAGAAGTAACAGAATCAATTTTAAAAGAGTTTGATGTGTCATATAATGATTTTATTGACATAATTGACACTCTCGACAAATTAGAGTTGGTGGAAATTCAATTTGAACACGTGAAAGTGCCAGAGCAAAATCTTGCGACTTTTTTCTTTTATAAAGCATTTATCAAAGACAATTTACTTTCATTCAGCACTCTCCTAAACAACTACTTTGAGAATTATAAAAATAGATTTACAGATACTATAATTCCAGCCAACAATACTTTTGGTCCACAAAATGTAATGGACAAAATTAAACCCGTCTTGGTAAATTATTGGAAGCACATTAGTTCTGACAGCAACAAATCTTTTGATTTTCTCAATTCATTTTGGTTCTATTTACAAGACCAAACTCTAGAGTTTACTTATCAGCAAATAGAGGCAATTCCGAAAGCAGAAGAAACTAAATACGATACTTCTTATGAAACAAATCAGTTCAATTATGACAAGGATGAAATCATTGAATTACTAGGTAATTTTTTTCGTCTTAATAGCAAGAATTTAGAGGATTCAATCGAATTATTATTTGAGTATGTTTCCCGCAAACCAGATAAATTACCTGAATTAATACATAAAATAAGGGAATTACTAATTTTTGATAAGGATGATGAATACTCGAACTTCTATCGGCAAAGAACTCTTTTTGATATTCTAGTTGAAGGAGTTGAAAAGAATGATGAATTACTTTCTACATCCTTTTACGAACTAGCTAAAACTTTCCTATCTCATAAATTTCAGCAATTTAAAGGAGGAAGAAAAAATAGTTTTATTCACTATCAGTATCCAATTCCAAACAATAAGACTATTCAGGAATTCAGAACTAAAATTTGGAATACTTTAGAAAGTAGTTTTGGCTCACGACCTATAATGGCTTTTAGTCTTTTAAAGAATTATTCAAGAGTTCATCCAGATGTCAATGAAGAGATAATGTCATTCGACATTCCATTTGTACTGAATATAATTGACAAACATTTAACCAATGAAAATTTTGAGCATTGTAAATATGTTCAAAACCAAATAAGATGGTTTAGAAGACACGATTTTGATTTACCTGAATTCTCAAATCTAACTAACAGGTTTGTTAATGAAACCTACTTAGCTTTTTTGAAAATTGATTGGGACAGATTTAGAGATAAGGAAATGTATGAATTTGATGATTTTCGAGAATATGAGCGATTAAAAGAGGCGGAAATAAGAAGCTCATTCATTTTAACCAATGAGGACGAAATCAACGATTTTTATGATACTTTCATTTTACTCAGGAATTCAGCGGACAATAATTGGAATTATAACAATGCACTAGATTTTGTTATTGACGAAAATTGCACAAAAAACCTAATAATAGGTCTTGCTTTGCTTACGAAAGTAATTGAAAATGATAATCTGGTTAACTATGTTCCTAGAGTTACCTTTAGAAATCAGTTGAAAGTTGAAAATGCGGTCAATCAAATTTGGGAACTTATTCAGCAATCACAATTTGAAAATAAAGAGCTTTGGGAATTATCATTTTATGATTACATAGATGATACTTTAATCAATGATGAACTAGCAGATTCATTGATTAAAACAATTTCAAAAATGAATAAACCCAATACAATTCATTTTGACAGACTTGAGCGATTTTTAAAAGTAAAGCCAAACCTGTTTCAGTTAATTTTAAAATTAATTACAGATAAAAACGAAAAGGAAGGTTCACGATTACAAGTTTGGATGGATTTTTTCAGCAAACACTTTGAAAGTCTTGGAGATGACATTGAGTTGATTAAAAAAGCTTATATCCAACAAAATCTTATTCAACATCATTTTGATTATCAAGGCCAAGGATTTTTGAAAATATTAAAGGCTGATAAAAATTTCTTAATTGAGTTTGTTGAAAGTCTATATTCTTCCACTGAAAGACATAGTCTTGGTGGTGACCATAGTGATATGAGTTATGTATGGAATATAGATAATATAGAAGACACGCTTATCCAAGTATTTGACTTAGTAATTGAGAAAGATTTATACTTTGGCATTTTGGAGCATTACTGCAATGTATTCTTTAGAAATCTTAAAGAAGAATATAGATTGAGAGCAGATAATTTCATAAGACAATATGTAATCGATAGTAATACTGATTACAAAAAGATGCAAATAGTTGTTGACCTAATCAGACACACAAGAAAAGAATTGTTTGAAGAGATTTTCCTATTATTCATTTCATTAAATCAAGATAAAGAAACTTTTAGCAGGTTAATGTGGAGAGGAAATGGCGGGACTTATTCTGGAGATGTTATTATTGGAGACATCCAAGCCTCAGAATGGAGAAATTTATTGGAAATCACTAATAAATCGGATGTGGGAATTAAGTTGATTCCTATAAAAACCTATATCAATGAACAAATTGAATCTTGCTTAAGAAGTGGAGATTGGGAAAGACAAAGAAAGTTTTTGAGAAAGGACTTTTGAATAACCAACGCTTAAAGCCATACATATTTGCAATTCGCCCAAGCCAGCACACGAACCCAAAATTGCAAAAAAGTATGTCTTTGCCAACGCTTTCGGACGGACAGAAAAGAACACCGAACGGCTAACACTTATACGCAAGCAGGGGTTTCGTGCTTCGTAGGACAGGAAAGTGGTAAATTTGGAGTTCAGTTCTTCGTAGGAAGTTCAGTGGTTAAAAACCCTGCCTGCGTATAGCTGAGAACCGTTACGCCCCTCCAGGACTATAATACCCAGCAACCCCGAGTTTATCCCCCTGCTTCTGGCTTAAGAGGAAAAAAGGCTCTTTGCTGGAATAGAACATTTCTAACCCACCTTACGCTTTCAACACGCTCCGCAAAACCCTTGCAGTATTGTCGATCATAATTTTCTTCACCTCCTCTTGGGAGAGGCCTCGTGACCGGAGTGCGCTTGCCAGCCCCGGGATTTGCCGATAAGTATCCAGAACGGGTTTAAAATTACTGTCCATGTCGGTGCCGATGCCTACATGCTCGATGCCGACTACCTCCACCAAGCGAAGGATATTTTCCACATACTCCTCAAAGCTCTTGTTAAAGCCGGAAGGCCAAGCGCCAATTACTCCACCCGTTTGCGCAATAAGTTTGGCATGTTCAAGGGAGATTGCTCGTGCACCGATAGGACGGTCAGCCTCCATTTTTAAAATGCTGTGCGAGAGAATGATCGGAGCTTGAGTAAGGTCAGCTACATCCTGCACGGTTTTATAGGAAGCATGCGCCACATCAATCACCATCCCCAGGGCATTCATCTTCCGGACCACTTCCTTTCCTAAGGGAGAAAGGCCATTATGCAGAGCCTCGTGCGTTTGTAAATCCCCCAAGGGATTGGGTGCATAATGCACCAGTTGGATCGAGCGAATCCCATCCGCGTACACTTCCTCGAGTTGATCAGCCGCTTCCAGGAAATCTCCCCCTTCGCAACTCAAGAATCCTGCGGTCTGATTTTTTTCAAGGGCTTGGATTAAGTCTTGGATTTGTTTGGCAGGGCTTATGGAATTCCTTGAAAACAGATCATTTAGCGTAGCCACTTGGCGCTTGTATTCCTTCCAGCCTTCCCCTTTTGAAAACATTCCGGTAGGGACAATGCCGGTTTCCGTTCGTTTCAGCAAGGGTCTGTCCATGACCATACTCAGAAACACGCCGGAAACATGACCGGATTGCATGTCAGCGATCGTTTTCGCCACACCTTCATCTCCCGGATAGGTATCCGTTCCCTTCATAAAGAAATTTCCGGGGTGTGCATGAAGGTCGAAGACTGGGAATACCTCCATTTCCTTTTCGTCACGAGCTAAAAAACTCATTCCAGTAAAGGAAAGGCCGGCTAAGGCAATGGCTTGTCGAAGAAATTCTTTGCGGGTAGTCATTGAAACAAGATACAAAAAGGGGCTTTCCTTCCAAAGGAGCCATTGGGGCTAATAAGGCCTGCCTCCATTTACACACCAATTGTACCTCCTACGCTTTTTCCTCTGGTACTTTTGAAGGCCAAAAGTACCCAAAAGCCTTGGCCCCGGTCTTTGTTTCCATCCAGCATCGTTTCGACTAAAAGAAAGTCCCTTTTTGGA
>NZ_KE386903.1:7070-145540 GCF_000429425.1 Algoriphagus mannitolivorans DSM 15301
CAATTCCTTAGATATGTAATAACCCATCCTAAGATCCTCCCTCGCTTTTTTCCTTGGTACTTTTGAAGGCCAAAAGTACCCAAAAGCCTTGGCCCAAGCCTAGACTTCAAATCGGCAAGCTTTCATTCCAAATTAGACCTTGGTTCGATTTGATTTTTGAGGTTCAATTCTTTCTAAAAATGGCCGGATCTCCCTCGCCCACTCGGGAGCTAGGCCATTTTCTTCACGAAAGAATTTTCACCTCAAAAACCGTCTATGCTTCAGGGCCGGCCTTCCAAACAAACTCCCTCCTATTTGAATGCTAAGATTTGAAAACGTGTGCGGTAGGAGGATTTGGCCGCGAGGTGTGGGTATGCCCTGCGCGGGGAACCCCGATCGCTATCGGGGCACATCTTGTCCCGATACCTATCGGGATGGGTACTTTTTTATCAAGAAAAAAGTACCGTGAGAAAAGCCTAAAGTATTTTCCCTCAAGGCCAATGGGGGAAAATTCCCTTGGCCTCAAAGCAACAGAATACCTATCTAATCAGAATTTACCTCCCTTCAAGCTCTGGTTTTAAAAGCAGAAAGATTTTACAATTCCTCTGTGACCTCTGTGGTTAAAAAAAACAGATATCATGACCCTCTAACAAAAAGATCCCTAAAACATTTCCAATCCCTCTAAGCTCTTTTCCAAGGGGTATTTGCGCCTAATGGGACTTTACCCCTTTTTATTAAGCTCCTTTATTTCTCGTACTCAATCTTCCTGATTTTCCAGGTCATCTGCATGACGGGAGTTTGGACCAGCACTTCGTCGCCTACTTCTTTTTTCAGCAGGGCCTGAGCCATAGGAGAATCGATGGAGATGTAATCCCTGCGTTCGATGATCTCCTCTCCTCCCACGATGCGGATGCGGATCTTATGTCCTTTGGCATTCTCGATCTCCACCCATGCTCCAAAAAGCACTTTTCCCTCCTGAAAGGGAGCATAAGAAATTACCTTCAGGTCATCGATGCATTTTCGCAGGTAGTGGACCCGTTTGTCAATTTCCCTTAATCTTTTTTTGTTGTAATGGTAATCGGCGTTTTCCGAGCGATCTCCCAAACTTGCCGCCCAGGCTACTTTTTGGGTAATTTCCGGGCGCTCCACCTTCCAGAGATGATCGAGTTCGGCCTTGAGCTTTACCAATCCTTCTGGAGTAATCCACATCGTTTTCATTTCGGTAATTCGGGTTGTATGGGCGAAAGGGTTTCTTGACTTTTTCTTAGAATAAGTCTGGAACCCAATTCCAAAAAAAGGGCAAATGTGTCAAATTCCCAATCGAAATTCCTATTTGCCTTTTGCTTCTTGCCTCTTGCCATTTACCTCTTCCCTATTGAAGAATAAATCCACTCAACTGGATTTGTAATCCACCCTAAAAAGTCTAATTTCCGCCGCATTCTTAAAAATTCCCCGATAATTATTCAGCTTGGGAATAACCCTGTCCGTTATTGCCTATTACATAGCCTAGAGAAAAGATGTTTTTATTTACCTATTTCCTGCTCTACTTTCTGCTTGTGTTTGTAGTAAGATCTGTTCTACTTTGGAAAAAGACAGGGATTAACCCATTGACTTTCAACAAGACTGATGATGCCCATGGATTCAACGGGAAGGTATTTACCGTAATTTCAATTATAGAACTGCTTGTTGTGGGGATATATGCCTTTCAGCCAGATTGGTATCAATACCTGCTTCCTTTTTGGTATTTGGAAAACCCCATCCTTCAAAAAATCGGATGGGGCCTCCTTATTTTATCCTTAGTGGTCGTTTGGATAGCCCAAACCCATATGGCAAATTCCTGGAGAATAGGCATTGACGAGTCCAACAAAGCAGAATTGGTAACCCATGGACTGTTCTCCGTTTCCAGAAATCCCATTTTTCTGGGGATTATGATCGCCAACATTGGGCTTTTTATGGTCATCCCGAATGCTTTTACCCTATTGATAATTTCACTGTCCACCATCAGCATCAACACCCAAATACGACTTGAAGAAGTTTTCCTAAAACAAGAATTTGGAAAAGATTACGAGGCATATTCCCAAAAAGTCAGGAGGTGGATCTAAAAATATTTCCGCACATTATTACTCTAAGGTTTAACAAGCTTGACTTTTGACAGTTCAAAAGCCATTTTTTTTCCCTAATCGCTTGCTGTCTCGAGAGAAATTAATCCCTCTCCAATTCTAACTATTAAGAATCAACGAAAAATCAACTAACCAAACCCCTTACCAGATAAGGAGAAGTTTGGGTCCCGGAAGAGTTATTCCCATAAACCCTTTGGTTGCTGTTTTGGGTTAATCTATTTGCTTTTTGCCTTTTGCTTATTGCCCATTGCCCTTTCCTCATTGCTCATTGCCATTTGCTCATTGCCCTTTGCTCTTTGCCTTTGCCTCAATCCCAACGAATTTTACCCATAGGATTATGCACGAATGAAGCCTAAATTGATATATGGGAAAATTGAAAATATTAATCATTGGCGCAAGTGGAAAAACCGGCATTGAACTGGTCAAACAAGGACTCGAAAGAGGCCATGAAGTCACAGCTTTGGTTCGAAATCCGGCTGATTTTAAATTGTCAGATCCCAGGTTGAAAGTCCTCCAAGGGAATGTCCTAGACCCCGAGAGCCTTCAAAGGGCAATTTCCGGTCAAGATGCCATACTTTCAGCTTTGGGACACAAACGATTTATTATCCCCAGTAGCATCCTGTCCGAAGGAACAAAAAACATGATCCAAGCCATGGAGAAAAGTCAAGTCAAGCGGCTGGTTTGCATCACTTCTTTGGGAGTCAATGACAGCAGATTTAAGCTTGGACTTTACTACACCCTTTTTACCATTCCTTTTATCCTTCTTTTTTACTTTTTGGATAAAGCCAAGCAAGAAAAGCTGATCATGAACAGCGATTTGGACTGGACCATTGTTCGCCCAGGCCAACTCACCAATGGGAAAAAACGAGCCAAGATCCATCATGGCACCCATGTGGGCAACTATATCCTCACCAAAATGATTTCCAGAGCCAGCGTGGCAAATTTCATGTTAAACCAATTAGAGGATGATTTTTATCTGAAAAAAGCGGTTGGAATCATAAACTAGAACCGCCAGCTATTCTATTTCTTCCAAGGAAAACCCTCGAATTGGTGCTGCCTGCCAGATACAATCCTATCATTTGCACATTTGCCTTTTTCCCTTTGCGTCTCCCCGTCTTTGCGAGAAATGACTTGTCCTGGAATGAGTTTACGCAATGTAAACTTCAATGAAACGACAAAAAGAAAAAAAGGCACGAGGAATTGGATCCTTGAGTTGGGCAGAACGAGAAGAAATGATCAAGGAGTATCTTTCTGGAAATTACTCTAAAGTTGAAATTTGGAGGAAGTATACCGGTCAAACTGTAGAACACGGGAAAATGCTTCACTGGATGCGGATGTTAGGTTATTCTGATCGAATCGAAAATCCAATTAAAAGACGATTATCTTTAGATTCTACTAAACAAGAACGATCAGTTTTGGCTACCGACGACAATCCGCAGGATCCCAAAGACCTTCAAAAACGCATTAAAGAACTGGAGCGTCAGCTTGAGAATGCCCAGCTGAAAGCCGAAGGCTATGAGCTGATGATCGAAATTGCAGAAAAGGAATTGAAAATTCCGATCAGAAAAAAGTCCGACACCAAGTAATTACCACCTTAAAGGAAAGGCATCAGCGACAGGCTCTGAGTCGTTTATGTTTATTATTTGGTATGACCAGACAGGCTTATTACCAGCACTATTGGCAAAAAGAAGAAACCAGCTTTGAGCAGGAGCTGGTGATCAAAGAAGTGTTACGAATCAGAAAAACCCATAAAAAAATGGGTTGCCGTAAGCTTCTGGTGAAGCTGGAAGTCTTCATGTTCGATCACCAGATCAAGATGGGTAGAGATGGGTTGTTTGATCTTTTGGCAGCAAATCAGTTGTTGATTCGCCGCCGAAACAGACGGGTAACTACAACTTATTCAAGTCATTGGCTTCGAAAATATCCCAATCTGATCCGTGAGTTTGTTGCTGATGGAATCCATCAGTTATGGGTTAGCGACATTACTTATTGGGGGTTTAAGGATAAGTTTCTATACATCAGTTTTGTAACCGATGTGTTCTCACATAAAATTATAGGCTACCATCTGAGTGAATCGCTGGAAGCTGAATCATCCATCCATGCCCTTCAAATGGCTTTGGATCAGTTAAAAAAACCAGTAGAAGGCTTGATCCATCATTCAGATCGAGGAATTCAATATTGCTGTAAAGAGTATGTCAAGCTATTACAGGACAATAGTATAGCGATTAGTATGACCGAAAACGGAGATCCGTTAGAAAACGCATTGGCTGAACGAATCAATGGAATTATAAAAGGAGAATACCTGGATTGCTATGAAGTGAATTCCATTCAAGAAGCCAAGGAGTTGCTTTCCCAAGTGGTCAACCTCTACAACCGAGAAAGACCTCACATGAGTATAGGCAACAAAACACCTGAAGAAGTCCACCAAACCAATCAAAAATCAGATCGATTGTGGAAAAACTATTATCCCAAAAACCGTACACTTGTAAACCAATAAAAGGACTAAGAGAAATAGTAAATCAGTATCAGGATTTAAACACTAACCTGTAAACTATTTTCAGGACGAGTCAAAATTAACCAATCCCCCTTACCCCTTTCCTGAAAGAGGGAGTTTGAGGCGTTGAATAATCTTGCCAATAAATCCCTTGGTAAAAACGATTTTGGCTTGATCTATTTGCCATTTGCCTTTTGCACTTTGTCCCTTGCGCCTTTTGCTCTTTGCAAGAAAAGCAATCCCTATGTGCCAATGTGGTTCAATTCTCTTTTTCCCTTTGCCTTTTGCTTTTTGCCACTGGTATCTTTGGTAATTGCACCCAGACTTTAGGTTAAGGAATATTTAAACCTGAAAAAGTATTTTTCGTTAGTCCTGAAAAAAAAACATAATGAGGAGCTTATTTATACTTTTTTTACTTGGTCTTTTATTCTCCTGTACAGAGAAAGCAGAAGATACCCGCAGTGATAAATTTCTTATTCAAACTCTGACCAGTGAGCCATGGAAGCTCGAGCTTTTCAAGGAAAATGGACTAGACCGAGTTGGGCCTTTCGAAGATGTCAATTTTGTTTTTCTGTCCATAGGTCGGGTAGAAGTCTACCGAGGCACCCAATTGCTGGGAGAAGGTACTTGGAAGACCAAAACAGCCAATCAGCGTGTAGAATTTGAACTTTCCTTTGGGGACAACCCAAACTTCATGGAACTCAATGGAGAATATTACCAGACTTTTTTAACCAACAGCAGGCTTATGTTCAGGGAAATCAATGTAAAAACAGACAAACAAATCAGTTTTAAACGCTTGTAATAACCGTCGCCCCCTAAGCTCCTTTCCTGAAAGGGGGAGTTTGAGGCGTTGAATAATCTTGCCAATAAATCCCTTGGTAAACACGTTTTTGGCTTGATCTATTTGCACTTTTCCTCTTGCACTTTGCCTTTTGCACCTTGTCATCTTTGCGAGAGAAGCAATCCCTATGTGCCAATGTGGTTCAATTCTCTTTTTTCAATTGCTTTTGCCCAAATCCCTCATTACCTCAAAATACCCTAAATAGGGTATTTCTAGGAATTCAAAAATCAGGTTTATTGGGATTCCCATTTTTTAAAAGGGAACAAAAACATCAACCTAAACAACCCAAACTATGCAAGAACAAAACTTCACCGATTCCTCTGAGCAAATCTCCAAACCTGACTTAGTCATCCCGAGAACCTCTCTTTACCTACTGATGGAAACCGCCAAATGGGGGAAATTCCTTTCCATTGTGGGGTTTGTATTTGTGGGAATAGTCTTGATCATGGCCTTCGGTTTTGGGTATATTTTTAATCAAATCCAGTCAGAATTGGCTCAAAGTACGCCTGTGCCCCTAGGTCCTATGATGACGGGAATTTACCTTTTGATGGCTGTCCTTTATTTTTTCCCATGCTTATACCTTTATCGGTATTCCCGAAAAACCAAAACTGCGGTACTAGAGAGGGATCAAATTCAATTAACCGAAGCTTTAGCAAATCAAAAGTCACTTTATAAATTCATGGGAATCCTGACTATAGTCGGATTGTGCTTTTATGCTTTTATTTTCCTGTTTGCCGCAGCCGGAGCCATGATTTCGTAATTCTCTAAATTGATTAGAAATCCCCATTGAAATCATTCCCCTTTTGATTTCAAAGAATATTTATGGACAGGGTTTAAAACTCCTTTAACTCGTAAGAACATCTTCCTAAATTGAAAACTTCAATCGTCTTTTCAGTTTCTTGATTTTTCCAAAAGGGGAATAGAAGAGCAATTCAATGTTTTATCCATCTAATTTTTCACACCAATGCAAATAAGCCTTGACCGGAAAAAATTTATTCCAGATCCAACCCATCCAACTATCTTTCCTTGGGAAGATGTCATGGATTGTTTTGATCAATCTTTAAAAAATGAGGATTTCGAACATCATCAAAAATGTCCAAAATGCAATCGTCCGGCTGAATACCTAGCCTGGATTGAGTTCTGTAGTCCTAAATGGACCTGGGAAAATCTATGTGGAAGAAAAGGTCCACTATCCATCTGCCCCGATTGTAAAATTCAGGTGAGTTTTTGGTCCACCATAATCAGTTGAAAGCTTTTCGATAAAACTAAAAAAGCGGCCCGATTTCGAGCCGCTTTCCATTTTTTATGAGGATTGGATTATTTCAAATCAAATCTATCCAAATTCATCACCTTGTTCCAGGCTTTGACAAAGTCTTTCACAAACTTCGCCTTGCCGTCCTCGCAGCCATATACTTCGGCATAGGCTCTCAGCTCGGAGTTGGAACCAAAGATCAAATCAGCGCGAGTTGCAGTCCACTTAGGCTCTCCGGTTCTACGGTCGCTTCCTACAAATACATTCTGCTGATCGGAAGTGGCTCTCCAAGTAGTACTCATGTCCAGTAGATTCACAAAGAAGTCATTGGTCAATTTACCAGGAGTCGAAGTAAAGACACCATGCTTAGAACCATCCCAGTTGGCACCCAAAGCTCTCATCCCTCCAACCAGAACTGTCATTTCCGGAGCGGTCAGGGTCATCAGCTGGGCTTTGTCCACCAATGCTTCTTCGGCCTTCACTTCACAATCTGCACTCACATAATTTCTAAATCCATCTGCCCAAGGCTTTAGGAATTCGAAAGAGTCGATCTCGGTCTCATCCTGAGCTGCATCTGCACGTCCAGGGGTAAATGGCACAGAAATATCAAAACCGGCATCTTTAGCGGCTTTTTCTACTGCTGCACAACCTCCCAAGACGATCAAATCAGCCATAGAAACTTTCTTACCACCTGAAGCATTGCTGTTGAATTCACCCTGAATACTTGTCAAAATGCCCAATACTTTGGACAATTGGGCTGGATTGTTCACTTCCCAATGCTTCTGAGGCTCCAATCGGATTCTCGCTCCATTTGCGCCACCTCGGAAGTCAGAACCTCTGAAAGTTGAAGCAGACGCCCAAGCGGTAGTTACTAATTCAGAAACGGTCAATCCTGAAGCCAGGATGTTGGCTTTCAGTCCTGCGATATCTTTTTCATCTACCAAAGGATGTGTTACTGCCGGAATTGGATCCTGCCAGATCAAGTCCTCAGCTGGTACTTCAGGTCCCAGGTAGCGGGACTTAGGTCCCATATCCCGGTGTGTTAGTTTAAACCAAGCTCTTGCAAATGCATCGGCAAACTCATCCGGATTTTCGTAGAATCTTCTGGATACTTTTTCATACTCAGGATCAAATCTCATGGACAAATCCGTGGTCAGCATGAAAGGCTTGTGAAACTTACCTGGAATGTGCGCATCAGGAATGATAGCTTCAGCATCCTTTGCTACCCACTGATGAGCTCCTGCCGGGCTTTTGGTCAACTCCCACTCGTATTCGAAAAGGAACTTGAAGTAATCATGTCCCCACTTCGCAGGAGTAGAAGTCCAAGCGCCTTCCAACCCAGAGGTAATGGTGTCGGCACCATTTCCTTTTCCATAGGAATTGTTCCAACCCATACTCATGTATTCAATGGAAGCAGCAGCTGGCTCAACACCCACGAATTTCTCAGGATCAGCAGCTCCGTGTGTTTTTCCGAAGGTATGACCACCGGCTATCAAGGCAACGGTTTCGTAGTCATTCATAGCCATTCGGCCAAAAGTCTCACGGATAGCTTTAGCCGCCAAAAGCGGATCTGGCACCTTATTAGGTCCTTCCGGATTCACATAGATCAAACCCATTTCTGTAGCTCCAAGAGGATTTTCCAAAGCCTCTGGGCTCCTGTGGGCAGTCCATTCTTTTTCCGAACCCCAATAAATATCCTGTTCTGGTTCCCAGATATCTGCTCTACCTCCACCGAAACCAAAAGTCTTGAAGCCCATGGATTCCAAAGCAACGTTACCGGTCAGGATCATCAAGTCAGCCCAGGAAAGTTTCTTCCCATATTTTTGTTTGACTGGCCATAGCAGGAGTCGAGCCTTGTCTAGATTGGCATTATCAGGCCAGGAGTTCAAAGGAGCAAAACGCTGGTTGCCTGTACCTCCTCCACCACGTCCATCCTGAACACGGTAGGTTCCGGCACTATGCCATGCCATTCGGATCATAAACGGACCGTAGTGTCCATAATCTGCAGGCCACCAATCCTGAGAGGTAGTCAATGCTTTTTCAATATCAGCCTTTACTTCTTTCAAGTCCAGAGACTGGAATTCTTTTGCATAATCAAATCCCTCATCCATAGGGTCGGAAAGAGAGGAGTGCTGGCGAAGAATATTGATGTTCAGCTGATTAGGCCACCAATCTACATTTTGAGTGCCTTTGCCTGCGGCGGCCGACATCGAGCCATTGTGGAAAGGACATTTGCTGATGTCTCCACTTTTCATATCATGATTTTCCATATGCTGTTTTGTTAGTATTAAATTCAACAACACTAATTTACCAAAAAGAAACTGTATTTAATTTTTTTTCCGATAGATAAAACCTATGACCCTTTCTTATTCTAGGAAAAAATTGGTTTCTAAAAAGAAAAAACCTCATTCCTGATAGGTGGAGTGAGGTTAAAGTTTGGATAGATAAAAATCCCTGATCAAAATCACCTATTAATTAAAGGTAAAGGATCCAGAAAAAAACCAGAATTCCAAAAGCCATCCCTAGGATAAAAACCATGTAGGCTTTATTCAAAAGGGAATATTTTCGGTTTAGTATTTTCCCCTGGTAATAAAGAGAAATGGACATCTGATCCATGATATCTTTTTTATCATTGAGGAGTCGATGTGTTTCTTCGAGAAATTCTTCCATGGAATAATATTCTGTGGACCCAAAAAACAGCACACTGAATTTGGGCTTTTCCCCCGGATTTTTGGGCTTGCCCAGAATTTTTGGCCTTGCTACCTGCACCGCCAGAATAGTGGAAGAGATGATAATTGCCAAAAACAACAGGATAGGAATCAAAACTTCAAAATTATCGACTTGGATTTGGGAGGAAATGCTCCCATAACTCACCAAAGCGATCATGGAAGAAATGACCAGCGCATTGATGCTGATGATAATATTGGCTTTATTATCAGCGATCTGCAGCAGATTGGCGGAATTTTGAAAAGCCACTCTGTAAAAGGTCTGCCTTTCCCTAGAGGTTTTATCCTTTGGTTCCTTGAAAATATTCTCTTCTGTCATTGGTTGCATGGCTGATTTGAAGTTAATTATTTTTTTGGAATGGAGGTATTCTAATCACCAGTAGATTGGAAGGCTCTTTTAAGCTTCTCTTTCCAAAATCAACCTTTTGTCTATCAAAAACCCGATCTTTGAAAAAAAACATCCTTTTATGAGTAACAATGATCTCCTCAAAACGCTTCGATATACATTTGATTTCAATGACTTTGTCATGATCGAAATATTTGGTCTTGGAGGTCTCGAGACTACCCGCGAAGAAGTCAGCAATTGGTTAAAAAAAGAAGATGATGAAGCGTTCAAGCCCATTTACGACAAGCAATTGGCTTCATTTTTAAACGGGCTGATCATTTTGAAAAGAGGAAAAAAGGATGACAACATCCCGGCAGCCGAAAAATCCCTGAATAACAACCTGATTCTTCGAAAACTCAAAATCGCTCTGAATTTTAAAGAAGAGGATATGTTGGAGGTATTCGCCTTAAGAAGTTTCAGAATCAGCAGACATGAATTGAGTGCCTTTTTCCGCAATCCTTCTCAACCCCAGTATCGGGTTTGCAAGGATCAAATTCTACGCAATTTCCTCATGGGCTTGCAGCAGAAGTTTCGTCCAAGTGCTTGAGAAACCCCATTCGTAGATCAAATTCAGGGTTTGGGCGATTTTAAGTTTTATTTTTCCTGAAATGCCCTAACTTTTAATTAACCAAAAAAGCCAAATCATGGAAAAACTCAAAAAAGAAGATATCCCTCAGGGAGCTTTTGATCTATACGATTACTACTGTCACAATCGATTGGACAGAAGAACTTTTGTCGAGAAGCTTTCTGCCTATGCCGTTGGAGGGATCACCGTCACTGCGCTGATGAGTTCGATGATGCCTGATTATGTCAACACCCGAACCATCGAACCCACGGATGAGCGGCTGCAAAGCTCGGATTATGTCATGTACAATTCCCCCAAGGGTGGTGGACAAATCAAAGGATTGTTATCAAAGCCGGCTGGTTCAGGAAAATTCCCCGGGATTGTTGTGGTACATGAAAACCGTGGATTAAATCCTTACATCGAAGATGTAGGAAGACGATGCGCTGCTGCCGGGTTTATTTCCATTGCTCCGGATGCCCTGACTCCTTTGGGAGGTTATCCGGGAAATGACGACGAGGGACGAGCTATGCAGTCCAAAAGAGGCCGAGATGAGATGCTCGAAGATTTTATAGCTGCATTTGAGTATTTGAAAAACCATCCGGATTGCGACGGAAATGTCGGGGTGGTTGGATTCTGCTTCGGAGGATGGATTTCCAACATGATGGCGGTAAGAATTCCAGATCTGAAAGCCGCTGTACCCTTCTATGGTGGACAGCCCGATGCGGCAGATGTTCCTAAAATCAATGCTCCTCTCCTAGTAATCTATGGAGAACTGGACGAAAGAGTCAATGCAGGCTGGCCGGCCTATGAAGCCGCACTCAAGGCAAATGGTAAAAAATATGAAATGATCAATTATCCGGGAGTGAACCATGGCTTTCACAACAATACCACACCGAGGTATGATGAAAAAGCTGCCACACAGGCTTGGGATAAGACCATAGCTTTTTTCAAGGCAAATCTCAAATAAAGAAAGGGGCTTCGGCCCTTTTCCTTTGATATCCCCATTTTATTCTTCAGTTCTGCAGGTCTAAATCATTTATTTTTTGGGAAAAGAAGAGTAGATTAGGAAATCACCTAAAAGACCCAAAGCCAATTTTGGAAACTTTACTGATCGATTTAGACTCTTTTTCACTGTCTCAGAGAGACTTCTTTATCCGTTTGGCGGTCGCATTGGGAATCGGAGCCGTCATAGGTCTGGAAAGACAATACAGTGCGATGAATGAAAACTCCACAGGATTTTCTGGAATCAGAACTTTTGTCATTCTTACCCTGATGGGCTTTACGTCCGGAATATTTTACCACCTTTTCTCGATTTGGATTTACGCCGCCATCCTTCTTGGAATCATGGCATTGATCGCATCCTCTTATTGGTACACTGCCAGTCAGGGGGATCGGGGCTTGACGACCGAGTTGACCTCGATTTTTGCATTTTTGATGGGAACCCTGGTCTTGCATGGCTATGTAGAAATCTGTCTGACTGTGACGGTGATTCTGGTGGTTGTACTTTCATCAAAGTTTAGATTGAAGGCGATCGTTGGCAAGATTACCCCCACAGAGCTTTATGATTTCATCCTTTTTGTAGTTTTGGCGCTTTTGGTTTTGCCTTTTCTACCCAATCAGACATTTGGACCTGCGCCCTTTGACGTCATCAATCCCCGGGAGATCGGCTGGGTCATTATTCTGACATCCGGATTGGGGCTATTAGGCCACATTCTGATCAAGTTTCTAGGGGCAAACAGTGGGATATTACTAAGCGGAATACTGGGTGGTTTGGTATCAAGCACTGCGGTAACTTGGATTTTTTCCAAAAAAAGCAAAGAAAACAAAAGCCTATCCTCCCAATGCGCAACAGCTATCCTTGCGGCATCCTCGATCATGTTTTTCCGGGTATTGATCTGGACCTTTATATTCAACGCTAATCTATTCACCAACCTACTGCCTGCCTTGGTCTTTATCCTAGGCTCCGGTATGGGTATCACATTTTACATTTATAAGAAAAAATACGCCACCGAAATCAAGGACGCTGAAATACCACTTGGCAAGCCCATGGATCTCAAAGGAGCATTAGTCTTCGGTTTGATCTATGTTGCCATTTTACTGATCGTCAGTTATGCCAATCAAAATCTCGGCACAGCCGGAACATTGATATCCAGTGCCATTGCCGGCCTATCGGATGTGGATGCCATCACGATATCAGCCTCTAAACTCGCCGAGGTCAAGCTCGATATCAACACGGCTTCCCTCGCGATCCTAATCGCTGTGATGACCAATACTCTTGTAAAACTTGGCATTGCCAGTTACGCGGGATCCAAAGAGCTTAGAAAGCTCCTGTTTCTCGGCTACGGCGTTCTCCTTGTATCTTCCCTAATTTCCATCTTACTCTTACTCTAAATTCTATGCCCTCCCACAAAACCAGCTTTCAGTTTATCAGCGAACCCGGAGACGTCAATTTTGGCGGAAAAGTCCATGGAGGCACTGTCATGAAATGGATCGATCAGGCTGCCTATACCTGCGCTAGAAACTGGGCAGAAAGCTATTGTGTCACGGTCTATGTGGGTGGAATCCGATTTTATAAGCCCATAGGGATTGGAGAATTGATCAAAATTGACAGTCAGGTGATCGTCACCGGTAGCTCCAGTATCCATATCATGGTGGAAGTCTATTCCAGAACCTTTGAGCAAAAGAAATTCGAGAAAAAGACTCACTGCATCATCATTTTTGTAGCCGTGGATCAGGAAGGAAATCCCAAGAAAGTTCGTCCCTGGGTACCAAAAACTGACCAGGAGAAAAAGCTGGAAGAATATGCTCTGAAGCTCAAAAAGCTACGGGAGGATATCCATGAGGAAATGAGGCCGTTTTTTAATGAATAAAAAAAGCCACTCGAAAGCGGCTTTGAAAAAGATTCAGATTGAATCTACCAGGTTGTATGTTTTAGGCTTGGAAATGCTCGTATTACATCACTTAAACTAATCTGACCCACGAGTCTTCCTTCTTTGAGCACCGGAAATCTTCTAATCTGATAATCCAGAAATTTTTGTGCGGCATCAAACAAGGAAATATCCGGGCTGAGAGTAATCACATCTTTGGTCATCAGCTCCTCCACCCGGGCAGGGAATCTCACTGTATTGGTGTATTTTCCTTTGATAATCTCTTTAAGACAATCCACTTCTGAAATGATTCCAACCAATGCTCCCGATTCATCCACAACGGGAGCACCAGAAATTTTTCTCTTGGTCAACTCCTCCATTACTTGGTCTATGGTCTGTGAAGGACGGAATGTCACGAGCTTTGTGCTCATGTGATCTTTTACCAAAATGGGTTGAACTTTAGACTTTGGTTCGACTACTCGAACACCTTGAAAACTTTTTACCATAGCATATATATTTAAAATCAGAATATATAAGCTACTGAAAAAAGCTAAAAAATAAAATTTAAATCACATAAAATTATCTAATTCAATTCTTTATTTCTTATTTATATCAAATTACGAAATTTTATTTCTTAGTATTTTTCAATATCAAAAAGGGCTTCCAGTTTTCACGAGGTGCTTGATAAAGTTGGTTAAACTCAAAACCACCAATAACCAGGTCCAAATCTCCATCTAAATCCAAATCTCCTTTGGTAATGGTCAACCAATGAAATTCAGCATTCTGAGCCAAAGAATAGGGCCGGAATCCGCCCGAAGTGTTTTCAAAATACACCAAGTCTTGCCGTGGCTTTTGCATAGGATCAGGAAAAAACGAAATCACAACCAAATCCTGGTCTCCATCCTGATCAAAGTCTCCTATTTCTAATCCGCTAGCTCCATACATGGGGTAAAACCAGTGCTCTTCAAATTTCCCTTTCCCATCATTTTTAAAAATCCTAACCCCATGGTAGTACTTCAGGATTTGAGACTGATCTGCGTTGTCCCCATTCACCAATACAATGTCTTTGAATCCATCTCCGTCCATGTCTTCAAACTTGAAATCACTGGATCCAAAAGCAGGCTGAAAAGCCAGCAAAGTCTCTTCCCGGAACTTCCCTTCTCCTTGGTTTTCAAAAAGTAAAATGGATTCTTTGGCCTGAGTCATTTGAACCAGAATATCCAGATCCCTGTCCTGATCAAAATCCACTGCTATAGATCGGCGTGCCCCCGGATCTTTTTTTAGATCTATTTCTGAATACCCCTGTGAACCGCTCAGAAACAAGCTGAATTTCCCTAGGTGATTCCCAAATTGAGCAACCGCGAAATCTTCCTTTCCATCTTTGTTCCAATCCGCTACCTCCACATGCACGGGACGCATCATATTGGATATGACTGGTTGAGAGTCCCATTTAATTCCTTTTTTCTGGAAGAGGGACAAAGTTCCCAAGGAATCATTGGCTGGATCCATTAGGCCCATGGTCAGCAATTGGAAGGAATTTTGGTCTTTCCAGAGTAATTCAGCTGGAGCTACATCAGTGGGGATTGAGTCCAATTGTCGAAAGTTGTTTTTCGGATCTAAAACAAACAATGCCCTGAATCTATGTCCCAACCACAAATGCCCCGTTTCAGGGTGGATTTTGAGCATCGTGGTCAAGCTTGGCCGGATAAATTCGAAAGAAGGAATTTGAACTTCAAATCCTGGTATCCCGGGAATCGGATTTAATTTTTTCTCCTGTGGAAGGGGATTTTCAGGGGCATTTTCAAGGTAATAAGCCACCAGCTTTTCCCAGTTTTCCCGGGAAATCATCTGAGTTTTGGAATAAATTCCTTCCGGAACTCCTTCGTCTTCTGGCAAGGTGGTGCCGAAATCCTCGGGAAGGTATAGCCCCATCCGCTTTCGCATATCCGGAAGAAGCTTTTCCCAGGTTTTCTTATCCAAAACCTGTGGCTCGGGCTTTACATGGCATGCTGCACAGTAGCCATTGGCCAACTGCTCCCCACTCAGATTGAGGTCAGACTGGGAAAGTTGGTACAAGCTCGGAGGGGGCTGCTTTCGCTCTCCGATCTGTCCACATCCTGCCAAAGACAGGAAGGCGAGCACTTTCCAAATTCTCCTCATCCTTTTGCTTACAATACTTGCTTAAAACCTTGGACCAATTCTGGATCTACACCCAGATGCTGGGAAAAATCTACAGGCTGGCCCGAGAAGTTCAGATCCGGATTGATGTATTCATTAGTGGAAGGCTTGGTCATCTTGCAGGAAGAATGCACTTCCTGAAGAAAACCTGTCTTTTTCAGCACTGGGATGTGTTCTGCTTTAGTCCCTCCTCCTGGCATAATAATGATACGATCCTGTGCTTTTTCCAATAAAGATAAAACTGTCTCCATTCCCTCAGAAAGAGAATTCTTACCTCCAGAAGTCAGGATTCTCTGAAATCCCAAGTCAATGATTTTCTCCAAAGAATCATGTAAATCTGCCGAAGCGTCAATGGCCCTATGGAAAGTACATGGCTTATCATTTGCAGCTCGAAGCAGCATTTTATTAGCCGATTCATTGACTTTTCCCTTCTCATCCAACACTCCAAACACAAACCCATCCGCACCCAACTCCGCCAGGAGCTGAATGTCCTGCTTCATGACAATGAGTTCCTTTTGAGAATAGACGAAATCACCTCCTCTGGGACGGATCATCACAAAAACAGGAATATCCACCTCACTCTTTAGAAAGCGAAGCATACCAGCGCTGGGAGTCTCGCCTCCTTCAGGAAAATTGGCACAAAGCTCCAATCGGTCTATCCCGTATTGAGCAGCTTCCAAGGCTCCCTGAAGGCTGAAAACCGGGGCTTCTAATAGAATGCGACTCATGGAGTAAAATGACTTTTGGAATCAATCAACACATTTCCTTGGGAAGTAGCCTGGGCATAATTGAACCCCGGGTGAACGGCATACGCACCGACTTCTCCATATTTATTGATCGCCAGGAAACCTGCCTGAATGTCATTGATCCCCTTGTTTTTGGCCACCAATCGCTTGACAGCTTCTTCACAAGCCTCTTGGGGAGTCCGTCCCTGACGCATAAGTTCAACAATCAAAAAGCTCCCACAGATCCGGATGATGGATTCCCCCAACCCGGTTGCAGTTGCTGCCCCTACTTCATCATCCACGAATAAACCTGCACCGATAATCGGACTGTCTCCGACCCTTCCGTGCATCTTGTAAGCCAAGCCACTGGTCGTGCAGCTACCTGCGAGTTTACCATTGGCATCAATTCCGATCATTCCAATGGTGTCGTGATTTTCGATATTGATAATCGGCTTGTATTGGCTGGTAACCTTCCATTTGTCATAAGCTTCTTGGGCTTTTGGACTTAGCTTTTCCTCTTCCATCGGAAATCCCTCCGCGATGGCAAACTGCCTAGCACCCTCTCCCACCAGCATGACATGGGGAGTTTTTTCCATCACCGCACGGGCCAAAGAAATCGGATGCTTCACTTGTCTTACAAAAGCAACCGTTCCACAAGAACCATCTCCTGTCATAATCGAGGCATCCAAAGTAGTAATCCCTTCCCGATCCGGAAGTCCTTGAAGACCTACTGATAGGTTTTCCATGTCCAACTCCGTATTGCGTACTCCAGCTTCCACCGCATCGAGAATACTCCCTGTTTCCTGCAATTTGGCCCAAGCATCTGCATTCGCCGGGATGCCATGATTCCAAGTGGACAAAATCAGGGGTTTCTCACCGGAGGTATTTTCTTTTGGAGAAACTTGAGCACAAGAGGCCGCCACGCCGGGCAAAAATAAGGCAGAGCCCATTAGGGATTGCTTGATAAACTTTCTTCTTTGGGACATGAAATGTATTTTAGAAACTGGCTTTCAAATTATGACATTTGGCCCAGAATCCCCCATCCTTTTATCCAAAAACCCATGAGACCCTACATCCTGAAAGAAGCAAATTGGAAAGATCTAAAAACCTTCCGATACGATTTGGCAATTCTGCCTTGGGGGGCAACTGAAGCCCATAATTACCATATGCCTTATGGTACAGATATCTATGAAGCCGATTACATCAGCGCAGAAGGTGCTCGAAAGGCCTGGGAAAAAGGAAACAAAGTGGTGGTCATGCCCACGATTCCTTTTGGAGTCAATACTGGCCAAAGCGATATTTATTTGGACATCAATCTCAACCCGAGCACTCAACTGATCATTTTACAGGATATCCTGGAAGTCCTCAATCGCCAGGGCTTGAAGAAATTTTTGATAGTCAACAGCCATGGAGGCAATAATTTCCAGCCCATGCTTCGGGAATTGGGACTGAAATTCCCGGACATGATGCTCTTCACTTGCAACTGGTTCCAAGCCTTGGATAAAAGTCAATATTTTGAGGAGTCAGGAGATCATGCTGATGAAATGGAAACTGCCCTGATCCAGTTTTTTCATCCAGAATTAGTACTTCCCTTGGACCAAGCTGGAGATGGAGCTGAAAAAAAATCAGTGATCAAAGGAATCCGCGAAAAATGGGCTTGGGCAGAACGAAAATGGTCTCAAGTCACCGAAGACACCGGAATTGGCAATCCAAAAAAAGCCTCCCCTGAAAAAGGGAGGCGATATTTTGAGGATGTCACAGACAAATTAGTTGAGCTGATTGAGGACATTTGCCAAGCCAAACCGGGGGAACTTTACCGGTAATCAGTTTCGGGTTAAAATCTCCAAAGGAACCGTTTCTCCTTTATAATTAATCATATTGGCAGAGACGGCGTCCTTGGGTATTGTTATTTCCCGGGATGATTGAGAACCAAAACCTGAACCGATTCCCAAATCAAATCTCTGGAATTTTCCTCCCGGTAGCTCCACCAATACCGCCATCGCATCTTGAGGAAAGGAAAATACCTTGGTTTCGGCTAATTTGGATTGAAAAGCCAAGAGCTTGCCACGGTTTTGGGAAGCAAAGAAAATCGGAGCTCCTTGAGCTGGAGAGAGTTTTACCAAGGCTTTGGCATCTCCAGGAACTATAAATCCACTTTCTCTTGGATTGACTGCCTTGAACCCTCCTTTTCCATCTCCTAAAAACACTCCTCCTACAGAGGCATCCAATCGACCGATAAATATTTCGTTCCCATAGTTGTTTCCAACCAAAAGAATGTCGGAGAATCCATCACCATTCAGGTCATCGGTCACGATCCCATTAACTGGTGCTAGCTGAGCCAATGTCGGTAATTCATGGACTTTAAACTTGCCATCACCCAAGTTTTCCACCCAGACGCTCCGATCAAAATTACCGGTCAGGATCAGGGCATCTTGCTTTTCTTCCTCCTTAAATAAGGATTGCTCAGTAGTCAAAGCATAGTATTTGTACCGCTCAAACTTCCTTCTGAACAAAGTACTTTGCCCATACAAATCATCCCAAAAATGACTTGGGAAGGATTGATAGGTTCCTCCGATTCGGTCTTTGTAATAGGCAAAAGTCACCGGATCAATACTGCCGTTGTTATCAAAATCCTTGGCATAAATTTTCACCGGTCTATCAAAAGTCGGGTGATGGGCATTGTTTGCCCCGATATTTCCGACCACCCAATCCGTATCTCCGTCTTGGTCAAAATCCGCTGTGGCAATGGAGTTCCACCACCCCAGGTAATTTTCCAAGCCAGTATCCTTCAATTTTTCGAACCGGTCACCTTTATTTTCAAAAACGGTGATGGCCATCAATTCTCCTACCACGACGAGATCAACCTTGCCGTCTTTATTCACATCTGTCCAGACTGCATCGCTGATCATCCCCATATTTTCAAGTTCGGGTATCCAGTTTTTTGTGACATCGACCAAGCTCCCATTTTCATTTTTATAAAGGAAACTCAAATCCGGGTAAGGAAATTTCGTCACTGGGGTTCTACCTCCAACGAATAGATCCACAAATCCATCCCCATCAAAATCGGCTCCTCTGACTACACTTCCGTTGGACTTTTCGGGAGAAAAGGACTCCATCAAGCTGAAGTTTCCTTTCCCATCATTTAGAAAAATCCTGTCCGCATATTCGACTGAATTGGGAGCAAACTCGGCACTTCCACTGACCAGATAAAGATCTTGATCTCCGTCATTATCCAGATCAAAAAGCAGGATACCGGACTCCTCAAACGAATTCGGGTACCCGGGAATCAGTTCTTTCTGAGAAAAGGTACCAGTAGCGGACTGAAGAAATACTTGTGGGTTTTGCCCAGAGGAAGAACCTACAATTAAATCTTCGAGTCCATCCCCATTGACATCCCCGACAGCTAAAGCAGGTCCGTATTGTGATAATTTATGGGGAAGGGTGCGCTGTACATTGTAGTCAATTTTATCTTCCTCCAAATGGGTAAAATCTATTCCCAATTGCCCGGAAACTTCGGCAAAGAAGGCCTGAGAGTTATCAAGATTTAATATTGCTACGGAATTGGAACCAGCCTTCGCTTCTGCATAGGAAATTTTCATTATCTGATTCGCAGCAACGTCTTGGAGTACATTCTCTTTCCCATCCGGCCAGATTACTTTTAGCTCTTTGACGGCGGTATTTTCTCCCAACCCAAAATGAAGTACATCTTCAATGGAGGACATATAGCCCCGAATCACCTGCATTTCCTGGAAAAGAAGCTGATTTTCACCGAATTTGAGCAAAACCTTGGCCCCTAAACCACTAGGATTTGAGGATTTTCCCTGCAGTTGGACGCGGAGATAATTAGGCTTTTCTTTTTGTTGATTCAGCGTGTTTTCAAACACAAAGGCCGGATCATTGATATTATTGACTACATAATCCAAATCTCCGTCCAGATCCAAATCTACCAAAGCAGAGCCGTTGCTGAAGGAAGGCACATTCAATCCCCATTTTTCGCCACTATCCTCAAAAGTCAGATCTCCTTTATTGCGGTAAGAGTAGTTCGGGATTTTGACGATTGGAATGGAGTCCAATAATTGCCGAACAGTAGCAATACTGCCCACATCAGCCCGATAGTTTGCAAAATCCTTATCGGTGATATCTCTTGGGAATCCATTGGTGATCAATAAATCTCGAAGTCCATCATTATCCACGTCTCCAAACAAAGGTGCCCAGCTCCAGTCAGTTTGGTACACCCCGGACATCAGCCCAATTTCGCTGAAGGGTATTCCCGGTCCATTATTCAAATGAACCATATTCCGAACATATTGATACTCGTATCCGAATTGCTCGTTATTGAGATAAGTCTGGTATATATTTTTTCCGATGGTGGTCTTTTTTCGATAATTGTCTTCTCCGAGCATATCGATCGTGATCAGATCTGGTAGTGCATCGTTGTTGAAGTCAGAAATATCAGAACCCATCGAAAACTGGCTTTGGTGCCGAAGATTTTCTTTGGTTTTGTTGGAAAAAGTTCCGTCCTGATTATTGATGTACAGGATATCATTGGTAATGTAGTCGTTGCTGACATGGATATCCGGCCAGCCGTCATTATTCATGTCTGAAAAAGCAAGGCCAAGTCCAAACCCTTCAAAAGTTATCCCGGCCTCAAGGGTTACATTGGTGAAAGTCCCATCACCGTTATTTCTATACAAAGCATCGTTATTAACAGCCGAACCATCGGTGACTTTTTCCCTGAAATTTGTGGGCTTGGCGGTTACTTGTTCATTGTTTAACACGTACAGGTCCAAATCTCCATCCAGATCGTAATCAAAAAAACCTGCTCCCATGGCATTACCTGGATCGGCAATTCCGTAGGCTTCTGCCATTTCCTTGAAAGTCACTGAGCCATCTGCTCCAAGGCCTTGATTGACAAAAAGAAGGTTATTTCTTTCTCCGGGACCTTTTTTCATAGCTGCTGCCACATATAAGTCCGGAAGGCCATCCTCATTGATGTCCACCACGGCCACTCCGGTACACCAGCGATTCTCAGCCATAATTCCAGATGACTCAGAAATATCCTTGAATTTGAAATCACCTTGATTTAGGTATAGGCGGTTTGGAACTTGATTTCCTGTAAAAAAGAGATCTGGTAGTCCATTTTGGTCAAAATCCGCAACAGCTACTCCTCCCCCGTTGAAGATGTATTCATCGGTCAAAATATTAAAGGAATCGGATTCAATGATCTGATTGTTGAAATCAATCCCGGTTTCATCGGAGGATCTCAACTGGAATAGACGCTCATCCTTTTTACAGGACGAAAGCAAAATTAAGAATAGGGTAAGACTAGGTAATAGGTAAGACTTCATAGGTAATTTGGGTGGGTATAGGAAATTGAAAAATACTATTTTCCTCGGGTAGTAAGAAAAAATTAAAGAATAAATGCATGCAAAAACAAAAGGGAAGGCCATTCGACCTTCCCTTTTAAATTATAATCTAGTTTGATTTAGAAACCTGGGTTTTGGGCAAGAATATCTCTTCCTACCAAGTCAATTTGATCTTGAGGAATTGGCACCCACTTATACTTTTCAGTGTACTTAGCTCCACCCAAAGCAGCTGGAAGCTTAGCAGCATCGTAAGCTAAATAGAAATCCAATTCAGCTTGAGCAGTACCCCATCTCTGAAGATCGTAGAATCTATGACCCTCCATACCTAATTCAAGTAGTCTTTCCATTCTGACGGCACTTTGTGCAGTAGCCTTGTCTGTCCAAGGAGTACTGTAAGTTTTGATGTCATAATTAGCAGCTGGAGTTCCTCCACTTCTAGTAAGAATAGAATTCATGGCTCTAGTTCTTACTCGGTTTACATATTCACGAGCCTTTTCCAATGAACCTACTTCGATTTCAGCTTCTGCAGCCAAAAGTAGGACATCAGCAAAACGGATGATCATAAAGTTGATACCGGTGTAACCAGGAGTCCAAGAGGAGTTATCCTGGAATGAACCCTGCTCTGATTTAGCATAGACATACTTTTTAGGAGAATATGGTCCTGCATTTGGTTGGTTACGAATCCAAGCCTGGCCTGGATGATCTTGCCAATCCAAATATGGAATACCTCTTCTACCTACAGTATGATCCAATCGAGGATCCAAAGGACCAGCATCTGGAGTAAAGGCTGCACCGGAAGATACTCCCATGTCATTCTTCACTTCATTGGCAGCACTGTTGTAAGACTTATCCAAAAGAGGAAGGCCATTCTTAGTTCTAAATGCGTTCACGAAAGTAAAGCTTGGCTGGAAGAATCCGCAGCAATTACCAGGACCTGCAGGACCGGTGTTGTAAGGGAAGTTCAAGTCAAACTCAGGATTTGCGTTCAACACAGAACCTGTGTTTGCTGCAGCTTGATAAGCCCAAACAGACTCTTCATGGTTATCATTTGCAGCACGGAACATGTTCTCATAGTAAGGAACCAAACCATACTTTTTGCCATTTGAAGTCACTCCGTTTGCGATCACATCGTCAAACATTGCCTTGGCTTTAGTAAAGTCCTTTTGGTACATGTACACCTTGGCCAAATAGGCCTTAGCTGCCCAAGAATTAACTCTACCTACCTGAGCCTGAGTAGCTGGAAGATTTTTCACAGCAAAGTCCAAATCTGCAACTACAAATGGAAGAAGGTCCTTGTCATTTTTCACAGATTCTAGACCGGAACCGTAATCCACATTTTCGTCCACATAAGGAGTTCTGTTGTAGTCACGGTACAATTCAAAATAGAAGTGAGCTCTGAGGAATCTAGCCTGAGCTGATAGTCTTGTGATATCAGCAGGTGTAACGTCTGGACCTGGGTTTTTCAACAGTCTCAAGACGTTGTTAGCACGGGCGATACCCTCGTAACAAACATTGTATTTAGATCCCATTTCGCCACCAGCCGCATTATTCTCATAACGCTGGATTGGGTTAATGGTACTAAAATCACCTGGGTCAGTGCCTTTATTTGCCTCTCCCCCTCTAATACTTCCCCAAACCCAGTTGGATGGAGAACCTAATCTGTTTCCTCGGCCGTTCACCTGAGAGTAAGCAGCAATCAAAGAAGCATCAAGACCTGCAAGAGTTCTCAACTGGTTTTCTGACAACTGACCTACCGGTGGAACCTCGAGAAACTCTTCGCTACAGCTCACAGCTACCATCATCGCAGTAGATGCTAGTAGGGCACCGATTTTTAATTTAAAATTCTTCATGTTGTTAATCTATTATAGTTTCTATAACTCGATTCATTTTTTTTAAAAGATTAGAAGCTCAGGTTTAAACCGAAAGTCCATCCTCTAGTTACTGGGTAGTTACCTACGTCAATACCGAAAGTCAAATCGGCATCACCACCTACTGCAGGATCCAATCCTTCATATCCGGTAATGGTAAACAGGTTGTTTACTGAACCGAATACTCTCAGTCTTTCCATCTTCAATTTTTGAAGCAAGCTTGCTGGAGCAGAATAGCCCAAAGTCAAGTTTTGGAATCTCAAATAAGATCCATCTTCCACGTAGAAAGAGTTTGCCACATCAGAAGTTGAGAAGTTAGCTGTTCTTTCCACAACTGGAATAGTAGCGTTTAGGTTTTCAGGAGTCCAAGCATTTTTCAAACGCTCGGAAATTGCAGCACCTTCGAAAGTCTGGAAGAAATCGGTAAACCATCTAGACTGGTTCCAAATTTCGTTTCCTAGAGAAGTATAGAAGTATGCAGAAAGGTCAAATCCTTTGTAACCAATAGTGAAATTCATACCACCTGTAAAATCAGGAACCGGACTACCCAAGAAGACCCGGTCATCAGGAGTAATTTCTCCATCTCCGTTGACGTCTTCGAATTTGAATCGACCTGGAGCCTTACCTGCCTGAATGGCGTGAGAATTCACATCTTCCTGGTTTCTAAACAATCCCAAAGTATTGTAACCAAAGAAAGAAGACAATGGCTGACCCACTGCATTTCTAATTGGCTGAATACCTCTGTAGGATGGGTTCACCGTAGTGATGAAGTCCAATCCAGGAGCCAAGGAAACAATTTCGTTTTTCAAGGTAGAACCTGTCACGGTCAATTCATAGGTCAAATCACCGGTAAGGTTACCTCTGGTAGATACCAAAAGGTCCAAACCTCTATTCAACATTTCACCGATGTTTACGGCTGGAGCAGCAGCATTACTACCTGCGGTCAAAGGAATTGGAACGGTGAACAACAAGTCCTTGGTATCCTTTTTCCACCAGTCGAAAATCACATCCAAGCGACCATTGAAGAATGTACCATCAAAACCTACGTTTTGAGTTACAGCAGTTTCCCACTGGGCATTAGGGTTACCAATTCTGGATCTTCTGAAACCGATAAGTGCATTGGAGTTAGAGCCAGTAATATCATATGAAGATGCTCCTACGTTACCAGAGAACAAAGAATACTGGTTGTTAGGATCTACGTTGTTGGAGTTACCCATTTCACCCCAACCACCACGGATTTTCAAATCATCAATCCAGGTAGCGCTTTGCAAGAAGGATTCAGAAGAAATTCTCCAAGCTGCAGAGAATGCAGGGAAAACACCATATCTGGCATTTGCACCAAATCTTGAAGAACCGTCACGTCTTACCACAGCACTTACGATGTACTTGTCATTGTAAGTATATTTCACCTGACCGAAATAAGAGGCAAAGTTTACACCCTTAAACTGACCAGAGTTAACTTGACGAGTACCTACAGGCAAGTTGGAGATAGTGATGAAATCTGGATCTTGAGAGAAAGGATTTTGACCAGATGCATCAATGTTTCTACCAGCACCTGAATTAAGTGCTTCCTGACCTACTAAGAAATCAAAAGCATGCTTGTCAATTGTCTTTTTATAGGACATGGTATTGGTGAAAGTCCATCCAAAGGAAAACCCTGAGCCTTCATTGTATCCAAATGCAGAGTTGTTTTCTGAGTTTTCATACTGCAATCGGGAATATCCCCAATAGTAGTAGTTGTTGTACTGACCACCGATAGAAGATCTGAAAGTCAAATTATCAATGATGTCCCACTCGGCATACACGTTACCAAATGCATTGGCATTGAAGTTTCTGTTGTCATTTTGACCATCTCTGTTAGCAACTGGGTTTCTTGGGTTGTTGAAACCTCTGGAAGCAGTACCAGCATAACCACCAAATTCATCATAAATAGGGATGATCGATGGCATACGGAAAGCCTGAAGAATATCGTTTTCGTCATCGGAAACTCCTCTACCACCGGTACCACCTTGCTGACCCAATACTTGTCTATAGGTAGCTTGGAAGTTTTGACCAACTCTGATTCTATTGGTTACATCAAATTCAGAGTTTGCTCTTAAAGAGTATCTCTTAAAGGTGTTACCAATCATGATACCATCTTGTTCCTGGATACCAAGTCCGATAAAGTATCTCGAAGCTTCTGATCCTCCGCTAAAGCCAAGTGAATGTCTTTGAAGAGGGGCAACTCTTGTTAATGCATCATACCAATCAGTTCCTTCACCGGTCATAGCTCTGGTCAATTGACGAACAGTGCCTTTGGTTGGATCGATGTTATACCATTCTCTTTGCTGCTCGATCTGAGCGGCAGTAAGTGGACCTGGCTGTCCTGAAGCAACACCAAATGCACCAGTGGTTGGGTTACGAGTAATTACACTAAGGTAATAAGGCATAACAGGTGACGAACCGGTACCAAACTGTGGATGTCCATAGCTAGGAGCTCTGTTGTTAAGTCTTGCAGTGTTCGTTTCTGCCAACCAAGTATAGGTAGCATAATCCTGCGGGTTCATCATATCCAATCCTTTACCAGGATCAGTTACACCGTACATACCATTGTAATCCACTCTTAATTTTTTGTTTCTAGCACCTCTTTTAGTAGTGTAAACGATTACACCGTTAGCTGCACGAGCACCATAGATTGAAGCTGCAGCAGCATCTTTCAATACGGTGGTTGACTCGATATCATCAGGGTTGATGAAATCAGTTGATGCTGTTGGCAAACCGTCCACAATGTACAATGGCTCGTTACCACCGAAGGCACCAAAACCACGAACACGGATGATAGAAGAAGTACCAGGTTGACCATTGGTAATTACAGTAACACCGGAAACACGACCCTGAAGGGTTTGTTCTACGTTACCAGTTGGAATTACTGTCAAGTCTCTTGGATTTACTGTTGCGATCGCACCGGTGGTCTCTCTTCTTGAATCGATAGAGTAACCGGTAACAACCAACTCAGTTAGGGTTCTTTCATCTGGCTTCATCGTCACGTTGATCACGCTTCTGGCGCCCACAACTTGTTCAATGGAAGAATATCCGATAAAAGAAAAGACCAATGTCGATTGGTCACTTGGGACACTGAGGGTGTATTTCCCGTCAATATCAGTTGCAGTTCCGGTGGTAGTACCTTTCACGAGGATAGATACCCCCGGAAGACCTACACCGAACTCATCTAGAACCGTACCCGAGACGGATTTCTGCGCGAAGGCAGATCCTGCGGATAGGACTAAGAGCGTTAGGCACACACTTAGAATTTTGTAAAGGTTTTTCATATACATAGATAGATTGGGTAACAAGATTAATCTCAAAACTTGTTTGTTAATTGAACGCAATCGATTGCGATTATTCTCAAACTAATAGCAAGAAAATTCAAATAGAGCTGTTCTGAATTCAATTGCGACTATACCTGGGCAAAAAAGACCCCGCGAACTAAATAACCAATAGGTTTAAATGCATCGGACGATGCAAAGAGAGAGTAGGATAATGCTAAGTAATAAGGATCATAGGCTAAGAGATTGGGTTTAATTGTTAATTCTTAATCTTCAATGTTAAATAATCTAAAACAATTTTCAAATTCAAAACATCAAATAATATTCTGAAAACAGGCTTTTTTTCGTTTTTTTCTTGCCTATCCTCCAAAATCGCTAGAATATAATCTTTTAACCCCCTCTTGTAAAAAAACCTCATCCCCTGAGAAACAGAAACCTATGAGCTTTTCCTGAGGCTACCTCAATCTTTTATGGAAAAAAATTCCTTGTCTTCCCGGATTTCTTGAAAAATAGGATCCATGTACGCTCGATTTGCCAGCTGATTATTTGACTGGATTGCTTTCTTGAGTTGAATCAATGCAATTTCCTTTTGTCCGGATTCTGCTGCTATCATCGCCAATCCATAATACCCATACCCAAAATCCCGACCCACAATTACAGACTCTTCAAAAGCCATATTGGCCAGGCTATATTCTCCTATTAAAAAGTAGGCTAAGCCCTGGTTGAAATAGTCTTTAGGATCATTGAATTTATACTGGAATCGTAAGGTTGCAAGCTTGTAGTCCCCTCTCAAAATATCCAATGCTCCTCGTAAAGACTCATTGGCGCGGACAAATTCAGGGTTCTGAACCCCTGTACTTGCATCTGAAAGTTTCTTGTAGGCTTCCCAATATTCTCCTCTTAAAGCTAAAATCTGCCCCAAGTTGTGCAGGCTGTATGAATTTGGTTCTATTCTCATCGCCTGTTCCAATAATCTTTCCGCTTCTTCCCATAGCACTTCCTTGGATTGATTATCCAAAGTTCGCTGCGCCTGCCTCATGCGAACCACTGCCACATTGTTGTAAGGTAAGGGAGACCTAAACAACTCGGTCATTTTGGAATAAATCGAAGCTTTTTCTTCCAGACTATTGGAAGCTTCCGCAGCTAAAGCCCACTCCGCAAAAGAAAGCTGACTTGTGGCAGAAGGATTTTTCATTGCCTCTAGCAATCTGGTGGTTTGCTCCAAATTCAAGCCCTGTCTCGGTCTGGCGACTATTTCAAGCTTGGCTGACCGGAGTGCGGGAAACAGATCCCTTTCAACTTGAGAAAATCCTGAAATCTTTCTCAGTCTTGAGCTCTGCTCCAGATAAGACTCCCCACTTGTCAAAACGGCATACATCTCATCCTTTTTTTGCGTGGAGATCCCTTCGTAATCTCTCAAAAGCAGACGTAGGTCAAACCAGTCATTCCATCGTGAATTGACAATAATGGAAGAATCCGGAAACGAGCGGAGTTTGTTTTTGAGGAATTTGAATAGATTTTGAGCCCGATCCATTCCAAGTTTGCTGCTTTTGCCCTCAGAAGATTCGGGTGATTGAATCCCGGTGATTTTGACTGAGATCAGATTGGGATATTCTTTTAAAAACTCATCCAGCTTTTTAAGCTCATTTTGGAAAGCCAAACTGGACCTTACCTGTGAGGAACCCATGTCAAACGGGAAAGAAAAAGTCCCTCTTTGCTCCATTTCTCGATCCAACTGGCCTGTGGTGATATACAATCCCACATTGGGAATGGGTTCATCTGGATACACTTCCCCAAGTTTTACCATTAATTGAGGAGCAATTATCCCTTTGGCAATTGTCTTTTTCTCCAAAGCAGGAGAATTAGCCTTTTTCCCTTGAAAATATTGCAGTTCTAAAGTCCCTGAATTCATCCAAGGCTGAAACCCCAGATTTATTTTTTTTGAAAATTCATAATAAGCCAAATCCTTACGCAGAGAAATTTCCCCTAAATCCAACTTTTGGTTTTCATCAAAGTAAACCAGCTTTAATCTTGGGGACTTAGCTGCAATGCTGGACTCTACTGGTATTTTACCTCTGATTTCGAATCTTATAGAGTCCCCTTCCAACTTTAGCTTGCTGGGAGATAGCTGAGTATTTTCTAAATATTTAAACTCCTGAGATATCTGAAAGCCAAAAACCGGAACGGTAATCAGGAATAAAAAAACAACTGGAAGGACTCTAAACATTCTGATATCCAATGGACTTATAGAATATACTCGCATTTTTTATATTTTTGGAACGACTAAACCACCACAAACCATGGAAAAGCTGAAATTATTCTTCGAAGAAAGAGCATTTGGGGTCTGCTCAAAGCTGGGGGAAAAGCTAAATTTCCCTATAGACAGCATTCGTCTCTTCTTCATATATTCTTCTTTTGTCACTTTAGGATCACCGGTGATAGTCTATGTGACACTGGCCATGACAATGAAAATCAGAAAATTCTTCCGTAAGATGAACAATCCTGTGCTTTTCGACTAAAGATCTGCGAAGGTCTTTTTTCTTAAGACAAAAAAGTGCCAAAAAATTAAATTAACCGAGCCTGAACGTGGAATTACTTGTTCAGGCTTTTTTATGTGGGTTTTTGAAAAAAGATGCCTGGTCTGAAAAAAATCCCGATACCCCTTTCCTACCGCTCTAGCCAAATCCATCTTTCCGGCAATCAAATATCCCAAAGCCGAGGCAAGCTCGATCCCAATTTTTATCAGGAACACTGCCCAGAACTTTCCAGAAGCCTGGTTCTTATAGAGCATACTTAAACTATTCCGAATATTCAGATACAACTTTCTCGGACTAGTCCTCGCAAGGGTGGCTCCACCTTGATGATAGACAGCGACCTTTCCCAAATACCCAATCTTCTTTCCCTCGAGTCTCAATCTCCAGCATAGATCTATTTCTTCCATATGGGCAAAAAAATGAGCATCGAAGCCATCCTGTCTAAAAAAATCAGCTGCTTTGATGACCATACATGCTCCAGATGCCCAGTCCACCTGAGCCTCATCATTGTATTGGCCATGATCATCTTCCAGCACATTCCAAATCCTTCCTCGGCAATAGGGATATCCCAAGGCATCCAAATATCCTCCCCCAGCACCTGCGTAGTCGAATTTACCCTTGTCTTGCCATGAAAGAATTTTAGGCTGAAGAGCCGTGTATTCCGGGTGAGCATCCATCCAGGACACCATATCAACATCCCAGCTACCAATTACCTCCACATCGGAATTCAACAAAATAAAATACTCGTACTGTCCCCGCAACTGCTCTAAACCCCAATTATATCCACCTGCATAGCCAAAGTTGGAAGCAAGTTCAATCAACCTTATTTGTGAAAATTGATTTTTGAGAAATTGAACCGATGAATCTGTGCTGGCATTGTCAATCACCCAAACGTCAAATTGGCTGAACTTAACTACCGATGGCAAAAACACCGGCAAGACCTTTTCACCATTGTAGTTCAGGATGACAATAGCACATTTTTTCATGTGTGGGTTATTGGTTTTTAAGAAGCTTTTTGGAATCTGAAAAGAGAAATTTTCATACCACTCCTAAGGTTCGGAATCCTGTTCAGTATCATCCGAACATATTTCCCAAATCCATTCCAGGGATATTAGGAATCATACCTTCAGTAGCAGTCTTCATTTCGGCTTTGATTTTCAGTTCAATCGCCTCCATAGCTTTGTTGGTAGCTGCAACAATTAGGTCTGACAACATTTCTTTGTCTTTTGGAGTCAAAAGAGATTCATCCATCTCGATTTTTAGGACTTTTCTGGCTCCATTGACTTGCACTTTCACCAATCCGGCTCCGGCCTCTCCTTCTGCAGTCAGGTACACCAATCTGGCCTGTACTTCTTTAATTTTTGCTTGGGCTTCTTTCACTTTGCCCATCATTCCCATGAAGTCAAACATTTCTTTTTTATTCAAATATATCGTTTAAAACATCTGTAATTCCCCAGAATAATTTCCGGTCATTGGAGATGGAAGATACTTTAAAATAATATCCTTCCGTTTATGAAAATACCTAAGGATATTCCTTTAATATCTCCAACCCCCAAAAGATTTATTCGTCTTTATTATCAATTACCCAAAAACAATCAACCTATGAAAACCCTTGAAATAATCGAAAAAGAAGCGCTTCCTAATTTGAAATTCTCGAAAATAGAAGTTCTCCAAGATCCCGAAAAAAGGAAATTAAGAGCTGCTAGCCTCGATAGAGCACAAACCTTAGGTAATCTTTCCCACACCAAAGTCAACATTACTTTCGAAACTGAAGATCACCAACATTATGTAGTAAACACTACTGTCTGGGCAGTTGGAAGCGACTTCATTTCTCTGAAAAGCGGCATTTTCATCCCGATTCAGTGTATTCATGAAGTGAATTAACTTCCTTGAATCAGTTGGATAGCAGCTTCGATTTCTAAGTTTACTTGCTCCCCTGTACTGAGGTTCTTCACAGAAACAGAATTATCTTTGATTTCATTATCTCCACAAATCCCCACAAAGGGGATTTCTTTTTTTGCAGCAAATTCCAATTGCTTTTTGATTTTGGCCTGATCTGGATAAATCTCGGTTTTCACTCCAGCTTTTCGAAACTGATTCAAGAGAGAAAGTGCATATCCAAAACCCTTCTCATCAAAATAAGCAAGCAGCAGTTTGGTACTATTCAGGCTGTCTTCCGGGAAAAGTTTAAGTTCTTCCAACACATCGTACAAACGATCCACTCCAAAAGAAAAACCTACTCCCGACACGCCTGGAAGGCCAAATACCCCGGTCAAGTTATCATATCTTCCTCCTCCACTGACCGAGCCAATGGATACTCCATTCACTTTTACCTCGAATATGGCTCCGGTATAATAAGACAAGCCACGAGCCAGCATGATGTCAAAATCAACAAAATCCAGGTTTTCCCCCATTTGATCCAGAATTTCAAACACCTCCTCCAGTTCTTCTACGCCTTTTAGGCCTGTTTCGGAATCTTTTAAGAAAGTTTTTAGAAACTCAAGCTTCCCGGAGAGATTGCTTTCCAAGGAAACCAAAGGAGCTAATTTCTGTATAGCATCTATTCCAAAACCTCGCTGTGCCAGCTCTTCCTGAACTTTTTCCCAACCAATCTTATCCAGCTTATCAATTGCTACGCATAGAGGACCTTCTTTTCCTGCCTCCCCGATCGCTTCGGCAATTCCGGTAAGGATTTTTCGGTTATTGATTTTGATTTGGTAATCGGCCAGTTTCAGCTTAGCAAATACCTTTCGGATCATCAGGATGATTTCCGCTTCGCAAACCAAGCTTTCGGTACCCACTACGTCTGCATCACACTGATAAAATTCCCTATATCTTCCCTTCTGAGGTCGATCAGCTCTCCAAACTGGCTGTATTTGATACCGCTTAAAGGGAAAAGTCAATTCATTCCTATTCATCACCACATAGCGGGCAAAAGGCACCGTCAAATCATACCGCAAGCCTTTTTCGGACACCTTCGGCAAAACCGCCTGAGTTCCTGCACTGAGATCTTCCAGATTTACATCTTTTAGAAAATCACCGCTGTTAAGAATTTTAAACAGAAGTTGATCACCTTCGTCTCCGTACTTCCCGGTAAGTGTGCTGAGATTCTCCATTGCCGGAGTTTCTATCTGCTGGTATCCAAAAAGCTGAAAAGTTTCTTTGATGGTATCCAAAATATAAGTTCGTCGCGACATTTGGACAGGTCCAAAATCACGGGTTCCTTTGGGAAGACTAGGCTTTTGCATGAGCTAATTTTGGTGAATGAGGGCCAAATTTAAGCCAAAATCCCAAAAAACCGGCCCGGAAGCTCCAATAAGCTCAGAATAAAGTTTGAAGATTTTTAGGCAGAAAGAATTTGTATTTCTATCTTTGCGCCTCATTTCGAATCCAAAAACTTAAACATATACAGCCATGGGTGTTACTACTCTTAAAAGAAAATTGAGAAGAAAAAGACAGAGCCAAAATGCTCGAGTGATCAAAATCAAGCAGTTGAGCGCTAAGCCTGTAATCAAGAATGTGGACATTGAAGAGCTTAAAGCTTCTTTCAACAAATAATTCTTCCTCACTGAAAGGAATTAAGCCTGAGCAATCAGGCTTTTTTTATGTCTATTTTAGACCAGATTCGAAAGATTTCCTCTTTTTCCAAGCTCCACCACTCGCAGGTTTAGGATCTTACCACCATCCAGCTCAAAAAGCATCATGGTTCTCATGTGGTGAAATCCCTGTTGTCCTATCGCTCCGGGATTTAAATAAAGACAGTTTAAAGCCTTGTCAAACTCTGCTTTGCAGATATGGGAGTGACCACAGATGAATACCTGAGGCCGGAATTCCTTTATTTTTTCTTTTACTCCCTTCGCATACCGGGGTGGCTTGCCCCCAATATGGGTCATCAGGACTCTAACTCCCTCCACTTCAAAGTCCAGCCACTCAGGAAAAACCGACTGGACTTTTTGATCATCAATATTCCCGAAAACACCTCTTAGGGTCTTCTCAGCAGGTAATTGATCCAAGATCGAAACATCTCCCACATCTCCGGCATGCCAAATTTCATCCACATTCTCTAAATAGGTAAGCGTTTTGTGATCTAGGTAACTGTGAGAATCTGAAATCAGGGCGATCTTTTGAGGCATTTTGAAACGAAAGGCTGTAAATTTTCATTTCAATATGCAGGACCTAACTCAAAAAGACAATAAATCATGAAAAGACAATTTTTCCTTATCCTAGTCCTCAGTATGCTAAGCGGAATCGCTTATGGACAAACTGCTGAAAAAGACTCCATTCAAGTGATCTCGATCGAGAAATTTGAAAAAATGTCCTTCAAGAAAAAAAATATGGTAGTGGATGTCCGAACCCCGGAGGAAATTGCAGAAGGGCATCTGCCCGGCGCATTGAATATCAATTTCCTAGGTGACAACTTCAGCTCAGAAATAAACAACCTAAATAAAAACAAAACTTACCTCCTCTATTGCTGGTCCGGTAGTAGAACCCGAAGAGCGGCCGACCAAATGCAAAAAGCCGGATTCAAGAAAGTTTACATGCTTGAGGGAGGAATTACCGCTTGGAAAGAAGCAGGAAAGCCAATTGAACAATGAAAGTGATCCAATCTATCAATCCTTATTCTGGAGAAATCCTAAAAGAATACCCACTTTTTTCTGAAAAAGAAATTGAAACTCATTCCGAAAAAGCACAAAAAGCTTTTGAGGATTGGAAAAACACGCCTTTAAAAGAAAGATCTTCTTTATTGAAGAAAGCAGGGGCAGAACTTCGGGATAATATGGAGCATTATGCCCGGTTGATTTCACTTGAAATGGGAAAAGTCATCCAAGAATCCCGTGCAGAAATCGAAAAATGCGCCTGGGTTTGTGACTTCTATGCAGAAAATGGAGAAGATTTTCTCCAAGAGGTAAAGATTGACCTTCCGGATGGAAAAAAGGCAAAAGTGGTTCACCAGCCCTTGGGAGTCATTTTGGCTGTAATGCCCTGGAACTTCCCTTTTTGGCAGGTTTTTCGTTTTGCTGCTCCTACTTTGATGGCAGGAAATACAGCTCTTCTCAAGCATGCCTCCAACGTTCCACAATGCGCCTTGGCAATTGAGGAAGTTTTTAAAAATGCCGGATTCCCTGAAAATATTTTTAAATCCTTATTGATAGACTCCAAGGCTACTCTGAAGCTTTTGGAAAACCCCATCATCAAAGCGGTCTCCCTGACTGGCAGTGAAAAAGCCGGAGCTGCAGTAGCTTCCACAGCCGGAAAACATATCAAAAAATCTTTGCTTGAGCTGGGAGGAAGTGATCCATTTATCGTGCTATCCGACGCTGATCTGGAAAAAGCTGCTCAAACTGCCGTCAAATCCAGGATGATCAATTTTGGCCAAAGTTGTATCGCCGCCAAAAGATTTATTGTAGAAGATAAGGTTTACGACCAGTTTTTGGATTTATTCAAAAAGCATCTCAGTGCTTTGAAAAAAGGTGATCCTCTCTCAGGAAATGCTGATTACGCCTGCATGGCAAGACCTGATTTGGCTCAGGAACTCTACGAGCAAGTTCAAAAATCTGTAAATGCGGGTGCCAAAATCGAACAGGGTGGCACAGCACCTACTGAAGGAAAGGCAGAATTTGAACCGACCATATTGACCCAGATCCCTGAAGACGCTCTTGCCTATTCCGAAGAACTTTTTGGACCGGTGGCTTCCATTTACAAAGTAAAGGATGTAAATGAAGCGATCAGGCTGGCTAATGCTACTGAATTTGGGCTGGGAGGCTCCTTGTGGACTCAAGACCTTGAAAAAGGCAATCAAATCGCCATGAAAATTGAAACCGGAGCAGTATTCCTGAATTCCATGGTAGCTTCAAATCCTTGGCTTCCCTTTGGAGGCATCAAAAAGTCAGGGTATGGCAGAGAATTGAGCCGACATGGCATTCTCGAATTTGTCAACGCCAAGACCATTTATCTGGGTTAATTTCCTTCGAGGACAAAGAATCGGGCAACTTTTGCAAATGCCCGATTCCTTCCTATTTTTACGAGCCAAAATTTTGTCATTAAACCATGAGAGAAATACAATTTCGGGAAGCTTTGAGAGAGGCTATGTCCGAGGAAATGAGACGTGATAAGAACGTTTTTTTGATGGGGGAAGAAGTCGCCGAATACAACGGGGCCTACAAAGTATCCCAAGGAATGCTGGATGAGTTCGGACCGGAGAGAGTTTACGACACTCCGATTTCTGAGCTTGGCTTTGCAGGTTTGGGTGTAGGTGCAGCTATGAACGGTCTTAAGCCAATCATCGAATTCATGACCTTCAACTTTTCTCTGGTAGCAATCGACCAAATCATCAACTCTGCTGCTAAAATGTTCTCAATGTCAGGAGGAGCTTACTCGGTTCCGATTGTATTCCGAGGACCTACCGGTAATGCGGGCCAACTTGGAGCTACCCACTCTTCCAACTTTGAAAATTGGTTTGCCAATACTCCAGGTTTGAAAGTGATTGTACCTTCCAACCCCTACGATGCCAAAGGTTTGTTGAAAGCCGCTATACGAGACCCAGACCCAGTTATTTTCATGGAATCTGAAGTTATGTATTCTGACAAAGGTGAAGTGCCAGAAGCAGAATACCTACTTCCAATCGGGGTAGCAGACATCAAGAGAAAAGGAAAAGATGTTACCGTCATTTCTTTTGGTAAAATGATGAAAGTAGCTTTGGAAGCTGCCGAGGAAATGGCCAAGCAGGGAATTGAGTGTGAAGTGATTGATTTGAGAACAGTCAGACCAATTGACTATGCTACCTGTGTGGAATCCTTGAAGAAAACCAACCGTGTAGTGGTCGTGGAAGAGGCAAATCCAATTGCTGCAATTTCTTCCGAATTGGCTTATCACTTCCAAAGACATGCATTCGATTATTTGGACGCACCTGTAATCCGGGTAAACTCCATGGATATTCCATTAAGTTATGCTCCGACCTATATCGATGTCACTATTCCGAATGTAAAAAGAACGGTGGACGCAATCAACCAAGTACTTTACAAAGCATAACATCAGAAAAGCCCGGTTATTCGACCGGGCTTTTTCATTGAGTTTTACTTGATTTATTTTTATCTACTTGGCATTTAGAGAAAAACTCTGTCGCCTAGAGAAACAAGTTTTTTTTATTTACTGGCTGTATTTTTGTCTAAAAGAGGGAAAAAATCCACCTTTTGTCCAACTTCATATTTCCCTTTGTGATCCAATTTCCAGGTAGGCCTGGCATTGATATTCCCGGGGTTAACGGGGATAATCTTGTACCCTACCAATCCATTGAACTTTTCTTCATTGGGAACATAAATCTCTGACACCACCCATATGGTGGGTTCTTGAGGGATGATTAATTTTTTTTCTGGGGTACAAGAAAAAATCAGTGAAGAAAAGATGGTAAGGGATACTAGCTTAAAAAGAAAAACAAAAGAATCAGAAAACATTTCTAGGGCTTGGTTTTGCTTCATCTTTGATCTTCTTTTTTGGGTTTTAGTTATTAGGACATGAATTATTACACACTTTAAAGCCCCCCAATTACTTTTCGGGGCAGCTAAATCAAGTTTCAGAACTTTTTTCGATTTCATAGCTCCAATTACCATACCATCTATTCAGACTTTACTCTGAACAGAAAAGTATTCGAATTGAAAAATGAAAAGGCTGGAATGTAATTAGGTGGAGATTGGGTGATTACCTAAATACTAATCCTGAGATGGGAACCTTCACAGGAACCACTGCAAATTAAATACTATAAAATTCAAATTGTTTAAGATGAAGTAAAAAAAAAACCAGACTTATTAAGTCTGGCATTTTTGTTACCCAATCTATCTATCTATTTCTTACTCAAACCTTCTGATGAGGTAGAATTGACTATTTCGTATTTCTAACCGGGGCCGAACCAGCATTGTTTTCAATCTGGCCTCCCTCTCCTCCTCCGTCCTTCAAGTCATCGTTGTTGATGGACTTTCTTCTTCTAGGTCTTTGATCCATGCTCAATTTTCCTAAACGGTAGCTAAAGTTGACCTTGAAATTCATATTTCTAAGAGCAGAGGTACTGTTTTGAACAATTGTCGGAGTGATAATTTCGTTTCTGATGATAAATTCTTTGGCTAAGAAATTTTCTGCTCCGAATCCAATGGAACCTCTTTTCTCTTTCAACTGCTTGTTGAGGTTCAATCCATAGGCTGCAAATCCACCAGAGGATCCCTGAAGCTGTACCTGACGACCTCTTGCAAAAGTGAAGAGCTGTACCTGCCAATCTTTTGGAAGCGTATAGTTTCCAAACATTCTACCACTGATTACCCAGCCTTCATTTTTTGCTGCAAACTTTGGATCGGTAAGACCATTATCCAGCATAGCATAGTAGAGGTCCATTCCCCCGTTGAGAGAGAATTTGTTGTTGATGTTTACATTAAAGAATAAGTTGGTTCCCAGAGCCTGTTCCTGACCAATATTTTCGTAGGTAGTGAAGATTATTCCTGAAGGCTCAACCGTCCGGATTGGCTGAATAGATCCAGTCGTATTTCTGTAGAAACCGGTGAAGTTTAAGGTGGTACCCTTAATGAAAGTACTGTATCCCAATTCATAGTTGTCAGTCATCTCAGGCTCCAATTCCGGGTTACCTTGAGAAATCAACTGCGGGTTGGAAACGTCAATATTTGGATTCAAGAATCTCAAGGAAGGACGCTGAATTCTTCTGTTATAGGCAGCTTTGATCATATTGCCGTTTTTCAGCTTTCTGCTTGCATTTAAGCTTGGTACCAAAGTTCCGTAGGACGGAATCTCTGCTTCAAAATCTGTTTTGAAATCGGCGTTGATCGTAGTGTATTCATATCTGAGGCCGGTTTTCAAAGTGTAGTTTTTGAGTAAAGGGAAGGTATAAGATGCATAACCTGCAGTTACATTCTGATCATAGCTAAACTCATTGCTCAAGGTAGGGTCTTCCAACTCTACAAATTCACCGTTGGCACCAGTGGACTGGAAATAGGCGAAATCAGAGAATGCTCTTCTAAGGATATTTTTTGCTCCGTATTCCAAAATCTGATTTCCTTTTTGATCCAATGGAGTCACATAATCCAACTGGACGGTAAATTCCTGATTTCTACTTGGATTTGAGTTTCTCAATCTGGAAGCAATCTCTTCCATATCCTCCTCGAAAAGAGAATTGGTAAAGGAGTTTTCTCTTGAATTGGTAGAATACAAGGTAAGCAAACTCAATTCTCTGCCTTTTTTCTCGTAGGTTCTGACGTAGTTTACACTTACATCCACAGAGTTGGAGTTATCCAGCGTATTTGTCTCTCTCAGTTGACGGCTGATCAGCTGGTTATCGATAAAGGTGCTGGTCAAGAAGTCATTCTGCCAGTTTTTAGAATTTCTGATTCCGAAGTTCACAGAACCTGTCAAGAAATTATACTTGTCGATCTCGTAATCCACCCCAAAGTTGTATCGCCCGAAAATGTCTCTACGCTCAGTATTTGCCGTTTGAAGAGTGCTTCGAACAGTCCCGTTTGGATTGGTGGTCAATTGCTCGTTTTCAAACCTTCCCAAGATATTGTAGCCAGATCTGCCAAATCCTCCTAATGAAAATCCAAACTTTCCTTTTCTGGCGCTTCCCTGAAGACCCAAGTTGGATCCTCTTAAGCCGAAGCCGGAATTGATATTCAAGGTCATGCCTTGCAAGTTGTTTTTCTTGGTCACGATGTTAATCACACCGGAAGTACCTTCCGCATCAAATCGGGCCGAAGGAGAAGTGATTACCTCTACGGCTTTGATTTCATCGGCTGGAATCTGTCTCAAGGCATCCGCAATAGAAGACGCGGCAATCGCTGAAGGTCTATTATCGATCAATACCAGAATATTGGAGCTACCTCTCATGGAGACGTTCCCGTCCAAGTCAACAGATAGCATTGGCACTCTTCTCAACACATCAGTTGCATCACCACCGGCTGTAGTTTTGTCGTTTTCAGCCTTGTAGATAGTCCGATCTACTCGCTCTTCAATCAATTCGCGCTGTCCCTGAACAGTGACTTCTTCCAAAGCAACTCCTTCGTCGCTCATTCCGATTTCACCCAAGTTGATATCTGTTTCTAAGGAATTGACAGTGATCGATCTTTTGACTGTCTCATATCCTATGAAGGAAACTTGGAGTTCATAAGTCCCCAGATCAAATCCGGTGATGTAAAAAACGCCTTGTCCCCCTGCCACAGCACCTGCGATGCTTACTTCAGAGCCAGCCTTATATAAGGCTGCGGTAGCATAACCTACCGGCTCTCCTGTTTTGAGGTCTTTGGCTACACCAATGATTCTGGCAGGAGTGTTAGCCCCGCCTGCTTGTTGTTGGGCTGTTGAAAGGCTCGTTCCTACAAAGAAAAAAGCGAATACTAGATGGAGTAAATTTTTCATGGTCTTGTTTTCAAATCGGGCATTTGCCTATTGTTACCCCAAAATTGAAGGCATTGTTTCGCCTTTTAAAATGTAATAGACCACCTCCTGACATTCATCGACCAAACCTAGGCTCAAGGGGATAAAACCACCAAATGGATAGACAATGGGCATTCATCCCCATTATCCAAAGATTCATAGGGTTAATGTCCTGATTAGTAGATTTGATTTGAGACATAAAAGTAAAATGCCTTAGTTTGGATACTGAAAACCAATTCAATGGCAACTTTCACCCCCAAAAAGAATCTTTCGATCCTCGTCCATTTACTCGGCTGGATCATGCTCTGTGTGGTTTTGTTACTCCTCTCCCCTCTTTCCTGGAAAATGGGAGAAGTGTCTTTACCTTATCAGTTTTGGCTCAAGCAGATCTTTCTGATCGGTATCCTGATCACTATTTTTTATTCCAACTCCTCCATCTTGGTTCCCAATGTCCTTTTAAAAGGCAAAAACTACCTCTACCTGCTTATCATCATTCTGGGAGCGGTGCTCTTTTATGGACTGATCGTTTATTTTGAGCAGTTTACGGGCTATGGAAGAGCCATGCATCAAGTTTTCAATCCAGAAAAACCTTTCAATCCTGGCAGAAGGTGGTTGCCGGGAGACGTATTTCAACTCCTACTGTATGTGATTTCCATAGGATTAAGCACTTCAGTGGCTTTGGTGCAAAAATGGCAGAAAGACGATGCCCTAAGAAGAGAAATGGACCGTCAGCGAATCAATACGGAACTTTCCTATCTCAAAGCGCAAATCAATCCCCATTTCTTTTTCAACACCCTCAATAATATCTATGCACTCACCAATCTGGATGTAAGCAAAGCTCAGGAGGCACTTTTGAAGCTTTCCAGAATGATGCGCTACGTGTTGTATGAAAATCAAAAGAATGAAACGCTACTTTCCAAAGAGATCAAATTCATCGAGGATTACATCGAATTGATGAAAATGAGACTTTCTTCTAAAGTAAAACTCAATATCCAAATTGAAGAACCTAAGGAAGACTTGATCATAGCTCCCATGCTTTTGCTTCCATTCCTGGAGAATTGCTTCAAGCACGGAGTCAGCTCACAGCAGGAAAGTGAAATTTTGATCAAAGTGGAAATCATGGGAGACACGCTCTTCTTTGAAACCCGAAACCATATCTTTCCGGTAAACCAAGACAGTCCCGAAGCTCATGAAAACGGCATTGGCTTAACGAATACCAAACGAAGACTGGACTTGATCTATCCTGAAAAACATCGCCTAAAATTTGGTAAAGACGAATCCAAGCAAGAGTATTGGGTAAATCTGACCATCAACCTCGCATGAAAATCAAATGCATTGCCGTAGATGATGAGCCCCTGGCTTTGGAGCTCCTGTCCAAATTCATCGGACAGACCTCTTTTCTTGAGCTAATCGGCAAGTTTTCCAATGCCATTGAAGCTCTGGGATTTATCAACCAAAATGAGGTTCAGCTGATATTCATGGATATCCAGATGCCTGATCTTTCGGGAATGGAACTGGCAAGAATCCTCGATGGCAAAAAAAAATCCGATCAGACTCGAATTATCTTTTGCACGGCATATCATCAGTTTGCGATAGAAGGGTATAAAGTAGACGCCTTGGATTATCTTCTGAAGCCTTATAGCTATGAGGATTTTTTGGCTGCTGCCACCAAAGCCTACCAGTATTTCGAAAAACTCAAAGAAAATTCCAGTGCTACTGTCGCAAAGGAATCCTCCTCTCCTCAGGAATATATTTTTCTAAAAGTTGAATATCAACTCGTCAAAGTGATGCTGAAGGACATCACCCATGTAGAGGCCTACAAGGACTACGTGAAAGTTCACCTCAAGTCTAAACCCAATCCCCTTCTTTCTCTGACCAGTATGAAAAATATGGAGGAATTGCTTCCCTCAGATAAGTTCATGCGTGTTCATCGCTCCAATATCGTGTCATTGGATCATATTGATTCCGTCGCAAAAAACGTCATCCACATCGGCAATCATCAGATTTCTGTCGGGGACAATTACAAAGAGCCTTTTTTGGAATTTCTGAGCAAGTGGATTAATTGATTCAGTTTTCAGTAATCAGTTCAGTACGCAGTCTCAGAAGGAAGAGGCAAACTGGCCTACTGGAAACTGGCCTCTGATCACTATCTTTAGGTATGGACGATTCTCAAAGACTTTTTATGCGGGAGGCCATTCGCCTGGCTAAGGAAGGTGTGGTTTCCGGAAATGGAGGCCCTTTTGGATGTGTCATTGTCAAAGACGGCCAAATCATCGGGAAAGGCTCCAACATGGTTCTAAAAACCAACGACCCCACTGCTCATGCCGAAGTGGTGGCAATTCGGGATGCCTGCAAAAATTTGAATCATTTTCAATTGGAAGGTTGTGAGGTCTATACCTCCTGCGAACCCTGCCCCATGTGTTTGGGGGCTATTTTCTGGGCAAGACCTGCTAAAGTATTCTATGCCTGTACCAAGGAAGACGCAGCAAATGCAGGATTTGATGATGAGTTTATCTATCAGGAAATAGACGTGACCCCTGCAAATCGAAAGATTCCCATGAATTCCCTTCTTCGGGAAGAAAGCTTGGCAGCCTTTGAAATCTGGAAAGAAAAGGGAGATAAGACACTTTATTAAAGAAATTTAGGCTATTCTGGATTTTAAAAAGTAGCTTAAACACTTTAAACAAAGCCTTCAATCTTCGCCTATTTACCATGAATATTACCAATCGGGACATCAAATATCCCCTAATCTTTATTCTATTTTTCCTTTCAGGAAACCTATTTGGCCAAGAAACCCTAAAATCATCCTTCAATTATGGTAAAATTGTGGCTGTATTTGGAGGTTCGGTATCAGTCATCCCACCTAGTGACAGCGCGAAGATTTTATGGGAGGAAAGACTAGGACTGAAAATCACTAACTATAGAGTTCCTGGAGCAGGGTTTTCTTCTCTTCAAGGTAAATCATTACAAAAGCAGGTAGATGAAGCTGGAGTATTTGATATATATATCCTTTGGGCCTCCACCAACGATTACACCAACAAACGAGAAATCGGAAGCTACACAGACTATACTGAATTTGACGGATATGATAGCACCAAACTAACTAGTCAAGCTGGAGGAATAAACTATTGCATCAAAAAGATCTATGAGCTAAATCCTGAGGCTCAAATCTATTTTTTCACTTCCAGCAAAGCCTTCAATGATCGTGGCGCTTATGATCCTTCGATGCCTAATGGAATGGTCAAATACGTGGAAATACAAAAACAAATCTGTGAGCTTCATGGCATCCCCTATCTGGATCAATTTACTTTGGGGGGCTATAATGTGTACAACAAACATCTCTACTATGTAGACCCTATTCACATGAATGCGGAAGGTTATAAAAAACTGGGTGAGCTACAAGTAGCTTTTTTAGCATCTCCAAATTAAACAGGAGCAAAAAAAAGCGGATTTTCATCCGCTTTTTTCTTTTATCTCCTCCCCATTCCTGGAGGCATCATTCGGCCTAGCGCCTGCTTGGCACCGCCCATTTTGTTCATCTGTTTCATCAGCTTGCGCATATCGTCAAACTGCTTCATCAAATTATTTACCTCGGTAATGGATCGACCTGAACCATCCGCGATTCGTTTTCTTCGGCTTCCGTTGATCACGTCCGGATTCTGACGTTCAGCCGGAGTCATACTTCGGATGATCGCTTCAATGGGTTTGAAAGAGTCGTCATCGATGTCCAGACCTTTCAAAGCTTTCCCCATTCCTGGGATCATGCCCATCAGATCTTTGATATTTCCCATTTTCTTAACCTGCTCGAGTTGAGAAAGGAAGTCATCGAAATTGAAATTGTTTTGGCGGATTTTGGCATTGATTCGCTTAGCTTCATCCTCGTCAAATGCTTGCTGCGCACGCTCCACCAAGGAGATCACGTCACCCATGCCGAGAATTCGCTGCGCCATACGATCCGGATGGAACACATCCAGATTCTCCATTTTTTCCCCAGTGGAGATAAACTTGATCGGCTTATTCACCACATGGCGGATGGAAATCGCAGCACCGCCTCGGGTATCACCATCTAATTTGGTCAGGACAACTCCATCAAAATTCAATCTTTCATCGAAGGTCTTGGCAGTATTCACCGCATCCTGACCGGTCATGGAATCCACGACAAACAAAGTTTCGGAAGGATTAAGCGCCTTTTTCAATTGCTCAATTTCCTGCATCATTTGCTCATCGACTGCCAAACGACCCGCTGTATCGACAATTACGGTCTTCTTACCAGTCTTTTTCGCATGGGCAATCGCATTATTGGCGATTTGGAGGGCATTTTTATTTTCAGGTTCGGCATAGACCTCTACTCCGATCTGCTCTCCCAAGACTTTCAACTGGTCAATCGCAGCCGGACGGTAAATATCACAAGCAACTAAAAGGACTTGGCGGCCTTGTTTCTTTAAAAAGCTACCAAGTTTCCCTGTAAAGGTGGTTTTACCCGAACCTTGCAAACCAGAGATCAAAATAACAGCTGGATCTCCGCTTAATTTGATATCAACTTTGGATCCACCCATCAGCTTGGTCAGCTCCTCTTGGGTGATTTTGACTAAGAGCTGTCCAGGAGAAACAGAAATCAGGACATCCCGGCCCATGGCCTCTTCCTTGATTTTGTCAGTGACTTCCTTGGCGACTTTATAGTTCACGTCGGCATCGATCAAGGCTCTTCTAATCTCCTTGACGGTGGTAGCGACGTTGATTTCGGTGATTTTTCCGGTTCCTTTCAGGGTTTTGAAAGCCCGGTCCAGCTTCAAACTTAAATTATCAAACATGCTGCTTTTCGGCTATTTGGTGCAAAAGTAATGATTTTAGGCATTTGAGAAGGAAAATATGATGGAAATGAGAGGGAGATGGAAGACAGGAGACGGAAGACGGAAGTCCGATGTCTGTTGTCTGTTGTCAGTTGTCAGTTGTCAGGCTGAGCGAACTCAACTTTGTCAGACTGAGCGGAGTCGAAGCACAGAAGACGGGAGATGGAAGACGGGAGTCTGATGTCTGTTGTCAGTTGTTAGGCTGAGCGAACTCAACTTTGTCAAACTGAGCGGAGTCGAAGCACAGAAGACGGAAGACGGAAGTCCGATGTCTGGTGTCAGTTGTCCGATGTCCGATGTCAGGCTGAGCGGAGTCGAAGCCCATTTAGTCCACCGAGGATAGAAGACCGAAGCCTGTTGTCGATTGGCCCTGTCCGGTAGGCAGGCAGTCGAGGCCACCTCATCTGAAATCATGTTTGATCACCCGTGAGATTCACCCCAAAATCATTTCCTCTCATTCTTTCCGACGAATTCCCTAATTTGCAGGCTAAAATTTTGACCTCAAATTCATGAAGCTCAATTTTCAAAAAGACCTCCTACCGCATCTAATCGGAGTAGCACTTTTTTATGCCATCGTAGTCTTCTACTTCTCTCCAATGGTTTTTGATGGGAAAATCATTTTCCAGGGTGATATACTTCAGTGGGAAGGTTCAGCCAAGGAAGTCTTGGATTACCGCGATGCCACTGGAGAGCAGGCTCTTTGGACCAACCGGATGTTTGGGGGAATGCCGACTTATTTCATCAGTCTGGAATTCGCCGGTGATATCACCAATGCCCTGATTTCAGGTTTGACTTTGGGACTTCCACATCCCATAAATGGACTGTTTTTGGGAATGGTCAGCTTTTACATTTTGCTTTTGACCTTCGGAGTCCGGCCCGTTTTTGCCATGGGAGGAGCTGTGGCTTTTTCTTTCAATACTTACAATCTCCTTTCTCTGGCGGCAGGTCACAATGCTAAAATCTGGGCGGTCTGTCTGATTCCTTTGATTCTGGCTGGGATTCATTTGTCCTTTGAGCGAAAAAGAATCTTGGGCGCCTCTCTCTTAGGCTTGGGATTACTTTTACAACTCAAATTCAATCACCTCCAAATCACCTATTACACGCTGATAATTTCCGTGATTTATGTCTTGGTCAGATTGATTTTTGACTGGAAAAAAGAGGGCTTGCCGAGCCTGGTAAAAAGTATCGGATTTCTGGTCATAGGTGCCGCACTGGCGGTTGGTGGAAATCTGGGCCGCTTAGCGACTGCTTTGGAATATAGTCCCTACTCTACCCGGGGTAAGGCTACTTTGGAAACAGAATCTGCCGGATTAGACCGGGAATATGCCTTCGGCTGGTCCAATGGAATAATGGAAACTTTGACCTTGGTTGTCCCAGACTTTTACGGTGGGGGGAGCAGTACTCCACTCCCCAAAGGATCAGAATCCGAAAAAGTCTTGCGAGCACAGGGCATTGATCCTGCCCAAGTCAACGGCTTTGTGAAAGGAGCTCCAACTTATTGGGGCGATCAACCCTTTACCGGCGGGCCGATTTATGGAGGAGTGATCCTGGTTTTCCTGGCCATCCTGGGTTTTTGGGCTGCGCCAAAGGAAAGCTTGATCGCATTTGGCACCATTATCATTTTCTCCCTGATGCTGAGTTGGGGCAAAAACCTGGCTTGGTTTAATTACCTTCTCTTCGACATTCTCCCGGGCTATAATAAATTCCGAGCGGTCTCCATGGCATTAGGAATGACACTTTTTGCCATTCCTGTTTTGGGGATGATTTCTTTGGAAAGAGTCGCCCGACAAAAAGATCTCAAGCCTCTATTGATTTCAGGAGGCATAGTTGCTGGACTCACTTTGCTACTAGCCGTAGCCTCAGGAGCATTTTTCAGATTTGAAGGTGCTGGAGACGTAAACCTTCCAGACTGGCTTATCTCAGCCATAAAATCCGACCGAAAAGCAATGCTGTCTTCCTCTGCCTGGAAAAGCTTGGCCTTTGTGATTTTGGCATTCGGGCTGATTTATTTCTATTTGAAAGGAAAAATCTCCGACCTGATCTTGGGTACTGGGCTGGTAGTCCTGATCACCGTAGATGTCTGGACGATCAACCGAAGATACCTCAACGAAGAGTCCTTTCAGGGAAATCCTTCCCGGCAATTTTTCGCAGAAACCCCTGCTGATCAAAAAATAGCTCAGGACAAGGGATATTTTAGGGTGCTATCCTTGGCAGGATCCCTCACGGAAGATGGAAGAACCAGCTATCGATTCAATAGCTTAGGTGGGTACCATGGCGCTAAGCTCAGAAGATATCAGGACTTGATCGAAAACCAGCTTCAGCCAGAAATCAGAGAATTTGTAGGCAAAGCGCAGGAGGGAGAATTTGACTGGGAAGGAATCGGGGTGATCAATATGCTGAACACGAAATATTTCATGGCAGGTGCAGAAGCTAGTGCAGTTTTTGAAAATCCTGAAGCCAATGGCCCGGCTTGGGTTCCTACAGAGATCGTCTCTGTGACTTCTAATCAGGAAGAGATGGACCGGTTGGGAGAAATCAATACCAAAGCCGAAGCCACCCTGAACGTTCAAGAATTTGGGCAGATTCAGGCAGGGGCTGGACAGATTTCTTTGGTTTCCAACCAACCCAATTCCTTAAAATATCAAGCCGAAATGAGTAAAGGAGGCTTGGTGGTTTTTTCGGAAATTCACTATCCTGAAGGTTGGATAGCAACAATTGACGGTAAAGAAGCTCCGATTTTACGAACCAATTATCTTCTGAGAGGATTGGAAGTTCCTGCGGGTAGCCACGAAATTGTCTTTACCTTTGCTCCATCGAGCTTTTATTCCACCAAGACTGCAACCGTCATTTTCCAATACCTGATTGTATTGACCTTAATTGCGGGTATTGTGGTAACCTATAGAAAAGAAGATGAAGTCTGAAGAAAAAGACAAAGTCGTTAGTTTTTACGACCAGTTTTCCGAAAAGCAACAAAAAACCGGAATCAATTCCCGGCATTTGAGCATTTTGGACAAAGTCAAACTGGCTGGACTAAAGGATAGCCATAAAATCCTGGAAATTGGATGTGGCATAGGTACTGTCTCCCACCTTTTGGCAACACAGGTTTCGAAGGGGGAAGTGCTTGCAGTGGATATTTCTCCAGAAAGTATTGAAAAGGCAAAGAAACTTTGGAAGAAACAAGAAAATCTGAGCTTTGAAGTTTCGGATATGTCTGACTTTGAAAAGCCAAATGAGAAATTTGATTTCTTCGTTTTTCCTGATGTTTTGGAACATATCCCTACAGATCAGCATTTTCGCCTTTTTCAAAATATCCAAAAGCATGCTCACCAGGACTCGGTGATATTTATCCATATTCCAGCTCCGCGGTACCTTCAATGGATGATCGAAAATGAGCCTGCTAAACTTCAGGTAATAGATCAACCTTTGGACTCAGGGGATTTGATCAAGAACATCACAGCAAATGGTTTTTTCTTGGAAAAAATGGAGACCTACTCTCTCTTTTTTGAAGAGAATGACTACCAATATTTCATTTTCCGATCGGCAAAACCCTTGTCAAGCTCCACTCCGAAAAGTAAATGGAGTGTTTTGAAAGAAAGAATTAGAATCCGCCTGAAATATGGCTTAACCCAATAAAAATCATGAATATTCAGGCAAATGCAGTGGTAGGTTTGACCTACGAGCTTCAAGTCTCAAAGTTGGAAGACGAAATCGAGTCAGCGCCATTCAGTGTCGAAATCCGGGATGAAGAAGATCCCTTTTATTTTCTATTTGGGCAAAGTGGGCTTCCTGAAAAATTCGAAGAGCTTTTGCAGGGAAAAAAGGAAGGGGATGATTTCACCTTTACCCTTAGCGTGGAGGAAGCCTATGGAGAACCTGATGAAGACTTGGTTATCACCTTGCCTAAGGAGCAGTTTTCCAAAGAAAGGGGCTTTTCAGAAGATATGCTGGAAGAAGGCAACTTTCTCCCATTGATGGATGAAAACGGATACAGCATGCAAGCCAAGATTTTGAAAAACCTTGGAGATCAGCTTTTACTGGATTTCAATCATCCCTTGGTAGGCTTTGACCTTCATTTTGAAGGAAAAGTTCTAGAAGTACGAGAAGCGACCAAAGAAGAGCTTACCCACGGACATGTCCATGGAAAGCACGGAGAGCATGAATAAAAAGTGAATTAGCCTCAAAGAAAAAGCCACCTCAACAGACGTTGAGGTGGCTCTCTTTTTGAAAGCAATTCTTTAACCCAGCAACAGGGTTAGATTACGATGAATAGAATTGTGACCGATGTAGTTATACCCGTTGGTAGTCCGAGCCGAAGCCGTAAGCACAAAGCTATAGGCACAACTCTGAGGAGGTCTCCAATTACCGGAAGCTGGGACAAGGTGATTCGTATAACCTCCCCAATTGCCCTTTGCAGGGGTATATCCTTCGCTGAAAATCCCAACAGACTGCCCTGCTCCATAAGTGGCATAGAAATTAATCCCCAAAAGATTTCCCTCTGGGTCATTGGCAGAAATCCGGAAGTTTAACCCATCCGGAGCAGCGCCAATAGTCTCAATCGCACAGGCCGAAACTTCAGTACGTCCATGCTTAATGCTGTCAATATTTACAGCCGGCAGGGAATTGTCAATAAACAAGCCCAAGGTTTGGTTTGCATCCGGCACATCCACTGCTCCTACTCTTTTGTAAAAAATCACCTTGATTTGATACAAACCAGGAAGTAGTGCGGTAGTCGGAAACTGAATCAATAAATCATCAATGGAATAGTCTTGGGCCGGATTGGTCAATTCATAAAATCCCAAGGTAGAAGCCGAAAATGACTCTAATACGTAGGTGGAACCATTCCATCGGTAATTTGACCAATTTGAAATCAGCTTTTGTGCAGAACCACCAGGAGGAGTTATTTCTACCCGATATTTCTTAATCCCCTGATTCCAGAGATCTTGAATTTTTGCCCGGTTTCCGATGAGATTCAAAGTTCCGCCGAAGGCAGCATTTTGCACAGCCACATAATATCCCGCATCCGTGGTAGCTCTTCCTCCAGCATCGATTTTAGTGGTTGGAATCAATCCTACACTTCCAACCAGTGGCCCAAGCTGAGCAGAGGGTATGGTAGGCTTTCTGGATAAAATCAACTGCCTGAGTTTGGTAAAATCTTTAAAGAAATTCCCTGGGAAATCGGTGGTAAATGAGGGATTGGTGGACTTTACTCTAAATCCAAAATAGGTAAACGGGGTGGACAAAGGCCAGGAGATTGCCACATTAATCTCCTTGAGATCAAGTTTGAATTTCCAAATCCGATGGGGAGTTGAAGAATTCATACTCGGACCAAATTCCTGTCGAACCTCACTCAATGATGGTGAAGACTGAAGTCCGGTCCATGAGCCCGGTCCTAAGTAAAATTGCCTCCCCAACTTATCGGGTTGACCGGGATATAGCCCGTAATTGATATCCTGATTGGCTGTGATTCCCCGGTCACGGTTGACATCAAATGACAACCAGAAGTAATCATTTGTACTGGAATCATTGCCTGTGTCTTGGACTACGTCCAAGGCTAGGTAAAGGAATTTGGCATCGTTTTTTGCCAAAACAACCCCTCTTGAGAAAGACAGGGTACCGGCATCATCCCAAGAACCTGAATTCAAGGGAGAGTTCAAATCAATGGGCTGCTGTGCCCACTCACTCTTAAATGGCATTGCAAATACCAACGGTGAGGTAATCGAAAGGCTTCTGAGTTTAGCCATAGCAACATGTGTGAATAAAAATGAAAAGAAGAAACAATCTGCCTTCCACAGTTAGGAAGGTCTGAAATTACAATCTCCGAATAGGTGAGACCCCTATTTGGAGAACCTAAAACATTTGTTAAACTATTTTAACAAATAATTGAAAATCAATAAGATATAAAGCTAAACTTTATTAGCACTTCTCAAAAATTATCTACCGGAAAATCCTAGAATGGAAGGACTTATCGCAAAATAACAATCCCTTAATCTGAATTCTGAGGAGATTTTCTACATTTAAATTACATTTTAACCAGTCTTATGAATCTTCTAAAAAACACTTTTCTTCTTTTTTGCTCGGTATTTATCAGTATTACTTGCCTTGGACAAATGAAATTTAACTCCAACAAAGTCATCGCACATCGGGGAGCTTGGAAGGCAAATTCATTTCCACAAAACTCACTCGCTTCACTGAAAGAAGCAGTGAAACTTGGCTGCGAAGGCTCAGAATTTGATGTCTGGATGACGGCAGACGAGGTCCTGGTCGTCAATCATGATGGAGATTTTATGGGAATGGAAATTGAACATTCCACCTATGCGCAACTCCTTTCCCAAAAGCTACCGAATGGAGAAAAAATCCCAACCTTGGAAGAATACCTCAAGGCAGGCAAAAAACAAAAGACCACCAAACTGATTCTGGAATTCAAGCCTTCTAAAATCAGTGTAGAAAGAAGTGAAAGGGTGGGAGAAATGGCCGTGAAAACCGTGCATAGGCTTAAGGCTCAAAAGTGGGTGGAATACATCACTTTTAGTTTCGAGGGAGGGAAAAAAGCCATCGCTACTGATCCTAAAGCAAAAGTCGCCTATCTCAATGGAGAAAAATCCCCTGCAGAATTAAAGGAGGCGGGGTTTTTCGGATTTGACTACAATATCCGAATTCTCAGACAGAAGCCAGAATGGATCCAGGAAGCAAAAGCGCTGGGTTTGACCACCAATTCCTGGACGGTCAATACTGCCGAAGATATGATTTGGCTTTTGGATCAAGGAATCGACCTGATTACCACAGATGAACCTGAATTACTTTTCAGGATTTTGAAGGATAAAGAATAAGCATTAAAAAAGGCTCTGAGGTAAATTCAGAGCCTTTTTTAATTAATTTTTTGCCGGAAGAATTTGTCCGGCAACTTCTCCGAAGCCAACCCTTATTCCGTCTTTTTCGGCAAATCCTTTCATAATCACAGTATCTCCGTCTTCGATAAACTTTCTTTCTTCTCCATCTTCCAAAGGAACAGCTTTGCTCCCTTTCCAACTCAGTTCAAGCATGGATCCGTAGGAATTTTCGGTAGATCCGGAAATTGTCCCGGAAGCCATCATGTCTCCGACATTGATGTTACAGCCATTTACGGTATGATGAGCCAATTGCTGAGCAATGTTCCAATACATGTGTTTGAAATTGGAAGTACAGACTTTCGAGGCTTTTTTGCCTTCGGGCTGAATAAAAACTTCCAGATTGATATCAAAGCTGTGGCTTTTTTCGCATTTCAGGTAATCCAAGACCTCAGGTTCTTGAATAGGCCCCTCCACTCGGAAAGGTTCCAAAGCCTCCAAAGTAACCACCCAAGGAGAAATGGAGGATCCGAAATTTTTCCCTAAAAAAGGACCTAGTGGCACATATTCCCAAGCTTGGATATCCCTTGCCGACCAATCATTGAATAAAACCATCCCGAAGATATATTCCTCAGCCTCGCCAGTGCTGACTGTATCCCCAAGTTTGGTTTGTTTCCCGGTGATAAACGCCATTTCCAGCTCAAAATCCAGTCTTCGACTTGGACCAAATGCCGGCTTTTCCATATCTGGGTCTTTAAATTGACCTTTGGGTCTGTGAATTGGAGTTCCAGACACCACAATGGACGAGGCTCTGCCATGGTATCCAACCGGTAAATGCTTCCAATTGGGAAGTAGGGCATTTTCCGGATCTCGGAACATTTTCCCCACATTGGTGGCGTGCTCTATGCTGCTGTAGAAATCCGTATAATCGCCGATTTTTACAGGAAGAAGCATTTCAGCCTCCTTGCGGTTAACCATTACTTTTCCCCGAGCAGAGTGATTTTTTAGCTCTTCATTTTCTTCCAACAGAAGGTTTTGCACCCGCTCTCGAATCTTTTTGGTCTGGGCCTTCCCAAGCGCAATCAGCTCATTGAGAGAATCGTTCATAAAAATTCCCTCCGGGAGAAACAAAGAAGAGAAGAAACCTTCCTGATCCAGTACGCTAAGGTCTACAATCTTATCTCCGATAGCCACTCCGATTCTCGGACTAAGCTTCTTGTTTTTGAAAACACCGAAGGGAAGATTATAAATGGTGAAATCGGAATTTTTTGGAATTTCCACCCAAGTATTCAGGGTAGGCAGGGCACTTTCGCTCATGATCAAAAATTGTTGTGGGCGTAAAATTACTGCATTCAGGGGAAATGAAAAATCATTCTCCGGTTCATCCCAAATAAACTTGCCTCAAAACACCGAAGATCAACCGTAAATCAAATATTTTCACACAATATTATTTGGCTACTTAAATTTCAATAGTAAACCTTACTCTATATGAACTCAAAAATCAGAATTCTTTACTTTTTCCTATTCCTCTTTTTGGCTCAGGTGGCTATTGCTCAAGAGAAGCCAATTCTTGTTCAGCTCGACGAGGTAGCTGTCATTGACCAAAAAATTATGATGCCCATGCGTGATGGTACTCGCCTGGCCACGGACATTTATCGACCAAAAGGAGACGCGAAAGTTCCTATCGTGTTTTCCAGAACTCCCTACAACTTCAATACCTATGGAAATGGGGAAATGAATGAAAGAACTCTCCAAACAGCCCTTTCGTGGGTGAAAAAAGGCTATGCCTATGTGGTGCAGAACGAGCGTGGAAGGTTTTTCTCAGAAGGAAACTGGGATATTTTGGGCACTCCCCTGACAGATAGCTACGATGCCTTTGACTGGATGTCTAAGCAAGCCTGGAGTAATGGCAAAATCGGTTTGCTCGGTTGTTCCTCCACTGCAGAATGGCAAATGGCGGCTGCATCTCTCAATCATCCTGCATTGGCGGCCTTAGTTCCTCAGGGTTATGGTGCCGGTGTGGGAAGAATCGGAAATTATTATGAGCAGGGCAACTGGTACCGAGGCGGTGCTGGGCAAATGCTGTTTACTGCTTGGCTGTATGGAACCCAACACGATCCTATGGCCCCTAGGCTTCCTCAGGGAATCGAGCAAAAAGATCTGTTGAGACTGCAGCGGTTCTATGATATGGCTCCTGAATATCCAAGGGTGGACTGGAAGGAAGGCCTAGCTCACTTGCCAGTACAGGACATCATCAAAAATGTGAACGGACCTAAAGGGATCTATGAAGAAATGATTACCCGAAAGCCCAATGATCCCAGATGGTATCAGGGAGGACTGTTTCATGATGACATGCCCTTTGACAAGCCTAGTATGTGGTTTGTTTCTTGGTACGATGTTTCCTCCTCTCCAAACATTGCGCTTTACAATCATGTGAGACAGAATGCCATCAGTCAAATGGCAAGAGACAACCAATACCTAGTCATAGCCCCAGTTCTCCATTGCTCATACACCAGAGCTTCGGAAAACACCGTGGTGGGCGAAAGAAGTGTGGGTGATGCCCGCTGGAATTATGATGAAGTGATCACAGCTTGGTTTGACCTTTGGCTAAAAGGCAAAGATGATGGGACCATTTCTAAAATGCCAAAAGTCACCTATTTCACCATGGGAACTAATCAGTGGCAATCCTCAGACGTTTGGCCGCCTAAAAATGCGGTGATGACTCCTTTCTTCCTGGATTCAAAGGGCATGGCAAACACCAGAAACGGGGACGGTAAGTTGGTGGCTAAAGCTCCTAAATTAGAGGCTAAAGACACTTTCAAATACGACCCAATGAACCCGGTGAATTCCTATGGCGGAAATGTCTGCTGTACTGGAAATGCTGTTCAGGGTGGGGCATTTGATCAAAGCGAAATGGAACTGAGAGACGACATCCTTGTGTACACTTCAGAGCCTTTGGCTGAAGGAGTGGAAGTCTCCGGATTTATCGAAAGCTACCTTTACCTTTCTTCAGATGTCCTGGATACAGATGTCACTATCAAATTGATCGATGTGTATCCTGATGGAAAAGCATACAATTTGGATGAAACTATCCAGCGCGTGAGATACCGGGAAGGATACGACAAGGAAGTTTTTATGGAAAACGGAAAAGTCTATGAAATTAAAATGACCCCGATGAGTACCTCTAATTACTTCGAAAAAGGACATCAAATCCGCATCGAAATCACATCTTCCAACTTCCCTCGCTTTGATAGAAACATGAATACGGGAGGAAACAACTACGACGAGACGGAAGGAAAAGTCGCTACAAACAATATTCATCACGGAGGAAAATTCCAGAGTAGAATTGTCCTACCGATGTTGAAAAAGTAAAAACAGAAATCACCCTAGAAAAGGCAGGAAGTTTTCCTGCCTTTTTTCGTTTAGGTGGATCAGTTTTCCTACCAGTAGGCTATACCCAATGCATAATTTCCCACATGAAGTTCAGCATTAGCCATTTTTTGGCTTCGGCCATTGGTCTTAAGACCGCTAAACCAAAGGAATTTTGGATTTTGGTTCAATTTCGGATAATCATATTTCGTTTATACCAGTTCTCAACTCGATTTATCAGGCCAAAAACCCGTTCGTAATTATTTTAATGCAACCTCCAAAACATTGAAACGAGGTTATTATTTTTACTAAATAGTATTTTTCAAAACATCATAATCCTATGTTCAAATTTTACAAAACACTCCTATCCCTGGCTTTGCTTTTGGGGTCTGTGGGTTGGGCTTTTGCCCAATATACAGTCTCAGGCAAAGTGTCAGATGATCGAACTGGAGAGCCATTGATTGGCGCCAGTATTTTAATTAAGGGTACTACATCAGGAACAGTCACAGACCTTGATGGAGGATTTTCGATCAATATGCCGAGCAACGAACCCGGCACATTGGTTTTTTCATCAATCGGCTACCTTTCCCAAACCATCAATGTGGCTCCGGGGGTAAGCATTTTAAACGTTAAGCTCAAGCAAGATGCGACCAACTTGGAGGAAGTGGTTGTTACAGGTCTTGCTACGTCTGTAAAGCGAAGTAACCTTGCCAATGCGGTGACTTCTGTATCTTCCAGAGACTTGACAGGAACCACCACAATTCAAACTACTGACGGTGCGCTTTATGGAAAAGTCCCAGGAGCAACTATCCGATCCAATGGTGGAGCTCCCGGCGGGGGTATTTCCATCCAGCTGAGAGGTATTTCCTCCCTCACAGGAGCGTCTCAGCCTTTGATTATCGTGGATGGAGTCTACATCAGTAATGCCTCTCAAAGAACCGGTAGAGCGACAGTTTCTGGAGCAGGAGCCAGCAATCAGGATGATGGATCCAACCGTCTCGCTGACCTTAACCCCGCAGATATTGAAACCATCGAAATTCTGAAAGGCCCATCCGCTGCAGCGATTTATGGAACTCGGGCTAATGCAGGGGTTATCATCATCACCACCAAAAGAGGACAAGAAGGCAGAACCACAGTTTCTCTTTCTCAGGATATTGGATTCGCATCTCCGCTTCGATTATTAGGAGTGGATAGCTGGAGCGAGCAGAAAATCAATTTCTTCTTTCCAGAATCAAGAAGGCCGATAGAATTGGAAAGATTCCGTGCAGCTCAGGCTAGCGGTACCTTTATCGATTATGAAGACTACTTCTACAACAACCAAGCGACTCTTCTTAACTCCAGGCTAACGGTAAGTGGTGGGAATGAAAAGACAAAGTATTTCGTGTCCGGTAACTTTACAGATGAAGAAGGTACCGTAAAAAATACAGGCTTTAACCGGTATTCCATTCGGGCCAACTTGGATCACAAAATCTCCAATTCCATCAAGCTTGGGGTGTCTTCAAATTACCTCAGATCCGAAACAGACCGGGGCTTCACTGGCAACCAAAATAACACCGGTGCATCCATTGGTTATTCCATTGCCTATGTCCCTAACTATTTTGATTTAAGAAGAAATGCTGACGGCACCTATCCGGTAAACCCATACTTCTCGGATAACCCGGTAGCAGTTACTGACAATGCCATCAACAACTCATTGGTCAACCGATTTATCCAGTCCTTCACCTTGGATGTGGATTTGTTAAAAACTGAAAATAGCTTCTTGAAAGCTCAATTGTCCGGTGGTCTGGATTTCTTGCAAAACAGCACCATGATTTACTTACCTGAATTTCTTCAGTTTCAAAGAGCTCAGGCAAATCCAGGGGACGTTTTGAAAGGCAAGCAGGAAAGCTTCAACACTAATATCCAAGCTGCATTGGTGTACAACTGGAATCTTGGAGCGGTGAATATGAATACCTCTGCAGGTTTGGTAAGACTTGACTTTGACAACAGTGCCTTATTTAACAGAGGCCGAGGCCTAGTGCCGGGTCAAACTAACTTGAACCAAGCTGCTATTCAGGAAATTAACCAGGAGTTTACCAGCAGAATCTCTGATGCTGGGGTGTTTATGCAACAGGAAGCCAACTGGGAGGATAAAATCATCGGTACTGCCGGTATCAGATGGGATAAGTCAACCTTGAATGGAGATCCCAATAAAATGTATGCATTCCCTAGAGCATCGGTAGCATTTAACATTGCCAATTTCGACTTCTGGAATGTTGGATTCATGAACCAGTTGAAACCAAGAGTAGCCTATGGTGAAACAGCCGGTCCGGTAAACTTTGGAGCTACCTTTACTCCATTAGGCGGAACCAATATCGGCGGTCTTTTGGGATCAGTAGTCAGCACTCAGATTGGCAATACCCAAATTCTTCCTGAGACTGCCCGAGAAATTGAATTTGGTGTGGATGCGGGCTTCTTCAATAACAGACTTAGCCTCGAAGCTACCTACTACATCAAATCCACCAAAAACAATATTCAAAACCTTAACCTCTCTCCTTCTACCGGGGTAAACACTACACCAAGCAACGAAGCTGAGCTGGAAAACAAAGGGATTGAATTATCTCTTTCCGGTACTCCAATCGAAACTGCCAATTTCAGATGGTTTAGCCGCGTCATGTTCTGGAAAAATGATCTTCTAATGACCAGATTAGGAATTCCTACCTATATCTCAGGTGCCTTTGGATCTGGTCTAGGTACATTCTTGTATGCTGAGGGTTATTCCCCGACCACCATCGTCGGTACCCCTGCTGATGCCAGTGTTCCAGGTGGATTTACCATTTGGGGAGATGCTCAACCAGACTTCAACATGTCATTCTATAACACCATCAGCCTGCTGAAAGGCCTGGAGTTTTCTTTCTTGATTGACTGGAAAAAAGGAGGTGACAACATTAACTTGACTTCATTCTTGACAGACGGAGGAGGAACTACCAATGGCTGGTTTAATGACGATAACGGAGATGGAATTCCAAATGGCCGTCAAAGACCACCAGCTCCGTACAACAATGCCGGCCGCTGGGTACAAGATGCAAGTTTTGTGAAAGTCCGTGAAATAGGCCTTTACTACACAGTTCCAAAAACCACAGTTTCTACCTGGTTCGGAAATTCTGTGCAGAGTATTCGAGTGGGCTCTTCAGTAAACAATGCATTCTTGTTTACCAAGTACCAAGGTTACGATCCGGAGACTTCCACTTTCGGAGCACAAGCAGTAGCCAACAATGTGGACATTGCTCCATATCCTACTCCTCGCCGTGTATTCTTTCATTTAACTATTGACTTCTAAACCGGCTTTAATCATGAAAAACATAAGAAATTATTTCGCTTCTGCACTGATTACCGCCGCGGTTTTATCCAGCTGTAATCCTTTGCAACTAGATGAGGTACTTGATCCTAACAACCCATCGGTAGGATCAGTATCCAATAATGCCACCCCGCAACAGATCCAGTTTTTGATCACGGGACTAGAATCCCGTCACCGGGGTTACGTGACCAATATTTCTCAGGCCTGGAATACTTTTGGAAGGGAAATTTGGTATCTAAATGCCTCTGACCCACGATTCCAGACAGACTGGCTGGGACAGAACGGCAGAGTTCCGGATCGGGCCTATTTTGGCTTCGGCACCACTGGAGGCGGATCTTGGGCAACTCCTTATCAGGCGATCAAACAGGCAGATGTCCTAATCACAGCTGCCGAAAACACCAGCCTGATTCCAGAAACGTCCAAAAGCGCTGTACGCGGATTTGCCAAAACCATCCAAGGATTTCAATTTATGATCCCGGCAAACTTTGTTTACCAAAACGGAATCAGAATCGACGTCAAGGATCCTTTAAACCCAGGTCCATTTGTCCCATACGCTCAGGCATTAGACGCGATAAAAACCATCCTAGATGAAGGCAATGCAGAGCTTCAAGCTGCAGGAACCGGGAATTTCCCCTTCACGCTTACCAGAGGCTTTAATGGATACAATACCTTGACAGGATTGAGACAGGTAAACCGGGCGATCACAGCCAGGCTAAATGCCTATCGAAAAGACTGGCAGGGAGTATTGACCGCCTTGGAAGGATCATTTATGAATCTCAATGGAGACTTGAACGCCGGTCCTTCTCACCCTTATGGTGCATCTCCTGACATCTTCAACCCTCTCTTTTATCTTCCCAATGCGGCGGTAAACACCATCATCGTGGTACACCCTTCGGTATTGAGAGACACCATTCCAGGTGACAGGCGAGTGAGAACCAAATTCCTCAGAAGAACAAATCCTGTCACTGTAACCACAGACGCAGGAGCTTTGGTAGGTACTCACCAGGATGCCCGTTGGCCTTCCAATACCACTTCCATTCCTTTTATAAAAAATGAGGAATTGATCCTGCTAAAGGCTGAGGCTCACGCCAATCTGAACCAGCCAACTTTGGCAGTGGAAGCCATCAATATCATCCGGAATGCAGCAGGTATTGGTCCTTACACTGGAGCGACCACTCAAGCCGCTTTGATCAATGAGATTCTATTCCAGAGAAGATATTCTCTTTGGGCAGAACCATGGGGACATCGATGGATTGATGCACGACGATATGATCGTCTAAATCAAATTCCAACTTCGTTTGATGGAGGCACCATATTTACCCAATTCCCACATCCTCAAGCAGAATTGAGCTGGGATCAGTATGCGGGAAATTAACCCATCCTTAATTCTTAATAAAAGACCGGCAGTGATGTCGGTCTTTTCTTTTTCTCGGAATTGGATTCTTCCAAGGCCTTTTCCCCATTTTCTGCTATTTTTGCCCCTTCGAAAAAACAACCCCGAGTATGTCTATTGCCAGCAAATACGAACCGGCATCCGCCGAGGCCAAATGGTACGCTTACTGGATGGAGCACAAGCTCTTTTCCTCAAAAATTGACCACAGCAAGGAACCGTACACCATCGTCATTCCTCCGCCCAACGTCACCGGCGTGCTACACATGGGCCATATGCTGAACAACACCATTCAGGACGTACTCATCCGAAGAGCCAGAATGCAAGGCAAAAATGCCTGCTGGGTCCCGGGAACAGACCATGCCTCCATTGCCACCGAAACCAAGGTCGTTCAGCTTTTGAAAGAAAGAGGAATCGACAAAAAGGATATATCCCGAGAAGAATTCCTTACCCATGCCTGGGAATGGAAAGAGAAATACGGGGGAATTATCCTCGAGCAACTGAAAAAACTCGGCGCATCCTGCGACTGGGATCGGACTGCTTTCACCATGGATCCGGGATTAAGCGACGCGGTGATTTCTGTTTTTGTGGATTTGTATCAAAAAGGAAAAATCTACCGGGGAATCCGAATGGTCAACTGGGATCCAAAGGGGCAAACTGCTCTTTCGGATGACGAAGTAATCATGAAGGAAATTGCTTCGAAGCTATTCTACATCAAGTATAAAATCGAGGGTTCCGAAGACCAATTTTTGACTATCGCCACCACCCGGCCAGAAACTATCATGGCTGACGTGGCGATCTGTATCAATCCAAACGATCCGAGATTTACTCATCTCAAAGGAAAAAAGGCCATCATCCCTCTTATCAATCGTGCCATTCCAATTATTGAGGATGAATACGTAGATATGGAGTTTGGTACTGGCTGTCTCAAAGTCACTCCCGCCCACGACATCAATGACTATGAGTTGGGCATCAAACATAAGCTGGAAGTCATCGACATTCTCAACGACAATGGAACCCTCAATGAAAAAGCTCAAATTCTTGTTGGAGAGGACCGATTTATTGCCAGAAAGAAAATCGGGAAGCTTCTGGATGAAGCCGGACAATTGGAAAAAATCGAGGACTATAAGTCCAATGTAGGTCACTCCGAACGTACAGATGCAGTCATTGAACCGAAGCTTTCATTGCAATGGTTTCTCAAAATGGACGAAATCACCCAACCTGCCTTCACTTCGGTGATGGAGGATTTGATCCAATTGCATCCACCCAAATTCAAAAACATGTACCGGGTATGGATGGAAAATGTGCGCGATTGGTGCATCTCTCGCCAGCTTTGGTGGGGTCACCGAATCCCGGCTTTCTACCTTCCTAATGGTGAATTTGTGGTAGCCAAAACTGCGGAAGAGGCTTTGGCTCAGGCCAACTCCCGGTTTGGATCAAACTGGACTCTAGCCGATCTGAAGCAGGATGAAGACGTTTTGGATACTTGGTTTAGCTCTTGGCTTTGGCCGATATCGGTTTTTGACACTGAAGTTTTCAGTACTGGAAAACCCAATGAGGAACTGAAATATTATTACCCTACCAATGATCTGGTCACTGCTCCGGAGATTCTTTTCTTCTGGGTAGCCAGAATGATCATTGCCGGATACGAATACTTGGGTGAAAAACCCTTCAAAAACGTGTATTTGACGGGGATAGTCCGAGACAAGCAGGGAAGAAAAATGTCCAAATCCTTGGGCAATTCCCCTGATCCCCTCGACCTGATTGCTCAATATGGTGCCGATGGTGTAAGAACGGGAATGCTTTTCTCCTCGCCTGCCGGTAACGACTTGCCATTTGATGAAAAGTTGGTGGAACAAGGTCGAAACTTTGCCAATAAGATTTGGAATGCTTTCCGATTGGTTCAAGGCTGGGAAATTGATAAAAACCTAGATGGCTCAGCGAATGAGGCGAGTATCGAATGGTTTGAAAACCGATTCAACCAAGCTTTGAGTGAAATCAACGAACATTTTGAAAAATTCCGAATTTCTGATGCCCTGATGTCCACCTACAAGTTGGTGTGGGATGACTTCTGCTCTTGGTATCTGGAAATGATCAAACCAGGCTATCAGCAGCCGATTGATCAGGTTACATTTGATAAGACTATTGGGTTTTTCGAAAACATCCTCAAACTACTTCATCCATTTATGCCATTCATTTCGGAAGAAATCTGGCACCAAATCCGGGAAAGAAATGTGGAGGAGTCTCTAATCTTAGCTTCTTGGCCTTCTGAGCAAGGATTTGATCCAAAGATTATTGAAGAAGCAGTGCAGGTTTTTGAAGTAGTCTCTCAGGTAAGAAACCTAAGAGCTTCCAAAGGTATGTCTCCAAAAGAAGCCTTGGGCCTGACCATCAATGCAAAAAACGAAGGGCTTTATTCCCGATTTGAGTCAGTTTTGACCAAGTTGGCAAACCTCTCCTCCCTTTCATTTGGGGAGAAGGTGGAAAATGCCATGAGCTTTGTGGTAAAGGCTGACGAATGCTTTATCCCGATGGGTGATTCTATCGATGTAGAAGAAGAGAAAGCCAATATTCAAAAGGAATTGGAATACACCCGAGGATTCTTGAATTCTGTCGTGAAAAAACTCAGCAATGAGCGCTTTGTGGCCGGGGCTCCAGCCCAGGTGGTAGAAATGGAAAAGAAAAAACAAGCGGATGCTGAGGCAAAAATCAAAGCCCTAGAAGAAAGTCTGGCGAAGTTGGGATAAATAAAGACCGATGTCAGATGACCGATGTTGGTTCTCGTAAATATTTATTGAAAATTTGAAGTAGAATCCGGGGTCAAAAGGCCCCGGATTTACTTTTTTCTCCTGAATCCAAGGCAGATAGGGGTGAATTTCGAAAAAGATCTTGCTGTGAGTCATTTTTGCCGTACCTTTGTGGCCTAGCGGCACGACCAGCTCCTGCTGAATCCCCCAGGTCCGGAAGGAAGCAAGGGTAGGCGGTTGTAGCGGTGCGATGCCGCTTCTTTTTTTGCCCTAAAATTTCTGAATAGGTTTTTTTGAAGATTCCGAATCCTGATTAATCTTCTAACTTTGTTCAATTAGGAAAACAATCTCCCTATTGAATCTATTTTACAAAATCAAAACCTATTCACATGAAATTCTTTATTGACACAGCCAACCTTTCAGAAATACGCGAAGCCTATGATATGGGCATTTTGGACGGAGTGACCACCAATCCTTCCTTGATGGCCAAAGAAGGAATCAGCGGTGAAGCAAATGTTTTGGCTCACTACAAAGCCATCTGTGATATTGTAGACGATAAAGTAAGTGCCGAAGTCATCGCCACAGACTTTGATGGAATGATCAAAGAAGGTAAGGAACTGGCGAAAATCGATGATAAGATCGTGGTGAAAATCCCCATGATCAAAGATGGCATCAAGGCAATCAAATATTTCCATAGCGAAGGCATCAGAACCAATTGCACCTTGGTATTCTCACCTGGTCAGGCAATTTTGGCAGCAAAAGCTGGTGCGACCTACCTTTCCCCTTTTATCGGAAGATTAGACGATATCTCTTATGATGGATTGGAGTTGATCGCTCAGATCGTACACATCTATGGCAACTATGGATTTGAAACTGAGGTATTGGCAGCATCCATCCGACACACCATGCACTTGGTGAAGTGTGCAGAAATCGGAGCCGATGTGGTCACTTGTCCACTGAAAGTAATTACCGGATTATTAAAACATCCCTTGACTGACTCAGGCTTGGCCCAGTTTTTGGCTGACCATGCCAAGGCAGCAGGAAAATAAATTACCAGAGCTGCCTAATACAGGCAGCTCTTTGATTCTCCCCTTATGTACATCATCAAAGTAAAAGGCAAGGCAAAAATTCCGGACTACATTCAGATCCGGGATGAGAATTTTGTTTTGGTTGCTTATTTCAGGGCTGACAGACCCATGAAAAATGTAGAAAAATTTGGACTAGAGGGAAAAGAAGATCAGCTGGAAGAACTGATCAAATCCCTGCCTTTCGGAAAACTTCAAAAACTTGATCTTTAACTATGGATTTCAGTACTCAACCTGTACTTCAAATGACCTCGGCCACCATTTTTCAGGGCGAAACCCCAGTCTTGGCAGATGTCAATTTTTCAGTGGAGCAGCATGAATTTGTGTTTTTGATCGGAAGAACAGGAAGTGGGAAAAGCTCCTTACTCAAAACACTCTACGCCGATCTTCCTCTTCAGGCCGGACATGCAGAAGTAGTAGGATTCAATCTTTCCAAAATCAAAAACTCAGAAATCCCTTACCTACGCAGGAAAATTGGAATCATTTTTCAGGATTTCCAGCTGTTCTATGATAGAAATGTCTCTGAAAATCTAGCATTTGTATTGAGAGCCACTGGCTGGAAGGATAAGATGAAAATCAAATCAAGAATCAGTGAAGTCCTGATTCAAGTTGGGTTGATTGATTCCCTTTTGAAAATGCCTCACCAATTATCCGGAGGAGAACAACAGCGTGTGGTAATTGCCAGAGCATTGCTAAACGAGCCTTCAATTTTGTTGGCGGATGAACCTACCGGAAACCTGGATCCTGATGTAGCGGATGGTATTTTCCGCCTGTTTCAGGACATCAATAAAAAAGGAACTGCCATCCTTATGGCAACCCACAATCATGACCTTTTGAGAAAATTTCCTTACCGCGTATTGAAATGCGAAAAGGGAAAATTGTTGGACAGCCAGCTACATAATGTTTCCCTTGGCTCAACATTTTAATCCTTAGATTTTGAGGAAATTGAAAACATGCCACTTTTCATCGGCGTTATAGAAAACAAACAACCATAATTATATGAGTCTTAAATCAATTCTCAGGCTTCTGTTGATCGGGATGATCACTTTTGGGGCAATTTCCTGTAAGCAGGATGAGGACATCGAGCCAATCGAAGAAAAAGACCCAAACATTGCGATCAATAACTGGATCAAGGAAGTAATGGATGAAGTCTATCTATGGCTAAGCGAGATGAAAACTCCAATTGCCAATACTTCTGAACCTGCCGACTATTTTGAATCCCTTCTTAATCGACCTACAGACCGATTCTCTGTTATTTATCCTGATTACCAGCAATTGATCAACTCTCTCAATGGAATTGAGCTAGAGGCAGGATATGAATTCACGCTTTACCGAGAAAGCTCCAGCAATAGTAATGTCATTGCTGAGATCTCTTACATCAAAAAAGGCAGTCCGGCAGCTACCGCGGGTCTTAAAAGAGGTGACATCATCACCAAAATCAATGGAACCCAAATGACTCTGGACAACTACCGGGTAGTATTGGGTACTTTGGACAAAACTCATACTCTCACCTTTATTCGTTATGTGGATGCTAATGGAGGATTCGTGGCTCAGCCGGACGTCACTCTTACACCGGTTCAGCTTTCTGAAAACCCCAACTTCCTAGATTCCATTTATACCATCAATGGAGAAAAAATAGGATATGTCGTGTATCACTTTTTCTCTCCGGGCACAGGCTCAGGCAGTACGATCTATGACGATCAGATGGATGCTATTTTCCAAAAATTCAAAACAGCAGGAATCAATCACCTGATTGTGGATTTCAGATACAACGGAGGTGGTTTTGTTTCCTCGGCAGTGAACCTTGCCAGCTTAATCGGACCTGGAGTGGACAACACAAAAGTTTTCTCCAAGACTAAGTACAATAGCTATTTGATGCAGTTTGATCAGCTCAAAAATGTGCAGACCGTATTCAAAAACAAATCCCAAAACTTGGGTAATACCTTAAAAAACAACAGGGTATATATTTTAACCTCATCCAGAACAGCCTCTGCATCTGAGTTGATCATCAATGGCCTAAGACCTTACATGGATGTCTTCTTGATCGGCAGTACTACAACCGGGAAAAATGTAGGCTCCATTCCATTTGAGGACGAGGAAAACCCTGAAAACAAATATGGAATTCTTCCCATCGTCTCCAGAAGCTTTAACAGCTTAGATCAATCAGATTACATCAATGGATTCGGACCAAACCTCGAAGCAAAAGAATCTTCTGAAAGGCTTCGTCCCTTCGGAGACGTAAATGAGTTACTCCTAAGAAAAGCAATTGAACACATTACAGGAATACCTTCAGGAGCTAGAATTCAGAAGCTAGACAGAATCGATGTAGGAAGTACTTTGGAGCATAAAACACGCTTTGGAAACTTGATTGACACCAATCCAGTGGCCAACGAAAAAATCTCCGAATTAATCCATAAAAACGCCTCCGAAAGGTAATTAAGAGAAGAAAAATCAACTTCTGAAGGGCTGCTTTTTCAAGCGGCCCTTCTTTTTTTGTGAATTTTTTTCTTGGATTTAATATCGAATTTTTGATACTTATCCAATAAACGTTTCAATTACCAACAACTTTAACCAAAAAATCCCATGAAAAACTTTAGCAGACCATCAAAAATTCGGTCTTGGGCAATCGCGTCTTGCCTTGGTATTGCTATTTTTTCCTGCCAACCGGAAGAGGCTATCAACTTTGACAATTCTAACTCCTTGGAGTTTGTCAAGTACCAAAATGGAGACCTGATTCCCGGCCAGTACATTGTAGTCATGAAGCCTACAGGCCTCAACTCCAGGAAAGATTTGAGCTACCAAGGAACCCAGGAAGCCATGCGCAGATCTGGCATCTCTCTTCTAGCCAAGTACAGGATTTCTGAAGAAAATCTAGGCCAGGTATATGGCTCAACCATTGAAGGATTCGCAGTAAAATTGACAGAAGAACAAGCGGGGATTATTGCGAGTGATCCCGCTGTAAGCTATATCGAACAAGATCGGATAGTTGCTTTGGCACCTCCTTCAGGAAAAGGTCCTGGAAATGGAGGAGGAACTCCTCCATCACAAACCATCCCTTGGGGAATTACCCGAGTCAATGGTGGCGGAGCTTACACCGGATCCGGTGTTGCCTACATTATTGACTCAGGAATCGACAGTGGCCACGAAGACTTGAATGTCAATGTTTCCCTGGGCTTTAATGCTTTTACTAAGGGAAAAGATTCTGACCTCGGTAGTGACGGAAATGGACACGGCACCCACGTTGCGGGTACAGTTGCTGCACTTGATAATGAAATCGGAGTAATCGGTGTGGCGCCAGGTGCAACCGTGGTTCCAATTAAGGTTTTGGACTCTAGAGGTTCAGGTTCCTATTCCGGGGTTATTGCAGGAGTAGATTTTGTGGGAGCTAACGGAAAAGCTGGTGACGTAGCAAATATGAGTTTGGGAGGAGGATTTTCTCAGGCTGTAAACGATGCGGTGATTGCTGCTTCTTCCAAAGTTAAGTTTTCCCTTGCTGCTGGAAATGATGCTCGACTTGCATCCACGACTTCACCTGCCAGTGCCAATGGACCAAATATTTATACAATTTCTGCAATGACGCAGAACGACGGGTTGGCTTCCTTTTCAAACTATGGGAATCCCCCAGTTGATTATGCAGCGCCGGGAGTCGGAATTCTTTCTACTGTTCCTGGAGGTTACACCACTTATAGCGGGACCTCCATGGCGGCACCTCATGTAGCAGGAATTCTTCTTTTAGGAAATATTAGAACAGATGGAACTATCTCAGGAGATAAGGATAGTTCTCCAGATCCAATTGCAGTTCATTAAATTGAATCTGAAAAACAGAAGAGGCGACAAGTGATCTTGTCGCCTTTTTCTTTGATTACCAAATCGTTATTTTTTTATGTATTTCTTTTATGGATGAAATCAAGAGGCTATTTTCAAAAAATGGAAGAAGTAGCCACGTTTATCATCCTGTTCCTGATCTATTTTCTGGGAATATTGGCTGTAGTCCAACTTTCCATCAGACCGGTACGGAAATTAGTAACCAATCAAACTGGTCCCGGCAAACATTGGAAGACAAATTACCTGAGAATCCTACTACTCAGCCTTTCACTTTCTTTGCTGACTACGATTATTGCTTTTCTTGTCTTCCCCTAAATCTTCCTTATATGGGACGGTATTTTGGTGGGTTTTCTCGGGCACAGCATTGACTCGAAGTTCAATAAACTGATTCAGACCATCTTGATCTTTGACCAAGTCAAAAGCATCATAGAGCTCCCCCACAGCCGTGTAGGACTCGTATTTAAGGCGATTTCCCTCTACTGTAATGACTTGGAAAAGCTGTGTGTTTTCAGCGATTCGATCTCGTTGACCTCCTTTCAAAGTCCAATCGTCTCCAATATCATACATTTTCCCTCCACTTACGCTGACCACATAGACAGTCCCGGTTTGGTCTTTCAAATTCAACCCATCCAGAATATTCTCTCCGGGAGAAACCCTTCCTCGGGCATAGGCATGATCATGTCCCTGCAGGGCTAAATCAACTCGATATTTATCAAAAATCGGCTTCCAAAGTGTTCTCAATTCCTCATTGTCCCTTCCATTGGAAGCTGAAAACATCGGATGATGATAGGTTAGGATCACCCACTTTTTGGGATTCCATATTAAAATCTCCTCCAACCAGGCAGCCTGAATTTCATGGTCTTTGTTTGAATCCAAAGAAATCACCCTCACATCCTGATAATCCATGTAGTAAACTGTCTCTTCGAGCCCTTCTGGACCATTTAAGGGAAGCGTAAACTGAGGTCTCCATTGGACAGAAAGACTCCTTTCTTTCTTTTCTGTTTCCTCCTGGTTTTTTGCTCGGTATTCATGATTCCCGGGAGTGGGAAAAGAAGGAATCATACTGTGAATAAAACCTCCAGCAGTAAACCACTCATGCCATTCCTGGTCACGATGGGCTGTATTGATCAAGTCACCGGCATGGATAAAAAACTTTGCATCCGGAGCGGTTCTAAATCCTTCCCGGACCAATCTTGACCAAAGCTCCAAAACATAATTCTGCGCATCTCCAACATAGAGAAAGGAGAATTTATCCTCAGGATTTTCAGAGGCTGTCCTAAACTGAAACCATTCACTCCAGTGCTCACCATCCCCCACTCTATAGGCATAAATGGTATCTGGGATCAAATCCTTGAATTCCACGGAATGATAATGAGCCAAGACTTCAGCGTCTTTGATTTGCTTCGCGTCCAAGATCTCCAAGGTTGCGTTCAACTGCTTTCCGTTTTTCCAGAATTTCGGAGCTGCCGTGGCCACTGCGACTTGAGCGATGCCATTTGTTACGGTACTGTCTGTCCTCCAAGTCACATTCACTTCCCTTCCCGGGTTTTCCCCAAAGTTTAGAACTATCCGGTCGGGATGCACGGTGGGTTTGGACCAATTTTGCCGAAATTTAGGTTCTTGATACTCAATTTGGGCTTGAGAAAAACCCTGAAAACCAAAGCTTATAAAAACAATAAATAGAGTCGCCTGAAGAAGATATTTAGCCATTCACAAAGAAATTTAAGTCGAGTAAGCTAGTAAAAAATTTCAGTTCCGCTATCCCGTAGGAAATCAACTTTTTGTAAATAAATCCACATAAAAAAAGCCGGTCATTGCCGGCTTAAGAAATTAAAATTAAGGCTAGGTTAATTTGCTTTGGCAAGATTTTCTTTAGCCTGAGAGAAGTTTGGTTCTAATTGAATTGCTTCCGTGAAAGCCGCTTTAGCTTCTGCTTTGGAATTTTGGTCTAGGTAAATCAATCCTTTGAGATTTAATGCAGCAGCTTTTATCCCCACTTCCTGGGTTTCTGTCTCTGAAACTGCAAACCCGATTTTGTCATCAGGTTTGGCATTCTTCACCATCATATTGACAGAATTGAGCGCCTCTTCGTATCGTTTCAGACTATATTGAATATAAGCCGACTTGTACAGGCTGAAGTTGTCGCCGGTAAGCAAATAAAGGCTTTCGTATTGAGGCAAGGCACGGTCCAGAGCGCCTAATTGCTCCAGAGAGTAGGCTGCAATTTCCAAAGCACCGACATTTTTGTCATTCACCTGAAGAATATCCAGAGCTACCAGAGCAGCTGAAGCCACTTGTCCGGCATCAAAATACAAACTACTCAAAGCCTCCATGTAACGGAGATTTTCAGGGTTTCTGGCGATTAGATCGTATAACTTGGTCTTGGCCATAGCCCGGTCATTGTATCTCAAAGCCATCTGATAGTTAAACTGATCAATGGCGTTCAGGGCATTTTTGGTTTTTGGGTCTAGTTTTGGAATGGAATCATTTGCCGTTTGGGCTTTGAGGCAACTGGCACTAAAGGCCAAGAGCAGCAGTAGAATTGCGCGCTTCATAGGTACAGATTAGAAATAGTTTATACTGATTTTATCGGATTGAGTCCTTTTTGAGAAGCAATTTCAAACATAAGTTTTCGTGCTTCTTCAGGGTTGTTGGATATTTTGCCCTCCAATATAGCTTCTTTGATCTCTTCTTTAATCTCTCCGACTACTTTAGAGGGAGAAATGCCGAAAGTTTCCATGATTTCCTCCCCACTGATTGGAGGTTGGAAATTTCGCACTTGATCTTTTTCCTCGACTTCCTTGAGTTTCTGGTCAACCTTGTCAAAATTATCCAAATACTTCTGGACCTTTTTGTTGTTTTTGGAGGTGACATCTGCCCGGCAAAGTTTCATCAAATCCTCAATAGCATCTCCTGCATCAAACAACAATCTTCGCAAGGCAGAATCAGTGACCTCGTCTTTGACCAAAGCAATAGGCCTTAAATGGAGACGGACGAGCTTTTGCACATATTTCATCCGCTCATCCATAGGGAGCTTTAGCCTACGAAAAATTCCAGGTGTCATTTTGGCTCCTTTGTCCTCATGGCCATGAAAGGTCCATCCTGCCTTAGGATTAAACCGCTTCGTGGCTGGCTTTGCAATATCATGCAGGATTGCAGCCCACCTTAGCCAAAGGTCATCAGACACTTTGGAAACATTATCCAAGACCTGAAGAGTATGATAGAAATTATCTTTATGGGACTTGTCATCCACTGAATCCACTCCTTGCAGTTCTACCATTTCTGGGAAAAACTCATGTAGCAATTTGGAAGCGAAAAGCAGTTTGAACCCATAAGATGGCTTATCAGTCCTTACGATTTTATTTACCTCGTCAATGATCCTTTCTGCAGAAATAATCTGAAGTCTGGCCGCATTTTCACTCAATGCAAAAAATGTGTCAGCGTCGATATCAAAATTGAGCTGGGCGGCAAACCTCACCGCTCTCAGCATCCTCAATGGATCGTCCGAAAAGGTAATATTTGGCTCCAAAGGAGTCTTGATTGTCTTTCTACGGATATCCCCCAACCCATCAAATGGATCAATCAACTCCCCATAATCCTCCCGGTTAAGAGAAATCGCCATGGCGTTGATGGTGAAATCTCTCCTTTCCAGATCTTCTTCCAAGGTACCATCTTCCACAATCGGCTTTCTGGAATCAGAGCGATAAGATTCTTTTCGGGCTCCCACAAATTCTAATTCCCAATCGTCCAGCTTAAGCATGGCGGTTCCAAAATTCTTGAATACCGAAAGAGGAACATGCTGATCAAAATATTTTGCTACTTCTTGGGCCAACTGGATGCCACTTCCCACACAGGTGAAGTCGATATCCTTGCTGGGTCTACCCAAAACCAAATCCCGCACATACCCACCTACCACGTAGGTCTTGAGTCCAAGTTTCTCAGCAGCTTGAGCTACCTTTTCAAACAGTTCAATTTGATCTAATTGAGCTTTGAAATTCATCCTTTAATAATTTTCACTTCACCTTCCGGTCCCAGAAATAATTCCTTGGTGGCAGACATCAGCAAGGGATAATAAACATTGGTTTGAAAATCGACCGATTCCCAATTACCAACTTTTGCCAAAACAGGCTGCGAAATCTGGAATAAAAGTTTGTTCCAATGTGGTTCCCTTATCAATGAGAATCGAATATTCCCATTTTCAATAGGTCCTGATTTCAAAATTGAATTAGCTGGGCTGTGGTAGATGGTAGGTTTAGAGGCAAATTCAACTACATCCAATGAAACTTCAGAAAAAGGAACACTTACCGATCTAATTTGAAAAATATCGAACAACAAGTAGGTCCAGTCTTTCCCCATGGACTCTTGCCATAGTTCCGGACGGATAAGTCTGATTTTTTGGGAATTGCCATCTTGAATAATGACTTCACCTTTGTCCCTGAATGCCTTGGTTATGCTTGATTGATCCAATTTCTTTGATTTTGACACAAAAATAAGCAGAATATCCAACCTGACCTGCTTAGAAGCCTATCAATAAAAAACTGATCTCCGCTTACCATCCTACGCGAAGAAAATTTAAGCCTGACGAGTATTATCCAAACACAATGCTTCCGATTCAAAAGCACCTTTCCAATTTACTCAATCTGATCTCGCATGTTTTAAATTTGAAAGAATAGAAGGAAAAGCAAAAGAGTCCCGAAATTCAAATCATTATGGATGAATGGAGAAAGTAATTAAAGCCTTAAGAACTTTCTTTTCCTTATTGATCTAGTGAGTTAAAGAAAGTATTCTTGGTGTTTCTTTAAAAAAATCAAAACTAGATCGAATGATTTGATTTTATTATTCAGTATTTTGATTAGACCTCACAAATGGGATTTTTTTAAGAAAATGACAAAATAATTTTTATCCCGAAAATGTATTTCTCTAATAGAAATATTGAAAAAATTTAAGTTACCCAAAAATTCACTAACCCATATACTGATCCATTTCCCCATCTCATTAAGGAAACGGATTGTTATTTTATAGGATGGGAAATTTTATGTAGGCTGAATTTTTCTTTGATGATATCGTTTAAGGAAACACAAACTATCAAACAAAAAAAAGGACTGTATGAAACAGTCCTTTTTAATAAAAATTGGTAGCTATTAACCTTTCAGCCAATTGATAAATGTCTGGTAACCAACGCCAATCTCTCTAGCGAAAGCAGCCTTAGTCTTTTTACCTGCAGCTTCTACTTTTTTCCATTCTTCAACGATTTTACTCTTTTCAGAATCAGAAAAAGATCTTCTCTTACCGCTTGATTTTGTGGAGGATTTTCCACCCAAAGTAGCAATAAGATCACTCAAATCGCTCAAAAACTTATTGTCTGTCAAATGCAAACCAGCAGCCTCCAGTTTTTTGATCACTTCGTCTTTAGGATTCATCGGAGTTACAGGAATACCTCTTGTAGCCGCTTCATGAAGATCAATTTTCTTCCCATCTGCGGTCACATAAATAAATCCATCAGCTCTCTTTAGATCCGCCAACGCTTCTTTAATTAGCTCTCTCATGTTTAATTGTTAGTTAGAATTAATACAAAATTATGGCAATTTACAAAATCAAATAATAGGTATTACAAATCAGTATAAATTTTAAAGTATTATTTAACAATAAAATAACATCATCATCAAAAATCTTCCTCCAAACCAAAATTTACTTCAAAAAACATCAAATACTACACTGACCAAGGCACCTCATTTTTCATAAAAATCCCGAACAAAAACTATTATTTAAATGATAGATTAGCTTAAAAAAAGAATTTCAATTTTATCTCTATCAAAATTCAACTAAGGAATAGTTATTTCAAAATTCAGAAACATATCCCCATTCAATCCGGAATTTTCCCTAATTTTGAGCCCCATAAGAATCCAATCAAAAACAGCCTGCCAAGTTTCTTATGGCCCAATCCACAAAGTACATATTCATCACAGGAGGCGTGACCTCCTCCCTTGGAAAAGGGATTATCGCTGCCTCATTAGGAAAACTCCTACAGTCCAGAGGTTTCAGTGTCACCATTCAAAAATTCGATCCTTATCTGAATATTGATCCAGGAACACTAAATCCTTATGAACATGGGGAATGCTATGTGACAGAGGATGGGGCTGAGACTGACCTTGACCTGGGGCATTATGAAAGATTCTTGAATGTGCAGACTTCCCAAAGCAACAATGTCACAACCGGGAGGATTTACAACAACGTCATCACCAAGGAACGAAAAGGCGAATTTCTAGGGAAAACCGTTCAGGTAATCCCTCATATTACCGACGAAATCAAAAGTAATTTTTACAAGCTCGGAGAAGACGGAAAATTTGATGTAGTAATTACCGAAATCGGTGGGTGTGTTGGGGACATTGAGTCTCTTCCATTTATCGAAGCAGTTCGGCAGGCCAGATGGGATTTAGGGCCCGGAAACTTCCTAGTCATCCATTTGACTCTAATTCCTTACCTAAAGGCTGCCAAAGAACTTAAAACAAAACCTACTCAGCATTCTGTAAAGCAACTTTTGGAGGCAGGTATTCAGCCGGACATTTTGGTATGCCGAACTGAGCACCACTTGCCTCAAGAGGTCAAGAAAAAACTTGCACTTTTCTGCAACGTTCAGCTCAACAGCGTCATCGAGGCGATGGATGCAGACTCCATTTATGATGTTCCGCTCCTGATGAAAAAGGAAAAGCTGGACGAAAGAGTCTTAGCCAAGCTCAAGCTTTCTTCTAAGACGAATACTGACCTGGAAAATTGGAAAGACTTTTTGGGAAGACTAAAAAATCCAACCCAAGAAGTCACAATCGGTCTGATCGGGAAATATGTATCCCTTCCCGATTCCTACAAATCCATCATCGAATCATTCACTCATGCAGGAGCAGCTGTGGAATGCAATGTCAATCTGAAGTTGATTTCATCCGAAGAACTCAATGTTGACAATGTAGAGACCAAGCTTAAGGAATTAGATGGGATTTTGGTAGCTCCCGGATTTGGAGAAAGAGGATTTGAAGGAAAAATCGAAACAGTCAAGTACGCCCGAACCAATAATATTCCATTCTTCGGGATTTGTCTAGGCATGCAGGTAGCGGTAATTGAGTATGCCAGAAATGTCTTGGGACTTTCGGGAGCTAATTCTACCGAGATGGATCCAAATACTTCTCATCCTGTGATTGGATTGATGGAGGAGCAAAAGAATATTGAACAAATGGGTGGAACTATGCGATTAGGTTCGTATGCTTGCGAGCTCAAAAAAGGAAGCAAGTCATATTTGGCCTATGGAAAATCAAAAATCAATGAACGCCACCGCCACCGATATGAATTTAACAACGCATATTTGGAACAAATCGAGAATGCGGGAATGATCGCTACGGGAAAAAATCCGGAGACTGGCCTTGTTGAAATCATGGAAATCAAAAACCATCCTTGGTTTGTAGGCGTACAGTTTCATCCAGAATATAAAAGTACCGTGCTCAATCCTCAGCCTTTGTTTGTGAAATTTATTCAGGCAGCAATAGACTACAAATTGAAATAAATAATATTCCCTGATGACCATCAGGGGTGATGAATAGATTATGGATAGAAACCAAGCGACCGGACTGATTTTATTCGCCGCGGTCATTTTGATCTACTCGTTTTTCTTTGCCTCCGGGCCAGAAACCCAAGTAGCTGAAGAAAGCCCTGCTCAAACTGAGCAAAGCAACGTCATTTCCTCCAATACCACTCCACAGGAAACTTTCACAGAGAGTACTTTGGCGGATTCCCTTCGTGCCTCCAAGTTTGGCGTTTTAGCCAATTTGACTGTCGGCGAAGCTCAGGACGTGATTTTGGAAAATGAGCAGGTGAAAATCACTTTCTCCAGTAAAGGAGCCAAAATCAAAGAAGTAGAATTAAAGGAATATAAAAGTTGGCAAGGGGATCCCCTGATTTTGTTGGATGAAAACACCTCTCAAATGTCTGAAACTCTGGCTACCAGATTTGGAACATTTGATTTGGCTGAATTCTACTTTACTCCGGAACTGAGCACAGTTTCTGAGGAAGAAGGTGAAATCAAGCAATTGACCTTTACAGCTGCAACTGAATCAGGAACAATAAGCCAAACTTTCTCTTTGGAAGAAGGTGGTTATTTGCTGAAAAAGATTTTTGAAGTCCAGAATTTCTCCGGTGTTTTCACGGGCAACGAAATCCAGATCAACTGGACCGATCAAGTAAAAGCTCAGGAAAAAGACTTGGCTGAATCCAGAAGAAAATCCCAGGTAAACTATTACTTAAGCTCAGGATCCTATGAAAATCTTGGAGTTGGAGATGATCTGGAAGAAGAGACTATCGCTGAACCAGTCAAATGGATCGGTTTTAGCCAGAGATTTTTCACTGCTGGGATCATTTCTGACACAGAATTCAAAAACGTCAGCCTGACTCAAAGCACTCCTACAGACAGCGCGATTGTCCGAAACATGGGCGCTAGTATGGCAGTGCCTTTTGAAAATGGAAAATCAGGCTACGCTTTTTATTTCGGTCCTGACAAATACAAAACTCTAAAGAAGGTCACTGAAGGCTTTGAAAAGAATGTGGACATGGGCTACTTCTTCGTGAGCTGGGTGAACAAATACATTGTTGTTCATTTATTCGAGTTTTTGGAGAAATATTTCAACAATTATGGAATTATCATCATTCTGATTGTCTTCCTGATCAAACTGGCCTTGTCTCCATTGACCTACAAGTCCTACATCGGTATGGCCAAGATGAGAGTCATCAAGCCTGAAATCGATGAATTGAAAGAGAAATACGGAGATGATGCTACCAAAATGCAGCAGGAGCAGATGAAGTTGTTCTCTCAACTTGGCGTAAGTCCCATCTCTGGCTGTCTGCCTCTTTTGCTACAGATGCCGTTCCTTTTTGCCATGTTCTTTTTCTTCCCGAATGCAATCGAACTAAGGCAAGAAACCTTCCTTTGGGCAAAAGATTTATCGACTTACGATGAGTTTATCAAGCTTCCGTTCACCATTCCTTTCTATGGAGCACACGTCAGCTTGTTTACTTTATTGATGACCGTATCTCAGATCATCTATACCCACTTCAATAACCAGCTGACCACCGCTACCGGTCCTATGAAGAACTTGGGATATATCATGCCGGTCATGTTTATGTTTATCCTAAACTCCTACCCTGCTGGCTTAAGTTTCTATTACTTCGTTTCAAACGTGTTTACATTTGGACAGCAGGCCTTGATCAAGCTTTTTGTGGATGATTCCAAAATCCGTCAAAAGGTGGAAGAAAACAAAGTGAAGAACGCAAACAAAAAGAAGTCTAAATTCCAGCAAAGACTGGAAGAAGCGATGAAGGCGGCAGATGCCAACAAGAAAAAGTAAAATTTAAGGAGCTTTTTTAAGCTCCTTATTTTTTGCCAGTCTTTGTCGCACAAAATCCTTTTTAGGATTGATTACCAGAATATTAACCTTTTTTGACAAAAACATCCCCCCAAAAAAAGGCAGGGGATGCCAAGGAAAAGACCTTAATTTGATTAATATTGAAGTCCAAATACCCTTCGACTACTCATGGGAAAAATTATTGCCATCGCCAACCAAAAAGGCGGGGTTGGAAAAACTACCACTGCAATGAACTTGGCTGCAAGTTTGGCCATCCTGGAGCACAAAACTCTGGTGATTGACGCTGACCCGCAGGCCAACACTACCTCAGGCTTGGGCCATGACCCCAAAACTGTGGAGACTAGCATCTATGAATGCATGGTCGAAAACATCCCCGTGAAAGATATTATCATCAAAACTGAGATTGAACATCTGGACTTGGTGCCTTCCCATATTGATTTGGTCGGTGCCGAAGTGGAGATGATCAACATGGATAACCGGGAGGAAAAGATGAAAGAAGTGGTCGCCGCTATCAAGGATAACTATGACTTCATCATCATTGATTGTTCCCCTTCTTTGGGTTTGATCACCATCAATGCCCTGACCGCGGCCAACTCAGTGATTATTCCAGTGCAATGTGAATACTTTGCTTTGGAGGGTTTAGGGAAACTTTTGAACACCATCAAAATCATCCAAACCCGATTAAATCAGGAATTGGAAATCGAAGGCATCCTACTAACCATGTATGATGTCCGTCTAAGACTTTCCAACCAAGTGGTGGATGAAGTGAAAATTCACTTCAAAAACATGGTATTCGAGACCATTATTCCCCGAAACGTAAAATTATCAGAGGCTCCAAGCTTCGGGATGCCTGCTATCGCTTTTGATGCGGAAGGAAAAGGCGCAATCGCTTACCTCAACCTTGCTGGAGAAATAGCGATGAAAAACGGATTTCAAAAAGTGACCCAATAACATCATGTCTGACCAAAAACCCAACCGGAAAAGTGCATTAGGAAGAGGCCTTGGGGCCCTTTTGCAGGATAGCCCTGCCAAAGGAAAATCAGACGAAATACTCCCTGAAGTAGCAAAAACCGGCATTTCAGAAATTCTTTTAAGTGAAATTCAGGTTAACCCCTATCAGCCTAGAACTCATTTTGACAAGGAGGCTCTGGAAGAACTTGCCGAGTCGATACGTGTTCAAGGAATCATCCAGCCTATTACAGTAAGGAAGTTAGACAGCAATGAGTATCAGCTGATTTCAGGGGAAAGAAGATTTCAAGCCTCCAAACTTGCCGGCCTGAAGCAAATCCCTGCCTATATCCGAACTGCCAATGACCAGCAAATGCTGGAAATGGCGCTGATCGAAAATATCCAAAGGGAAAATCTCAATGCGCTGGAAATTGCTCATTCCTATCAGAGACTTTTGGCAGAATGTAACCTGAAGCAAGAAGAGCTTGGAGATCGGGTTGGAAAAAACAGAACCACGGTAAACAATTACCTTCGTCTGCTTAAGCTTCCTCCGACAATTCAGGCAGCTATTCGTGACCAGCAGATTTCAATGGGCCATGCCCGTGCACTGATCAATGTGGAAGATGTAGAAAAGCAACTTGCTATTTTCAAAAAAGCTGTTGAAGAGGAGTTGAGTGTCCGTCAAGTAGAGGCACTGGTAAAAGCACTCAATGAAGGCAAACCTAAAAAGGAAGAGAAGCAATCTGGTCTTGATCCGGTAAGAAAATACGAGATGAACAAAATCCAGCAGAGGCTGGCATCTCACTTTGGTACCAAGGTTGCCCTTAAAGCCAATGACAGAAATAAGGGAGAAATCAAAATCCCTTTCAACTCTGCTACAGACCTAAACAGGATTCTAGAAATCTTAGAAATCATCTAAACTTGAGCTCTTTTAGCTTTAGAAATACAGATCTCAACAAGACCCCGTGGATTTTCATGGGGCTTTTGCTTTTGATATTCTTTTGCACTCCTGACATACAGGCTCAGGTTCAAAATACCGAAACGCAACAAGCAGAGGAGGATAAACCGGATTATTCCTTACTTCCAAAAAACCCAAAAAAGGCCACTATTCTCTCCGCAGCCTTACCAGGTGCTGGGCAGGTTTACAATGGCAAATCTTGGAAAGTGCCGATTTTGTATGCTGGTTTTATGACTGATATTTATTTTATCGGCTACAACAACAAGCGGTATCAGACCTTCATTAAGGCACTCAATGCTTTCGATGAGGGAGATAATTCCCAATTTCCCTCCCTAAATCGGGACGCCTTAGTAAGAAATGTCAATTACTGGAGGCAAAACCGGGATTTGACTATTTTGCTTTTACTTGGAATATACGCCTTGAATATCATTGATGCCAATGTGGACGCCCATCTCTCAGGATTTGACATCAGCGATGATTTGGCCTTTAAAATAGAACCCAATGTGGAAACCCTATCGGCGTCCAATACAATGATGGGAATTTCCTTTAAACTTCAATTCAAATAATGAAAATCTTACTTCTAGGCTACGGAAAAATGGGTAAAATCATCGGGCAGATTGCTGAATCCCGAGGACACTTATTGGCTGGAAAAATCAACCTGGACAACCTTACTGATTTGGACAAAATTAATCCAGCAGAGGTCGATGTAGTCATAGAGTTCAGCCAACCTGAATCCGCCGTGGCCAACATTACCTGGGCGATCGAAAGAGGTATTCCGGTAGTCTCTGGCACCACTGGCTGGCTTGAACACCGACCACAAATCGAGAAATTGACCCAGGAAAAAAACGGAGCCTTCTTTTATGCTTCCAATTACAGCATCGGGGTAAATATTTTCTTCAAAGTCAATGAATTTCTAGCTAAACTGATCAATGAAACCTCCAGCTACGAAGTGGCAATAGAAGAAATCCATCATACTGAAAAGAAGGATGCTCCCTCAGGTACTGCAATTACATTGGCGGAGGGAATTATCCAAAACCTAAAAGGTAAAACTGATTGGCATTTAACCGGACAGGTGGACGCAAATGAACACTCTATTCCGATCACTGCCAAGCGTATTGACCCGGCGCCGGGCACACACATTATTACCTATTCCTCTGAAATCGACACCCTTGAGATTTCACATACTGCACACAGCCGACAGGGATTTGCCCTTGGCGCAGTTTTGGTGGCGGAATGGATAAAAAATAAAAAAGGAGTACTTTCGATGAATGACTTTCTTTCCTTTTGATCTTAATAGAATATGACAAAACAAAACAATAAAAAGTCACCGGCGAGGGAATGGATTGATGCCCTAGTTTTTGCAGTGGTGGCGGCAAGTTTGATCCGTTGGTTGCTTTTGGAGCCTTTTACGATTCCGACCGCATCCATGGAAAAGTCTCTTTTGGTAGGGGATTTCCTGTTTGTCAGCAAAATGCACTACGGAACCCGAATCCCAAAAACACCATTGCAGGTCCCTTTAACTCACCAGAAAATCTGGGGTACTGAAATCTCATCTTACAGTGATGCCATTCAACTTCCCTACTACCGCCTCCCAGGATTTAGCAGTGTGGAGAGAAATGATGTGGTAGTATTCAATTATCCGGTGGAATTTGAGTATCCAAATGATTTGAAAACCAATTATATCAAACGGGCCGTCGCAGTTCCGGGAGATGTCCTCGAAATCAAAAAAGGAGAGCTTTTTGTCAATGGCGAAGCTTCTCCTAAGCCAGAAGAAATGCAATATTCCTACGACCTGATCACCAGCCGTCCCTTGACTGTGGACTTTTTTGCGGATTATGGCATTAATCCGGAAAGCTTTATGGCCTTTTCAAATGGTGCTGGCTACCTGATTTGGGCTACCGACCAAGTGGTAGAAAGACTCAAATCCTCCCCGGTAGTAACTTCTGTCACCAAAAGGATTTATGCTGAAGGAGAGAGAGAACAAGGTCCCGAACTTTTTCCTCAGGGAATGGATGTGATTTGGAATAGAGATAATTATGGACCGCTCATGATTCCAGGAAAAGATCAAACGATCGAAATGACTCCTGAAAATGTGATTAAGTATGCTTTCACCATTGAAAAATACGAAGGCCATTCCAGCGTGGATGTCATTGAAGGAGGTCTCTATATAGATGGTCAAAAAGTAGATCAATATACCTTTAAGCAGAACTACTATTTCATGATGGGAGATAACCGACATGATTCCCTTGACTCCAGGTACTGGGGATTTGTACCTGAAGATCATGTGGTAGGAAAGGCTTGGTTCCTTTGGCTATCACTGGACAAATACGAATCCATGTTTAACAAAATCCGATGGAGTAGATTCTTCAAAGGAATCAACTAAAAATAAAAGGTCCATTTTGGACCTTTTTTTATTACCAGTCGATTGGATTGATACCCTTTGACTCCAAAAACTGATTGGCTTTGGAGAAATGCCCACAGCCTAAAAAACCTCGATGCGCGGAAAGCGGACTGGGATGAGGTGCTTTTAGTACTAAATGCCTGTTTTCATCAATCAAAGCTGATTTTTTTTGGGCATAGGCACCCCAAAGCAGAAACACCACATTTTCTCGCTGCTGATTAATCACCTTGATCACCTCATCCGTGAATTGTTCCCAACCCTTATTCTGGTGAGAACCCGCCTGGTGGGCTCTTACGGTTAGGGTTGCATTGAGTAAAAATACCCCTTGATCAGCCCAGCGAGTAAGGTCTCCGTCTGGGGGCATATCTTTCCCAATATCCTGTCTGATTTCTTTCAAAATATTCAAAAGACTGGGAGGAAATGGTATTCCCGCCCGGACAGAAAACGAGAGGCCATGAGCTTGACCCGGCCCATGATAGGGATCCTGACCTAGAATCACTACCTTCACCTTTTCTAAAGGGCAATGCCAAAAAGCATTGAAAATTTCTTTACCTGGAGGGAAAACCAAATGACTTCTATATTCGTCTTTCACGAATGATATTAAGTCTGAGAAAAATTTTTGGGAAAATGTTTCACTTAATGCATTCTTCCAACTATTTTCAATCTTGACTTCCATGAGTTCTTTTTATAGTTCAACTTTCGAAAATTGTAATTTATTTTGTATCAAAATTTTCCATCCATGGTCACAGCTGTCACAGAAGGTATCCAAGTAAGTGTGGAAGTAACCTATCAGTCTGAATTTTCTAATCCTCACCAGCATCATTTTGTTTTCACTTACAAGGTGACAATAGAAAACAAAAGTCAGCATACTTACCAACTTCTTTCCAGAAAATGGGAAATTTTTGATGCAGCTGAAAGTCCCAAGATCGTCGAAGGAGCCGGAGTGGTTGGGCAACAACCTACCCTTGAACCAGGAGAATCCCATTCCTATGTATCAGGCTGTAATTTAAAATCGGGCCTTGGAAAAATGAAAGGTATCTTTACCATGGAAAAGGTCTTTGACGGGAAGCATATTGATGTAACAATCCCTGAATTTCAGTTGATTGCCAATATTTTCCATAATTAATTTGGCTGACTTTTTATTTCAGTTTAAGTCCTATTTTAAGTATTGGCTCCTCAAAGAGGATCACTTTTCCCAACAATCCCCATTTGTATTCAATGTTTATCAGGGACTCAATTCCTTCTTGTCCAAAAACCCTAAAGGTGATCCGGAAATTGAAGGTTATCGAAAAAACTTCCTAGAAGACACCTCCAAAATCAAAGTTTTGGACCTTGGGGCAGGTTCCAAAAAAGTACCTGAACCTATCCGGGAAATCCGAAAAATCACCAAATACTCCACTAGCTCGGCCAAATTTGCCCAGATTTATCAGTATTTCTGCAGCCTTACTCCTGCTGGCAATGTTGTAGAGTTAGGTACATGCATGGGCATCAGTACAAGGTATTTGGCAAAAGCCACCCAAGGCCTTTTATATTCCTTGGAGGGGTCTCCAGAAATCTTAAATGCATCCCAAATACATCCGTTTCCACCTTGTGTCAAACTGATTTGCGGATCAATTCCGGAAACACTCCCCAAACTATTAGAGAAAATTCCAAGCCTTGATTTTGCCTTAATAGACGCCACACATACGCAGGAAGCAACTTTGGCCTATTTTGAAATATTGATCAACAAATCAAACCGCCAGACCATTATAGCCGTGGCAGATATTCATTGGAGTCCAGGAATGGAAAAGGCCTGGAAGGAAATCCAAAACCACCCAAAGGTCCAACTGACATTGGATTTTTACGAGTGTGGCATAGTGTTTTTGGAAACACCCGGAGAAAAAAAACATCTAATCCTATCTGTCTAACTTTTTCAGATTGATCCATAGCTCTGCCCCTTGTCTAGGAGGGATCGAGTTATAGCATTTTTCGAAGGTCTGAAATTCAAAAAACGGTTTAAAGTATTGTCTATACTCCGTCGCACTTCCCCCAAAAGGAGGCCCTTGTTTTTCGAATTCCCGATCGAATAAAACTCCAACAAGCTTGCCTCCCGGTTTCAGAAGTTGATGCATTTTTAGGGCGTATGCATTTCGAAGCTGGGGATCCAAAGCGCAAAAGAAGGTCTGTTCAATAATTAAATCGTATTGGCCTTGATGATTAAAAAAATCTTCATGATATACCTGATCCGAAGGAAATTGAGGATTTCTTTCTAAAAATTTCTTAATCGGATAATCCGAAATATCCAATAAAAAGACATTTAAGAACCCCAATTCCCATGCTCTGGCTACTTCATAGGCATTTCCACCACCCGGAACGAGCACTTCAATATTTTTATTTTCAATTTGGCAAAGATATTGATCAATAGGTGAAGAGACAGAACCTATGTCCCACCCTGTGTAACCCTCTTGGTATCTCTGGGTCCAAAAGTTTTCGTCTAAATCAAATGTCATAAGCCCCAATTCAAAATAAAATGAACACCAATTTCGAAAAGGATTCCAATCCAAAAAAAGACCAAAGCAAAAATATTATCATTATTGTTTTGGTACTACTGGTCATCATCAGTGGAATTAAACTGTATACGGACTATGTGGACCGTACCAAAAAAACAGAAGAAATTCTGCTACTCTCCACTGAAAACAATGAGCTAAATCAAAGACTCGACTCGGTCACCTACCAATTAGAACTTAGAATCAAGGAAATAGAAAAACTTGGAGGTGATGTAAAAGCTTTGGAAGCGGTAAGGGACCAGATGATCGCTGAGCGAAATTCCAACAAGCAAAGAAGTGCGGCGGAAATAGCTTCCCTAAATGGAAAAATCAACAACTTGAATAACCTGATTGCCCAAAAAGATCAGGAAATCCTTGAATTGAGAGCGGCCAATCAGCAGTTGTTTGCAGAAAACCAAGATTTGAAAAACACCCAAGCCGAGATTGAAGAAGAGGTAGCCCAGCTTAATATTCAAAAACAGAACCTTCAGGCCAAAGTGGACGTGGCGTCTATGCTGAAAGCAGAAAAAATTTCCATAGCTGCGGTCAATTCAAGAGGTAAAGAAAGAGTAGAGACTACCAAAGATTTTAAAAACCGACAAATTGAAAGACTTAAGGTAAGCTTCAACCTTGCAGATAATAAGGTCGCAGAAAAGGGTCCAAGAAATGTTTATGTACAGATTTTGGATCCAAAAGGCCAGCCTATTTTCGATGTCGCAAAAGGCTCAGGAACTTTCATGATCAACGGACAGGAACAATTCTACACAGTACGCCAAGATTTGATCTTTGACAACACCAATCAGGAGTTAATCTTCTATTATGAGAAAGGCACTGATTATGTTTCAGGAAATCATGAAGTAAGAATCTTTATCGACAATTACCCTGCTGGCAGCAAAACCTTCACGGTCAAGTAAATCGGATAATTCCTAAGTCATCCTTGAAAGGCTCTAATTTTTAGAGCCTTTTTTACTTTATACCTGAATGAGATTCAGGTCAACGTTTGGAATAAAACCAATAATACTCTACTTTTGCGGTCTGTTTATACAAAATATTTAAACACATTAAAGAAATGTTCCAAAGAAGTTACGAGACGGTATTCATTTTAACTCCCGTTTTGTCTGAGATTCAGATGAAGGATACTGTCGACAAGTTCGTGAACTTGTTAAAAGAAGAGGGGGCAGATGTTTTCAATGTGGAAAATTGGGGTCTTAAGAAGATGGCTTATACTATCGACAAGAAGACTACAGGTTTCTACGTTCTAGTTGAGTTCAAAGCTGATCCAACGGTAATCAGAAAGTTTGAATTGGAATTCAGACGAGATGAAAAAGTAATGAGATTCTTGACTACTGTCTTGGACAAGCATGCTATTGCTTACGCTGACAGAAGAAGAAAAGGAGAATTTAACAAAAAAGCTGAAGCTAAGGAGGAGCAAGCCTAATGACACTAGTAAACGAACCTATCAACAGAGGCGAAATCAAGAAGAAATATTGCCGATTCAAGAAGCATGGAATCAAGTACATCGATTACAAGGATCCTAACTTCCTCTTGAAATTCGTTAACGAGCAAGGTAAAATTCTTCCTAGAAGACTTACCGGAAACTCTGCAAAATATCAGAGAAAAGTAGCTCAGGCTATCAAGAAAGCAAGACATTTGGCTTTGTTGCCATTCGTAACCGATGGTTTGAAATAATTCGGTCTTGTATCGTTAAATCACAAAAGATCATTACAAATGGATATCATACTAAAAACAGACATCAAAGGTCTTGGATATAAGAATGACTTGGTTACAGTAAAGCCAGGTTATGGAAGAAACTACCTGATTCCTCAAGGATTCGCAGTGCTAGCCACTTCTTCTAACAAAAAAATCCTAGCCGAGAATATTAAGCAGGCTGCTCACAAGGCTGAAAAAATCAAGACTGAAGCAGAAAATCTTGCTACTAAGCTTGAGACCATCACTCTTGAAATCAAAGCAAAAATCGGTGACTCCGGAAAAATCTTCGGTAAAGTAACCACTCTACAGATTTCCGACGCTCTTGCAACTCATGGAATCGACATCGACAGAAAGAAAATCGCAATCTCTGTTCCTGTGGAAGGAGCTGGCGAATTCTCTGCTGACGTTGACCTTCATAGAGAAGTGAAAACTCAAGTGAAATTTGTGGTAGTAGGAGAATAATTCTCTATAAACACATCAAAAAGAAGGCCCGGAGAATATTTCTCCGGGCCTCTTTTACTTTTAGACTTTTAAGATTAAGCCAAAGCTTTTTCTAAATCCTCCACCAGTTTTTTCGCAACTGCCTTGGAGTTTTTCTCACGCGCTGCAGAAAATTTTGCCAAAGCAGCATTCCCTTTTTCAATCACTCCAACAGGATTTTGGTCATTTTGAAAACTTACCCAGCACCAGCTAAGCTCCGCTGCCAATTCAGTTTCTTTGATTTTCTCCAATTTCCCAATCACTTCAGGGATTAGTTTTTCCAATTTTTTGAGATTCGTAATCATATTTTTTAAGGTTTAATTTTCATTTTTGACACAAATCAAGTCATTTATTTTCATTACGTCAATATTTTAGTTAAAAAATTAATAAAAACACAAAATTCAATCGATTTCGAACTAGAATATTAACCCATTACCAACTTTCTTACTGCTTAACTTCACATAATTATCTCTGATTTTTTTCTCTCTGAACTCAAGGAGTTTACATTTCAATAGAAAATTTCTTGAAAACAGGGTTTGGAAAAAATAGAACAGAATTCTACCTTTGTGTCACTTTAAGAGAAGCCGAAAGTGAATCTCACAAAAACTGGTCTATGGTGTAACTGGCAACACGTCTGATTTTGGTTCAGAAGAGTCTAGGTTCGAGCCCTAGTAGACCAACAAAGCCCTCCAAAAGAGGGCTTTTTTTATGCCTTATATTTTCTCTTCCCAAGGCATCAGTCTAAGCCGGTATGCGTTCATCGCATATTCACCCAATTGCTGAGTCAGTTTGTAATTGGTCCAAGCGCCAACAGGAGCACCTATGACGGGAATTAATTGAGCCATTTTTGCCAGATCCATATAATCCCTGTAATCCAGCTGGAAAGTCCTCCAGTCGAATTCATTTATTTCTTTTGGCAATTGCTTCTTGTAGGTCTCCCAATTTTCTATCAACCCCACCAATTCATTCCGGCGGATTTGACTCGAAAAACTCAACTGGAAAATATAAAGTAAAAACAGACGCTCAGTGTAGTCCTTTGTATCCATGCCATATAATGCAGCGATATCGAAAAGCATTTTCATCTTGATCGTTAAAAAAGCCGGGAAATCCGCAAGCCCAAGTAGAATCCCTCCCGCTCCGGTAATCGCTCCCTCGGCAGTAGCGGTATTTCTATACCATTTTATCCGAGTTCGGACTTTGTCTTCCAGTTCCTTAAATTCAAGTTCCTCTCTTACCCTTGGCACTACCCAGCCCGACCCCTTAATAACAGCCTTAACCATCCCTTCAATAGCTATTGTAATCGCTTTGTGGACTTTCTCAGGAATCCATGAATTGATCTTGCCCTGGATCCCATGTGCCATCCTGCTGAATAGCCCAGGGGATGTTTTCATCTTCAAAAGCCATACAGTCAACTCGGCATGAACGTAGCTTAAATAGGTCTTGGAATAAGGTGATTTCAAGGTGTATGGGTTTGCTTTACTAACGAAGATGAAAATACTTAGTTAGATTTTACGGAGTTGGTAATAAAAAAGGATGGCCAAAAGACCATCCTTTCTCTGTTCTAGCGTAATTATAGATTATTGGTATAGGCCGTTGAAAAGCATTTTGAAAGTGCCATGAGACTGCCCTCTAAAGGTGATCTCCGGACCATAGGCGTATAGCTTGCCTTTTCCTACCTGAGCTTCAAAAGCTACCACTCCATTTTTCAAATATTGCTGACCCCAAGCCCATCCACTGCGCAAAGGAGCCTCATTTCCAAACCAAGCTAAAGGCTTAACTCCAATTAAAGCAGCCTCTGGTGCCAGCTTAAACACAGGACTGTTGTTGAACAAAACATCAGCAGTGTTGCCCATACCAAAATTTGCAGGAGAGGAATTGTCAACCTGAATCTGAAGAATACTTCCCGGAATGTAGTATTTATCTCCAGGAAGGGGTTTCTCTTTTCCATCTACTATTTCTACCAACGCATTGGAAACCGGCAAATTCAAATGATACGCAAGAGAAGTCGCAGCCCCAACTGTGATTATTTCCCCACCATTCTCCAAGAAAGACTTCAATTGAGGGATGGACTTATCCATAGACAGTCTTCCTACCATATGATGATATTCACTCGGAATATCCTCCAATTTTGGAGAAGCGCCACCGCCATAGCCACCCGAACCAGGCATACCCGGCCCAATGAACAAAATGACATCATACTTGGAAGCAAGATTTCCGGCATCGATCTCTTTAGGGAAGACCACATTGAAATCAAAGTGAAACTGTTCCATCATCCATCTTACCCAGCCTGAAGGCATTGAGCCCCCATAATAGTCATATAGCGCTATTCTGGACGGCTTGATCTCTTTTGCTCCGGAAGGCTGAGATGCCGGCACTGCCTTTATCCCATAATTCTTGGCAGAAGCTTCCAAAACCTTTTTTCCGGAAGAAGGCACATAAAAGGAGCCGGCTGGAAGTCCATTGACAGCCGTAGAAGTTCTGTACACCTTTACTTTCGCTTTAAAAAGATCATTAACAGCCAAGAAGGAGTCATTTACACGGGCATCCAAAAGGTATCCACTACCGCTGCCTAGAGCTTGAGGAGAAGGAGAAAGCAAAGTGCCATAAGCAACTCTTTCAAAAGGCCCCTCAAAGCCCTCCATAATCCGATCAAACTCTATCCCCATTTGGAAAGCCAAAGTCCAACCTGCTGCATCATAAGGGCGAACAGGAGGACCGCCTGGGTACAAGAAATCATTCGGATGATCTTGTGGCTCAAACATATCCAAAACGTGAGGACGGAAAGCCTGTGCGGTCTTTACGATGTAGGATCCTTTAGGGTAAGATTTGCCTTCTACTGTAAAATCAGACGTAGCCTGATGAACCAACACACCGGATTTAATCAAGGCATTCAAAAACTTAATCGCCGTAGAGAAATCCGGCTGATCAGCTGAAATGATATATCCTCTAGGATCTCTCTTTGCTGGATTTTTGTAAACAGCATCGTAAAACTGAAGCGGTAATCCTGAACGAAATCCGAATGCAGACATTTCCGGATCATCGGAATCTTTCTTTTTCTGAGATGCTTCAAATTCATTCTGAATATCCTGTGCATATTTTGGATATCTCGTCCACGTATCCTGATTACCCCGATCGATGGAGTTTTTACCCATCAGGTAAAAATTATATAACAACTCATCCCCATGTCGGACGGCATGGTTTAAAATGGCATAATTCAATGAAACAGAATACTCAATAGATCTTCTGAAAGGCCAAGGCCCTGGGGTTACGGGATAAGGTGTCCCATTGTTGGGAATCAGCCGATCCGGAACCAAAGGAATAGAAAACGGAGAAGGGTCCCCCACGATTTCAGTCAAAATTCCAATCATGTTATGGTAATAAGGGGTAGTCCTTAGACCACCATTCCACCAAGTAGAAAAAACAGATCCATCCAATCGGGTATAACCGGGCTTATCCTCTACGTGCAGCCTGTTGATCATCGCAGCTCCTACAGCATCCAAGCTGGTAATAATCAAAGGATCAAATACATGGTTAAAGGGATCTCTGTATGGAGGACCAGCGACTACGGTACCGGAAGGTCCGCTTTGGTGATGGTTATAAACAATTTGAGGAAGCCACTCGACATATTGCTGCAGAGAGATATTGGTAGATTCCTTCATGTTGTTCATGTAAAAATCGCGGTTGTTATCATGGCCCACATATTTCTGGTAGAGGACCGGGATATTTTTATTCCGCTTTGCCTGATCAGCATCTTTCATGTACCAATTGGACATGATTTCCATACCGTCGGGGTTTACATGAACCAAAAGAATAATCACTTCATCGAGGATTTTCAAGGTTTCCTCATCATTTCGGGAAGCAAGATTGTACAGCGTTTCGATCAATTGCTGGGCTCCAACTACTTCACTAGCATGAAGTCCCCCATCGATCCAGACTACAGGCTTACCTTCTTTCGAAAGAGCCTTTGCTTCAGCTTGGGTAATTTCTGCCCGGCCAAGTTTTTGGGAAATCTCCTTATACTTCTCCAACTGGGGGAGGTTTTTTGGAGAGGTAATGATCAGCATGGGCTGGTCTTTTCCAAATTCAGTCTTTCCGATGCTAGTGTACGTTACACGATCTGAGACTTCGGCTACTTTTTTGAAATAGGCTTCAGTCTGAGAAAAATTTGCAAGCATGTAAGGATCTCCGATATCAAACCCGAAATGGGATTTGGGAGTGGGGATGGATTGGGCAATCGAAACAATAGCCCAAAAGAAGGCTATCAGCCCAAAGAATAATTTTTTCTTCATGGGGTAGATTGAGGGGTAAGTGGTGGTTGATTTTAACTTCTATTTCCCTAAAATATCTCTTTCTGTCGGTCAAGGCTTCAAAAAGTGATAGAATACTCGAAAATTACAGGATCGGAAAATCTACCTGCCCATAACCCTCCAGAGCCTTGGCTTTCCTCTATATTTTCTCCCCTTCACAAACAGAATTAAATGAAGGAAAATTGAATCAAGACTTTTGAAATCTGAATTTCAACTAGCCCGTCCCTTAAAAATCATTACTTTTGTTTTCGATTCAATTCTGATCCTTTTCCTCAAAAATCCAGGTCCAATCATGTCTGAAGTAAAAATATTTGCCGGAACCAGCAACCTGAAGCTGGCAGAAAAAATCGCCAAAAGCTATGGCAAAAAGCTCGGAGATTTAACCATGTCCAAATTCAGTGACGGAGAAATGTCTCCTAGTTTTGATGAGTCGATCCGAGGCTGCACGGTTTTCGTCATTCAAAGCACAAACTCCCCATCTGACAACCTATTAGAACTTTGTCTGATGATTGACGCGGCCAAAAGAGCCAGTGCCTACAAGGTTTGTGCTGTCATTCCTTACTTCGGATATGCACGCCAGGACAGAAAAGACAGACCCAGAGTCTCCATCGCTGCCAAATTAATTGCCAACATGATCACCTCTGCCGGAGCAGACAGAATCATGACTTGTGACCTTCATGCCGGACAAATTCAAGGTTTTTTTGATATTCCATTGGATCATTTGAATGGTTCTGCTATTTTTGCACCCTATTTGAGTACGCTTAGGCTAAATGATATGATTTTCGCAGCTCCTGATGTAGGAGGTGTCGCAAGAGCAAGGTCTTACGCCAAGCATTTCGAAGTAGAAATGGTCGTCTGTGACAAGCACAGAAAAAGAGCCAACGAGGTTGCATCCATGCAGGTGATCGGTGAGGTAGAAGGAAAAGATGTAATTCTCGTGGATGATTTGGTAGACACTGCAGGAACCTTGTGCAAAGCCGCCCAAATTATCATGGAAAAAGGAGCTAACTCCGTGCGAGCAATCGTCACTCACGGGGTTTTGTCCGGAAAAGCCTACGAAAACATTGAAAACTCCATGTTGGAAGAGTTGGTCATCACAGATACCATTGCCGCCAAGCAGCAATCTTCTAAAATCAGAGTTCTCAGCGTGGCAGAGCTTTTTGGAAAAGCCATTCATGCTGTGACCGGAAACACCTCGATCAGTTCATTATTTATCTAAGAACCAATTTTAAATACATATACACATGAAAACACTAGAGATTATAGGGTTTAAAAGAGCAAATCTCGACAGTGCTGCTTTGAATGAGATCAGAGATTCCGGCAATGTTCCCTGCGTGGTTTACGGCCCAGGTATCCCTGAGCAAATTCATTTCTATTCTCCTGCTATCCTTTTCAGAGACTTGATCTACACTCCGGATGTCCACTTGGTAGAGTTGAACATTGAAGGAACTATCATCAAGGCTGTATTGAAGGAAACTCAGTTCCACCCAGTAAGTGAAGTATTGCTTCATGCTGACTTCATGGCATTTACTGAAGACAAGCCAATCAAATTCGAAATTCCAGTGAAAATTGAAGGTAGCTCTCCAGGTATTGCTAAAGGTGGTAAACTAGAATTCAAAACCAGAAAATTGAAAGTAAAAGGTTTGGCGAAAGACCTTCCTGATTACATCATTACAAACATTTCCAATTTGGATTTGGGTAAGTCATTCAAGGTTGGTGAATTGCAGCCTGAAGGATTTGAAATCTTGACCTCACCTAACGTTTCTATCGTGACAATTGGTATTCCAAGAGCACTTAGAGGCAAGAAGGCTGAGTAATCAACTTTCCAACAGCTTAATAAGATCCTGCCCTTTATCGGGTGGGATTTTTTATTTTCAAATGCTTGAACCGGACAGGATATGAAATATTTGATTGTGGGATTGGGAAATATCGGCCCAGAATACGAACTCACCAGACATAACATTGGCTTTTTGACCTTAGATAGATTGGCCGACAAAGAAGGAGTCACATGGAAAAGCGATCGCCTTGCTTTTAAATCTGAAATAAAATATAAAGGCCGAACCCTTCATCTGATCAAACCCACCACTTACATGAACCTAAGCGGAAAGGCTGTGAACTATTGGATGAAGGAGCTCAATATTTCCAAAGAAAATATTTTGGTGCTAGTCGATGACGTGGCCATCCCCTTTGGAAAATTGAGAATGAGAGGGAAAGGAAGTGCTGCCGGTCACAATGGCTTGAAAAATATCGAAGCCCTCACCGGTGGGCAGGATTATCCCAGACTCCGAATGGGAATCGGTGATAACTTCCCTAAAGGTCGCCAAGTGGACTATGTACTCGGGAGATTTACCCAACAAGAGTTTGACGAACTTCCCATGATGATGGACAAAGCCATAGATATGATTTTTGGATTTTGTACCATTGGAATCGCACAAACCATGACCCAATTCAATGACTGATTTAAAGGGAGATTTGGAAATACCCATTTCTCCCTTTTTATTTGCACCACTTCAGGTAACTGATTTATAAAGAAGAGGCGAGAGACTAGGCTCGATGACCCTCTGGCAACCATCCCCAGCTAAGGAGAAAGGTGCCAATTCCTACCCTTCGCGGGAACTATAAATTGGCGTACATCACTACTACCCCACTTTCTGGTTCGGAATCTGTCGCAGGGAAAATTCTTTGTAAGTTCCTGTTTATTTCTTGCATCCAAACCAGTAAACCATGAGCCATTTCGAAACAGACTCAATCCGAATCCAATCACGATCCAACGAAAGGGAGCACTCCTCCCCGATTTTTCTTACCTCTAGCTTCACATTCGATTCCGCAGAAGAGGCCAGAGCTATGTTTGCCGATGAGATCCCGGGAAACATCTACTCCCGGTATGCCAACCCCAATTCCACTGACCTCATAGAGAAAGTTTGTGCAGCAGAAGGAACAGAAGCGGGGATTGCAACAGCCTCAGGAATGGCTGCCATGTTTGGAAGTATTGCGTCGCTACTTCAGCAAGGAGATCATATTTTGGCTTCCAGATCGCTTTTTGGCTCTACTCATCAACTTTTAACTCGGGTATTTCCAAAGTGGGGCATTACCTCCACCTATGGGGATATTGCTGATTACCAAAATTGGGAAAAGCTCCTTCAGCCCAATACCAAAATGCTATTCATCGAAACTCCGTCGAACCCGGGACTTGAAATCATCGACTTGGAATGGGCTGGTAAATTTGCAGAAGCTCACAATCTCATCTTGGTTGTGGACAACTGCTTTGCCTCGCCTTACCTTCAGCAGCCTGCCAAGTGGGGAGCACATATCGTCACTCACAGCGCCACGAAGTACATTGATGGACAAGGAAGAGTGTTAGGAGGATTGATTTTGGGAAAAAGTGAATTGATCAAAGAAGTTCAGTTTTTCACCCGACATACCGGACCATCCATATCTCCCTTTAATGCATGGATTTTATCCAAAAGCATGGAAACATTGGCGGTAAGAATGGACCGGCACTGTGAAAGTGCACTTAAGGTTGCCCAGTATTTCGAAGGAAATTCACACCTAGAAGCTGTCAAATACCCTTTTCTGAAATCGCATCCACAGCACCATCTTGCCCTGAAGCAAATGAAGGCAGGCGGAGGAATCATCACTCTGACGCTCAAGGGAGGGGTAGCTAGGGCACAGCGATTCATAGATCAGCTCCAGATGATTTCCGTTACTGCCAATTTGGGGGACAGCAGAAGCATCATCACCCATCCTGCCTCCACAACCCACAGCAAACTTTCCCAGGAAGAAAGGGCCAAAGTAGGTATCGCCGACGGATTGATTCGCCTTTCGGTAGGTCTGGAACATGTCGATGACATCATCCAAGATGTCGAACAGGCTATTGCGAAATCCAGCTAAACTGGACTTTCAAATCTTGGTAGCCCGAAAGCAGCATCGACTCTTTCGGGCTTTTTTCTGACCTATTTTCCACGGGTGGGCTTTCTTTTCCTTAAATTTTCTTTAATTTTTTAATTCTCTTTCGGGACCAAAGCCCTGATTGCCATCCCAGTACTCAATTAACCCAAAATGCTGACACTTCTGATCATCCTGATAGCTCTTGCTATCATTCTAATTGCCATCATAAAGTTTGACATCCATCCATTTTTGGCACTTTTTATCGGGGCAATTATTTACGGATTGATGATGCGGATGCCTACAGAATTGATCCTAAAATCCATTTCTGACGGATTTGGCGGGGTGATGGGAAGTGTCGGGCTATTGATTCTTTTAGGAATTATTCTGGGGACTTTTTTGGAAAAGACAGGAGGTGCCATGGTCATTGCCGAGAAAGTTCTGAAGTGGGTGGGTGAAAAGTCAGTCAACCTATCCCTCATGCTCAGCAGCTGGGTCCTTTCTATTCCCGTGTTTGGGGACAGTACTATCATCATGATGAACCCAATTGCTAAATCACTATCCTCGAAAAGCAAGCTTTCCTATGCCTCCACCATCATAGCCGTTTCACTGGGAGCTATGGCAAGTCATTCTTTGGTGCCTCCAACTCCCGGTCCTATTGCAACAGCAGGGATCTTAGGGGCGGATCTCGGAAGTGTGATTTTCTACGGTGGTTTGGTCTCTCTGATTACCCTGATTCCGCTACAATTTTTTGTCCAAAAATGGGTCTCCAAAATAGAGCTCAGACCTCAGACCATCATTGAGGAAGATGCTTTGACAAAGAAAAATAGACCTAGCTTCTTTTCCTCCTTACTTCCGGTATTAGTCCCTCTGATCTTGATCATTCTTGCTTCTATTGCCAACTACCCTACCTTACCCTTAGGTGAAGGTAGTTTGGTAAAAGCTATCCAATTCATCGGCACACCTGTTATCGCACTTTTGATTGGAGCAATCCTTTCTTTTACCCTTCCGAAAAAATTTGATCGCAAGCTTTTATCCTCTTCCGGCTGGATTGGGGAAGCTATTCTTTTGTCTGCACCCGTAATTCTAATCACAGGAGCTGGAGCCGTTTTCGGAAAAATGCTTCAAAATTCTGGAGTAGGCGACTTAGTCACCTCGAGTATGAGCGATGCCAACTGGGGAATTTTCCTGCCCTTTCTAATCGCTTTTGCTCTAAAAACAGCCCAAGGTTCTACCACGGTAGCGATGATCACCACAGCTTCTATAATTGCTCCAATACTTGGGCCTCTAGGTTTGGATTCCGAGACCATGAAGGTGTTTACCACCATTGCCATCGGAGCGGGAGCATTAGCCATTTCACATGCCAATGACAGTGGATTTTGGGTAGTCACCCAGCTTTCAGGAATGACCACCAAGCAAGGTAATCTTTCCCATAGTTTGGGCACTGTCATAGCCGGAGTTACGGCAATAGTTTTGATCTATATTTTGACGCTGATTTTGGGATAAAAAAAGGCAGAAATTCTGCCTCCAATTTGATGGTTTGACGATCCTCACCGGGCTGTCCAGCCACCATCAACCGTGACCATTGATCCGACCATAAAAGTTCCTGCATCAGAGGCCAGTAAAATCGCGGCGCCCTGAATCTCTTTCAATTCTCCCCAGCGTCCCAAGGCTGTGGCTCCCACGACAAATTTCTTCCCCTCCTCCGTATCCGCTATGGGAAGATTCATTTCTGTCAAAAATGGTCCGGGACAAATGGCATTGACGGTGATATTCCATGGAGCAAGTTCCAAAGCAAGGGCGCGAGTCATTTGAACAACTGCTCCCTTGCTAGCGGTATAAGGGGTTCGATTAGCCAGTCCGACTAACCCCAGTGTGCTAGCCAGATTTATGATCGAGCCTTTCTTCTGATCTTTCATGAATGGAGTCACTGCCCTACAGGCATTCCAAGTGCCGGTAACGTTTACCTCCATCACTTTGGAAAAATCCTCTGGGCTCAACTCATCGATAGCACCACGGATATTGATTCCAGCGGAATTGATCAGCACGTCAATACTTCCAAAAGCCTCATGGGCTTTTTTTGCCATAGCATTCATTCCCTCCAAGTCTGAAACATCCGCTGCAAAGGTTATCGCTTTTACCCCATATTTTTCAGCAATTTCTTTTGCCGCTTCCTCCCCATCTTGAGCATTTCTACTCACCAGCAGGACATTAGCTCCGGCAGACGCCAAACCAGCGGCCATTGCTAATCCGAGACCCTTGGTGCCTCCCGTGATGATAGCAGATTTTCCCTTAAGTGAAAAAATTGAAATACCGGGTAACTGTGAGAAATCAATAGCAGACATAGAAAATAAGGTTTAATGATGTAAAATATAAGTTTAGCTTAACAGCTCTTTTTTAGAATAATTCAAGCACTGCAAGACATTTTGCTCTTCAAAAGCAAGGCGTTCTTCTGCTGATAAGTCTTTGACAGACGGCAATTCTCCCTGATAACTCCTGTCCCTGATCAGGCGAAGAGTCCGAGCCAAATTTTCCCCAGAATAATTCCCAAAAGTGCTCCAGTAGGAATCTTCCAAGCAAGGAATTTCTAAGGGATCCCTCGTGATCATTTCCAGACTAAATCGCAGGGCAGGATTATACTTTTGGCAGAGCTGGATGGCTTCTTTCAAATCGACGATACCCTTTCCCAGTTCTACCTCAGAGAGTAGAAATCCTTTCTTGAAGGGCTGAACCCCCATATCTTTCACATGGGTGGAAAATGCCAAAGGAGCCAAAGTTCGGATTACTTCCATAGGGTCCTCGAGTAGAGACACATTGTTTCCAAAATCCAAGGTTACCCCTATCCATTCACTATTCAGGTTTCGGATGATAGCCGCCAATTCCTCGGCTGTCCAATCCTTGTGATTCTCCACGGCTAATTTAACTTTATGCTTTCTCACGATGGGTTCTGCCAGTTGAAGACTTTGGATAGAATGCGATTCGAATGCATCCCAGTCAGCTTTAGACTTGAAGTTTTCATATCTCCTTCCATTCAGGCAGACTGTCCGAATCACCCCAGCCCCTGCTTCTTTTGCCAACAGGATTTCTTTTTCAAACCTGCCCACATCTTCTGCCGACTTTGGAAGGCTAATACTTCCTTCCAAATACATATCGAGACGCTCTCTTTCTTCCCTTACTTTTTTGGAGAAATCATCCGCCCAACCTCCAATTGTGGTCTGAATGCCGCCGGCACCGATAGCATGACAATGCTTCATTAAATCCAGCGCATTTTGGAATCCCGGATATTTTTCACTTTCGATCTTGGAATTAAATCTCATGCCGTAAGAATGGACCACCACTCCCATTGGTACAGTTTTAAGACCTTCGGAAAAAACTGAAAAGGGCAGCGTCATCCCCAAGGCAGCCAAACCGGATTTTCTGATAAAGTCCCTTCTTGAAGAAAACTCGGAATCAATCGAAGAATCTGGTTTCATGGCTGATGGTTTTGGGTTATGGTTTCGGAGCTTGCGTGAGCTTCTCTACATGTTCATTCAATTCTTTGGCAGACCAGGGATATACTCTTCCCTGATTCAAAACGCGGGTTCCACCTACTATCCGTCCCGTAACCATTGGCGCTTGGTTTCCCCACTCATTTCTAATATAAGTCAAAATCGCCGCAATGCTTCGATCATCCATCGTGGAATGTGAAGGCATCACCGGTAGAATTTCCGGCGCATCATACTTTTTTCCCATCACTTCGATAGGCCCTTCAATCCCATGGAGCAAAATCAAAGTAAGTCTCACTTCATCTCCCAGCACCCACTCTGACCCAGCCAAAGGTGGCCCCATCCGAGTGGCTCCTTTCCCATTATTTCCATGGCAACCTGCACAGGAGACCAGATATTTTTGTCTGCCTTCGGCAAAAAGTTTAAGTCCGGCCTCATCTAATTGCCCTGAAGCAGTTTTCATTTTCTCAGGAGAAAATCCCGGCCAAGCAAACATCCTTTTCATCAACATGAGTTTTACTTCGTCCAATGGAAGGTCTGACCGCTTGAAGAGTGCTGGCTCAGCGGCGAGTTTAAATGCCCCGGGAGTCTCAATATTTCCTGCCTGGATGGCAAGCCCATTTAAAACTGCATTTTCCTTCCAACCCAAATCAGACTGATTGATTAGGGCTAAAAGCCCTTTCATTTCCTCAGAATTTCCACGGTTGACGATAGCTGCGGAAAGCATTTCCAAAAAGATTTCCCGATTGGGATCTTCGGTATTCCAAGAAGGATTGGAAAGGAGGGTCTGAAGGAAACTATATTCCATCCCCTCCAAGCTGCTCATGACGGCATCTCGGATCAAGGCTTCTTCTCCGAATCGATCCAATAGCGAGGAAAGGATCTCATAGCGGGAGTCAGTAGGCAAAACATAGGCGCTGAGCGCAAGCTGAAGTCCGAAATTCTTGGAAACTTGGTCTTTCTGGCCTAATAGAAGAATCTCCAATTCCTTCAAAATCTCAGAATCTACTTGAGCCAAGGTCTCTAATTGTCTCAAAGCGGTTTCCTTTAGCCAATCCCTATCGCCTTTAAGGACGTCCAGTAAAAGGGATGGATTTTTCTTCCCGAGACCTTCCAAAGTCCACATGGCATGAAATTTCCCAAATTCGGAGCCATTGCCTCTAATCAACTTTTCCAATTCCCTTACAGATTCTGGATCATTCTTTTCGACCAAAAGTCTTTGAGCCATGTCCCGATACCAGCCTTCGGGATGTGAAAGAAACTCGATTAGCTCTAGCGTGCTTGCTTTTGCAAGGTTTGGCAATGCTTTGCCTTTAAATCCCTTTGGAACTATCCTCCAAATCCTGCCCATGTGTCCGGGACTTTCGAGTCCTCTTTCAATCGTTTTTTCTTTCAAATAAGAAGTCATGTAAGCAGTATGCTGGACGATTCCCTGATACATATCGACGATATAAAGACCTCCATCTGGACCCACTGTCCCATGAACAGGCCTGAATCTTTCATCCGTTGATGCAAAAAACTCCTTGCCCGGATTGGGATCATGGCCTTCCACAAGGAGGCCATTTTCTTTGACTACATTTCTCTTGACCAGATTGCCGGCATTTTCCATCACAAATACATTTCCATAGTATTCCTTAGGGAAAAGATGACTTCGATAAATGGTCGGTGAACAAGCCGAAGTAAACTCCAAAAGCCGGCTTGCTGAATCCAAAGTTCCGGGAATATAACCTCGGTTGACCGCTGGAGTACTTCTAATCGGATAAACCCGCCGATCGCTGGTTAGTCCGTAATCAATCCCCGTGGAAGGCTTGTGATTGGGGTTTCGGCTAAGGTAATTCGGAGGGACAAGATCTCCGTGTAGCTGGGACCAGTTGTAATTGTAAATCAAGCGCCCTTTGTCATCCTGGGTAATCCCCCACTGCCCCCGAAATTCTGTCATGTCACGGACCCATTCGCCATTTATGTTCCGATATCTGAGTCTGGATTTGGCGCTGTAATACCAGTTGTCTACGTTTCGCACAAAGCCATTATCGGCATGTTCGGGCAATCCATTGGCTGAATACGTGGAATCGACAATCACTTTCAAGTCTGCCTTCCAGTCCCCATCCAAGTCTTCCGTCCACCACAACGCGTTGTTTTCTGCGATCAATGCTCCAGACTTGTAAAGTCCCAAAGAGCGAGGCATGATCAAAGAATCCAGGTAAACGATTTTGTGATCCATCTTTCCGTCTCCATCCCTGTCCTCCAAAATTGACACAGAACCAACAGGAAGTTTTTCCTCTGACCCTTCGATGTCATTCATGTATCCTCTCATCTCCAGTACCCAAAGCCTTCCACGCTCATCAAACTGGATATGAACCGGTGCCTCTACCATCGGTTCGGAAGCTACTAATTGAACTTCAAAGCCTTCCTCAATTTGGAAAGTCTTGAGCTCTTCTTCAGGTGACCTTGGGGGGCTATCAGGAGTCTCCGGAAGCGGTCCTGATTCTTTGCAGGAAAAAAATAACACCAATCCAACAGCACTTATCCACAAGCTTCTTGGCAGCATATTTAATAGATTAATTTGGGTAAATAGGAAATGGGGAAAGCCCTTAAATGACTGATTCCCAATTTGGGGTGAATTCAAAAGAAATACAAGCCAGGCAGACTGCCGCTGGTGTAATCTTGAATTCGATGAGGAAGTCCTTGCTTTCAGATAACATCCCTAACTTTGTGAAAAACAAAGACAATGAATTTTTCCGAACTGGGACTTTCCACAGAAATCCTTTCCGCAATTTCCCGTGCAAAATATGAAAGTCCCTATCCGATACAGACTCAAAGTATCCCTTCACTCCTCAAAGGCAAAGACATTCTAGGATTAGCTCCAACGGGATCCGGAAAAACCGCTGCCTTTATCCTGCCGATTTTGGACCGGCTCCTTACTAAAAAGGAACCAGAAGGCAGACATATTCCAGTTTTGATTTTGGTACCTACCCGAGAACTGGCTGTTCAGGTGGCGGAAGTAGCGGAAAACTTCAGCCGATTTTTGCCCAGAAAAATCAAGACCATGGCGGTATTTGGAGGGGTGTCCATCAATCCCCAAATGATCAAGCTGAATAGGACGGAAATATTAATCGCGACTCCGGGGAGGTTGATTGATTTATTGGGAAGAAATGCCTTAAGCCTATCCAAGGTTCATACTTTAGTTTTGGACGAAGCTGACAAAGTTCTGAACATGGGCTTTCGGGAAGAAGTCGAGCATATTTTAGAGCTACTTCCCCAAAAGCGCCAAAACCTGCTTTTTTCAGCTACTATGGATGATGAAGTCCGGGTACTCATCGACAAAATGCTTCAAGATCCAGTGAAGGTTCAAATCGAAGCAGAGAATTTTTCCCCGGATGAAATCGAGCAGAAAGCCTATCGGGTAAGTCTAGAAAGCAAAGGTCCTTTTCTACGGACACTTATCAATTCCGGAGATTGGAAGCAGATTTTGGTTTTTACGTCATCCATTCGTACTGCAGACAATGTGGTGGGGAAACTGGTGAAAAATGGGATCGAGGCCATTGCTTTCCATGGAGACAAAAGCCAAGGAGCAAGAACTGAAGCGCTCGCTCGTTTTAAATCCGGAAAAACCAGAGTTTTGGTCGCAACCGATCTGGCGGCCAGAGGGATAGATATTTTACACCTTCCGCTGGTCATCAACTATGAATTACCAAGGTCGCCCAAGGATTATATCCATCGAATCGGCCGAACCGGGCGCGCTGGAAGCACGGGAGAGGCAATTTCTTTAATTACCCCTGAAGAAATGCATCATTTCAAGGTAATCCAGAAGAAGATGGGAAAATGGGTCAAATTGACCCATGAGGAGGATTTTGGAAAAGAGGAGTAGGACACCGAGCAAAACTCTTTAACCTAAAAACTCCCATACACTTCGGTAGGCTCCTTTTTGCTCGAAATAACTCAAAAGGGAATCAAAAAAAGGATGCTGAGCCAAGGTACTGGTATCCCCAATCAGGATTAATTTCCGCTTAGCTCGGGTCAAGGCTACATTCATCCGGCGCTCATCTGCCAAAAACCCGATCTCTCCTTTCTCATTAGATCGGGTGAGGGAAATCAGCATCAAATCCCTCTCCTGGCCTTGGAAACCGTCCACTGTATCAATAGTAATCCATTCAGAGAACGCTCGCAGATTCGGGAATTCATAGGTTTCAAATATTAAATTCTTCAGCATTCTAACTTGAGCAGAATACGGAGCGATCAGACCTACCGACCAATTATTTTCTCTAAACTTGGCTATTCCGACTCTTAACAAAGTATCATTCAGGTACCGGCAGGCAAACCTTGCTTCCTCTGGGTTAAAAGTACTGAGGCTTTCTGTATCTACTTGTTCGGAATAACCTGAGCCTGCTGTATCAATCCACTCCAAAACAGGTTCCTCCTCAGCCAAAAAGTGCTCCTGGGTATTTTCGGCAGCCTGAAGTTTTCCATCATAAAACCAGCTATTAGAAAAACCCATGATATCCTCCCGCATTCGGTATTGGATTTGGAGCATTTGGGCAGTAGATGGTTTGTTTTTGATGATTTTCTCAAAAAGAGTCACAGACAATCCCGCTTTGGAGGCTTCATAGGACTTGATCGTAGGCGGAAGCTGGCAATGATCTCCAGCAAAGACTACTTTTTTGGCTTTTAAAATCGGGATCCAAGTTGAGGCTTCGAGACCTTGAGCTGCCTCATCTATGAAAACTACATCAAATACCATCCCTTTCAAATGATAGGAAGAAGCTCCCACCAAAGTACTGGCAAAGACCTGAGTTTTCTGGAAAATATCCGTTCGGATGTAGTCTTCCAAATGCCCAGCGGCTTCCCGAATTCTGGAAACCTCCTGATACATCAATTTGCGTTGGGCTCGCTCCTCTGGCCCGAAATTCCTCTTGTATTGTTTGGCTAGACGAAGGTATTGCTCCGTTTCTTTTCTGAGTTTTTTGAGATCTCGGTAGCTTTCGTGGAAGGCAATTTTAGCATCTAGCGTTTGGTTCAGAATATTCTCCTCTACCCTGGCGGGATGACCTATTCTCAAAGTAGAAATACCTCTATCGATTAATTTTTCTACCAATAAATCTACCGCAGCGTTGCTTGGGGCGGTGACCAATACCCTCTGTCCCTGATTCGCAGCCTGTACAATGGCGGCGATCAGAGTGGTAGTTTTACCAGTTCCCGGAGGTCCGTGGACAATTGCAAAATCCTGCGCTTCCGATATTTTTTGACAAGCTTGGTTTTGGGAAAAATTCAAAGCAGGATTTTCCTGGTAATTCTCCTCCACAAACTTCGGAGACTTATCCCCAAGTGCAATGTCCCGAAGTTCTTCCAAGCGTGGATTTTCAGGAGAAATGACCTTCCGGAGAGCAAATTCCATTTCCCGGTAGCTGGCCTCATCGAAAAGCAAATCCACACCCAGCTTCGAGCTGTTCATCCATTCTGGAAGTTCATCCTCTTGAAGTGTCACCACCATGGAATCTTTCCTGACTTGGTTGATCACCGCGTTGACTCGAAATTCATTCCCCTGGTAGCCTTCCTGGGTCGAAAAAAAAGACACTGATTTCCCAGAGGAGAAAGAAGAGGAGTAGCTGGAATCCAAGCGCTCAATTTCCACCAAGAGCCTTTCCCCCATACCAATTTTTGACTTTTTCACTTGAACCGGATGCCAAGTAATTCCTTCCTTTTTCTTATCAGAAATTGAGGTATGCAAAAACTTTTTTCTGTATTGAGCCAAGTCTTCCTGCCATTCCATTTTCAACAACTTCAGGCCTTGCTTCAATTCTTCGAGGTATTTCGACATCAATTGGTATTTTAGGGTGCAAACTAAACAAAAGTCAGAGGGTTTTCCTTTCCTTTACATTTCATGAATTTTCTAGCGCACTCCTATTTGTCTTTTGGTCAGGATGAAGTACTGATTGGGAATTTTGCCGCGGATTTTATCAAAGGAAAAGAGATTCAACAGTTTCAGGGAGATATTTTGGCCGGAATCCTCCTCCACCGGGCCATTGATTCTTTCACAGACTCCCACCCGCTTGTAAGAGCCGGACAGAGTTATCTAAGACCACGATTTCGCCATTATAGCAGTGTCATCACCGATATTTTCTTTGATTATTTCTTGGCCAAAAATTGGGATAGATATTCTTCCATTCCTCTGGAAACCTTTGTAATCCAGACTTATGGAATCATCGAGAGCCATTTGAACCTCTTGCCCCCAAGATTTCAGGAAATGTTTTTTTGGATGAAAAGTCAGAATTGGCTCCTCAACTATCGGGAGATTGAAGGAATCCAACGTACGCTCAATGGGCTTTCCCGTCGAGCTAGCTTTGACTCCAAAATGAATGAAGCACCCGAGGTTTTGTTAGAAAAAGAAATGGAATTTGAGCTGATATTTTTCGCTTTCTTCGAGGATTTAGAGACTTTTGCCTCTGGTAAACTCAAAGAAATTCAACGAACTCATGGTCGTCATTAAGCCAAAAATCTCCACTTACGTATCGCTAAGCCTTATTCTTTTGGTTTTGATTGCAGGATTGGTGCTATTACTTCGGGACTTTTCATACAAAGGCACCTTCCCATTGTGGTTTTATTTGGTTGCATGCACCATTGTCACCTTAGTATTGCTCATGCTCTTAGTGAAAATGATGGCCGGATGGAGATTTATCACCGCAGGGAAAGACCACATTTTGATCAGGCTACCGCTGAGAGGGATGACCAAAACCTATCCTGTCTCAGAAATTCTGCTTTGGGAAGAAGAAACCGTCCTGGCAAACAAGCGGGAATTCAAGCAGGTGACTGTGGCTTTTCAGGACCACCAATCCATTTCGGTCTCGAATCATGAGCATGAAGCTTATACCGAACTGGTGAATTATCTCAAAAAGAAAGCTCCGAAGCAAATGGTCAAAAACAAAAAAGCCTGATAACTCAGGCTTTTTGAAGGATTAGGAAGTTCTAAAATTCCGATCATATAGCTCGACACTTTCGCGGATAATTCGCATGGCATCTTCTTTACCTAAGAAATCTTCCACTTTCACTTCCTTGTTTTCAAGCTTTTTGTAGTCTTCAAAGAAACGGTGTACCTCCTTCATCAAGTGAGGAGGAAGCTCATCGATGTCATTGATGTAATTGACGGACTGATCTCCAGCAGCTACGGCAATGATTTTATCATCTGCCTCGCCTCCATCAATCATCCGCATTACGCCGATGACTTTTGCCTTAACCAAAGTCATGGAAGGGATATCAATCTGAGAAATAATCAAGATATCCAAAGGATCATGGTCCTCACAAAAGGTCTGAGGAATAAATCCATAATTCGCAGGATAGTGAACGGCAGAAAAAAGAACCCGATCCAATAATAGCATTCCGGTCTTCTTATCCAACTCGTATTTTCCTTTACTTCCTTTAGGAATTTCGATGACACCCGTTACAAATTCCGGTGCCTCTTTGCCGATGTTTACATCATGCCAGGGATTAATCATAATTTTTTGTTTTGGAAAAAATCAATTTCTCGATGGCGCAAAGATACTAGTACTGGTCGATTTGTTTTTGAAAAATCAGTCTTTATTCATGCTGGGCAGGCTCACGGTGACAGTGGTCCCCACATTGATTTCTGATTCCAGGAAGATTTGACCTCCCATTTGTTCTACAGCTTCTTTGACCATATATAAGCCCAAGCCAGTTCCTACATTCTTTTGAGTAGCACGGGTAAAGAGATTAAAGACTTCTTCCCGATGCCTTTCATCAATCCCTATTCCATTGTCTTCAAGTACTATAAGGGCTTTTCCTTCGTGAACATTCACCGTCAAGCTGATCCGCTTTTCTCCTGGCTGGTCTTTCTGAAACTGGACAGCATTGCTGAAAAGATTGTTTAAAATCACACGGATTTTGGCATCATCCGAGAAAAAGAGTGTTTCTTGGTTTACCTGAGTATCCAGATGGAACCCGGAAAGATCAAATTTCTCCTTGAAGGCCTGCATCTGCTGATCCAAGATTTCTCTGAAATGAATTTCTGTGATCTTATTGTCAATTTTGGTGGACCTGTAGAAGTCCAGCATTTTGTAAATAAAATCATCCAGCTTGCCGGTTGCAGTGTCGATCATCTCAAAAAACTCGAGAACATTCGGGTCACTGACTTCCATCTTAGCCAATTTGGAGACTCCTGAAATACTCATGAGTGGTCCTCTCAATTCATGGGATAGGCTGTAAACAAACTGGTTCATTTCAGTATGAAGCTTTTGGAGCTTTTGATTTTTCTCCTTCAGCTCCCTTCTCATGAAGTAGATGTCCGCAGCGTTTTTAATCGAATTCTTGATCTGCTCGATATTCCATGGCTTGTCAATAAATCGATAGACCTCACCTTTATTGATTGCATCGATGACACTGGCAATATCAGAATATCCGGTGAGCAAGATTCGAATAGGGTCAGGATTGATCCTTACCATTTTCTCAAAAAACTCCGTTCCAGTCATGCCAGGCATGCGCTGGTCGGCGATCACCACATGCACTTCCTCTTCCTGGGCGATTTTTAAGCCCTCTTCACCATCAATAGCTGTAAAAATCTTAAAATCTTTTCTCAGCGACGCTCTAAATGATTTAAGGTTATTATCCTCATCATCGATATAAAGCACATTAATTTTATGATCCATAGTTTGGAGTATTTTGATAAATAGGGAGAGTTATGATAAAAGTTGTTCCTTTCCCTTCCTCGGTTTCCACCTCTAAAGTTCCCTTGTGATTTTCAATAATAGAATAAACTATGGAAAGCCCCAAACCGGTACCTTTTCCAACAGCTTTGGTTGTGAAAAATGGTTCAAAAATCCTTTGTTTCACATGTTCCGGCATCCCTGGTCCATTGTCTTCAATTTCTATCACGACATGTTCTTGATAGGCTCTTGACCTGAGCGTGATTTTAGGGTCAGCAATCTGATCAATATGATCAGAGAGCGCATGCACGGCATTATTGATGATATTCATAAATACCTGATTGATCTTACCTGCCAGGCATTCGACCATAGGCAGCTCCCCAAATTCACGAACGATCCTGATTTTGCCCGGAATAGTGGAATTCAAGAGAATCAGCGTGCTGTTCAGACCATCGTGCAGATCGACTTTCTTCACATCCTGTTCATCAACTCTTGAGAACAGTCTGAGTCCTTTGACAATCTCCACTGTCCTCTTGGCTCCATCCTCCATACCCCGAAGCAACTGATCCACTTCGTCCAGCACATAATCCAGCTCGAGATCCTCCTCTAGCCTCTTGGCGGCTTTCAAAGTCTCAGGTGCAAATTCATTATTGCCGGATTTCCGATAAAACTCAATCACCTCCATGATATCCTTTACATCTCTTTTCAGAGGAGTAATATTTGAGCTGACAAAGTTGATCGGGTTATTGATCTCATGGGCAATACCTGCCGTCAACTGACCCAAAGAGGCCATTTTTTCCTGATTGACCAGCTGGCTCTGAGTATTCTGCAGATTTCTTAGAGCCTGTTCCAATTCGTCGGTTCGCAGTTTTACTTTTTCTTCCAAAAGGGAATTTTGCTCCCTTATCAGGTTTTCATTTTCCTTGAGGACTTGTAAGCGTTGGGCCTGCTCTTCTTCTTTTTCTTTCTTCAGAATATTGATCTTATCCGCCAAGGCAAAGGAGAGAAGAACCACTTCTAATGCAGAACCAAAAGGCATGATGTAGGCCGTGAATTCATTGGTAGGAATCAAGCCCATTTCGCTGGACACAAAGAGGAATATCCCAATCATAAATACTGACCAGGCTAGCAAATAATATCTTGCTGGTCTGAAACCTTTCTTAAGAACAGAATATGCCACGAAAAGAACGTACAACACGACAATCGACTGGGTCACCAATAAGACTTGATAACTCAGAGTAATTGAAAAAATCAAAGCATTGCTGAGAATAAATGCGTAAACCAGGAAAATAAAATTAAATCCTTTGTCTAAGGTCGGAACGAATTTAGAAGTGGAAAGGAACATTTTGAGGAATAGAATCCCTACGATACTGACGAGTGACGAAAATAAAACAATCGACCTCAAGTTCATCCAGTCCCAATCTGGCCAAAACAAAAACTGAGTAAAGCCAAGAATTGATGCCTGGGCTAGCCATGCCAAAAGTGTATGGACAACATACACAAAATAGATATTGTCCTTGACGGAGAAATAAAGGAAAAGATTATAAAAAAACAATCCGATAAAAACCCCAGTAAGGAGGGCAAACAAAACAAATTCAAAATCCTGGAAATCACCGAAGTCTGATGCCTCTACCAAGGTGGAAATGAATATTTTTTTATCCGAGTTTTCCAGCTTGATGAGCAGGTAATCCGCCTCCTTTTCTTTTTCTGATAGGGAAAAATATAGCTTATGGGAATCAATTTCCTCCTCCACGTTTGCCACCAGCCTTCCAATGGATTGATGGTTGGTGACAGAATCTCGCTTAACGGCATATAGATTTACATAATCTATCGCTGCTGAATTCAAAGTCAAAATCGGCTCTTTGAACCCTTCTAATTCTTGAGCATCAATCTTGATCCAGACGACATTTCTATTGATGCCGAAATTAAATTGGTTGCAGTTGTTGTCTGTAAACTGATCAATAGAATTAATAACCTCTTCCACCTTTTTGGTAGGCTCCTCGAGGGAATAGGAAAAGCAGTCAAGTTTTACTTTTTCCAGATCCTGAGAAAAAGCGAATGAACTGAGCAGCAGAAATGAAATCGTGAGGGCAAAGATTTTAGACATCTTTTCTCCAATCTGGGTTTTCAAGTAATAACTCATATTTAACTAAAAATTCGCCTTTAGGTCCAATCTCCACTTTTTCACATTGAAGATTATTCCTTATTCCCAATATAATTTCTCTTTCCGATTGGTCTGCCTTTGGAAGACCATAAGGATCTTTCATCACAATAGAAGTAGCAACAAGATCCAATTTAGGATAAAAAAAGGTACCTGAATTACCAATCCCCTCTTCAATTTCAAAACCTTTTTGGAGAGAAGGCTTCAGCGTGTATTCTGCCACCAAAGCGAGCAAAGACCCTAATTTAAGTTGTGAAGCTATGGCAATCCCTGCTCGGATCAATAACACAGCCCCAACCCCATAACCGGAAATGGATTTTGAATTCCACAATCCAGAGACCTCGCCTGTTCCTTCAATGGAGTATTGCTTGACCAAATCAAAGATTTTATGATCCACCTGAGACACGGCCATTTCCATAGGCAAAGGGTATTTAGGATGTGCGATATGAATCCGAAGCCCACTGACAATCTCACCCGTGTCTTCCATTTCCACGGTAATCACGTACACAAATGGATTAAACATCCAATCATTGTTGGAAGAAGTCACTTTGGTAACCCCATATTGCCTCAGAACATCCGCATGTCCTTGGATAAAGTTCTCACACCGCTTGGGATCATCAATTGCCCTGAATGCCTTAAATCTAAACATATTTTAAAGCATGATTAATGTTTCTTCAACTGGCCTTCTATATGCCCGAATTGATGGTTCTCCGGCTTTATTCAACCTAAACATGAAAAGGTCCTGAGATCCTTCTTTGTTTAATATCTGGTCAAAATCGGCTTTATATTGCTTGATTTCTTTTTCTTCCTTCGCAGAAAAACCATGGTTTCGTTCTCTATTTACCAGGTTAAATATAAACAACATGGCTGTGACAGGTTGGAAACTAACTCCCATCAGATTTGCTTGAATCCAGATTCTTTGCAAAACTGCTCCCGCCTTAAGGTAGTCCTGAGGTCTAAACTGTCCACCGTTTAAGAACCCAACAGCAGATGCTGTGAGTAAAGTGTCTTTGGAGATTTTGGTAAGCCCATATCCCATCAAAAATTTCCTGAAAAACTTCACCGTCCTCGGATCCTTGAGCAATCCCATCGCCGCTTTTTCAGTACCTGAAAGTTCAAGTGTGGCAATGTCAATCCCGTCTTTGGTCTCAATGGCATCTTTTTCAGTCCATCTCACTTCTTTAATGAAATCCGAAAGTCCCTGCTCATGGAAAAGTCTCATGCGGTCCATTCCGCCGACTACTTTGGAAAGTTCATCCAGATCCTTTTCCGATTGGGTGAATTTCAGATCTAGACCTCCCTCCTGAGCAATTTTTGTCAGGATCTCCAATTCGCTAGGTGACAGCAGAACTCTGGAATTGTTTTTCCGATTGGTGCATCGAAGGAAAATCCCCTTGGATAGCTCCAAATATGGAATTTGAACTGGTTTTTGGAATTTGGCTACAAATCTTACCGTGGCAATCTGATCCTGCTCAAATTCAGAAATATGAACCAAGGTTTCGGTTTCGATGCCCATTTCGGCTGATTTGAGCTTAATGTTTTCCAAAGCAGCTCCAAATGCAATCAAAGATCCTGTCCCTTTGAAATCCAGCATTGAGTGGCTTCTTTTCTTATCGTGGATTAAGTGAAGTAAGCCTTTCTTATCAAAAACCCAGATCCAAGGCTGCACATTTCCTCCTGAAGGAGCCATATTCCCGGCATCTAGAATTTCTTTAAGTTCAGCCTTGGAAACAAGGTATGCCGATTGGAGAATATGGGTAGGAATCTTGGAAACAATTTCCTCCTGAAATTCAGAAATCGCCTGATAATGCGGTGGAGTAATTTCCTCCGCAGGGGATTCGATTTTCATTATTTCATCGAAATCCACATAATACCTTCCGGAGGTCACATTGCCTCCCAAGAGTAACCTTCTACTGACATGCGCTACAGAAGCACCTCCTAAAAATACACCAGAGGCCAATTGAGGCCAAGAAGTGATGGACTGGCCTATTTCCAGCAAAGAGGCTTTCATCCTCAAAGAAAGAGTCTCCAGCCCAGTGATTTTCAAAACTATGGCAACCCGCTCTTTATTGGACAGATTCTTCAACTGATCAGCGTTGATTCCTTCCAAAAGGCCGTGAAAAATCGCCCTTTCCGGCTCATAATCAAACCTTTCGACATCCAACATCCCTCTATCTGAGGTTTCCATCATCACCGGAATCTTTTCTTTTCTGGCCTCTTCACGAAGCAACAGCTTGATATCCAAACTATCGCATTCATCGATCAAAAGGTCTAGCTTCCCGTCTTTAAGAAGGAAATCTGAAACATTTTCTGAAGTGATTCCATCTCGATAGAGGACAACTTTCAGATATGGATCTATCTCACTGATTTCCCGAGCAGCGATTATTACTTTTTCTAGGCCTAAGCTGGTAACTCCCGCTTTCAGGCGGTTAAGGTTACTCAACTCCAAGGTGTCAAAATCAGCCAATCGCATCTCCCCACAGCCACGCTCCAGAGCAATAGCCAAGGCCACACTTTGCCCAACAGAAAGCCCCACGATTCCAACCTTCTTTTGCCTGAGCTTTTCCTGCTCCTCAGGAGTGATTTTGAAATTATTTCTTAGGGTTCTTATTCGAATAAATTGCTCTTCTGCAAGAATATGAACCAACGTGTTTTTCCATGGATAATACACCCAGTTTCCAAACTTGTCTTTTTCATTCTCGGGAAGAAAATTCCGGATTTCCTTTTGTAATTCCTGCTTTGAAAAAGTTTTTTCAGGAAAATCAGCCTTAACCAAATCCCCCACCTGAGCATCGATTTCATCGACAATAGTGAGGTAAGGAAGTTTTTTCAATTCCTCAATCTTAGTCCAATCCGACTCTTTTTTGGGGCAGTAAATCTCAGGAGTAAACCGATCTTTCAGATCAATTTCTTCAACAACAATCATGTTCACTTAGGGTGATAAGCAGAGTAAAGATAAATTATTCAAGGTTAAGTCAAATTTTTTAGTCAACAAATTTGTTTCTACGTTATTTTTTTTTTCGAATAGCCCGTTCAACTATCACTAATTCTCTAGATTTGCATTTTATTGGAAAAAAGAATTATTTGGAATAATAAAGCTGAATCCGGGCAAAGTTTAATGGAAAGTCAACCAGAAGAAAAAATCAAAGTTCTCTACGTCGATGATGAAGAAAACAACCTTCAAGCGTTTAAAGCGACCTTTAGACGGGATTATAAAATATTCCTTGCTATTTCAGCTAAGGAAGGAGAGAGAATTCTGAGTGAGGAGGAAATAGATATTATCATTACCGATCAGCGAATGCCTGAAAAAACAGGTGTTGAATTTTTAGAAAGTATTATCCCCTATTATCCAAAACCAATCAGGCTTCTTCTTACAGGATATACCGATATTCAGGCCGTAATCGACGCCATTAATAAGGGACAAGTATATCACTATCTGACCAAACCTTGGGAGGAAGAATATCTTCGAACGGTGATTAAAAACGCATTTGAGGTATATGCACTGAGAAAAGAAAATGAGAGGCTAACTGCTGCACTTCTTAAAGCCAATGAACAGTTAGAATTCCTTCTTCGACAAAATCTCCTCTCCTAATCAGTACCTCGCTGCCAAAAGCAACTGTAGCTCCTTGTGGTTTAACCCGAATTTTCGGGCCATCAATGCATTCGTAAGACTTCCTCTGTAATTATAAACACCTCTCAGAAACCACCTGTAATTAAAAATCATTTCTTCTGCCCCCCCCAATTCTACCATTTGAAGTAAAATTGGAGTGAAAATATTGCTCAGGGAATAAGAAGCTGTTCTGGCCACTCGCGAAGCGATGTTCGGAACACAATAGTGAATTACGTCATGGACTTTATATATAGGCTCTTCGTGAGAGGTCATTTTTGAAGTTTCAAAACATCCCCCTTGGTCTATTGCCACATCGATAATGATACTTCCGTGCATCATATTGGCAACCATTTCCTCAGAAACCACTATTTTATTTTTCCCTTTTTCTGCTCTTAATGCCCCAATGACCACATCGGCTTCAGCCAAAGCCTGAGAAAGCCCATGATTATCCAAGGTGGAAGTATAAATCTGCTGTCCGATTAGATGTTTGATCCTCCGGAGTTTATAAATGTGATTGTCGAACACCTTGATATTGGCACCTAGGCCCAAAGCAGTCCTTGCCGCATATTCTGCTACAGTTCCAGCTCCGATAATGACCACTTGGGTGGGTGGAACACCAGTAACTCCACCCAAAATCAAGCCTTTCCCATCATTGACACTTGAAAGATATTCGGCCGCAATGAGCATAACCGTACTTCCGGCAATTTCGGACATGGCTCTCACCACAGGCATCCCTCCAACTTTATCTTCTAAATACTCAAAGGCAACAGCTGTGATTTTTTTCTCATTTAGACCCTGAATAAATTCTGCACTTTGATTTTCAAGCTGCAAAGCCGACATCAAACATGCCCCTTGAGACATCTCTTTGATTTCTTCCAAAGAAGGGGGATCAATTTTAAGAACCACATCGGCTTGGAACACCTCATTGCGGGAATAAGATATTTTAGCACCGGCATCAGAAAAATCCTGATCGCTGAATTTGGCATGTAACCCAGCTCCAGACTCTACCACAACTTGAATCCCATTGTTGCTTAGTAATCCAACCGCCTCTGGCGAAAGGACAACCCGCTTTTCATTGGAAGAAATTTCTTTCGGCAATCCGACCGATAATTGACGGGAACCTTTCTTGACTGCCAAAGGAGACTCTTTGGTCATCAGCCCTACCGCTGTAAGTTCAGGAAATCCAGTTGGCATCTTAAGTATGTTGTATTTGGAGTGATCTCTCTTTTTCAGAGAGAATATCAAGCTTAATTAACAGAAAGTCTTCCGGAATAAATTGGGCAATTTTCTCCGCCCATTCTATCCAGCACAAACTTCCACCATAAAAATACTCTTCTATTCCGATTTCCAAAGCTTCTTCCGGATCATCTATTCTATAAAAGTCAAAATGGAAAATCTTTTGAGACGTGGAAGTATGGTATTCATTCACAATCCCAAAGGTGGGACTGCTTACTTCATCCTCCACTCCAAACTCCCTCGCCAAGGCCTTGATCAAAGTCGTTTTTCCTGCCCCCATTTGCCCTTGAAAAACCCAAATCTTCTCCCCTTTGGCCTGTGTTATCAGCCATTTGGCGGCAGATTGGATTTCTCCCAATTCGTAGGTGTAGCTCAATTTTATCCTTTTTTTGCCTGCAAATGTACGATGGGAACGATCATTTCTTCCAAGGAAATCCCTCCATGTTGAAAAGTATCCTTGTAGTAGTTCACATAGTAATTGTAATTATTGGGGTAAGCAAAAAAGTAATCCTCCACGGCAAATACATAGGAAGTGGAAACGTTCAGCTTGGGAAGTTTTGCTTCTTCTGGCTTTTTGATTTCAAATACCTTTCCTTGTTCAAAATTCAAATTTTTACCTTGCTTGTAGCGCAGATTGGTTGTGACATTTTTGTCTCCGATTATCCGGTAAGGCTTGTTTACTTTTTTGGTGCCATGATCGGTGGTGACTATCACATTCATTCCACTTTGATGGATTTTTTTGAAAAGCTCAAATAAGGAGGAGTGTTCAAACCAGCTCTTGGTCAAAGAACGGTAGGCAGACTCATCAGGGGCAAGTTCCCGGATCATCTTCATATCTGTGCGGGCATGAGAGACCATGTCCACAAAATTGTAAACCAACACATTCAGGTCATTTTGAAGTAGGGAATGAAATTGATCCAAAACCGCTTTGCCCTGATGGGTTTGGATGATTTTGTGGTAGGAGAATTTGATCGGAAGGCGATTTTTTTCCAGGTTTATCCTGATCCAATCTTCTTCAAAATTATTTTTTCCCTCATCCGAATCTTCATCTTCCCAGAGATTTGGATAGAATCTAGCCATATCCAAGGGCATCATGCCGCTAAACAAAGCGTTTCTGGCAAAAGCAGTGGTGGTGGGCAAAATACTGAAATAGGTGTCTTTTTCCGCAGGCAAGAAATATGGAGAAAGCAAAGTCTCTATCTCCTCCCATTGATCCAAGCGTAGATTATCAATCACGATAAAGAACAAGGGCTTCTTTTCTTTGAGGGCAGGAAACACCTTTTCCTTCATCACTTTATGGGAAAGCAAGGGCTTGTCTGGATTACTTTCTTCCAACCATTCCAGGTAATTATCCTTTACAAATCTTGCGAAGGAAGAGTTTGCCTCTGTTTTTTGGGTTTCGAGCACTTCCAACATGTTTTTGTTTTCCGTCTCGTCAATTTCCAACTCCCAAAATGTCAGTTTCCGATAGATATCAGCCCAATCCCGGTGATCCCTGGCATCCCCTAGTGACATGCTGATCTGCATAAACTCCTGCTGATAATTTTGAGTGGTCTTGGTGTCAATCAGCTGTTTGTTTTGCAGGATTTTTTTGACTGACAGCCAGATCTGACTGGGGTTTAGAGGCTTGATCAAGTAATCGGCGATCTTTCCTCCAATCGCATCATCCATGATATGTTCTTCCTCACTTTTGGTGATCATCACCACAGGAACTTGAGGCTTGAGCTGCTTAATTTGCTGAAGGGTTTCCAATCCAGTCATTCCAGGCATCATTTCATCAAGAAAAATCACGTCAAAATTTTTCCCTTCCACTTCTTCAATGGCGTCTACACCGGAATTCACTGTAGTAATTTCATATCCTTTTTCTTCCAAAAACAGAATATGAGGTTTGAGCAAATCGATTTCATCGTCTGCCCAGAGTATGGTGAATTTTTGAGACATATCGGGTTCCCTTTGTTTTTAAAATTATAATTACTTTTGACCCAATCAAACGCGAGCTGATTGAAAAGCCAGAAAATACTCAATGATCCAGTTTATGGATTTATCACGATTCCCAGTGAATTGATTTTTGCGATCATTGATCATCCTTATTTTCAGAGATTACGCCGGATCCGACAGTTAGGTTTGACGGACTTCGTCTATCCGGGTGCTTTACACACCCGATTTCACCATGCCATCGGAGCTATGCATCTGATGAGCATCACGTTAGATAATTTAAGAATAAAAGGCACAGAAGTCTCTGATGAAGAATATGAAGCGGCACTTATTGCCATACTGCTTCATGATATTGGACATGGCCCATTTTCCCATGCACTGGAATATAGCCTTCTGGAAGGCATTCCTCATGAAAAGCTTTCGATCATAACCATCGAAGCCCTAAACCGGGAGTTTGGAGGTAAACTTGATCTTGCGCTTCAGATTTTCCGAAATCAATATCCCCGAAAATTTCTCAACCAACTCGTATCCAGCCAGCTGGATATCGACCGATTGGATTACCTCCAAAGAGACTGCTTTTTCACCGGGGTTTCGGAAGGAACTATCGGCGCGGATCGAATCATCAAAATGATGGCTGTGCACCAAGAGCAGCTAGTGATTGAGGAAAAAGGAATTTACTCCATTGAAAATTTTCTCAGTGCAAGGCGGTTGATGTATTGGCAGGTTTATCTCCATAAAACCACCGTAAGCGCTGAAAAGATGCTGATCAATTTGATCACCCGTGCAAAAAATCAAGCCCGTGAGGGAGCGAGTTTTCCGGTTTCGGAGGAATTTGATTTCTTTCTCAAAAACGAGGTAAAGCTTTCCGACTTTCAGGAAAACCCGCAAATCCTTGAGAAATTTCTTTCCCTGGATGATTATGACATTTGGGGAGCTATCAAGCTTTGGAAAAATAATCCAGACTACATCCTGGCAAACATTTCCCAAATGTTCTTGACCCGAAATCTATTTAAAATAAGCTTGGTTAATGAGCCGTTTTCAGAGGAGGAGATCCAAGATCAGATTCAAAAAACCCAGCAGAAGTTAGGTATTCCTGCAGAAGATTTACCTTACTTTTTCTCCTACGGAAAGGTCAGCAACTACGGATATCTGGCCACTGAGCGGATTAATATCCTGACGAAAAAAGGTAAAATGATCGACGTGGCTCTGGCAGCTGATCTCCCGAATATTCAGGTGATGAGCAAGATCGTGGAGAAATTTTACGTATGTAAAGCGAAAAACCTAATTTTATCCCGTTAACACATTCCGAACCCAAAATGGAGTTTACTTTAGGACAAATTGCGGCAATTCTTGGTGGAAAAGTAGAAGGCGACCCAAATCAAAAAGTTGGTCGACTGGACAAAATCCAAGAAGGAAAATCCGGGGGAATCAGCTTTTTAGCAAACGAAAAATACGAGCCCTTTCTCTATGAGACCAAGGCCACGGCAGTAATTGTATCCGAAGATTTCAATCCAAGCAAGTCCTTCTCTACCACCCTTATCCGAGTAAAAGATGCCTACTTGGGATTCACCCAGCTTCTGGAAGCTTATGCACAATTTAGTAAGGCTGCAAAAGAAGGAGTGGAAGAACCTGCCTATATGGATCCTAGTAGCAGTATGGGAATCAAAGGATACAGGGGTGCTTTTTCCTACATTGGAAAAAATTGCACCCTGGGTGAAAATGTCAAAATTCATCCCCATGCCTTTATTGGAGATCGGGTAAGAATCGGGACCAACACCATCATCCATCCTGGAGCGAAAATCTGTGATGACAGTGTTATTGGTGCCAATTGTGAAATTCATCCAGGAGCCGTCATTGGCTCGGATGGATTTGGATTCGCTCCTCAATCCGATGGAACCTACAAAGCAATCCCCCAGATCGGGAACGTCATTTTGGAGGATTTTGTAAGCATCGGGGCTAATACTACTGTGGATTGCGCCACCATGGGCTCTACCATCATCAAAAAGGGCGCTAAAATCGACAATCAGGTTCAGATAGCTCACAATGTGATCATCGGAGAAAATACCGTCATCGCCTCACAGGCCGGAATCTCCGGATCAACCGAGATTGGCAAGAATTGTATCATCGCAGGAAAAGCCGGAATCGTAGGTCATATCAAGATCGCGGACAACACAACCGTAGGAGCAAATACTGGCGTAAGTAAAACGATCAAAGAGCCGGGACAAACCCTTTTCGGATACATGGGCTTTGAGATGAAAAACTTTCTCAAATCCTACTCCATCTTCAAAAATCTGGAAGGCCTCGAAAAGCGGATTAAAGAACTCGAAAAAAAGGGCTAATTTTGCACCCTTGACCTTCCGAAAGGAATACCATGAAAGTAAAACAGCATACGATTAAAAAACAAGTTGAGCTATCCGGCGTGGGATTACATACCGGAGTAGTTTCAAATATGACTTTTGTTCCAGCCCCTCCAAATCACGGCATCAAATTCCAGCGAGTTGATCTGGAAGGAAGACCCACTGTAGATGCGGACTGTGATCTGGTGGTGGATGTATCCAGAGGCACCACCCTCGAGCAAAATGGAGCCAGAGTATATACCGTGGAGCACGTTTTGGCTGCCTTGGTAGGACTTGAGATTGACAATGTTCTGATCCAATTGGACGGTCCTGAGCCTCCGATTATGGATGGTTCATCTATCCAGTTTATCGAAATTCTCGAAGAAGCAGGACTGGAGGAGCAGAATGCACTCAGAAGATTTTTTGAAGTTCAGGAAAGTATCCAATACAAGGATGCTTCCCGAGAAGTGGAAATGGTAGCACTTCCCACTGATAATTATCGAGTTACAGTCATGGTAGATTATAACTCCCCAGTTTTGGGAAGTCAACATGCCTCCATTACCGATATCAGTCAGTTCCGATCTGAAATTGCCTCTTGCCGAACTTTCTGCTTCCTGCACGAATTGGAAATGCTTTACAATTCCAACCTGATCAAAGGTGGAGATTTGAACAATGCAATTGTCGTGGTTGACAGAGTAGTCGAAAAAGACGAATTGGCCAATCTTGCCAAAATGTTCAACAAGCAAACCGTAGAAGTAAAGAAGGAAGGTATTCTTAATAATGTTGACCTTCGCTATCGCAACGAGCCAGCACGTCATAAATTATTGGATGTCGTAGGAGATCTTGCTTTGGTCGGCAGACCCTTGAAAGCTCAAATTTTGGCCGCTAGACCAGGGCACGCAGCCAATGTGGCATTTGCAAAAAAGCTCAAAAGAGCCATGGAAAAAGCAGGAAACTCCCATATTCCTCACTATGATCCAAAGCTCCCGCCGGTCATGGACATCAACCAGATCAGCAACATTCTTCCCCACCGATATCCTTTTCAGTTGATCGACAAAATCATCTACTTAGATGAAACTGTGGTAGCAGGTGTGAAAAATGTAACCATGAACGAACCTTTCTTCATGGGTCATTTTCCCGGAAACCCAGTAATGCCAGGGGTACTTCAGGTGGAAGCTATGGCTCAAACGGGAGGGATTTTGGTTCTTTCCACTGTGGATGATCCTGAAAATTATTGGACTTATTTCCTGGGAATAGAAAGCTGTAAATTCAGAAAAATGGTTCTTCCCGGAGATACCCTGATTTTTAAATGTGAACTATTGGCACCTATCCGCCGTGGAATCGCAAAAATGAGAGGAGAGGCCTATGTAGGTAGCACCTTGGTTTGTGAGGCCGTAATGACTGCCAGTATAACTCGTAAAGAATCATGATTAGCCCTCTTTCCTCCATAAATCCGGGCGCTCAGCTTGGTGAAAATGTTCATGTAGATCCTTTCACGATGATCCACGAAAATGTGATTATTGGAGAAGGAACTTGGATTGGGTCAAATGTCACGATTTTTCCAGGAGCCAGAATCGGAAAAAACTGTAAAATTTTTCCGGGAGCCGTGATCGCAGGGATTCCTCAGGATTTGAAATTTCAAGGAGAAGAATCTACCGTAATTATTGGAGACAATACCACCATTCGGGAATGTGTCACTATTTCCAGAGGTACTGTGGACAAACAGACCACGGTTGTGGGGAGCAATTGCCTATTGATGGCCTATGTTCACGTCGCTCATGATTGCGTGATTGGTAGCCATGTCATCATTGCCAACTCCGTCCAAATCGCAGGACATGTTTCTATAGACGATTGGGCAATTGTCGGTGGATCCAGTGCAGTTCACCAGTTTGTGAAAATTGGCATGCACGCCATGATTTCGGGCGGATCCTTGGTCAGAAAGGACGTTCCTCCATTTACCAAAGCAGCTAGAGAACCTCTTTCCTATGCAGGTGTAAATTCCTTAGGACTTAGAAGACGCGGATTTTCCAGCGAATCCATAGCCCACATTCAGGAAGTTTACCGCTACCTTTTCCTCAATAGCATGAACAACAGCCGTGCTTTGGAAGAAATCGAAATAAATCTTCCTGCCACTAAAGAACGGGATGAGATTTTGAATTTCATTCGTTCCTCGGAACGCGGTGTGATGAAAGGTTACATCAACTGACATGCTGAAAATCCACTTACAAGAAGTCTCTAAGCGATTTCAATATGAATGGATTTTCAAAAATCTCAACCTCACCATCCTTTCAGGAAGCAGTTTGGCTATCATAGGCGGGAATGGATCAGGTAAATCTACCCTTTTAAAATGCCTTTCCGGAGTAGTGCCAGTCACCTCCGGAAAGATTATTTTTTCTACCCCTGAGGGAGAAATCCCGGAGTCTGAAAAATACAAATCCATCTCCATTACTGCCCCTTACCTGGAGTTACCCGAGGAACTCACCTTGCAGGAAGTGATTGATTTCCACTTCAAGTTCAAAAGACCTTTGGGAGAAATTTCTTCCCATGAGTTATTGCGGATTCTATATTTAGAACCCCATGCCCACAAACCTGTATCCCAATTTTCTTCCGGGATGAAGCAAAGACTGAAATTGGGACTGGCCTTATTTTCGGATGTTCCATTGATTCTATTGGATGAACCGACCTCCAATCTGGATAAAAAGGGAATAGCCTGGTACCTTGAACTCATTCAAAACTACCAGAATCAAAGGACGCTGATTGTTTGCTCCAATGAGCCCCGAGAATATGAATTCTGCGAGCAAAGCCTCTCGATAGAGGATTATAAATAAGGATTGTTTTGTAACTTCCGTAAGGCTTCTAACTTTACGAAATCAAATTTTAGTTCTATGAGCGCCAAACTTCGATTGATCCCATTTTTATTAGTGCTTTTGTTCTCTCTTCAATCCTGCGGAGATGATCCTGTTCCCCCAACTCCAAAAACTGCTGAAGAACTGGCTTTAGAAGCTCTGGCTGGTACTGGAACCAAAACCTGGACGCTGACAGTCGGAAGTGTGAAAAAAAACGGGACAGATGTGACCAGCACCTACTCAGGCTTTGAGCTCACCTTCAATGCCGGCACCTCTAAGACATATACTTCCAAAAACTCCAATGATCTCTTTGACACCAATGGTACCTGGAGTTTTGCAGGCGCCAACTTTGACAAAGTTGTCCTTTCAGGGACCAAGCCTGCTGCGACCCGTGAAATATCCTTTACCGAATCCTCAGGAAAGCTGACTTTGCTTTTTACCATTCCACAACCGGGTGCCAGAATATTCGGAACTCAAGCAGTAGCGGGGAACTATGAATTTGTCTTGAATAAAAAATAATTTGGCCGAAAAGCAAGAGAGGCTGTCTCCGGATCGGGACAGCCTCTTTTTTATTTTAAGGTTACCAAAGTTACTCCTGCTCCACCACGGTCGGCGTGCTCATCCTCCATTCTTCCCACCTGAGGCATAGTCCTGAGAAGATTTCGGGTGATTTCCCTAAGAATCCCATCACCTTTCCCATGGACAATTCTCAAATCTTTCACCCCCAACATAAATCCTTCATCGATGAAAGTCTGGATTAAAGGCAGGATTTCCTCACCACGTTTTCCTCTAAGATCCAGATTGGTAGAAAACTCCATCATTTTCTCATTGGTACTATAATTCCCCCTACGCTCTACGGATTTCATTTCTTTTTTGACCTCGCCTTTCGAAATTTTCTCCAGTCTCGCGAGCTTCACATTGGATTTCAAATCCCCAATCGCAATTTCCACATCCTTGTTTTTCACGGAAACCACCTCTGCCACAGCACCATTATCCTTAAGACGAACCCAGTCTCCTGCTTCGATTTTCCCACCCAAAACGATGATTTCAGGGTCCTTGACTACAAGTTTTTCAGGTTTTACTTCCTTTTTAAACTCCTCAAGTTCCTTCCTCACCTGCTTGGTGACTTCTTTTTCCGCCTTTCCTTCCTTGATTTCCCGTATGACCGACTCAATTTTTTTATTAGTCTGGTCCAAAAGGGATTTTGCCTCCTGCTTAGCTTCCTGGATATACCGCTTTTTGGTCAACTCGAGTGTTTCCTTTAGCTGATTATATTCCTTTAGCCGAGTCTGAAGCAGTTTATCTTTCTTTTTGATATCCTCTAGGAGAGAAGAATACTGATTCTTTTCATTTTCGAGCTGAGTCAAAAGCCGATCGTACCGGACTCTCTCCTCCCCGATGTGATCCTTCGCATAGCTCAAAATATCCTTGGACAAGCCAATCTTTGAGGCAATTTCCAGCGCAAAAGAAGATCCTGGCTTCCCGATTTCAAGTTGATATAGCGGCTCCAAACGATCCACATCGTAGCGCATAGCTCCATTGACCAGGCCTTGATTTTTATTGGCGACCTGTTTCAGATTCCCGTAATGCGTGGTAATCACCCCAAAGGCACCAAGCTTATTCAAAGCCAGAAGAATAGATTCTGCAATGGCTCCCCCAAATTGTGGTTCTGTACCAGTCCCGAATTCATCGATAAACAGGATGGTCTTTTTATGGGAAAACTGGGTAAAATGCTTCATACTCATCAAATGAGAAGAGTAAGTACTCAGGTCATTTTCCAGATTTTGTTCATCTCCGATATCAATGAAAAAATTCTCAAACAGGGAGCTTTTGGAATCCGGATGCACAGGAATCAGCAGGCCACACTGAAGCATGTACTGCAACAAAGCGACAGTTTTCAAGGTCACCGATTTCCCTCCGGCATTGGGTCCGGAAATCACCAAAAGCCTTTCGTTACCCGCCAGTTTTACATCTAAGGGAATAATTTTTCGGCCTTGAGTCTTTAGCGCTTTTTCCAAGAGCGGATGTCTTGCCCTAGTCCAATCCAGGACTTTTTCCCGGACCAAAACAGGTTTTACGCTTTCCGTTTTTTGGGCATATCGGGCTTTAGCACGGATAAAATCCATCAATCCCAAATAATTGGTGGCTTTCCGTAGGGCTGGAATAGACGGCCTAAGTTGATCAGTCAAGCGGGTGAGAATCCGGATGATCTCCCGTTTTTCCATATATTCCAAATCCCGGATCTCATTATTGATGTCCAAGGCTTCCTCGGGCTCCATAAAAACCGTCTGCCCAGTGGCCGACTCGTCGTGGATAAATCCTCGGAGCTTCCTTTTGTTTTCAGCCGCCACAGGGATCACCATTCTGCCTCCACGGATGGTCATAGCGGCATCCTCCGGAGTCAGTCCTTTGGCTCTGGCATCTTTGAAAATTCGCTCCATCACCTTTCTGAGGCGGGTTTCCTCATACAACAGCTGGGTTCTGATCAGTTGCAATTCTTTGCTGGCATTGCTTCTGATTTTACCTTTTTCATCGATGATCTGATCGATCACCTTGAGCAGTCCCATATCCAAATCCAGCAATAGCCCCAGAAGGTTACTGAGAGCAGGATATTGTTCTCCGTTTTTTTGAAAAAAAACAACACAGGACTTAAGCGTCTGAAGTGCCATTTTCACCTCATAGAATTCCTCCTGATCCAAGAAGGCTCCTTCGAGTTTGGCCTTTTCAAGAAATGGGTTGAGATTGGTGAAATTGGATGAGGGAAAAATCTCCCCCGAAATCAGGATGTCTAAAAACTCAGAGGTCTGGTCTAAGAGCTTGCCGACAAGATTGTAATCAGACGAAAAAGAGACCTTGTCGACATATTCCTGCCCTAAAGAAGAAGTACATTCTTCTTTAAGATGCTCCTTGATTTTGACAAAATTGATCTTCTGTTCGAGATTGGAAGGGTATAGCATTACATTCTTTCCTCAATTCCCGGATTGTTTTCCATGACGGTGAGGGAATCAATGATTCGCGCGTATATTTTTTCCATCATGACTGCATCTTCCAGGTAATATTTCATACTTCTGGTAAAAACCGAATCTGACACTCCATGTTTAATAAAAATCTCTTTTTCCATGAGCGTGTATAAAACCCCGGAAGAATCATAGGGAATCGGAATGGCACTGACCATTCCCTCGGTCAACTGGATATCCAACAAGACAGCAACCATTTGGTCCTCTGTCAATACACCTTCTTGGGAAGGGTTGGAAGATTGGCATGCACTGATGCAAACCAAGAAAATAAGTAGGATCAAAATTCGATTCACGGGTTAAAATTAGGTTTTTTTAACGGATAATCTCTGACCCGAAGGGGGAAGACAAATTTTATAATTCAGCCCAAGGGTTTAACTTAGGCGGTTCAAATCGCCCTGCATGGATCAGCTCTTTAGCAAACTTCGAAAGTACGAAATCATGATCAGGAAGGTGGCCAACAACCACCTACAGGGGGAATATCAGTCTCTTTTCAAAGGTTCCGGTCTGGAATTTGACGACCTCCGCCCCTACCAATACGGGGATGATGTACGAACCATCGAGTGGAAAGTTTCTGCCAAAGGTCATGGTACTTTTGTCAAAACCTTTCGGGAAGACAAGGAGCAATCGGTTTATTTTCTTTTAGACATCTCTGGAAGCCAAGACATTGGCCAATTGGGAAATAAGAAAATCGATCAGGGAAAACTGGTGGCAGGTGTTTTGACTCTTGCTGCGGTATATGAAGGAAGTCAGGTAGGATTGATTTCCTATTCCGATCAAAAAGAAAAACTGATACTTCCTGCAAAAGGAAGTAAACAAGGCGTCAAAGTCATCCGGGGAATATTTGATCATCAAAACAAAAGCAAAAAAACAGACCTCAACGGGCTTTTTACCTTTGCCTTAAACCTGATTAAAAAGAGAAGCATTATCATCGTGATCTCGGATTTTATAGATGAAAATTACGACCGCTCTTTCCGGGCCTTGGCAGAACGACACGATTTGGTGGCCATTCAATTGACCGATCCTCGAGAATCAGCACTCCCTTCATTAGGGATTATTCCGATTTACGATAAGGAAAGTGAAAAAACCACCTGGGTTAATACAGTTTTTGGAAGTTTTTCCAAGAAAATCTCAGACACCTTTACGCTGGAAAGAGACCATCTGAAAGAACTTTGCAAAAAAAACCAAATCAACTATCTGTCCATTGATACCACCCAGGATATTGTGGGGCCGCTGATCGATTTGTTTAAGTACCGAAACAAACGGATGAAACGTGGGTAAATTCCTAATACTATTTTTCTGGATTTTGATCTCTATTTCCACATTTGGGCAATCTGTGGAAGTGCAGGGATATTTCACTCAAGATTCGGCCAAGCTGGGAGAACGGGTGGGTTTTGTGCTTAAAGCCAAGTACCCAGAGGGAATTCAGGTTATGTTTCCGGATTCCACATTTGATTATTCTCCTTTTGTCCTACTGGAAAAGAAAACCTTCATCAGTTCTACCCAAGAAGGAATTACCTCAGACAGTGCTGTTTATTATCTGTCTAATTTTTCTCTTGAGCCTAGCTCTTACCTTTCTTTGCCGGTATTTGAGCTCAATCGCTACGACAGTCTGACCTATTTCACCGATGAGGCCGAGATCAAGCTTAAATTGATGTTGGATTCGATTCCTGAGCAATTGGTATTTCAGGAAAACAACGTGTATCAACCTTTGGAAAAATCTTTCAACTGGCTGATGGGCTTACTGATCTTGGGGGCAGTTCTATTGCTTTTAGGAGCCTTCTTCGTACTCTTCGCCAAGAGAATCAAGGCATTCTTGAAACGTAAGAGAGAAAAGTTGCGATGGATGCAGTTTGAAAGAAAGTGGAGAAAACAAAGTGCTTTATTGGAACAAACTCCAGCCATTGAACTGGCAGACGAGGTGATAGGGCTTTGGAAAGGATATCTCGAAAGCATTACCGGACAACCCTTCCAGGAATGGACCTCCAGTGAAATTGCAGAGCAATTGAATGATCCTCAAATTCTGAAAGCTTTGAGGTCTATTGATATGATAATCTATGCTGGGAAAGAAGCCAAGACTTCCGAGTCTACAGGCTATCTACTGCAGCTTGCCAAAACGAAATACGAGGAAAAACTAAACCAACTCCGACATGAAAGAACTCCTGCTTGAGTTTTTTGACTGGTCTTGGTTTTTGCCTGAGACCTTCCGATCCTACGAATGGGAAAAGCCGATTTTCCTCAATCTACTATGGATCATTCCTTCTTTCATCCTGATCCGGAAGTTTGTCAAGTTCCTAAAAAATCCAGTCCTAGAGCTTTCCCTACCCAAGCGGGTCACGAAAGTCAACCCTTGGACTTACCTGAGACTGGTACCGACTTTATTCTTTGTTCTGTCCATGCTGCTTATTGTTATCGCCTTAGCACGACCGCAGCGTAGTAATGAGCGAGTAGAGCAATTCACCGAAGGGATCGATATTCTTTTGGTCATGGATATTTCCGAGTCCATGGATTTACAGGATTTCACCCCCAACCGACTGGAATCCGCCAAGCAAACCGCCATTGACTTTATTAACGGAAGATTTGGAGACCGAATCGGAATGGTGGTTTTTGCCGGAGAAGCCTATTCCCTTTCTCCTCTGACCAATGACTATGATCTTTTGACCAATCTCATCAAAGAAATAAACTTTCAGATGATCGAAGCCAAGGGCACGGCCATCGGTTCGGCTTTGGCGGCTGGTACCAATCGGATGAAAGACAGTGAAATCCCTTCCAAAGTCATGATTTTGCTTTCAGATGGGGAAAGTAATGCCGGTAATGTGGATCCTCTTTTCGCAGCCCAACTGGCATCTGCGTTTAACATAAAAATCTACACCATTGCGGTGGGAAAAGATGGAATGGTGCCGTATGGTACTGACTTCTTTGGAAGACCTCAGATGGTGGAAAGCTATCTGGACGAAACTACCCTTCGGGAAATCGCCAGAATCGGTGGTGGGGAATTTTATAGAGCTTCGGATGGAGATGCGCTGAAGCAGATTTTTGAGCGGATTGATACCTTGGAAAAAGCCGAAATCCAAGAAAACAGATACAAGGAAACCACTGATTATTACCGGATTTACCTCTTTTGGGCGATGTTGTTTTTCTTGGCTTGGATGTGGTTAAAAAGTACTTTCCTCAATAATTTCCTCCTAGACTAAATCTTCCATTTGCGCATTTCTCCATCTGGACAACAGGGGATTCATGATGGAAAACCAAAGCGGAGGAACCATAGCAACCAATATCATAGCTGAATATCCCGCCGGAAGCTGGGGACTTTGGGGATGGTGGTCCAAAACCTGATACCGCTTTGCAGCATACCAATGATGGTCTGAATGCCGCTGAAGTTGAAAAAGGAAAAAGTTGCTGACCATTTCACTTGCATTCCAACTATGAAGGGCGGTTACTTGCTCGTATCTTCCATTGGGCAGTTTTTTCCGTTCCATGCCATAATGCTCCAAATAGTTCACTGCCTCCAATAGGGAAAAAGCCAAGACACTTTGAATCCCGAAGAACACCGGGACTTCCCAAACCCATCTTTCAGCAAGCCAAGAAAACCCAAAAAACAATCCTAAAACGAAAAACAAACTTGTCAAATGGAAAACCAACATTTGATTGGAAAAGGACCATGGATTCAATTTCTTTTTCACCAGCCGTTCTCTTTCTAAGTGCCAGGCGCTGAGGTATCCCTGACTGACTGATCTCCACCAAAAGGCGTAAAAATTCTCGCCAAATCTACTGGTGGCAGGATCTTCCGGAGTAGCTACCCGTACGTGATGTCCCCGATTATGCTCAATGTAAAAATGTTGGTAGGTCACAGTGAGCAAAATAGCTTTGGAATAAAACTGCTCCAAAGGATCCGATTTATGCCCCAATTCATGGGCGACTGTAATCCCAATTCCTCCTGTTATCAATGCCAAGCCTGTGGCCAAAGCCGTCCATTCGCCAGCCGATAATGGATAAAAAGTCACTACATAAAGTGACCAAAACAGCATCAGATACTGGACATAGACCCAGCCAAAGGTCACCCACTTGTAAAATCTTTCTTGGGACACTTGACTTACCAAGCTTTTGGGCACATTGCTTTGATCCTTTGCCAAAACATAATCCATCACCGGAATCAGGATAAAAACAAACAAGTGGACAGACCAAATAAAGGGGCCTCCAGAATAGAATCCCAATACCAACAAAACTGGCAATAGAAAAGCACTCAAAAACCCGATCTTTCTTAAAACGTTTTGGATCATGACAATTTATTTTATCAAAAGATAAAAAATTTCGGGGTCACCTTTTTTCACCTGACAAAAATCAGTTTTACAGGTATTCCTTGTCACCAAAGCTCCAGCCTATTTATGCCAACTTGCTGAAAATTCAATAAGATGGCACTTTCACCTTTTCTAATTCAAAAGTATAACAAACCAGTACCCCGGTACACTTCCTATCCCACGGTTCCTTTTTGGGAAAATAATATGGATGAAAATCGTTGGGAGGGCATTGTGAAAAAGGCTTATAAAGAGTTTGGTCAAGAAACTGGCATCAGTCTTTATATCCATTTGCCCTTTTGTGAAAGCTTATGCACCTATTGCGGTTGCAACAAGCGAATTACCAAAAATCACAACATAGAGGATGCTTATATTCAATCCTTGCTATTGGAATGGGAAAAATATCTGGCCATTTTGGAGGAAGAACCTTTGATTTCAGCCATACACCTGGGAGGAGGCACACCGACTTTTTTTTCGCCGGAAAGTTTAAATCTCCTGCTCTCCAAAATTTTAAAATCTGCCCGGATTGCAGATAATAAAGAATTCAGCTTTGAGGGCCATCCCAACAATACAAGTTTTGAGCATCTGGAGGTTTTGAGCAAACTGGGGTTTGATCGGGTAAGCTATGGCATTCAGGACTTCGACCTTTCAGTTCAGAAGGCAATTCACAGAATCCAGCCCTTCGAAAAGGTCAAAGAGGCAACTGAAAATGCTCGAAAAACGGGGTACCAATCCATCAATTTCGACTTGATCTACGGATTGCCCTATCAAACCTTGGACACCTTAGCTGAAACTTTCGAAAGAGTCAGTACCCTAAGGCCTGAACGAATCGCTTTTTATAGCTATGCACATTTGCCTTCAGTTTTTCCAGCTCAAAAAAGCTATGAAAACCACCTCCCTTCCGAAACCAATAAGCGAGGACTTTATGAATTTGGAAAGGAAAAACTACTCTCCATGGGCTATGAGGAAGTTGGGATGGATCACTTTGCCTTGCCTGATGACCCACTTTGTAGGGCAAAACATGAAGGAAGACTCCATCGGAATTTCATGGGATATACCACTTTGAACACCAAAATCCTGCTGGGATTAGGGGCAAGTAGTATCAGCGATGTTTGGTATGGCTTTGCTCAGAATGAGAAAAAAGTGGAAGCTTATGAAAGCTCCATATTGAATCATACGCTTCCCATCATCAAAGGGCATGAATTGACAGCTGAGGATCTGCTTACAAGGCAATTGATCCTGGATTTGATTTGCAAGGGAGAGGCCGAGCTTCCATTTAGCATTTGGGAAAAGCTTCCAATCGAAAATCTGGAAGTTTTGCATGAAATGGAAAATGAGGAGCTTTTGAATACAAATCATTTCCAGATTAAAGTCTCGGAAAATGGAATGGCAGTGGTGAGAAACATCTGTGCCCAATTTGACCTGAGAATGATTTCAAAAAATACGGTAGTAGCGAAGTTTAGCAAAGCTATCTGATCAGTGACACAGGGTAATCTCGACTTGCTGGGTTCCATAGTCAAACACAGCCAACTCCGGGCTAAAACCGGGAATTCCTAGACCTAATCCACGGACCACCATCAAAACACCTATAACGATCCCCACATAGGGAATCGCCTTTTGGAATTGTTGCCTTCTGAAAGGAGATAAAATACTTCCAGAAACCATCAATCCCATCAGCAATGGGATGGTCCCCAAACCGAAAAAGAACATGTAGGCAGCTCCCATCCAAGGGCTTTGCATACCTATTGCTACCACCAGAGCCATATAAACCATTCCGCAGGGAAGCAGTCCGTTGATGAGTCCTGTGGAAAAAAATGCAGTTTTACTGCCGGATTTAAGGTATTGATTCAGTTTGGACTTGATCCAATGAACAGCTCCTGAAAGAGCCGGAACGGCGAGAAATTGATCGGCTTTTTTATAACTAAGGGAAAGTACGACCACCAGCAAGCCCATTCCGACCGAAATCCCTTGCTGAATTCCTGCAAGGGAAAGTGAGAAACCCAAAGTCCCCACTGCCAGCCCCAAAAGACCATAGGTCATGCTTCTGCCAAAGTTGTAGAGGATTTTATTCCAAATGAATTTCTGGTTACTTCTACCCCCTACTGCCAAAGCAATAGGTCCGCACATTCCCACACAGTGGAACGAGCCTAAAAAACCTAAAACCAGGGCAGTCCAGAACATTATAAGTTTATTTTTTTCTCCTCGTAGTATTCTACTCCATTTTCTTCCCAGGTCAACTGGATTCTCCAATATCCGGGTTTCAAATTTTGAATAGGTACAGCAGTCTTTCCTTGCGTGGTGATTTCCAGCGGGAGTTTCTGATCCAATCTTGCGTCCGAAGGACGAAACAACTGCAAGTTACCCTTGGAGCCAACCGGTAAGTCCAAAAAGATGGTCTTGGTAGAACCATCGAATTCCAAAACTTCACGGCCTAGTCCAGCTGCTAATTTTTCACGGTCAATCTGCTCCTGATATTTGATTTCTTTCTCGTAATAATTTTCGGTGACCAAATGGATGTCGTCCTGTTTTACAGAAATGATCACCAAAGTCATGATAAAAGCCACAAAGCCAATAATCGTTAACAAAATTCCTTTTCCCCAGTCCATAGTTTAGTTTGTTGAGCCTCCCAAAGGAGCCATAAAGTTTGTTTCAATATCCTCAAATTCAGCTTGACCAGCCGAAAGCACCAAGTGTACTTTTTGCTGCTGAACTTTCACTGTTTTTCCATCCTGAACCAAGAAAAACCGTCCTTCAAATTTCGTCTGAGGCTCTATCACCCAATTCTGATCTCCCACGATTTCGACCTTTATTCCTTCTGCAAGTGATTTGATCGATACCTGTTGTGGTTCGAAAGTTTTATTAATCAGGGTAATATTGTACAGGTTGGAGACGTTTCCGTCAGGTCTGGCTTGGTAGGTCATCCCAGGAAATCGGGTAATCGTCGCTTCCAACTCATCCCGGGTGACAATCAGACTTACAAAGGCGGCTACCAAAACGGTAAGCACCAAGGTATATCCTTTGACTCTTCCAGTAAAAAGCTTTTGAAATCCCTGCTTGATACTGTTCTCGGAGGCATAGCGAATCAAGCCCGTAGGCCTTTCCACTTTTTCCATCACCTCATCACATGCATCGATGCAAGCGGTACAATTGACGCACTCCATTTGGACGCCATTGCGAATATCTATCCCCGTGGGACACACTTGGACACAAAGCCCGCAATCCACACAATCTCCTTTGGCAGATGCCTCTGCTTGGTTTTTCCGGATAGGCCCTCTGGGTTCTCCCCGGACATAATCATACATCACGTTGATGCTGTTATCATCCAGCAGGACTCCCTGAAGTCTTCCGTAGGGACATACTACAATGCAGGCTTGCTCCCTAAACCAGGAAAACACAAACATGAAAATCCCTGAAAAGGCCAATACCCCAATAAATCCTGCCATATGCGCTGAGGGAGGCTGAGTCACAATCTCGACCACTTGGTCAATTCCTATCAGGTAGGCCATGACCAAATGGCCTATTGCCAAGGATATGATTCCAAAAACAGAGATTTTTACTCCCTTTTTCCAAATCTTCTCTGCCGTCCAAGGACCTTCATTTAAAGCCCGCTGTTGATTGGCATCGCCTTCAATGGCATACTCGATTTTGCGAAAAACCATTTCCATAAATAAAGTCTGCGGACAGGCCCATCCACACCAAACCCTTCCAAAAACTACCGTAAAAAGAATAATGAAAACAAAGAAAATCAGAAGGAGAAAAATTAGTAGGATGGTGTCCTGAGGCCAGAAAACAGCACCGAAAATGATAAATTTTCTCTCAAAAATATTAAACAACATGTAAGGCCTTCCATCAATCCGGATAAAGGGTCCGGCAAATAAAATGGCCAGAAGAATCCAAGAAAGGTAGGTTCTATACTTATAAAAGAAACCTTTGACTTTTTTGGGATACACCCAATTTCGCTTTCCATCCTCTCGGACGGAAGCTAAAGAATCCCGAAAATTCTCCGGATTCAAATTGGGGTTATAATTCTTTTTGGCCATGGTAAAAATTGAAATCAGGGTCGGAAGCTACAACACCTCCGACCCATTGAACTTATTGAATTGATGCAATCACTGCGGTGCTGTCAGCTGCCGGAGCAGGATCAGCAGCCGAATCTGAATAAAGCTCTCCTTGAGCTTCTTTTGGATTGGCAGGGGTTGTTCCTTTTAGGGAAAGGATAAAAGAAGATACTTGCTGCATTTCTTCTGGGCTCAACTGGTCTTGCCAAGGGATCATCCCTTTTTCTACCACCCCATTTTTCACAACTGCGAATATATCTTGAATAGAACCTCCGTGAATCCAGTAGGCATCGGTAAGATTGGGACCGACTCCTCCTCCTCCATCGGCAGCATGACAGGCTGCACAGTTGGTCTCAAAAATGGTCTTTCCTGCTGGCAAACCTGCCTCGTCAAAAACTACAGTGTTTTCATCGATTCCTGCAAGCATGCTGGCTTTTCTGGCCTCTGCAGCCAATGCCTCTAATCTGAGTTCCTCTTCGTATTCTTCTACCCCAGTGGGTCCCACTCCTAATACCGAATAATTCACGAAATAGATTACTCCAAAAGCTATGGTACCGATAAACACCCACTGAAGCCAAGGAGGCATGAAATTATCCAGTTCGGTAATGCCATCGTAAGAATGGTCAGACATGACTTTGGCTTTTTCTTCCTTACTGCCTACATCTGCCAATTTACCAGTCACCCATCTTTCCTTGAAAGATTCCCACCAAGATGGCTCATCCGCCAGCTCAGGGTTTTCCTTCCGAAGAACAGTAGCCATGAAGGACATCAGATATATCATTAAGACCAGTAATAGGACAATGACGATCAAGACTACACCCAGAATTACCAACAAAGTAAGCTGGGAAGAATCCATACTACTCAAGGTAGTGTACCAACTGGATTCTGCGGTTTGGGAAAATGCCGGAATACCGGTCAATCCCAATAAACTTAGTATTGCAATTAATTTTTTCATGGCTGGATTGGGGTTGATTCGTGCTCATCCATGGGAAGTGATTTCATATGATCCACGTAGGTTTTGGGTACACGGATCACCCAAATAAACATTCCTACAAAGAAGACCACGAAGATGATCAAAGAGATAATCGGATAGATCTCAACGTTTTCTATAGATCTGAGAATTTCTTTATACATGGCTTTAGGATTTATTTGGTTGTAGCTGTGCTTTGTTTGATATCAGTACCTAGACGCTGGAGATAAGCAATCAAAGCGACGATTTCGGTATTTGGAGCGACTTCGACTCCGGCTTCCTTGAGATTGGCGACCACCTTCGCCGCCTGCGCTGCATAATCTGCCTCTGCTTGCTGATCAAAGCCTTCAGGGTAAGGAACCCCCAGTTTTTGAAGAGTCCTGATTTTGGCAGGAAGGTCGGCAATATTCAATTCGTTGGTAGCCATCCAAGGATATGGTGGCATCAAAGATCCCGGAGACATAGAAGATGGCTCGACCATATGGTGATAATGCCAGCTGTCTGGGTATTTTCCTCCTACGCGATGCAAATCAGGACCAGTTCGCTTAGATCCCCACAGGAATGGTCTATCGTAGACAAATTCACCAGCTTTGGAATATTCTCCATAGCGTTCGGTTTCAGAACGGAAAGGACGAATCATCTGGGAATGACATCCCACACAACCATTGGCGATGTAAAGGTCACGGCCTTCTAATTCCAGAGGAGTATAAGGCTTCACTGAGCTGATGGTAGGCACATTGGATTTGACCAAAATGGTTGGGATGATTTCAACCACGCCTCCAATCAAAACTGCAATCGTTGCTAAAATGGTGAAGAAAACAGGCTTTCTTTCCCAGGCTCTGTGCCAGAATTCACCTTTAGGATTATAGGCTTTGACAAGTGCCGGAGCTTGGTCTTCCTCGGTTTCTTGGAAAACACCCTGCTTAGAAGTCATCCACATATTATACATCATGATTACCGCACCTGACAAGTACAAAAGACCTCCGAGTGCTCTTAGAACATACATAGGAACAATTTGAATGACCGTTTCCAAGAAGTTCGGATAAGCCAATCGACCTGCCTCATTGAATTCCTTCAGCATTAAAAACTGAGTCAAGCCAGAAACATACAGCGGGAGTGCATAGAACACAATGCCAAGGGTGCCTAACCAGAAGTGGGTATTCGCTAATTTTTGAGAATAAATGCTGGTTTTAAACAATCGAGGCCACATCCAGTACAGCATCCCAAAAGTCAAGAATCCATTCCATCCCAAACCACCGATGTGTACGTGACCTACAATCCAGTCCGTATAGTGGGCGATGGCATTTACATTTTTCAAAGAAAGCATCGGGCCTTCAAAAGTCGCCATCCCGTAAGCAGTAACAGCCACCACCATGAATTTCAATACCGGCTCCTGCCGAACTTTATCCCATGCTCCTCTCAAAGTCAAAAGACCATTCACCATACCGCCCCAAGAAGGTGCAATCAACATTACCGAGAACACGGTTCCCAATACTTGAGCCCATTCAGGAAGAGCAGTATAAAGCAAATGGTGCGGACCTGCCCACATGTAAATGAAGATCAAAGACCAAAAATGGACAATGGAAAGTTTGTAAGAATAAACTGGTCTGTTCGCTGCTTTAGGCAAAAAGTAGTACATCAACCCCAAGAAAGGAGTAGTCAGGAAGAATGCCACTGCATTATGTCCATACCACCATTGTACCAAAGCATCCTGCACACCAGCGTAGGCTGAATAGCTTTTAAAGAAAGAAACCGGAAGCTCTAGTGAGTTGAAAATATGCAATATAGCAACCGTCACGAAGGAACCCAGGTAGAACCAGATAGCCACATACATGTGACGCTCTCTTCTCTTGATTAAAGTTCCGATCATATTGGCTCCGAAGGCTACCCAAACCAAGGCAATCGCAATGTCAATGGGCCATTCCAATTCTGCGTATTCCTTAGAAGTGGTGATCCCCAAGGGCAAAGTAATCGCCGCGGCTAAAATGATGAGCTGCCATCCCCAGAAATGGAACCAGCTCAGGGCCTTGTTCCACATCGGGGTCTTAAGCAATCTCGGCATGGAGTAATAAACCCCTGCAAAGATGGCGTTTCCGACAAAAGCGAAAATCACGGCATTGGTGTGCAAAGGACGAATCCTACCAAAGGTGGTGTAGGGATTGCCCATATTAGCCTCTGGCCAGAAAAGCTGGGTAGCGGCAATAAGCCCCACCAACATCCCGACTAGGCCCCAGATAATCGTAGCAGCTCCAAAGTATTTGACAATTTTATTGTCATAATGGAACCGTTCCAAAGTAACATCATTCATAGGACTTGGATTTTTTTGGTTGATTTTTAATTGATTTTTTAGGCTGGTTTTCGAATAATATTCTTATCGAGGGTGTATAGCCATCGTCAAATTGACCGTCTTTCATAGCCCTGAAAAAGAGGATAAGAAAGGTGATGGCCAAAACCAAACTGACGGCTATTAGGACAAAGATTACTTCCATTTTAGCTTTGTTTAGAGGTGATTAATCCTTTGCGGATACCCACAAAATTGGTGGCAAGGGTAGTAAACACTACCACTGAAATACTACTGACAGGCATCAGAATGGCACATAGTACTGGGCTCAATAATCCCTGAACAGCCAGAGTCAAACCGACAATGTTGTATAGAAAACTTAAGGCGAAACTGGCTTTGATGATTTTTCGGCTGTCTTTGGCGAAGGCCAAAAAACTCGGGATTTTGGCAAACACTTCAGCATCCAAAATCGCATCGCTTGCAGGTGAAAAATGACTCACCCGATCCGTGATAGCTACACCGACTTGGCTCTCCTGAAGCGCACCTGCGTCATTCAGACCATCACCGACCATCAGCGTATTTTTCCCTTGTGAATTGAGTTTCTTTAGATAATTCAACTTCTCCATGGGACTTTGATTGAAATTGAATTGGATCTGAGGAGAAAAAGATTGGCTTAGATAATCTCTTTCATGGGCATGATCTCCTGAAAGTATGTGCTGTTCATAAGAAGGAGCTAATGTTCGTGTCACTTCAGTGGCACCTTTTCTAATACCAGATTGGATATGGAAATATCCCAGAGTGGTGTCTTCCACACTTAAGAAAACCAGATTCCCAGTGTTAGGGAGCTCTTTTATAATGGACTTGGTAAGTTCAGAAGATCCAAGCTTGATACTTTGGCCTTTGTACTCGGCTGTCAATCCCAAGCCCTTGAGTTCTTGATATTGATCAAGCTTAGCACTTCCTATTTTACCCAACCAAAGGTTAATTCTATTACTTAATGGATGGGTAGATCTCTCTACCAAAGCTTTCACAATTGATTTGCTTTCAGGAGAAAGCACCTCTCCGAAATACTGTATGCTGGCATTTGAAGGGTCAGTAAGTGTACCGGTTTTATCAAAAATGACGGTATCGACTAAGGCCAATCTTTCTACAACGGAGGCATTTTTCAGGTAAAACTTGCCCTTTCCAAAAATCCTCAAAGTATTTCCCAGAGTAAAAGGAGTGGACATGGACAAGGCACATGGACAGGCTACAATCAAAACCGTCGTAAATGCCTTGACAGCCAAATTGAGATCTCTCCCGAACCAAAAAACAAAAGCTGCCACTGCTATCGTCAATACAGTCCATGTGAAAACTCCGCTGATTCGATTTGCCAATGGCTCAAGAAGTTTTTTGTTGGGCTTTTCGAAGGACTCATTATTCCAGAGGTCGGTTAGGTAGCTTTGGGATGGTGACTTTTGAACGGTCAAGAAAATAGGGTCTCCCTTTTGTCTTCCACCAGCATAAACTAATTCACCTTTTTGCTTGGGAACAGGAACCTCCTCTCCCGTCACAAAACTGTAATCGATATTCGCCCGCTCGCTCAATAAAATGGAATCTGCTGGAACTAACTCCTCATCCCTTACCAAAATCACATCCCCAACTTGAAGTTTAATCAATGGAATAACTTCTTCATGATCCTTATTCATTCTCGTGACTGCAACTGGAAAGTATGCCTTGTAATCGCGGTCAAATTCCAGTGTGGCAAAAGTTTTCTGCTGATATACCTTGCCTAAAAGGAGGAAAAACAAAAGTCCTCCCAAACTATCCATGTATCCCGCATTTCCTTGGAGGAAAATTTCCCAAAGAGAATACAAGAAAAAAGCAATGATCCCTAAAACGATGGGAACATCCATGTTGATTTTACGCTGTCTGATAGAATTCCATGCTGAGACATAATAATCACTGGCAGCATAGAAAACGATGGGCAGGGACAAGACTACATTGAGGTAATCGAAAAGACCTTTGAAGCCATCACCCAAAAGCTTTGCCTCGGAAAAATACTCCGGCATACTGAAGAGCATCATATTGCCAAAGCAGAAACCGGCCACTCCCAGCTTGGTGAGAGTTTTACGATCAATACTGGGTTTTTCTTTTTGGTCTAGATCTGAAAGATTGATTTTGGGCTCATACCCTAGCGTAGAGAGCAAGACCACAACTTCCTTAAGGCTGATTCGGTCATGTAAAAATTTAACCTGGACCTTTTTCTTTATAAAGTCGACCCGGCTCCCGGTAATAGCTGAATTGATCTGGAACAAATTCTCCAAAAGCCAGATGCAAGAGGCGCAATGGATCAGCGGAACATAAAAAGTCACATGGCTTTCCTGCTCATTTTTAAAGTCCAATAGTTGATTTTCGACTTCCTTATCCTCGAGGTAATCAAATCGGTTTTTTTGGGAATTGGTGTTTTTTTGGCTTTTTCCAGGGTTGGATTCTATAGTATAATAATCGCAGAGATCATTTTGGGAAAGGACCTCATAGACCAACTTGCACCCCTGACAGCAGAATTTTTTCTCATCAAAGATTAGAGAATCATGAGTACAATCTTCCCCGCAGTGGTAGCATTTACTTGGAATTTCTGTTTGTACACTTACTCCCATCACTATGACTTTCTTTTAAATTTATTTAGTAAAAGCTTGAAAAAACATGATCAAAATCATTTGGCTCAAATTATAATGAGAGATAAAATGAAAGTTTATCACTCCAGATTTCTCCTTTATAAAAGTGGAAAAGGACCTTAGCCAAGTCGGATTGGTAATTTTTCGAAGTCACCAAAAGGGTGCATTGGTGCTTTACTCCATAGGACCAAAAGTCTCCGATCCTGGAAAAATTGAATTTGATGAAACTCGTCTCCCTGGTATTAGATGTAACCAATTGAATAATCTCCTGCTCTTCCCTGATTTTGGATTTAGGAATAAAGCTCGGAGAAATGATAGTTGCCTTACTCTCTGAAATAAGATTTTCGAATAAGCTGATGAAATTCCTGATCAACCTTGCCGAATTAGGAGTCCCGTCATAGTGAAAAAGAAGATGTTCAGTGCTGAATTTTGGTACATAAAGCAAAACCGGAACTGGGCAGACTTCTTTTTCCAAGGGTTTTGGCAATTCATGAGAATGCAGCCAGTCCAGAGTTTTATATAAATCGACGGAAAAAAGTGATGTGTCTTGGCCTATTTGAACTCCGGATTCCTTTTGAGCGGGTTTAAAAGAAGAATCCAAAGATTGCCCATGAAACTCCTGAAGCAAGGACTCCGGTAATTCGAACTTATACGTCTGCTTGGTTTTGACTTCCATTTCTTGTAAGAGAATAGCCAAAGGTATATATCGGCTAAAAGCTTACAGGTGATAGAATCCAGTGAAGAATATGATAAATGTCAGGTTTGAAAAACAATAATAGGTTAAAGAATGAATAAAAATTAAGTGGAGAAATTAAAGCTAAATTTTAAAGTCCTTAGAAATTTAGAGAATACTAAAAAGAACTCCAGATTACGAATTTAAATCTTCCAAAAATTCTCGTAAGGAGAAATTTTCCGAAATATTGAGAAATAGAATCGCATTACTTATGCATACCAATGTATCCAAGATCGACGAGCAAATTTTATAGAAAGGATTAATTGATTGCACTCAGAAATCAAAAAAGAACTTATAAAGCCTAGCTACTTGCCTATTGCTATTTGCCATTTGCTATTTGCCATTTGCTATTTGGTATAAAACACAAAAGCCCCAGCGGTAAGGCTGAGGCTTGAATAATGTGGCGGCGACCTACTCTCCCGGGTGTAACCCCAGTACCATCGGCGCTGCAGGGCTTAACTTCTCTGTTCGGGATGGGAAGAGGTGGGACCCCTGCGCTAGGCCGCCTAATTTGTAAGTATGCAGTGATC
>NZ_AUBV01000013.1 GCF_000429425.1 Algoriphagus mannitolivorans DSM 15301
GTGAAAATCTTATTTATCCAACCCGGAAAACCTATGCAAAATGCTTTTATCGAGCGATTCAACAAAACCTACCGAACCGAAGTATTGGATTACTATTCCTTTGTATCACTCCAAGAAGTCAGAGAGATTACCCGGGAATGGATAGAGGACTACAATCATCACAGACCTCACGGAAGCCTGAATAATTGCTCTCCAATAGATTTTGCAAAGCAATGGGCGTTAACAGTGGATAACTTCTCTGAAGTTACCCACAATTAACACCCTTAGTAGTAATAATAGTCAACATCAAAAACCAATTTTGTCTATTTTAGAATTGTCCAAAAAGTGGGAAGCCTTCACCAGCAGCTCAAAATCGGATGGTCTTCGGATGCCACAGCACTCCGTGCGTCCCCTTCGCCCCCCCCCTGAGCGTAGATTGCCCCACCTAAGCGGAGTTTGCAACTCCGCTTGAATATCTTCAGGAATTTGTAATTCCCAACCAACCAGCTTCCTAGATACATCCTTGATTTTTTGACCAATTACCCCCTCCCTCCCATTCCATTTTCCCCTATCTTTAGTCAAACAACAAATCGTAAGTACTATGAATGGTAATTTCAAAGGAGCCTTAGTCGGAACGTTTATTTCCTGGATGCTTTTTGCCTTGATTGGTTTTGGGCTTTGGGGATGTCCTACCTACAATGTCTGGCAGCAGGAAATGTCCGGTCGGGCGGAGTTTGCCAAGGCTGAGCAAAACCGCAGAATTCTCATCGAAGAAGCTGCCGCCAACCTGGAAGCCGAAAAGCTCAATGCCCAGGCGGAAGTCGAAAGAGCCCGAGGGGCCGCAGAAGCAATCTCCATCGAAAACGGAGCACTTTCCGAGAAGTACATCCAATACCTCTGGGTACGCCAGCAGCGCAATCTCAGCGACAAAACGGTCATTTATATCCCGACCGAAGCCAATCTCCCCATCTTGGAATCCACCCGTGGCCTAAAAATCCCTTCCGGAAGGAATCAGGATTAAACCTTCCCTATCCCACCCTAAGCCCAGTGAGTTTTCGCTGGGCTTTTTTGATGGAGTCATACCTCGTACCGCCCCTCCGCCGTCAACCTGAGCGGAGTCAAAGGGCAAGGCAAACGATAGCACGAATTCAAACTCCGTCACCCTGAGCGGAGTCGAAGGTTATTATTGAAAAGCAAAAAAATGTAGAATCAGTGGATAGTCCCACATTTCGACTCCGCTCAATGTGACAAACCTACGTTTCCAAACAGCCTATTTTTCATACCCTTGCTAAGGACTGCACCAAGAATCTCTCCCCTAATTCCTTGGTCGTTTGGGATTGCTGGCCTATTTTGAAGGTTCTTGCCTGCCTATTGACCTAATGATTTTTCTATGAAAAGACGCTATCAACTCATCCTAAGCATCCTGCTGATTCTGATTTTCCTGGTCATGGAGCCTCTTGCCGATTGGTTTCGGGAATCCACGGGGCTGGATATTTCCTTTTTCGTGGAGCAAAAAAGGAATCTGCTGATCATCGGCTTTTCCTGGCTGATCATCGTGCTGATCCGGGGTTTGCTCCGGAATATCCTCAAACGATACGATATCAATGAAGAGGATAATTTGGCCTCCAGAAAGCTCCATACGCAAGTTAGTCTCCTGGAGCGGGTGGTGGTTTTTGTGATCATTTTGATTGCCGTTGGACTGATTCTGCTTTCTTTTGAAAGCATTCGGGATGTGGGCATCGGGATTTTTGCCTCTGCTGGGGTTGCGGGGATCATCATCGGACTTTCCGCTCAAAAAGTAGTCGGTACCCTTTTGGCCGGGATTCAGATTGCGATTACCCAGCCTTTCAGGATCGAGGATGCCGTAGTGGTGGAAAATGAATGGGGATGGATTGAGGAGATCAACCTGACCTATGTGGTGGTGAGACTTTGGGACAAAAGAAGGCTGGTCCTGCCTTCTACCTATTTTTTGGAAAAACCCTTTCAAAACTGGACCCGAAACAATGCGGATATCGTCGGTACCGTGTTTTTATACATAGATTATTCCATCCCTTTTGAGGAACTCAGAAAAGAACTCACCCGGGTTTTGGAGAGTTCTGATCTCTGGGACAAAAAGGTCAATGTGCTTCAGGTCACTGAATCCAAGGAATCATCCGTAGAGGTCCGGATTTTGGTCAGTGCCAAAAACTCTCCCATAGCCTGGGATCTTCGGGTATATGTCCGGGAAAAAATGATCGAGTTTATCCGGAAAAATTACCCGGACAGCCTTCCTCGAACTAGGGTGAAGATTGTGGGCGAAAAAACACAAACATAACCTCTAATTCCTCTTTGGAGTACAATCATATTCCTATGAATACTCTTGGGATTTACCGAAATTGAATAAAAATCGAAAACTTATGGCAAGCGTGGAAGAAATCAGGTGCGAACTGATTGATAAAATACAAAGCATTGAAAACAAAGAATTCCTACTGGCTATCCAGCAGTTAATTACATCGGGTTTAGCGGGTTCCAAGTCCATTGAATTGACCAAAGAGCAAATTGAAATGCTCGAAATGAGTGAAGAGGATATCCAAAATGGACGTCTGATTTCCCAAGAAGCCATGGATAAAAGAAACTTGGAATGGCTAGAAGGGCTGTAAAATGGACCAGAACAGCCAGATAGGTGTTTTAGATTTGAAATTTGAGATTTGATCCCATTTTCCCTTCGTTGTCTTCGTGCCTTCGTTGCAAATAGACTTTTCAAAAACCAATAAATAAAGATTAGGCAGGAATTTGAGATTTGATTTCATCTACTCTTCGCGTTCTTCGCGGCTTTGCGGTTTTCAAAAGCCATAATCTTATAAATCTCTCCCAAAATCCTGTAAGACTTTTCTGCGCCAGCTGTGGCAATTTTGTATCATCAATTTTCAGCTATGAAAACAGAAACCACACTAACAGCTCAAAAGCCGGGAAATCTCCATAAGGAAACCTTTCCCGTGACCGGCATGACCTGTGCGGCCTGCGCCTCCAGCGTGGAAACCATATTACAGCACACCCCCGGAGTGAAGTCCGCTGCCGTAAACTTTGCCACCAATACTGTTCAGGTGGAATATGACCATACGACCACACCCGAAGATTTGAATACTGCCCTAACTGAAATCGGATATGGCTTGGTAGTCGGTTCAAAAGATGTTCAGGAAGCCGTCCAAGAAGAACAGGAGAAAAAATTCCAATCCGTCAAGAAGCAGACCATAGGTGCGGCAGCATTGACCTTGCCGGTATTTATTCTCGGAATGTTTTTTATGGATTGGGAACCGGGAAAATGGATCAGTCTGGTGCTTTCCATTCCAGTCCTTTTCTACTTTGGAAAAAACTTCTACACCAATGCCTGGAAACAGGCCCGGCATGGCAAGGCCAATATGGATACCCTCGTAGCCCTGAGTACCGGAATTGCTTTTATTTTCTCGGTATTCAATACACTTTTTCCAGAGTTTTGGCACCAAAGAGGGATTCATCCCCACGTCTATTATGAAGCCGCGACGGTGATTATCGTCTTTATTTCCTTCGGAAAAATGCTGGAGGAAAAAGCAAAATCCCAAACCGGAACGGCTTTGAAAAAGCTGATGGGTTTGCAGCCGAAAACGCTCACGCGACTTCAGGATGGAAAGGCCCGGGAAATCAAAATAGAGGAGGTTTTGGTCGGTGACAGAATTCTGATCAAGCCTGGAGAAAAAATCCCGGTGGACGGAAAAGTACTGGAAGGCAGTTCATTTCTAGACGAAAGCATGATCAGTGGAGAGCCAGTTTCGGTGGAAAAGAAAGCCGGGGATTCGGTCTATTCCGGCACTATCAACCAAAAAGGAAGTTTGGAAATTGAGGCAGTCAAGGTCGGTGCTTCCACACTCTTGGCTCAAATCATCCAACGGGTTCAGGAAGCCCAAGGAAGTAAAGCGCCGGTCCAAAAACTGGTGGATAAGATCGCCGGGATATTTGTTCCGGTAGTCATTGGGATCGCGCTGCTCACCTTTGGAGTATGGATGATTTATGGAGGTGACAACGCATTTTCCCATGCCCTACTCGCAGCTGTGTCGGTATTGGTGATCGCTTGTCCCTGTGCTTTAGGCTTGGCTACCCCTACCGCCATCATGGTCGGTGTAGGCAAAGGAGCAGAAAACAACATCCTGATTCGGGATGCAGAAAGCCTGGAACTCGGTCATAAGGTCAATGCGATTATTTTGGATAAGACGGGGACGATTACGGAAGGAAAGCCTACAGTCAGCAGTGTTCAGTGGGCAGCTGGCAATCATCATGAAGTAAGTAGTAAGCAGTCAATAGTAAGTAGTGGATCAGCAAACCATTTACCACTTACCACTCACTATTTACAGATTTTATACACCTTGGAGTCCAAATCCGCGCATCCTCTAGCAGAGGCTGTGGTGAAGCATTTGAAAACCGAAAATGTCAAAGCCACTGATCTGGAGCATTTTGAAAGTATCACCGCCCGTGGGGTTAGTGGCCGGAAAAACGGAAGAACCTATTTCGTAGGAAACCGTCAACTTCTACAGGAAAATGGAATTTCCATCCCAAAGAATTTGGAGTCCACAGCCCAAGAATGGAGTAACCAGGCACAAACGGTGATTTGGTTTGCAGATCAGGATAATGCACAGGCCATACTAGGCATTCAGGATCAGCTTAAACCCAGTTCAAAAGCTGCTGTAGCCCAACTTCAGAAATCTGGTGTGGAAGTGTATATGCTTACCGGGGATAACCGACAGACAGCCGCGGCCGTCGCCCAAGAAGTGGGAATCGCTGATTATCGGGCAGAAGTCATGCCTGAAGACAAGTCAGAATTTGTCAAGCGACTTCAAGAAAATGGAAAAATAGTCGCTATGGTAGGTGACGGGATCAACGATTCAGAAGCCTTGGCCCAAGCCGATGTGAGCATTGCCATGGGGCATGGATCGGATATCGCCATGGATGTGGCCAAGATTACCCTGATCACCTCCGATCTTCAGAAAATCCAACAGGCATTTCAGCTATCTCATTTGACCGTCAATGGCATCAAGCAAAACCTCTTTTGGGCCTTTATCTACAACCTAATCGGAATTCCTATTGCCGCAGGTGTCCTTTATCCGATCAATGGATTCCTTTTGGATCCCATGATTGCCGGTGCGGCAATGGCCTTTAGCTCGGTTTCCGTGGTGATGAATAGCTTGAGATTGAAAATACGGAAATTGTAAAATTGCAAAATTGAAAAATTAGGAAACTCTGTCCATTCTGACTACTTCCAAATTTGACTACTTGATACTTGATACCAGATACTTAATACTTAATACTTAATACTTAAAACATGAAAACGTTAAAATTCAAAACCAACATCCAGTGCCACAATTGTTTGGCAAAAGTTAGCCCTAAGCTAAATGAAGAATCCGGGATCGCATCTTGGGAGGTGGATTTGCAGGATCCTGACCGTACCTTGACCGTCAACACCGAAAATCTGGAGCCAGCTGACATCAAAAAAGCGGTGCTGAAGGCCGGGTTTATCGCTGATGTTAAATAAAGACTCAAGATTCTAGACTACAGACGCAAGACCATTAATTCTTGCGTCTTGGCTTTTGCCTCTTGCTTCCTGCCTCTTTTGTCTTGCTTCTTGTGTCTTGTCTCTTGCTTTTAGAATCTAAATTTGAACTTCCAAAATTAAATTCCGTACTTTTGCCTTAATGCGAGCCTCATTCTCCATATTCTTAGCCCTTTTGGTATTCTTTGCCTCCGTTGGAATGGCGAAGACGACCCATTTTTGCATGGGCTTGGAAATGAAATCTGAAATTGGCTTTGGAACAAAGCATGTGGATTGTGGCATGAACATGTCGATGGATCATAGCGAAAATGAAGCTGACAATCACCAAGACCCCAAGTCCTGCTGTGAAAATGTCACTACCCAATTGCAGGTGGATGATGAGTTTCAATTAAAAAAATCCGACCTCAATCTGTCCCTGAATTTTGCAGTGGCATTTGTTCAGGCATTTGTGTTTGGAGTGGAAAATATTCCTTCGGACACTCCTGTCTATCCTCCATACTCCCACCCTCCCCTTGAACAGGACCTTCAGGTTCTATATCAATCTTTCTTGATATAAATTAAAGGTTGCAGAACGCTCTGCATGCAAAAAAATCCGCCAATACATTTTGGCTCAGTCCTTTGCATTTTAAACCTTTGATTTATGCTCAATCGAATTATCAAATATTTTCTAGAAAATAAACTGGTTACTGTGCTGTTCCTGCTCCTGATTATCGGATGGGGAATTGTCACAGCTCCTTTTAACTGGAATGTGGATTTCCTTCCCAGAGATCCCGTACCCGTGGATGCTATTCCTGACATTGGAGAAAACCAACAAATTGTCTTCACTGAATGGATGGGGCGCTCCCCTCAGGATGTAGAAGACCAGATCACCTATCCGTTGACCACTTCCCTTTTGGGATTGCCAGGGGTCAAAAGTGTGCGATCCAGCTCTGCTTTCGGATTTTCCAGCATCTACATCATCTTCGAGGAAGACATCGAGTTTTACTGGAGTCGGTCACGAGTCCTGGAAAAACTCAATTCCCTGCCTGCCGGATTGCTTCCCGACGGAGTCCAGCCGAAGCTAGGACCGGATGCCACAGCCTTGGGTCAGGTATATTGGTACACCTTGGAAGGTCGGGATGAAAACGGAAATCCAACCGGTGGATGGGACTTGCACGAGCTTAGAACTGTCCAAGATTATTATGTCCGATACTCTCTCACGGCTGTCGAAGGGGTTGCTGAGGTAGCTTCCGTTGGTGGATATGTCAAAGAATATCAAGTGGATGTAGATCCCGCAGCGCTCAAAGCTCACGGCGTGACCCTGATGGATGTGATGGAAGCCGTTCGAAAATCCAATCTGGATGTCTCTGCCAATACCATCGAAGTCAACAGGGTGGATTATTTCATCCGTGGCTTGGGTTATGTGGAAGAACTTTCCGATTTGGACAAGGCCGTGGTCAAAGTCACCAACAATGTACCGATCCGAATCCAGGATGTGGCTAGGGTGAATATCGGCCCGCAACCCCGAAACATGTCCGGGATTCTGGACAAAAGCGGAGCGGAAGCTGTAGGTGGAGTGGTCATCGCTCGCTATGGAGACAATCCCCTCAAAGTGATTGAAGGAGTGAAATCCGAAATCGAAAAACTTTCCCAAGGACTTCCTTCTAAAACTTTGGCAGATGGTACGGTTTCCAAGGTCACCATTGTGCCCTTTTATGATCGAACGGGCCTGATCTACGAAACCTTAGGCACCTTGTACGAGGCCATCAACCTGCAGATTTTGGTCACCATCCTGGTGATCATCGTCATGGTATATAACCTGAGAGCTTCTTTGCTGATTTCTGCACTATTGCCTTTAGCGGTATTGATGTGTTTCATTTTTATGAAATACTTTGGCGTGGATGCCAATATCGTGGCCCTATCCGGGATCGCCATCGCTATTGGGACCATGGTGGATTTGGGGATTATTCTCAATGAAAATATTCTCCGGCATCTGGAGTCCTCACCTACTGGTCAGTCCAAACTGAAGACGGTATATCAAGCTACCGCAGAAGTGTCGGGAGCGATTGTCACTGCTGTGAGCACCACGATCGTCAGCTTCTTTCCGGTATTTACCCTTCAAGCGGCAGAGGGAAAGCTCTTTGGTCCTTTAGCGTATACGAAGACCTTTGCCTTGGTTTCAGCGGTGATTTTCACCCTTTTGATCATGCCAGCTTTTTCCCATTGGGCATTTTCCATGAAGGAAATGAAGGGAAAGTTGGGTCGATGGATCAACCTTTCCTTATTGATCATCGGACCGGTTATTGCCATTACCGTTTGGGCTTGGGCCGGTTGGTTTTTGTTTGCCTTTGGCTTGTTGCATGCACTTTCTTATCAGTATCCGGAAAAAGTCGGGCCCCATAAAAACCTGGCAACCATCGCCATTACCCTGCTATTTGTCACCTGGCTGTTGACGGGTCTATGGATGCCTTTAGGGGTATCGGTCAGCAAGCTGGTCAATTTCTTCTTCATCGCGCTACTGCTGTTTTTGGTCTTGGGAGGATTTGCAGGGTTTATCCGCATTTATCCTAGAATTTTGCTTTGGTGTCTGGCCAACAAAGGGAAGTTTATCCTATTCCCGATTTTCATCTTCTTGCTGGGAACCAGTGTTTGGTTAGGATTCAATCGGGTATTTGGAATTTTCCCGAGAACCTTTGACATGATCGGGGTCAATATCCGAACCACAGGGCTTTGGTCAGGTTTGAGCCATTCCTTCCCGGGTTTGGGTAAGGAATTTATGCCTTCACTCAACGAGGGATCTTTCCTCCTGATGCCCACCACCATGCCTCATGCCGGTGTGCAGGAAAACAAGGAAGTCCTTCAGCAACTGGATATGCTGGTCACGGCCATTCCGGAAGTAGAAATAGTCGTCGGAAAAGCAGGTCGTGCAGAAACTGCCATTGATCCTGCCCCGATGAACATGTTTGAAAACACGATCAATTACAAAAGCGAATACGCCACAGACATCAATGGCAACCGACTTCGCTTTAAAATCAATGACGGAAAATATGAATTGAAAGACGGGTCCCTTTTCGATCCTGAAACCATGACTCCCAATCAAATACAGGTGTCCGATTTGGTCCAGGATGAGGATGGAGAGTATTTCCGTCAGTGGAGAAAGCACATCAAGTCTCCGGATGATATCTGGGAAGAAATCGTCGGAGTGATCCAAATCCCCGGTGTTACCTCCTCCCCTAAGCTTCAACCTATTGAAACACGGTTAGTCATGCTGCAAACCGGCATGCGAGCTCCCATGGGGATCAAAGTTTACGGCCCTGATCTTCAAACCATTGAAAGCTTTGGCTTAGAGTTGGAAAAGTACCTCAAAGAGGTGCCTTCAGTGAAGAAAGAAGCAGTATTCGCTGACCGAATTGTGGGTAAGCCCTATTTGGAACTGGACATCAACCGGGATCAAATTTCCCGATACGGGATGAATGTAGTAGATGTGCAGGATTTCATCGAAACTGCCATTGGAGGCATGAAATTGAGTACCACTGTGGAAGGTCGGGAGCGATTCCCGATTCGCGTTAGATATGCCCGGGAGTTTAGAGATGATCCTTATGCCATAGAAAACCTTCAAATCCCGACACCTTTGGGAAATTATATCCCTTTAAGCCAAGTAGCCTCCATCAATTACCGACCTGGACCTGATATGATCCGCGGAGAAAACAGCTTCTTGGTAGGCTATGTCCTGCTGGACAAAATGGAAGGATTCGCGGAAGTGACTGTCGTCGAGCAAGCCCAAAAGTACCTGAAGGATAAAATTGATTCCGGAGAATTGAAGGTTCCGAATGGAGTCCGCTATGTTTTCTCTGGTTCTTATGAAAATCAGGTCCGTGCGGAGAAAAGACTGGGTATTGTAGTTCCCCTCTGTTTGATCCTGATTTTCCTGATTCTTTACTTCCAATTTAAGTCAGTATCCACCTCCTTGTTTGTTTTCGCGGGAATTGGAATGGCCTTTTCCGGAGCATTTCTGATGCTTTGGTTATATGGGCAGGATTGGTTTATGGACTTCAGTTTCTTTGGAACCAATATTCGGGACCTTTTCCAAATGAAAGTGTACAACCTCAGCGTAGCAGTTTGGGTGGGTTTCATTGCCCTCTTTGGAATTGCCACTGATGACGGGGTGGTCGTGGCCTCCTATTTGGACCAAAGCTTCAAAGAAAATCAACCTACTACTGTGCAACAGATACGGGAGGCGGTAGTGGAAGCCGGAAAAAGACGGGTTTTACCTTGTATGATGACCACGGCGACCACATTGCTTGCTTTGGTTCCGGTATTGACCTCTACAGGAAGAGGATCTGACATTATGATTCCAATGGCGATTCCTTCCTTGGGAGGAATGGTCTTGGAAACTACCACGGTGTTTATCGTGCCAACCCTTTATTGCTGGTGGGCAGAGCGAAAATTAAAAAACAATTCCAAGGCCTTTGCTGAAGAATTAAACACATAAAGTCATGACAATTAAGACTCTATTCGATTTTGGATTTCGGATTTCTGACTTCAGATTTCTGACTTCAGATTTCAAATTTCTGACTTTCCTACTCCTGTCTGCTCTGATGGTTTTCTCAGGAAAATCTAATGCCCAAACCCTAGATGACTACCTTATCCTGGCTGCCGAAAACAATCCCGGACTAAAAGCTTCCTATGCCCGTTACGAAGCCGCCTTGGAGCGAGTCAAGCAGCCTGGCCTTCCTGATCCAGAACTTCAAGTCGGAATTTTTCTGCGCCCCATGGAGAGATTTATGGGGAATCAGCAGGCTGACCTCAGACTGATGCAAATGTTTCCTTGGTTTGGGATGATCGGTACTCAAAAAGAGGAAGCCAAATCCATGGCTCAAGCTCAGTATCAGCTCTTTTTGGAGGAGAAAAACCAATTGATGTATCAGGTAAAATCCACTTGGTATGACATGATCAGGCTTCAGGAGGAAATCAGGATTTCCAGGGAAAATCTGCAATTCCTTCAGCAATACGAACGCTTGGCCTTGATCAAATATCAGGGGGCCACAGGTGGTTCATCAGGAGCTTCTGGCCCCTCTATGCTTTCATCAGGAGGAAACATGAACTCCAGCACTTCCGCAGGAGCCTCTGAAATGAGTGGAATGGGTGGTAATTCAAGCACTGGGCCCAACTTGCAGCGTCCTTCTTCAGGGATGAATTCCAGCGCAATGAGTACTTCCGGATCTTCTTTGAAGGATATTCTCCAGATCCGGATTTCTATGAAGGAATTGGAAAATACCATCGAGCAGCTTCAGGCAGATCTGGAACCTCTTCAGATCAAATTCAACCAATTGCTCAACCGTGAAATCCGAGCAGAAATAGCTCTTCCAAGCGGTTTTCAGCCGATTGTGCTGGAAGTGGAAAAGATGGCGGTATTGGACAGTATTCAGGCCAATAACCCTATGCTTGCCATGTTTGACTCAGAATTGGAGGTTTACCGCCAACAGGCTCAAATGGCCAAATTGGATGGGCGTCCGATGATGGGAGCAGGGGTAAATTACATGCCCTTTTCTCCAAGAATCGAAAACGGGATGATGATGGGAGGAGACAATATGGTCATGCCCATGGTCTCACTGACACTGCCGATCTATCGAAAAAAGGTAAATGCGAAAATCAAAGAAGCTGAGCTCCTTCAGGAAGCGACACTTCTTCAAAAAGAGAAAACTTCCAACCTATTGGCCATGGAATGGGCCAATGCCTTCAGGGATTGGGAAGATGCAGACCGGAAAATCAGGCTCTATTCCGGGCAGAGGGAGCTCACTGACCAAACTTTAAATTGGTTGATAACTTCCTACACCGCAAATGGGGATGATTTTGAAGAGATTCTCAGAACCCAGCAATCCTTGCTGGATTACCAAATGAAGGAAATCAATGCGATCAACCTTCAATATCAAAGTTTGGCCAAATTAGAAATGCTTTCAGCATCATCAATTCCTCTTAATTAAGAAAACGATGAAAAAGATATTTGAAAATAAAACGATACTCATCCTCACTACCTTGCTCTTAGGGGCATTGATTGGATGGATTTTAAAACCTTCTGCTTCACATTCTGAAGCCGAACATGACCATGCCGGAGAAGCCGGTGCCAATACCCTATGGACTTGCTCCATGCATCCACAAATCAAATTGGGTGAACCGGGCTCCTGCCCTATCTGCGGGATGGACTTGATTCCTGCCACTCAGATGAGTGCTGGCTCAGGCAATCCCCTCGTCTATGAGATGACTCCAGAAGCTGTGGCTATGGCCCAAATCCACACGACCAAAGTGGGTGGATCCAATGCTTCAGGTGAGCTTTTTCTTACCGGAAAAATCCAGGCAGACGAAAGGGAAAATGCCTCCGTCACAGCCAAATTCCCCGGAAGAATTGAAAAGCTCTTCGTGACCTTTACCGGAGAGCGGGTTCAGGCAGGTCAAAAACTGGCTACCCTATACTCTCCGGAATTACTTTCCGCCCAAAGGGAATTATTGGAAGCGAGCAAAAGTAAAACCTCTTTCCCGGAGCTGTACCAAGCTGCTAAAGCAAAGCTAAAACTTTGGAAACTCAGTGATTCTCAAATTCAGGCTATTGAAGAAAGTGGAAAAGTAAAAGAGCAGATCGATATACTTGCCGATCAGAGCGGAGTGGTTACCCAGAGAAACGTGGCGCTGGGTGACTATGTCAGCACAGGACAGGTATTATTCAATGTAGTCAATCTGAACAAACTTTGGGTTCTTTTGGATGCCTATGAAGCGGACTTATCCTCTATCAAGCTAGGTGATCCGATTAGTTTTTCAGTTGCCGGACTTCCAGGTGAATCATTCAGTGCGAAAGTGGCTTTTATTGATCCGCTTTTGGATCCTAATACCCGTGCAGCCTCCATAAGAGCAGAAATCTCCAATACAGGTCAAAAACTGAAACCGGAAATGTTTGTCACAGCTTCTGTAAAAACAAGATCAAAAGGTTCATCGGCTGAACTATCTGTCCCTAGAACAGCCGTTCTTTGGTCTGGGAAGCGCTCTGTCGTCTATGTAAAAGTTCCTGCTGAAAGACCTTCCTTTGAAATGCGAGAGGTAACCTTAGGAAGCCGAATGGGTGACAATTACCTGATAGAATCAGGGCTGCAGCCTGGAGAAGTAATTGTCACCAATGGAGCATTTGCGATCGACGCAGCAGCACAGCTTTCGGGCCAATTTAGCATGATGAGTCGCCCAGAAACCAAGTCCTTGGAGGTTTCCTCAGAATTCAGAAATCAAATTACCCAAGTGGCGGATGCTTATTTTGGTATTAAAAATGCCTTGGTCAAGGACGATTTGGAAGGCACAAAAAAAGAAGTCAATCAGCTATCTCAAAACCTTTCCAAAGTCAATATGGCTCTAGTAAAGGATAAGGCCCATGAGCAATGGATGAATCAGCTCCAAGGGCTGAAGGATGCTAGTCAGAAAATCAGCTCTTCTCCCAATCTTGAAGAGGCCAGAAAGCACTTTTCCATGCTTTCATTCCACATCCTGGAAATGACCGAGACCTTTGGAATCAATAAAGATGTGGTGTATAAAGATTATTGTCCAATGGCTTTTGGAGACCAAGGTGCGTATTGGCTGAGCGAGCGGAAGGATATCACCAACCCATATTTTGGTGCTTCTATGCTTACTTGCGGAGAAGTGAAACAAACCTATCTTAAAGGTCAGCCTGTTTTGAATTTAACAGGCTCGAGTTCAGCTTCGGCTCCAGCCCATCAACATTAAATAGATTGCCCCAGTTTGTGTCTTCACAAACTGATTTCAAATTGCTAAACCAAACGCCCCAGTCTGTGTCTCCACAGACTGGAATTAAATTGCTAAACCAAACTGATTTTAAAATATCAATCAACAACACCTAAATTATAACACATATGAAAAAGTCCCTTTTAATCGCCCTTGCACTTTCAGTGGTACTTTTCTCCTGTGGAGGAAAAACCGAACATGCTGAGGAACATGAGGAGCATACTATGGAACATTCCTCCGGCCATGAATCAGAGGCCACTCCTACTTCCACTTCTAGGAATATGGGTACCACCGCGATGATTGATGCTTACCTCGCGGTAAAGGATGCCTTGGTGGCCGACAATCAGGCAGAGGCAGCCACAAAAAGCGAGGCCTTAGTGACGGCAATTCAAAGCTTTGATGCACAGGCAGCTGAGTCACACAAGGCAAAAGCTTTGGAAGAGGCCAAAAAATTGGCTTCTGGTGACATTGCAGCCCAAAGAGAAAGTTTCCAGGCCCTGAGCGTGGCCATGAAAAATTTGCTTAAAATCGCAGGCACTGACCGGACCTTGTACCATCAGTACTGCCCGATGTATAAAAACAATACAGGAGGCATGTGGCTCAGTGCCAATGAAGACATTAAAAATCCACTATTCGGCAGCTCCATGTTGACCTGCGGTCGAGTGGAGGAAACTATCTCGATGAATTGATTTAACATAAAAAGCGAACTGGTATAATCAGTTCGCTTTTATATTTTCGATTATGAAAATCAAACTCATCTGCCTCCTAGCCTTTATGGTTTTATCCTCCGGAATAAACGTTGCCCAAACTCGGGAAAAGATTCTTGAGCCATTGAAAGTTTCCCAAATCAGAGGAATCAATGTCTTTGGCAAACCGGTGGACAACCAAACCCGCTGTGTGCATTGGCATTCGGACTTGGATATCATTGCGATCAAATTCAAGTGCTGCGAAAAGTATTATCCTTGCTTTTCCTGTCATGAGGAAGAAGCCGATCATGCCCATCAGGTTTGGCCCAAAGCCCAATTTGACCAGAAAGCCATTCTTTGTGGAGTCTGCGGAAATGAATTGAGCATTGAAGACTATATGGCTTCCAATAATACCTGCCCGCATTGCAAATCCGGATTCAACCCCGGATGCAGCAAGCATTACCATTTGTATTTCGAAACGGAACCGAAACAGTGACCGGTGAACAGTGATCAGTTCGAAGTTTCCAGTTCTGAGAATCGAAGCTATTATCCCTTAAAATCAACCATATTATGAATAAACTCACTACCCTTTTTCTTGGCGTTTTATTGGCTTTTGCTTGTAACCCCAAGACAGAATCCACCTCAGAAGTTGAGATGGATCATAGCCAACATATGGCACCTGCGGATTCTACCCAACAAAAGCCTAAAAGTCCAAAAACCTCAGCCATGGCCATGGTCAGTGGAAATCATATCCACATTGACTATTCTTCTCCAAGTGTCCGCGGGAGACAGATTTTCGGAGGTTTGGTGGCCTTTGGAGAAGTTTGGTCCACCGGTGCCCACAAAGCCACTTCCATCCAATTTGAAAAACCGGTGATCATTCAGGGAAAAGAAATCCCGGCCGGTAAGTATGGATTCTTTACCATTCCGGGACAAACAGAATGGACACTGATACTGAATCAAGTTTGGGACATGCATTTGGCGGATGATTACGACAGTGCCAAGGATGTAATCAGAGTTCAAGTAAATCCAGAAACCCTCCTAGAAACGGTTGAATCACTTACCTATACAGTAGAGGAAACTGCCCCTGGAACTGCCAAAATCAGCGTTGCTTGGGACAAAACCAAAGTGAGCTTCGAGGCTAAAAACAAATAACCCAGTAATCTATCACTCAGCCCTATGAGAAAAAACAATCAATATTATACCCGAAAAATCCACCGATTTCTGGGCGTGTTTATCGGAATTCAGTTTTTCTTTTGGACCCTTTCAGGCCTTTACTTTTCCTGGACAGACATCGATGAGATTCATGGAGATCACTTTCATGCAGAACATATGATGCACATGGCGGCAACTAATTTGGTTGACCCGGGATCATTGGACTCTACCTTGGAAATCTCCACCCTTGAGCTTCGTTTTGTTCGGCATCAACCTCATTATTGGGTCAATGGAGAAAAACTTTACAATGCACAAACGGGAGAACTTCAAAACGAAATCACCGAAGAACAAGCCAAAGAGATCGCCAAAATCTATATCAAGGGCGATTATGGGATAAAAAAAGCTGAATATTTGACAGAAACAGGATCCCACCATGAATACCGGGGTCGGCCCCTACCCGCTTGGGCAATTCACTACGATCACCCGGAGAGCCTCACTGCCTATATCGACGCGAAAAGCGGAAACTTTGAACGTGTGAGACACAGTAGCTGGAGGGTATTTGACTTCCTGTGGATGTTTCATACCATGGATTATGCCGGTCGGGACAATTTCAACAATCTCCTTCTTCGGGCATTTTCACTCTTTGGAATGGCCACGATCGTTTCTGGATTTACGCTGTTCTTTATGACAGTAAAAACCAGGAAGCCAGGTAAGCGTTGATTTTGGAGCAAACTTTCCCAAAGTTTAAAACTTTGGGAAAGTTTCAAATTGTCCGGCAATTGATTTTATTCTTGTTTCTGAAGGCTACCCTTTTGCCTTTTAAGGCTTCCAATTCCGATTGCTCTTTTTTTCAGCCTGAACTTTCTTTGATTTTAGCCGCTTTTCCACCGCACCTTTGCTGGGTTTGGTAGCTTTTCTCACTTTTCGTTTCGCAAACGCAGATCTGAGCAGATCATAGAACTTCCGGATTACCAATTCCTTGTTTTGAATCTGGGAACGTTTTTCCTGAGACATCAGCTGTAAAAACCCCTCTTGATCAATCTTATTCTTAGCTTTATGAAGAAGAGTCAATTTTTCCTCCTCGCTTAAAACCAAAGAGTTATTCACATCGAAACGTAATTGAACTTTCGTCTCGACCTTATTGACATTTTGCCCTCCAGGCCCTCCGCTTCGGGAAGTCTGAAACTGGAATTCGGGTAAAAATGCGCCAGAAAGGATTCTTTGTTCGAGAGAGTTCATGGGATTGGAAAATTGGAAGAGTACAAAATTGGAAAATTATACAATAGATGCCTTCCCAATCAATTTTCCAATGTTACAATTTTTCAATCTTTCAATTCCTACCTTTACGAACTAATTCCAGCCTAAATGGAGTTATCACAAGCGTAACCTAATGGACCTTGAATCCATTAATTATTACCTATGAAGACAAAACCAAGAGTTGTAGTCGGCCTTTCAGGAGGTGTCGACAGCAGTGTTGCCGCTAAAATCCTTCTGGATCAAGGCTATGAAGTCATCGGCATGTTTATGAAAAACTGGCACGATGAATCCGTCACCATCTCCAACGAATGCCCTTGGATGGAAGACTCCACGGATGCCATGCTCGTAGCCGAAAAGTTGGGAATCCCCTTTCAAGCCATTGACCTCAGTGAAGAATATCGAGAAAGGATTGTGGATTATATGTTTTCGGAATACGAAGCCGGAAGGACTCCCAATCCTGACATTCTTTGCAACCGGGAAATCAAATTCGACATCTTCCTAAAAGCTGCCCAAAAGCTCAAAGCAGACTTTGTGGCCACGGGTCATTACTGCCAGAAAAGGGAGATTTTGGTCGATGGTCAACCTGTTTATCAATTGATTGCAGGAGCCGATCCCAACAAGGATCAAAGCTATTTTCTTTGCCAGCTCTCTCAGGAGCAGCTTTCCAAGGCTTTATTTCCCATTGGGCACTTGCAAAAGCCTGAAGTACGCCAAATCGCCAAAGGAGCAGATCTAATCACTGCAGAGAAAAAGGATTCTCAAGGTCTATGCTTTATCGGAAAGGTTCGATTACCGGAATTCCTTCAGCAGCAACTCAAGCCTAAAAAAGGCAAAATCATCCAAATCCCTGAAAATTTACCGATTTACGATCAGGTTAAAGTTCCTGCAGGAATCGATGCCCAAGACTGGGATCAGGAAACTTTGGATGGACTATGCTTGCCGATTCATTATACTCCAGACCAGGGAAAAGTATTGGGAGAACACAATGGGGCCCATTATTTTACCGTGGGTCAAAGAAAAGGCCTTCAGGTAGGCGGAACAGGTAAACCCCTTTTTGTCATCGAAACCAATACCCGGCAAAATGTGATTTACACGGGTTTAGGAGAAGATCATCCCGGCTTGAATCGCTTTGGTCTATTTGTCAAAAAAGACCAGGTGCATTGGATTCGGGAGGATTTGGCTTTAAATCCCGGTGAATCGGCTGTTTACGAAGCAAGAATCCGTTACCGCCAACCCCTCTCCAAAGCTACTTTGGTCATGAAAGAAAACGGATTGTATGTACTCTTTGAAAATGCCCAAAAAGGCGTCGCCTCCGGTCAGTTTGTAGCTTGGTATCAAGGTGAGGAATGCATTGGCTCCGGAACGATATTTTGAGTTTTCTCCCACAGATCTGCACAGAAAAGGTCACTGATTTTCATGGATTATAAAATCCGTGATTTTAATCTGTGAACATCTGTGGGAAAGAGTTAATGCTTCTATTCTCCTTTCTTTGCGGCTTTATGGCTGGTAATTGTGCTTAATATACTCTTTGAAAAAATCATCAACTCGGGCTGTCGACTGTCGACCGTGGTCTGTTGTCTTTATCTTCCCTCTGTGTTCTCTGTGGTGAAAATTTATGCTTAACATTCTCTTTGAAGACGAAAATCTTATCCTTATCGATAAGCCAGCCGGGCTTTTGGTGCATCGAACTCGTCAAGCGTATGGGGAAGAGGAAAATGCCTTAATCCAACTGCGGGATCAGATTGGTTCTTGGGTGGCCCCAGTACATCGACTGGATCGGGCTACGAGTGGAATTTTACTTTTCGCCAAAAACGAAGAAATTTTACCACTGCTCAAGGCTAGGTTTATGGATCGGGAAGTTAGAAAGTACTATCTGACCATTGTCCGAGGCATACCCAAAGAAAAAGAAGCCTTAATAGACCATCCTTTGGAAAGTGAACGCTCCAAAAAACTTCAGGAAGCTCAAACCAAATACCGGGTTTTGGCAGAATCCGAGATTCCTTTCAATTCTACCGGACGCTATCCGACCAGCCGGTACAGTCTTTTGGAGGTTGAACTACTTACAGGTCGGACGCACCAGATCCGAAGGCACCTGGCACATCTTCGTCATTACATCATCGGAGATAAAAAGCATGGTGACAATAGGCAAAACATCTTTTTCGAAAACCAATTTGGGCTTTCCAACCTCCTACTTCATGCTTGGAGGTTAAGCTTTCGCCATCCGATGACTGAGGATGAAATCTCCCTTTCCTGCCTTCCTCCCGCCCATTTCCGAACAATTATGTCAAAATTGGGATGGAATGACACTGAATTTTTTTCGGGAAAATAAAGGAAAAAGAATTTTGGCTTACCTTAGAAAAACACTTCAATTACCCTATGAATAAATCCATTTTAACTTTTGGGATGTTGCTGGCTGCAACCACCCTATCTTTTTCCCAAAAGCAAGACATTGAAAAGAACTTCGATGGAGCTGAAGCGATCAAAAGCTTTACTTATTTGGCTTCCGACGAATTGATGGGAAGAGATCCTGCCCGTCCGGAAATGAAGTTGGCCTACGATTACATCGCCTCCTACCTGAAAAAAAGCGGCGCAAAGACGGTTCCGGGTGCCAATGGATATTTTCAGGATATTCCTTTTCGGCTTACCTCTCCTCCTAAATCAGGTTCAGTAAAAATCGGCGCCAAATCCTTTACTCTGGGCAAAAATCTTTTGGTATTGGATGGCAATTCCCTTTCAGGTGACTTTGCTTTGGTGGATGTAGGATTTGGAACGGCTGAGGATTTTGCAGGCAAGGACTTAAAAGGAAAAATTGCCGTGTCCAATGTCGGGGCTCCAAATAGACTCAATCCTTCCGATCTTTTTGCCTTAGGTGCTGAAAAAACCAAAAGAGCTAAGGAAGCTGGGGCCGTTGCCATCATCGAAAAATTCAATGTGCCTTCTGTTCCTTGGCAGTTGGTTTCCAATTTTCTCAATCGCACACAGTTGACTCTAGACCAAGGAGTAGCCTCTGACCTTACCTATATCTGGCTGGAAGATCAGAAAAACGAATTGACAGGTGACAAGTTGAACACAGCTTCTTTGACCATTGAAGGAAAGAAAAATTCCTCGGTAGATGGCAAAAATGTGATCGCCATGATCGAAGGCACTGACCCGGTACTCAAAAATGAATATGTCTTACTTTCTGCACATTATGATCATGTGGGAGTAGGTACACCCGATGCACAAGGAGACTCGATCTACAACGGAGCAAGAGACAATGCCGTAGGAACCGTCGCAGTCATGAATGCTGCTAAATATTTTGCCAAAAATCCTCCCAAGCGTTCTATAATGATTGCCCTTTGGACAGCGGAAGAAAAAGGGCTTTTGGGAAGCGCATATTTTGCCAATAATCCTTTGATTCCTTTGGATAAAATTGTCTATAACCTGAATATCGACAATGGAGGATATAACGACACCTCGATCATTACCGTCATCGGGTTGGGCCGTACCAGTGCGGACTTCTTGATCGAAGAAGCCGTCAAAGAATTCGGAGTAAAGGCTGTGGCAGATCCATCACCGGAGCAAGGATTGTATGACCGCTCCGACAATGTCAATTTTGCACGAAAAGGAATTCCTGCTCCAACATTCTCCTTGGGATTTACCGCCTTTGATGACGAGATTCAAAAGTATTACCACAAGGCAGGCGACCATGTAAGCAATTTTGATTTGGATTACGCGCAAGTTTATTGGAAATCCTATATCCTTGCTGCGCAAAAAATAGCCAACTGGAGCCAGAAACCTGCTTGGAAAGCCGGAGACAAATACGAAGAAGCCAGCAAGCAGCTATATGGCAAATGATTTTTAGTATCTAGATTTTAGTATCAAGTATCTAGAAAAAATAATAGGACTCATAAAAAAAGCTCGATTCCATTCTGGAATCGAGCTTTTTCATTTCGTCTAAAATCCAGCTACTTGATACTTGATACTTGCTACTTGATACTTGATACTTGCTACTTTTAAAACAACATACCTGCGATGGTTGCAGTCATCAGACAAGCCAATGAAGCAGCCATAAGAGATTTTAATCCCAAACGACTCAAATTACCCTGTTGGTTGGGTGCTATGATGGAAATTCCTCCCAACTGAATAGCAATGGAACTGAAATTGGAGAATCCGCAAAGCGCATAGGTAGCAATCACAATGGATTTTGTACTTAAGGTGCCTGCGGCTTTCATTTCAGAAAGACTCAAGTAGGCTACGAATTCATTGATTACTGTTTTTTGACCCAGCAAACTCCCGACTTGCAAACTATCTGCCCAATCTACCCCAATCACCCAAGCGAAAGCCCGGAAAATCTGCCCAAATATGTACTCCAGAGAAAATCCCTGAAACTGGCCTCCAGTCGTTGAAGAAACCCAAGCATTCAGCCCTGTATATTCTCCGATCAATCCACTTAGGCCATAATTCACTGCTGCAATTACTGCTATAAATGCCAAAAGCATTCCGCCCACATTCAGAGCAAGTTTTAAGCCTTCTGCTGCACCGATAGACATTGCGTCAATCAAATTGACTCCCATCGCCTCTTCATTCACCTTCAATTCATCCTGCTTGATTTCTTTTTCGGTTTCAGGGATAAATATCTTGGATAAAACAATCGCCGCCGGGGCATTCATAATACTGGCACCCAATAGGTAGGCGGCAAATTTACTCTGCTCTTCTAAGCTACTACCGCCCAAAAAGGCTACATATCCTGCCAAAACACCTCCGGCAATAGTCGCCATTCCACCTGTCATTAAGCACATCAGTTCAGATTTACTCATCTGAGGGATAAATGGTCTTACCAAAAGCGGCGCTTCCGTTTGCCCCAAGAAGATATTTCCGGCAGCGGAAAGTGATTCAGGTCCAGAGAGTCTCATAGTTCGAGCCATTACCCATGCTATGCCAAAAACAATTTTTTGAAGCACTCCCAAATAATACAAACCTGCAGAAACTGTAGAGAAGAAAATGATGGTGGGTAATACTTTGAATGCAAAAATAAATCCAAAGCTGTCTCCAGCCAGGTCACCAAAGATAAATCTGGCTCCTGCTTCACTGAAGCTCAGGAACTTCACAAAACCCTCAGATAACAACTGGAAACCTTCTTTGACAAATTCGACCTTGGTAATCAAAAAGCCAAATACCAATTGTAGTGAAATCCCAATTAAGACCAACCTCCAGTCTATCCTCTTTCGGTTGTTTGAAAAAATAAATGCAATAAAGATGATGACTACAAGCCCGATGGCACCTCTGATATAATCCATGAAGATGAATATGAAACGAAGGGTTAAAAATAGGCCAAAGGCAAACAAGAAAAAAGCCCCAGATGATCCGGGGCCTTAGTTTCTTAATTTCTCTTGTTTATTTCATCCCGAATCCGGGCTGCTTTTTCATAATCTTCATTATTGATAGCCTTTTCGAGAAGCTGATTTAGCTTGTCCAAGCTAAAATCTTTCAACGAACCTTCTTTTTTGGAAGAAACTTTTTGAACTGGCGCCTTAGTCTCCGGCTGATCATCTCCTTTGTGCTCTTCCTCTGTATGTTCCACAGCTGCTTCAGACATCACTTTTTCGACACAGAAAATAGGAGCATTAAACCTCACCGCAATGGCAATCGCATCGGAAGGTCTACTGTCAATTTCTATTTCTCGAACGGAGTCTTTGCAAACTATTTTTGCATAAAAAACCCCTTCCTTCATGTCAGAAATGATGATTTTTTCAATTTCAAACTTGAAACTTTCAGAGAATGATTTAAAAAGGTCATGAGTCATCGGTCGATTAGGAATGATCTTTTCGATCTCAATTGCAATCGCCTGAGCCTCAAACATTCCAATCACAATAGGCAATCTTCTATTGCCTCCCATCTCTCCCATCACCAAGGTGAAAGAGCCCGATTGGGAATGATTGGATGATAATCCCAGAATCTCCAGTTCTACTTGTTTCTTCACAAAAATTATAGTTCTGCTTTTAGTGCTTCGGTTAATTTAGGTACTACCTCAAAAGCATCTCCAACAATTCCGTAATCAGCTGCCTTGAAAAAAGGTGCCTCTGGATCTTTATTAATGACCACAATGCACTTTGAGGAGTTAACCCCTGCAAGATGTTGAATAGCTCCTGAAATTCCTACAGCGACGTACAAAGTAGGTGCAACTTTTACACCTGTTTGTCCCACGTGCTCATGATGCGGCCTCCATCCGATATCAGAAACCGGTTTGGAACAACCTGTAGCTGCCCCTAATACTTTGGCCATGTCTTCCAGCATACCCCAGTTTTCAGGACCTTTCATTCCTCTTCCTCCTGACACGACGATGTCTGCCTCAGGAAGTAGAATTTCTCCGGTAGCTCTTTCCGTTGAAGTAATTTTGGATGCGAAATCAGCATCAGAAAGATTGATTGAAATGGATTCTACCGCAGCATCAGCGCCGTCGGTTTTCAGATCCACAGCATTTTTCTTTACCGCAAGAATTTTATTTTCTGTAGTCACGGTAGTTTCTGCGAAAGCTTTACCTGTGTAAATGCTTCTTTTGACCACATAGCCTGAAGTAGTATTTGGCAATTCTACGACATTGGAAACAAGACCTGCATTTAATTTGACGGCCAATCTGGAAGCCACAGCATCTCCGAGAGAGGACTTCGCCAATACCAAGGTCTTAGCACCTACAGACTGGAAAGCTTGTGCTACAGCAGAGGCATGAGCCGAAATCACACCATCATTTAAGCGGGCATCACTTGCATGAAGTACTTTAACCGCTCCTGCTTTACCAATTGAAGCCAATTCAGAAGCATCAATAGCACCGAGCGCCAAAGCCACCACCTCACCTTCACCTGTTTTTGCCGATAAGGCATTTGCAAAGGAAACAGCTTCCAAGCTTGTCTTTTTCACTTTTCCTTCTGCGTGTTCTATATATACTAGGATAGACATATCTTTTTAATTTACAATATTTTACACAAAATGGATTAAAGTACTTTCGCTTCGTTTTTCAAAAGCTTCACCAATTCGGCGACGTTATCTTTATCCACGAGTTTTACAGCACCTTTTGCCGGAGGAAGCTGGAAGCTGGTAGCTTCTGCCTGAGTGTCCTGAGCTACAGGTTCCACCACATTCAATGGCTTGGTTCTGGCAGACATGATACCGCGCATGTTAGGAATCTTCCATTCTGCGATTGGCTCCTGACATCCGGCAATCAATGGCAATTGGGCTTCCAGATATTCTTTTCCACCTTCGATCTCCCGGGCCATTTTTACAGTGGATCCATCCACGTCAAGTTTCATGACCGGAGAAAAAGAAGGCATGCCCAGAAGTTCACCTACCATCCCATGCACCATACCTCCATTGAAATCGATGGACTCTCTACCCATCAAAATCAAATCATATCCGCCTTCTTTGGCATAATGAGCGATTTGCTTGGCGACAAAAATGGAATCCTTCGGAAAAGAATTTACCCGGATCGCATCGTCAGCTCCAATCGCCAAAGCTTTTCTCAAAGTTGGTTCTGTTTCGGCCTCTCCGACGTTCAATACGGTCAATGTGCCTCCTGTCTGATCCCGAAGCTCCACTGCTCTAGCCAAAGCATAATCATCATAAGGCCCAATGATAAATTGAACCCCAGTAGAATCAAACTTTGTATTATTGGCAGTAAACTGAATCTTGGAAGTCGTATCCGGCACGTGAGTGATACATACAAGAATCTTCATTGGTTTAGAGTTAGATTATTTTAGATTTATTTTGCGTGAAAATAACAGCGAAAGGTTAATTAAAAAAACTATTCATGAGCAAATTAGATCGTGCTAAAGTACTCCGGGAATACATTTTTGAGGAACCCGACAATCCCTTTAATTATTATGCTTTAGCGCTGGAAATCAAAGATTTAGACCCTAATGAAGCAAGTAAATTATTTGATTTTCTCTTGCTCCAACATGCTGATTATCTTCCAGTTTATTTTCCCGCTGCGAATTTCTTTTTTGAACTAGATCAAATTTCTAAGGCAAAAGATGTTTTCGAAAAAGGAATTGCTTTGGCAAATTCTTTAAAGGAGACAAAGACTCTACTTGAACTCAAAAACTCCTATCAAAACTTCTTGTTTGAAAATGATCTGGAGGAATAAGTTTTAGCGATGATAATTATCGGATCCCCAGATCTGAATTTCCTCTTGTCCTGAGATTTTTTTTCAAATCCTCCCTGCCAATTCTCCCTAGAATCCTTAAAATAGAAATGGAATTGATTTTCAATTTACTAAATTCAGTAGTCGAATTCTACTAAAAAGGCTTTTTACTATGATCTCTCAAAAAGAAATGCTGAACTACTTCATTCCTTTGATGGAAAAAGAGGGTAAACGCTTCAAGAAAAAAAGCCTTATCAAAGCCAAAAAAGCTGAGCCTGGACTAGTTGTCATTACAAAAACCAGCGATGGCGTGGAAACCAAGAACACGGCTCAAAAGGGCGATTGGCTGGTAGAAAATCAAACCTCCGCAGAAGAACAATACCTTATCAAAGAGGACATTTTTGAAAAAAAGTATGAAATGATGCACGCTCTGGGCGGAGGTTGGGGTTGTTTTAGACCCAAAGGTGAAATTTACGCTATGAAGGTAAATGCCTCAGATTTGAAGTCTTTAGGCTCCAAAGAAGTCTTGGAATTTCAGGCACCCTGGAAGGAATCAATCCATGTGAAGCCCGGAGACTATTTGGTGATCTCTTTGGATAAATCTGAAATCTACCGGATTGCTCTTAAGGAGTTTCTTCAGACTTATGAAGAAATTAAAGGCTGAGCACTATTTTTCCCAGTTGACTTCCTGCACGCATTCTCTCAAAAGCCGCCAAAGCATCTTCAACTCCGAAGATTTGGTCAACCACTGGCTTGATTTTTTTAGCATTCACCAATTCAAGCATTCCAGCAAAATCCTGATCTGAGCCCATGGTCGAACCCATAAGCTTCAGCTGATTCCAAAATATCCTTCTGGCTTCCACTTTCCCCGGATTTCCTTGAGTGGCTCCGTAAAAAATTATCCTTCCACCCGGCTTGCAAACCTGAATTAATTGGTTCAGACCATCTCCTGCTGCTCCGTCAATGATCACGTCAAAGCCACCTGAATTCTCCAATGCTTGGGTTGTCCAATCCTCTGATTTGTAATTGTAGCCAAATTTAGCACCCATGGCCTTGGCTTTTTCAAGTTTATCCGGACTACTGCTGCTTACTGAGACATTTGCTCCCAAAGCAATTGCAAACTGAGCGGCAAATTGTGCAACCCCTCCTCCTATCCCAGTGACCAAAACTTGATCTGCTACTTGAACTTGACCTTGATAGACCAGAGCCCGAAATGCAGTCAATCCTGCCAAGGGCAATGCTGCGGATTCCTCCCAGCTTAGGTGAACAGGTTTAAAATTTAATCGGTCCACCGGCACGGCGACATATTCTGCAAAAGTCCCATTTCTAGGCATCCCGAGGATTTCAAAGTTCTTACTTTGAGCCAATTGGCTGTCCCCCCAATGGATTGCCGGATTAATTATCACCTCTTTCCCGATCCAATTTGAATCTTGGTCAGAAAAAACTTCTTCTACTATCCCAGCCCCATCTGAACCAAGAATAATTCCGTCCTTCAGGTTGGGATACAAGCCTTTTCTACTCCATTCGTCCCGATGATTCAAAGCTGCAGCTCTAATTCTCACCAAAGCTTCACCTTCTTTTAATGCAGGTTTAGGAACCTGAAGCATTTTTATCTTATCCGGGATGGTTTGATCTAAAACAATCGCTTTCATGAATTCTTAGAATTGAGGTGGTGTAGGATCAACCTTCAGCAAATCATCGATCGAATCGTCATTGGCACGGCTTGAAATATTGACCACATTTTTAGAGTCAAAACTCGATACACCACTAGCCCCTGAAGTAAACTTATGGGAATAAGACACCTCTCCTGATGGATTGCTTGGGTAGTTAGAGGTAAAATCAAAATCCGTAAACTTGGTAAATCTACCCACAAATCGAAGCTTGACATTATCCAAGGAACCATTTCTGTGCTTGGCGATGATTACTTCCCCTACTCCTGCCGTGGATGCTCCTCCTTCATCTTCGGTAATACCGTAATACTCTGGTCGATACAAGAACATTACCATGTCGGCATCCTGCTCGATCGCTCCGGATTCTCGAAGGTCAGAAAGTTGTGGCCTCTTGTCACCCCCACGGGTTTCTACAGCTCGGGAAAGCTGGGAAAGTGCAATAACCGGAATACTTAATTCCTTGGCAATCTTTTTCAAGGCTCTGGAGATACTCGCAATTTCCTGCTCTCGGTTTCCTCCTCCTCCGCCTTTGGTATCACCGGACATCAGCTGGAGGTAATCGATAACGATCATTTGAATGTCATGCTGAGCTTTTAGCTTTCTCGCTTTTGCTCTCAACTCCAAAATGGAAAGTGCAGGGGTATCATCCACGTAAAGTGGAGCTTTGGAAAGTTTCGCTGTCTTATGCACCAATTGGGCCCATTCGTGCTCGGCGAGGGTACCTTTTTTGATTTTCTCCGAATCCAACTCGGCCTCTGAAGAAATCAGACGGTTTACCAACTGAACAGCGGACATTTCCAGAGAGAAAATGGCAACAGGGCGATTATGATCCACAGCAGCGTTACGAAGGACCGAAAGTACGAAGGCTGTTTTACCCATCGCAGGTCGCGCCGCAATGATGACCAAGTCGGATTTTTGCCAACCTGAAGTGACCCGATCCAAGGCCACCATTCCTGATGGAACCCCGGTCAGACCATCTTTCTGATTTTTTCGTTCTTCCAATTCTGCAATAGCATCCCGCATAATAGACCGCATATCGGAGTAGTTTTTTCGGATATTTTTCTCAGAAATCTCAAATAGATTCTGTTCCATTTTATCCAAAAGCTCAAAAACATCTGTCGTGTCTTCGAAAGCATCCTTCTGGATTTCTGAGGAAATCCGGATCAAATCCCGTTTGATCGCCTGTTCGGTAATAATTCGGGAATGGTATTCAATATTGGCCGCAGAAGCAACCTTGGAAGTCAATTCGGTGATGTAAAAAGCCCCTCCGGCAATTTCCAGAGTTCCTGATTTTCTCAGTTGGGTAGTAACCGTCAAAAGATCAATTGGCTGAGAATCAGAAAACAGATCCAATATCGCCTGGAAAATGACTTTATGAGCCTCTTTGTAAAAACTCTCAACTTTCAGAATATCAATGACATTGGTCAGTGCGTCTTTTTCGAGCATAAGCGCACCAAGTACGGCCATTTCCAGATCTACGGCCTGTGGAGGCACTTTTCCCAGGAAATTTGTAGGATTTTCAAAAGCAGGTTTCTTTCGGGTGATTCGAGGTTGGTTGGTATTATCGGTCATAGAACAAATGTATCTGCTGAAAGGCAAGAGTTGTAAACAAGTTTTCCCAAAACTTATCAACAGGCCAAATCAAGCAAAAATCAAGCCTTGGTTAAAATCGTCTCTTTATAGTAAACTCCATTGCGGTATCCCCTAAACATGGAGCAAAGTACAGCCCAGCTAAAGTGCCAGAGCATTTCCGAAACCGGGATCCCCAGAATTTTATATCCTAGAATGGGTTCATCATTCAGCATTCCATAGGTATCCCAAAAATGTGGATACAGAATTCCAAAGGTGATGTAATAGATCAAGATCACAATAAACAAGGTAGCAAAACCAGAAATCAGAGACAGACGAATCAAATCAGGTCTCTGGATCCAGATGTATGCTGCCAAGCCCATAAACGTCAGGAAAGTCACATAGCCTGAGTGAATTTTAAAACCCAGGCTAAATACCGTGAGGCTTAGGCAGCCCAGCAGCCATAAGAAGAAAAAGTCGCGGTTTTTGGCAGGAGACTGACGCTCATAATCCACCTCTTTTTTTGTAAAAGACGAATGAATATATCCTCCCACTCCAAACATGGCAAAACCGATGATGAAATCCTCTATTCCTGGCCAACCTGTCTTCCATAACATCGGTGGCTTCCAGTAATCGTGAAAGTACCAGACTTCAGCAATGATTCCCATAAGTCCGCCCACCATTCCGACTTTGATCATCCCGCTTTTCCAGGGACTTTTTGCAAATACAATCAGCCAAGCCACCAGATACAGCAGGGAAAGAATCAAATAAGCATATTTGTCGTCCAGCATTGCTAAAAATTTTGCCCGAAAATAGCCAAAATGCTTCCGGTTAAAAAAAACCCAAAATGAAAAATAGAAAGTCCCGTGGCTGACCTATTTTATTTTTAAGTTTGAAAGAAAAATTAATCACCACTTTTTCTTTGCAATGAAAAAATATCATTTCATCGCCATTGGCGGGGCTGTGATGCACAACCTGGCTTTGGCTCTGGTCAAAAAAGGCTACCAAGTCACCGGAAGCGATGATGAAATCTACGAACCATCGCGAACCCGTCTCGCAAAAGCGGGAATTCTGCCCGCTGACCAGGGCTGGTATCCTGAGAAAATCACCAAGGACCTTGATGGAATTATTCTAGGCATGCATGCCAGAATTGATAATCCTGAATTAATTAAGGCTCAAGAGATGGGAATTCCGGTTTACTCTTTTCCGGAGTTTATTTTCAACCAAAGCCAGAACAAAAAGCGGGTGGTAATTGCGGGTTCACATGGGAAAACTTCCATCACCTCCATGATCCTTCATGTACTCCAAGACCAAAAAGTTGATTTCGACTATTTGGTGGGAGCCCAGATTGAGGGATTTGAGCTTATGGTGGGATTGTCAGAGGCTCCCGTGATCATCATTGAAGGAGATGAATACCTGACCTCTCCAATTGACCGAACACCCAAATTTTTCCATTACCATCATGACATTGTTTTGGTCAGTGGAATTGCCTGGGACCATTTCAATGTTTTTCCTGACTTCGAGGATTACAAGGCCCAGTTTGCCAAACTAATGGATCAAACCCCACAAACCGGTCAACTGATTTATTGTGAGGTAGATCCATTGGTTAAAGCTGCGGCAGAGGCAAGTTCGACCGCAGGTCAAAAAACTTCTTATCAAGCCCATCCTGCCGAAATAAAGGATGGGAAAACGTTCCTTAAAACAGATTCCGGTCTGCTGGAGATTTCGGTTTTTGGAAACCACAATCTTCAAAATTTACAGGGAGCTTTGGAGGTTTGCGTTTCCTTGGGGCTTAGCAAAGAGCAATTTTACCAGTCCATTCCAAGCTTTAAAGGAGCTGCAAAACGTCAAGAAATCCTCGCCAGAGGAGAAAGCGGAATACTCTTCCGGGATTTTGCACACGCACCTTCCAAACTCAAGGCTACCGTCAATGCAGTGAAGAACCAGTTTCCAAATCGAAGGCTGATCGCGGTGCAGGAATTACATACCTTTTCATCCCTCAACAAGGCTTTTTTACCAAATTATGCAAATTCCATGGATGAGGCAGACGAGGCTGTGATCTACCTCAATCCCCATGCGGTGGCCATGAAAAAACTTGAATTGATGGACGAGGAAACCTTGAGGAATGGATTTAAAAGACCAGATTTGAAACTATTTACCTCAAGTCAGGCATTGAATGAATACCTGCTTAATCAAAATTATACTTATACAAACTTGTTATTGATGAGTTCGGGCAATTACGACAACCTGGACCTCGAACCCATCAAAGCCAAATTTTAGTCACATGAAATGCCCATGAGAAAATGCTTCTCACACAGGGGGATGATTATCCAGGGCATTCCATCTGACCATTAAAAATCAAATTATAAACAGATGAAACTCAATATCAAAAACCCAATTGCATTTTTTGACTTGGAAGCTACCGGCACCAATGTCTCTACAGATCGAATCGTAGAGATTTCTGTCGTCAAATTACTTCCGGATGGTGGACAGCAGATTTATACCCGCAGAGTTAATCCCGGAATTCCAATTCCACTGGAGGCGTCATTGATTCATGGGATTTATGATAAGGATATCAAAAGTGAGCCCTTTTTCAAGGACATTGCGAAGGATGTTTTTCAATTTATCGGACAAGCTGATTTGGCAGGTTTCAATGTCTTGAAATATGATATCCCTTTGTTGGTTGAGGAATTCCTGAGATCAGGAATCGATTTTGATCTGGATAAAAGAAATCTTCTGGATGCACAGAAGATTTTCCACTTGATGGAGAAAAGAAACCTTACCGCAGCCTATAAATTCTACTGTGGAAGAACCTTGGAAAATGCTCACAGTGCCGAGGCCGATACCTTGGCTACAGTGGATGTATTCCGTGCGCAGATCGAAAGATACCAAGGTGAAGAAGTAGAGGACCTTCAAGGAAACAAGCTGGGAGTTTTTGAAAATGACATGAAAAAAATCCACGATCTAGTCAATGAAAAGATGGTGGATTTAGCAGGTCGATTTATTTTCAATTCCCAGGGAGAAGAGATATTCAACTTCGGTAAGCATAAAGGAAAAACCATCGAACAGGCACTTAAAGAAGAGCCGGGGTATTACGATTGGATGATGAAAGGAGATTTTCCTTTGGATACCAAGAGAAAGCTCACTCAAGTCAAACTCCGTGGTTTTGGAATGAAATGATCGGAATCAGTAGGCAGTATGCAGTTGACAATTTATTGGCTACTGCATACTGATCACTGGAAATTGTTTACTTATTATAATACTCAAGCGCTTTGGCCATATTGGCGTTCAATCTTTCGATTCTGCGGTCAGGTCCAGGGTGAGTGGATAGGAATTCCGGTGGAGCCTCACCGCCTACTTTTGCCATTCTCTCCCAGAATACAGGAGCCGTTCTTGGGTCATATCCTGCCATCGCCATAAAGATCAATCCGAGTTCATCTGCTTCTAGCTCATGCTTTCGGGAAAATCTCAGCATTTCCAATTGAGACCCAATACCTACAGATTGCAAAAATATCTGTTGAACCAAGGTTGGGTTTTGCCCCATGGCCGCAGAGAGGAAAGACAATCCAAAATTGGCAGCCAATCCATTGGACATTCTTTCTCTAGCGTGTGAAGCCACCGCGTGGGCCACTTCATGTCCCATGACCACAGCTACCCCATTTTCATCCTGACACACCGGCATAATGCCTGTGTAAAACGCAACTTTCCCTCCTGGCATACACCAAGCATTTACCTCTTTGGATTCTGCAAGATTAAATTCCCAATTGAAAGTTTTTACCAGATCATCATACCCCTCCTGAATTAGGAATTTTTCTACAGCTTGGGAAATTCTTTTCCCAACTTTCACGACTCGTTGACCATCAGCAGTATTGGTTACCAATTTAGCTTCAGCCTTAAATTTCTGATATTCGGTTTCCACCAAAGGCATAATTTCCTCATTGGAAACCACCGCCAGCTGGCTTCTGCCAGTCAGGGGGACCTTTGCACAAGCATAGGCCATAAGCCCAACCAAGAATATTAACAATATCTTTTTCATAGTCATTTAATGTTTCTTTATCCCAAATTTTTCAAAAAAAGTACCAATGAATACCACTTGATCAAAATTTATTATTTTCAAATCTAAACTAAAGAAATGGAACCTACCCTAAAACCCCACGTGCTCAATCAAAAAGCAATTGACTATCAAGGCAAAATGACCAATCCCGTAGTTTTTTGGTGGGCAATGTTGTTCAAATTACCATCTGCAGTTTTTTGGAAATTGAGAATAAAATCTCTGGATCCTGAAAAGTGCCAGGTGACCATCCCCTATTTTTGGCGTTCCCAAAATCCTTTTCGCTCCATCTATTTTGCCGCATTGGCAGGTGCTGCTGAATTAAGTACAGGAGCTCTTTGTCAACTGGCTTTGGCTGGAAAGGGTGCCTTCAGTATGCTGGTGGTTGATTTTCGGGCCGAATATCACAAAAAAGCCAATTCCAAAATCACCTTTACCTGTGAGCAAGGCACAGAGCTTTTTAATCTGATTGATAGTCTAAACGTAGGTGATACCAATCAATTGACTATGATTTCGGAAGGGAAAAATCCATCTGGTGAAGTCGTGGCCAGATTTTATGTAACCTGGTCCTTCAAAAGGAAAAGTTAATCCATCAAAACCGCCTCAAGTCTTACAAACTCCTTCAGGGATGCTAAAACCCGTTCACTGGACCAATCCAAAAACTCATGGCTTTGGTGGAATTCATTAAACCTGACAATCATTTTATCCCAGGACGAGCGATCCATGTCATACATTTCCATCAGTTGATTCCTTACAGAATCCGCATCGATCACCTCCAGATATCCCGCTCTTCTTCTTTCTTTTTCCAGCTTTTCCTCATAGGCTTTCAATTCCCTATTTCTGCGAGTGAGTGAAGAAAGAACTCCAGAAATGGCAATTCCGCCATGAAGGTTTTCATTGGTCAAGGGTTGAACTCCGACTGCCTTGCTCAATGACCTTGGGCTTTCAGGTTCATTTTCCGCCAAGTACAGTTTTCCATCCTTAAATCGAAACCGGTAAGGCTCTGCCTCTACTTGGAAAGTAGGCAAAAGCCTGGCTTTGTCATGAATTTCGATTAATAAAAACCTGTCCGAAGTCAGCGTCAGTTCTTTTTCCAAAAATCCTGGAAAAGACACCACAAGCGTATCACCAATACTGGCTTTTACCTGGAAATAACCGCGCTCGTTGGTAAAAGCTTTGGATTTGCCTTTGACCTGAAGAGAAACGCCCTCCAAATATTTCTTATCCAGAGCATCCAATACATTCCCTGAATAAGTGCTTTGTGCAAATACTGGTAAATTGATCAGGAACAGGAAAACTAGAAAAACAGGGCGCCTCATGGTTTTCCAAAGGTATTTCCAAAAAAAGAAAGGTGAAAAATTAACCGGTTAAAGAAACTTAAGCTCCGTCACTTAATATCTAAAAGCATGTCTGTACCCAGAAATTCGGGAGTTTCAGTTCTATACCAAGTTCGGTTTTGGGGAATTTTCATTCCAGCAAATTCTTTTTCCCCTTGCAGATATATGATTTCGCCTTTCTGATTGGGCTCATCCTGATAGAATTTATAAGCTTCCATTCGGTAATTATCCGGGTTTAGGTAGAAATACCATATGTCCTTTTCATAAGGAACCCGCACCACCCGATATGACTTTCCTTCCAAAACTTCCTCTCTCACTGAATCCTCGATCCTAGTTCCTTTGTCCATGAGTTTCATTGGCAAGCCCCACAAATAGCAATAATAATTGCGCATTCTCAGAGCCCTTTCTTTTTCGATTTCTCCTTCAAATATCTCAAGGGAGTCATTTATAACCTGATAGTGTAAGCCTTCAATTTGGTAAGTAAACTTCCCCTCTTTGTTGTTAAGCGTGAATTGATAATATCGGGAGTCCCTACCTGCAGGAAGACTATCCTGAATCACAAAGCTGGCTTCTAGGTTTTTCCATTTCCCTTCAGGATCATGATAGGCTATCGAATTTTCAATCATTTCTTTCCCTGAAAGAGGTCCCGTGTTGGGGGTACCGCAAGCCGACAAAAAGGAAATTACTAGGATTGTTATCGAAACTCGAATCATGAGAATTTGGGTTTGTCTCTCTAATTTAGCCAAATGAATTATAATCTCACCCGAATAGCTCCCACACCCAGCGGATTTTTGCATCTGGGTAATGCCTATTCGTTTTTGATGAGCAAGGCACTTGCTGAAAAACTTGGAGCAAAAATCCTTCTGAGAATCGACGATCTGGATCGGGAAAGATACCGCTCAGAATATGTCGAGGATATTTTTGAAACCTTGGATTTTCTGGAAATACCCGTCGATCTCGGCCCAAAGAACCTGAAAGAATTTGAATCGGAATGGTCTCAAATTCATCGTATGCCCCAGTATGAAATTGCTTTGGAAAAAATAAGGGGTTCAGGCTTGGTATTCTCTTGCGACTGCTCCAGAAAAAAAATCCAGGAGTTGAATCCACAAGGCTATTATTTAGGGTATTGTCTTGATCGGAGAATGAAGTTGGACAAACCTGAAACTGCCTGGAGAATCAATACCTTGGAATCTGATTTTTTGAAGTATGTGGAGTATCCTAAGCAAACAGTGACCTCCTTGATTCCAGATGAGACGGCCTTTTATCTTGTTAGAAAAAAGGACAGAGTTCCTGCCTACCACCTCAGCTCTGTGGTCGATGATGAATATTTTGGGGTGGATTTGATCATTAGAGGAAAAGACTTGCTTCCGTCCACTTTTGCACAGCTGGATTTAGCCAGGATTATTGGATCGGAAAAATTCCCTAAAGCCACTTTTCTCCATCACCCCTTGTTAAAAGGCCCAAAAAAAGAAAAACTTTCTAAATCTGATGGAGCCACCTCTATCCAGTACTTGAGAAAAGAAGGAAAAAAGCTGGAGGATGTATTGGAGATTTTGGGACAAATGGTCTCTTCTCCCAACCCCATCAGAACTTTCGAGGAGTTTAAAACCTCAATCCTCTAGAACGCAAAAAGCTCTGATAAACAGAGCTTTTTGTATTCTAAAAAAATTTAAAATTAATACTTCGCAGGTTTGCCGGGAGCCACTGAAGACTTCAGGATAAACTGGCGGATATCTTCATTGGAAGTCACCAAATCCTCTGCTCTTAAATACATCATATGTCCTGAGCGATAACCTTTGAAATCAATTCGGTCTTTCATTTTTCCATTTGGATCAATATGCCAAGTACTGTATTTGGCATTGAAATAATCTGTACCGCCGTCATAATAGCCAGACTGAACCATTAGGTGCAGGTAAGGATTTTGACGCATTGCAGTACCCAAGTCATACCCTGTAGTTTCATTACTTCTGTCCCATGGATTCACCGGGCCAAAAAGATTGTAGGTAAGGTCCGTGTTGAATTTCAGAACATTTTTCGCGTAATAGTTAAATGCCGGCGCGAAAGCGTGATTCCAGCTCGTCAAGGCCGGATCAAAATCATAGCGTTCTCCACCTTCCATTCGGTCAAATCCCTTGTATCTGGAGTCCAATCGTCCAATCGTCATTCCATCTCTTTCTCTAAGGAGCTCCTTCCAGAAAAAGCTGGTAGGAACCATCAAGTTGTATTGGAGAATTGCTTCCTTGCTCAAACCTGAGTAATAAGCCATTTTAGTGGCTATGGCATTCTTTTCAGCATCAGAAAGCATTCCTCCTTTGACCATTGCAGGAAGAATTTCATTCACAGCCATAGGCTCAACAATGGCTAGGATTTCATCCAAATCCTTTGCCTGAAGCTCTGCAGGAAGAGCTTTGTGATACCATGCCGTTGCAGCATAATAAGGCCAGTAATTTGCCATTTTCACCGGGCCACCCCGATCAATACCCATGTCAGTTGGAGACACCAAAATCACCCCATTGAAATACATCCAGTGAGAGTTTTGCAGTTGGGAAACCAAACCTGCCACGCGGGTGGTCCCGTAGCTTTCTCCAATCAGGTATTTTGGGGAGCTCCAGCGGTTTTGTCTGGTCACAAAAGTATTTACCCAATCTGCGAGGTATTTGATGTCAGAATTGATCCCAAAAAATGTACTTCTGGGAGTATCCTCTTTTACAATTCTGGAATATCCAGTATTGACCGGATCGACATAGACGATATCTGCCAAATCCAAAATGGAGTTTGGATTGGATTTAACACCATAAGGCTGGACAGGGTATCCTTCGTCATCGATATTCAGAATAACCGGCCCGGTGTAGGCCAAATGCATCCAGATCGAAGCTGAGCCAGGGCCACCGTTGAAGCTAATCACCAAGGGTCTTTTGGTCTTATCAGCAACATCCGTACGCTCATAATAGGTGTAAAAAAGAGAAGCTATCGGTTCACCTTTGTCATCCCAGACAGGCTGCGTTCCGGCGGTGGCTTTGTAAGGAACTCTTTTTCCTTTGATGGTTACTTCTGCGGTAGTTTCGACTTTGGACTCCACTTCTATTTTCCGCACAGTTTGCGCGAAGGAGACTTGGAAGCAAAACAAAATCAGAATACTTAAATAGATTTTTCTCATAAGGCATTTTCTTTAATCCGGGAATTAAATAACAACATTTGCCACTTTGGAAGAGGGGAAATTACAGGAACGGAGATTTGAAATTCTTACCGCTGGGTGCTTGATCCCACCAATTTGGCTATGACAACTGCTGGATATAAAATTCCAATGGTAGAGAGGAAAACAGACAGCATTTTGGAAAGTATATTGACTGGAACGATATCTCCGTAGCCGACCGTGGTCAGTGAAACCAAGCTGAAATAGATGTAGGTAGAGAAATCCGAATCCACAATTTTTAGCTTACTTTCCTGACTTAGCGGATCTACGCCTTCGATCGAACTGCCAATTACAATTTGGATCACTTCAAAGCCAAATGCTCCCAAAATCGCAAAAAGGAGATAGACATTGATCGCACCGATTACCCGGTATAGATTAATTTCAAAGTCCCTAAAAAGAAGCCTGAAGTTTAGGAAAATAAACACAGACATGTTTATCACCCCGAAAATCCTTTCCAATAGGTAAAATTCATATGGCAGATCGCTAAACCTTAATATCCTCAGCGCTAGCTGACACAAAAAAAGTATAGTAGTCAGGAAGATTAGAAACCTGTTGTCTGAAGACCAAATCCCGGTAAAAAACAAGAAAATAAAGACCAGATTCACGAATAGCATATTCACATGCCCGTATTCAATCAGGACTGGTAGAATGAAAACCGTGAAAATCAAAATCAAAAGTAAAGCAAGAAAACTGGCATCGTTGAGCCAATAGTTGCTGAAATGCCTGATCAACCTTCTTACTCTTAATCCTTTTGATACATTCTGATTTTCCATTTAATCTAGTTTTAAAGAACCTGTCAATACTTCCACAGCACGACCTTTAATCCAAACCCGGTCGTCATGTTTTTCCAAACCCAGAGTGCCTCCCCTTTTACTAGCCTGGTAGGCCTTGAATTGAGTTTTTCCGGTCTTTTGATTCCAATAATCCACTAAAGCACAATGAGCAAAACCGGTCACGGGATCCTCAGGAACGCCCACATTTGGCCCGAAGAATCTGCTGACCATATCATATTCACCATTTCCTTTTGCTGTCACGATAAATCCCTCCTGGCTATGGGAGGCAATCAAGGAGATGTCGGGATTGAGACTTCTCACAGCTTCCTCATTTTCCAATTCGAAAATCCAGTTTTTTCGAAGTTGAGCAGCCTGAACGATCTTTTTCCCGAAAAGCTCGGATTGAAAAAATGGATGAGTATCGGTGAACGTAGGAATCAATGGAAAATCCATCAGAATATACCCACCCTCACTTTTCACTCTCAATTCACCACTTCGGGTTTGAAACTTCATGGTCTCCCCTTCCGAAGACCAACCGGATTGGACCATCCAATAAGCAGACGCCAAGGTAGCATGTCCGCAAAGGTCAATTTCCAGCGTTGGAGTAAACCAACGCAGGCCAAATACTCCCGGATCATTTGTTCTTTCCACAAATGCCGTCTCGCTGAGGCTCATCTCCATGGCGATATCCTGCATTTCCTCTCGGCTCAATGGTTGGTCTAGCAAACAAACTCCGGCAGGATTTCCCGAAAAAGGCTTTTCCGCAAAGGCATCAACGACTGTAATTGGAATAATTCTCATGGATATCGCTCTAGAAATATATTCATATGGTGGATAAAATGCCCGGGAATGATCCAAAAGAGGGCTCTCGGGGTAATAGGATTTCCGCTGGCAGTCCCTACAATATCCAAAGTATCATTCGGAAGCGTCTTCAAAAGCGTCAAAATCGACTTTCGCTGAGATTCAAAATCCAACAGCAAATCCCCAATTTCCACTTGTCCGAATCTGGCATTCAAAACATAAGGGTCTTGATCAAATCCCGGCATAGCTTGTTTTTCTCCTCTGGCAAAGCAAAGTGCACGGAAAGTCATAATTCTTTCCGTATCGATTACATGCCCCAAAACCTCCTTTGGGGACCACTTTCCCGGTGCATAGGGAGTATCCGCCCAGCCATTCTTTTTCTTGGAAAACAATTCGTTTAAGTCGTAAATCTGGGAGTAGATCAGTTCACGATAATTGCTTTCGGGCTGAAGCTTGGAAATATAGGTTTCATAAAACCCGGCGTAATCACCTTTTTTAGGCAAAGAGAAAGTGTTCATGTAAAAGTTGCTTTTAGATTTAATCTTCAGGGATAAATTTAGGCTTATCCTAAAATCACCACCAACAATGCGCAAGTTTTTATTTACCCTATTCCTCGGAATGATCTCTTGGGGAGTATCTGCACAAGAGATTATCGTCAGAAACCCAGAGATTAACCGACTTGTAGAAGAAGTATCTTCGGATTCTCTCAAAAAATACATTTATGAGCTCTCGGCTTTTCATTCAAGACATACCTTGAATACCAACTCTGAAAATGGAATGCCCGCAGCTCAACAATACGTGCTTTCAAAGTTCATGCAATTTGCCAAGGCCTCTAAAGGTCGAATGAGCGCCCAGATTGAAGAGTTTGTGACTCCGGGAGATGGAAGAAGAGTATTGACAGATTCCAAAGTAGCCAATGTAGTAGCGACCTTGAAAGGAACAAATCCCAATGACAATAGAATCATCATTGTTTCGGGTCACTTGGATTCCAGAAATAAAGATGTGATGGATGCCGAGGGTGCTGCCCCCGGCGCCAATGATGATGGTAGTGGAGTGGCTGTGGTCATGGAATTGGCTAGAGTCCTAGCCCAAAAAGAATTTTCTGCAACAATCTATTTTGTTGCCTTTACCGGTGAGGAACAAGGCCTCAAGGGTGCTACCTATTTGGCAGATAAAGCCAAGTCCGAAAACTGGAATATAGAAGCCATTCTCAACAATGACATTGTAGGAAACAGCAATTCCTCCGAGACATTAATAAGCAACAATACTCAAATGAGGGTTTTCTCCGAATCCATTCCTTTGGCAGAAGATGAGCGAGGGGCCGCTATTCGAAGATCCATCAACTCGGACAATGACAGTGATTCCAGACAGTTGGCGAGATATATCAAGGAAACCGGAGAAAAATACGTGGATCACATGGAAGTAAAGTTGATTTATCGTAGTGATCGATTCCTGAGAGGTGGCGACCAAACTCCTTTTATGAGAAATGGATTTACTGCCGTTCGAATGTCAGAAATGAATGAAAACTTCATTCATCAGCATGAAAATGTCCGGGTAGAAAATGGAATTCAATACGGTGACCTTCCGGAATTTATGGATTTCGAATATCTGAGAAAAGTATCAGCGGTGAATCTGGCCTCGGCAGCTTCCTTGGCAAACTCCTCGGGAATGCCTCAAAATGTAAAAATTGATGTGCGTGGTCTTACCAACAAAACCATTTTGCTTTGGGAAGCCCCAAAGTATAAAGCTGTGAAAGGGTATTATGTATTGATGCGGGAAACCTCCTCTCCAATGTGGGAGAAGAAGTTTTTCACCACTGAGACGACCATCACCTTGCCCTATAGCAAAGACAATTACTTCTTTGCAGTGCAATCTGTTTCAGAAAGTGGAGAAGAAAGTTTGGCTGTTTTCCCTTCACCCTTAACTAGATAAGGCTTTAGTGTTAAATTAAATCAATTCTAAATTTCTGCTTTGCCTGTCCAAAAATGAATCCATTAACCCTTCTTTTTGGTTAAGTTTAGGTATAAAATACTTTAACCTATGAAACAGAAAGAAATTGTTACGCTACAGCGTTCATTGCTACCAAATACAGAAGCTCTATTAAACAAGCAGGTTGAGATGGAAGGAAAGTCCTCCGCCTATTACTTATCCATGGCTTCTTGGTGTCATATGATGGGCTATGCAAATGCCGCCAAATACCTCTACACACATGCTGATGAAGAGCGTATGCATATGATGAAGATTTTTCAGTACATCAATGAAGCAGGTGGACATGCTATCCAACCTGAGATCAATGGAATCAGACACAATTTCAACTCGTTGAGAGAAGTTTTTGAATTGATTTTGGAACATGAAATCAAGGTCACCAAGTCAATCAACAACATCGTGGACCATGCTTTCAGTGTAAAAGACTTCGCTACTTTCAGCTTTATGCAGTGGTATGTCACCGAACAGCGAGAGGAAGAAACGATGTCACGAAGAGCTCTCGAGTTGTTCGATATTATCGGTGAAGAAGGTGTTGGATTGTGGACCATCGATCAGGAACTCGGTAAACTCAATTCAGCTGCTCATGCAGAAGAATAAGTAAAAAGAGGAAAAGATGGCGCCTTGGAGAAATTCAAGGCGCTTTTTTTTTTCTATTTTTTAAAAAAGACTTCACCTAAAAGAGAAGAAATAAATATTGAATAAAGACTCTATTCGTTTTAAAATCACACATTTATTTAATTTTTTATTCTTTTGATCCAATTCTTTGTTTTTAAAAATTTCAATAGAATATCTCTTAATAGCAAAAATCATAAAATAATATTCTAGAATACTGAGATTTTATAGTTTTTTTCTAATTTAAATATTGAATATCAAGGAGTTCTTACATCTTTTTTTGAGGTCCAATATGAATCACGAATTTTCTCATTATCAATCTCAATTCTTTCAACTGATCAAAGGAGCTATCCCTCCGTATGCCTCATTGGTAGATGAAATCTCTGAAGTTTTAAATGTGAGCATGGACAGTGCTTACCGGAGAATTCGAGGAGAAAAGCAATTAGACTTTGAGGAAATCAGAATTTTGTGCCAAAAATTTAACATTTCCATTGACCGGATTTTCAGTCAGGATTCCAATTCCATACTCTTCCAAGGAAAGCTGAACCACGAAGGTGAAGATTCCTTTAGGGAATGGATGGAAGATGTGCTAGCCCAACTGAATTTGGTTCATAGCTTTCCAAAAAGACATGTCTATTTCCTTGTCAAGGACATGCCTCCATTTCATCATTACTACCATCCCCTATTGGCAGGATTCAAGTTTTTCTTCTGGATGAAATCCATTCTGTTTTATGAAAGTCTTAAAAACGAAAAATTCACTCTCGACAAGAACTACTTTGCTCCTTTTCAAGAGCTAACCCATAAAATCCTAAAAATTTACAACAAAGTACCGACCTCAGAAATCTGGAATGAAGAAGGTCTTCATACTACACTCCGACAGATTGAAGTGTATCATGAGATGGGGTTAATTCCCGATAGGAACATTACTCTTTCCTTGTACAATTGTGTTTTGGAGGTAATTGACCACCTGGAGAAAATGGCTGAAACCGGCAGAAAGTCCATTCTCGGACATCCTCCCAATGATGACTCCGGAGAATATCGACTCTATTTGAACGAAATCGTATTAGGGGACAATACGTTTATGGCTGAAATCGGCCCCAATAAAATCACCTACCTCAATCACAGCGTGCTGTTTTTTGTCGGCTCTACCGACCAAAAATTCAATGAGGCCATGTTCAACAACCTGGAAAACCTGATGAAAAAATCTACCCTGATCAGTGGTACAGGGGAGAAAGAGCGAAAGCAGTTTTTCAATAAACTTCGTAAAAAAGTGTATGCTAAAATAGCATTGGTTGAGGTACTGTGATATATTGAACGTCTCAAATTAGTTCACTAGATTACTCCAAATCACACCCTAATGAGAATCTCCAAAAGCCTTTCGGCGGGTATTCTACTCCTTTTAGCCTCCTGCAATTCTTCTACTCCTTCCTCGGAAAGCCAAGAATCTCCAGCTTCCAATGAGGTAGTATTTTCGGATCCGGAGCCACCCGTAAAAGAAGAAGGAATGGTTTGGATTCCCGGCGGAGAATTTATCATGGGCACCAATGAAGCGGATGCTTATCCTGCCGAAAAACCAGCAGTTAAAGTAAAAGTATCAGGTTTTTGGATGGATACTCATGAAGTTACCAATGCTGAATTCGCCAAGTTTGTAGAAGAAACTGGGTACATCACCGTGGCAGAGCGCAAACCCGAATGGGAAGAGTTGAAAAAACAACTGCCTCCCGGAACTCCAAAACCGGATGATTCTATATTGGTACCTGGCTCCATGGTATTCACACCGCCACCCTACCCTGTTCCTACACAGGATATAAGTCTTTGGTGGAGTTGGGTAAATGGGGCTAGCTGGAAAAATCCCGAGGGTCCCGGAACGGACTGGAAGGGAAGAGAAAACCATCCTGTAGTGCACATTGCCTTCGAAGACGCCCAAGCCTATGCTAAATGGGCTGGAAAAAGGCTTCCAAATGAATTCGAATGGGAATTTGCAGCCCGAGGAGGAGTAAATGGAAAACGTTTTGCTTGGGGAGATGAATTAACTCCATCAGGAAAGCATTTAGCCAATACTTTTCAGGGAAATTTTCCTAATGAAAATCACGCCATGGATGGGTTTTTGGCCACTTCACCGGTAAAGTCCTTCCCCCCAAATTCCTTTGGACTATACGATATGATCGGGAATGTATGGGAGTTGACCTCGGATTGGTATGATGCACTGAAACTTGCCAGAATCGCGGGACAAGCGCCGAAATTGGATGCAGGCATGAACCCATGCTATAATCCTGACAATCCATTCGCTCAAGAAAGAGTAATCAAGGGAGGTTCTTTTCTATGTTCCCCAAATTACTGTGTAAACTACCGCCCATCCGCAAGACAAGGACAGGCTTTTGACTCCGGAACATCAAATGTGGGTTTCCGCCTGGTGAAAGATCCTACAAATAAATCAGTAAGTATGAACTAAACTACCACAATTTACTAATATGAAAAAATTTCTTTTTTGTCTGATTAGTACCCTTTTCGGGTTTAAAAATCCAACTTTTGCTCAGCTACAACCAGGCTTTTCACCTCAGGAATACAGAGATTTTCTGGGGATCACAGCAGGTAGTGTGAATGATGAAAATTTCGGGAGAGGAATACCACAAAATCCTAATCTCAAAAAAATTTATGAATCCCCTCAGGTCGGTTTAGAAAACAAATGGTATCTCTGGATAGAAGAGGATAAAAAGATTGGCTGGCTTACGATCCGCGGTACTGTCAACAATAATGACTCTTGGTTGGCTAATTTCTATGCAGCGATGATTCCAGCCCAAGGAAGTATACAAATCAATAATTCCTATCAATTTCAATTTGATCTAAGCCCTGATCCCAAAGCCGCTGTCCATGTAGGTTGGACATTAGCAACAGGCGCACTGGCAGAATCTATGGTTCCGAAAATCGACTCACTTTACCAAAATGGATATCGGGATTTTATTATTTCTGGACATAGTCAAGGCGGAGCAATAAGCTATCTAATGACTTCTCATATCCTTTCTTTAAGAGAAAAAGGCAGATGGGAAGAACCTGTCCGGATTAAAACCTACGCTAGCGCAGCACCAAAACCAGGAAACCTATACTATTCCTATTCTTTTGAATTTCAAACTCGCGGAGCTTGGGCCTTTAATGTGGTAAATGGAGCAGATTGGGTTCCAGAAACCCCTTTTTCAATTCAGACCACACAAGATTTCAACCCATCCAACCCTTTCGTAGGAATAGATGAGATTATTAAAAAACAGAAATTCCCCCAAAATTTGGCGTTTAGAAAAGTCTACAATAAACTGGATAAACCTTCTAAAAAGTCATTTAGGAATTTTCAAAAATACTTAGGCAATTTCGCTGAAAAACAAGTCAAAAAATCTTTGCCGGAGTTTCAAGCCCCAGAATATTATAATTCAAACAATTACTCAAGAACAGGTAATTTTATTATCCTATTTCCCAACAAGGAGTATTGGGAAAAGTACCCGGAGGAGAAAGGAAAAATATTTAAGCACCATGCGCTTCAGCCCTATCTATTTTTGCTTGAAAAACAGTATTTGAGTGGAACATTGGATTAGAGCACGTAAAAAAGCTTCAAATCATTTTTTAAAGTAATTAATTGCCAAAAATCCCTGCAAACCATGGCTTTAGCCAAAAATCTGATTTTCGGAGAAAATTTATTCTATCTTATTCCTCCAACCCATTAAACCCAAAATTCATGAAAAACCGTCGAGAATTTCTCCAAAAATCAGTCCTAGGTCTGGCGGGATTGGTCGCAGCACCATCCTGGCTTCAAGGCACTCCTGCCTTGATTTCTTCCTTGAATAAGCCCCTTTCCACCATCAATGGCGTCAACATAGGCTGCATCACCTATTCCTTCCGAAGCATGCCAGATCAAAGTGCCGAAGCTACGCTGAAATATGTCGTTGACTCGGGGATTTCCTCCATCGAATTGATGGGAGATCCAGCGGAAAGTTTTGCAGGAATGCCTGCTCCTACTTTTAATAGAATGAGAACATTCCAATTGGGAGGAAAGCAAAGACGTGGTGAATCTCTTACTGCTGATGAGACCAAAGAATTGGCAGATCTCCAAGCCCAAGCCACAGATTATTCCAAAGCAGTGGCATCTTGGAGAGCCAATGCAGACATGAAAAAGTTTGAGCAACTTCGCAAAATGTACAAAGATGCGGGAGTGAGCATTTATGCCTTTAAGCCAGCTGCATTTGGAGTAAATAATTCTGATCTTGAGGTTGCTTACGGAATGAAGGCTGCAAAAGCCCTAGGCGCCACTCATGTCACTTTGGAACATCCTTCAGATGATGCACAGACTCTCCGACTAGGAAAGCTGGGGGAAAAGCATGGAATGTCTGTGGGCTATCATGGCCACGAACAGGAAACCTTTACTTTTTGGGATACAGCCATCGCCCAAAGTCCCAGAAATGGCCTAAACCTAGATGCAGGCCACTACATTGCTACTGGCGCAAATGATTTGCTTGCATTGATCGAAAAACAAAACTCCAGAATTCTAAGCATGCATACCAAAGATCGTCAAACTCCCGCGAATGGGAAAGGCAATCTGGAATGGGGAAAAGGTGATACTCCTATCGGAGATATGCTGAAGTTGATGCAGAAAAATAAGTACAAATTCCCGGCTACGATAGAACTGGAATACCAAATTCCTCAGGGTTCCGATGCGGTAAAAGAGGTTCAAAAGTGCGTGGAATTTTGTAGAAAAGCTTTGTCCTGAAGTTGAATTAGATTTAAAATCCCACTTCTAAGCCGCCCGAATAGGGCGGCTTTTTTAATGACCTTCTGGAATTTTTTCCCCTGCCAAAACAGCCACTTCCATCCTATTTTCTTTTGGGGGAATCGGGCAAGTGGCAAAGGCGGTGAAAGCGCATGGCGGATTGTATGAATAATTGAAATCAATCCAAGTATATCCCGTACGGTCTGGGTAGTCCACGTACAAGTATCTCCCGGTGGGATAGGTTTCATGGCCATTGGTCAGGTCAGAGAAAATAACAAAAAACTTCCCCAATTCATCCAAAACGGTGAGTTCGATTGGTTTTCCTTCTAGCTCAAATTTTAAAATCCCCATCACCTTCCATTCGATCACCTGTCCCAGGACATTGGGAATCCCCATGGTTTGGTTAAACTTGGGCTCAAAGAATGCCTTTATCCGAAACTCGGGATCATAAGGATAATAGGGCAATCCCTTGAACTCCAGTACCCCTGGATGCTTTAAATCTCTAAGCCTAACGCCATATTGTCCCCCCCTTTCGATTACAGTCCATTTCCACCGATCGAAATAAGCTCCTCCTCCCTTTCCATATTCCAATGGAAAGACCAGAGATTTTTGGGGAACTGACTCCTTGGAGTTCTTTGAAAGCTCTGGATTGAAAACAAACCAAATGGAGTCTCTTTCGAAGTGAAATTTTCCAATATTCCCCACTTCCATTTTAGAGGAGACTTCAAGTTTATCATTTCCCACCTGATTCAAATAGGAGGTATTTTGATCGATCCATAAAAGGCCGATCAAATTGAGCCAGCCATCTTCTTTAAGCAGCTCATGTGCCCTTTCGTTTTTCCATTCTTCATGATTTTCTGCTTGAGCAAAAACCCTAGTGGATAACAAGATGGTAAGCATCAATAGAACAAAGGATTTCATCAGCAGGAATTAAAGGATAGATTCCAATTTTCGCAACCTCTCCAAAGCCAACTCAAGTTCCTTTTCCTCTTTGGCGAAGCAGAAGCGGATGATTTTGTCATCCTTCTTATCAGAGTAAAAAACCGAGATTGGTATACAGGCGACTTTAAGCTTTCGGGTCATTCTCTCAGCCAATTCCCAGTCAGATATATCTGTCAGATGCCCGTAGCTGGCCAATTGAAAAAAGCTGCCAGTGCTGGGGATAAAACCAAGCTTGGTTTCTGCTAAACCTTTGGCAAAAAAGTCTCTCTTTTTTTGATAAAAATCAGGGATAGAAAGGTATCTATCAGGCACTTTTAAATATTCTGCTAAAGCAAATTGTATGGGCGTCACTGTACTAAAAGTGACATATTGGTGAACTTTTCTAAACTCTTTACTAAGATCTTTGGGAGCAATGCAGTATCCGATTTTCCATCCAGTGACATGAAAGGTTTTGCCAAAAGATCCACAGACAAAAGTCTTAGCTCGAAGTTCAGGGTGAGAGCCAATGGAGATATGCTTTTTTTCATCGAAGGTAATGTGCTCATACACTTCATCACTGATCACATAAATTTCCCGGTCTTGGATCAGTTCAGCCAATTGATTTACATCCGAAGCTGACCAAACAAAACCGCTGGGATTATGGGGAGTATTGACAATTATCGCTTTGGTATTGGAGGTAATGGCATCCTTTACTTTCTGCCAATCGACCGAGAAGTCTCCCACATTCAAGGGGACATAGACAGAAATTCCTTTGTTCAGGGTGATGGCAGGATCATAACTGTCATAAGCTGGCTCCAACACAATTACCTCATCACCCTCCTGAACCACAGCGGTAATCGCACAAAAAATAGCCTCAGTGGCCCCTGAAACTATCGTTACTTCTGATTCCATGTCAGGGAGATATCCTTGGCAAAGGTGGGTTTTGGAGGCCAATACCTCCTGCAGCGCAGGAATCCCGGACATGGGTGCGTATTGATTGTAATTTTCTTTGGTGTACTTCGCAACCAATTCCAAAAGGACCGGGTCTGCGCCAAATCCCGGAAAGCCCTGAGAAAGGTTTATGGCACCTTCATCTTGGGCCATTTTGGACATGATGGTAAATATGGTCGTTCCTAAATTGGGGAGTTTCGAGGACAGCATATCGGAATTTGTGGTAAATCCTCTACAAGAAAAGCAATTTTCTCTTGCCTTAAAAAGCAAAAAGCCACAGCAAATTTGCCGTGGCTTTGAACTTTCAGGAGAAAATTAAATTAATGCGCGTTCACCTGATCACTTACAGACTTAGCTAAATTTTTTCCTCTTTCTACACTGTCGAGACCAGCTTGCTTCAACTTTTTGGTCAATTCCTCACCAGTTTTTTGAAGCTCTCCTAGTTTTTTGGAAAACTTATCCATCTGAGGACCAAGCTTTTCCTTATTTTGATATATCAGTGCACCTGCGGCGATACCTGCAGCCAATCCTCCTAGCCAAATGGCCCATGTCTTTTTTGAATTACTCATAATGAAAGTGGTTTTTAAGTGAATATATTATAGTGTAAAAATCAACCGGAACATTCCGGACCTTCAAGATTTAGATCTTGTACACTTTTATTCACGGAAAAAAGCATGCCTGAGTTTTAAATAGTTGACAATAAAAGCTAATTATTTTAATGTTTTTTCTTTTTTGAATTACAATATTGAAAATGTAAATCCAATATTTCCCCATATGTCCAGCATCACTTTTACATCCTCTATGGAGGAGTTTGATATGAAAATCTGGAATTATCACATTCCTATTCCAGACGAAATCGCTTTTCAGATGATGGATGGAAATCATCGAAGGGTCTTGGTTTGGATCCAAGGTGAAGGTCCATTTCACATGGCCTTGATGAAAGTCAAATCCTATTGGTACCTCATCCTCAATCATGAACTGAAAAAGAAATTGAATCTGGAAACCGGAAAACAAATTGAAATCAAAATAGAGCGGGACTTCAGCGAGTTTGGACATGAAGTTCCAGAAGAGTTTCAGGTTCTATTGGATCAGGATGAAGAGGGGAATGAATACTTCCGTGCCTTGACTATGGGCAAGCAGCGAAGTTTGATTTACCTGGTTACCAAGGTGAAAAATCCCGATTCAAGGATGAAAAAATCACTGGCCATCATTCATCACCTCAAAAAATCTCAAGGTAAATTGGATTTCAAACAACTCAACGAGTGGATTAAATACTACAACAACTTGTAAATTTGATTTCTGAAAAAATCCCTACTTGTTATAAAAAAGCTTTCGAACTGTAGCTTTTCTCTAAAAGAGGCCGTATTTGATGAAGATTAACTGACTAACCCGATGAAAAAATTTGCCTTAATCCTACTCTATTTTGGACTTGCATTGACGGTGTTTTCCTGTACTTCAGGTACTGATGAAGATCCATTGAATGTCTTTCGGGAGATTGCCTACAATTCCCTTACTGCCTCAGAAAAATCAAGCCTTATCGGAGCATGGCAAAATGCTGAAGTGTCTGCATGGGTAGATGGAAATTACCTGGTCACTTTCAAAACAACCGAAGATGCCACCTTAGGACCAATTCAGGTAGTAGTGGATCCCGGTCGAGGAATTGTGATTGAGAAACTACCTCGTTTTTGATATTCAATAAAAAAGGGCCACTTACGGCCCTTTTCTGCTATATCATGAAGCACTGGTTGTTTTCTCCTTTTTTGTGGCTTTATTCTGCTTTTTCTTTGGTCTGCTTGCACCAAAGGTGCCACGGTTAATTTTTCCTTTTTTGGATTTAATGTCTCCTTTTCCCATAGTTTTATCAGATTTAAGTTAACAATTCCCAAATTTAAAAAATCGCCAACTTGGAGGCCAAATCAAGGCCTGAGTTTCTTTGTTAAACTTTCAATAATGTGATAAAAATACTTCCTCAAATCAACTGCGACCTAGGCGAGGGAATTCCTCAGGAAGAAAATATTTTCCCTTGGATCGATGCTGCTAGTATAGCCTGCGGAGGACATTTTGGGAATGAGAAAACTATTCGCAATTCCCTAAAATTGGCACTGAAATTCAATGTAAAAGTCGGGGCTCATCCCTCCTATCCGGATCCAGATAATTTCGGAAGAAAATCACTGCAACTTCCCTTCGAGGAATTGGCAGAGACTCTATTAGCCCAAATCGGAAAATTTTCCGCTCTTGCCTCAGAAGAAGGAATCCAGCCTGATCACATCAAATTCCACGGCGCCTTGTACAACGATGCCGCCAAGAATAATGAATTAGCCTCTGACCTCTCCAAATTGCTCCTCAAGAACTTCCCGCAAATCCCGGTATTTGTTCCTCCGTTTTCAGAAATGGAAATAGCCGCCATAAAAATCGGGCTGAAAACCCGCTTGGAGGTATTTGGAGATAGAACCTACCAAGACAATTATTTATTGGCTCCTAGAACAGAACCCAAAGCCTTATTGGTAAATTCAGAGGATATTTTAATCCAAATTAATTCCGTTTTGACCGAGGGCCAACTCATTTCTTCCACCGGGAATAAGCTGCCTATTGTAGCAGAAACGATTTGCTTTCATGGAGATAATCCCGGAATCCAAAACTTTTTACCTTTGATCAGAAAAAAATTCTGGGCCAACAAAAGCAATCCGCTCTCATGAAAATTCAAGCCCCAAACTATATCCCCATTACCCCTTTGATTGGAGAGCTTCATTGGAATTTGAAGCCGAGTGATGACCTCTTGGAATTGCAACTAGGATGGATAAGTTGGCTAAATGCGGAATTGTCCCATGAAATCGAGGAAGTCCGTCAAGGCTTTTCAGCCATTGGAATTCGATGGAAAAATGAAGTTGCCCAAAAACGCTTTGCCGGAAACTATCTCAATATGCCGATCAAACCTTATCAGCTTTCAGGTAAAATTTGGGAAGTACCGGTGTGCTATGAAAGTAATTATGGTACTGACCTTGGAAACCTTGCCCTTCAAAAACACATGCGGGTGAATGACCTGATCGAACTGCATTCCAGCACCTTATACCGAATCCACTTTTTTGGATTTTTACCTGGATTCATGTATCTCAATGGACTTCCGGAAGCACTTCATACGCCTAGAAAGGCCGTCCCTGACCGATCGGTGTATCCCGGATCAGTGGGGATCGGCGGTTCACAAACTGGGATTTACCCTATGGAAAGCCCGGGAGGCTGGCATATTTTTGGAAGAACGCCTATTCAGTTATTCGATCCTGAGCAAGATCCACCAGTTTGGGCTTCCATCGGAGATCAAATCCAATTTGTAAGAATCAGCGCTGAGGAGATGAATGATCTCCTGGAAAACCCAACCTTACCCTCTTCCAGATGATTGAGCAAAAAGGACATATCCTTGTTTTGAAAACAGGTCCTGGAACGACCATTCAAGACCTGGGCAGAAAAAATTGGACAAAATTCGGAATTCCCAACTCTGGACCTTGTGACTTTATATCGGCAGAATGGGTTAACCACGTCCTGAGAAATGATGGCAACTGTGCGGTATTGGAAATCTCACAACCTGGGGTTAAAATGGAATTTCATGGTTCCTGCATGATTGCCTTGGCTGGCGCCAAAGCTTCAGTCTTGTTGGATGGAGAGCCTATCCCTCAGTTTCAGAGATTGGTGTTGAAAAATAATTCCGTGCTAGAGGTCGGCGCGATGGAGGAAGGCTCAAAAGTCTATCTTGGAGTCAGAGGCGGTTTTCAAACCCCTTTGAGACTTGGTTCCAGAAGCTATTTCCAAGAAATCACTCCCCACGCTTTTGTACAAAAGGGAGATCAACTCCCTTACATTTCGACGCATTCCTCTTTTGATTCGGGCTTTTCAGTTCCAAAATGGGATTCCACGTGGTTTCAAAAAACTGCCTTGGAATTTTATCCCGGACCAGATTACCAATTTCTTTCTCATGAAAACAGGGAAAAATTACTGAATCAGGAATTTACTGTTTCTCAATTTTCTTCACGGATGGGAACACTCCTCACCGAACTCCTTGAAAATGACATTCCTGAATTGCCCACCAATCCTGTTTATCCCGGTATAGTTCAGCTCACCTCTGGAGGTAAGCTTATTGTTCTGGGAAGAGACGCGCAAGTCACTGGGGGTTATCCACGGATTATGTTTTTAACCGAGCTTTCACAGGCAATTTTGGCACAGAAAAGAACGGGGCAGAAAATCCGATTTATCAAAAAGCAGCCTTGAAAATGATTTCTTACAAGCTTCATTTTATTGATAATTGAGCTGAAAAGACAAGAATTTAAAATAATTGGAGAAAGACTTGAGCGAAGAAGGATAGTCCATTATCTTAAGAATAAGTTTTTCTTAACCCAACAATCATGGACTCTGTTTTAACCCAAAAAATCCTGGATCAGGGAATGCATCCAGTTACTGTCGCCCAGCAAATTGAAAATTTTAAAAATGGGTTTCCCTTCTTGAAAATCCATGCTCCAGCTACTCCAGGCAATGGAATAAAAGTGCTCAGCGATAAAGAATTGGCAAACTACACTTCCACCTATCCTTCCAAAGCACTTAAAAAAGAGATTGTCAAATTTGTGCCTGCATCAGGAGCTGCATCTAGAATGTTCAAGGATCTATTCGCCTTTTTGGATGGAGACGGCGATCTTGAAAAAAGCCCATTTGCCAAAAAGTTTATCGAGAACATCAAAAAATTTGCCTTCTATCAGGACTTAGACAAGGTCCTAAGTGCTCAAAGGAATACCTTGGAAGAATGCCTCCAGGCAGGGATGTACCGGAAAATTATATCCATGCTACTCTTGGAAGAAGGGCTAGACTACGGGAGTCTTCCTAAAGGCCTTTTGAAATTCCATAAATATCCTACCGAAAACAGAACTCCGGCGCAGGAACACTTGATAGAAGGTGTCCAATATGCTGTAGGAAAAGGAAATAAAGTGAAAATCCACTTTACCGTTTCCCCAGAGCATGAAAGTAAATTCAAAGCTGAAATAGCCAAGGTTTTACCCGCCATCAAGGCTGTGTCTGGACTTGATTTTGAAGTCTCGTATTCTCAGCAAAAAAAATCCACAGACACCATTGCGGTAAATATGGATAACTCACCATTTATGGAAGAAGATGGAAGCTTACTTTTCCGTCCTGCCGGCCATGGTGCTTTGTTGGAAAATCTCAACGATATCGATGCGGATCTGATCTACATCAAGAATATTGACAATGTAGTACCTGACCGACTCAAGGAACCCACCAAAGAGTATAAAATGGCTATTGGAGGTTTACTATTAGAGGTGCAGGAAAGAATTTTTGATGCCCTCAGAGCAATGGATGAAAAAATTTCCCATGAATCCCTAAGCTTGGCAATTAAGGTGTACAATGAAGATTTGGGCGGTAAAATCCCTCCAACGGCCTCCTCTGAAAAACTCCATGAGCTGGCTCATTACTTGAAAGACAAGCTCAATCGCCCGATTCGGGTTTGCGGAATGGTGAAAAATACCGGGGAACCCGGAGGTGGTCCATTCTGGATTGAGGAAAAGGATGGATCCTATTCCCTTCAAATTCTCGAAACTGCCCAAATCGATCTGAATGACCCCAAATCAAAAGCCCATATGCAGGCTTCCACTCACTTCAACCCTGTGGACTTGGTATGTGGAACAAGAGATTACAAAGGCAGAGCTTTTGACCTCATGGAGTTCAGAGACATGCAAACCGGATTCATTACCGAGAAATCCAAAGGTGGAAGAGATCTGAAAGCTCTTGAATTGCCTGGTCTTTGGAATGGCGCCATGGCCGGCTGGAATACCCTATTTGTGGAAGTTCCATTGATCACCTTCAACCCGGTCAAAACAGTGAATGATTTGCTTCGGGACGAGCATCAAGCCTGAGATTGATTTGAGATTTGAAATTTGAGATTTGATTCGGCAGATCTCAAATTTCAAGCCTCTAGTTTTTTATCAAAAAACTCCTTTTTCCAGCTGTTCTTTTAGATAAGCCTTCATCTCCTCTCCTTCTTCGACCTTTATTTCTCCGGGAAGTCCCAGAATAAACCTGCCTAAACCCGGTAACTGGGAAACTTCTCCTTCAAAAAAATACTGGTTTCGGTTCTTTACCTGCATAAATGGAATTGCATTCGGGTGCTCCTCTTGCATCAATTGATAGGCTTTTTTGCTCAGCTTCAACTTGACATGAAAGTTTCTTTTGCCAGAAAAGCCAAATAAAGCCTGCTCCGGGAGTTCATGTTTTGCTTCAAATTTCCAGGAATCTGAACCCACGATTACTTCCCCTATTCTTTCGATTTTAAACACCTTCATGCTTTTGCTTTCGACTTCAAGTGCATGAATACTTTCGTAGTCTGAAGAAAATCCCACCGGCTCGACCAATCGATCCGAGACAGTATCGCTACTCAGGGAATAGTAATCCTTCAACCAGATTTGCTTTTTCCCGGCTATTGCCTGGGCAATCAAATCCACCAACCTTCCCAAATTAGCCTTAAAAAGCTGCTCGGTACCTTGCTTCACCTCAGATTTAAGCTGAAGCTTTTGCAAGACAGAATCTTTGAGAAGATTTCCTTTTGCTTGACTTTCGATCAAGGTTTTCAACCACTGATTTTCTTCCTGTGAAAAAGTGCTGTAAGTGGTATCAGAGGGTAAATAGTCAGGTCTTTCCTGGATTTTGTACTTGCTAAACTCCTTGACCACTACAAAGCCTAAAGCCTCCAGAAGCTTAAAATATCTATATATCGTTCGCTCATCTGTTTCCAAAAGCTCTGCCAGTCGATGAACCGGCTTTCCGATATTGCTTTGGAGTAAGTTAATGAGTTTGAATACCCTGAGGATTTTTTGCTGTTCGATTTGACTAGATTTTGCCATAGCTGCTGACGATTACTGTCTAAAAGTAATTCCTTCTGGAAGAAGAAAGGTTATCATTGACAGCTATTGTCAAAATAAAATGACCCAAAAACCAATCCGTCTCAGGTTCAAACCTATTCTGGTTCAAGTCTTCAGATCTGGACCTTTTTACAGCGTAACACTGGTTCAAGTCTCCTGACTTGGACCTTACCTCAACGCAACTCAAGTAGAGGGCTTCTGAAGACTGCAAGAAGCATTAGTCCAAGTCTAAAGACTTGAACTAATCCAATCTGAAGACTTGGACTAACTCAAGAATCACCTATTTTTACCCCATGTCCCCAAAGATTTTTTTATGGAATAGGCCCAAGAAATTCGCCTTTTTGGCGGGTTCGTTTTTCCTTTTCCTCTATTGGCTCATCGGTTTTGACGGGATTACTTTTTCTGATGATGTATATTATTTATTGGCTGGAAAAAGTTTCTGGGAAGGAACCATGGAGGTCAATGCCTACCACTTTTCCAGTCGATGGGGTGCCTATGTACCCGCAGGGCTTATGGGCTATTGGTTTGGATTCGATCCTCACCGGATTTCATTGATTTCATGGATTGCCTATGTGGCCACCTTAGCTTTATTACTAAAGGCTTTACCTTCCAGGTCGAGTCCTTGGATTCTCACGATTTGGTTTAGCTCTCAAGTCTATTTCCTTCACTTTTTGACCAAGGTTTACCCTGATTCTCTGCTGGTTTTCTGGACCTGCCTGATTCCTTTTTCAGCTATCTTTAGAAATGAAAAACCCCTATTAGCGGCCTTGGGAGTGATTTCAGGTTTGTTTTTCGGATTTATTACCAAAGAAACAATCGTCTTTTTGGCTCCCTTTCCAGTCTTACTTTTTATCTGGGATTATCGAAAAAAAACCCTCAACCCAAACTTTTACTGGAATATCCTCGGGCTCGGATTTCTTTTTGGATCTGGCTATTTAGCCTATTTCTGGATCAATTTCGGAGATCCGTTCTATCGGGTTTCTTCCATCAATGCAGGCCATTACATCTCAGAATTCACCTATGCTGACAAAGGGATATGGTCCATTCTCCGGAGAATCACATATCTGCCAGTGGTGACATTTATCGAAAGAGCCTACTGGATCTGGGTGGTCATGGCGATACCGGGCATTTACTCAATCTGGAATGACAAAAATTCCAAAGGAGTCGAAATGGCATTAGCCGCCGGCTGTTTGCTCGTAGGTTTTTGGTTTATGACTTCAACGCTGGAATTTTACAATCCTATCTACCTCAATCCAAGGCACCTGATCATTCTGATTCCCAGCCTTGTTTATCTGATTGCTCTGGGATGGAGTTCGTGGGAGAAAAATCAAAATCTTAAGCGGGTTTTGATTTCGCTGATGGTTGTAGGAATTACAGTTAGCCTAGCTCAACTTGACCTGAAAACAGCAGCTTTCCAAGGGGCCTTTTTAATACTCATGTGGATAAAATCACCTGGTTTGAAGATGGCATATTTAAGTTTGATGTTACTTTTTCCAGCCTTAGCCTCCCTGGTCTATCAGGAAAAAATCAAGGGGTATCTGCTTTTTATAGAAACCTTAAGTAAAGAGGTGGGAAATACAGAAAATCAATCTCCTATTCTGGTCAATAACTTTGTCAAGTTCAGTGAAGAAGTACTTTTTCCCGAAAATGAAAAAGTAAAAATCCAGCTTTTCCCGATTGAAAAACTGGATTCATTGAAGGCTGTTCATCCAGCCTCACTTCGGGTTTTCCTCTATGAATACTATCGGCATGCCTATCCGAAAGAGCAGGAAGACGTAGAAGCTTTAGAACTTTGGCTAAAAGAGAATTATACTGTTCAAAGTGAGGATCACAAAGGAAAGGTTTGGATCAGAGAATTACGTCTGAATCCTGAGTGATTACTTTCTTTTCTTCTGTCCTAAGGCAAAAATTCGGTTGACATTGAATCCCAGCCTGAATTCTTCACCAGGAACTCCATTTCCTCCGGCAAGGAGATAGGGTTCAGTCAGTGCCTGAGAAGTGACAAAGTACATTTGGAACACATGCCCTCCTGCCTCTACATCCCATCCAATCCCGAAATTGCTGCGCAAATCTGAATTCAGGTTGGGAATATATTGCAAGGTAAGAGAAGACCGATCAGTTACTTTCCACTTTCCGCTCATTCCTAAAGCAAGGTAAAAGTTTTGATCTCCCTCAATCTGGAAGATCGGCAGGGGGTTGTTGAAGTAAGCAAAGGTGGGACTCAACTGGAAACTGATTTTTCCGGAAAATTTTCTCGCCAACATCACTTGCCCGAAATAATTCAACCGGTCTCCAAAAACGGGCTGCTCTGCAACAGGAAAAAAAGAATAATTATTGGTGATGACGCCTGCACCTCCTGCTAAGCTCAGTGAAAAAGGCATTTTCCCGTTTTGAGTTTGCTCGAATAAATGATAGCGGCCAAAAGCCTGATACACTTTGTCCCTGCTGGCCCGTGAGACCCCCAAGGAAAATTTATCGCTCAGTCCAAATTCAAAGCTAAACTGGATATTGGCGCCATTATCCAGGCCAAAGAGATTTTCTATACCTCCATTCAGGGTGCCAAAAGTATGCATAATCGCAAAGTGCATCGTTTTCTTTTCCAGCGGTTCAACCGTCAATAGATTGATGTGTCTTGGAGCATGAAAAATGAGTTCGACGGCTTGATTTTCATTGGCTAGTTGCCTTTCTAATTGGGAAAAGGAAGTACTAGTCAGTCCTAAAAGGAAGGCAAAGAATAGGAATATCTTTCTCATTTTTTGGGGCTTAAGGTAGCATTGATGGTCACTTTCTGCTCGGGTGCCAATTCATAGAAGACCAACTTTGGAATTTCAATTTGGTAGTCATTCAGCAGGATTGTAAACTCAGAATTGAGGTCGAGCCTTTTGTCAGAGCGCATGGTGATTGTTCCTTGCACTAGGATTTCCCGCTCAACGCCATGGATTTTAAACTTTCCCCTAGCACGTACGGGATAAGATTGACCTGCTTTCAAGTCCGGCACGGGCTCCATTTTTCCTGTAAATTCTGCAAAAGGAAATTTCTCTGTCTCCAGGTAGTTTTCCCTCATATGTTTATCTCGGAGACCAATTCCGGTATTCAATGTGTTTAGATCCAGATAAAAGTCCAAAAGGTTCTTCTCCAGATCAATCAATCCATTTAAAGAGTTGGACTTGCCCTCAAATTCATTCAAAGGCGCCTTGCTGAGAAAAACCACTGAACCATTTTTGGTCAGGTATTCTTGAGAAAAACCAAGAATGGGAATAAAAAACCAGGCGATGAAGATCAGCCGTCTCATCTCGTGATGACCAAATTGTTTCCGGAAACCTGAGTACCAAACTGTTGAAGTGGCGCATTAGCGGGTCCTTGAATCACTTGTCCATTAGGGTCAAAAACAGATCCGTGACAGGTGCAGGTAAAGCGGTTGTTTCCGAATGTCCAGTTATCAGAACAACCAGAATGAGTGCAAACCGAGGTCAAAGCCACATAGGAGTTGTTGATATTCGCTACCAATGTTCTGGCATTTGAGATCAACAGCCAGTTGCCTGAAGTGCGAAGCCTAGTCTGAATATTTAGATCGATAGAAATGGTATTTCCTGAAATGGTTATACCTGAACCTGGATCTGAAGGGGGATTGGGATTACCGGGAGGATTGGCATCCTCGGTTGTGGAACAAGAAGTAAAGAATGATGCACCTAAAGTTCCCAAAACCAGACTTACGCCTGCTTTTTCCAAGAATTTTCTTCTGGATTCTGATAATTCTCCCGTAATAACTTTCACTTTTCCTTCCATAACATTTAAATCTAAGGGATTACATGATTCATTTACGGAATAAAATCGGAAAGCGGATGTAATGTTTACAAAAATGCCAAGAAAGACTAAAAATTTTTGGCTTTAAAAGAGAGACCCTAAAGCCATGTTTATTTGATTAGAAGTGTTTTCTATTCAAAATTTCAGAAAGCACAATTGCTTCTTTGACTGACTTGGGATTTCTCAGCTTTTGCCCATAAGGATTCACTTTTTTGGGCTTGAGAGGATCATCCTCAATTTTCAGAATGGGGGTTTTCAGCAAGGAAGGAATATCCGCAAATTCCTGATTTGGGATCTTTTTGTTAGCCTTAAAAGTCCCCTCATAGTACCTGGTTTCATCATCTTCTTCTTCCTCTACCACTTTCTTGGGTATCGCCCGGCGCTCATGAACTGGGATGGGTTTGGGAGCTGGGGCTGCTGGTTCAGGCCTTTGAGGGTTTTGAGCCTCCCGGATTTCTCTCAGCAAATCATCAAACGTCACTCCCTTTTGTGGTGCTTGAGAAGTAGGCTCAGTGGAATCCGGAAGTTCCTCCCCTCCCTTTTTCTTGGTCATTTGATAGATAAAATAAGCAATGACCGCTACGATATAGATGATATTCCCGAAGTCCATTTTGTGAGAGTTTAAAGTTTAAAGTTAAAAGTTTAATGGGAATACTATTGAAATACTTGGAAATACGCTTCGCGAAATATGAAAAGAAATACAGTGGAAATACATAGAAATCCGCTTCGCGAAGTAGTTATTGGTGTATCTGGATATCTCAATGGTATTTCGCCGACTGAAAGGAGGCATATCTCTGCCACTACCAATTAATTATCCTTTTTACAACATTTCACATTTTCAATATATGCATATAGATAATTTTTTATGTAGATTACCTAACCTTTTCAGTTTACATATTACTAATATCAATTTCTATGAAAAAAATACCCTTTTTTTTCACACTGATTTTTGCATTTACTCTCAGCTTTTCAGTGTGGAGCCACAATTCTGTCAGGATGGAAAATCCTGCAGATCCCATAAAAGTTACCTCGGTGGAAGGAATTACAGAATACCGTCTTGAAAACGGTCTTCGGGTCCTTCTTTTCCCAGATCTTACCAAAGAAACCATCACGGTAAACATTACCTATTTGGTGGGGTCCAAGCACGAAAATTACGGAGAGACAGGTATGGCTCACCTCTTGGAGCACTTGGTTTTCAAAGGAACACCCAAACATCCCAATATCCCTCAGGAACTTACCGAAAGGGGTGCTAGGCCTAATGGAACCACTTGGACGGACCGTACCAATTACTTTGAAACCTTCAATGCCACAGAGGATAACCTGCGCTGGGCTTTGGATTTGGAGGCCGACCGAATGGTCAATTCCTTCATTTCTGCCAAAGACTTGGAAAGCGAAATGACCGTCGTTCGAAATGAATTCGAGTCCGGAGAAAACTCTCCTTTTCGGATGATTATTGACCGGACGCTATCTGCGGCCTATCTCTGGCATAACTATGGAAAAACGACCATTGGAGCCAGATCTGATATCGAAAATGTCCCCATTGATCGTCTTCAAAATTTCTACCGAACCTATTACCAACCCGATAATGCGGTTTTGGTAGTGGCTGGAAAAATCGACGAAGCCAAAACACTTCAGCTGATCAATGAGTACTTCGGCGCTATCCCAAAACCAAGCCGTGTTTTACCTACTTTTTACACTCAAGATCCGGATCAAGATGGTGAAAGGAGAATCTCTGTTCGACGTGTAGGCGACACCCAACTTATTGCTACAGCCTATAAAATCTCAGCCCTTTCCCACCCCGATGCTGCTCCGGCTGCCTTGTTGAATTCCATTCTTACCGACAACCCATCCGGGAGAATGTACAAATCCATGGTGGATACCCAGCTCGCCAGCTATGTTTTTGGAAATACTTTCCTCTGGAAAGATCCCGGAATCTTGATCACCATGGCGGAATTGTCCAAAGACAAATCAAGAGAAGAAGCTCTTGCGGCCATGCTAAAAACTCTGGAGGAGTTGAAATCCAACCCAGTAACTCAAGAAGAAGTGGAAAGAGCCAAAAACCGATGGATTCGACAATTTGAACTTGGCTACAATTCTTCCGAGAGAATCGGCCTGCAACTCAGTGAATACATCGGCGCAGGAGACTGGAGATTGATGTTTATCCAGCGTGACCGGATCAAAGCCACCACCCTGGAAGATGTACAACGGGTGATCAACAATTATTTTAAAGTGGATAACCGCACAATCAGTGAATTTATTCCGACTGAAAAACCTGAAAGAGCTACCATTCCTCAGGCGATCGACATCGACGCATTGGTCAAGGACTACAAGGGCGGAGAAGCTTTGGCCATGGGTGAAGCTTTTGACCCAAGTCCAAGCAATGTGGACAGCCGCACCAGCAGCTTTACCCTTGACAATGGCATGAAAGTGAGTTTGCTCAGTAAAAAATCCAGAGGAAACTCAGTCAACTTTATGTTTACTTTCCGCTTTGGAAATCCTGAGAATCTCAAAAACATGGCTGAAATCGGCAATATGACCGGTAGCCTTTTGGACAAAGGAACAAAAACCAAAACCCGTGAACAGATCAAAGATGAACTGGATCGTTTGAAGTCTCAGGTAAACTTCTTTGGAAGTGCCACTTCCCTGACTGTAATGGGGCAGACTACCCGGGAAAATCTTTCTGGAGTTTTGGCTTTGATTCAGGAAATCCTTCAATCTCCGGCTTTCCCACAAGAGGAACTGGACAAGTTGATCATGGAGCAAGTGACCGGAATAGAGTCCTCCATGAGCGATCCGACCTCCTTGGCCTTCAACAGAATCAGCAAGCATATGAATATGTATGAGCCAAGCGATCCCCGCTATCCAAAGTCCTTTGAAGAAAGCATTGCTGCGCTCAAGGCTGTAAAAATCCAGGATGTCAAAGACTTCTATGCCAATTTCTATGGTGCAAATCAGGGTACAGGAGCTATTGTAGGTGATTTTGAGGAAGAGGAAATTTCTTCTCAGTTGAAATCCATGTTTGAAAATTGGAACAGCAAAGCAGATTATGCACGGCTAGTTGCCATTCCAAGCAATAAACCTGCAATCAACGAAGCCATCGAAACTCCGGATAAACCAAACGCCTTCTTCTTGGCCATGCAGGCATTGGAGATCAAAGATTCAGATCCAGACCATGCTGCATTGACTTTAGGTAATTTTATGCTAGGCGGAGGTTTCTTGAATTCCAGATTGGCTACCCGAATCCGGCAAAAAGAAGGGCTGAGCTACGGTGTAGGTTCTGGTTATTCAGCAGGTTCCTTGGATCCATCCGGAGTTTTCCAAGGCTATGCGATCTATGCTCCAGAAAACTTGGAAAAGCTTGAAATTGCATTCAAGGAAGAAATCCAAAAAGTGCTGGACGAAGGATTTACGGCCGAGGAAGTGGAAGCCGCCAAGGCAGGTTGGCTTCAGGGCAGATCTGTCAATCGCTCCCAGGACAATTACCTCGCAAGTGCTTTGAGCAACAACCTTTTCCTTCAGAAATCTATCTTGCGGGAGCAGGAACTCGAGGATCAAATCCGGGCCCTGACTCCGGCACAGATTCAGGAAGCGATGAAGCGGCACATTGATCTCAACAAAATGTCCATCGTTAAGGCTGGAGAATTCACCAAAAAGTAATTGATTCTATAAATTCCCAAAAACCTCCTGGAGTAATCTGGGAGGTTTTTTTTTGATTTAGGTAAAAAATAAGGCGAGAATGGTAAAAAATTAGGATTTACGAATTACGATTTACGACGCTTTGTTGATCTACAAACCTGGGTAAGATTCCGGCAGCTTCAGCAATGGAATCCGAGTATTTATATTGGGAATTAGGAATGGCTTTCCTTTTTGACCTCGTAAATCGTAAATCCAAAATCATAAATCCCTAGCGCGTATTTCTATAAAATATTGCCAAATCACCCAATCCATGCTATTTTGTTAACTTTTAGAAGGAGGTAAAAAGGAATGCTGCTTAGTAAACTGGAAATCAAAGGTTTCAAAAGTTTTGGGGATAAAATGACGATCCACTTCGACAAGGGAATTACCGGCGTGGTGGGTCCCAATGGCTGTGGCAAGTCCAATGTCGTCGATGCCATCCGATGGGTACTCGGGGAACAAAAGTCCCGAATGCTCCGCTCCGACAAGATGGAAAACGTGATTTTCAACGGCACTAAAAACCGTAAGCCTTCCAACCTCGCGGAGGTTTCCCTGACTTTTGAAAACACCAAAAACCTCCTCCCTACCGAATACACCCATGTCACCATCACCCGTCGCTACTACCGATCCGGGGAAAGTGAATACCAAATCAATGGGGTTACCTGCCGACTGAAGGACATCACCAACCTTTTTATGGACACGGGGATCAATTCCAACTCCTATGCGATCATCGAGCTCAAGATGATCGACGAGTTGCTGAATGACAAAAACAACTCCCGACGTGAACTCTTTGAGGAAGCGGCTGGCATCTCCAAGTTTAAAACCCGCAAAAAGGAAACTCTCCGCAAATTGGAGGATACCGACGCGGATCTTTCTCGTGTGGAAGACCTGCTCTATGAGATTGACAAAAACCTCAAGTCTCTGGAAAAGCAGGCCAAGCAGGCGGCCAAATACTTCGAAATCAAAAAGGATTACCGACTGGCCAGCATCAACCTGGCCAAGAAATCCATCGAGCAATACGCTCAGAATCTGATTGAAGCGAATTCAAAAATCCAGAATGAGTCTGACCGGAAGCTTCAGATCCAAACCCAAATCGCTGATCTGGAAGCCCAGCTCAGCGAACTGAAAGCCGACCTGATTCACAAGGAAAAACTTCTCTCCTCCCGTCAGAAAACCCTCAACGAGCACGTGAATAAAATCCGGGCTTTTGAGTCGGAAAAGAAAATCAAAAACGAACGCCTCCGCTTCCTGGAGGACCGTTCCCAGGCTTTGCGCGAGCAAATAGACAACGACCGCAAGTCCAATGACCGCGCGGGATTCTCCATTCGCTCTCTGCGGCAGGAGAAAGAGTCTGCGGAAAAGATTTTGCTGGAAAAAGAAACCATCGTCTCCCAACTACGGGAAGAATACGATGCCCAAAAACTGTTTGCTTCCGAAAAACAGCAAGCCCAGAAAGAGGTGGCGCAGCAGTTTGACAGCTTCAAGGAGCGAGTGTATCAATTGGGCAAGGAAGTGGAGATCAAACAAATCCAGCTCTCCACCCTCAAGCAGGAGCTCGAGCGAACTTCCTCCGACGATACCTCTCAGGAAGCCAATCTGGTGGAGTTTGAGGATAAAATGGTGGAGTTGAAAACCCAGCTGGATGCTGCTCAGGCCGCTCATGAGAGCCTGAAAGTCAAGCAGGAAGACCAGGATCAAAAGATCGATCAGACCAACAAGGTCATCGAAATGATCCGGGAGGAATTGACCACTTCTTCCCGTAAGCTGGACTCCAAAACCAATGAATTCAACCTGACCAAATCTCTGGTCGAGAATCTGGAAGGCTTTCCCGAGGCCATCAAATTCCTGAAGAAAAACCAAACCTGGGGCAAGGATGTCCCCCTCCTCTCCGATCTCCTGACCACGGACGAAAAGTACCGGGTCACCATCGAGAATTACCTGGAGAGCTACATGAACTACTACGTGGTGGACACCGAGGGAGAAGCTATTGCAGCCATTCAGCTCCTCAGTGATGCCGCCCGGGGAAAGGCCAACTTCTTTGTTCTTGAGCATTTTGAGCGCTTCAAACCCAGCCAAACCAAGCTCTTTTCCAATGCCATTCCTGCCACGGAGATCATCGAGTTTGATGTCAAATACAGCCGTTTGATCAGCTTTATTCTGGACAATGTGTACCTCGTGCAGGGGGACTACAAGGAATTCCCTCAGGATCCGGACTGCATTTTTCTCTCCGAATCCGGAAAATATACCAAGCGTAAATTCTCCCTTTCCGGGGGTTCTGTAGGGCTTTTCGAAGGAAAAAGAATCGGCCGGGCCAAGAATCTGGAAAAGCTGGAAAAAGAAATCAAAGAACTGGGCAAAAAGGTCAGCAGCACCCGCTCCAATCTGGATCAAAAACTCAGCGACTTGCTCAAGCTAAAGGAAGTCAGCTTTAAGAAAGAACTGGAAATCAGCCAGCAAAACATACAGGAACTCAGTGGAGCCTATGTCTCCATCCGCACCAAAAAGGAGCAGTTGGCTGAATTGCTGAGCTCCAATGCCAACAAGCGGGAGGATATCCTGGACCGCATCGCGGCTTTGGAAGAAAGTCTAAGCGACATCCAGCCCCGATTGGCGGAGGAAAAAGAGCAGTTTGAAGGACTGGCAGAAAAGCTGGCCCTGCTCAACGAAGAACTGGAATTGGAAAACAAAACCCTGGCGGAAAAGTCCCAGACTTTCAACCAGGAGAATATCACCTATATCCAGCAGGTCAACCGGGTGAATAGCCTGGATCAGGAGATTGAGTTTAAGCAAAATGCCTTCGAAAGCTCCAAGGAACGCATCGAAAAGGCGCAGGCCGAACTCTCACAACTGGACTCTGAGATCAAAACCCTGCTCGAAAACAACGAAATCAAAGACGACGAACTGATCGAACTCTATTCCGAAAAGGAAAGCATCGAAAAGGGCGTGACCGAAGCGGAGAAGCAATATTACGGAGCTCGCGGACTGATCGATGAGACGGATACCCGCATCCGAAGCTTCCAGAAGGCTAAGGAAAACTTTGACCAACTCCTGCAGGAACTCCAAAAGGCGGTCAATGAGATCAAGCTCAAGATGAGCGGGATGAAGGAAAGACTGAGCGTGGAGTTTGAACTAGATTTGGATCAGCTGATGGAAGAAAATCCGGCTTTGGATCCTGAATTTGTAGAATTCGAGGAGCAGGAACTCCGAGAATTGGTGCGCAAGCAAAAGGAAAGACTGGAAAAGATCGGCCCGATCAACCCCATGGCCATGGAGGCCTACGACGAGATCAAGGAGCGATACGATTTTATCTCCACCCAAAAAGAGGATCTGATCAAGGCCAAGGAATCCCTGCTGACCACGATCTCTGAGATCGATCAGGTGGCCAAGGAAACCTTCCTGGATGCCTTTACCAAGATCAAGGAAAACTTCGTGAAAGTCTTCCGCTCTCTCTTTACCAAGCAGGACGACTGCGACCTTACTTTGGTGGATCCGAGCAACCCTCTGGAGTCTGCGATTGAGATTATGGCCAAGCCTAAGGGCAAGCGACCATTGACCATCAATCAACTTTCAGGAGGGGAAAAGACCCTGACCGCCACTTCCCTACTCTTCTCGATCTACCTGCTGAAGCCTGCGCCCTTCTGTATTTTCGACGAGGTGGACGCCCCGCTGGACGATGCCAACATCGACAAGTTCAACCAGATTATCCAGCAGTTTAGCGGAGAGTCCCAGTTTATCATCGTGACGCACAACAAGCGCACCATGGCCAGCACGGATATTATGTATGGGGTAACGATGATTGAGGCCGGAGTCAGTAGAGTGGTTCCGGTGGATTTAAGGGAGTTGGCTTAGAAAACTGACAATTTTTGCCGTTTATGAAAATATGTTCAAAACTTTTGAACTATAATTTTATATTGTGTAAACCTTTTTTAAAACATTTTTATGGCCACTCTTAAATACTTTGCAGATTTTCCAGAATTAGGAATTCCAGACGCACATATAGACGTAATTTATAAGGATGGAAAATTTTTAGATGGCACAACAAAGATGGAATTATCGCTAGAGTATAATTCTCAACTTTATCCAGAAGGAATCCATCTCAAATTGCTCGTTCCACTTTTCGCACTCAATCCAGAGGAACAAAAAGCACATATTAAGGTAAAGCGGAAGCTCTTCTTAAAAATCGGGTCGTTACTTTACTTTGCTATTGACGATCTTTCCTTCTATTGCGAATTGGAAAATGATCTTTATCTGATTCAAGTTGGAAATCGGACTGCCAAATTATCCCCCTGTAGTTGCAAATTGAAAGGAGCAGATGATTCTAGAGGAAGACCAGTGTCACCTTTTCATCAAAAAACCTATGATTCATTGAATCAACTTTATACAGGTACATCCATGGATTATTTTGGACATAGAAAATACCATATAGGAAACGCCTTCAAAAAATTTTCAACACGAGATCGAAAAACCCTTCAATACCTGAGAGACACCTTTTCTTGGGAAGATTAATTACAAATAAACATGTTCGAACAAACCTTTAAAAACGTCGACGATATCCTTCATAAGGATGCAGGCTGTGGCTCAGAGTTAGATTATGTGGAGCAGACTTCCTGGATTCTTTTTCTCAAATACCTTGATGATTTGGAGCAAGATCGAGCTACCGCTGCTGAACTCGAGGGCAAGGACTATACTCCCATCATCGGAAAGGAGTACCAATGGAGCACTTGGGCTGCTCCTAAACTGGCTAATGGAGACCTCGATCATCACAAAGCCCAAAGCGGAGACGATCTAAATGACTTTGTGAACAACAAACTTTGGCCCTATCTCAAAAGCTTCAAGCTATCTGCCCAAAGTCCGGATACCATCGAATACAAAATCGGGGAGATCTTCTCCGAACTGAAAAACCGCATCCAAAGCGGGTACAACCTTCGGGAAGTGATCAACCTGATCGATTCCTTGCGTTTCCGAACCTATGCCGAAAAGCACGAAATGTCTCACCTCTACGAAGGAAAGATCAAAAACATGGGAAATGCCGGTCGAAATGGAGGAGAATATTACACCCCTCGCCCCCTAATCACCACCATCATCAAAGTGGTTAATCCTCAAATCGGAGAAACCGTCTACGATGGAGCAGCAGGATCGGCAGGCTTCCTGTGCGAGGCCTTCGAGTACATGCGAAAAAGTAAATCCCTCAGTACCGCTGAATCCGAAATCCTCCAAAAGCGCACCTTCTACGGTAAGGAGAAGAAATCCCTAGCCTACATCATCGGGATCATGAATATGATCCTGCATGGGGTCGAGGCTCCGAATATCATCCATACGAATACGCTTGCGGAGAATCTGGCAGATATACAGGAAAAAGACCGCTACGATGTGGTGCTGGCCAATCCTCCTTTCGGCGGAAAGGAACGAGCGGAAGTACAACAAAACTTCCCGATCAAAACCGGAGAAACTGCCTCCCTATTCCTACAGCACTTTATCAAAATCCTTCGGGCAGGCGGACGAGCAGGGATCGTCATCAAAAACACCTTCCTCAGCAATACGGATAATGCCTCTATTGCCCTACGTCGCCAACTCCTGGAAAACTGTAACCTCCATACGGTCCTGGACCTCCCGGGTGGAACCTTTACTGGTGCCGGGGTAAAGACCGTGGTGCTTTTCTTCGAAAAAGGAAAACCCACCCAAAAGGTATGGTTCTACCAACTGAATCTAGATCGAAACTTAGGCAAGACTAATCCCCTGAATGAAAATGACCTAGCCGAATTCGTAAAACTTCAGAAATCCTTCGCAGAGAGTGAAAACTCTTGGAGTATCAATGTGGCCGAGATCGATCCAGAAACTTGCGACCTTAGTGTCAAAAACCCCAACAAAAAAGAAGAAGCTCCCCTACGCTCTCCACAAGTCATTTTGGAAGAAATGAAATCCTTGGATGAAGAAAGTGCCGAAATCTTAAACTCAATTATGGAATTGATATGAAGCAGAATTGGGAAATAAAAAAGTTGGGGGAAGTATCTGATGTTGGTGCGGGAAATTCTGCACCACAAAAAAAAGAATTATTTGACAATGGAAAATTCCCATTTTTTAGGACATCTGATGTTGGACAAATACGAAAAGGGTTTATTGAAAGAAGTGTTGACTATTTAAACGATAAAGGAATTAAGGGTTTAAAACTTTTTCAAAAAGGCACAATTCTTTTTCCTAAAAGTGGTGCATCCACATTTTTGAACCACCGAGTGATGATGAATGTGGATGGATACGTTTCAAGTCATCTAGCAACTATTAAAGCAAAATCAAAAATTGCGGACGATAGATATTTGTTGTACTACTTAATAACTATTGATGCTAAGGACTTAATGCAAGACATTGCTTATCCCTCCTTGAAAACCTCAGATATAGGATTAATTCCTATCCCCCTTCCCCCTCTCCCCGAACAACAGCGCATAGTTTCCATTTTAGATGAGGCCTTTGCCGCTATAGCCAAGGCAAAAGCTAATGCCGAACAAAACCTCCAAAACTCCAAAGAACTGTTTGAAAGCTATTTGCAGGGGGTGTTTGAGCAAAAAGGTGAGGGATGGAAAAAAACTTCTCTTAAAAACGAGATAGAATTATTGTCAGGATTTGCCTTTAAGAGCAAATTTTATTCAGAAAGAAATGAAGATATTCTGCTTGTTAGAGGAGACAATATTATGCAAGGCTATTTTAGATGGGAAGATGCCAAAAGGTGGAATAGTGACGAATTCGAAGAATACAAAAGATTTCAGCTTTTTGAAAATGACGTAGTCTTAGCTATGGATAGACCATGGGTAAAAGCAGGACTTAAATGTGCTATGATTTCAAAAAATGAAATCCCATCTCTGTTAGTTCAACGAACCGCTAGCCTAAGGTGTAAGAAAGATCTAGATAGCTCGTTTCTTTTTTATTTAGTAAAATCTGTGGCCTTTACACGTCATTTATTGGGAGTTCAGACTGGAATTGGAGTGCCACATATTAGCGGCAAACAAATTCTTGATTTTAGTTTTTATAAACCAGAATTAAAAGAACAACAAATCATCGTCCGCCAATTAGATGCCCTGCGAGCCGAAACACAAAAGTTGGAAGCGGTGTATCAGAAGAAAATTGAGGATTTGGAGGAGTTGAAGAAGAGTATTTTACAGAAGGCGTTTGCGGGGGAGTTGACTTGTAAGGGGGTTGAGGTATGAGATCTTTAAGAAGTCGAGAAGTTGAAATTGTTCCTGGAAATCCATTTGAAAATTGTAAACTGGATAGAAAAAAGTATGCAGAAATTCTTACACAAATTATTGAGAATTACTCTGATGGGTTTGTTTTATCGGTGAATAATAAATGGGGAGAAGGAAAAACCACATTTATTAAAATGTGGAAAGTTTACCTCGGAAATAAAGGGTTTAGAAATGTCTACTTTAATGCTTGGGAACACGACTTCGGGCAAGATCCAATGGCTGCCATTCTATCAGAAATTAAATCCCTAAATTTTGGAAATAAAGGTCAATTAGAAGGAATTATAAAAAAAGCAGGGAAGTTATCTATTCAACTTGTCCCAATTCTTTTGAAGGCAGTGGCAGATAAATATATGGATACTAAATCTTTTGCTGATGGCATAAAAGAATTAGGGGATAAAGCGATTGTTGCATTTCAAACAGAAGTGGATGAATATGCAAAGAAAAAAGAGGGACTTGAAGAATTTAAAAATGCCCTTGCTGAATACGTTTCGACGCTTGAAAAACCATTAGTTTTTATAATTGATGAACTCGATCGTTGCAATCCAAAATATGCGGTTGAAGTTCTAGAAATCATCAAGCATTTTTTCTCTGTTTCTGGAATTGTATTTGTTCTTTCTATTGACAAAGAACAACTTGGAAACGCAATAAGAGGTTATTATGGAAGCGATCTTATAGAAGCAGACGAATATTTAAGAAGGTTTATTGATGTAGAATATTCAATACCTACGCCTCAAACAAAAAAATTCAATGAGTACCTTTACGAGTCTTACAAATTCAATGAATTCTTTTTCTCTGTAGAAAGAATAAAATATCCTGAACTTAAATCTGATGCAGAAATTCTGTTAAAAATTGCTGATATATTATTTACAAAAACAAAGGCAACATTAAGGCAACAAGAACGAATTTTTGCATTAACTCGCTTAATATTATTTTCATTCAATAGCAATCAGTACACCTTCTCAAATTTACTTTTCATTTTAGTTTATTTAAAAACACTTAGGAATGATTATTTTATAAGAATTTCAAGTTTTGAATTAAGCATTCAAGAATTAAGTGATTTGTTTTATGATATAATTTATAGTGAAAACAGCTCATTGGGTAGTATTAATTTGTTATATGTTGAAGCTCTCTTATTATGGTTTTATAACAATGATAAAAAATATGAGTATAAAATTAATTTAATTCAGAAAGATGATTCTGATAAAATAATCACTCCTATAAAATCAAAACTTGAAATAAAATTTTCCAAATCTAATTTAGCTCAACTTTTTGGGCACATTTCAACTCAATGGAACTTTGAAAGAATTGGGTTAAGCTATTTGATAAATAAAATTAATTTGACAGAACCATTATCAATTCAATAATGAACGAATCTGAAACCCGAGCCGAATTAATTGACCCCAAGCTGAAAGAAGCTGGTTGGGGTGTCATCGAAGGATCGAAGGTCCTCCGGGAATACAAGATTACGGCAGGGAAGATTCAGGTGGGTGGTCGTGGGAAACGGCAGATCGCGGATTATGTCTTGGTCTATAAAGGGACCAAGCTAGCCGTCATCGAAGCCAAATCTGCTGATTTGGAGGTTGGAGAAGGAGTCATGCAAGCCAAGCAATACGCAGATAAATTAAAGCTTGCTACCACCTATTCATGCAATGGTAAACAGATTTATCAAATCTGCATGGAAACGGGATTGGAAGGTTTGGTGGATGAATTTTTAAGTCCAGATCAGCTTTGGGAAAAAACCTTCCCGATCAAAGTCGGAATTACTTTTGAAGACTATTCAGAGGAATGGAGAGAGCGCTTTGCTTCGGTTCCTTTTGAAGATAAATCAGGAACATGGGAGCTTCGCTACTACCAGGAAATTGCAGTTGCAAAAACCTTAGAGGCGATCGCCAGTCAAAAAGATAGGATATTACTCACTTTGGCTACTGGAACAGGGAAAACCGCTATTTCCTTCCAGATTGCTTGGAAACTTTTTCAAACACGCTGGAGCCTACAAGACAGAAACAAAGATCCAGAATATGCATACCGGAGACCGAGAATTTTGTTTTTGGCAGATCGGAATATTCTTGCCAATCAAGCCTACAATTCTTTTTCAGCTTTTCCAGAGGATGCACTCGTCCGAATCAAACCAAACGAGATCAAGAAAAGCGGGAGAGTTCCAACTAATGGAAGTTTGTTCTTCACCATCTTCCAGACCTTTATGTCGGGAACGGATGAGAACGGGAAGCCTGCCCCCTATTTCGGTGATTATCCCAAAGACTATTTTGATCTGATCATCATTGACGAATGTCACCGAGGAGGCGCACAGGATGAAAGTAATTGGAGAGGGATTTTGGAATACTTCTCCCCTGCCGTTCAATTGGGTTTGACCGCTACTCCCAAGCGGAAAGACAATGTGGACACCTACCGATATTTTGGAGAACCCGTCTATGTGTATTCCCTCAAAGAAGGCATCAATGATGGATTTTTGACTCCCTTTAAGGTTAAGCGAGTTCAAACCACCTTGGATGATTACATCTACACCTCCGATGATGAAGTTTTAGAAGGGGAAGTTGAGGAAGGAAAACGATACGAGGAGAAAGACTTTAACCGGACCATAGAAATTGTAGAACGAGAGCGAAAGCGCGTACAAGTCTTCCTTGCCGATTGCAACCAAAAGGAAAAATCCATTGTCTTCTGCGCGAATCAAGCCCATGCGGCTTTGATACGAGACTTGATCAATCAGGAAAGCAAAAGTAAAGATGCCTTTTACTGCGTTCGGGTGACTGCCAATGATGGGGAAGAAGGAGAGCGACAGCTTCGGGAGTTTCAAGACAATGAAAAAACTATCCCAACAATTCTGACTACCTCTCAAAAACTCTCCACTGGAGTGGATGCCCGAAACGTACGGAATATTGTCCTCCTTCGCCCGGTCAATTCCATGATTGAGTTTAAGCAAATTGTAGGTCGAGGAACACGAGTTTATGATGGCAAGGAATTCTTTACCATTTATGATTATGTGAACGCTTACCATCACTTTGCTGATCCTGAGTGGGATGGCGAACCTGCTGAGCCAGAAGGAATAATTAGTGATCCCCCTACTACTTGTAAAGACTGTGGAAAGCTTCCTTGCGAATGTGTAAAAGAACCACCAGCACCATGTGTGGTTTGTGGGGAATTCTCTTGCATCTGCGAAAAGAAATCCAAGAAGGTAAAGGTAAAATTAGCTCGAGGAAAAGACAGGCAGATACAACACATGATGTCCACTTCTTTTTGGAGTGCTGACGGAAAACCTATTTCTGCGGAAGAATTCTTGAATGATCTATTCGGAGAATTACCCAAACTGTTTAAAGACGAAGAGGAATTGAGAGCCATTTGGGGAAATCCGGTTACTAGAAGAACCATGCTGGAACGATTAGATGAATTAGGCTTCCCAAAAAGTGATTTGATCACTTTACAAAAGCTAGTCAACATGGAAAAGAGTGACTTGTTTGATGTGTTGGAATATGTCTTCAATGGAGATTATATTGCCAAATCCAGGGAAGAACGAGCCGACTTAGCCAAGAAATCCATTGTTCCTTTGTTGAACCCCAACCAAAAGGATTTCATCGACTTTGTATTAGAAAAATATATAGAAGCCGGGATCGATGAACTGGATGATTCCAAACTTCGAACCTTAATCGAAAACAAGTATCAGAGTCTTCCAGATGGGTTAAGTGTATTGGGTAATGCCGGGGAAGTGAGAAAGATGTTTATTGATTTTCAGCAGTATTTGTATCAGGAAAAGGGGGCATAGAAATGAAGACAAAATTATACTTGATACCAAGAAACTTTCCTTATTTTGAGCAATCAAAAATTGACACTCCTTTTTATTTAGTAGATGAAAGAACAGGAGAGGTTTTACATTTTTTTTATAAAAAGAACAATATTTTAGAGGATTTAAAAAAAACTATAAAGGGAATAAAAAGGATAAATTGGATTTTAGATTCTAAAAATATTGATATCGAAGAGGTCCTATATGATCAAGAGAAATGGAAAGTAGTAAAGGAAAAAATTTACTCCTGGCATGAAAGAAAAAAAGAGAGTCCTTATTTATTATTAATAATTGAAAAAGGAATATTTCAGATAGAAAAAAATAAACCAAGATTCCTTTTTGATTTGGTAAATTCTACAACTGGTGAAATAATTGTGTCTGAATCTTGTTCTGATAAGTCGTATGCAATAATAGATTTAAAGGAATCACTTATGGATATTAGAAACGAAAAATGGGAAATATATGGAAATAGATACATTATTAAACATTTATCTGAGACAAATATATCATCAAAAGAAATTGAGAAAAAAATAAATATCTGGAGACGAAAGAAATCATTAGAAAACTCCTTATATTATTTCAAAATAAATAAAATATAATAATTATTTATTAATTTTTTTGGGGTTCATTTATAAATAATCTATTTCAAATGTTTATTCCAGGTCAGACATATCAGCGCTCTCAAATCCACGATCAATATGGGGGAAGTCGACAAAGTGGGATAAGCCCTTCTGCTCAATTTCCATACATTTTTATTTTTTCAGGTTCGCAAGGAAGTCTGCATGGATACAAAGACCAATGGATTAATGAAAATGTCTACTCCTACACTGGCGAAGGTCAAGTTGGGGACATGAAGTTTACTAAAGGAAACTTGGCTTTAATGGAACATCAAAATCATGGAAAGCGAGTATTTCTTTTTGAATATGTCCAGAGAGGATATGTGAGATTTGAATCTGAATTAGAGTTTTATGATGCAGATTTTTTTAATACTCCTGACAGAAATGGGGATTTGAGAATCGGGATTAAATTTTTTTTCAATCGTATAGGTGCAAGACCTATCATCCGACCGGAGCAATTACAGTTGGATTTTGAATTTCATTCCCAACAAGAGAAATATGAAATTACCCTACCTTCTTCCACCGAAAGAGAGGGTTTGGTGACTTCCCGAGTTGGACAAGGTGCCTATCGAAAAGGAATTATTCATCGCTGGAATTACCAATGTGCCGTGACAGAATTCAAAGACCCAAGAGTTCTGATCGCCTCACATATTGTTCCTTGGAAAGATGCTTCAGATCCAGAACGATTAGATGTAGATAATGGAATCTTACTCTCTCCTACCTACGATGCCTTGTTTGACCGGCATTTGATCAGTTTCGAGAACTCTGGAAAGATTATTTTGTCAGATCAGATCTCCTGGAAAGACTATAAGAAGATTGGAGTCAGTGGTCAAGAGAGAATTCTAGGATTAAGTTCTGGGAACAAGGAGTATTTGGAGAGGCATAGTAAATTTTTGTTCAATAATCATTCAAGTTAAAAGTGTTCTTATGCGTCTATTTAGCTATTGTATTCCAATTGATGATGGTGCTGCACCAAATCCATATTTTGACATATGCACCCTAGCTATCTGTAAACCAGTTATCAGAAGAGTTGCGAATATTGGAGATTGGGTTGTTGGAGTTGGTTCAAAAAATGTTGGAGGAATAGATTATTCAGGCAAACTTGTTTATGCCATGAAAGTCACTGATGTAAAGACAATTCAAGAGTATGATGAATTCTGCAGAGCTGAGTTACCCGGTAAAATCCCAAATATTTATGCTTCTGAATACAAGAGAAAGGTGGGTGATTGCATTTATGATTTTGAAAAAGATATTGAAGGTAAACTCAGGCCAAGTGTTCATAATTTCAAAAATAGGGATACCGATCTTGGCGGAATTAATGTTTTATTATCTACCCATTTTTACTATTTCGGAGATAAAGCCATAGACATACCACCCCATTTAACCGAAATCATTAAGCAAGGACAAGGGCATAAATCAAATTCCATTCATCATTTAAGGTTGAGTTTTTTGGATTGGATAGAAAACTCAGGTTTTAAATTAAATAAATTGTATGGAAACCCTCAGATAAAGATTGAATTTAAGCAAAGCCCTGATGGTGGGGCCACAACTTGCTCAATTAGATGTAAAAATGATTCAATGGATGAATCACTCGAAAATGAATCAATTTGACCTGAAGAAAATTAATTTAACCTATAACGATATGAAACAAGACATTTTTTACGTGAGCATTTTTATCGCAATCTTTTTCAGTTGTAAACAGAGTGAAAATAAAGCTCTCAAAACGGAGACAATTACAATTTACGAGGCTATTGAAAATAATGGCAAATATTCAAAGGGTAATATAAATACAAAATATTCTTTAGGTTTTCATCCCAATGGATCTCAAAGATTTTTTGCAGGATTGGTGGGATATGAAGGAACAAAAGACACTACTTTTTATGAGGAGTCTAAGCAAAATGAAGTTAAAAAAGAAGGGAATAAATCTTTCATTTATTCCCCGAGTAATGAACTAATAGGTGTATACGTAGAAAAATCTGACACCTCTTTTTTTTATCTGGGTGAGAGTTTTGATAGACCAGATAGCTATGAGATAAGGGATAATAAAGGAAGGTTAAAATCAAGATATGAATACATTTTGGGCGAATTGAGAACATACACCAATGCTATTTTCAATGATCAAAATTTGTGTACTTACGCAATTTTAGAGGTTGATTATATTCCAACTGGCGTTGACTCTTTGATATATAATGAAATAGAACTTGCAAAAAGAAGAGTCGAAAAACGGAAGAAATTGATTTATGAGGCAGAATATACTTTTTATTAAAATCTCGGATTTGGATTTTTCACCCAAGGAAAGGACAAGTCCGCCGCTTTACTTACGATGTCCTCCTATAATCAAGGCTAGCGAATTTTAAATAAGGGTTTTTATGTTCTTATCGCTTATTTCGAATCTTTTCCCCTCCATAAAGAGACTTTTTATCTAGATTTCCAGTGTCTGAGTTAAGAATTAGAGAGAAATCTCACGATTTCTAGATTCAAAGACTCGATGTCGAGTCTTTGTACCTCGTAAAAGAGTCATTTATTCGGAATGACGAATGTTGGAGATCCTATTTCGAGAGAATTCTTAGGATTTTCAGAATTGGAACCTCGGAAAAGTAAAAAATCAGACTTGATCGAGTGTTTTTAGGATGGATAAGCACTTTGGTAAAAGGAAAAAAAATACTGCCGGAGGAATTCCCCCGGCAGTGGGTTGGATAAACAACCTTTGACTTACCGTTTAGACCAGTTGCCCATTTTCCTTTTTCTTGGGCTTTTGCTCATACCTCACCTTTAGATCTGCATCGATAGGTTTGGCATTGGGTACATCCATTTTCACGCCGACTTGTACCGACTTGTAGTACGCATTGGCAGGCTTCATCAGATCCACGCCCAGCTCCAGGAGGGTATCTCCCAGATTGCTGACGATCTGATTGAGCGCATTGAAAACGGGATTTAATTCCTGATGCGCTTTCCAATCCTTTTGCATTTCCGACAATTTGGCAAATGCCGGTAAAAATTCAGGATTGGAATGGGCATACTCCAATACCTTCTCCACGAAGGGTCTGGAGGCCTCACCCATCTTGTAGCGCTTTTTGCGCTGTTCGGGAGTGAGGGCGATGAGCAGAGGGCTAAGCTTAGCCTGCAAAACCGCGATCGCATCTTTGATCGCCTGGAGATCCGCCGGAGGAATCTCGATGGAAATTTTGTTTTCCATAGTCTTTAAAAATTAAACGTTAGACAATTAATGAAACAGTACTAAAAAAGACTGTACGAAAAGTTAAGTTTTTCCAGATTAATATCCAATAAGTTTCAGCACCTTAATCCATTTGTTGTCAGGTAATTACAGGCATTAAAGAGTTTGTTATTCTAGGCCAAGCGGATGGTATTTGGGCTTATGGAGGATAGTTATTGAAGGATTGTTATTCGAGAATAGTTATTGGTTATTGCTTCTTGTCCTTTGCTTATTGCCTTTTGCGTCATGGCGCTTTTGTGAGATAAACTATGTGCTCTTTGTGGTTAAAAAAGATTGCCCTTTGCCTCTTGCACCCTGCCAATTGCCCTTTGCGGCATAGCGGCTCTGCGAGAAAATTCTATGTGCTCTCCGTGTTCCCTGTGGTTTGAAAACTAATCAATCCCCTGCCCCCTTGCCAAGGGGGAGTTTTAGGGCGTGGGAAAATTGGATTTGGTTATCCTTAGCGACTTAGCGTCCAGTCGAGATAAACTATGCGTTCTATGTGCTCTCTGTGCTCTCTGTGGTTGAAAAAGATTGCCCTTTGCCTCTTGCCTCCTGCCAATTGCCCTTTGCGACTTAGCGCCTTTGCGCGAAAATTCTCTGTGCTCTCTGTGCTCTCTGTGGTTTGAAAAGATTGCCTCTTGCCAATTGCCCTTTGCCCATTGCTCCTTGCCATCCCGAACCATAAAAAATGGCCTGCGTTTCCGCAGACCTTCTTGGTCAATTAAAAAGTCGAGGAAATTAAGGATCGATACAAAAGCTTCCGCTTACCTTGGCAAACTGGTTATTCAACGAAGGATACCCATCTCCCGAGGCATCAAAGGAATAAGTCCCCGTGATTTTTGGAGAGATTGTCTTGATAGTCAGGGTGCCCATGTTTTTATTTTTTCCAAAATCCCGATTGGTTCTCCAATCGTCATTGACTGTTCCATTTATCGCTATCAATCGACCTACTGCTCCTGAGCTAGTCAATCCAGTACCTGTTCCAGCATTTTGAAAATTGATGGTTTTATTTGCAACCAAATTGGAACCTGTAAACATGATTTGAACCACATACCGAGTGCTTCCAGAAGTCCCATCAATCACCAAGGCCACATCAGAAGCGGTGTAAGTTGAAAAGATAGTATTGGCAGCTACCTTTTTACCCGTACCCGTGGCAGAACCAGGTTTGATTTGATCCCAATAGCTGACCAGAGTAGGCGCTTTTATTTCGTTTACACAAGCTCCAGAACCCCCGCCGGAGCCTCCAGAGCCTCCACCGGAACTCCCTCCTCCACCTGCGATTCCACCTGTTCTGCTAGTGTCAAAGTCAATATCGAAGATAAATACCAAATCTTTAATACTCCCTCCAGCATTGGAACGAAACTCACCTGTAGCCACCAAGGTAAAGCTACCTGAACCCTCATCCGATTCACGGGCACTTACCGTATAACTTGAAACACCCCCAACCCCACTGATGGGTCTATAAATATTACTCAGGAACGTCGTGGCATTATCCAGATAATTGTCCACCAGATCCAATGAACGTCCGTTATTGGGTGTTTTGAAATAGTAAGTATCACCTCCTACGGTCATGGTGAGATAGATAAATTCATTGGAAACGGAAAGTTCCTGTATGTTAGAAGTAGAGATTCCCGTCTGCACTCCATCGATCGTTAAAACCCCATCGGCGATGATCTTCTCAAGTGATCCATCGGCGGAGTTGAACTGAAAAAGATATTCCTTGACTTCTGATTTGAATAAGTTGCAAGCGGAAAGAAAAAGCATACACCAAAGAATGCTAAGGGCTTTGAGCACCGATTTGCCTGAACTGGGAATTGAAGAGTTAGGCTGAATGTTGGAAATATCCATAAATGGGTTTTGTGTTAAGTTGCTAAGAGAAGCATTTCACGAAATGCTATTTTGCTTTCCAATATTCGACCCGAATTTTTGCCTTTCCTATACCTAAAAATTGGTAATTTTTAGATTGATTTCTTTGAAAGTGAGTCAATCCTTATCTTTCCTCCGAATACCTCTATCACCCTGTTTTACAGCATTATTTTCTACTTGCTTTGGACAATTGCTTCAAGTTTTGCTTTGATTTCATTCCTGAAAGCCTTGTGAAAGGAAAACTGAATTGGTTCTGGATTTTCCTTTTGATTTTCCAATTTTCCTGCGAGGAAAAAAAAGAGGTGCTCAGATTTGGAGCTTTTGCCGATCAGGAGTTTGATGCAGGCCAAGCTTGGAAGAGATTTGATACCTTGAGTCAAGATAAAACGCTGTTTAATTCCGGAATCACCCGAAATCAATGGTGGATGGGGCTTACCCTGACCAATCCTACTGACAGTATTCAGCGGTTCCTTTTCGTTCCTCACAATCCCCACATCAATCGAATTCAACTTTTTCAAAATCATCAGACAAGTCCTTCCCTAGACTTGGGAGATATCTACCCTTTTGATCAGCGTCCCTACCTGGATCGGGATTTAGTCATCCCGATTACCCTTGATCCAAAGAGCAAGCAGGATTTTTTACTGTTGATGGACAAAGTGGGAGAGACTTTTCACATTGAGCCGGAGATCTTTGATTTCCAGACTTTTCAAGAAAGAAAAGCCAATGACACCTTAGTTATGGGATGGATCATCGGCTGGATGAGTATCATTTTTCTTTTTGCCTTGTTTTTTGCCGCTGAGCTAAAATCCTGGAGTGGGGCCATTTATGCGGCCTATGTACTGACCATTTCCTTATGGCTTGCCACGCATTGGGGCTTGACATTTCAGTTTATATGGCCCAATCAAACCAACTGGACAGGAATTGCCCGCCCTTTTTTCAATCTGTTGACCAATATTTTGATTTTGGTATTGGTGGTGAAGTTTTTTCCTCCCCATATCACTGGAAAAAGGACAGCCAAGTGGATTTGGGCTTGCTCAGCTTTTCAGGGGATAATGATTTTGTGTATGGTGATGCCTATAGGAATCATGGAATCCATTCCTTCCAAAATCATTTTCTTACAGCTAACGCTGATCGTTTCCCTTGTCACCAACATTTTGATTCTTATCTATCCATTTTTACAATGGAAGGCAAAGGTTCCTCTTGCCGGGTTTTATCTGGTTGGAATAGCCTTATTAGCCCTTTTTGGGATCGTGCTTCAGCTTAATCAAAAAATCATCCCCATGGGCTTGCCTCATTATTTGGTAGATTATGGGAGCGCTTTTGCCTTGATGGGTGAGACGGGCATTATCACGGCAGCTTTTGCCCGTAGGGCCTCTCTTTTTAAGAAAGAAAAAGAAAAGCTATCCATTGAAATTCTGGAAAAAGAAAAGAAAGTGGCAGATCAACTCATCCAAGTTCAGGAAGATGAACGATTGCGACTCGGCCGAGACCTTCATGACAGCATCGGAGGAATGTTGGCCAGTTTATATTTAAAAACAGAAACCATTCAAGAACAAAGTTCAATAGGGTCAAGTTTGTCAGAATTGAGGCAAATGATTGAGCATAGTATCCAAGAAGCCCGGTCATTGAGTCACAACCTCACCCCCCATCACTTGGAGGAAAATGGACTGGAAAATGTCTTGAAAGCTCAACTAGACCTCATTCGACAAAAATATCCGATCGATATCCATTTTTATTTTCAGATTAGCAAGCCCATTAGCAAATCCCTTCAGTTGATGTTATATCGTATTTCCAATGAACTCCTGCAAAATATCGTCAAACATGCGGAGGCAAATGAAGCTTTACTCAGTATCTCGGAACAAGAGGGAAAAATTGAGTTGATTGCAGAAGATAATGGAAAAGGGATGGACCCCAAAGTCACTTCTTCTGGAATCGGCTTAAAAAATATTCAAGAAAGGGTAGATTACCTGAAGGGGACATTGGATTTGGAGTCCAATTCTACAGGAACTACGCTAACGATCATGATACCGCTGCATGCTTAACTTTAGTGAAATCAAACTAGTCCACATAGATGACCATTTACTCTTTGCTCAGGGAGTATATTCCTTGGTGGGGAATGAATCCTTTATTCTAGACTTGGTTCATGCTCAAACGCTCCAGGAAGGATTAAAGGTTGCCGGAAAAATGCAACCAGATGTGATTTTGCTGGATTACTTTCTACCAGATTCCACCGGCATTAAGTCCATCCGGGAATTGAAAAAGGTCTGCCCCAATACGAAAATTATTCTTCTGACCATGGAAAATAATCCTGAGGTGATGGAGAAATGCCGAACGGAAGGCGCGATAGGCTATTTGCCCAAGTCCATCAGTAAAAAAGCGCTGATAGAAGCATTGAATAATGCCATCGAAAACATCCCAACTTTTCCTGAATTGATTGGACATTCAAACCAACCTTCGGGAAAAAACTCTCAGATAAAAATCCTCAGCAAGCGGGAAAAACAAATCGCATTCCTGATTGCAGAGGGATTTACGTCGGCAGAAATTGCCAATCAGCTTTTCCTCAGCGAACTCACCGTCAATACCCATCGAAGAAATCTCATCAACAAACTGGGCTTAAAAAACTCCGCTCAACTGGTGGCATTTATCGAAAATCTAAAATTTATGGGATCCTAATAATTTCCTACCAAGCATCTGTCTCTGAGGGACTTTTGGGGATTAGTTATTGGTTATTGGAGGATAGTTATTCGAGAATAGTTATTGGTTATTAGTTATTGGAGAATAGTTAATGGTTATTGCCCTATTCATCTTGCCCTTTGCTCTTTGCGGTTTAGCGTCTTTGCGAGGAAATTCTCTGTGCTCTCTGTGTTCTCTGTGGTTTGAAAACTAATCAATCCCCCGCCCCCTTGCCAAGGGGGAGTTTTAGGGAGTGGGAAAATTGGATTTGGTTATCCTTAGCGACTTAGCGTCCAGTTGAGATAAACTATGTGCTCTCTGTGCTCTCTGTGGTTAAAAAAGATTGCCCTTTGCCTCTTGCCACCTGCCCTTTGCACTTTGCTGTTAAGCCTCTTTGCGAGAAAATACTCTGTGCTCTCTGTGTTTGAAAAAGAAAACCTTTCTCCGGTAAAATGCCACGAAGGCAGAAAGGCACTAAGAAGAAATTATTTATTACAAAGTCTCCTTTCGCCCTTTTGGGAAAAATTTAGTTATTGGTTAATAGTTATTGGTTATTGTCATTTGCCAATTGCCAATTGCCCTTTGCGGTTAAGCCTCTTTGCGCGAAAATTCTCTGTGCTCTCTGTGGTTAAAAAAGATTGCCCTTTGCCTCTTGCCTCCTGCCAATTGCCCTTTGCGGCTCTGCAAGAAAATCTCTGTGCTCTCTGTGGTTGAAAAAGATTGCTCCTTGCCTTTTGATTCTGTTCTTTGACTACAAACCCGAGCTAGCAGTGCTTTTATATTTCCTGATCATCTCTATATGTTCAATCCCATCCTCGTCGTAAACTTCTCCATCTGTCCGGAAACCCAGAGATTCGTAAAAACCTAAGGCATAGGTCTGCGCACCCAATCGGATGTCCACTGGACCAAAAAATTTCTCACAGGATTCAATGGCCAAGTCCATAACTTTTCGACCTATCCCCTTCCCTCTGAAGGAAGGTGAGGAAACTACCCTACCGATAGCCACTTCTTTGTAAGATAAACCTGCCGGCACCAGGCGACAATAGCCTGCCAGTTCAGCTCCAGCATACAAAAGCAAGTGAAAACATTTCTGATCCTTGTCATCCATATCCAGAAAAACACAATTTTGCTCGACCACAAAAACCTCGCTCCTCAAACGTAAAAGCGCATACAATTCATCGACAGTAAGTTCTTGAAAGGCTTTCAGGGTATGTGTCAAATTCATGGAATTTAGGAGTATGATTTTCAGAAGGGTTTGGCGAATTAAAAATCTAATATGGTCTGCAAACCCTGATTCTCCAAGAAAGTAAAGTTATTCCCCGAGGGAATGCACAAAAAAAAATAGGGGCTAAGCCCCTTGTACTCTTTCCCCTATTCCATCAAAGATGGGGTAATTATTTATTCAAAAAATAAATGGAAACCTCTATCAAATTCTTCTTAAAGAATCGGGCTTTGCCCATATCCTTAATTTATTCCAATCTAGGCTCGCCCCAATTGTCTCAGCATCTTTACATGGTCCCAAAGAGCTAAAAAGAAGGTTCCCTTGACCAGATAAGGGATTTGAAATTCCCTGGCGGTATCGGATACGATCTTGGAGATTTTTCGATAGTGCACATGGCAAATGTTTGGAAACAAATGGTGCTCAATCTGAAAATTTAAGCCTCCGATCAACCAGGAGAAAATTCTGCTCTTGGGAGCGTAATCACTTGTGGTTGCCAATTGGTGGGTGGTCCAGTCATTTTCAACCATACCCTTATCGTTGGGCTGCGGAAAAGAAGTATCCGGCAGAATATGAGCGGTCTGAAAGACCACGCTGATGCAGATTCCTGTCACAAAGTGCATGCTTAGAAAAGCCAGAATGACTAGGTAGGCTGGAAGGGGCACCATAATCAAAGGCAGCACCAAGGCATAAGAGTAATAGAGCATTTTCCAACCGATGATTTTCATCAGCAATTGACCAAATTCACCTTTCCTCTTAAAGAAGTCCATTTTTTTGTAACGTACTGCTTTGACAAAATCCTTCAGCGTAATCCAAGAGATCGTAGAAAGTCCATAGAATATCCAGATGTAGAAATGCTGAAATCTGTGGATCCAATACCGTTTGGCATTGGGAGAGAAACGCAGGAAAAAAGGTGCGTTGATATCATCGTTCTCATGATCAATATTGGTGTAGGTATGATGAAGGACATTGTGCTGAATCTTCCATACGTTGGAATTGGCACCGATCAAATTCATGGTATAACCCATCAATCGGTTGATGTTAGGATTTTTGGAATAGGATCCATGAATGGCATCATGCATTACCCCCATTCCTACTCCTGCCATTCCCAATCCACTACAGATGTATAAGGCAAATACTGCCCAGGGGTTGGACACCATTCCTGAACCCAGGAATGCCAGTGGAACAAAGAAAAGGGCAAGCATGAAAATGGTTTTGATCACCATTCTCCAGTCTCCAAATCTGTTTTTTGAGGTTTTTCTGAAGTAATCATTCACCCTTTGGTGTAGGGTTTTTGAAAACTCAGCATTGGTTTTTTTTTCGAATTTGATATGTTTCATTGTGGCAAATTTTATTGCTCTTTAACACCTCAGCAGTAATTGCCGTGGGGTTTTAAAGCGTGTAATGGCTTGAATCAATAAGTCTGGAGCTCTGCAAAAAGCAAATCCAGCTCATGTCGGGTTTTATTCAATTTGACGGAAAGCCGATCCATCATCTTTTCTTTTTGACCCTCAGCATAATCAAAGTCTCCATCCATAAGGATAGAAAACCGCTGTTTGAGCATTGCTTTTTGTTCTCTCCAACTCCTAATAATATTCATAAGTACTGCGTATTATTTTTTGACTTTTCAGCGGTCCCTTACTTGTGGGACGCTTTCTGTAATATTCAATTCTCTTTTTTCTCGAGTATTTCTCGTTCAAAGAGGGCCAATTCCTTTTTTTGTGGCCAATCTGCAAATGCGCAATAGTAGATTTCTTTGTAAAATCTCCTGATGACCAAAGGAACCTTGGGGTCCACTTTGGCATAGACGGTGTCTCCTGCTTTGAATTTGTTGGTTATTGGCTCTTCCATTTTGTGGATTTTTAGTGTGTAATTGTTTAAATGCTGACATCCTCGTAACCACTTTTGATAATGGTCGAAAGCATTTTAAATCTTTTATTGGCCTTGATCCAGTGTTTGGCATGGGCTGGGATAATGATGGCCTGGCCTGTTTCCAAGTTGAGGAATTCATCCTCCAAGCAAAGGGAGGCTTCTCCATCCAAGATTTGGATCATGTGCTCGAAAGGTAAATATTGGGTAGTCTGAATCTCTCCAGTGTCAAAGGAGGAAATAGTAACTGTTCCGGTGTTTTGCTTAAGGATAGATCGCGTCACGACTGATCCAGAAACATACTCCACCGAGTCCACCAAAATATGGGGGATGGATTTTTCAAAATCAGTATGATCCATGGGTTTGGGATTAAAGGGTGAGGTCAATTGGAAATTAATCCATCTTCTTTTTTTCCTGTTTCTTGATGGATTTGGCCTCTCTCTTTTCTTTAAGGGTCTTTTGAGGTGCTTTAGCACCTGATTTTTCTTTGATGTTTTTATCCTTAGACATGATTGCTTGGTTAGATCTAGGAAGTCATTGGGCGGAATAAACCTTTTAACTTCTATTCTAAATTTCGCTCTATTTGCCTTCTAATGTGTTACACCTATATGAGAGATTATTACATATATCCCACATTTTAGGGGTTTTGAAGAGTGGTCAAAAAATACGTTGCCTTAAAAAATTGAGTTTTGGCTAAATGTTTTCCAGGTTCTGCTTCCGCTTATTTTTGAGCTGTTTGTAAAACGTGGGAGTTAGCCCTGTGATCTTTTTAAACTGGTTAGAAAGATGGGCCACACTGCTGTAATGGAGTTTATAAGCAATTTCGGTCAGGTTCAACTCGTCATAGATCAGTAGTTCCTTCACCTTTTCTATTTTATGGAGGATGATATATTGCTGGAGGGTGATACCCTTTACCTCAGAAAAAATATTGGCGAGGTAGGTATAATTGTAGCCTAGTTTTTCGCTGATGTAATCCGAATAATTGGCATTGGGGAGCTCATCGGTGTAATGAATCATTTCAATGACTACATTTTTTATTTTCTCAATGAGGATACTTTTTTTATCATCCAAAAGCTCCAGGCCTGACTTTTTGAGATTTTCCTGTAACAGGGCTCTTTGTCTCTCGCTGAAGTCCTCCAAAATTTCCACCACCCCCAGATCGACGATCATTTGGCGGATACCCAATTTTAGAAGTTCATCCCTAACCAGCATTTTGCATCGCAAACTGACCATGTATTTGATGTAGAGCTTCATAGAATGGGGGGATTCGAATGTGTTTTGTAATCCTACTTCGATTGGGAAATTCTGCCAATGAATTGATTTTCTAATAAAGATGGGTACACTTTAGAAACATCAATGATTCCTTGAGAATTCCTCTTCCTTAAACCCGAGCGTTATTTCATTACCGGGCCTTTAAACATACTCGGGAAATGTTTATTGGTTAATAGTTACTGGTTATTTTGGTTATTGGTTATTGCTCATTGCCCTTTGCTTCTTGCCTCTTGCCTCTTGTTTCTTGCCTCTTGTTTCTTGATACTTAATACTTCTTACCAAGCTGAGTGAAGTCGAAGCCTTGTCCATTGACCTTTTTGATAAAAAAACAACCCACGATGCCTGCCGTGGGTTTAGTTTGAAGTTTAGATAAGTTACAATTCTTTATTCGTGAATAAATCCACTTTCTCTAGGAGCTAAAGGTTGAAGTTGAGTTCAAAGTCTCGGGATTATTCATTTTCTGCCTGAAGAGCAGCGATATTATTGTCTTTATAGAACTTGTCCCGATAGGCTTGGAATTCTTCTTCCAAAGCAGTGACTAAGTTGAGATTGCTATCCACGGCAACAAAGATGTCCACCAATTTCTTTTCCAATAGTTCGACGCCTAAGTTGATATTATCGGCCTCAATTTTGGAAATTTTCTTCATGACGGAAGTTTGACTGTTCCTCAAATCCTCCAATTCTCGGAGGATTTTATCCATTAAATCCAGTTTATCAAGTTTATCCATAAGTAGTAGTTTTTCTAGTTTTAAGAATGATGATCTTGAAAGAATATACGAAAAATATCGGATACCATGAAATTTGAGTCTTTTGGCAAAAGAACAAGACCTTTCAAAAGCTTCTGAATTTCAGTCCATTTCCTTGAAATTGAACCTAAAAGGACTTTGCCATTTCTTTTTTTAGGTTGTAATAATTGGAAAGGAAAATTCCTTACCCTCTTCACGGCAGAGGAATTATCGACTAAGATCTTTGAGAAATAATTATCGATAAATCGATGGAATTTGTGTGAAGATTAAGGAATCTTGGCTCTCGCTTCCGCACTCCCTACCTCCTTCCCCTTTCATCGTTTCCTAAATCAACTTGGAAGCTAAAGCAAATCATCTAATTGATTATCAACTAATTTCTTTTAATTCTCCTCAAAATTGCCTATATTATTACATCGACTTTCTGTGTTTTGCTATCCAAACAGGCAAAGAATCGATTGAATTATTTTCTCACATTTTAACCCAGAATTTTATGGCTATTGTCAAAGTAATTGAAGTCATTGCTTCATCTGAAAAAGGAATTGAAGCTGCAATTGAAAATGCAGTCACTGAAGTTTCCAAGACCGTTCACAACATTGATTCCGTGTGGCTCAAGGACACCAAAGTCCATGTCAAAGACGGAAAAATCGTCTCCTACGGAGTGATTTGCAAGGTATCTTTCCGAGTGGATTAAATTTGAGGATTTTTTCTAAAAAGCCCTGAATTAAGCTTAATTCAGGGCTTTTTTTTATCCTCATCCGATCCTTTTGAGCAATTTTTTCAAAACCAAAATCTGCAAGATTTAGTCAAAAAGAACCCCAGCCTTTACCCTTAAGCCTTGGTTGATTTTCAAGCGTTTAATCCGCATTAACCCTACTCCATTTTAGGGCTCTCCTTCAGACCACTCCTTTTATTTTCCTCTCATATAAACTTAACCCCAAATTAACTTTTGGAGTACCTGATATTCAATTCTCTTTCGGATATTCGGGAGCTTATATTTTAACCAACTTATATGATAAAAAATTTACTCTATTTCACTTGTTTTTGCCTCTGTCTTTTGGGAAATCTCGCCCAAGCCCAGCAGGTATTTTTCAATGAAATCCACTACGACAACACCGGTACGGATGTCGGAGAAGCCATTGAAATCGCTGGCCCAGCTGGTACGGATTTGACCGGATGGTCAATTGTCCTGTACAATGGGGCCAATGGTGTGCTTTATGACACCAAAACCTTGAGCGGCACAATTCCAAATGTTTCCAATGGATTCGGTTTTGTGACTGTTACCTACCCCTCAAACGGTATACAAAACGGCGCCCCTGATGGAATGGCCTTAGTCAATAATGGCGTGGTGGTTCAGTTTCTTAGCTATGAAGGGGTCTTCACCGCTGTAGGCGGCCCAGCCAATGGAATGACGAGCACAGACATTGGGGTTATTGAAGGAGGAAGTGATCCCATTGGATGGTCTCTTCAGCTCGTAGGCACAGGCTCCAGCTATTCTGACTTTACTTGGGCTACTCCGAAAGCATCTACTTTCAATGCCCTCAATAGCGGACAATCTTTTGATCCAGTCCTTTTCATCAATGAATTCCACTACGACAATGCCGGTACCGATGTAAACGAAGGCATAGAAGTAGCGGGAACAGCAGGTCTTGATTTGACAGGATATCGGATTATCCTTTACAACGGAGCCAACGGCCTTTCCTATGGCACTATAAACCTTACAGGTACTCTTCCAAACCAAGACAATGGATATGGTACTTTATTTTTCCCTTTCTCAGGGATTCAAAATGGTGACCCGGATGGTTTTGCCTTGATAGGTCCGGCCCCTGCCAATAAAGTAATCCAGTTCCTAAGCTATGAAGGAACTTTTACTGCGCTGAATGGCATTGCCAATGGATTAGTCAGTACAGATATCGGAGTAGCTCAGACCAACTCAACTCCTATTGGTACTTCACTTCAGTTGCAGGGTACGGGAAGTAAATATTCTGACTTTACTTGGTCTTCTACTTCTATTTCAAGCACTTATAATTCGGTAAATACCGGTCAAAGCTTCGGAGGCGTTATTGTTAACCCAGAGCCGGTTCTCTTAAGTATTGCCCAAGCAAGACAAAAGCCACAGGGATCTGAAGTTTTGGTTAAGGGAATTTTGACTGCCACCGATCAGTTTGGAGGCCCAGCCTTTATTCAGGACCAGACTGGTGGAATTCCTGTTTTTGATTCACAAGTACATGGTGTTGGCGTTTTCCAAATCGGAGACGAAATCCAAATTTTGGCCAAAGTTGGAGCCTTCAACCAGCAGATCCAATTAGGAAATGTAAGTGAAATCGAAGTACTCAGCACAGGAAATCCAGTAACTCCAAAAGTGGTCAGCATCAGCCAAATCACTGCAGCTTTGGAAGGTCAATTGATTCAAATACCTGCCGCTGCCTTTGCAGTACCAAAAGGATTGCTATTCCCTGAAAGTAATTACATCATCACGGATGGAAGCGGAAATCTGGAATTGAGAATTGACGGACAGGTTAGCAGTTTGGTAGGACGGGTCATTCCAAGCGGTGCCCAAACGATTACCGGCGTCTTGGGAAGCTTTAGAGGCACACTTCAATTGTTGCCAAGATTTATTGCAGATCTTCCAGGAACAAATCCATATGAAGCCGCGGGATCCGATATTCCTGCCAATGAAACTTTGGATGTGATGACTTGGAACATGGAGTTCTTTGGATCCACCATCGCTACTTTCGGCCCTACTGATGTTACTCTTCAGGCTGCCAATGCCTTGAAAGTATTCCAGGCCACCATGCCGGATGTGATTGCCGTTCAGGAAATCAGTGACGAAAACCTTCTGGCTCAGGTGGTTGCTCAACTTCCAGGCTATGCGGTGATTTGCTCGGATCGATTCTCGAGATCATTTGAAGCGCCAGACCCTACCTTCCCTCCTCAAAAGCTTTGCTTGATCTACAATACCGCTGTAGTGGAAGTCATCAATCAGAAGGTTCTTTTTGAGCAAGTGTATGATGAAGCAAGATTAGGATTGAACACCTTGCTGGATGGATATCCTACTGGCTCGCCTTCATCTTTCTGGTCCAGTGGTCGTCTCCCTTGGATGGTAGAAGTCATTGCTAACATCAATGGAGTAAAAGAGAAAGTCAACTTGATCAATATTCACGCAAAATCCGGGGCTACCAATCAAGATTTGGCAAGAAGAAGATTTGACAATCTGGCCCTAAAAGATAGCTTGGATGCCTACTATGCAAATGCGAACATCATTTTGCTAGGTGACTATAATGATGACTTGGATGTATCGATCGGTTCAGGACCAAGCACTTATGAAGTGATTATTTCGGATCCTGATTTTGACGGGGTGACAATTTCACTCAGCGAAGCAGGTTTGAGATCCTTTATCTTCAATGACAATGTGATCGACCATATCACGATCTCCAATGAACTGTATGACAACTATCTAGAAGGTTCAGAGGTCTTGTACATTCCGTTTAATGAGATCGACAACTACGCCAATACCACCTCGGACCACTTGCCAGTATCAGCAAGATTGCTTGCCGGTGAGGCATTGCTTTCGGATGCAGGAGAAGGCGGAGTTGTGTATTACGGATATGCACCTATGTCCAGCATTACCTTGAATGCGGCAGATGCTACTGGAGGATTTGGAGCTTACAGCTATAGCTGGAGCAATGGCCAATCAGGTCAGCAAATCACCGTTTCACCTACAGAGACCACTACCTACACCTTGACTGTCACCGATGAGGCAGGAAATATTTTCACAGATACCGTGACCGTGTGTGTGGTAGATGTGAGAAGCGGAAGTAAGTTGGACAAAGTAACAGTATGCCTTCCAACCGGTAATTCCGGCAAGAGCAATACGCTTAGCATAGCTGCTGAAGCAGTTCCTGCGATGCTTGCTAAAGGAGCTACCCTAGGAGCTTGTGGAATTATTCCTTGCGAAAGTTCAACTGCTAATGTGTCTAGAGTGATGGATTATGCCGAAGCAACTATCGTGAGAACCTTCCCTAATCCAATGGAAAGCCGAGTGGAAGTTCAGTTGGATGAGGCTCTGGATATCGATGTAGCCTTTATCCTATTCGATCACAGAGGCAATGTGATCCAAAGTGGATTGGGAAGATTCGAAGCTGGTAAGCTTGGTCTTGACTTTGGAACTCAGAATCTGAAAAACGGTATCTATTACCTGCACCTTAACCAAGGTCAGGAAACCAAAGTGGTGAGATTACTGAAGAGGTAATTTTGAAGCTTAGATTCTTTAAAGCCCGGTCGTTTGATCGGGCTTTTTTTATGAAAAATGCTTCATGCCAAACTTAGAACTCCCCCAAATTTGGTTTTCGGGGATGAAAAATTTGACCATAGGTACTTTTCTAATTCGGGTTAAACTATTTAATATGATTATCCGCAATTGCACCACAATTCAAAATTCCTTTGGTTGGCCGGTTGGAAGACCGAAGTCCGAAGCTCACTAAAACTGAACTTCAAGTGGGATTTTATTCATGTTGTATGGCTTACTGGTTAGAAAGCGGAGATACATACTTTTTAATAAAATTATCCGCAATTGCACCACAATCCAAAATTACTTCGGTTGGCCGGTTGGAAGACCGAAGTGCGAAGTCCGAAGCTGGCTAAAGATGAACTTCAAGTGGGATATTAAACAATGAGTATGGCCTTCCGGTAAGAAGGCAGATTTATATATTATTTAAAAGCCCACAGAAAAATAACAATCCTATTTTGACCATTCCAGTACTAATGCAAAATCAGCTAACTTAGGCTCATGATGAGATTTTGGACTGGATTTATTGCTGCTGCATTGCTTGTGGCTGGTTTTTGGTGGATTACTTCCCGACAGGAAAAAAAGGAAGAGTTGTTCGCTGACTCCAGTTTAATCCAGCAGCAAATCGAGCAAGTCGGCAAATTGATCGTGACAGAAGGGCATTATTCTCAGGTGTTTACTTACAAAAACTCGCAAAAGCTTTTTCTGAATCTGATTTCTGCAGACAAAAAAGCGCTGGTTTTAGTCAATACCAAGGCCACCGTAGAATACGATTTAAGAAAATTAAAAACTGAATTGGATCCCGCATCGAAGACAGTCCGAATTCTGGAGATCCCTGAGCCGGTTCTGCAGATTTACCCGGAGTTTGATTATTACGATGTCACTCAAGATTATCTAAATCCTTTTGAAGGAAAGGATTACAATACCATCAAAACCAAAATCACCGAGCAAGTTCGTGCCAAAATCGAGGCTTCCTCCATTAAAAGCCAAGCAAAGGATAGACTGATGGAGGAACTCGCCAACCTATATTTTCTGACCAAAACTTTAGGCTGGACTTTGGAATATGAAGACGAAATCATCAGCTCGGAAGAGCAGTTGAAGATAATTGGGAAGTAATGTTTTTTAGTTTAAGATTCCACAAGCTCACGCTCTTTAACTGGGGCGTTTTCGGTTGACAACTCCCCTTCCCACTTACTGACGGCTGTTGTTGCTAGACCATTTCCCAAGACGTTGGTTGCACTTCTGAACATATCGCAAAAATGGTCAATGGGAAGAATCAAAGCGATTCCTTCAACTGGGATATTAAACATGCCACAAGTAGCAGCAACCACCACTAAAGAGGCTCTTGGAACTCCTGCCACACCTTTACTACTCAGCATAAGCACCAAAAGCATGGTAAGCTGAGTTCCTAAGTCAAGTTCAATTCCATAGACTTGAGCAATGAAAATGCTTGCAAAAGTCATATACATCATACTTCCGTCAAGATTAAAGGAATAGCCTAAAGGAAGGATAAAAGAAACAATCCGATCGTTACAGCCAAAGCGTTTGAGTTCCTCGGTAAGTTTTGGAAAAACTGCTTCGGAACTGGTGGTACTAAAAGCGATGACCATAGATCCAAACAAACTGCGAAGTAACTCCCACAGTCGTTTGCCTAACATCAAATATCCAACTCCCATCAAGACTACCCATAAGACCCCTATTCCGGCAATGAATGCTCCAAAATATCGGGCATAGGTCAACAAAATATCCAAACCTCTGGTAGCAATCACCGCAGAAATAGCTCCAAATACACCCAATGGAGCAGACATCATGATAAACCCAACCATTTTCAAAGTAACATGTGCGACCACATCCAAGGCTTTGATCAATGGGTAGCCGTGCTGGCCCATCCCAGAAAGAGCTATCCCGAAGAAAATGGAAAAGACAACTAGCTGAAGAATCTCATTGGTCGCCATTGCTTCAAAGACACTTTTGGGAACAATATGTTCTACAAAGTTTTGAAGCGAAAAGCTCTGGGTCTTTCCTGTTACATCCGCAACTCCAGAGGCATCAGAAGCGCTTAGATTCATCCCCACTCCTGGCTCAAAATAGTTTACCATCAACAACCCGATCAAAAGAGACACCAAGGAAGCTGAGAAAAACCAAAGCATGGATTTCCCCCCTAGTCTACTGACCGCTTTTACATCACCCAGTTTAGCGATTCCAACCACCAAAGTAGTGAACACTAAAGGTGCAATGATCATCTGAACCAAGCGGATAAAGATGGTTGCCAGTAATTTGATATTGTCGCTGTAGGTAGATATATATTCTTGCTGACCAGTCGAATGGATGAAGTATCCAACAGCTACCCCGAGAAGCATCGCCCCAAGAATGGAGTAAGTAAGAAAGTTGTTTTTCATAAAACAGGCGGGCGATTCACATTTTCCCACACAAATAAAAGCAAATGAATGGATCAATTTTTCAGATGAAGATCAAAGCAGAAAAATAATTTTTTTCGAATGAAGGGAATGTATATCGCCTTTACAAAAGACCAAATCAAATGAAATTGGAAAATCATTTCCAAACCCAATCAGAAGCATTTCTGAACTGTTGGATTATTGATGTAGCTCTTATTCTTGAAAAAGATCCTAATCACGGATCACTCGCCTTTAATGGATTCAAAAAATCTGATTAAATGAAAAAATCCTTTGAAAACTAAATTCCATCGGAGACTTTTTTGAATCTTCTTTAAATCCAAACTTAAATCAAAATTTTAATTTTTAAGATCAGGACTTACTTCCTCTTGGAGGGGATTCTTTATAAGAAACCCCAAACATTAAACGAAATATGTCTTGGTCAGAAAGTACAATTTATGGTTCAAAATAGCTAATCGATCTAATTATAAATTGAAGGTAAAAAAGGTTATTAAATTGATTTTCAATTGGATATATTTTTATAATACGATATATTCTTTCTAGTTCTTTTACATTTTGTTTAACCAAAAACCAATATACCCATGAAAAATTTTAAATTTTCAATGCGAGGAGGTTCACTTTTAAGTCTCCTTATTTTAGTAGTTTTTGCGCTCGGTTGTTCTATGGATGGAACAGAACAGATTCAGGATTTTGACAACCTTAAAAACTCCGAAAACTTATCAAAAGTCTTCAATTCGTTGGATGCGAATCCAGAATTTGCTGAGGATTTTAGAGAAGCCTTAGAGAGGAGTAAACAAAATCCCTCCAGTTTGATGGATGCTGAAATTATGCTTCGTTCTAATAAAAAATGGGCCAGCATAGTTAATGGTGGAGGAACTCAAGACAATAGTTTTTTTGATGGATATTACATATCCTTCCAAGCCAAAGAAAGTGTAGATGGAATGGACGTAGGAATGATCAAGTTTTCAGATGAGGAAGGTGAAGTTGTGGGTTGGGCTGAAGTTAACTGTTTGTTTGTGATCGGAAACCAAGCCTATATTAGGTTCGAAATTGAATCCATTCCTTATTATATAGGTTTTCAGGATAATGGAGAAGGTGCTAATGCTGATTCTGATTTGTATACTGGAACTTGGTTAAATTTTGGTAATCCTCCCTGTGAAGATTTTGCAGATTTTATTACTGAAGAAGAATTGATGATTTATGAATGGACTGAAGGCAATGTTCAAGTAGATTAACTAATAAAACACTCTAAAAACCGAGGAAGTATTCTCGGTTTTTTTTGTTCGTCTATTTCTTTTGATTTTTATCGTTTGGCCTTTTTTTGGAAGTTAATGGATAATTAATTGGTGTCTTAAAAAAATAAAAACTTCATTTACAGGCTCCAAAGGCACATTCACCTGAATATTTAGAAATGCATAGTACCAAAAAGATTAACTTTACTTACCTTTGTAAAAGAAGGATGCCAGAGCACTTAGACGAAGTACTTCCATCCTGTCAGTAAACAGTATCGGTAATTTCCCTGCCCCAAGTAGCATTTCAAGAGTTTTTCACGGTAATAATTCTTCTCTTTCTACTTTTTAGTTCCCCATCTAGCCTAGTCTAGCCGTAGAATTGAATACCGCAGAATGAATTCAAAAAACATCTTGAACAAATTTCTTTCCCCCTTTCACCCCCTTTCTTATTAAGACCATTCGATTTTCGGAATCAGCTCTTTCTGATTTCTCCCTTACCCTTCGCAGCCGGGTCAATTCTCATTTCCAATCCACAAATCAGAGTAAATACGGTAACCCGGAAATGGTTTTCAAAACCATTCTCATGTTGACCCTATACTTTGTACCAGTGCTTCTGGTCAGTACCGGCTTGCTCACCCAAACTTGGCAACTATTCGCTTGTTTCATTCTCAGTGGTTTTGGCATGGCCGGAATCGGAATGGGAATCATGCATGACGCCATCCATGGAACTTACTCTTCCAACCCCAAAATCAACAAACTTCTAGGCTACACTTTAAATATGGTAGGCGCCAATGCGACTATCTGGAAAGTGCAGCACAATGTCCTTCATCATAGCTTCACCAATATCCATGAAGGGGATGACGATTTGAATGTTCCTTTTTTCCTGAGGTTTTCTCCCAATGCAAAAAAGAACCTTCTTCACCCTTATCAACATTGGTACACCTGGTTTTTCTATGGTTTATCGACGCTTTCTTGGGTGACTACCAAAGATTTTATCCGCTTGGATAGATATTATAAAATGGGATTGTTCAAAGGAAAGAATGTTTACCGAAACACTTTCATCAAGATCCTACTTTGGAAACTAGTTTACTTCGCCTTCACCTTAGGGTTGCCGATTTTATTCTCTCCTTTCGGAGTTGGTGAAATCCTACTAGCCTTCCTTGCACTTCATTTCGTAACAGGACTTTCGATTTCATTGGTTTTCCAAACCGCCCACATCATGCCTGATGTATCCTTTCACTTAACAGATGAACATGGCATGGTAGAGGGAGAAAGAATGATTCACCAATTGATGACAACCAGCAATTATGCTCCCAAAAGCCGGGTTTTCTCTTGGTTGATTGGTGGCCTGAATTATCAGATTGAGCATCATTTATTCCCGGACATCTGTCATGTCCACTACAAAGACATTTCAACCATTGTAAAACAAACGGCAGCTGAATACAACCTGCCTTATTATTCCAAAAAGAATTTTTTACATGCTTTAAAGTCACATTTCAAAATGCTCCATTATCTGGGGAATTATGAAGCCGTGCCTGTAAAAGCGACTCATTAATACTATGACTTACCCAAAAAGAAATAATCGTCCCATATCCAAAGGGGCTCCACAGGCACCTGGAAGACACCAAACCAAAAGGAAAATGGTTTCTTCCCTTGATCCAAAACAATTGGTCAAGAAAGCATTGCCTGTTCAGAAAATCAGTAATCCCACCTCGGGACAAAACTTCATTAATCTTCCCTTGGACAAAAAACTCCAAGCAAACATTCAAAAGAAAGGATACACCACCTTGACTCCTATCCAGGAGCAAGCGGTTCCAGTTCTTTTGGAAGGAAGAGATATGCTGGCGATTTCCAAAACAGGATCCGGCAAAACTGCAGCATTTTTGATCCCCTTGATCATGAGATTGCTGGAGAAGCCACTGGCACATTCTGTGTTGATAGTAGCTCCTACCCGGGAACTTGCCTTGCAGATCGGAGAAGAGTTTAAAGAATTAACGCTGGGAATGAATCTCAGATGGGCCACCTTTATCGGTGGGACCAATATCCAATCTGATCTAAATCATCTTTCCCAGAAACCTCAGGTTTTGATCGGGACACCGGGAAGATTGTTGGATTTGGCGAAACAGCGAGTTCTTCCGCTTAAACAAGTAAATACACTTGTTTTGGATGAATTTGACAGAATGCTGGACATGGGATTTATCCAAGACGTCAAGCGATTGGTGGAAATGATTGGTTCAAGAGAGCAAACCTTGCTCTTCTCTGCCACTTTGGACGCCAGCCAGCAGAAATTGATTTCCGGATTATTAGACAATCCTGTGGAAATCCAAATCGATCCAGGAACTTCTGCCAACGAGCATATCAATCAGGAAACCATTCAGGTGGCTGACGGAGAAGATAAGTTTTTGGTCATGAAAGACCTTTTCCAGGACTCTTCTTTGGAGAAAGTAATTCTCTTCACCGAAACGAAAAGACTGGCTGATCGGTTGGCTAAAAAACTGAACCAAAACGGGATCTCTGCAGGTCAAATCCACGGAGATAAATCCCAGAATTTCAGAAATAGAACCTTGGACGAATTCAAATCAGGAAAGATCCGAGTTTTGGTGGCTACCGATGTAGCTGCTCGAGGTATTGATGTAGCCGATGTAAATCTTGTCATCAATTACCAAATGCCCATGACCATGGATGCTTATATCCATAGAATTGGGAGAACTGGAAGAGCCGGGAAAACCGGACGAGCAATCACCTTTATCAACTGAGAAATTATCCATGTCGAAAAACCAAAACACATTTATTAAAAAACAAAAAGCCGAGCTCAAAAAGCGAAAGCAAAAAGAGAAACTAGAAAAGAAACTTGAACGTAAGGCACAGCCGAAAGACGGAAGCCTTGAAAACATGATCGTTTATGTGGATGAATTCGGAAACTTCTCTGATTCTCCGCCTGAGCCTCCAGTACCAAAAAAACAATTAAATCAAACCAATAATTCACACAGCCGAAAGGCAGATCAAAACAAGTAAAATTATGAACCAAGGAACAGTAAAATTCTTCAACGAAACAAAAGGATTTGGATTTATCACTCCAGCAGACAACTCTGAAGATGTATTTGTACATCACACTGGACTAGTACACGAAATCCGTGAGAGAGATCAGGTTACCTATGACCTAGTACAAGGTAAAAAAGGTATCAATGCCGTTAACGTGAAAGTGGTAAAGTAATCTCCTCCTTTCACAAACGTTAAAGAGGTGCAGGCTTTGTCTGGACCTCTTTTTTTTTGCTTTCATTTTGATGTTTTTGAGCTCACAGACCCTGTAAGAGCCAATGGATTCAGTAAATCAAATTAAATTCTGAAAATCATAAAAATAACTGTAATTTCTGTGGCTTTTCGCCCAACACACCCATGAAAAACCATAGACAATTCCTTCCTCTTTTCAGAATATTTGCAATTGCCGGTATTCTGATTTCTAACTCACTGGTAGATGCTCGGGCTCAAGATTCCGAACCCAATCCCTATCGAAAAACAACACTCCATGGAGGACTTGGTTTTGCTGGGATATATGGTACAGCTTTTATCAATCTGGAACGGATGCTCACCCAATCCTTGGATAAAAAAGTAACCGGTACATTTGGAAAAGTAGGATATGGCACCTATGGTGCTTGGGGAGATTCGGGACAATACTTCAATCTCCAATATGGAATTATTACCGGAAGAAAGGCCAGTCATTTTGAAATGAGTGCTGGGCCGAATTTCGTAGTGAATGGAGATATGGATTTCCCGATTGCATTCAATTTTGCTTATCGCCACCAAAAACCAGGAAAACCATTCCTTTTCCGAACCGGCTTCGGTTTTCCTGAATCTTTGTTTTTTGCAATGGGTCTTTCCTTTTAAAGAAATGACTCATTCTTAAAATATAATTTCCATATTTAATTCTGCTTCAATACTTTAACCTCTAGCACCTACTCCTTCCATGAAACCTACATCCCTCCTATTCCCGATCCTGTTAATAGCCATTTTCTCCTGCTCCAAAGCTTCCAAAGAAGACCTTGTCATTGATGAATCGGCAAAAGCCCGGCTTGACTCAGCTCTCATCGAAATGGTGGAATCGGGAATGGTGGCTGGAGCATCTGCCTTAATTTATGAGAAAGGCGAAGAGGTTTACTTTAAGGCAGCGGGTTTTGCGGATAGAGAAGCACAAAAGCCAATGGAAAGAAATACTTTGGCCATCATCTATTCCATGACCAAGCCAATTACTGGAGTGGCATTGATGACTTTGTACGAGCAAGGTGCATTTCAACTTGACGATCCCTTGGAAAAATATGCTCCTGAATTCGCCAATATGATGGTTTTTGCGGGCATGGATTCGGTATCTGGAGAAATCAAACTTGAGCCACTTACCAGACCTATTACCATCAGAGATATCACCCGACATACCGCTGGATTTGCAACCAATCCAAACCAACCCGGATTAGGGGAGCTATTAAAGGCCGCTGATCCTGGAAACCGGAATAACACCTTGGTTCAAATGGCGGAAAAAATGGGGAAAGTTCCTCTCATGTTTCAGCCTGGAGCCCAGTGGGCTTATGGACCTTCGGTAGATGTTCAGGCATTCTTGGTAGAAAGACTTTCTGGCAAACCTTATGGGGAATATGTTCGGGAAAATGTTTTGGATCCTCTGGGGATGAGCGAAACACGATATTTCGTTCCAGAAAGTGATCAGAACCGCTTGTCGGCCATGTACCGAAGGTCGGAAGATGGTGCCCTGAGTCAAGTTCCGGATTCTATTGCTCATGCCTTCAATACTCAGCAGTGGGCCTTGACCCCGGGAGGTTATGGCTTGACTTCTACTTTGGACGATTACATGAAGTTTGCCCAAATGCTGGTCAATGGTGGAACCTATGAGGGAACCACAATTCTCAAACCGGAAACGGTGAAACTAATGGCTACCAACCAGCTGGATGAGAGCGTCACAGAGCGGATGTTTCTACCTAGTAAGGGGAATGTTGGTTTTGGGATTGATTTTGCCGTAAGAGTGGCTCCTACCTCTTCTCCGGAGGAAAATATGGGAATGGTTGGAGAGTATTTCTGGGATGGAGCAGCCAGCACCTTATTTTGGGTAGATCCTCAAAACAATTTGACAGCAGTTCTCTTCGTCCAAGTCATGCCTTTTGCCGGACAGGTTCATAAGAAATTCAGAGATGCAGTTTATGGGCCCTTTCAAGATCCCAACAAAGGACAAAATTAGATTGATTTCCTTTGGATAAGAATTCCAATACTGAGTTCTACCTTCAAATTTTAGTCTTATTCTGCTTATCCAAAGAAGCTCGCAACGCCTTCGGGTTGGGGAATATTTTAGAGTAAACGGGGAGATTATTCCCCATTTTTTATGCAAGAATTCCAAGGAATAAAATATAAAAAACCATTAATTGGCTTCTAGAGCCTGAATTTTAACAATAATGCAGTATTGTTTGAATTGGTATTCAACTTGATTTTTGGAAATCCTAAACTACAGGATCATGACTATCAAAAATATTGTTGAGGTTTCAGGGAAATCAAACAAAGGAATAGAAGCTGCTGTGGAAAATGCTGTTCAGGAAGTTTCAAAGCTTTTCATCAATGTCAGCACAATCCACCTCAAGGACATAAGAGTTCATATCCATAAAGGGAAAATCGACTTATACGAGGTTACCTGTGATTTGTCATTTTCCAGAGAAAAGACGGAGACTTTTCAAAGTCAAAGTATAACCGGTTAAGAGAAGCGCGTTATTTTTTCCCCGAAAACAAAGGAGGATTCTTTTCTTCAAAATCCGTGAGGTCTTGAAACGCCTTAGCCAACTCCAGTATTTTACCTTCTTGATACAAATTTCCCAGAAGCGTCAGGCTGGTTGGTCTACCCTTTTCATCAAAGCCATTGGGAATACTCAAGGCAGGATGTCCGGTAAGATTAGTGATCAACACTTGTCTGCTTTTACTCGCTGGGGCAATGATCACATCATAATCATCAAATAGATCATTGATTTCCTCAATCAGCATCGACCGAACCCGATTGGCTTGAAGGTATTCCACAGCTGGAATAAACCGGGATTGTCTCAGGGAATTTGCCCGGGACCCCTCGTGCTGCTCAACCATAAGATCCACCTCACCACTTCTCACCAAATCATCAAAGAAGGCTCCGGATTCAGCTCGAAGAATGATATCAAAAACCCCATAGGGATAGTTTTCAGGAAGCTCAATTGGGGTTAATTCTAATCCCATTTTCCGAAAAACTTCCAAGGAGGCGAGCATATTTTGGCCGGATTCAGTGGTGTCTTTTTCGATATCCTTTTGAAGGAAAGCCACTTTCAGTTTTTTCACATCACCTGCGGCAGAAAATTCAAAGGAAATCTCATTGGTCGAGGGATCATACTCATCCTTTCCGTAAATCGCCTGAAAAACAATGGCACAATCTTCTGCACTTCTGGCCATAGGGCCAATTTTATCCATAGACCAACTCAAGCTCATCGCTCCATGACGACTCACCCGGCCATAGGTAGGTCGGAGACCTGTGATTCCGGTTCGAGCTGAGGGCGAGGTTATCGAGCCCAAAGTCTCTGTTCCAATGGCAAACGGCACCAAGCCAGCAGAAGTAGCGGCTCCAGATCCAGCTGAAGATCCTGTAGCACCTTGACTCAAGTCCCAGGGGTTGAGGGTTTTTCCACCAAACCAAACATCCCCTCTTGCCAGGGATCCTGAGACTAGTTTAGCGATTAAAACTGCACCTTGTGCCTCCAGCTTTTGCACTACGGTCGCTGTCATGTCAATCACTTGATCTTTATAGGGTTCCGCTCCCCAAGTGGTCGGATAGCCTTTGACAGCGAGCAAATCTTTCACCCCATAAGGAATCCCATGTAGAATTCCCCGGATCTTCCCTGCTGCCAGTTCTTCATCTGCTCTTTTTGCCTGTTCCATAGCCAGATCTTCAGTGAGTGTGATGACGCTGTGGAGTTTGGAATCATGCTCCTTTATTCTGGAAATGAAAAACTGGGTAAGCTCCACGGAGGTAATTTTCCTGCTTTGAATTAAAGAGGCCAATTGTGGGATCGTGAAAAATGCAAGCTCATTTTTGTCTTCCGGAAGCTCAATAGCTTTGGGAATGGAAAAACTTGGAGAAGTTTCAAACACAGGAAATTGGAAAGCTCTTGGATGCGGGTCAAAAAGTACTGCGGGGAAAACTTCATTGGGGATTTCAATACTCCTTAGGCTGTCATACCCAGCCTTATTTCTTGCCAAATAATTCGCCAGTGGATCAAAGTGCTGTTTATTCAACTCCAGCCCAATTAACTTTTGAGACTGTCGGATACTTTTTTTAGAAACAGAATCTTCTTTACTCTTACAGGCAAATTGCAAAATCAATACACTGGAGACTAAAACAGCGGATAAAAGTGATCTCATTCAGGAATCAGGACTAGTGGGTGAGCAGGAATTTTTCTTCCGGTCAAAATAGAAAAATCCAAGTTGTAAACAGGACGAAATTGGGTTGATCGGTAAAAAATGCATAAAAAAAGCCCAAACCTAATGGCTTGGGCTAGCTGTGTTTTATTGGGCGAGATACCCTCCGTCCACGGGATAATAAGACCCAGTTACAAAACTGGAGTTGGATGAGGCCAGAAACAAAATCAAATCGGCAACCTCTTCTGATTTCCCCAGCCTATTCATGGGATGTAAAGATTCCACTTGCTTAATCGTCTCTGGCTCTAAAACATTTGTAAGCAATGGGGTATTGATATAGCCCGGTCCGATGGAGTTTACCCGGATATTTTGGTTAGCATACTCGAGGGCTGCTGCCTTTGTCAATCCCACCACTCCATGCTTTGAGGCTACATAAGCAGGGGAAAATCTTGTTCCTACATTACCCAGAATTGAAGCAATATTTACAATGGATCCTCCTCCAGATTTTAGCATAGCTGGAATTTGAAATCGCATCCCATAAAATACTCCGTTGAGGTTGATGTCCACGACTTTTTGCCAACCATCCAAGGGATATTCACCTGTAAGTGCCAAAGGTCCGCCGATTCCTGCATTATTCACCGCAATGTCCAAGCCTCCATAGGTATCCATGGCAAATTGAACCAAAGCTTCCTGCTCCTTGGCTTGGGATGTATCACATTTGAAAAAACTTGCCTCTCCTCCAGATTTTTTGATCTCCTCTAGGACTTCTTTCCCATGCCCTTCATGAATGTCAGATACAATCACTTTGGCACCCTGATTAGCAAAAAGAAGAGCGGCTGCTTTTCCAATTCCAGATCCAGCTCCAGTGATCAGTGCTACTTTGTTCGATAAGGTTTTCATTGGTCGTTTTGTTTGGTTAATGGTCAAAGAGGTAAGCCCTCCTTTTATTTTACGTACCAATAAATGTTTCGGGCCTCTAGACCTAGAATATTTACCTTAAAATGACTTTTATCATAACACAAGTAGTGGATTAAGGCATTTGGAATTTCCTAGCTCCATATCGTAAATGGGAAAATATGCGGGGTTTGATTAATTTGAAGCTAAATAAACTCTAAACCCAGCATTATGAAAACCCAACTATTAGTAATCGCCTTAATCTTATTAGGCATAATTTCCTGCAGTCCCAGAAACGTAGATGATTCTGACAACCGCTTTGAAAATGTGGAAGAAATCTCCGGAGTTGCTAGACTGAAAATCAGTGGAGTTATCAATCTGACTTTGATTCAATCTGATAATGAATCCATCAGTATTGAGGGAAGTGAGGAGCTCTCAGAGCGATTTAAAATTACTCAGCAAGGGGACCAATTAGAACTGGAATTGAAAGATGTGAAAGGCAATTTCTTCAAGGATAAAAGCTTGGATGTGACCCTTCAAATCGCCGATTTAAAAGAATTGGAATTTGAAGGAGTGGGAAATATCAAAACCCAATCTGCCTTCAATGTTGACCAAATTTCGATCCGAGGCGAAGGTGTAGGAAATATCAACTTGGAATTGAATGCGAATCGCATTGATGCAGATCTGGATCTGATGGGCAATATGAACCTGAAGGGAAAATCGGATCGGTTTAACCTGGACAATGAGGGAATCGGAAATATCGATGCATCCGGTCTAATTGCCCAAAATGTGGATTTGAGAAGCTCCGGGATTGGCCGAGTGGCTGTTCATTGCGAGGGAGAACTTTCCCTGGAAGTATCAGGTATCGGGGAAGTAAAATACACCGGATACCCTAAAGTCATCAAGGAAGACGTCAGTGGGATTGGAAAAGTTAGCCGGAATTAATCCGGCTTTTTTTATGAAGTGAAATTGCAGGAAGAATTCGAAGGCTTCCAGGCGATCCTCACATGGGTGATTTCTGAGGGATCAATGCCACTTTGTTCGCTCAGAAATCCAATATTTTCACCGCTGCAATCCACAACAGTGACTATGGAATTGCAAAACGGACAGCAGTTTTCCATTAAGAAGACTGTATTTCCCTTATATCTTGCTTCAACGATGTAAAAATACTCGGGAAATGAACTTGCCTCAATTTCTTCAATACGCTCCACGAACCAAGGCAAATTTTGGGCAGGATTTTCGACTCCACAGGATTCAGGACCTTCTGAATCTTTACAGGAAAAAAATACGAGACTTAGAAAAAGGAAAGGAAGTAAGTATTTCATCGTATTTGTTTTGTTTCCTTTACGGGAAAAAAGAATAAGACGCTACATCCCAACCAGGGTTACCACTTTTTCAACTGCTCATAGACCAAGTGCATCGGAAAGCCCATGACCGTATAATAGGAGCCTTGAATACTATTGACTCCCATGTATCCAATCCATTCCTGGATCCCATAAGCTCCAGCCTTATCAAATGGTTTATACTTACGGATATAATGCCAAATCTCCTCTTCCTCCAAAAAACGGAAGGTCACTACGGCCTCGTCTTCCAAGGTCACTTTTTTCTTTCTGTCCATCAAGGTGACGGCTGTCATCACGATATGGGAAGATCCTGAAAGGCTTTTGAGCATATCAAAAGCCTCTTCCTCAGAATTGGGCTTGCCCAAAATATGACCACGTTCTATCACCACGGTATCTGAAGTAATCAGGATTTCATTTTCCTGAAGCTCACCAGGATAGCTTTCAGCTTTGAGTTTGGACAGATAGGCTGCCACAAATTCTACCGGAATCTCCTCAGGGATAGACTCATCCACATCGAGCTTTCTTACTTCAAAATCGACTTCCAGCCCTTTTAGCAACTCCTGTCTTCTGGGCGAGCCAGAGGCGAGAATGATTTTTTTATTCTTGAGTTTTTGTAAAAAAGGCTCCATAGTCATAATCAAATTCACGTTGGTTGATACTTGCAAAAAGCAAACCACCCAAGGCTTTGGGATAAAAGTAAGTGGATTTTTGAGGCATCACCTCGCCCGATTTGCATACTTCCAATACTTGCTCCAGCTCGATCTCACGGGTAATTACTGCAAAACTTGCCTGCCCTTCTCTTACTTCCCGGATACAGCGAGAAAAGTTCCTTTCAAAGGCCAGTTGATTGGATGAGCGCTGATCTTCCTGCTTGATGCCCAGAATTTTTGAAAATAGCACCTCATGCAAAACCCAGAGATCAAGCTTCCTAACCGCTTCAGCCACTTCTGAGGCCAATTCATTCCATTTTTCTGGCTTTAGCTTGATGATCCACGCATCCTCTTTGAATACTAAGCCGAAGGACCAAACTCTTTGGAAGGTGTAGGTCGAGAGCTCCTCTGCGTCTCCAAATTGACGGATGTCAAACCACTCTCCTAACCTATCAAGCAGTTCTTTTTCTGAGATTTCAAGCCCATAAAAAAGCCGGTGTGTAGGAAGGATTTTCAGGTGATTACCGTGGGCATTGGTAAAATACATCAAATGATAATCCGAACCTTGCCACTCGGCCTCTGGAAATGCGTCTTGCTTATTTTTCCGATAGGCTATTGCTCCTTCCAATCGATGATGTCCATCTGCCAAAATGATCTTTTGAGGTTTAATTTTTTCCAAAAACTTGGCGATCACTTTCGCATCATGAATCACAGCCAACACTTCCCGAACTCCCTGATAATCTTCCAGTTCATAAATAGGGGTCGCCATAGCTGCATCCATGTATTTTTCCAATTCAAAGCTCTCATCTTCATACAAACCATGCGTCGGACTGACTTGAATTTCCGTGGCTTCCAAAAGATGAATCCGATCATTTACTGCCGAAACGATGGTGTTTTCATGACGGAGGATTTGGCCTTCATTCCAATCGTAGGCTTTAATCTGAGCGATAAAGCCTTTGCGACAGCGCTCATCATGATCTCCGGGCAGTCGGAAATACTGGTAATACACATAGATTCCGGGCAATGAATCCTGCCGGATTATTCCCTCCCGTTTCCAACGATTGAGTGTTTCCTTCGCTTCGAAGAAGGGATCTTTTCCTGTAGGAACGGATAAATGAATGCTATTCAGAGGATTTTGGTACAAAACTTCCCTTTGTTTGGAAGAAACGACATCAAACAAAGGAGCCGTCAATTCCTCCATTTTTTCACTCAAGCTTTCCGAATATCTCCAGGCTTTGAGGGGTAAAATCTCTGCCATCAGATCAATCTATTTTTCCAATTGGTGGTCGCTTGATTTGAAATCGGTGTTTTGGGATTTATTCTGTCTTCTTCTTTTTCATAGAAAACAACCGATAAAGCTGCAAGGATTTCTTTTTCCTCATCAGAGAATGTAGGTTCCAATTTATCTGGGGTGAAAAATCTTTCCACAAACTTGGTATCGAACATACCGGAAGTAAACGCCTCATGCTGAAGCGCAAAGCGACAAAAATCTAAGGTAGTCTCGATTCCGGTGATTCTATAGTCATTGATAGCTCTTATCATACGATCAATGGCATCCTGACGATTTTCTCCGTGAGTGATCAACTTGGCGATCATTGGGTCATAATAAATCGGAATATCCATTCCCTCTTCAAATCCATCATCCACCCGGATTCCTGGTCCCTGAGGTCTCCTGTAAGTGATCAGTTTTCCAATGTCGGGCAAGAAATTATTCTTTGGATCCTCGGCATATACCCTGACTTCCACCGAATGCCCATGAATTTTCAAATCCTTTTGAGAGAATGGAAGGGGATTTCCCTCGGCGATTTTGATTTGCTCGCGGACCAAATCCTTCCCTGTAATCATCTCAGTCACAGGATGCTCCACCTGCAATCGGGTATTCATCTCGAGGAAATAAAAATTCAATTGGTCATCCACGATAAACTCTACAGTACCCGCACCATAATAATTACAAGCCTTTGCCACACCAACGGCAGCTTCTCCCATGGCTTTTCGCATTTCCGGAGTAACTACGGCAGAGGGAGCTTCCTCAATGACTTTTTGATGCCTACGCTGGATCGAACACTCTCTTTCAAACAGGTAAACAATATTGCCATGCTGATCACCCAAAACTTGGATTTCAATATGTCTTGGGGAGGTAATGAATTTTTCAATAAAGACTGCTCCATCTCCAAATGCTGACTGTGCTTCTGACACAGCTCTTTGCATTTGCTCCTCAAATTCAACCTCAGAATCCACGATTCTCATGCCTTTTCCGCCGCCACCCGCAGAGGCTTTGATCAAGATGGGATAGCCGATTTCCTGAGCCTTTTCTTTGGCAGCTTTTATATCTGAAATCGCCTCTTCTGTCCCTGGAACTAATGGAATATCATACTTCGCAACTGCCTGTTTTGCAGCCAGCTTACTTCCCATTACTTCAATTGATTCTGGAGATGGTCCGACAAAAATCAATCCCGCATCGGTTATCTTTTTGGCAAAGGCTGCATTTTCTGAAAGAAAACCATAACCCGGATGAATAGCGTCCACACCCAAGTCCTTGCAGACCTGTATTATTTTATCTCCCAAAAGGTAAGATTGATTGGAAGGCGGAGGCCCCAAGCAAACGGCCTCATCGGCGAATTTGACATGAGGGGAAAGTCGATCGGCTTCAGAATACACTGCGACTGTCGAAATGCCCATTTCTTTGGCAGTCCGCATAATTCTAAGTGCAATTTCACCACGGTTGGCGACCAAAAGTTTTTTGATTTCTGGCATAAATCTCTAAAGGTTTCTTGGGTAGGTAAATCTTACTTGAGACGAAATAAGGAAATTATCTCGAGGAATACAGAATCCTGCATCTAATGAAACGGATTTTTGCTTCGGAGGCGATTTAGTTTTATTTTTGGCGGATTTTAATGTTCACATTAATTCAACCCACCCTCTAAACTTTAACAAGCTTTGGATCTATTTGCAAAATTAAAAACGAATATGGGCCCTTTGGGCAAACACTCTGAGTTTGCTGATGGGTATTGGTCATTCCCTAAACTGGAAGGTGAGATTGCTCCCCGGATGAAGTTTAAAGGAAAAGAAGTACTTACCTGGTCCCTTAACAATTACTTAGGACTTGCCAACCATCCCGATATTCGGAAAGCAGACGCGGACGCCGCTGCCAAATGGGGTGCTGCCTATCCAATGGGTGCACGTATGATGTCTGGTCAAACTGACATGCATGAGCAACTGGAAGATGAATTGGCTGCATTTGTAGGCAAAGAAAAATCTTACCTGCTTAACTACGGTTATCAAGGGATCATGTCTGTGATCGACGCTATTTTGGACCGTAAGGACGTAGTAGTTTACGATTCAGAATGCCATGCTTGTATTATAGATGCCTTGAGAATGCACCTAGGCAAGCGGTATGTATTCCCTCACAACGATATTGAAAACTGCGAAAAGCAGCTTGAAAGAGCTACAAAACTTGCTGCGGAAACCGGTGGTGGAATATTGGTCATTACCGAGGGTGTATTCGGAATGACCGGTGATCAAGGCAAATTGAAAGAGATCGTTGAGTTAAAGAAGAAATTTGATTTCAGACTCCTAGTAGATGACGCACATGGATTTGGTACTATGGGTAAAACCGGTGCCGGTACAGGTGAAGAACAAGGTGTGCAGGATGAGATCGATTTGTACTTCTCCACCTTTGCAAAATCCATGGCTTCCATCGGTGCATTTATCGCCGGCGACGCAGATGTGATCTTGTATTTGAGATACAACATGAGATCCCAAATCTTCGCAAAATCACTTCCGATGCTATTGGTGGAAGGTGCTTTGAAGCGTTTGGATATGCTGAGATCCCAGCCAGAATTGAAAGATAATCTCTGGAAAATCGTAAATGCGCTCAGAAAAGGCCTTCACGACAACGGATTCAGCACCGGTAAATCAAACTCCCCTGTCACCCCAGTTGTCTTGAATGGAACAGTAGGTGAAGCGGCAGCACTTTCCATGGATTTGAGAGAAAACTTCAATATTTTCTGTTCAGTAGTAATTTACCCAGTAGTACCTAAAGGGATGATTATCTTGAGATTAATCCCAACTGCGGTACATACTTTGGAAGATGTGGAAGAAACTATTGCTGCATTTTCTGCAGTGAAGGATAAACTGCTTTCCGGTGTTTATAAAAATTCTGAGCTCGCACTTTCTTTCGGAGAATAAAAAAAAAATTAAAAAAAACGGCCTCTGGATTGAAATAGTAAGTATTTAGGCTATATTCGATGACAGTAAACTTATCATCAACCTAAAAAATAAACTTTTACTATGAGCAGATTTAGTGAAGTAAAAAATCTAGTAATGAGCTTGGAAGCTGACTTCGAAAAGTTCTACGACAAAGGAAACCAAGCTGCGGGTACCAGAGTAAGAAAAGGAATGCAAGAGCTAAAGAACTTGGCTCAGGATATCCGTTCAGAAGTTCAGAACATGAAGAATGCCGGTTGATCCGAAGAAAAATAAAAAGGGTGGTTTCAATACCACCCTTTTTTTTGCCCCTTACTCCAGATATCCTTCTTTTTAATCAATAGAGGCCAATAACTCATCCAAAGCGATGGAAAGCTTTTCATTGTCAAAGGTATTTCCTGAGGCGACGATTCCAGTCCCAACACCCATCCAGGCAATCTCATAGCTCTTGGCATCCTGAATTAAAAAGATCACTTTTCCGATCATTCCTTTATTGATCACAAACTCGCTATTCCCACCTGATGAAAATCCTCCGGTGCCGTTGGCTGAATAAATAAACGGAAAAGGAACAGAGGAAGATTGACCTAGTTCTTGGATGAATTCCCTTGTGACTAATACAGATTGAATCAAAAAATCAGGATTTTCCTCAGCTTGAACAAAGCCAAATTCCACCAATCGATCCTGAAAAATCTGGGTAAGGGCCTTATTTTTCTTTGTAGAATACTCGGAATCCACCATTTTAAAGGAATGATACCTTCTCAAATTCTCCTTTTTGGCAAAGGTGTCAATGGTAATGGAATCAGATACCTTGCAGGAAAATGTGGCCAATAAAAGTGCTGAGGCGAAAAGAAGTTTTTTCATAGTAGAAGAATTTAGGTAGAAGATAGGTGGATTTACGCTTTCTCCAAATAAAAAGTTTTCCTTCAGAGATTTACAGGTCAAATCTTAAGGAAACCCCCTGAGGACCTAGGCTAAGATTCTGAACCAGCTTGGGTAATTCCGCAGCATGAGATGCATGAAATCCATACATCACTCCATCAAATACCATCAAAAATGCCCCTTGAAGAATAATGGACTTTCCAAAACCCACCAATCTTTCCTTGTCTTTTCTAATTCCTCTTTCTTTTAAATACAAACCTCCGGCCATATAGGCTACATCCAAGGCTGCATTGACCAAAAGAATTTTCTCGATTCCATGTTGAGCTTCCATTGTGGCCCAAAAATCAGTTCCTGGAACCTCCTTAGTAGCCTGCCAGTATCCCAATCCTGCAATCACCAAATTGACAGAATTCCAATACATATTCATTTGATGAAAAGCTTTCACCTCTCCGGAGGTTTGGCTGGCTCCTATCCCACCCCAAATCATATTTCCTATTGCCCAAGAACCCAAAATCAACATTCCCTTTTGATTATAATCCAACCGCTGCAGGTTGAATTCTTTCAAGGCAGGTACCTCTTGCGCTACTAAAGGAGAAAAACCTAAACTCAGAAAAAGGATCAATAAAAGTCCTAAACGAAAAGATGTGCTTGTTTTCATGACCTTAAAACCAATATGTAAACCATAAGTTCACGCTATTATCCAAGTCATCCAAATCATCCTACCGCCAAAAAATATCATAATGAAGCCGACAGCCTTGTTTAAAATCCCCATCAACCTTGGAGTAACAAACCGGGAAAGCTGTTTGGCCACAAAGGCCTTAAGTAAATCAATGCAAAATACAGTCACCAAAATCCCTGAGTAGTATAAAAAAACCTGGGTTCCCGACCAGGATTCCTTCATGGACACTAAGCTTGCAATGGAGATCCAAAAGAGTAATACAAATGGATTTATCCCATTGATCGAGAATCCCTTGGCAAATGCTGTCCTCTTTTTATGAGTAGACAACTCGATCCCACCGGTATTGGGTCTATCGATACTTTTCTTGACCAAGGAGCTAATCCCAAATCCAACCAGAATTAAACCACCTACATAACCTAAAACCAGTTCAAAAAGGGTGTTATCGGCCAAAATCCGAATCCCAAAATAGGTTAGAATTACATACAAGGTATCACTGCACAGAATTCCCAAAGCCAAAACCATGGCATAACGAAATCCCTTTTCTAGGCTATTGGTGATCAAAGTGAAAAACACAGGCCCAACGATAACGCTGAGCAAAAGCCCCATGCTGATTCCTTCCAAGAGAGAATTACCCATTTGGCAATTCTTTAGCTTTGAGAAAATCTACCCAGGATTTAGCCTTCTCTCCTTTCAGTACTCTTGGAAATTTGTTTTGGCCTCCTTCTTTGCCCTGGATTCTCATCCATTCATAGAATACTTGAGCCGGAATCACGTCCAACAGTACTTTTTTCAAGGCATGTCTTCGTTCCACTGCATAATCATCATTGAGTTGGCAAAGGAATTCATCGATTTTGGCTTGTAGCACTTTTTTATCCACCTGATCATCGGTTCCGATATACCAGTGATGAGCAAAGAGATTTTTATAGGGAATTCCCAATACGGTAAATTCCCTAATTCTGATATTGAAATGCTCAGCAGCCATTTCAATCGCCTTATTCATATTGTCCACAGAGAGATGCTCTCCACAAAGACTCAAAAAATGCTTGGTTCTTCCAGTAATGATGATTTCAGATTCGTTTTTTGAAACAAACCGAATAACATCTCCTATCAAATACCTCCAGGCTCCGGCACAGGTGGTGATCAACAAGGCATAATCTTTCCCCTCTTCTACTTCATCAATTTTTAAGGTTTCGGCAGTCGAAAGGATATTCCCTTCTAGATCAAAGTTTTCCTCAGTAAAGGGCACAAATTCATGGAAAATACCATTATTCAGCACCAAACGCATGGATTTCCGGTTGGGCAAGGCTTGGAAGGCCAAAAAGCCTTCTGAAGCCAGATAGGTTTCCATATAAGTCAATGGTTTTCCCAGCAGGCCTTCGAATCCTTTTTTATAGGGTTCAAAAGAAACTCCCCCATGCACGAAAATCTGAAGATTGGGCCAGATCTCATGAATATTCTTAACCTGATACCGTTCGATGATTTTTTCCAACAAAATCTGAAGCCAGGCTGGAACTCCAACAATAATACCGATATCCCAAGTTTTTGCGTGTTCTACTATTTGATCCAACTTATCTCCCCAATTTCGATTTCTGGAAATCTTTTTTCCCGGCTTATAAAACCGCTGAAACCAGATCGGTAGATTTCCTGCGGTGATTCCGCTGAGGTCACCGGAAAAATAGGTTCCATTAAACTCCAGATCCGTACTTCCTCCTAGCATTAAAATGCCTTTGGTATAAAGAGAGGCGGGAAAATCATATTTAGAAAGGCTTAGAATCTGCCGGACTCCGGTTCTTCGAATAGCCTTCACCATGGATTTGGTGATTGGAATATATTTGGAAGCCGCTCCTGACGTTCCCGAGCTCAGCGCAAAGTATTTAACTCTGCCAGGCCATGTGACATTTTTCTTTCCTTCTTGGAGCTTATGCCAAAACTCTGCATGAATTGAATTGTAGTCATAAATTGGAACCTGCTCCTTGAATCGGACATAAAATGCATCAGGATCATTTCTGAATTCCTTCAAAATACCTTCGAAATCATACTTTTTTCCGATTTCAGTCCTGACCGACTTCAGTAAAAGTTTTCTCAATTGCTCTTTTTGCAAATCAAGAGGATTAGCACTTTCCTGCTCTAAACTTTCCCGAAGACGAATGCCTTTTTTAAGCAAATTGCTGAGGATTGCCATATCTTTGTTTGTGCCGTTTGGGTAAAAATGAACCATAAAATTAGAAAATGGACATCAAAGCCAACCTTGAATCCCTGAAAAAATCATTCGTCAATTCTGAGTGTAAACTTATCGCTGTCAGCAAAACCAAGCCCATCGAGGATCTAAAAAAGGCCTACGAAGCAGGCATACGTGACTTCGGAGAAAATAAGGTTCAGGAAATCCAAGCCAAACAGCCCGAAATGCCAGCTGATACCCGATGGCATATGATCGGACATTTGCAAAGCAACAAGGTCAAATACATTGCCCCCTATGTTTATTTGATTCATGGGGTGGATTCCTTTAAACTCCTCAAAGAAATCAATAAGCAGGGCAAAAAAATCGACCGGGTAATTCCAGTACTTCTGCAAATTCATATTGCCGAGGAGGAAAGCAAGTTTGGATTCGACAGGCAGGAATTAGAAGAAATGATTTCCTCCTCTGAATTTTCAGAGATCAGCCATGTGCATGTCAAAGGCCTGATGGGAATGGCTACTTTCACGGAAGATGAAACCCAAATCCGAAAGGAATTCAAATCCCTGAAGCAGTTGTTTGAATCCCTGAAAAACAAGGCTCTCCCCTCTTTTGTCCAAATGGAAGAATTATCCATGGGCATGAGTGGTGATTATCAAATCGCCCAAGAAGAAGGCAGTACCATGGTAAGAATTGGGTCAGCAATTTTTGGAGCCAGAAATTATTCATAAACATGAACGGAAAACACATTTTAATGGCAGCAGGACTTTCCGGTGCCTTTGCGGTAGGATTAGGAGCTTTTGGGGCTCATGGTTTGGCGGATATATTGGCTAAAACCGGAAGAACTGAAACCTTTCAGACTGCCGTGAGCTACCATTTTTATCATACCCTGGCCTTGGCGGTGGTAGGACTACTATCCTTAATCAAACCGGATTGGAAAAGCCTCAAATTTGTAACCTGGTCCTTCATACTCGGAATTTTAATCTTCTCGGGATCACTTTATATACTTTCTCTGAGTGGAATCACTTGGTGGGGAGCTATTACTCCTCTGGGTGGAGTAGGATTTATCCTGGGATGGTTAGGCCTTTTTTATTCAGCTTTGAGAAATGATCAAATCCTGGTTAAATAAGCTTTTTTTGATATTTACCTTGACTTTCTATTTCTGGGAAAGTCAAGCCCAAACCACCCGTGCGCAATATATCCGTCTCAGCGAACTTTTGGGGGATCAAAGCTTCTTTAGCGGGCATTTGACCGGTTTCGTGCTTTATGATCTGGATTCTCAGCTGGTGCTGTTTGAGAAAAACTCTCAGATCAATTTCATCCCAGCTTCCACAACCAAGCTTTTTACCCTTTTTGCTGCTGTGGCTGTTCTTCAGGACTCCACTCAAACCCTCCGATACCTTCCAGCAGGCGATACCCTTAAAATCTGGGGAGCGGGCGATCCCAGCTGGAAATACCTAAGTTTTCGCCAACCGGATTTTGAGAAAATCTGGAAAAACTATCGGGTTATTCAGTTTTCTGATGCCAATCAGGTGAGTCCTGCATTTGGATATGGCTGGCAATGGGATGATTATTATTATGATTATTCAGCTGAAAGAAGCCCATTGCCTATAGCGGGGAATTTATTAGAGGTTAAAAAAGTCGGTAACCGGCCAGAAGTATTACCTAGTAGATTCCAAAAATCTATTCGAACTACAACGTTACCGATCAAAGAATTAGAGAGGGATTTTCATACCAATACCTTTTCCTATAACCCAAGCACTTTCATCGGTAGGGAAAAATATATACCACTACTCACTTCCGGCAACTTAACGGCTGAATTGGCTCAGGAAATCACAGGTAAAAAGTGGATCTATAAGAAAGAACCGCTACCCCAAAATCATAAGGTATTCCGAGGCGCTCCTCTAGTTCCCCTACTGCAGGAAATGATGCTCGAAAGTGACAATTTCATTGCTGAGCAGATGCTTTGGATGGTTTCTGATCGACTTTTTCAGACTTTGGATACAGAAAGAGCCATCGAGTTTATCAAAAAGACCTATTTCTTTGACCTTCCTGACCAACCCAAATGGGTAGATGGAAGTGGACTTTCTAGGCATAATCTTTTCACTCCTCGCTCCATGGTAGGATTGTTTGAAAAGCTTTACCGCATCCTTCCGGAAGCCCAATTATATCAAATGCTACCCACTGGAGGTAAGACAGGCACTCTCAAAAACAGCTTTCAGGCCGCTCAGCCATATATTTTTGCCAAGACTGGCACCATCAGCAATCATTATAGTCTTGTGGGAATGGTCAAAGCAAAAAGCGGAAAAACCTATGCATTCGCGTTTATGAATTCCAACTACCTACATTCGGCTTCTACAGTAAGAAGAGAAGTGGAGAAGGTAATGATTCAGGTTAGGGATTTTTTTTAGAGTTGGGAGACGGGAGTTTGGGTCCGATGTCGGGTGACCGATGTCAGATGGGTGGGGAGATTGGAGATGGAAGACGGGAGACGGAAGTTGGGGTCCGATGTCGGGTGACCGATGTCAGATGAGGTAGGGAGAGAGGAGTTTATGTTATGACCCTTTTAAAGTCGTCGATGGTCGATTTTCCACAACTATTTCAGTGCTGCTTTGAACTAGAAGAAGAATTGAGAATAATGAATATCCCCATTTCTACCAGGTACCAAATGAAATAAGGTTTGAAGTCTGATTTTAGGTGCTGTGGACTGTGGTCTGTGGTCAATCGACGAAATTCTAACTTTTTGAAAATTTTTCCCAAAAACTGTAATGAAAGGAAGATGCCTGGGTCTAAAGAAGAAAAAACCAAAACCATGAAAAAGTTGATTCTTCTATTCTTTGTCATTTTCTCCAATCTATCCTCAAGCTTCGGTCAGGAACTTCAGGTAAAAATCTCAGGAAATGGCCCGGCTGTTATCTTGATTCCGGGACTTTCCTCCTCAGGGGAAGTCTGGGATGAGACAGTAGCCGATCTCTCTCGAAATTTCCAGTGCCATGTAGTTACTCTTCCTGGCTTTGCGACCAATCCAGCGGGAAGATTACAAGCTGGTTTTATTGACACGATGGAAAGCCTGCTTAGCGAATACATTCAAAATCAACCCGGAAAAGTTTTCCTTATCGGACACAGTTTAGGAGGCTTTCTTTCTCTTCATCTGGCTAAAAATCTTCCTGAAAAAATACAGAAAGCAGTCATTGTGGACTCCTACCCTTTTTATTCAGCAGCCTTTAATCCTGCTGCCACTGAAGAAAATATGAAAGGAATGGCCGATCAAATGAAAGAATTGATGTTGGCTCAAAGTCCCGAACAGTATCGAGCACAGCAAACATCTACCATGCCCATGATGACTACCAATCAGTTGAAACTTCCTTTGGCTGTAGAATGGAGCATGGAAAGCGATAGAATGACCAGTGCCCAAGCTATGTATGAATTGATGACCACAGATTTCAGGCAGGAATTATCTGAGGTCAAAACCCCAATCTTGGTTTTGGGAGCTTGGTATTCTGGAAAAAACTATGGCTTGACAGAAGAGCTTGTTCGGGAAAATTTTAAAAGTCAATACAAATTGGCCCAGAATGTCCAAATTGAAATGGCACCGACTGCCCACCATTTTATCATGTGGGACAATCCGGAATGGTTTATGGAAAAAATAAGCGCATTTCTGCAATGAGAACCCAAAAGGAACAGGATTTTGAAGCCTTGTACCAAAGTCACAAGGACAAAATTTACCGACTATGCCTGGGATTTGTCCGGGAAAAAGAACTGGCCAATGACCTTTTTCAGGAAATCCTGATCAAGATCTGGAGACACCTTGACAGCTTCAAAGGAGAAAGCGAGATCAGTACTTGGATCTATCGAATTGCCTACAACACTGCTTTGACCTTTTCCACCAAGGAAAAGAAACAGGGTGAAAAGAAGGTGGAAATTCCGGAAAACCTTGATCTGGCAGATCCGGAAAACCTATCCCAAGAGCTGGAAAACCGACTTCAACAACTCTATCAGGCCATTTCGGAACTGAATGAATTAGACCGGATCATCGCCACTTTGCTCCTGGAGGGCACTGCTTACAAAATCATTGCAGAGATCAGCGGGATCTCTGAAAACTACGTCGCAGTCAAAGTCAACCGTATCAAAGCACTATTAACCCAAAAACTCAATCCTCAACCTCATGGAAACTAACTTCAACGATATACAACAACTCTGGAAAAGTCAAAAAGCTGTCAATTTTGATATTAGCGGACTGATTCAGCAAATGAAAGCCACCGAAAAAAAGCAAAAAACGGAATGGGTCATTGGATTAGCCTGTGTGCCGATCACCATCTCAATTCTGGTCTATGCACTTCCGCTCAAAGACAGTCCGTTGGGAATTATCACGCTTCTGATCATCAGTTTCGGAATGGGCTGGGTGATCTGGCTCAACAGTAAATCCCTACTGGGACAAGTAGAAAACGCCGAGCGCTACAATCAGCGGGACTATCTGGAAGAACAGATTCAAAAACTCAATCTGCGTGGCAAGATCATCCAAAAACATATGATTACTTATTGTGTCTTATTGGCTTTGGCAATTAATCTGGGCTATTTGGCAGTGTTGGCCCCATTATCTTTACAAGTAAGACTGGGCGCTCACGTAGGAGCGACGCTTTTTATCGCGGTGATCATGTGGTTTACTTTGAGAAAAAAGAACAAGAAATTTGAAGCTGAATCCCGCCCAATGATCAGGCAATTGGAAAAACTACTCAATGAATTGAAAAACTGAGCAAGAACCCTGTCAATTGGCAGGGTTTTTCTTTTATATCCTTAGAAAAAAGAAAGTATTTTCACCCAAAATATAGCCAAAATGAACAAGCGTACTTTTCTCAAATCTTTCGGCATGGCCGCAGCCTCGGCTTCCTTTCTGGGTTTTGATTTCAAAAAAGCCTATCAGACAGAAATTCTTTTGCCCAAAGCCATCCAAAAAGGAGATGCAGTCGGAATCATTTCGCCTTCGGCTGCCACCGCTGACCGGATGGAGTTTACCTATGCCAAGGAGGCAATGGAAGCATTGGGATTCAAAGTGAAATTGGGAAAAAATCTAACCAACAGATTTGGGCATTTGGCAGGTACGGATCAGGAGCGCGCAGAGGATTTGAACCAGATGTTTGCAGATTCGGAGGTAAAAGCCATTGTGTGCATCCGAGGAGGTTCAGGAGCTTCCAGGATTCTTCCTTTGATCGATTATGATCTGGTAAGGAAAAATCCAAAACCTTTAATGGGTTACTCAGATATTACTGCACTTCACTGTGCTTTACATAGCCAAACTGGATTGATAAGTTTTCATGGTCCAAATGGTTCAGGAAGCTGGAATAGCTTCAATGTAAAGCAGTTTGAAAATATGTTTTTCAATCGGGAAAAAGTCACATTCAAGAATGAAGGTGGCAAGGGAGACGAACTGGTTTTAAAGGCGAATCGAATCCAAACCTTAAAATCCGGAACAGCTGAAGGTAAAATTTTGGGTGGAAATCTCACTGTATTATCTGCTTTATCCGGAACTCCATACTACCCTGATTTTCAAGACGCTATTTTATTTATAGAAGATATCGGAGAAGATCCTTATCGAATAGACCGCATGATGAGTACCCTTCAGTTAAACGGGACTCTGAGTAAGATCAAAGGCTTTATTTTCGGGCAATGCTCGGATTGCAAGCCCGGAGGTGGATATGGGAGTTTGACCTTGGATCAGATCCTGGATCAGTATGTTTTACCTCTCAATATCCCTGCTTACACCGGGGCAATGATCGGTCATATTCCCAGACAATTTATAGTTCCGGTTGGTGCAAATGTCAAAATGGACGCCATCACAGGAACATTTACTTTAACCCAATCCATTTTTCAATCCTAAACTATGATCTTTCTATTTATTCTCAGTATTGGAATTAGCCTCACTTCATTGATGGAAAAAGCCCCACAATCCAACGATAAATCCCTTAGCTACCTCGCCTTGGGTGATTCTTACACCATTGGAGAAGGAGTGCCGGAACCAGACCGATATCCCAATCAATTGGTGGAAATGCTGAACCAAACCGGAAAGTATTCTTTCTCCCCCGCTCAAATAATTGCCAAAACAGGCTGGACGGTAGATGAATTGGAGGCTGGTATCAAGGCTTCGACCATTGATCCTCAAGGATATGATTTGGTAACGCTATTGATCGGAGTAAATAATCAATACCGGGGCAGGCCAGTCCATGATTATCAACAAGAATTTGAAGAACTTCTCAAGCGAGCGATTGCATTTGCCAGAGGAAATAAAGATCACGTGGTGGTCATTTCCATCCCGGATTGGGGAATCACGCCATTTGCAGTATCCAAAGGTTCAGACCAGGCCAAGGTGGCTCGAGAAATAGATGCTTACAATGCTGCCAAAAAAGCAGTTTGCGATCGATTGGGGGTGAAATTCGTGGAAATTACTAAGCATTATCGCCAAGTGGGTGCTCAGCCTGAGATGGTCGTGGACGATCAGCTGCATCCTTCTGGAAAAGTTTATCAATACTGGACAGCTGAGGTATTTAAGGTTGTAAACGCGATGAAGTTTTAACCATGAGACCTTCCTTGCTCGGGTCCTTTTTGGCTTTTTGGATACTCCTTTCCCTTTTCACTTCAAAGGCTTTTTCCCAAGAATCTGGGTTGAATCACCGCTGGAAAGTTATTTATGTCGGGAAATTTCAGAATCCAAAGTCCCAAAAAAGAATGGAGGCTTTGTTTTTTGAGTTTGATCAGTCTAGCCGGGCTTATTTTGGGAGTTTAGGATGTAACTCTGTGAGTGGGACTTTTTCCCTCGTGGGAACCGATGGAATCTTATTGAAACCAAATACAAGCACACTGATGACTTGCCCATCCATGGAAGTGGAATTGGACATGCAAAATGCTCTTGAAAAAACAAGGGCCTATAAAATTGAAACCGGAACACTCTATCTCCTCGATGAATCCGGGAAAACCTTGATGATGCTCCAGAAGGTGGATTGACCATTAAAGTCAATAATATCATCCTTCGTTTTTGCATTTTTTGATAATCAATTGATCCTTTATGGATCTATTTTTAGGTAAGTTTTTACTGGAAATAAGCCACTTCCATGAAAGAGTTCTCAATTAATCCTGTAGATTTTCTCAAAAGAGGATCCTTTTTTATCCTCACTGTCTTCCTTATTTTTTCTTGTACAGAAGAATTTGAAAACCTTGGAACAGAAGAAACCTTTTGGGTGTATAGCTATCCTATTCCCTGTGACTATCCTTCTAATAGCACTTCCCCTCCAAAGCCTTGTCTTGGGATAACTTACCAAGAGGAGTTTGATTTTGAGCTAAGAACCTTGATCAGGATACCCTTTGAAATGGAAGGATACACATTCAAGCCTTACCATATCCAAAAAGTTAAAGTGCAGAAAACAACTGAATTCAAGACTGGAGAAGAGAAAAGGAAGCTTTTGGAAATTCTGGAAGAGGAAAGAGACTACATCGATGTACTGGAAGGAGGCTGGAGAGTATTAAGACATCTTGGTGAAGACCTACCCAATGCAAATTATCCCAATGGTCATGGTGTCGTAATCGCTCCTATGATACGCTTTGCATCATCCTCTGATGGGTGCAATCAGGTCTCGCTTGAAATCAGGCAAGTCGGAAAGGATAAAATCATCTCTTACAAACCAGGAATGATGACTTTAAAAGCATGCCCACCAGACTGGATTAAGCTTATGCCATTCCCAGGATTGAACAGCAAATTCAGAAGAGAAGGAAATATTTTGACCTTTTTCAGCGATGAAGATGAAGAAGTAGCCGTTTGGGAAAAAATAAACTGAAATGAAAACAGGCAAATATTTATACTTTCTATTAGCCATTTTCTTTTCCTGTGCTGAAAAGGAAACCAAAATCATTTGGGTATATCCATATCAACTGAAAACAGAATTATATCCCTATGCCCAAGCAGGAATTTTTTTTCTTACTCAAGATAAAGAAGAGCTAGATTACTCTAAGTGGAAACGTCAATCGGAGAGTTTCGAAATTAAAGGCTTTAAATTTGAAGAAGGATATTTTTACAAACTAAAAGTAGAATATGAAGTGGATCAACCTTCTCAAAAATTCAAATTGAAGTCCATATTAGAGAAACAAAAAGATTGGATAGGATCAATCGAGGGAGCTTGGCAAAATATATCCATACCTGAACAACCCTATTTTCCAATTTTTATTCGGATTCAAAAATTAAGCAGGACGCTTGAAACGTATGGAGGTTGTTTTAAGGGCATCATAGGTATGGGGGAAGTAGGGGAAAGAAAAATCCAATTAGTGGATACCTATTATCGATTGGAAGCCGATAAAATTTGCCTAGGCCAAAGCCCAATTCAAGAAGGCGGCCTTAGCTTTGTCCAATCCACAACTCAATATCAACTCACACCAGATGGCTTTTTGGAGTTTTTTGATGAAAGTGGAAATCTTCTGATCCGCTTTCAGCCATCCGAGTAAAAATATCCTTATTCTCTGCTTTTCATCCACTTTTTGCCAAGGATATCCTTATTTTCACGACTGGAAATCGAATCCGATTTTACAGCCCAGAAAAGCGCCAAAAACCTATGAAGATTATCTGCATCGGCCGTAATTACGCCGCCCATATCGAAGAGCTCCAAAACGAAAAACCCGGAAAACCAGTCGTATTTCTAAAGCCTGATACCGCTTTGCTGAAAGGTGGAGCCCCTTTCTATCATCCTGATTTTTCAGAAAATATCCATCATGAGGTCGAACTTGTCCTCAAAATCTCCAAGGAAGGAAAATACATCCAGTCTCAATTTGCACATCGCTATTTTGAGGAAATCGGCTTGGGAATTGACTTTACTGCCCGGGATCTTCAGGACCAATGCAAGGCTAAAGGTTTGCCATGGGAAATCGCAAAAGCTTTCAACGGTTCAGCGCCTATCGGCGATTTTAAGCCAGTTTCTGATTTTGAAGATCTGAAAGACATCGACTTCCATTTGGAAATCAACGGAGAACTCAAGCAAAAAGGAAACACCAGTCTGATGCTGTTTGATTTTGCAACCATCATTTCTTATGTCTCACAGTTTTTTACCCTGAAAAAAGGAGATTTGATCTACACCGGAACCCCGGCAGGAGTTGGTCCCGTAAAAGTTGGAGACCATTTGGTTGGATTCATCGGAAATGATAAAATGCTGGATTTTGAAGTCAAATAAGCTTACACTCTTTTTTCTACTTGTAGCTTTTTGGATGTCGTTTGGACTTTTGGCCCAAGAGATTCAAAAAGGCTATTTCCGCTCTCCTGTAAAACCTGGAGGGAGAAATTACTTATCCGGAAACTTCTCTGAATTACGACCGAACCATTTTCATACGGGCTTGGATTACAAATTTGGCGGAGCCGAAGGCGAGCCGATCTATGCAGCCGCTGATGGCTGGGTTTATCGAATCAAAATCTCCTCTTTTGGCTACGGAAATGTGATCTACCTCAAGCATCCCAGCGGAAATATTACCCTGTACGGACATTTGAGGAATTTCAATCCCAAACTTCAGGCTTGGATGCGAAATAAAATGTACGAAGCCAAGCAAAATGAATTGGAAGTATATCCCCAGCCGGGTGAATTACCGGTCAAAAAGGGAGAACTGATCGCCAATGGAGGAAATACCGGGAGTTCAGGAGGTCCTCATTTGCATTTTGAAATCCGGGACAGTTTGGATCGGGCCATGGATCCCTTATTGGCCGGATTTCCTGAAATATTGGACAATATCCCTCCCACTCCACAGAAAATCGCCATAGTTCCTTTGGAGATTGATTCGAGGGTCAATGGAAAATTCCAGCGGTTGGAAATCACTCCTGTACTCAGTGGGGCCAGCTATCGAATACCGGAAACCGTTAAAGTGACCGGAAAAGTGGGACTGGAAATCCAGAGTTACGACAAGCTGGATGGCGCAGAGAATCAAAATGGCTTCCCTAAATTTGAAATTTCGGATGAGTCTGGTTTGTTGTACACGCTCCATGTCAATCGGGTAGATTTCAATTATACCCGACATTTCCTTTTACACACCCATCAAAATAGATTCACCAAGCTCTATTTTCAGCCGGAACTGAAATTTGACTTTCTCAGCCCAAGATCACCCGAAACGGGAATTTTTCAAGTTGAGGCTGGACAAAAAAAATCCATCCAAATCAAGCTTCTGGACGCCTACAGCAATGCCCGATTGGTGAATTTGACTTTGACCGGAGCGGATCTGGATTCGACCATTTCCGATGGGCCGGCTCCGGCCAAGGCTCAAACCAGCTACTTCAAGCATCATATGAAGATCAAAGTTGCCCAATCTGATAAGGGTGGCTTGGCGAAGTTTTTTGTAGGCAATCAGAGCTACGAAATTCTTCCTGCTTATCAGGATTCACAAAGCAGAACCTATCTATGGGACTTGAGATTCGGCATTCCTAGCAAAATTGACCTCTGTTCAGAAGTTTTAATTCCTGACTTGATTGGAAAATTGCCTGTTGGGGAAGAGTTCCTTTTAGCAACCGATAAACTCCAAGTAAAAAGCTTTGAAAACAGCCTATTGGAAGATTTATACCTGAGAGTTGGATTTTCAGGTCCAGCCTCTGCTCCTGTTCTTCGACTTCAGGAAACCACAGAATACCTCTGGAATCCCATTGAGCTAGCTTGGGATGTAAGTGGCTATGTGGGAAATAAGGAAAAAACCCATGTGTATCTCCGATCTCCAAACGGTGCTAGATCATTCGCTGGAGGCACTTGGGAAGGTGGACAAATCCGTTTCCAAACCAGAAATTTTGGTAGTTTTGTTTTGGCTGAAGATAATGTCAAGCCTACCATCACCCCGATCCGAGTTAACAGTCAGGGAATACGATTTACGATCAAGGATAATCTTTCCGGGATAAAAAGTTTTGAAGCTTGGGTCAATGGTGAATGGGTCCTGATGCGATATGAGCACAAACAGGCAGTAATTTGGTCTGAAACCAAGAATGAACAAGTGTTCAAGGGAGCAGTTTTACTGAAAGTTACCGATCTTGCCGGCAACGTAGCCGAATGGAAAGGGACTATACCTTAAATCATTGTTCCATTCAAAACTTAAAAAACTATGTCTATTGAAGTTGGCCAAATGGCCCCAGATTTCGAAGCAAAAATTGAAACCGGAGAAACCATCAAGTTATCCGATTATCGAGGTAAAAAGGTGGTGCTCTATTTCTATCCAAAAGATGCCACTCCCGGATGTACTGCTCAGGCCTGCAACCTTCGGGATAATTATGAAGCCTTGCAAAAGGCTGGCTATGTCGTGCTAGGAATCAGTTCCGACGATGAAAAATCGCACAAGAAATTTATTGAAAAGCAAGCTCTCCCCTTCCCGCTTATCGCTGATACAGATCTGAAGGTTCATGAAGCTTTCGGAACTTGGGTGGAGAAATCCATGTACGGAAGAAAATACATGGGTACTGCCCGAACCACCTTTGTAATCGATGAAAAAGGAAAAATCGAAGAAATAATCTCAAAAGTGGATACTAAAAACCACACCGCTCAAATCCTAAAATAAACCACCAGCTAATGGAAAAACAATCTATTGAACAACTCCAAAAAATCTGTACCCAGATGAGGAGGGATGTCTTGAGAATGGTGCATGCCGTTCAATCAGGACACCCCGGCGCTCCGCTCGGTTGCGCTGAATTCTTCGTAGCCCTTTACTTCGACCAGTTACACCATAACCCAGATTTTCAGATGAACGGGAAAGGTGAAGACCTTTTCTTCCTTTCCAATGGACATCTTTCCGCAGGATGGTATTCTGTCCTGGCTAGAAGCGGATATTTCCCGGTAGAAGAACTCAAAACTTTCCGAAAACTCAATTCTAGGCTTCAGGGCCACCCTGCAACACATGAGCATTTGCCGGGAATCCGCGTAGCCTCTGGATCATTGGGTCAGGGTCTTTCTGTGGCTTTAGGTGCTGCTCAGGCCAAAAAACTCAACGGGGATGACAAATTGGTCTATATCCTGATGGGTGACGGTGAACTGCAGGAAGGACAGGTTTGGGAAGCTGCGATGTATGCAGCTCACTATGGAGTTGACAATTTGATTGCCACGGTAGATTACAACGGACAGCAGATCGACGGTCCTACCAGCAAAGTAATGGATCTGAAAAATCTCAAAGCCAAATGGGAAGCATTTGGATGGGAAGTAATCGAAACCAAAAACGGGAATGACCTGAAATCTGTCATTGAAGGCTTGGAAAAAGCTAAATCCCTGACCGGAAAAGGAAAGCCAATCATGAACCTGCTATATACCGAAATGGGCTATGGAGTTGACTTCATGGTAGGTACTCACAAATGGCATGGTTCACCGCCAAATGACGAGCAATTGGCCAAAGCACTGGGTCAATTGGAAGAAACCCTTGGTGATTATTGATTTCCTATTCCAAATGACAAAAAGATGAGCTTAGACTTAAAATTTACCTATACAGAAAAAAAAGATACCCGTTCTGGCTTTGGAGATGGCTTTCTGGAAGCAGGAAGAAGAAATCCCAATGTGGTCGGGCTTTGTGCGGATTTGATCGGATCCCTGAAAATGGGAGACTTCCAGAAAGAATTCCCTGATCGGTTTTTCCAAACTGGAATCGCTGAGGCTAATATGATTGGCTTAGCAGCAGGGATGACCTTGGGAGGAAAAATTCCTTTCGCCGGTACTTTCGCCAACTTTGCCACAGGTCGGGTTTATGACCAAATCCGTCAATCTGTTGCTTACTCTGACAAAAATGTGAAAATCTGTGCTTCCCATGCTGGTTTGACTTTAGGGGAAGATGGGGCTACTCACCAGATTTTGGAGGATCTGGGCATGATGAAAATGCTACCTCACATGACTGTAATCAACCCATGCGATTACAACCAGACCAAAGCAGCTACATTGGCGATTGCGGAGCATGAAGGTCCAGTTTACTTGAGATTTGGACGCCCTAGCTGGCCGATCTTTACTCCAGCCGATCAGAAGTTTGAAATCGGAAAGGCCTGGAAAATGATAGATGGCAAGGATGTCACCATCTTCGCTACAGGACATTTGGTTTGGGAAGCCGTAGTAGCTGAAGCGATGCTTCGTGAGGAAGGTATCCATGCCGAAGTAATCAATATCCACACGATCAAGCCATTGGACGAAGAAGCCATTCTGGAATCAGTGAAGAAGACAGGTTGCGCTGTGTCTGCTGAAGAGCATCAGATCAATGGTGGTTTGGGAGATAGCATCGCTCAAACCCTAGCCCGTCACAATCCTGCTCCTTTGGAATATGTGGGCGTAAATGACAGCTTTGGTGAGTCTGGAACCCCAACTCAACTGCTGGAAAAATATGGCCTGAATGCCGAAAACATTGTCAAGGCAGTAAAAAGAGCTTTGGCGAGAAAGTAAGTTTAGAAAGCTTTGAGTGCGCCGCGGGGTACTGAAAGGTTTCATTTCACAATTAAAGACCTTCGGGGTTTTTAAAAACCCCAAAGGTCTGTCAACAAGCTATCCTGCTTCTCCTGAAGCAGGATTTTTTGTTTAGATCAAGTCCTGCTTTAATAAACTTTAAAGGCTTCATATACCTCAATGGTTTTTACCTTCCTCCTAGCTTTAAAACCCAGGAGTTCAATCCTATGGCTAAAAAATTGTACCTTCAACTATCTCATCAAATTCTTTTTAGTCATGGAAAATTACGAACCTACCCTCGTCGAAACCTTGGAAAAACTTAGGAAAGGAGGATATACTGAAGATTTCAATATCCGATTTGACAGCTTGATCTGTGGGGACGTTTGCTTGCTTCCCTCCCAGTTTGAAGTGGACCAAACTTTTCGTTTTGAAGGCAATACCAATCCATCTGATGAAGCTATTCTCTTTGCCATTTCCTCCAAAGACGGGAAAATCAAAGGAGTATTGGTCAACTCCTATGGAACCTACGCCGATGAAATGACAGAAGAATTGGTCGATAAACTCAAGTAAGATTTAGCTATTTTCGGGAATGAAAATCACGCTTTCTAGCACACCCAAGCTAGTTTTAAATCCCGTTCAACCTGAGGATCAACCCATTCTTTTTCTATTAATGGATGAAGTATATCGCTTGGGCTATCGGGATTTTTGGAGCGATCAAGGAGATTGGTACGTGAATTTGATCTACAATCCCGAAACCGTCCAAAAAGAGCTATCCCGATCCAGAAGCCATTATTTTTTTGTAGAATGGGACGAAGAAAAAATCGGAGTATTGAAATACGATTTCCCTTTTTCCCCGAGGGAAGTAGAAATTCCCAATGCTATGAAATTGCATCGGCTTTACCTCCATCCCAAAGCCCATGGAAAGGGAATTGCCCGGTTGTTGATGGACCATTGCTTTGAAATCGCCAAGGAATCCAAATTGGATTTCATATGGCTTGAAGCCATGGAAAAAAAGCAACAAGCTTTGAGATTTTATCAAAAAATGGGTTTCGAAGTTGTACATTCCTATACGCTGGATTTTGAAAGAATCTTTCCAGAATTCAGAGATATCCATATTCTAAAAAAACCGATTTAGGATTTTGAATTAGAATTCAAAATTTATTTCCGATGAAACACCCCTCTATTTCTTTTCTTTTCATTGCCTGGATTCTTCTTTCTGTCTCTTGCCAAAAGAAAAGTAATCCGAATTATTCCCAGGCAAGCTTGGTATCTCTTCCGCTCCAAAGTGGAAATACTGCTGAAGATGAATTGGTAGGAGTTTATTTTATGCCTTCTTGGAATACTTCTCCCGATCCTAACGTAGATCGGGATAGCTTTTGGTCCTGTTTGACAGGAAGGGAAGACTGTTCAAGTCTCCAAAATACAGGGACTTGGGGACCAAGAGGCCGGGTTTACAATAGAAATTATCCTTATGAAGGCCCTTATTTGGAAAGAAAGCCCATAGCAGAATTGAAGGGGTTTTATTCCCGAACAGATCCTGATGTTGCCCGAAAGCAACTCCAATTCATGAAAAGCTACGGGATTGACTTTTTTGCTTATAACTGGTTTTTTGGTCGGCATTACTATTATCATCTGTATTTTGGCCCTCAGTCAAAAATCTATTATCCCAAAGGCTGGAGGATAAATCGTGGTAGGGATGGACGTGTCGAAGTGCCGGGTTTGGTGGAATGGGGAGATCAACTGGAAGTGCTTTTAGCCGAAAATGCCAAACTCCCGGCCGATCAACAAATGAAATTTGCAATCAACTGGTGCGACGATAGCCATGAGCGCTGGATGCTATGGTTGAAGGTGGGTTCTCCGGATGAAATGGCAAGAAAGGCCAACTATCCCGGGGAAAGTCCAGATCGGGATCTTTATCTGAAAGTTCATGAAAAAATCACACACCTATGGATAGACCAATATTTCAGCAGAGGAGATTATTTGCGAGCCAATGATGGAAGGCCTATAGTGTACTTCTATTTTCCCCAAGATGCTGAATCCCGGGCGGCCTATTATGGGATAACTATGAAAGATCTCTTAGATCTCTCCCAGCAAACCGCTCAAAAAGCTGGTTTACCTGGAATTAAGTTTATTGCTGTAACTGCCGGCCCGATGCTGGAAAATGAGAGAATTTATGGGCTTCCTACCCAATGGAAGGCTAGAAATTCAAGACGTCCTTGGGAAGGAGGAAGCTACCAAAATCGGCTTTTGCTTCAAGAATATGTGCCTAGGTTGAAGGATATGGGCTTTGAGGGAATGACGGGATATGTTTATCATAATTTTTTCGAAAAAGACAATCGCTCCTATGCAGACATGAGAGAGACCTACCGTGGTCACTGGAATATGTGGAGCGAGAAATTTAGCGGTGATCCAGCTTTTGAATATCAAATTCCGGTTGCCATGGGCTGGGATATGCGCCCAGCTGGAGGCACTTGGCCTCAACCTAGTGGATTTCCTTCTGAACCCTACAAGGACAGGGTTCATAGTGACAAATCCTCTTTCTTGGCTAAACTCAAAGAGGCACAAGCCTATTCCAGAAAATACCGATCCTCCAATGGGAATACCATCATGATTTGCTGCTGGAATGAATATTTGGAAGGGAACTACATCGAACCCACCGAAGGCCACGGTTTTGATTACCTGGAAGCCATCAGGGAAGCGTTCAAAAATTAAATCAAAGTCAAACCTTTCTAAAAATTGACAAAACAAGGATCATAAATTGACTTTTGTCAGTTTATCTTACCGAAATGGGCTTTAAGTTTCGAAAAAACTTAGCCTATGAATAACCTTCTACTCTTTGGGAGAATCTCTCTCTTTGTCATTTACTTCTGGTTTGGGATCTTAAAAGTCCTTGGCCTCTCCCCTGCCGAGCCTCTTGTCCACAACTTGTTTGATCAAATCCTGGGCACTTGGATGGATTTTGAAACCTTCAATAGAGCCTTTGGAGTAATAGAATGCCTGATTGGAATTGCTTGGCTGATTCCTCAATGGACCAAAATCGCCTTGGCAGTTTTATTAGCCCATATGGGAGCAACATTCCTTCCGGTCTTCTTTTTACCCAATGATACTTGGCAAAATTGGTTCACGCCGACCTTGGTTGGACAGTATATCATCAAAAACCTAGCATTGATTTCCCTAGGTTTATTGATTTTCCAATTGGAATTAGAAAAAATAAAAAGCAACAAATTTGACCTCGCCTAAATCAAATTTTTAATTCAAATCGGTTTAAATGAAAAAAGCCCAATTCAATGAATTGGGCTTTTAGATTTAGGTCAATTACTTATTGTTCAACCGTTTATTTTTTAATCAGTCGCTTGGTCATGACCATATTTCCAGCTTCCACTTGGATGGTGTACATACCTGCTGCCAAGCCTTGTAGATTGATTCTCTGGGTAAATGAACCTTCTCGAAGAGCTTCATTTTCCATCACCAATCTTCCGACTGCGTCAAAGATGCGGATCGCAACATTTGCGCTTTGATCCAAGTCCACCATGACATTGGTTTCTTCAGTCGCTGGGTTTGGATAGACAAAGAACTCACCCGGTTTCATTTCTCTACGAAGCGTGATTTCTCTGGAAATAGTCTGTCCGGCTCGGTCGGTACTGTAAACAGTCACATCCAATCTTGCAGGAATTGAGGTTCCTTTCCAGATCAATCGATCTCCTTCCAGTTCCACATCCGGATTCTCACCCAAGGTGTAGCTATGGATATTGTCCACCGGATCGATGGTTCTCAGATTACCCAGAACTTCTCCGGATCTCAAGCCTGAACCAAGCTTGCTGTTGTCCACCACGATATCCAGAGCCTGAGGTTTATTCTGAACCATCACTAGGATTGCGATCGGTTCATCCAAGGAATAGAATTCATTCGCGACCAGATCTGCTTTCAGTTCGTAGATTCCCGGAGTTAAAGGATCATAAGAATCAGACTGAAGGGTCATCGGAAGTTTCTTCGCTTCAAACCAAGTCAGGCTCATTTTCTCAATTTCCTTCTTGACCGTTTCTATGGAAGTGTTCCATGGAACTTCGATCATATCGGCTACGACACGTTTGTTGCCTTTCTTCACTTCGTGAATCACGATCGATCCACCACCTTGGCCATTGTTTCCAAGGACAGTTGCATCGGTACCATTTTCATCCTTACCGATTTGGTTATCATAGATTGTTGTACCGCCAGTAGCTGTCGTGATCTTGATTCGGAACTTATCTGGACCGGCACCACCATTCCAGTTTCCATCAATAGCCACTACTACAAATTTGTATCCTGGCTGTCCGTTGATAGTACCTGTTCCTCTGTATGTTGCTTTGCCGCCAGCAATTACCAAAGATCCGGACTCATGCATGGTAGACTTGAAGTTGATATTACCTGCATTGAATTGGAATTCAGTATTACCGTCTACCTGACTGGAGCCTTTCTTGTATTTGGAAACAAATCCAAAGTTGGCTTTCCCAACTGCATCAGGATTAGCTGGCATAGCGTCTGCTGGTGAATTGATCCAGCCGCCGCCTGTTACGAAGCTGTCATTTGGATCATATACCGGGATATAAGCTACAGAGCTAGCACATCCAGAACCTGCGGTTGCAGTGACTTTGTATACACCGATTGCTGTTAGATTACCTGTGTTAACTGTAGCTAATCCAGCAGCATTGGTTGTTACTATTTGGTCAAAGACTGTTGCATCTAATTCGTTGGTCACCACAAATCTTACACTTACACCGGCCACATTAGGAGTAACAGTTGCTCTCAAGGTCGCGGCAGTACCAATTTGAACTGGAGTACCGGATGCGGAGGCGTCGATGCTTACCCCGTTAATCGTGAACTGTCCAGAAATGAAGGTCAATTCATAATTGGCATTCAAAGCCAAACTACCTTGATTGATTGGATAAATTCCAATTCCTTCACCACTTACTCTTGCGACATTGCCAGTAAAGGCATCCGTAAAGGCCAAGCTGCCTGAGGTTATTTGATAGTTTAAACCTGGATCCACCTGTCCACAATACTTGCTGTTATTATCAGCGGTAACCGTTATTGGTCTTTTGGTGATCGTGAAGTTTGCCGTATTATATGTGATATCATAATTGCTTAATACTCCTACAGGACTTAAAGTCGCTGAGATAGTATAAGGACTGCCACCTACGGTTTCTCCAGAAGTTCTGCTGTAAGTTGCACTTACATTATCAGCACTTAAGAATCCACTCAATGATCCTGAGAAGCCTGGGTCAGCATTGCCATAGACTTTTGTGTTTCCATTAGGAGTGACTGATGCAGATTTTTTGGTGATGATGATTTGAACTGATCCCGCATCATCGTTATAGTTGCCTGTCACATCGGTAAACGTCCAGTTTGCCGTGCCTCCCGGTACATTCGTGAAGCTCGCGCCCAGGTCAAGACCTGCCAGCGTTTCTCCTTCCACGCCTAGGGCGGTGCCTGTCGCTCCGTGAGCTGCCGCATCGTACACGCCGGTGTAACCCGTGACGGTGATGTCTGCATCTGCTTTGGTGATGATGATTTGAACTGATCCCGCATCATCGT
>NZ_AUBV01000014.1 GCF_000429425.1 Algoriphagus mannitolivorans DSM 15301
GTGAAAATCTTATTTATCCAACCCGGAAAACCTATGCAAAATGCTTTTATCGAGCGATTCAACAAAACCTACCGAACCGAAGTATTGGATTACTATTCCTTTGTATCACTCCAAGAAGTCAGAGAGATTACCCGGGAATGGATAGAGGACTACAATCATCACAGACCTCACGGAAGCCTGAATAATTGCTCTCCAATAGATTTTGCAAAGCAATGGGCGTTAACAGTGGATAACTTCTCTGAAGTTACCCACAATTAACACCCTTAGTAGTAATAATAGTCAACATCAAAAACCAATTTTGTCTATTTTAGAATTGTCCAAAAAGTGGGAAGCCTTCACTTGCAAGACTGTGATTTTGGCATCAATTTCCGCCGACTGCTGGCAAGCGACAAGAACCAATAGGCTGAGTACGATTAAATAGGAAAGTTTCTTCATAAAAGTTGGGGCTAGTTGTTGGTATTAATTTCTTGCTCTATGGCCTGTAGAAGTTTATTAAAAAACTCCAAAAGCTGTTTTTCATCATCCAGTGCATCAATCCTCCAAGAATCGATATTACTGATGATATCTTCTACCACTCTATTTTCAAAAAACCATTGGAAATCAGAAGTATAAGATCCTTTTGGAAAATCTTTGTACTCACCATCAGATAATATGCGATTAGAGGAACTGACTTTACCATCAATGGCAGGCCAAAGCCTGTTGATAATTAGACTTTTAACAACATCAAATTCCTCCAATCCATCGACTACTTCCCCTTCAAAGGAAGTCAACATGGATTTTAATTCTTCATTCCGAATGTAATCTAAGTTTCCCGATGAGATAAGTGATTTGATATAACCGTCTCTGACTTCAAAAGTGTACACCGTTTCGGAATTGAAAAGTAGGGTGTCTAGTCTGGTGGTAGGGGAAGTGGAAATATCTGTTCCAAAAAGGCGCAGGAGTTCGAAGCTACACTGATGGGCCAGTTCGTGGTAGGAGATATTGGTTTTTAGGTTCTGAATATTTAATAGGAGTTCTGTTTGAAGATTTTGTAGTATGTTCTGCTCAGCTATCCTGATTTTGCGCTCTTCATTCCAGTTATTCACTTGTAGGGCGATCAATATTCCGATGACTACTAAAAATATTTCTCCAAGCGCATAAACCAGGTAGCGAGTCACTCGATTTTCATGCAGGAGTTTTTGACGGATTTTTCGGAAAAATGAGATCATCTATCTACGTTTCTGGTTGACTCTGACTCGGAAATAATTTTTTCACTAATCTCCCGGAGAACATATAAGGCATTCAAATAATTGGCTATTCCCCAAGCATGACTGTCAAGCTGGTTTTCAAACTCCAATTCCTGAAACATTTTTGGCGTAGGCGAATCAAATCTTGATTTTTCCTTCCAATTCAAAGAGCCATATTGATCAATATTTTTTAGGGAGGCATTCTTTATCAAATAAGGCAATAGCAAGGTTTGAGCAGTTTCATCCAAGGTTTCGAAGCTTTCATTCTTTTCCATTATCTCACCATTCCATTGAAAAATGAGCTTTCGTAAATTTTCGGACGAAATGAGGTTTAGATTTCCCGACGAGATTAAATCTTCAATTGCAGATTGAGAAGTGCTAAGGTCACGAATATCTAGACTCCTCTCGATAAGACTATCCAAATTGTAAGTTTTGAGAGTGGAATCGGGCAGCTTAAAAAGCTTCATAAGGTCCTTGGTGCAGCCTAGAATGGCTTCGTGCTGTTGGATACTGGCTTGTATTTTTTCTTTGTTGACTACAAACTCCGAATGCAAGCTTTGAAGAATCAATTTTTCTTTGTTGGAATCCTTTCTTTGCTCATTCCATGTATTGATTTGTAGAGCAATCAGGATACCTATGGTGACTAGTACAATTTCCCCAATCGCATAAATCAGGTAGCGAGTGACCCTGTTTTCCTGAAGCAGTTTTTGGCGGATTTTTCGAAAAAATGAAATCAATAGAGCAAAATTTTCCCGAGAATATACTAAAAAATCCCTGATTATTAGTGCATTACTAAAGTATGTGGTTTACTTCGATTAGAAATTACTACACATTGATCTTTGTCTTGACCTATTAGCAGCGAAAAATGTTTTGCCTAACTGACAGGAATCGCGGGCTCAAGATCAAATCCGGCCTTTCTAGATGTTCATTATTCAAGACGTTTAAGCTCTGTGTCCAGATCGCTGATCATGCGCTCTACATCTTTTTTCAAATTGGCATAAAAATAATCCAGGTAGGATTGTGTTCTATTTCTGTGAGTTTTGAGAAAATATAGGAATTCAATATCACTTTTTAAGGCTTCAAAATTCAGTGGAATTAGCTCTCCTTCAAAATTTGATTTTGGGAAATTGAACCCAGACTCAAATCTTCCGGGAAGTATATGTCTCAAGCCATAATGAACCTCATCCAATTCCTCTGATTCGGCTTGGAGAAAAAAATCATACTGTGAATCATAAACTTTGACAAGGTTGGTCCGGATGTCTGGATTGGATATGATATCCAAACCTTTAGACTTAAGGGTTTCAAAGGCACTGCTAGAATGCACAAAATGAATGGGTAATAATGTATAGTTAAATAATGCTGCAAGAGAATCATGATATTGTCCATCATTTTCCAACAAGTCGATAAAGGTCTCTAACGCGAAAAGTGATTTTTTAAAATCATTGATATTGAGATTGATATCTTTTAAGTCGGTTTGAAGCTCTGCTCTGCATCCTTTCAGGATTTCAATTTCCTCCTTTTGTCTTTTTTGATTTTCGCCATAATTATTCAATTCAAAGGCAATAAAAATACCAATGACCAGTACTATAATCTCCAGTATATACTCTGGCCATTTTTCTTTGAGTGCGGATATGATTCGTTTCATTTTTTAAAAATTACCTGAAATGATTTGCATGAGTTCTATGGTTTCTCCATCTGGACCTGTGAAGAAAGCGGTTTTGGCTTGGATGCTTTCCGTTTCTACCTGCGTAATCGGTCTAGAGGATAATCCTCCCGCTTTAATAATTCGCTCACTTGCTGACTCAATATCTTCTACCTCTATCCCCACATGTGCATAGCTGGCCCTAGTATTATTGGGAAGAGAATCAAGTGTTTCTCCAATTTCCAAAGCGAAATAATGTCCCGGAAATTTTAGTAAAGCCAAATTGATCTCCTGTTCTACCGTCTGGCCATCTTCCAAGGTTCGCTTTAATTTTTTGATGTGCTTTGTCACTTCCAAATCGAACGCTGAGGTATAAAAATCCAATGATCTATCCATATCTGATACATGCAAATACACATGGTTAAATTGTGGTGTCTTAGGACTTGTTGCTGTATTGGACTCACAACTCAAAATTGCTATTAATACGAAAATTGGGAGAATACACCCTTGAATTGGGCGATAAAGTAGTGTTTTCATTTTTCTATGTTTTAGTAAAAATTTTAGGATTCAATTATTTTTAAATGTTCTCCCTGCTTTTCAAGTTGTGGGATTTCATTCCAGTTATTGACCTGAAGCGCAATCAAAATTCCTAAGACCACTAAAAATATTTCTCCAATCGCGTAAGCCAAGTATCGAGTCACTCGATTTTGCTGGAGCAGTTTTTGGCGGATTTTTCTGAAAAAGGAGATCATGGATTAATCTTCCAATTGGTCTAAATGAAACTCGATTTTCTGGACAAGATCACCAACATAGGTATGAAGTTCTTCATATTGAGTTTGCATGAACCCTCTAAAAAGGATATTCATTTTCAAAACTTCTTTAAACTCCTGATTTTGGGATAATTCCTGGAAGTTGGTTGGCTCACAGGAAATCCAAAGCGTATCAATGGTGAGGTTTTTTAAAACTTGAGGATATACAAAATCCCATTGGTACCGGTCATCTAGGCCTTTTTCCAAATTTTCCAGGTAAACATACCGAGTGGAATAGAGGTAGGAGATAGAATTCCTTAAAGAGTCACTTGAAATTAAATCCAAGCCTACAGATTTGAGGTTTTCCCATGCGCCTGTATTCTCACTTAATTGATAATTGCCCAAAATATTTCCAAAGTGAAATTTCAGTGAATCGTGAAAACCTTGATTTTCTTGAAGAGCATCCAATACGATCTGATTAGATTTTATTCTGGCCGTATTCCCACTTAAATTATACTCCAAATCCTGCTGATCAAATTTCAGGTTATCCCGCATTTGGGTGAGCAAAATGATTTCTTTTTTCCTGAGCTTCTTAGATTCATTGGAGTTATTGATCTGAATGGCGATGAGGATACCGATCACCACTAAAAAAATCTCCCCTACCGCATATGCCAAATACCGGGTCACCCGGTTCTGTTGCAGGAGTTTTTGACGGATTTTGCGGAAGAAAGAAACCATAGAATTAAGGTTTTACTCCTATCGGGGCCAGTGGGAAAAGTCAATTTTCTCGTATTCCGATCCTTGGTAATCGAAATCGAAAGAGGTTTATTCTCAATAATATAGGAATATTTCCCACTAAAATATCGCGGAATTCAAGGAAGGTAACACCTCGACTTGTCCTATAGAGCTTCTCATGCTCTTTTTTATTCTAGGCAAGCGGGATTAAACCCCATTATGCAGATGTAATTTTCCTACTTTGGTTTTGGCAGGTTCTACGTACCACATTTTCATCGCACCTTTACCCTTGACCTCAATAAATCCTCTGCATTGGTAATCGAAGCGATGGTCGTCTTTTATCAATTCGTAGGTGCAGTCTGAGATATTTATCTTATTCAAGCCACATGCTGCTTCCATTCTCTGGGCGGTATTTACCGTATCTCCCCAGATGTCGTATTGGAATTTCTTGATTCCTACAATTCCCGCCACTACGGGACCGGTGTTGATTCCTATCCGCATGTCAAATTTGGCCTTGCTGGGAATGGAAGCGTCTTCATTTCTCCGCTCAATAAAATCCTTGACTTTCAGGGCGGCATAAATCACGTCACGTACATCTGAGTCCCCATTCAAGCCTCCGACTGCTAGGTAGGCGTCTCCGATAGTTTTGATTTTTTCCAGCCCACATTCTTCCATAATCAGGTCAAACGCCTTAAAACAGATATTCAACTCATTCACCAGTTCTTTTGCGGTGAGGTGTTGGGCCTTTTTGGTAAAGTCTGCAAAATCAGTAAAAATCACGGTGACCTTTTCGAACACTCTTGCCTCGGACTTTCCTTTTTCTTTGAGTTCCTCGGCCACTTTTGCCGGAAGGATATTCAATAACAGCGTATCTGATCTTTCCTTTTCATGCTGGATGATTTGGCTAGCTTTCATGATAAACTTATATCTTCTCCACCATCCCACGGCCAGCACAAAAAGCAGAACTCCGGTGACCATAAAAATTATCCTTTGGTTGCGCTCTACTTTAAGTCTCTCTTCGTAAAGCAGGCTTTGTTCTCTTAGGAGTTGAGCATTTTGGATACTGTCTAGTAGTTGCTTCTTTTCAAAATCATAATTGGCCATCATCTGCGTGATCTCCTTCGTGTTGGATTCATTCAGAATACTATCCTTGAGTGCTGTGGCTAGTTTGAGGTACTTGAGTTCATTTATGGGATTGCTTTTTTTCTCTGCGATCTCCATAAGCCGCTCATAGGCCATCCGGATTACTTTCAGTTCTGAGGCTGATTGGGCATTTTCAAGAGATTTCAGCGCATGAGCTTCGGATTTTTCAAGTTGATTCATTTGAAGGTATAAACTTGAGAGGCAATTGTGAGTGTGAGCAAGCCCCCTACTATACCCTAATGAGTCCCTAATTCTCAATCCTTCCAGTAGGGTAGTTTCGGCTAATTCCAATTGACCTTTGATGGCATAGTTGTTTCCCAAATTACTCAGGGATAGGCCAATGGAGTAAGGATTGTTGATCCGGTTGGCAATATCCAAAGCCTGTTTGTGATAATAAATAGCGGAATCTATAGGGCCTGTATTCTCAAATATGGTGGCCAGGTTGTTAAAGCTGGAATGCAAGCGTCTTGGATCTCCTTTCTTCCTATCAAAGGCCATCGAAATTCGCGCGTGTCTAAAAGCCTCTTCATAGTCTTGTTGATCATAATACACCAAACTCAGATTAGTATGGACACTCGCTAAGCCTAGGGTATCATTTAGATTCTCATAAATTGAAAGAGAGTGTAGGTGATTTTGGATTGCGCGTTCGACATCTCCGAAATAAGAATATACCCCGGCGAGAAAAGTATGAGCTCTGGCCACTTCGAGTTCCAGATCGGCTTCCTGAAATTTCGGAATTATGGACTCTACGGCTTTGGGATCAAAGGAAGAAGGATTCAGCTCCTGTGTTGCGATGGTCTTATAAAACTCACTTCTAAGGAGACCAACTTTGTATTTCTTTTCAGCACTGATTTGAGAAGCTAAATCGGCCAGTTCTTGTGCCTTTTCGAATTGGTGGTCTCCATAAGCTTGAAAAGATTGGGTGCATAAGCTATCCACATTTTGCTTCCAATTCTCTTGACCAAATACGGCCAAGGAGCTCAGAAATATCAATATTAGAATCGCCTTCTTCATCTTTTTTCCCTCTAGTTTTGGAACTCTTCAAGTTCCAGGCCTTACAATTTTGAGGTTGAACCCCCGAACTCAGACCTACCAATTCTACGCTATGGACTCATTTCTCTGATTTGATTATTAAGTTTTCAAATGCCTTTGTTTCAAGATCAGGATTACCATGATGGTTCATTGTGTTGATGTTCCATGCGGTGCTTTTTTAAGATATCTTCGCCAAAATCATTTCCTTTTTCCCTCCAGATGGAGTGGATATGATTGGCATTGTCCAAGAATCCCACATTGTCATATTCAATCAGGAAATCCGGACTATGGATAACGTAATAATGGGGTTTCATGGGTTCGTAGCTTCCAATCCAGGCAAAGTAGATTTCCCCCATCCCTTTCGAATGAAGCTTGCTTAGATACTCCTCAGCTTTTTGATGTTCTAGGTTGCCGATATATTCCTCAATGAGGTAATGAAGGATTTTTTGCTGTCCTTCATTCAATTCCGAACCTCGGATACCCTGAAACTCTTCCAACCATTGAGGTCGTTCAGGACTGGTGATGATATCTCCGGGCACTTTGCCGGGCAAGGTTGCTTTCGCTTTTTGTTCTTCATCCAGGGCGTTTATCAGCCAAAAGCCATAATCTTCTTCCTTGCTTAAAGGGCGTAATCCCGCATATTGCGTATCCTCCACAACTGCCGGATCCGATCCCAAAAACAGGGGAGTCATGGAGAATTTATCTCCAGATACTGTCAGATTGAGAGAGAGATGATGCCCCTCCAGCTTGATTCCCCAAGCAGTGTCGGTTTTTGGATTTCCTGCGATGGCTAGGTAATAATTCCCATAATCCCAGTTTAATCCCCGGATCATTTTGATAGTGTTTTCGTTGATTTGCCCCCGGTTGTATTGAATCTCAAACAATTCATGGAGAATGTCATCTACCTGCATGATGGCAAAGGTTTTCAAATACCCCTGAGAACTGAGTATGGAGCTCAATACCTGATGAAAGGCAATTTTACTTTTCTCTGAAAGGGCTCCGTATTGAATGCCCGAACGGGCGGCCAAACCGATAGGAAGGTTGGTCCACTTGGTTCTTACCTCATCCTCGATGGCGATCAAGCCCAGTTGTTGCTGTTCATTGGGCAGGGTCTCTAAGAATGAAATGGCTTTGGATCTAATTTGATCTACAGATTGGGAAAAGCCCAGCAAGCAGGGGAAAATGGCAATAAGGAAGAGCACTGGCTTTTTCATGAGCTTTAAGATTTGAAAGTAAATGGAAATACTTTGTCGAGAGAATTATCCTTGGAACACCTCATTCCGGGAGAAATGGAATTTAAAATTTCCAATCGGGTTGTTGAGATGTTTGCAACCATTAAAATGCCCGGATCAGGCAGGAGCGCTTCTGTATATCCATTTGACGCCATTTATTGGATGGGTTAAAATGTAAATTCCCGTTTTGTAGTAAGGCGGTAGTTCAGCAAACTAAACTTGGCTTTGGCCAGAAAAACTGACATACAATTGCTTGGTTATATAATATAGCCAAATTTTCTCGAACTACCGCTGAAAAAGTCCATTAATAACGAGCGAGTTATGGGATTGTCCGGCTTCCTGAAGGTTGAAAAATCAAATTAAGTGCATAAACGCAAAGAGGATTCTTAACCTAAGAGAGTAAAGAAAAAGCTCCGATTTTCTGAATTTATTCCATTTGTCAGATCATTAATCCCTATTCTCATCCACAAGAGAGCAGATTTCCTGGTCTAATTCTGTCTCAATGGTATAATGTACAAAAGGATATTTTTTCATGACTTTTCGGATCTCCTCCTTGACAGCAAGAATTTCTTCAAGCCTGTTGATTTGGCTCAATTTTACATGGGTAGTAAAAACATGGTGAGCCCCATCCAAAGACCAGATATGGGTGTGATGGGTGGACTCAATGTTTGGAATTTCTAAAATTTCTCGTTCCACAGCTTCTTTATCTATATCGGAGGGCAGCCCCTGCAAAAACAAAAAGAGTGTTTCTCGAAGTCTTTTCCAGACATTCCAAAGGATATAAAATGAGATTGCCAAAGAAAGTGCCGGGTCCAAGTAAGGAGTCGGGTAAAAAAGTAAAATCAAAGCAGCTAAAAGCACCGCCACCCATCCCAATACATCCTCGATAAGATGCCAAGAGAGAACCTTCTCATTCATCGTTTGTCCATGAGAAAGCTTCCATGCAGCATACCCATTTACGGCGACTCCAAATACGGCCAAGACAATCATCCCCTTTGGATCTGAAAGTTCCGGAGAAATCAAACGAAGCACGGCCTCGCGGATTACAAATACGGTTCCTACGATCAGGACAATCGCATTGATTAAGGCTCCCAGAAGAGAAAAACGGCGGTAGCCAAAGGAATATTTGGCTGACGGCTTCTTCTGGGCATATTTTTCAAGCCACCAGGAAGTGCCCAAAGACAGGCTATCTCCTAAGTCATGGATGGCATCCGAATAAATGGCCACACTATTCACATACCATCCTCCCACCAATTCCAGAACTGTAAATCCCAAATTCAGGAAAAATGCCGTCTTGAGGTTTTTTCCTGATGCATGTTCATGAGAATGGTGACCGTGATCGTGACCCATACCTTAAAAATCAAAAATTTTCTGGGAACTGCCGAAATTTTATCGGTCGAGCCACTCCTTCAGCTCGCTTACTTTCTCCCGGCTTACCAGAATGTCAGCATCCGGACATCCTTTGAGGATTACTTTCAGGCGGCTGTTGGAGTAGGTCAAAACCTCCTCAATCGCCAGAAAATTGGCAATGTACTTTCGGTTGAGACGAAAATAATCCTTGGGATTCAACTGGCTTTCTATCTGCTCCAAAGTCGAGTCCAGAACGAATTTCTTCCCTCCAAAAGTCTGTAGAAAAGTCACCCGCTCTTCACTGAAGAAAAAGCCGATTTCCTCCGTGGGGACGCTTTGGATCTTTTCTCCAAACCGAACCAAAAATCTGGTTTTGAAAGTCTTGTTTTCGGGTTGAAGGAGTTCTTTGAGCAGTTCTATATTTACCTGTGGTTTTAGCTGTCTGGAGCGGAATTTTTCCACAGCTCTGGCCAGCTCATCCGGGTCGATAGGCTTGAGCAGGTAATCGATGGCATTGACCTGAAAGGCCTTGATTGCATATTGGTCGTAAGCAGTGGTAAAAATCACCGGACTTTTAACCGGCACTTGATCAAATATTTCAAAGCTGATTCCGTCTGCCAGCTGAATATCACAAAAGATCAGCTCAGGATCTGGATTTTCAGAAAGCCAAGCAATGGACCGGGAGACAGAATCCATATTTCCGATCAGCTCATCTCCGGGGAAATGTCCCTTCAAAAGCTTGGTCAACCGGTTTTCAGCAGGTTTTTCGTCTTCTATGATCAGGATTTTCATGGGATAAGGCTTAGACTCATCGGTTGTCAATTTTTAATAGGGGCAGTCGAACCAAAAATTCATTCTCAGTTTTGGTGACCTCAGGGGTTTTATCGCTCAGGATTTTATACCGCTGGCGGATATTTTCCAAGCCCACTCCAGCGCTTGGTTCCTTTTGACCGGATTTGGGCTGAAAAGTATTGCTGATCCAGACCTCATTTTCTTTTTGTAATATCTGGATAAACAAAGGATGATCCTGCGAGGCAATGTTGTGCTTGATTGCATTCTCAAGAAGTAATTGAAGGGAAAGTGGAGGAAGAAAGCAACCCTCGCAGTTTGGGACTGCTATCGAAAAACCCAGATTTTCTTCAAACCGGATTTTCTGGAGTTCCAGATAGTTTTTGGCAAATTCCAGTTCTCGGTCTAGCTCTACGAGTTCCTCCTGCTGTACATCCAGGACGTATCGGTAGATTTTACTGAGTTTTTGGATAAAAGAAGCTGATTTGTCCGCATCCTCATAGACCAGATTGGAAAGGGCATTGAGACTATTGAACAGAAAATGCGGATTCAATTGATCCTTGAGACTCTGGTATTGGGAAGCAAGCCGACTGCTTCTGAGTTGCTCAGCTTCGATGGCTGATTTCCTCCATTCCAAGAGCCAAGAGCGGGAGGTGAAGATGGCCATGAAAATCATGGCAATGGTCATGGGTGTAAACGAAAAATCTAAGATTCTCCTCCAGGGAATCTGGTCTAAAGTAAATTGATCGTCCCACCAAGCATAAAGAAAAACGATGACGTAACTCACCAGAAAAGCATAAATCAGGTAGGTAATTCCTGATACCAGCACCCGCTTCACGGGCTCTTTAATCCAGGAGATCCTGGGATCCCAAAATTCCTGAACTCGGCTTCCTCCCCAGCTCAAGGCCATGGAGACTACGAATGAAAACAAAAACTGGGGCCAAAGCTTGATGAAATACTCGAGGTTCAAAAAGCAGATGGGACAATAGAAAAGCTGTAAAATGGTAGCAATTGCCAGATTGATCAGGATAAACTTCCGAAAATCCTTCCAGATACTTTGAGTATCACTGCATTCCGGTTCGAGTGCGATTCGGGTCATAAGGAAAGATAGGAAAATAGATGAAATCCAAGAAAGGGGAAAGTCCTCTCAGTGAGGAGAGGACTAGAGTTGGTTTAGCTTTTAGTCAATGTTATTTACAGGCATTCAAGACCTGTTGGGCTTGATTTTTTCCCCAAGTCGGAAGGAGATAGCTTTCATTTACTTTGGATTCTTCTTTGGCATACAGCTCCAATCCTACTCTGGCCAATCCGCATGCCTGCTCCGGCCCTTGGCCGAAAAACTGAGCTGTGCCCAGTTGCATTTGGGCCATCAGAGTAGTCGCCCTAGGGTTTTCTTTGTCCAGTGCGATTGCCTTTCCAAAAAGCTGCATGGCTTGGGGACTCATTTCCTGGCCTCGATTCATGGGATCCACAGCAAGTTTTCCCATGACAATAAAGCCCTGTAAGGCAATAATCTCGGAATTGTTGGGAGAGATTTTTTCAGCCTTCTTGGTAAGTTCCATGGCTTGGTCGAAGTATTGATCTTTGTTTACCTCAAACCGAAATGCCGCCATGGTCTGGAGATATGCTGCATAATAGAGGGGTAGCCATTCTTCATTTTTTGCCTCAGCAATCCTCAAAAAAGCATTGCTGACATTTTGGGATTCTTCGGCAGATTGAATGGATTTCATCGCTTGAAGCTGCTTTTTCATGGCATTTTCATAGGCAGGATCATTGGCCTTGGCTATGGCAAGCGCGGCAAATAGGAATACTAGAGAAAGGAAATACTTTTTCATGGTGGGTAAAGTTTAGAGGTTGTTCAATTGATTTGCGTTTTTGTCTTTGGATAGGGTGAAGAAGATGCCCAGGAAAAGGAATCTTGGGGCAACCTGTCCTTGAGGAATAGATTCAAATATCCCTTCTGTATTCGCCTTAGGGCTGAAGGTATAGCCAAACACATTGTCCCTACCCAGCACATTGGTACAGACCAAATGAATGATCAGGTTAGGTTTGGGCAAATAGCTCCAGCTGAGGCTTAAGTTTTGAAAACTTTTGGTTTTGGAGTTCATCTCTGAACTGTCCAGATTGGGATCTGTGAAAGGGTAGCCATTGTTGTAGGCGAAAGAGGCTCCCAATTGTGACTTTAGGGGTACGATAAATCGCTTGACTACCACGGAAAGGTTATGTTTTGGGGCAAAGCTTGGCTGGACTTTAGTTTGGTATTGATTAAACTGGCGCTTGCTGTCCACAAAACTGTAGGTCACCCAGTAGTCAGTATTTTTTAAGGTTTGCCGATCACGAAAGAAGAAATCCAGTCCTTTGGCAAATCCTTCTCCTTCATTTTTGAGTGCCATAGGATTTTCCAAACTTCCTTCGAAAGTCACCAGCTGAGCATAGGACTTGTAAAATGCTTCTGCCCTGAAAGTAATTCCATCTGTGCTCAGAAGATAATTGAGGATAAGATGCTGGGATTCTGAGTTTTTCAAATCAGTGTTTAAAACTCTGAAATTGTCTAAGGGAAGCTGATGAAATCTTCCTGCAGCCAAGGATAGTTGCCCTTGCTTGGGGAGTTGGTAAGCTAAGGAAACCCGGGGGTCCACCCACAGCTGCTCGGCGATCTGACTGGAGCCTGCCCGGATCCCGCCCCGGATCACAAAGGCTTTGGAGAAATAGTAATCCCATTCGCTAAAGAGGTAGCTTTCCTTATCCTTAAAATCCCTAATCCAAGCTTGACGAATCAGTTCTTCAGAATAAAGGTGAATGAAATGCTCTCCTCCAAACTTGGCCGAAAACCGGTCAGAAAAATCTTTGATTGCACTGATTTTAAAATGAATCAGGTCACTTTTTCTTTCAATTTGGAGGCTGTCATAGCCAAGTTCGTCCAGGTTTTTTGAGATTGAAACACCCGTAAATAGTGTCCAGCTCTTTTTTAGGCTGGTTCTCCAATTGGCCTGAGCGTAGCTGTAATCATTTTTCAGGCTGACTAATACTCTTTTTTCTGTCCCCGGAAGGGGAGACCAAAGCTTCATACCACCTGATTCAGTCCTTGCCATAACTTTCATTAAGCCGTTTTCTCCGGTTTTCATTTGTGCCGCCAGCTCCAGATCCCAGCCATTCGGAGCATGCTCAAAGTCTATTTCCTGCTTAATCAGGTCTTGGTAGGGAGCTAGGTTAAAGTAGTTGGCACTGGCAGTCAGGCTTCTTTTTTCATTGGCCAAAGTATGGGAATATCCACCTCCTATTGACATAATGGACAAATCACCCTGACTTCGTTTGGCCAAATCCTTGGTATTCAGTGCTAAGGCAGAAGAGAGCGCTTGGCCGAACTCTGCAGAATAGCCCCCGGTGGAGAAAAAAGTGCCTTTGAAAAGATTGGGATTAAACCGGGTGCGGGTAGGGACATTCCCGGCGGTAGTTCCATAAGCATTTCCTACTCGCATCCCATCAATGTAAATCCCGACCTCACTGGCATCCCCTCCTCTTACAAAAAGTCTTCCGTCATTTCCCACGGTACTTGTACCGGGTAGGGTCTGAAATGCCCCTACGATATCGCCCACCGCAGAAGGAGTTGTCACAATATCCAGAGGACGGAGGATTACGGATTTCTTTTCATCCGAAGCTTCCATGGCTCCCGCTGAAATGGTCACCGTATTTAGCTCATTGTATTCTTCTTTAAGAGTAATTACCGGGATTTCCAGTGAAGCCCCGGAAAGATTAATTGCCATTTCCTGGGTTTTGAATCCCATCATACTAAATGCAATCACTTGTGGGCCGGACTCGCCAGTTTCAAAACTGAAATTCCCTTCCTTATCTGTGCTACCTCCGTCGAAGGTATTTTTCAGAAAAACGTTAACCCCGGGAAGAGGCTGGTTTTTTTCGTCCAAAACCCTCCCGGAAACCTTGGTTTGGGAAAATGCCTCGACCGAAAAAAGAAGAGGAAGTAGAAAAAGTACAAGTATTGGCTTCATAGCTGGCTTGATTTGAATCAAAATTGCCTGAAGCCATTCTCTTAAAAAATTGAACCTGACTGAAGTGTCAAAATTCGGGACTGAAGTGTCATCAGCCCATAATGCTAATGAAAAAGGCCACTGGAAATTTCCAGTGGCCTAAAGTTGCTTATGAATAAGTTCCTAGAACTTTACGACAGATTCTATCTTTTTTCCCGACCTATCCAGTACGACCTTGGTAGAATCCCCTTTTTGGAATGCACTCAAGGCACGCATGTAGCTCATCATGTCCACAATCGTGGAATCACCCAATTGGACCACGATATCACCTTTTTGGATTCCGGCTGCCTGAGCCGGTTTTCCTTCCGAAACACCATCCACTCGCATTCCCTTGCCGTCAAACATGTAGTCGGGCACCACGCCCATGGATACTGTGAATCTCGGCGAATCACTGGAATCTTTGGTTTTCGTGAAGGCAAGTTTTTCCTCAGGATCCAACTGCTTTACCAGTCGGGTGATGTAGCGCACCACTTTTATAATTCCAGCATAATTGATCTGCTCAGCATCATCGCTGGGCTTGTGATAGTCTTCATGCTGTCCGGTAAAGAAATGAAGCACGGGTAAGTCTTGAAGGTAGAATGAAGTATGATCGGATGGTCCTACCCCAGATTCAGAAGTGATTAGCTTTAGGCTGTCTGTATTAATAAGATCTAAAACCGGAGGAAAACTCGGGCTTGTTCCCACGCCATTAATCGCCAGCGAGTTGTCTTCCTTCATACGTCCTACCATGTCCATATTGATCATGTAGTTGACCGTCTTGAGATCAAGAGTTGGGTTTTTGGTGAAATAGTTGGAGCCCCATAGCCCATTTTCCTCGCCTGAAAAGGCGATAAACAGCACGTTGCTTTTTAAGTCTTCGAATTTTAGGATTTCGGCCAAAGCCAAAAGAGCGGCTGTTCCGGAGGCATTGTCGTCAGCACCATTGTGAATAGAAGAGTCTCCACGGTGCAACGAGCCTTGACCGCCCATTCCCAAATGGTCAAAATGTGCCCCGATGATGATTGTTTTGTCGGCCTTTTTGTCCAAAAAGCCTACGACATTTCTCCCTGTTACTCCTTCTCCATTCGTCCCGATAACGGCCTCCTCATGAGGATTACTTGGCTTGGATACGGTGAATGGCTGAAAGAAGCCTTCCGTTCCTTTCGGGGCCAAGCCGATTTTTTCAAACTCTTTGGCGAGGTATTCAGCGGCTTTTTGCTCTCCTTCAGTACCGATAGCCCGGCCTCCCAAGTCATCAGCGGCCAGAAAAACCACGTCTTCTTGAAGTGTTTGCATCAGTTTTTCATCCGTCGGAGGGCTGTCACAAGCCACTATCCAAGCTGCTGAGGACATGATTATTGCCGTTTGGCGAATTAGTTTTTTCATGGTTGAAGTAGATTTAGTCCAAAGATAATAATTGGTATCTTCGCCCAAAGATTATTTGATCCTCACTTAATTAAATGAAAAATATCCTTTACTCCGCCTTGCTTTTGGCTTTTGCCTGTAGTCCAAAAACTGAGCAAGCATCATTGGAACAAGAAGCACATTCCGCATCAGATTCCCTTCTACTTCATCCTGAAGAGATGAAATATCTCAAAAACATCAAGCAGATCACTTTTGGTGGAAACAACGCCGAAGCCTATTGGTCATTTGATGACTCCATGCTGGTATTCCAGTCCGATTATGCGGCCTGGGGAAATGAATGCGACCAGATGTTCTATGTGAACTGGAAGACGGACAATTTACAGGAAAATGCCCCCAAGAGAATCAGCACCGGCCTGGGGCGAACTACCTGCTCATATTTTCTTCCTGGAGATAAGACATTTGTTTATGCATCCACCCATCTGAAGGATGCCGCTTGTCCGCCTGTTCCAGCGCGCAGAGAAGATGGAAAATACGTTTGGCCAATCTATGATTCCTTTGACATTTTCACTGCGGACTTGGAGGGTAATATTATTTCTCAATTGACTAATGAGCCGGGATACGATGCTGAAGCGACAGTTTCTCCAAAAGGGGACAAAATTGTTTTTACCTCTATGAGATCCGGTGATTTGGAGTTGTACACCATGAATATAGACGGCACGGATGTAAAGCAAATCACTTCAGACCTAGGCTATGACGGCGGAGCATTTTTCTCACCGGACGGAAGTAAGCTGGTATGGAGAGCTTCCCGACCTCAGACGGAGGAAGAGATCAAGGAATACAAGGATTTACTGAAGGAAGGCTTGGTAAAACCTACTGACATGGAGCTCTATGTTGCCAATGCAGATGGGACCGATATCCGAAAAATCACCAGTTTGGGCAAAGCCAATTGGGCGCCATTCTTTCATCCATCCGGGAACAAGTTGATTTTCGCTTCGAATCATCAGACCGAAAGAGGATTCCCTTTCAACCTGTTTATGATCAATCTGGATGGCACTGGCTTGACCAAAATAACTCATGACGGAACCTTCGATGCCTTTCCGGTATTTTCAAATGATGGGAAATATTTGGTCTTCTCTTCCAACAGAAATAATGGAGGAACTCGGGACACGAATCTTTTTGTCGCTGAATGGATCGGTGATTGATTCAAAAAATCCTGCTCAGTCAAAGGGCAGGATTTTTTTGTTTTCTACAAAGTACATGAGAATGTCCCCTTTATTTTTGGCCGAGACTTCTCCTCGGGGCTCAAAATCAAATTCATCTTTGCAGGCCAGATAAGTGGTGTGGGAAACATTCACTTTTCCTGCTATGGAGCTGGATTCCATTCGGGAGGCGGTATTGACTGGGTCTCCCCAAATATCGAAGGAGAATTTTTTCAAGCCCACAACACCTGCTACCACAGGGCCCGAATTTATTCCCACCCGGATCCGGAAATACTCTCGAAGGTGTTCTGGTTTTTGCTTACGGTATTCCTCTATAAAATCCCTCATTTCCAAACCAGCTCGGATTACATTAGCCGGATTCCCTCCTTCTCCGGTGACCCCTGAGGCGCTCATGTGAGCATCCCCGATGGTTTTGATTTTTTCCAGGCCGTATTTGGTGGTGATGGTATCGAAATTTCTAAAGCAATGATCCAATTCCGCGACAAGCTCTTCGGAAGAAATGGCTGAGGAAAACTTGGTGAAGTTCACAAAATCCGTGAACATGATGGTAGCATTTTCCTGAAGCTTCGCTTTGGCAAATCCGTTTTTCTTGAGCTCGTCGGCAGTGTCTTTGGGCAAGATGTTGAGCAAAAGATCTTCGGATCGTTTTTTCTCGATGGACAGTTCCTGATTTCGGATTCTCAGATCCTTGGTTCGCTCAGCCACTCTTAATTCCAACTCATGATTGTAAGCTTCCAATTCTTGGTTGGCTCTTTCCAAACTGGCATAGAGCCTGGCATTGGCGAGACCGGCTTCCAAAAATCCTCCAATGGCGATCAAGGTGTCCATGTCGCCTTCATCCAAAGGCGGATAAAAAGGCCAGGCTTCCTGATCCCTGCCGCTGATTAGCCAGCTTTCTATATTCCTCTGAACCCGGATAGGTACGGCAATAAAATTTGGAAGGAGCAAGGACTCACGAATCAGTTCGTGGATGGGATTAGGTTCGGATTTTTGATGACAGAGAAAAGCCCGGATTAATTCCTGATCGGAGGCTTGGGAAAAGTTGATTCTTTGGCTGGAAATATCCTTTTCTTCCGGCTTTTGGTATCCTAATAGAAATTTGGGATAAAACTCCATCGGTTGATCCTGACTTCTCCAGAGAACGATGGTTTTGTCCATTTTGAGCGTGATATTGATCAATTCCAGGACATTGGTAAAGAATTCCTTTTCGTGGATTTGCTGGCCAAAGACATCATGCAAAGCCGACAAAATGGTAAATCCGTTTTCTTTCTGGGTGAGTTTTCTTTTGAGTAGAGAGATCGTGGAATCACTTCGGATATTTTGACCCGCTACTTCATCTGACAGCTTTTTGTAATAGGCTAGTTGTCGCTTTAACTCCTCTTCAGACACGTTCATTTCTTTACTAGTTCACTAAACAAACACAATACCCCTGTCCAATCCAATACTTGCAGTACTCCTGCTATCGGAGCCAATTCTCCTGCCTCATAGATTCCCAGCAGAGGGAATTCGTGATTAATTTCTGCCTGGATATGCCGAATGTCTTCATCGGTCTGATTGGAATAGGCCGCAGCCCTCCCTGAACAATTAATATAAAGGGCAAAAATTATCTTTCTTCCAGAGGCATTTACCTGATCAATCAATTTTCGGGTTCTTCGGCCTACATATTCCATTTCGAAGCTTCTCCGCATCAGCTGAATCTCCATTCCGGGTTCCAAGTCCATTTCGGCCATATACAGACCTCTGGAGGCGGTATCTACCCCGACGCACATTCTGTTGATGTAATTTCCCGGATTGTATTCTGCCCATTTATCTCCGGTATTTTTTCCCAGGGTGACAAAGAATTTCACCTCTTGAGGATTTTCCTTGAGGTCTTCTCCGAGGATATCAATGACCACATCCAAGGCAGGTTGGTGATCCAATTCCAGAATGCTGGCCCCTTTGACGGAGGTGACAGTATGGTAGGCACTCACGGGCTGGCAGCCATGCATTATCTGGTAATCCATCTGGATATTGCCGGTCATTAAAAGCGCCATGGCAGCATTTTGAGTCATTTTCTTTTCAAACCACTGGTAGGTAGGTTTAAATCTCATGTCTCCGAGCATTCTGGCGCCGATTACTTTTGGCCAATTCTTAAGAGTCTCATTCATCCCTTTGATGAAAGGAGTGCCGTAGTTCATCCTGAATTTTCCTTCCAGCCTATTTACTGCATCGAATAAGAGCAGCATTTGAGGCTGGGATTGGTACTTTTTGGCCTGGATTTGCTCTCCCAAGCCACGGCCAGTCTCATACTCCTGAAAGGCGATCCCTTCTTGGATGAAGAGGTCAAAAGAAACTTCGGCATTTCCCCACACGCCCACGACCGTCTGATAGCCATCATAGCCAAATTGATCATTGCTGCAGGTGCCGTTTGCGTAGCCACCGAAAAACAGGGTGTCTTTTCCAACATGAGATTTTACTCCTTCAAAGAAATCCTTCGGATCATGTCTGGAAGTACAGAACAAAAAACAAAGCTGGACCTTCTCTTTGGGAAGTCCAGCTTTGGACAAAGCAATGCCAGCTGCAAGCATTCCTGCTTTCAGGGAATTAGAGGATTCGGAAAACCCTACCCCAAAAGAGGACCCTTGATGACTCATGTTTTCCTATTCTTCTATCACAACTTCTGTTGTGACCCTCAATGGAAGTTCAATGGTGTTTTTGATAGGAGATTTTTTATCAAGGGTTTCCTTAGACTTGATCAGTTGCTCCTTGCTTGCCCCATTTTTGCCTTTCAGGGTAACTTTGTAGTGTAAGTCCAAAGGACCATTGGGTTTGCTTCGGTCCAGGCCCAGCACCCCGTGGATGTCAAAATTAACCTGGACTTCTACGTTGATTTTTTCAAGTTCTGTCCCAAAAAGAGCCGCATTAGTGGCAATTCCTGCGGTAAGGCAGCCACAAAGGGCTGATGCAAGGTATTCCACCGGATTGGGATGCTCATCTGTTCCGCCCAATACGGCTGGTTCATCTACCATAAGATGAAACTTACTGGCCTCGCTGCGGATGTTTTGGCCGTTTGAAAAAAGCTCTGAAACCGTTACTGAGGCCTTGGTTCCTCCTTTCCATTCGGACTTTGCCTGAAATTGTACTTTAGCAATTGCTGGATCTCCTTGAATTGCCCCTACTAGTGATTGGATGTTGTCGAGATCGACACCGTTTACAATGTTTGCCATGGTCAAAAATTGGGTTAAAAATTTGAAAATTAGAGAATTGAATATAATGAAATTCAATAGGAAGCCAAGAATATAGTATATTGATTGACTATAAAATATTTCAACCGCCAATTTGTTTGGTACTAAATTTTTCTCCAAATGTCACAAAAAGATACCTCTAAAATTCAATTAGACGCCGAACTTCACCAAATGCTTCAAGTAATTGGGGATTCAGCAAAAGATGAACTCACCGAAATTATTTTTTCACTCCTAAAGCAAGCAAGCACCACTGAACATCTCTTGGCGATGCAGTATTTGTTTACCTGCTTTACCATGAAAAAATACCCCGAGGAGTTTGAGGATTACATTCCGGGTTCCACGGATCCCAAGCAGCAGCAAATCAATCAAATCCGATTAGCACAGGTGGAAAAGATCCGGAGGTGGGAGGCAAATATGCTGATGGTGTCTCGGGAAGAGATGACCCACCTCTGCTATGATCAGAATTTATTGGCCATTTTGGGAAAAGATCCATACCTATTTAGGCCTAATTTCCCGGTACCGGCTGAGTCATTCCCTCTTGCCAAGCCAGTGAACCTGATGCCATTTTCCAAAGCTGCCATAGAAATTTACCGGTTTTGGGAAAAGCCCGATCACCTACCTGTTCCAGACCCGGTATGGGCAGAAGGACTTCCGGAGCATATCAAGCCTTTATATTCAATACCCCATGAGGATCCGATTCTTCATGACCCCCAAATAGCCACTCAGGAAGCATTGGACTTCCTCAAAGGATTTTTGAACAAGACTGTTCCTCAGGATCATTTAGACCAAATCCATGATCCCTTGACCAATGGCTCTTATTTCAAAAGCATTGAGAAGCTGTACACTTTTATCCAGATCTACATGACTTTGGGGATTAAATACAAGATTTTGGAAGGTCAGAATATGGAAAGGATCGTGGATGAGCATTACGGATTTAATATTTCGCTCAATCCATTGGTTTTAGGCCAATATGAGAAATATATCAATGAAGCGATTGTTCAAATCATCGAAGAGGGGGAAGGTGTTTGGGGAACACCTCCCGCACTAGGTAGCCACTTTTGGGTGTTCCAGAGTATTTTGGATGATTTGGAAAATGTGGGAAAGGATACCGGACTCCCTTTTGAGCCAGCACTTCCGGTCGTTTGGAACCCGGCCTATATTGTTAGCAATGAATTCCATCTGGTAAGTTGTAATCCTGACTACGCTCAAGCAGGCCCAACGATAATTACCAATACCGTGGCAAAAGATGCCATGGCCCTGTTTAATAAGGCCTATTCGGTGATGGTTCGTATGCTCAGTGGATTTTTTGGGTATTATGAAATCGACCAGACGACAGGCATCAGACCTCCTCAGGTCAATGCCTATTTCCAGACAGTATTCTATCCCTTTATGACTAACGTCATTCGCCCATTGGGTGAAATGATCTGCCGCCTTCCAGCTGATGAAACTTTTGTTCCCAATGGAGGAAAAGTTCCAGATCGATGTGCAGGGCCGGACTTCATGCTACAGATTCCCCAACAGGATTTTGAAAAGATCAAATCTGAGACGGCGCCTTTCACCAAACCTGAAGAATACCTGAAAATTTTCACAGAAATGGAAGAATCTGCTGCAAAACTGGCTACTGCTTGTAAAGCTCGGGGTTACCACATGGCGTTTTATAAACAGGAGGATGCCAGAGACTTTGACGTATCTTTTACCTATTTGTCAGAAAATATGCACCGGATTGGGCAAAACTTCTTGGCCTATTGGAATGGTGAAATGGTAGCGCCAGTTTCATCCAAAGGATTTCAAAATTATTCTTCCACTTTTAATTAAAGTTTTTCATGGCAACATTATCAATTTCTTTTGAGGGGTTTTTTCAGTGCAGGTTAGCCACAGATCCCGATCCTTCCAATGAACAAAGAGGACTGAGTGGATTTACGTATTCCGTAGCTGGAGAGACGCTCTTGGATCCTTCCATCTGGTCTCAGGCAAAGGATATAGAAAAAGCTTATGGCAAGAAGGACGAGGCTTTTCTTGACCCTCTTAGGTCCAATCCCCAATTTGACATCAAGAATATCCGAGAGGCTTCTCCGGACTTTGAGGTTTACAATTCCCGTGGAATAGGGATCAATGTCACCTCGGTCAAGGTGGATGGGGAGACAGCGCTGGATTTGGAAGGAAAATTAAAAGGAGGACTCTGCAGGTTTGCCAATCGCCCCCAATCCAACGGGCCATTTAAAGGACCGATTTTCGAAGGGAGAAATCAGATAACTTCTGATGGGGATCCCGATAGGTTTACTGTCAATCCTTTTCTTTTCACCATTTCCACTCCAGATGATTCCAAACAGGTGTTGAGCAGATTTGATCCCTTGTCAATTAAATTTCCGGATTACAAGTTGTATCAACTATTTCCCAATGATGAAGTGGACAGAAGGCTACCTACTCAGCGTTTTGCCTTATCCAATGAAGGTTTGGCCCAAATCGGCCAATCTCAGGAAAGCCTGAATACATTCTTTCAAAATAGAATGAACTGGCTGAAGGGAAAAATCGTGGAGGCCGAAGCTGCCAAAAAACCCGCTTTGGCAGAGGCTTACCAATCAAGGTTGTATGCTGTCAACTTCTTTACTCAAGCCACAGGTCCAACGGTTCTTGCTAATCGTCTTCTTAGTAGAATTCCCCTAAGACAATTGTATAACCATACCATCCGAGGCACCGCAGCTATGGCCCCTCCTCCATTTGTGGATCCGGGTTTTTTTGCTCCCTATGTCATTGATATGGACAAAGAATGGGAAATCCTCTATTACTTAGGTCAATACGATGGAGACTTAATGGCGGGGTGGTGTAGCGGGACTTTGGATTTACCCTTGAAAGTCCTCCCATCTTAAACAAATCTTTTCCTTTGGTAAAATTTATATCCTAAAAGCCGATCATATTGAGCGGCTTTTTTAGGTTTATGGATAAGGATTGTCTTTTCCTTAAGTTCAATTTTATGTATATCCGCATTATTACCAGTAGGCCGTACGCTATGAATAAAATCTCGCTTGAAGTTCAGTTCTAGTCAGCTTCGGTCTTCGGACTTCCGACCGCCAAGCCAAAGGAATTTTGGATTGTGGTGCAATTGCGGATAATCATATTCTATTTTAAACATCCGAGAGGAAGGCTTTCAATTCCCTCTTAATTTTTGATTATTGTATTTTCACAAAATGAGCAAAAACGTACTTGGCGTTGTTTTTCTTTTCCTTCTTGCTTTTGGCAGCTTGGCTCAAGAGCAAGAAAAACCTTCTGCATTTCGGTTTTCGGCGTTTTTGAATCTCTACCATGGCCATGATTTCAATGGGCCAACTACCGAAAAACGGCTCCCATTTCTGTACAATCATACCCGGCATGCAAAACCTGCTGTTAATCTAGCTCTACTTGCGGGGACTTATGAGTCCGGTAGATTTCGGGCCAATTTAGGAATTCAGCAGGGGACTTATGTGGCCGATAATTTAGCCTCTGAACCGGATCTTCTGAAATGGATCCATCAAGCTAATGTGGAGTATGCTTTGGATTCGGAAAAAACACTTTGGCTGGAAGCCGGCGTACTGCCTTCTCATATTGGCTTTGAAAATGCCATTTCCAAGGAAAACCTTACCCTATCCAGATCCATGATTGCGGAAAACAGTCCCTATTTTGAAACAGGCTTTAAGTTGGGATGGCAAGCTGATGAAAAGTGGTATTTAGCCTTTCTTTACTTAAATGGCTGGCAGAGAATTCAGCCGATACAAGGGGTCAATAAACCTTCATTTGGTACACAAGTGAGCTACACCCCGAACTCAACCACGACCTTGAACTGGAGTACTTTTTTGGGGACAGACAGTGGGATCGAGGCCGGGACGTATATTTATTTCAGCAATATGTATGGGATTTTTTCTCCGGGAAAAAAATGGAAATTGATAGCAGCCTTGGACGTGGGCAACCGGGTCAATGAGCTTACCTCCAATCAGTCCTGGTGGGGCACTTCCTTGATCGTCCAGTATAATTTTTCCGAAAAATTGTCTTCAGCGATACGGTGGGAGTATTTTGACGACCCCTTCCAAGGCATTTCTTTTTCCTTCTTCGATCAGGGCTTGGAGGTGGGAGGTGTTTCTCTCAATTTAGATCGCAAACTGGGAAATTGGGGAATGATCAGACTGGAGGGAAGATATCTGGATTCACCCAACCCTTTGTACCAAGGTAATTCAGACCCAAAATCTGACAACTTATTTGTTTTGGGCTCATTTTCGGTTTTTTGGAATTAAAGCTCTTCTAACCGATTTAGGTAATCCTCCGCCTGGTCCAGAATCTCCTGCTTGTTTCCCATTTTATCCAAGGTGCGGTACATCATGCCGATTCTCGGATTTTTCTCCAAAAGCTCCCGATTCCTGGCATAAAAATGCCAGTAGAGGCTGTTGAAAGGACAGGCGTTCTTTCCGACTTTTTCCTTGTGACTGTAGGCGCAGTGATCGCAATAATTACCCTGCTTTTTGATGTAATTGGCTGAAGAAACATAAGGCTTGGTTCCCACAATCCCTCCGTCTGCAAATTGGCTCATGCCACGGGTGTTGGTGATTTCCACCCATTCAATGGCATCGATATAAATCCCCAAGTACCAAGCATCCACCTCGTCGGGATGGATTCCTGCCAGTAAGGAAAAATTGCCTGTGACCATCAAGCGCTGAATATGATGAGCATAAGCATAGTCTAAAGATTGTTTTATGGACTGACTCAGGCAGTTCATTTTGGTTTTTCCAGTCCAAAACCAATCTGGGAGTTTTCGCTCATTGCCAAAGAAATTTAGTTGGGCGAAATCTGGCATTTTTGCCCAATAAATTCCCCTCATATACTCCCTCCAACCGATGATCTGCCGGATAAATCCCTCCACTTGGGAGATAGAAATCCGGTCTTGGTTTTCCTTCCAATATTCCTCCACTTTCTGAACAACTTCAAGAGGGCTGATCATTTTAGTGTTTAGGGAAAAACTCAATCTGGAGTGGAACAGGAAAGGATCCCAAGTAGTAAGGGCGTCTTGGTAAGAGCCAAAATTCGGAAGGAGATTTTCACAGAAATACTCCAATACCTCCAAGCTTTCCTCTCTCGAGACAGGCCAAGTGAAATTCTCCGGATCGATAGTTCCGATGGTTTTTACTCCGGATTTTTCCAGGATTTCAACCATATCAGTGACTCTTTTGGGGTGTAGCTTTGCTTTTCGCAGAAGCTTTTTGTCTTTCAGGGCTTGCCGGTTATCCTGGTCGTAGTTCCATTGCCCGGTGATGGGTTGTTTTCCTTCCATCAGGATATCGTATTTCTTCCTCATTTCTCTATAAAAGGTCTCCATGAGGTAGGTTTTTTTCCCTTCAAAGAAATCTTTCAAGAATTCCCTAGAAGTAAGGAAATGCGCGGTATCAACTGCTTCCGTGTTGATTTCAAGAGATTTCGCAAGGGTTCTCAGTTGCTGATCCAATCTGTATTCATCCGGGAGTAGGTATTCAAATCTGGTAAATCCCTCTTCTTTGATCAGGGAGTGGATCTGCATGGAAAAATCCTGTTGGTTTTTGGGGTCATCAAGTTTGAAATAGAGAACCTGATGGCCTTTTGACCGAAGCTCTTCTGCAAAATTCCGCATAGCGAGAAAAAATCCCACCACCTTCTGAATGTGGTGATTTACATAATCCGTTTCTTGCCGGACCTCCATCATCAGGTAGCTGACGGATTTGTCTGTGGATTCGAACCAAGGATGCTGACCATTGAGTTGGTCGCCGAGAATCAGTCGTAGGGTTTTGGACATAAAAAAGGGCTTTCCATAATGAAAAGCCCTTTCTCCCAATCATTGTTTAAAAAGTCAATATTTAAAACATGGCATGGAGGATTTTCTACCCGCCCCCTTGCTAGAACTTGCCAAAAAACTATACCGCAAGCTTACTTCATGTGCTCCACCCGTATTTCCGTTGCCTAAAGAGGAAATGGTGAAGTCATGACTATACCCTATACTCAGTCCGGAAGACAATGAAATACCAACTAAGCCAATTACGGATTCATTGTTGGAAGGACTTTCTCCAGAGACTGGAATTCCCCGATACCAAAGACCAAGCACCAAGGGCTGAAGATTCACTTGAGCACCCAAATCGAGCTGTTGGAAGGGTTCTTGATTTTTGTAATTGAAGGCAAAAGTCAGTTCTCTGTTGCCTGTAGATCTGTTGAGGAAGTGCTTGGCCCCTGCCCCTGAAAGATCGATTTTATATCCGCCGTGGGCAGATAGTTTCATTGGAAGCTGGCTGAATTGTCCGTCCAAAAAGGAAATATTGGGCTGGGAAATATGATGAGCCGAGAATCCAAACCAGAAATTGTCATTGTTGAAAAGAGCGCCGACGCTATAATCAGCAAATTGGTGACGGAAGTCTGACCCTAGATTTTCACCGGAAAAATCTCCGATGGCGCCTGTTTGGTCATCGATCTGGCTACCAAAGATCAAATTGCCAAAAAAAGCATCTCGGTCCATGTAGCTTACTTGGCCTCCGATTCTCAGGAAAGATCTGAATCCTAGCCTTGCTCGGTAAGAGTAAGACAAGCCGACTTCAGAGACGCTCAGATTAGCCATACTTTGCTGAGAGCGATTAAATATCAATCCCACTCCGCTTTTGGCACCAAAAAAGTAATGGTCCACATGCGCGGAGTAGGAGATAAAGCTTTGCTCTAAACCGGGCCATTGGTTCCGGTAATTGATCCCCATACTGGTGCCCTCGCTGGCTCCTGTCAAAGCAGGATTCAAATAGATTGGATTAGAGTAAAACTGCGAGTATTGCACATCCTGGGCCTTGAGGCTCAAGGATATACAGAAGAGAATGATAAGCGTAAATGTTTTTTTCATAAACTTATCTGATTAGGGTGAGGCCTCCTGATTGAGAATGGGTGATACCATCAGGAGTGGTGTAGGTGATACGATAGAGATAGTTGCCCGGAGGAGACATTTGACCTTGGTAAAATCCGTCCCAACCTTTGGTTTCAATGCTGGCGGTACTGAATAGCTTTTCGCCCCAGGTATTGAAAATTTCCATGGAGAAGGAAGAGACTCCTTTGACTTTAGGAAGGAAGGTGTCATTTAGTCCATCTCCATTGGGTGAAAATGCATTTGGGATGACCACCATTTGAGCTGGGGGAATTACCTGAATGGTGTTTTTTTCGACTGAGGAGCAGCCTAATAAATCATATGCGGTGAGTGTAACTTCGTAAGTTCCTGGCTTTTCAAACACATGGATGGGGTCTTTTTCAGATGACTTTTTACCATCTCCAAACTCCCATTGCCAGCTCAGGAACTCCGGTGATATTTGGCTTTCAAACAGGATTTCCTCCTTAGCCAACACCTCTGGTTCGCTGTTGATTTCAAGTTTTCTGTACTGAAAGTCCAGTCTAGAGCCGGAGACGTTTTGAGTTGGAAAATCAACACGGGTCTCCGTTTCGGTGGTACATCCCAAAGCGTCTTTTACAGTGACTTTAAGAATTCCGGACTTATTGAATTTGATTTCTCTTGAATTGGCTGATCCTGTGCTCCAGGAAATGGTGTAAGGTTCTTTCCCACCTTGGATAGAAACCCAAGCCAGTCCTTCTACTTTTCCGGCCTCACAATCCACATCCAGAGCAGTTTCGATTCTTGCATTGAGTCCCGGAGATTCTTTGATTTCGAGAGATTTGGAAATTGAACAGCCACTCTGATCTTTAATATTGACGATATACACGCCCGCTTTTAGATCTTTTCTTTGAAGCTGATTGATGGGACTATCGGACCAAGTTACCTCCACAGCCCCTTTTGCTCCTTTCACTGCCAATGAGATCCCTCCGTCTGACTTTCCGGGGCATGAAACTGCTCTATTTTCCAACACCTCAAGCTGAAGGTTGGATTCATTCGTTAGGGAAAACTGTTTTTCTACTTTGCAGCCCTGGGCATCGGTAACTTTCAGAGTATAAACTCCGGCATTCAGAGATTTAATGGAAGCACCTGTTTGGCCATTGCTCCATAGGTAGGTATAAGGCGCTTTTCCGCCGGAAACATTGACCGAGATTTCTCCATTGGTGTTTCCTTCGCAGGAAGGCTGAAGGATTTGCTCAGAAAGTAAGATTGGAGAGCTAGCGGCAATGGTATAGGAAGCAAGGAAAGAGCACCCCTTTTGATCTTTGATTTGAACCTGATAGGTGCCTGCTGAAAGATTGGAAAGATCCTTGGTGGTAGCACCGGTATTCCATAGGTAAGAATATGGGGCCTGACCTCCTGATACGTTTAAAGCAATTTTTCCTGTGGCGTCTGAGCTACAGGATACATTTTCGATAGATTCTGAAACCTTGATTCCCTCAGAGGCGGATTTGATTTCAAAGCTTACACTTACATCACAGTTGTACTTATCTGCTACAGTGACGGTGTAAACGCCCGGTTCTAGATTGTTTGCTTCCCAAACATCCTTGAGGCCATTACTCCAAGTGACTTTGTAAGGAGGACTGTTGGGCTCATAATCGTTTCTGCCCATTTTGACAGAAATCTTTGCGTAACCGTCCTTTCCGGATCCACAGCTCGCGTCTTTTTTTTCGACATTATTGAGAATTAGAGGAAAAGGAGGCTGGATTACGATTCTCTCTTCATGAACCTTGCCTTCTGAATCAGTGATCCATACCGTATAGGTGCCTGCATTGAGATTGGTTCTGTTTTGAGTGGTTTGGAGAGTGTTCCATTTGAAAGTATAAGGAGGTTTTCCTCCACCCACTTCCAGGTTGATATGACCTTTTTCGCTGTGAGAGCACAAAGCCAGCTTTCCGCTTACCTGAACCCAAATTCCGGAATAGTTAAAAATACGCTCATTTCCTTTGGAAGGAAGGTCAAAGGCGAATTGGGAAAATGAAACAAAAGGTAGCCCTGCCAACATCGCCAGCAGAATCCCTTTTTTCAGATATGTTCCCAGTTTCAGTTTCATTTTTTGTACCTAAGCTCTTTTCAGGTTGCTTTTTTTGCCTTATAAATTCCCTTTTGTGTATTTCATTTTTTAGAATATTATTTTTTGTAAATCACATACGACAAAATGATATTCTTTAAAACAACGTGATATGTGAAAATAGAGGCAAATAATTTTAAAAAACAAGAGTTTGGGGTTGGCCTCTAAAAATGAAATGCGCCTTAGAATTGTCTAATAATTCTTGAAATTCTCTCAACAGAGAAAAAATTGTTTAGGTCTTACTTTTTTTTTGGGATGAAATGAAAAAGGCCTGGAAAACAGGCCCGAAAAAAAACTTTGATTTTTTTGAAAATATTTTTGAAGCGAGGTCGTTTTCGCCCAAAAATTAGTACTTAAAGCAAGGAATTACCCTTGATCTTTGGTTTCTGGAACGGGGATCACCCCATAAAAAGGTATATCTGATCGATATTTCATGTGCTCCTCCACTGTTTTTTTGTCCCAATTTGGATACCGTCACGTCGTAAGAGTAGCCAATATCCAATCCGCTTTCCAAAGAAACCCCGACTAATCCAATGACAGCTTCATTGTTTGGCAAATTATTTTTGGTTGGAAGTCCTCTATACCAAAGTCCCAAAACCAAAGGCTGCAAGAATAATTGAGTTCCAACATCCAACTGGTTGAAGGGGTCTTGTTGCTTGTAATTGAAAGCAAAGGAAAGTGATCTTTCCTGTGCGATATGGGTAAAATAATCTCTTCCTCCTGGAGACAGATTTAATTTATAGCCCCCCTGTAAGGATAACCTCATCGGTAGGACGCTGGTCTGATCTTCAACAAAGGACACATTGGGCTCAGTCAGGTGATGGGCGGATCCTCCAAACCAAAATTTATCATTGTAAAACAGGCCTCCGACCGCATAATCCATAAAGGAATGCCTGCTATCCAGGGGAATTCCGTTTAGCTCGTCAGTTATTCCTCCGACTGTTCCATTGACGATATCGATCATGGAGCCAAATACCAGGTCAGAGAAAAAAGCATCCCGCTGCATGTAGCTGACTTGCCCGCCGATCCGGAAAAAGAAGTTGTCACTGAGTCGTAGTCTATAGGAGTAGCTAAGTCCGATTTCGTTGGTGGACAGATTGGCCAGAGATTCTTGGTTGCTATTAAAGATCAGGCCTATTCCGCTGTTGTAATCAAAAATGTAATGATCGATGTAGGCTGAGTACGAATTGAAACTGTGATCCAATCCTGGCCATTGATTTCGGTAATTGACTCCGACTCTTGTAAGCTCACTAGCTCCAGTCAATGCAGGGTTCAAGTAAAGAGGTGCAGCATAGAATTGAGAATATTGCACGTCTTGAGCACTTGAAATATCCAACTTCAAGATCAAAAAGATTAACGTGACAATACTGAATATTTTCCTAAGCATAACCTCTACCAACCGGATAGCAAAGTTATTATCAATAACTTAAATACATTATTTTTTGAAGTGTAATCTCAACTAGGGCTTAGGATTGGGGCGAACAATCGCAAAATTCCTTGCTACCAAGTCGGGTTTTAAGCCGATTTCGCAACAAGCTTCAGGGGAAAACTCAATAATTATACCAAAGGCGCCGAGAGGCGCCTTTGAGATTAAATTTCAGCAACAATTTGATTTTTGATCAAGTCCTCAAACTCTTCCCTCGCCCGGATGAGATGGGTTTGGCCTTTCCAGATCAAAATCTCAGCAGGCCTTAATCTGGAGTTGTAATTGGATGCCATGCTGAAGCCATAGGCGCCGGCATTTTTGATCACCAAAAAATCACCTTGACGAATCTCATTCAGCTCCCGATGTGGGGCAATGGTGTCCGTTTCGCAGATGTAGCCAACGACGTTATATTTTTTCTTGGGTCCCTCGGGATTGCTGAGGTTATATACTTCATGATAAGCATCGTACATCATGGGACGGATCAGGTGATTTAACCCGGAATCCACACCGGCAAAGGTGATGGAAGTGGATTCTTTGACCACGTTGGTTTTCACGACAAGATACCCGGCCTCACTTACGAGATATTTTCCAGGCTCCAGCCAAAGCTCCAGCTGCCGCCCGTATTCCTTACAGAAATTCTGAAAGGCCTCTCCCACTTTTTTCCCCACTTCTGGAATATCCGTGGCAATGTCTTTGGGTTTATAGGCTACTTTAAACCCACCTCCAAAGTCCAGAAACTTAAGATTAGGAAAGTTTTTTGCGGCTTCGAAAAGCACATTTCCTCCCTTCAGGAAAACCTCTGCATCCAGAATATCCGAACCCGTATGGATATGAAGGCCTACGATTTGAAGTTGATGCTTAGCTACTGTTTCTAAAATACGAGGCAAAAACTCGATGGATATTCCGAATTTACTTTCGCTGTGTCCGGTGGAGATCTTCAGGTTTCCTCCGGCCATGATATGAGGATTAATCCGGATACAGGTAGGAATCGAATTCCCATAGGTTTCACCAAACTGTTCCATCAAAGGAATGCTGTCCAGATTGATCATGACGCCGATTTTCACCGCTTCCTGAATTTCTTCAAAACTTACACCGCTTGGGGTGTACATGATTTCTTCAGGGGAAAAGCCAGCGATCAGACCCAACTTAACTTCTTCAATAGAAACTGCATCCATTCCTGCCCCGGCCTTTTTGATCAACTTCAAGATGGACAAATTTGACAAGGCTTTGGTGGCATACTTTACTTTGACCGGTGCCGCAGAAAAAGCCTCCTGCAGGGATTTGACCTGATTGAAGATCTTCTCACCATCATATATATATAGAGCGGTACCGAATTGATGAGCCAATGACTCCAAACGTATTCCTTGAATTTCAGTAGGGTTGTGCATCCTTTGTGGAAAATTTAAGCGGCAAAGGTACCCTATGGAGCTAAAAAAAGGAAGCCGTAAAGCTTCCCTTTTTGTGTAAACCGTTGTAATTAAGATAACCTTTCCAAAGAACGGGTTTATTTCGATATGGTTTTCATTGTTCAATTACTCCTATGAGTTAAAACATGTTAACCAATCAATTGGCCCTTTCCAATACCCGTAAATTTGTAACATGTCTAAAAATAGCATCACTCTGGTAGTAGTCCTTATGTCCTTGGCAAGCTTTGGCTTGATGGGATTTCAATACTATTGGGTGAGAAATGCCATTCGGATCAATCAGGAGCGCTTTGACCAAAACGTCCTGCAGGCTCTTTCCAGCACGGTGGAAGATTTGGAAAAAGGAGAGACCAGTGACGCATTTTTGAGCCATCTACTTCGGGATTCTATTCTTCAGGAAAGCCTTTTCAAGAAGATTGATCCGATTGAACTTCAGATTCAGGCTACCCCTACTTACTCTAGGCCTTCCGTGGTCGACACCCTGTTTTCCACAGAGGTCCCACAAGTCAGCCAGACCTTTAGAAGAATGCTCCTTTCCCGGGGCTTGGATATTACAATTTTGTCTGAGCTGGAAAACTTCTTCACCTACATGACTCCGGAAGTGGCCTCTACTTTTTTTACTCCTGATGAAATGCAGATTCTTCTTCAGGAAAAAGAGAAGCAATTGGAGTTTATAGACAAGAGGCAGAAATACTTGGCTCAAAACCCAAACTCCCGAAGCAATACTATCCCTCCCTTTTTCACAGAAATCAATATTTCAGATGATGCTCTGGAAAAAATCAAGAAAACCAATCTGAAAATCGAAATGATGAATCAGGCCTTCGCGGAACTTGCGGAAGGACAACAGGCTATTCTGGACCGACTCGACACCGCTAGGGTGAAAAATCTCCTCAAAAGTCAACTTGCTGAGAAAGGGATTAACGAGAATTTTGAATTGGGGCTATTGGACGAAGAGGGCAAAATTATCGGAATCGGCCCTCAGATTGACACCAGCTCACTTATGTCAGATGGGATCGAAGCCAAGCTGTTTCCCAATGATATCCTAGGAAGGGACAATTATTTATATGTCTATTTTCCACACAAAAACAGCCATATTTTCCGCCAGGTATGGTTGCCGATTTCGTCTTCTATTCTGTTTATTCTTGTTATCATCTCCTGTTTTGTCTATGCCATCAAGGTGATTCTAAGACAAAAGGCGCTATCTGATATCAAGAATGACTTCATCAACAACATGACCCACGAGTTTAAGACTCCCTTGGCAACGGTAAGTCTGGCAGTGGAGGCTTTGCAGGACCCTGACTTGAGTACTCAGGATAAATTTCGGGCAAGATATTTGGGAATTATCAAGGACGAAAATAAAAGACTGGTCTCTCAAGTCGAGAAGGTTTTGCAGGCGGCAGCCTTGGATAAGCAGGATTTCAAATTAAAGATTGAGCAAATTAACCTTGCCGATTTGATAGAAAGTACGGTTGATCATATCAGTTTGCAGGTAGAGAAGAAGGGGGGAAGAATCGAGTTTTTCAACCAGCTCCTTAATCCCGAAGTGGAAGGTGATGCTTTCCATTTGACCCATATTTTCAACAATCTGCTGGACAATGCCAACAAATATTCGCGGGAGATTCCCTTGATAAAAGTCACCGCGAAAGAAGATGGAGATCAGCTGATCGTCCAAATTGAAGACAATGGTATTGGAATGAGCAAAGAAGCTCAAAAGAAGATTTTCGATAAATTCTACCGGGTTCCGACTGGCAATCTTCACGATGTAAAAGGATTTGGACTGGGACTTTCCTATGTCAAAGCCATGCTTGAAGCTCATCATGGAGAGATCCACGTACAATCAGAAACCGGAAAAGGAAGCAAATTCACTATTAACCTACCCAGAAAACAATGAGCAAAGCCAAACTATTGGTGGTCGAAGACGACCCAAATCTAGGAGACATCCTACAGGAGTACCTTCAGATGAAGGGTTACGAACCTACCCTTTGCAGGGACGGGGAAGAAGGCTGGAATAAATTCAAAAAGGATAAATACGACCTCTGCCTTTTGGACATCATGATGCCCAAAAAGGACGGGTTTACTTTGGCTAAAGAAATCAAAAAAGTGCAGGAAGATCTTCCGATCCTTTTCCTGACGGCAAAAAATCAAAAAGACGACATCATCGAAGGGCTTAAAATTGGAGCGGACGATTACTTAACCAAGCCCTTTAGCATGGAAGAGCTTTTGTTGAGAATCACGGCCATCCTTCGGAGAACCCAGAAGTCCACGGATGTAGCTCCGCTAAAGACGTATAGCTTTGGGGATTTTGTCCTGCATTACGACGAGCAGTATATCGAGGGACCAGAAGGAAAGCATAAGCTGACCTCCAAGGAAAATGAGTTGATCCGTCTTTTGGCCTCTGAAATCAACAAACTGGTCAATAGAAGCCATGCACTCAAGCAAATTTGGGGGGATGACAGCTATTTCAATGCGAGATCCATGGATGTGTATTTGAGCAAAATCCGAAAAATCCTTAAAGACGATCCCAAAGTGCAGATCATCACTGTGCATGGAGAAGGATTTAAGTTGATCGTAGGAGAAGGATAAGGCTAGACTCAAGATGCTAGATTAATTGATTTGTAGCAAAAGCCCTGGATTGAATAATTCGGGGCTTTTCGTTTAAATCCGCTTTTTCCAGGCTTTTGGATTTTGACTAGTATGAAAAACTGAAATAACATCCACAAAACTATCTTTCAATACATAAAAAATCAAAAAAGGGAATCGGTCCATAGGGAACGCCCTGACTAGCTTTTTGTATCGAAAAGAATAGGCGTTTGGATTTTCACCAATCGAGGAAAGGGCAGATTCCAACCCTTCTAAAAATGCATCCCCTAGGCCTGTTTTTTGATCTTCATACCATCTAAAAGACTCAAAACATCTTTTTCTGCTTCTTGGGAAAGCTGAACTTTAGCCTTCATTTTTTCCGGTTGATTTTATCCTCTCCTTTACTGATTCCCATGAAAAAAATTCCATTTCACCGCGTTGATATTTTTCAAGTCTGCGGTCAAGTTCCTCGATTTGTTCAGGAGATAACTCAGGTACCTCTTCGTTGGATTCTTTAAGCTCATTGATTTTTTTCAAAATCACCTCATCTTGAAGCTGGGTAAGCCATCTTATCAAGTCCAGTTTTAGTGCCGCCGCGTCCATAATTCAAATTTTAATCTAAGTTAACGAAAATCAGACTTTTCTGGGTTTTTGAAAAACATACCGCTTTGCTTGTAAGGGGAAATTATCCGAAACACCTTCAAACTAATTCCGCCCCAATACCCGGCCCCTCAGGAAATGCCACCTTTTCAGGAGTTATCATTACACCTCTCGCCGGATCTTTTGCCAACAGCATTGCCCCATCCATATCCACATAATCTAGTAAGGGAGCAATATGGGCGATTGCGGTGATTCCCACTGAGGATTCGGTCATGCATCCCACCATGGTTTTCATCCCCAAAGACTTGGCCTCATGGATCATTCGCAATCCAGGCGTGATTCCTCCCGCCTTGACCAGTTTCACATTGATGGCATGAAATAGGCCATGACATTTTTTTACATCACTTTCGACGATGCAGCTTTCATCGGCCATCACAGGAAGTTTGGAGAATTGGAAGACTTCTTTCATCCCCTCCAAATCATCTTTTCCTAAGGGCTGCTCCATAAACTCCACGCCCAATTTTGCTAGCTCTTCGGAGTAGCGAATAGCTTGCTCAGCTGTCCAGGCGCAATTGGCATCAATTCGGAAGGTAGAGTCGGTATGTTTTCTAAGCTCACGGACAATCTCCAAGTCATTCTGAGTTCCCAATTTGATTTTGTAGATCGGCCAGTCGACTTCTTTCATCTTGGCAACCATCTTTTCCACCGTGTCAATCCCGATGGTGAAGTTGGTCAGTGGAATGTTTTTTGGGTTCAGATTAAGATATTCATACAGTTTTTTGCCCTGTTTTTTGGTAAACCAATCCCATGCCGCCATGTCCAGTGCGCATTGTGCAAAAGGATTGTCTTTAAAAATTTCCTTGCTTTTTTCCCATAGTTCCTCGGGAGTTTTCCAGATACGGCCTTCCACCACTGGCCGGGCTTCTTCCAGGCAGGCACTCATGTTTTCGATGGTCATGCCATAGAAAGGATTGGTGGTGGACTCTCCCAGACCATACACTCCTTCTTCCTCGAGCTTTACAATCAGGGTATCCTGAATATCCCGACTTTGGTGTGCGATGGTAAAAGTATGTTTCAAGGGGAGGTCAAAAACCTGATAACTTAACTTCATGGCCCGATTTTTAAGGTTTGGTAAAAATACATGCTTTTATTACTTCCGAATGCCTAGTTTTATTCCGAATTCCATGAAAAATCAATTGAAAATGGTCAACCGATTGCCAAAAAACCTGTTTTTGTATTTCCTGGTGTTTGTGACTGCCACTTTAAGTGTTCAGGCTCAAGATACCTACCTTCCCATGTCACTGGAAAAGCTTGAGGCGGCTTTTTCCAAGTATCAAGAGCCTGCCTTGACCCACCGAAGATTCAAGCACGCGGAATTACAACCATTGATTCAAAAGCACTCTGGGGCATTTCAGATCGAAAAGCTTGGCGAGTCTATTGAAGGAAGAAGTATTTCCTCTCTGAAATGGGGGAAGGGAAAAACCAAGGTCATGCTTTGGTCCCAAATGCATGGAAATGAAAGCACAGCGACCATGTCCCTCTTTGATCTCTTTAATTTTTTGGAAGGGAAAGAGGATGGATATGATGAGCTGAGAAAGCTTTTGAAGGAAAAACTCAGTCTAAAATTTATCCCGATGATCAATCCGGACGGGGCAGAAGCATTCAAAAGAAGAAATTCTCTGGACATTGATCTGAACCGGGATGCCATTTCTCAGATTTCTCCTGAGGCGGTGATTCTTAAGGCCGCACGGGATAATTTCGAACCCGAGTTTGGCTTCAATCTTCATGACCAGCAAGTGTATTATAATGTGGTAAATACGCCAAAGCAAGCCACGATCTCCCTTTTGGCACCCGCATATAATCATGAAACTGAAATCAATGAGGTTCGTGGCCGAGCCATGAAAACCATTGCAGGGATGAATGAACTCCTTCAGCAAATTATCCCAGAGGGAGTTGGCAAATATGACGATGCCTTTGAGCCCAGAGCTTTTGGGGATAATATCCAAAAATGGGGTACCAGTACGATCCTGATAGAATCCGGAGGCTATCCTAATGATCCCGAGAAGCAGGAAATCCGAAAGATCAACTTTATGATTATCCTGAATGCCCTCCACCAAATCGCCACAGAGGGATATGAGAAATATACTACTGAGCAATATTTTGCCATTCCGGATAACGGACTTCAGCTGGTGGACTTAAAGATCAACGAAATGCTCGTGACTATGAACGTAAAACAATATCCTATTGACCTGGTCATCCGAAGAAGGGAGTCTGAAGCCAACGGATCCTACTTTGTAAGTGGGGCAATTGATGATTTGGGAGATATGCAGGTGTATTTTGGATTTGAGGAATTGGACGCAACTGGTTTGGAGTATACTGAAGGAAAAGTCTACCCCAATGCTTTTGAAAATATCCAGCAGATCAGTTCTGAAAAGGCCCTGGAGTTACTCAGACAAGGATTTATGGCCGTGAAAGTAAAAAATGGAACTCCACGACAGCTGCATAGTCTTCCTATTCAAGTTTTGAAATCTACTGAAAAACTATCCGGCGGTTGGACTACCAGTTCTGCCCCGAACTTCTTTCTCTCCAAAAACGGAGCGCTCAAATACGCCGTGATCAATGGCTATCTAATTGATTTGGAAAACCCCAAAAGCCAGGAATTCAAAAACCGGGTACTGTAGGAGTTAAGTTTCCATAAAAATTCAATAACCTGTCGCAACGGCAGGTTTTTTTGCGTTTGATGGGGGTATTAAAACTCTTATTTTCAAGAAACTGTAAACTTTTCATCCCATGAAAACCAATCTTTCGGCCGTCCTTTTTTCCATCGCCATCATCATCGCTGCCTGGGTACTGGGTCATGCGGTCATTAATCGTAACAGACCCCAGGGAACTGTCCATGTCACAGGTTTGGGCGAACAAAACTTTACCTCAGACTTGATAGTCTGGGAGGGACATTTTACGCGGGAAAGCAAGGATTTGAAAGCAGCCTATGCGGATTTGGAAAAAGACAGGACGGCAGTCACCCAATACCTAAAGTCCAAAGGAATCATGGACGATCAGCTGGTATTTAATGCCGTTTCCACGCTACCGATGTATCAGCAACATTACACCGCTTCGGGAAATTATGCCGGGCAGACTTTTACAGGATACCAATTGAGCCAAACCTTGGTGATCGAGTCTAAAGAAGTAGAAAAAGTGGAAAAGGTGAGCAGGGAAATCACGGAGCTTTTGAATCAGGGAATCACTTTTTATTCTCAGCTACCTAGATATTACTATACCCAACTCGAATCCCTCAAATTGGAAATGGTTGCCAAAGCCACAGAGGATGGAAGGGTACGTGCCGAGCGAATTGCCGAAAACTCCAAATCCAGGTTGGGAGACCTAGTCACTGCTAATATGGGAGTCTTTCAAATCACCGGGCAAAATTCCGGGGAAGACTACTCCTGGGGAGGCGCGTTCAATACCGCATCCAAAAACAAAACCGCTTCGATTACCATGAAGTTGGTGTTTGAGGTAGATTGATTGGTAGATTTGGTAGATGAAAAAGCAAGAATCCCCGAAACTTCACCCTAGAAATATCCACCAAGGTCGGTATGACTTAGATGAACTGGTAAAAGTGGAGGAGAGGCTGCGGGAGTTTGTTTTTACCAATGAATTTGGGAATAATAGTATAGATTTTTCGAATCCTTTGGCTGTAAAAGCTCTCAATGCTGCCCTGCTCAAATCTTTCTATAAAGTTGAATTTTGGGATATCCCACCGGGTTTTCTTTGCCCACCGATTCCGGGAAGAGCGGATTACATTCATTATTTGGGGGATTTACTTTCGGAAAAGAACGGACAAAAGATTCCGAAAGGCTCTGAAATCAAGGTGTTGGACATAGGAACTGGGGCGAACTTGATCTATCCCATCATCGGGAGTTCGGTTTATGGGTGGTCATTTGTGGGTTCTGAAATAAATCCTGCCGCATTGGCGTCTGCTTTTCAGATTTTACAGAAAAACCCTTTGCTCAAGGAGAAGATTGAGCTTCGAAAACAGGAATCTCCTGGCCTGATTTTTCAGGGGATAATTGAAAAAGGAGAATTTTTCGACCTGACCATGTGCAATCCGCCGTTTCACGAGTCAGCCGAAGCAGCCCAGGAAGGAAGCCGGAGAAAAGTTCGTAACCTAACCGGAAAGTCGGTTTCCAAAGCGGGTTTAAATTTTGGAGGGCAGGCAGCAGAGCTTTGGACTGAGGGAGGGGAATTGGCGTTTATTCAGAATATGATCCGGGAAAGTCTCCGTTTCAAAAGTCAGGTTTTTTGGTTTACGACTTTGGTGTCCAAATCGGAGAACCTGCCCAAGATTTTGAAATCCATGGCTCTGGCAGGAATTAGAGAACACAAAGTGGTAGAGATGGCACAGGGAAATAAAATCAGTCGTTTTGTGGCTTGGACCTACCATATTCGATAGTCTTGACATTGTAAAAAAAGGAGCCTCTTTTTTAGTTTTTTTCGCAAATCAAAAAAAATCAGTATGCAAATTTCTGTCCTTTAGTAAGAGGCTTCTTTTCTAATTTTTGGTTTCAAAAAATAAAAAAACTATGAAAAGGATATGGATAATCAGCTTATTCCTTTTAATGAGAATAAGTGTAATGGCACAGGAAGCATCGCCAAAGACTGCCGATGAATTAAGGAAAAATGGAAGTGGGGAACTTGTCGTAAGTTTGATCGCCTTCTCAGGCACGGCGGTCTTAGTGGCCTACATGGCATCCGGCAAGCCGGATTTGGACAGCATAGGAGTTTTATTTGGAGGTGGTGTAATCCTGGCGACTTTGGGCACCGTTACTATGATTTCAGCAAATAAGAACTTTCGTGCAGCAAGAGCTCTGGAGGCTCAGGTAGGTATGGTACCTATAAATTTCCATTCCTCTAGGGCTGGTGTTCCCGGGTTAGGGATAAAATTTAGATTTTAAAAAAAATGCCCGGGATTCAGAATTCCGGGCATTTTTTGATTTTTCTAAGGCTTATTAAGCAGTTAGCGTATATTCTGAGCTAATTTCCAATTTTAAGGCTCTGGAAATAGGGCAGTTTTCCTCAGCGTCTTTGACTTGTTTGGCAAATTCTTCTTCGGAAATTCCTTCTACCTCTGCTTTGATCACCAAATGGGATTTTTTCAGGGTGCCATCCTCAAAAGTGATTTTGGATGTTACGTCCAAAGATTTTGGAGGGAAATTGACTCCACTGAGATTGAAGCTCAGTTTCATGGCAAAGCAGCCTGCGTGAGCCGCCGCAACGAGTTCCTCCGGGTTGGTGCCTACTCCGTCTTCAAATCGGGTGTTGAAAGAGTATTGAGTGTCTTTTAGTACAGTGCTGTCGGTAGTTAATTTACCTGAGCCTTCCTTGCCGCTACCTTTCCATACGGCTGTTGCTTTTCTGATCATGGTTTTAAAGAGTTTAGAGATTAAAAGATAAGTATTAAAGGGATTTGAAAAGGAGAAAGTTTCTGGCAATCTAAATTTCTTGGGTTTCCCGCAGATCTAAACAGAAAAAGTCGCTGATTTCCGGAGATTTCTAGAATCAGCGATCATCAGCGAATATCAGCGGGATTAATATAATTGAATCCGAAGGGACAAAGCTTTTTGTATGAAAAAGAGGAATTGGGATCTAGAGGCCTACTTTTGAAGATTAGTATTTAAATTTAGTAATGCATGAAAATGAGATCACTTTTTTAATCCGGGGAGCAATTTTTAAAGTCTACAATACCCTCGGCCCAGGACTTCTGGAATCCAGCTACGAAGCAGCTCTGGAATATGAGTTAATAAAGGCTGGACTCTTTATTGAAAGGCAAGTAGGACTACCCTTATTTTATGAAGAAATGAAATTAGATGTTGGTTATCGTTTGGACTTGCTGGTCGAGAAAAAAGTAATTGTTGAAATTAAATCAGTCGAGTCTCTTGCAGAAGTTCATTACAAACAGATTGTGACCTACTTGAGATTATCGGGCTTAAGAGTTGGCATCTTGGTGAATTTTAATACAGAAGACATTGCTAAATCAATCCACAGAAGAGTAAATAATTTTCATGATTGATTTTTTCCCGCTGATCTCCGCAGAAAATGTTGCTGATCTCCGGTGATTTCCAAAATCAGCGATCATCAGCGATGAAGATCGGCGAATATCAGCGGGATATAGAAAGTCTTTGAAAAACCTCCAAATACTGCTCCGTCACATAATCCCAATTGTATTTTTGGGTCAGTCCTTTTCTGGCTGTTTTTCGGAGATTTTCCAATTCTTGAGGATGCGAATCCGCCTTTTCCACCAATGCTTTTACAGACTCTGAGTTTTTCTCAAAATACCAGCCATGGGTTCCGTTTTGAAGCATTTCCTGATTAAATGGGGTGTTTAGTGCCAAAATTGCACAGCCATATCCCAAAGCCTTCAGCATGGCTGGATTGGTTCCCCCAAACTCATGTCCGTGAAAATACACATAGCAATGGGAGTACAAGGCAGCCAATTCCTCCGGATCAGTGACATATCCTGTAAAAAGAAGTCGGGGATCCCGAATGTTTTTCAAGCGATTAGCCCAAGGATCTGCATAAGGGACATCCCCAACAATCACCAATCTTCTTTCAGAGTCTGAGTTCAAAAATCCTTCGATGATCAGGTCTGCATTGTTGTCGGGAACCAGTCTTCCAACAATTAAATAATACGAATGGCTTTCCAGATTCCACTTTTGCAAGGGTTCAGGACCAACGCTTTCTCGGGGATTTGCACCATAGGCAATGACCTTGGAGTCCGTTTGGAAAAGCTCCAGATAGACTCTTCGCATTTCATCTGAATCATTGATCACCTGATCATAAAATTTGGTAGCCATTTTAGACGCCCAGAAAAAATATTTTGCTCCTAGCCCTTTCCATTTGGGTCTCAACCACTCCAAGCCATCGACATTAATAGCCGTAGGTTTTCTGAAAATTTTGGAAATAGCCCCAAAGGGACCATTCCCGGAGTTGACCACAAAAATCACATCTACATCCGAAAAACTGGCGTGAAGCATGGAGAAAAAGGTATGCGTTAACTGGGTCAGGCTTTTGGATTCGATGGCGGGAGTGTAAATGCATTCGATCCCATTGACCCATCTGGGCCTTTCTTTGAATAATGCCCGATGGTTGTAAACCCGAACATGAACGCCCTTTTTGACCAGCCGCTCCCCGAGCTCCTTAATCAGAGTATCATATCCTCCATAGACGTAAGGATATCCCTTGGCACCCATGATGGCTACTTTCAGCTTTTTCTCAGATGTTGCCATAGGTGGTTGACGACTTTTTGTTCGAAGGATTCTAAACTGAATTTCTCCAGGACTCTTTTTCTGCCCTTTTCTCCCATGGAATTTCGAAGAGAGGGATCTTCAATCAAGGTGGATATGGCGGCTGATCCGGTTTTCACATTTTTGATGGGGATCAAAAATCCGGTTTCCCCTTCCAAAACCATTTCCGAAGCACCGCCAGACTTAGTGGCTACAACAGGTTTGCCAGCAGACATGGCTTCCAAAATAACCGTGGGAAATGAGTCGGGCAAAACAGAAGGCAAAACAAAAATGTCCAAGGAAGCCATTACTTCAGGGATGTCTGTTCGAAAACCCAGGTAGCTTACTCTCGATTCTAATTTCTTTTTTATGATCTCTTGTTCCACCTCTTCCAAGATATATTCATAGCCTGGAAAAGGGTCTCCTACCAAGACAAAATGCGCTTCTGGATATTTTTTGGCGATTTTATCGGCCATTTCCAGAAAGAATAATTGCCCTTTTCCAGGATTGATCCGACCGATCATGCCAATCAAAACTGATTTTGGGCTGAGCTGAAGTTCAGTTTTTAAAGCTCCTTTCGCATTCAGAAAGCCCTCATAGGGAATTCCGTTTGGAATCACTTCAATCTGGGCATTTTGTAATTGGGCTTGCCAGTGATCAGCCACTGCTTGAGAGACTGCAATGGGCTTTGGCGTACTGCTGTCCAGCATTTTTGCCAAAAGCTTGACTAAAGGGGCTGGGCCAAGAAGGATTTCATGAATATGCCAGATGTGAGGAATTTGATTTCGCTTGGCCCAAATAGAACCTACAATAACCGCCAAGGTATTGGAATATACCAGCTCGAAAGAGTACCTCCGGTGAAGCTGCTTCAAAAACCGATAGGCGTTTAGGTTTTTCTGAACTCGGTTAAAAATACCACTAGGATTCACGTATTTCCTTCTCAAGATGCCCAAGTTTTGGACATAAGTGGGAATGTTCAGCTTCTTCAATTCCTCTTGGATTGGCCCTTCGTTGGTCAGAACGACTACCGGTGAAAAACCCTGATTTTGATAGAATCGAAGGACTTGAAGGATAATTTTTCCTGAACCATAGCCTTCTGAGCTGCTTTGTAAAAAAAGGATATGCCGGGTTTTAGCCATCTTTTCTCCAATAAATTCCCATTATCCCTGATTTTCCAAAAGCAACGGAAAGCAACTCCAAAAGAAGGGCAAATGGCAAGAGCATTGCGATACCCATAAGAAGCCCTACAGATTTTTTTCTCTTTAGCCTTAAAATCAGATTTTCCTTAAATCCAAACAGGCTCATCAGGGCCTGCAACATCCCTAATACTCCCAGGTGAACCGAAAAGGAGCGAATCCCAGCTTTGGAAAATCCGAGTTGCTTCAGTTGATCAATGAGACTTTGTGCTGTCCAATGCGATAAATGTTTGGGAATATCCCAATGCATCCACTGATTGCCGGCGATTTTTGCCTGCCAGGAATCTGCTCTTGGAACTTCAAGGTATAAGATGCCCCCTTTGGCTAGGTTATCATTAGTGAGTTGCTTCAACAATTCAATAGGTGCAGGAAGGTGTTCCAGAACATGATTGAGTGTGATGAGATCAAAGTTGCCATTCTCTATTTTCCCCTGAGAATACAAACTGGTCAATACTTCCACTCCATACTTTTCCCGGGCGAATTTGGCCCTTTCTGCCTCGGTTTCGATTCCCAGACCCTTCCAACCCATAGCATTGGCCACTGCCAGAAACTGGCCTTTTCCTGATCCAAAATCCAACAGGCGATTGGCTTGAGGGAAAAGAGATTGCGCTTGACGGAGTACTTTTCGAGCTTCAGAAAAGATGATTTTTTCAAAAATTGAAGTTCGATTATCGACTACTGCATAGACTTCATCCCGATACAGTTCTTCCCATTGAATCTCTTTAGGGAGGAAAGTCCATCGAACTCCGCAAGTGGAACAATCGCAAATGGAATAAGGAGAGTGGGAAAAATTGGGGGGAGTTTTGCAGACCGGACAGATTACTTGCCGCATGGATTAAGGACCGGGTTTCAGAATGAGCTGTTGAAAAGCTTCGATAAATTTTTGGGAAGAAAAATCCTTGGATCGCACTTTTCCATTTTGGATAAGCAAATCTCTCAAGTCGTTTTCCTGTTCCAAAAGTATCATTTTTTCGGTCAAGTCTGCCTGGTTTCCGGTTTGAAAAGATAATCCGGCCCCATTGGCGACTTCCAATAATGCGGGTTGATCAGAATGGATCACCGGCACTCCAAAGCCCATAGATTCCAAAATAGGAATGCCAAAGCCCTCATTTTGGGAAGGGAAAACATAGGCAAAAGCACCTTCATACAAGGATTTGATTTGGCTGTCTGTAATATATCCCGTGAGGAGAATCTGATTTTGGAGGCCTAGTTTCTCGACAAGACTTTGGACTATCGGGAAATCATTCATTTGCTTGCTTTGGCCCGGACCACCTGCAAGAACGAGTTTTTTGGAACTTTGGGATTTCTTCAAATACGAGGCATAAGATTCTACCAAAAGGGGGATGTTTTTTCTCCGGTCAAAGGTCCCGATGTGTAAGAAATAGTCATTTGCCTCTAGTTGGTGCTCTGCCAAAAACTTCTGATCCACCGCAGCATTGAGGCCCTTGGGGGCTTGATAGACCACCTCAATCGGCCAGGATTTTCCCAGAAACTGTTCCAAAGACTGCTTTGAATATTGCGTGGTAGTAATCAAGGTAGTGTCTTCTTTGAGACCTTTTTTGATCAGGCTGAGAAAGTATTTTCTCCACCAGCGAGGGTAGTTTTCGGGCATTTGCCAGAAAAACGCATCGTGTATCACAGTCATTCTCCTGCATCCCAGAGTGGCTGCAGGTGATACAAAATCTGGACAAATTAGGATATCCGGTTTGAATTTTTTCACCATATCCGGAAGCTGAAATTCCTTCCACCGGAAATAGTCCATGTGGTAATTCAACTTTTGAATTTTGGATTTCAGGTCTTTATAGGAAACATCAGCAGCCTGCTTGTCCGGTTCATGGGTAAAAATCCATTCAATCTCCTTATGTGGATATTTTCGGGCTGCCTTTGCCAGCTCTACCATGTAGGTTTTGATCCCGGTACTGGCGACGTTGAGGTATTGAAGATCGAGGAGGACTTTCAAGGAAAATGGATTTTGATTCTATGGTGATAAATTGACCAAAGACAAGGAATTCCCTTCTAATGGAGTTTTAATTTAGGAATTAAGTGCACAGAATTCGTAAAATATTCCAAAATTCATGGATTCCACTTTTCATATAAAAAGCTTGGTGAAATAAGAATTCGCAATCTGGAGAATGAAATTTTGTATTTAAAGCAATGAGTCTTTTTCCAAAAAAGGATGAATCACTCGCTAGAAGTAGAGTGAATAAATTTTGACAATTAGATTATACAGGTTTTAATAAGTTTTCAAAATGAAAACTTTATGCTATCTTCCATCGTTTTCATAACAGCAGGCATTGAAAAACATCGTTGCGACTAAAAATCTGGTGGAGTTTTACAAAAAACATCCAGATTCCAAATCAAGTATAGAAACCTGGATTGCCATCACCAGACATGCTGTTTGGCTAAAACCATCAGATGTTATTCTGGATTTTCCAGACGCCGATCCTGTCAAAAACAATCGCGTGGTGTTCAATATTTCAGGAAATAAATACCGATTAATTGTCCAAATAAGTTATTTGAGGCAGTGGGTGTTTATCAAATTTATCGGAACACATGCTGAGTATGACAAAGTGGATGCAACTACTGTAGACCAATTTTAACACCGGAAATCAGATTAGAATCATGAAGTGGGAAAAGATTATCACGACAGAAAAGGAATATGATATGGCACTTGCCAGACTTTCAAAAATCTTCGAAGCGGATCCTGACAGTCCAGAAGGGATGGAGGCTGAATTGTTGGTTACTTTAATTGATAAATACGAAAAGGAGAATTTCCCGATTTCTCTTCCGGACCCTATTCTCGCCATCCAAGAAACTATGGAAAGAAAGGGACTTAAGGACAAAGATTTGATCCCTGCCATCGGTAGCAAAACCACCGTTAGCTTAGTATTAAATAAGAAAAGGGCAATGACCATCGAAATGGTTAGAAACCTTTCGAGTTTGTTGAATTTGCCGGTTGAGGTTCTTATTCAGCCCTATGAGTTGGATGGTAAAAAGGAAAAAGTGAGCTTGTAGTTAATTCTTGACAGTTCAGATTATTTTCCTTCAGGAGCATTCATGTCTGCTCAATTTCCACACTTTTTTTCAAAATACTATAGTGGTGGACACTATACCCAATCATCCACCAAGTTAGCCAAGTGACATAAGTGTACATTTCGGCATTTGCCGTGAAAAGCGGTAAGAGCATTCCTACTTTCGTCACAGCACCCACAAATGCCAAACGGGCAGTCATAGTGTTTTCTGTTTGATAAAAAACCCGGAGCGAAATAATTACTCCAGAGGCTAATACAAGGATGTAAAGAATCATCCCCAGCCAACCCAGTTGCACCCCATATATTAAAAACTGGTTTTCTCCTCCCACTCGAAGTTCATCCGTAACGCTTCCCACATTTCCACTCATTGCCAAGCCAATACCCAAAGGATTGGCTAACATAGAATCCAAAGCCAAAAGCCACTCCACGACATGGCCTATGCTGGAAGTGTTTTCAAAAGTGAGGGTATCGACAACGAAAAAATAAAAATCTTCAGAAGCGAAGAAGATCACATAAAGCCCGAATCCCAGCAGGGCGAGGAATCCTGCCCCGATCAGTTTGTACAAGCGAAACACTAAGGCGATAAAGAAAATCATCACGAAAAAGGCCCCAAAGGCAGCCCGGGAAGCCGAGAATACCAAGCTTCCCAGAGAACAAGCCATCACCAGCAGAGATAGCCAGTGCTGCTCTTTTTTGGTAGTCAGGAACCAAATCAAACCGGCCGCAAATCCCATCAAGACCGAACTGGCCATCTCCAGCGGGTCCGAGAAAAAGCTCGCCAATCGTTTGGTCACCGCTTGGGTCTCAAATGTCCAGGTCAACCCAAAATTACCGGTGGGATCGATGTCATTAATCGCCTGATTGTATAGGGCATACCCGGTGAATTGCTGCAAATGAGCACCTAGGACGAAGTTTTCAACCAGGTTGACGACAAAAGCGGCAATGGCGATGAGGAAAATGATGGAAAAAATCCGTTTGATTTCTATCTCCTCCATGCGGGTATTTCTTCCCAAAAAATACACCAGTCCAGGGATCAGCATACTTTTATAATACAATGCTTTGTTCAGGAAAGATGCCTCTCCCAAGGGAAGCAATAAATAAGCAAAAGCCAATCCTAGAAAGCCTAAAAAGAACCAATCCACTGACTGTAGCCTGAAAGGATAGGCGCCTGGTTTTTTCTGATAAATGACAAAAACCAGTACCGAAGTAAGCACCACCAGTTCTTTGATCACCTGAAAAATTCCGACGATTTCAGAAGACCGGGTGGCCAAATAGACAATGCTTAAAGTCGTGATATAAAAAGGCAGAAAGGCTGCCAGAAAATAAATGAAATAGGTCCATTTACCCTGGAAAACCATCTTTTCCAAGGTCCAAAGCAGTCCTGCTCCCACTCCTAGGGAAATCAATATGAAAAAAATCAGGGCCATGCTGGAGGGGCTTGAAGTTTTTCCCGAAACCCATCTCTAATTCCCTTCACTACTGCTTTTAGCTTTTTAAACCTTCTTCTTCCCAAGAAATACAGCATCCAAAAGAAGAATCTTGCCAAATGATAGCCGAACCCCATATAGGCTTTGTACTTCCGGAGCAGTAAAATCTGATTTCTGACATGGTAATAAAATACCTTTGGGCTAAGGACTCCTTCTATATGGGATTTTTTGGAGGCAGCTCCAGCTTCGTGGTAGATTACTGCCTTCGGTGCCAATTCAAGGGAAAATCCTTGTTTCTTGATCCGAAGCGACCACTCCACATCTTCAAAATAGATGAAATATTGTTCGTTTAGAAGGCCGCTTTTGAGCAAAGCTTCTCTGGAAACCATCATACAGCATCCCGTTGCCCAGTCGATTTGTGGGGATTTTACCCGGTAATTTACCAAAGGCTCACGGTCTCCAAGCGTGACCGCTCGTCCGAGCTTGGGATTCCATTTCCCACCTGCACTCCATATTTTTTTAGGCTGATGCAGAAACAAGATCATGGGTTGCACGACACCGAGGGATTTCCCTTGTCGGAACCTGAGGACCATTTCCCCTAAAAAATCAGGGGCTACTTGGGTGTCATTATTCAGCAAACAGACATGAGAAAAGCCCTGTTCCAAGGCCCAACAGATGCCGACATTATTTCCTCCTGCAAAGCCTAAGTTTTGGGAGTTCTGGATAAGTTCGATTTCAGGAAAAGAGGTTTTAAGCTGCTTTCCTTCAGGGTTGGCAGAGGCATTATCCACCACTACTACTTTGAAATTAGGGTAGTCGACCTGGCGCAGGGATTCCAAACAGGCCTCGGTATATTCCAGCCCGTTCCAGTTGACCAAGATAATCGCAACAGAAATCTCAGGAGTAGAAGCCATGAATCAATTTAGGATTGTGTCGGTACAAAAGGACCAGACAAATGAGAAACACGATGATTTCCGTGGATAAAATCCCCAGACAAAGCCCCATTCCTCCGTAATTTGCTGTCAGGAATGCCGATACCAAAACCATATACAGGCACATCATCCAGCTGGCCCGAAACAAAAGGGACTTTAAATCCGCCACAAGAAGAAGCAATATATGGGCAACATTGAGGCAGGCTAGAAAAGGCACAGCTGCCAAAAGTTGAAGATACATCACAGAGTCTGCAAGATTGGAGCGGGAAAGGACTTGAATGATCCATGGGGCCGCTGCATAGGTGCCGAGAGAAATCACAGCGCCTACCAATACAACACGGACATAGACTCTTTTCAGAAACTTATAGAAGGATGGAGGATCTTCCTTATACAATTTGGCGGCATTTGGGAATATAGCCTGAATGATCAAGGCAGGAAAAAGCCTAAGTACCATGATCACTCTTTCGGCTAAACTGTACATCCCCAAGGTCTCGGCTGCGGAGAAAAAGCTCAGAATGATCAAGCCGCCATTGATGGAAATATGGCTTGCCAGATTACTGAAAAACAAGAGTACATTATCCTTTAGGCTGATCCAGATCGCAGCAAATTCAGGTCTGTAAAAGCGGATATCCATCAGGCTGTGGATATATCCCAAAAGGAAAAGGTTGATTCCTAATCCAAAAAATCCCATCAGGAAATTCACCCAAAGGCTTTGCTCCGGGCGATGGATAAAAAGTACGATTCCCATCAAGAAGAGCAGCTTGGAAAAGATATTGGCAATGGACACCAGTTTCATTTTTTCCATTCCCTGAAAAAACCAAAGAGGAAGTGTAGCCTCCGAAAAGAGCAAAAGCAGGGAAAAGATTAAAATCCATTGATAGTCTTCGAAAAGGTTAAAGCCAAAAATTCCGATGAAAATAGCCAGGGCCGCAAATGTGGCCAACAAAAGTTTGGCGGAAAATACATTGGAAACCAAATGCGACAAAGCCTCTTTGTCTTTTTGGTTGATAGCTACTTCACGTGGTGCACTGAGATTGTACCCAAATCCTACCCAAATATTCAGCAAAATGATCACAGAGAGGGCAAGGTTGACCAAGCCAAATTGATCCACGCCAATACTCTGGATCAGCAGCGGCATAGAAATGATCGAGATCAGCACATTGGAGGACTGAATCACCGCCAAAAACAAAAAATTCTGGATGGATTTGTTTCGGATAAAATTCCCGATCGGGATGAGTTGGTTGAGTTTTTCAAACATGGCAGCCTAGAGTTTAGCTTTCCTGCACATGTTTTTGGTACAGTCTGCGGAAGTAAAGTCCAAATAAAACCAGAAGACCAGCGAAAATGGCTCCCAAGACCATGCCTTTTACCAAGCGGATTTCTGTCCGTTTCAGCGGGAATCTGGGAGAGTCGATGATTTGGATCAAAGGGGAATTGTTGCGGTGGTTGACCTTGGCGATTTCGAGATTTTTGACAATTTCCTGATATACTGCCCCCGTGGCTTGTACATCAATTTGACGCTTTCGGCTTTCTACGGTAGCACTTGTCAATAAGGGGTTCGCATTAGGCACCCGGTCCTGGGCTGAGGCGTAGGCCCCGATACTTTCATCCAAGATAGCCCTCACAGAATCCGCTTGAGATTGAAGGATGGCCAGGTTTTCTCCCGTCTTTTTGGTTTTGGTCTCGAAATAGAAGGTATTGACTTTTCCTACCAAAGTCTCATTGAATACCTTAGCAAAAGCCTGGTCTTTCGAGGAAATACTTACCTGAATGATGCTGAGTTTCCGATCAGGTTTGGCTACGGCAAGCTGGCTTTCCCGGATTAATTTGGCTACTTCAAAGATTACCGAGTCTTGTGTAATGCTGAAGTTTTCCCGGGGAATAGAAAAGTCCAATTGGCTAAAATCAACTTTGGAGGCCCATTTTTCATCCAATTCCTCAAACTCGACAAATCGGTCAATCAAGAGTTTATCCCCTTCAAATGGACTCAACAAGGTCTCCCCAAGCATACGGTCCGAACGATAGAGCTCCATGATATTATCGCCTTGAAAAAGTCCGCTGGTACTTCCCAAGGAGCCCAAATTCACCCCCACCAAGGAAGCTAAACCGGACATCTGACCTATATTTCCCGCATCCCCTTCTTCAAGTACAAAGGAGGTCTCGGCATGGAAAACAGGCTTTTTGAAAATCGAGACCAATGCCCCTAGCCCAAGGCCGATAATTCCGGCCAGGAATAAGATTTTCCATTTGGAAAGGAAGTAAGCAAGCCAATCTTGTAAGTTTTGAATCACTTCACGAAAGGTGAATTGATTGTCAGAAAAATGCTTATTCTCCGTCATTGCCAGTTGATTTGAGAGAGTACCAAAGCCAAGGTGGCCAATCCGGTGGTGACACCGACTACTTCACCAAGTCTCAGAGGGATTCTAGGCCCTTTGGTCGGAACGATTACTTCTGCTCCGGGTTCCACAGGTGGGTAGTTTCTGATTCCCATAAATCCTTTGGTTCTTTTCACTGCTCCATTCGCATAGACTACATAAGTCTGCTTCCTGTTGGCTCTGCGCTCAAAGCCGCCGGCGCTGTTGATGTAATATTTCAAACCCTTGCCTTGCTGGTGTCGGATGGTGGTAGGATAGACGACATCCCCTCTCATTCTGACGGTTTGCAAAAGCTTAGGAATGGTCAGAATATCTCCTTCTTCCAATAAAAGATCTTCCTCCGAACCGGGGTTGGAAAGGATTTTCTCCAAATTGATCGCTACAGCTTCAGATTCTTTGATTTTTACAGCAAACCCTGGGGTCTCAGCGGCGATTTGATCCAAGGATTCTTTTTTGGCATTGGTTGGAAGCGTGTCCTGAGTGCTTTTTGTTTCTTTTGGAAGGTCTTTGAAAAGTCTTTTCAGGAGTTCTTCCTGAGCTTCTGAGTTATTGGGATCTTCGATCAGCCTCAATCGAAGAGCTTCCAAGTTGCGCTGTCTTCGGATTTGCTCGGATTCTGTGTTGAAAAATTCCGTTCGTCGGATTAACGTAGCGCCTTTGGAATAAGCAAAAGAATTCAACCCGCCGGCTCTTCTTACCAAGTCGGAAATTCTTTCCACGCTGCTCTCGATTGCAAAAATTCCCGGTGAATTCACTTGGCCTTCCACCGACACCAATCTCTGCATGTTAAAATTGGAACGCTTTCGGACGATTACCTGATCAAAAGGCTGCAAAGTTTGGCTGCTGGAATTGATGGATAGGTCAGGATTTACGGAAGTAGGGATGATATCTGCCAAGGTTCCCAAGTCTGCATCTTCCAGCCTTCTGGCGATTTCCACATCTTGCGTATTGGCACTTTCCTGGAGTCCCCCGGCCATCAGGATCAATTCCTCCGGAGTCATTCCTGCAGCATAGGGATAAGTTCCGGGCCTTTTGACTTCGCCGAGAATCTGTACGTACCGCTCATTCTGAATATCGTATATGCTGGAAATCCTCACTACATCTTCCCGTTGAAGACGAATGTCTGGACTCGTACCTTCCAAAATACCTTTGAGGTTCACCTCAATTACTTCTGAACTTAAATCCGTTTTGGTTCTCAAAATACTGGCTCGCTGGGTATAAGCATCTCCCTTAAGTCCCTCGGCATTTTTGATCAACTGAGACAAGGTAAGACCCTCAGTTAGGGCAAAAGTACCCTGACGGAAAACAGCCCCTTTGATCTGCACTCTGTTGGAGTAGCGGTCTAAAATCCTCCCTACGGTTATCTCATCTCCTCCTTGGAGCAGAAAAATGCCAAATTGATTCTGGAAGACATCGGAGACTGATCTTTGATTTCCGGTGATCCGGGATATTGAAATACGGTCTTTGAAGGCATAGTCGGTGAACCCACCGGCATAATGAATTAGGTCCTTGAGGTTGTCCTGAGGCTTGAGTTCAAAAGTCAAAGGTCGCTTGACTTCTCCCTTGATTTTTGCTCTGGCCAAAAATGGCTGAACCAACAATACATCCTGATCCTGGAGCTGGAGGTCCAGGTTGGCAGTGCCATTGATCAAGAGGTCATACACGTCAATTTCAGCAACCTGCTTATTGTTTCGCATTAGTTTGATGGCCCTTAAGGTGCCATTTTCGTTAGGTCCACCAGCAGCATAAAGGGCATTGAAAACAGTCGAAAATGCACTCAAAGTAAAAGTGCCAGGGAGTCTGACTTCTCCCAAAATATGAACTTTGATGGTTTTGACATTCCCTAAGGTGACTTGAAGGAAAGTTCGGGGATTGCTTCCACTGAGGCTTGGATAAAACCTTGCCACTCTGTTTTTCAGAATTGCAGAAGCTTCTTCAATTGATTTTCCGGACACAGATACAGGTCCAATATTATCTAGAAGCACAAAGCCGTCAGGGTTTACCGTAGCTTCGTAATACTTCTCGGATTCTCCATAGATGTCCACATAAATCAAGTCTCCCGGGCCCAGAATGTAATTTTTTGGTGTGGCCTGATTCAGGCTGGGCTCGAAACTGAGTCTTCTGTTACTTTGATAAAACAAGCTGGAGCCGAAGATTTCACCAGATGGAGGATTTTCCAAAATCTGCTGAGGTTGGATTAATCCCCGGGTGATCTCATTGAGGTCCACTTGTTGCCTTGGCTCACGTTTGGAGGCATTGGATTCTCTTCTTTGTCCACCCAAACTCATAGCTTCTATTCTTTCTCTGAGCTTTTCTACTTCCAAAGAAGGCATTCCTCTCATTTGGGCCATTTGGAGAAATTCAGACGTGCTCAAGCCAGCAGCATTGGCACGATTTACCAATTCCTCGATTTGAGAATCACTCAATTCATCCACTTTGATGGACGTGATATCAGCACTTTGTTGGGAAACAGCTTCTGGACTGTACAGGTAAAGCGCACTGAGAATGGCGAAAAAGTACCAGAGTCTTTTGGATAAAATCATGAGTAAAACCGAGTTCCGGGTGTATTATCGGGCAATTTAGGAGTTAAAAATCCATCAAATTCTCTAGTCTACCAAATTTTGGGGGCTACACTTGACTTTGAATAGAAATAATAAGTATTTAGGTAAAAAATCTTGATCCATGTTAGACCCATTAGATTTACAATTAAAATCAAAGAAAAAAACTCTTTTAGAATTTTTTAAAACATCCAGGAATGTCCTCACTTTCTTGAATTTTTCGACCACAGACACTTTAATTTCAGGAGACTATAGAATTTCAAAGCAGAAAATCGAAGGAAGTGAAAAATATTTGAGACCAATTAACACTAAACTATTCATTTCAGATCCCATCGAATTTGAAAATAAGTTTTTAGAGTTGCTAATTGTGCTTGGAAAAATTAAAGCCAGGAATTTTCCTATCCTCGATGAAGAAAAAATTATTATTGATTCAGTTCTTTATACAATTCAACAATCAATTGGCGCTGGATTCGATTTGTTATTAGGAAGTAACAGCTCAAGAAAGCATGTAGGAAATAGATTTGAGGAATTAGTAAAGGCAGTTTTTGATGAAATAGGCGTTTCTAATAAAAAAACAGTCCTTCAAATTCCTTATAAGACTGAGGACGGTGAAAAAATTTACAAATGTGAAAATGATATAATCCTTTCCCCATTTGATAAAGTCAACTCTACCTCTTCTTTCCTTGACAAGGATGAAATTGTAGTATCTGCAAAAACCACCTCAAAGGATCGTATGGGTAAGATTTTTATAGACAAAATGCTTCTTGAGACATTTGTTGGTCACCCACAAAAAGTTATAGGAATATTTTTAAATGATGTTCAACGAAAAGAGAGCGGGGGAATTTCCCACACTTTAGTTTCTGGTCTATTTATGGTTTACACCCAGTTTTTGACATCTTTAGAAGGTATATACTATTTGGACCCTCCTCCTGCAGCTTTAAAAAAACCGTTTTCAAATCACATGAAGAAGTTCTCAGATCTTGTTTCGGTAGACATCTTTGAATTATTCTCCTCTTAATTTTTTTCTCCTTGAATTAGATTTTCGGGTATCCAATTCAGCGTGAATTCTCTTTAAATGATTACTATCTGAAAGACGTTCTCTTATTATTTTGCAATGATTTTCATTCAATTCTGTACCTAACCATTTTCTTCCATACGCTTCAGAAACTGCAAATGTAGTCCCAGATCCTCCAAAAGGATCCAAAACCAAGTCCCCCTCTTTCGAACTTGAAAGAATTATTTTTCGAAGTAATTCAACAGGTTTTTGGGTTAGGTGAGGAAATCTCTCCCAAGAACCATTTGATATAGTTGGAATTTCAAAAACATCTTTAGGTTTTGCTCCTAGTGGGTTTGGTTTCCAAACATGTTTATTATTATCCCCTTTGGAATATTGGGAAGTCTCAGCTTGTGACCTTTCGGGATATTTTAATGTATGATCATTGTAAGGAATTCTTACTTCATCTATGTTGAAATAGAAATTTTTACTCTTCCTTAGGTGCAAAATGCTTTCATGTGAACGACCCCAATCCTTCCCTAGGTTTGCTTTATTTCGATAAAACCAAATCAACCATTTTGTACTATGAAAAAGACCATTTGTTACCCATTTTATGTCAGAAAGTATTTCTGAAAATCCGCAAACGTAAAGTGAGCCGGTTTTTTTTAGTACCCTATGAGATTCTCTAATCCATTCATAGCACCAATCCAAATAATCTTTTTGAGAAGTAAATGTGTCCCAATCTGCTTTGCCTATATTGTACGGTGGATCAGAAAAAATTAAATCGATACTATTTGATTCGAGAGTTTTCAAATATGAAATGGCATCCATTTGATATAATTTTCCAAGTTTGGATTCAAAAAATGGATTAGAAACCAATTCAAGGTCAGAAGACTTAAGATATCTTATTTCTAATTGAAGTTCATCCGCAAATGAGTTTAGTTGGTTTTCAGAGTAAACTCTATAATTATTTATTGGGTGGCGAATTGAACTGAATTTTCCAGAATTATCCCATCTTCTTAAAGTCTCTGTACTAACCTCTAGTTTTTTGGCTGCTTCGCCTATAGTTAAGTATTTTTCCATTAGAGTATAACCTTACACAAGGTTATACAATTTTTAATAAAAAGGCAATATGAAATCATCAATTAAATGATTATATGGGAGAAAATAATTACTCCGTACAATTTTTACATATCTCGATTTGGCTTCTGTCCCTCAAAAGCTGAGCCCGAAATCGCGCATAAACCTCTGAATTCCAGATTTCCTTCAAGCTATTTTGGCTCAGTTCTCCCATGACATGATGAGCATCCTTATCAAAGCAACAGGGCACAATCTTACCATCCCAGGTAGCCACGGCCCCCTGCCACATTCTCCAGCATTTATTTTCCAGCTTTTTCTTAAGCTTCCATTTGCCATTCCCGGCAGGGATATATCGGGAATATCCCAAATCAGAAGGGATCAACTCTGATCCGTATTCGAAATCATAAATCTGGGTGGTCTTGAGTTGCAATTCGTCCACTCCAATCTCCTTAGCCCATAGCTGAAGTGCGGGAATTTGGTGTTCATTTTGCCCGGTGACCAAAAACTGCAAAACCACACGGGGGAAGGATTTTTTGGCCTTTTTCCGTTCAGAAAGCAAGAGTTGGAGTCCTTCCTGGACTTTTTCGAGGTTTCCTCCCACGCGGTATTTTTCATAAATCTCCTGCGTGATCCCGTCCATCGAGACAATTAACTGCCTGAGCCCGGAGTCCAGGATTTCTGATACAGTTTTTGGACTCAGGTAATGTGCGTTGGTGGAGGAGGAGGTAAATATCTTTCGCTCATTCGCATATTTCACCATTTCCAGAAACCGGGGATTCAAGAAAGGCTCTCCCTGAAAATACAAATGCAACCAGCTGAGATGAGACTGGACTTGAGTTATGGTTTTTTCAAAAAGTGACTCCTGAAGCATCCCGGTAGGGCGAGTGAAAGATCTCAAGCCGGAGGGACATTCGGGACAGCGGAGATTGCAGCTCGTGGTGGGTTCTATGCTCAGGGTGGTCGGACGCCCTAAAATCATGGGCTTTCCCACCCATTTGCTCCAATGAAATGAAAAAAACAGCAGCAGGAAGTTCCCAACTTTTGCGAAGCTGAGGTAAGAAAAAAATGCAAGTGCTGTAATCCATTGATTTTTCACCGTGGAAATTTAGTGGAATTGACTCAAGGAGAAAATCTCAGGATATCAATCCTTAGGTTTCTTCGTTGAATCCAAAGGCTTTATTTATTTTGCCTTCAAATATTCCCACCCATGCGAAGAGTCTTCCCCGTTTTTTTGATGATTGGTCTGCTGGTTTTCTTTTCCTGCGGAAAAAAACAAACCGAATGTGAGTTGGATCCCGATATTCTATCTCAGCCCCTGGATTTGGAATTTGCCCGCTTGGAGAAAGAGTTTTTTGAAGCAAAAAGCCCAGAAGACATCAAGTTTTTACTCGAAAAATACCCTGACTTTTCTTCGGGTTACCTTGAGCTGGATCAATATCCTTCAGTAGATTCCTTGGCCAGTGTGCTCTGGGAAGTCAATCAGGATTCGGCAATGCGAGTTTTGTATGATTCTGTCCTGGTGGAGTTTTCGGATGTTTCGGATATCGAAACCGAGTTGGAAAATGCATTTAAATCCATTCGGCACTATTTTCCGGATTTCAAGGCCCCTAAGGTATATACCTTTGTCTCAGGGTTTAATTCCGATTTGGTGATTTCAGAGGATATGATTGTCATCGGCCTGGATTATTTTCTCCCTGCGGATCATGAGTTTCAACCGGACATTGCCAGATACATGGCCGTGCGGTATGAACGGAAGTTTTTGGTACCCATGATCGTGTTGGCAATATCTTCCCGATACAATCAGACCAACCCGGCTGACATTACCCTGCTTTCAGAAATGATCTATTATGGCAAAGCCTACCATTTTGTCAAATCCATCATGCCTTGTACCTCCGACCAATATATTATCGGATATACCCCCGAAGAAATCGAAGAATGCTGGGCCAATGAGGAATACATTTGGTCCCATTTTGTGGAAAATGAATTGCTCTTCGAGACCAATCCCTTTGAAATCCGAAAATATATCGGAGAAGCGCCGTTTACAGACGCCATCAGCACCAAAGCTCCCGGAAGATTGGGAAGATGGATGGGATGGAATATCGTGGATGATTATCGTCTCAACCAGGATCTTAGCCTTCCTGAGCTGATGCGGGAAGCCAATGCAGAGCAGATTTTCAGGCAGTCCGGATATCGGCCACGTCGCCCTGAGTAGTGTCGGGATTGGGTTGGATAATTTCTGTCAATCTGGAGATGGCCAACTCTTTGGAAAAATAAGTTTCTGCAAGTTTGCGGGATTTTTTGCCCATTTGCCGGATTTCATCAGGAAGGGATTCCAGTTGCTCAAGCTTGGCAAAAGCTTTTTCCCATTTCCCCGGCAAAAAAGATAAGCCTAGCTGATGGGTTTTGACCAAGTCATATACCCAGCCTTTGTGATTGACCAAAATGGCTTTTCCTGCAGCCAATGCATCAAAAAATTTGTTGGGACTGTTGGTTTTCAAAACAGGGTAATGTGCAAAGGAAATCCAGGAAAAATCGGCTAGGCTCAGCACTTGATTGACTTGATCTTTGGATGAAAAAGGAAGAAACCGGAGTCTATCCAACCTTAGATCTTTGGCTCTTTTTTCCAATAATTCGAGATGGCTTCCCTCGCCCATAATGAGGAAATTCCAGTTTTTCCCTCGATCCCGGGCCATTTTTGCTAATTCCAATAATTCATCCAATGCATTGACCATACCAATGGCACCGGTGTAGGCGATGGTCAAGCCATCAGTCAGTTCCAAGCTATTTTTCAAAGCCTGATCTTTTTCCTGGGGAGAAAACCGGGTTAAATCTGAAAAATTCGGAATTAGGGCAACTTCCTGTTTGGGGCAGACTTGAGTCAAATGAGCTCCAATCCCGGGGGAAAGTGCCACCAAGCTCAAAGCTTCCCGGTAGATTTTTTGCTCCAATCCTTTTAAGTACCGAATCAAAAAAGGGTTGCGAATGGCTCCTACCTGAATGGGTGCTTCCGGCCAAAGATCCCGAACTTCGAAAATATAAGGCAAAGCCATTTTCTTTTTTGCCCAAAGGCCAATCCATCCGGTAGTGAGAGGTGTGGAGGTGATGTACAAAAGGTCAGGGCGGCTCAGCTTTTTTAGCAGACTCTTGCTTTTTCTGACAAACTCCAGGAAAGACCAGGTTCTTTGGAGAAATCCGAACTTTTGATCATAGGGGACTGGAAGGTAATGGACTTTGATTCCTTCAATCCATCGTTGGTCATAAGTAGGCTGGTTGTGGGCTGTGATCATCTCCACCTCGATACCCTGCTGAACAAGTCCTTTGGCCAAATGATAAGATCTGACAGCTCCGCCTTGTTCTGGAGTCCTGAAATATTGGTGGATGTAGATGACTTTCATGATTGATGCAATTTCCACCATTCTGCCAAAAGAAACAGATTGTACAAGGTTAAAAAGTGGGATTTTACCTTTTTCTCTGGATTTTGGCACAAGTCTCTGACGGCTAGGGGAAGTTCAGATTCCCGGCTTTTCCCAAATTCTTTCAAAGTGGAGAAAATCTTGACCGCCACTGGTCCACCTTCCAAGAGCCATTCTTGGAGCGGAAGACCGAATCCGAATTTTTTCCGCTTGGAAATCCAGTTCAACCCGTATTCATCCAGTGAAGCTTTGATCCAAGGCTTATCCAAAAGCAATTTGGGGTCCTCCACCGTTTTCCAAAGGGCGAGCATTTTGCTGCCTAAATATGGAGACCTTCCTTCAATGCCGTGCGCCATTAATGCGTTGTCTTGGATTTTGAGCACATCCTGAACCAGGTACACTTGTCTGTCAAAGTCCAGCATTTGCTTGTAGAATGGAAGTTTGGGATCGAAAATCCGGGCATAATCCTCCACCAAATCGGGATCAAGGTTTTCCAAAGCCGAAAAGTTGAGAAAGGTTTTCTTAGGATCTTGATCAATCCCTGACATCATTTTTTTCCACTCTCTTCCCAAAGGTATTTTGCCCAAAGTCTTGGCCCATTGGATCCAGAAATCTTTCTGCTTGAGGTATTGCGTAAAAGCGCTATGGCGCCGATATCCACCCCAAAGCTCATCTGCTCCGGCACCGGAGATGAGGACTTTGACTTCTTTTTTGGCCTCTTGGGCTAGCATCCAAGTCAGGAAACCAGCCGAATCTCCTACAGGCTGATCTACCGAGGAAAGGTAGGAGTCCCACTGATCCAAAAAGGATTTTTGATCCACCGGGACCATTATATGATTTGCAGGGAACTGCTTGACAAATTTTTGAGCGAAATCAGCGTCCTGATATTTGCTTCTGTATTTTTTCTCCACTTGGATAGTATAGGCCGGTAGCAGGGTTCCTGTTGTTTTATACCAATTGGCATAAAGCAGGGAGCTGTCCGAACCTCCGCTGAGCATCATTCCAACCGGGACATCTGCGTGGAATTGAGTCTTGACGGCTTCCTGTAAGATCTCCTGAAATAGAGCCAGGGAGGGATTTTCGCTCGTCTTCTTGGGCATGGGAATATTATCCCATCTAAATGTCGAATGTTGTAAGATGGTGCTGTATCGGCTGGGTTTCCATTCCCGGATTCCTTTGTAAAAAGTTTTCCCCGGTGTAGCACTTCTGAAGTAATAAAATGAAGGGATTTGCAATGGATCCAATTCAGCCTTGGTCAATTTGGAAATACCGGCGGTTTCAGAGGAAAGAATCAATGCTTCAGGGCTCTGGGAATAGTAAAGAGGCTTTTCTCCATTTCGGTCCCGGGCTACCAAAACAGACTTCTGAACCAGGTTGATATAAATGATGGCAAACATGCCATTCAGCTTGGGAAGGCCTTCGGTTCCGAAAAACTTGAGATGCTGAAGCAGTACTTCCGTATCGGATTGAGTTGAAAATTCCACGCCCATTCTTGTAAGGCCCCCTCTCAGCTCCTTGAAATTGTAGATTTCCCCGTTCCAGACCAAAAGACTTTTTCCCTCCTGATCCCAAAAGGGCTGGTCGGCATCAGAGCCGGGATGAAGGATTTTAAGTCGGTTTACACCTACCCATAAGCCATGCCAGGGTGAAAAAACCGCACTTTGATCCGGCCCTCGATGCTGGGAGCTGTCCACAAGGGATTGAATGGAGTCTTGATTAGCCCCTTTTCCCCAAATCAGATGAATTCCGCACATGGATTATTCGATTTCCTTCGTAATGGCCTTGCCATGGTTTTTCTCAAAATACTTACAAAAATGTGTGATCGTGCATTCCTCACACTTTGGCCTCCGGGCCAGACAAACGTAACGTCCATGCAAAATCAGCCAATGGTGTGCTACATGGATATATTGCTTAGGAATGTGCTTGACCAATTGCTTTTCTACTTCAAATGGAGTTTTGGCAGTCATAGGCACAAGTCCCAATCTTCTGGACACGCGAAACACATGGGTATCCACAGCCATGTTCGGCTGATTCCACACGACTGAGGTGATAACATTGGCGGTTTTTCTCCCCACTCCTGGAAGTTTTACCAACTCTTCCACCGTGGAGGGAACCTCTCCTCCGAAGTCTTCCATGAGCATTTTTCCAAGGCCGATGAGGTGTTTGGTTTTATTGTTTGGGTAAGAAATAGACCGGATGTAAGGAAAAAGCTCATCAAAATGAGTGGCCGCCAAATGTTCTGGTGTAGGGAAATGCTTGAACAATTCACGGGTTACGATATTCACCCGCTTGTCTGTACACTGAGCAGAAAGTACCACTGCGACCAAAAGCTGGAAAGGATTTTCGTATTCCAATTCAGTCTCGGCTACAGGCATATTTTCTGAGAAATGTTGAATAAAAGCTTCGTATCGTTGTTTTTTGAGCATTTCTATGGCAGTAAATTGATCGGTAGGTTAAGATAAGGAAACTTTACTTTTAAGAGATTAAGTTTGTTGAACTGTTGCTCTTGAATTCAAGTTTTGATTTTGAATATATTTAAAGAAAAAAGTCATGGAAGCGATCCTATTAAAAAGCCAAACGGAAGAACAAATTAATCTTATAAAAGAGTTTGCCCAAAAACTAGGAATAGAATTTTCTGTGATCAATGAGGAGGTTTTGGAGGATATTTCCTTGTCAAATGCCATTAAAACAGGAAAATCCAAGAACTACATTTCCTCTGAAGATTTTTTAAATGAACTGAAAAATGAAAATTCTGATCGATAAAACTTTTCAAAAAGATTGGAAAAAAATTAAGGACAAGGACCTCAATCAGAAGTTAATTGAGATTATAGAAAAGGCTCAATTGGCAAATCAGCTTTCGGAACTGCCTCAATTAAAGAAATTGTCCGGAAGTAATCATTTTTATAGGATCCGCCTTGGGGATTTTCGTCTCGGATTGGAGTTGGACGGGGAGGTTTTGATTTTTGTCCGGATATTACATCGAAAAGAGATCTACCGGTATTTCCCCTAATTCCATGAAAAACTTTTATTTCCTTTTCCTGATCATTTTTTTGATGCACCAAAGCTATTCCCAATCCCGCCCAAGGGAGCTGGGAGTTCCATTCGGAATTTTGCCAGCTGGTCAACTCAACGCCATTACAGATGTGCCAGGGGTGAAAGTAGGTCAGCTGACTAAAATCGAAGGCGAAAGCATACGCACCGGGGTGACGGCGATCCTTCCCCATGGAGGAAATCTATTTCAGGAGAAAGTGCCTGCGGCAATTTTTGTGGGGAACGGATTCGGCAAATTGGCAGGAGTCACCCAAATCCAGGAACTGGGAAATATCGAGTCTCCCATTGTTTTGACCAGCACTTTGAGTGTAGCGGCAGGAATTGAAGGGGTGGTACGCTACTCGCTCCATCAACCCGGAAATGAATCTGTTCAATCTGTAAATGCGGTCGTAGGGGAGACCAACGATGGCTATCTGCATGACATTCGTGGGATGCACATTTCACCCAAAGAAGTCATAAGAGCTATAGAATCCGCAAAATCGGGGACTGTTGAGGAAGGCAATGTGGGTGCAGGAACAGGTACGGTGTGTTTTGGCTGGAAAGGCGGAATAGGAACTTCCTCCAGAAAATTGCCTGAAAGTCTCGGCGGCTATACCGTAGGAGTGTTAGTACAGACCAATTTTGGAGGTAATCTTCAGATAGCAGGAATCCCTGTGGGCGAAAAACTGGGGAAGTATCCATTCAAAGATGCTCTGGAAAAATCCGACGGAAGTTGCATGATCGTTGTAGCAACAGATGCTCCGGTGTTGGAAAGAAATCTGGAACGCATGGCCCAGCGCGCCATGATGGGTTTAGCCAAGACGGGAGGGATTGCTTCTAATGGTTCTGGAGATTATGTTATAGCTTTTTCTACGAATGAGGGATTAAGAGTCCCTTATTCAAATCCTTCCCAAAAACTTTTGAAAGCTGAATTTCTGGGAAATGAGGATATGACGGCTTTATTTTTGGCAGTCATTGAGGCTACGGAGGAAGCGATCATCAACTCCTTATTTGCAGCTGAAACCATGACAGGAAAAGATGGAAGAACCGTGGAGGCCTTACCCAAACAGAAGGTATTGGAATGGCTGAAGGGGAAAAACTGAATCGCTTAGGCTTTGAATAGAATAAGGCCGACCAAGGACAGTGCCAAAACTAACAAAAGAATTGACAGCAGGGCGGCCACAGAATATCTGGAATCGGGATAGCTTTCTTTCAGGGTTCTCATGCTTTTCATATGCTGAAAAAGGGAAAGAGACAGCATGATGAAGGATAGAATATAGAGCACCAAAGCAAGTTCCCGCCCGGTAAAAGTTTCAAATAAAGGTGATTTCTTGGTTGCTACACGGTTGAAAAAGAACTCATAGACCACCACTCCAAAAGCTAATATGGTAAAAGAAGTTCTGATCCAAGCCAGCTGGAGTCGCTCAAATGCGGCCCTTGCTCGTTCTAATTGAATTCTTTTTTTCGCTTTCTTACTTTCTGAAATTTCAGATTCTTTATGATGTTCTTCCATGAATCTGCAGAATATTTATTGGATATTAAGATAGAATCTAACAAAAAACTGGGGCTTGAGATAACCTTTCTCAAATAAAAGCGGTGACTTCCCGAGTTTTTTAACTAAAAAAATTATTTAAGAAAATAGTTTAATCCGAATATGGAAAAACAAAGTGAAATAACTTGGCTAGAACATTTGCAAAGAAATAGTTGGGAACCGGAAGTCATTATTTCAGGTATTTCTCTTGCAGTATTATTTATTATACCGTCCAGATTATTTGAAGTTTCTGTGGTTTTGATTCAGGATTATGGATTGGAGCAAATTCCGGCTCAACTGATCTTGGTGTATTTTTCGTTGATAATCACTGTTTTTAAGATATTTCTGGTCATACATCTGGTTATGAGATTTATTTGGGCAGGAATGCTGGGAATTACCTATGCATTTCCGGATGGTGTAATCAAGGAAAAGCTATTTAAGTATTCCCAGACCGTAGAGTATCCCCACCCCAATATTTACCTTCTAAAGCTAGAGCGATGGTGCAGTATGCTCTATGGTTTTCCAATATCTCTTGCGGTTCCAATATTTAGTATTACTGTGTACTTAATCTTACTCATAGGGATTTATTTGGTATTCAATTTAGACTTTCAGGTCGTCTATTTGGTCTTTATGGTTTCTATCATTTTTTTCACCATAGCGTCATTTGTCGGGAAAAACTCTAGAATTAAGAACAAAGTTGGCAGCAGCATGAGTGGCACTATCGGTGCGGTGTACCAAAGCAATCTTGGAAAATGGGCATTTGTTATATTTTCCCTCTTGTTGGTTTTGATCTCGGCACCTTTTATTACTCAAGATTTGAGTGGATTTTCATCTTATCAAATCCAAGTTAATTTAGACCAGGAGGATTTTGACTGGCCGAATGACCGGGAGTATTTTGAAGAGTATAATTCTGAAAAAAAACGATTTCCACGGGTCTGGACACCCACCAAAAGAGTTAATGAAAGTGTGTTGGAAATCTTTTTACCACTTTATCGGAGGGAACAAAATTCCATTGCTCAAATCAATAGTCTCTTGCCTAAAGACAGTATTCCATATGAAAAAGTAGAATCCTATCAGGATCAGTTTAGAATTTACTTGAATGATTCCCTTTTCCAATTAAAAGATTGGTCACAAGTACAGGCAGGACATACTGGTCAGAGAGCATTATTAGGGCAATTACCAATAGGCCATTTAAGTCCTGGAATCCACGAAGTCCGATTGGAAAAACTAACCTATTTGCCTCCTTTTTTAGGTGCAGGAAATGACCTGAGATATCGGGAAAGATGGGCTAGGTTTGAATTTATTAAAGAATGAAACTTAAATCCGAATTCTCCATTCCTTGGGATAGTAATTGTTGATTCGGTTGCCAAGATTCTTTATCCAGCCTAATGGTAATCCCTGATACTTGATCAAAACCCAGCCGAGAGGGATGTCTTCGATCTGGAAATCATTTTTTCTCAAAAACTCCAAGGCTTGGCTTTGTGTCAGTTCGAGGCTTGAAAATTGGGTTTTAGGCAAATTCGACAATGCCCATTCATGACTTGGAATCCATTCGTTTTTTTGCTTTTTGCCCAGCTCGACCCCAAAATAGCGAAGGCTAAGCACTTGGCTGAGCTTTTCAAAATAGCGATAAAATTCCCTTTGAATCCGGAAATAGGAGTCGTTTAGGGTGTAGTATTTTCCTGACCCGTCGAATCCCAATTCTAATTCCAGAGCCTCTGCGTCTTTTTCACTGACAGATTTCAAAACAGCATGTTTGAAATCCTTGATTCTGCCAGGTTCCTGGCTTGAGGCGGTGTCTGGTCTTTTCAGAATAGTGATGAAAAAACCCTCTCCTTCTACCAAATGTGGGAAAAATCGATAGCCATAAAATTTTCCGTCCTCTGTTTGCACACTGGATTCCACAATTCCCCAGGATTCTTCGAGGGCAATCCGAACCGGCTCGAAGGCAAATTCATCGGTGAGAAATCGGATCATGTCTTCATTTTCCTGTTCGTTGAAAGTACAGGTAGAATAAATCAGGTATCCCCCTCCTTTGACCAATGCCCCGGCTTGATCCATAATCCGTTTTTGCCGTGAAGCGCAAAGCGTCACGTGGTCCACAGACCATTCTTCCCGGGCTTGTGGGTCTTTTCGGAACATGCCCTCTCCGGAGCATGGAGCGTCTACTAACACCAAATCAAAGAAACCCTCCAATGGGTAAAAATGATCGGGGTCATTATTGGTGACTAAGGTATTTCCCAGACCCCATTTGATGACATTTTCTTTGAGAATCTGGGCTCTGGATTGAATTACCTCATTGGCCACCAGAAGGCCTTCATTTCCTAAATAGGTGGACAAAAGTGTGCTTTTTCCTCCGGGAGCAGCTGCCAGATCCAAGTATATGCCTTTGGGAATTTCCAGGCTTTTTAGAATGTGATCGATAAACATGGAGGAGGCTTCCTGGACGTAGTAGCCACCTGCATGAAAAATGGGATCAAGGGTAAAGCTTGGCCTTTCTTCCAAAAAATAGCCAGTAACTGTCCATGGAATCTGACTGGCAGACCAATTGAGTTTGAAAGGTTTTGAGGTGTTTAGCCGAATGGAAGTTCGGGCAGGCTTATCGATGGCATTTAAAAAAAGCTCGTATTCTTTCTTTCCCAATAGGATTTGCATCTGGGATTCGAAGTCCTTGGGAAGTTGGATAGCTGACATGGGTCAAAGATAGTGATCAGATTTCAGTCCAAATTGGTAGATTTTCTGATAACTGAGATTGATCAATGAACACTTTAAAAATGTGTAAATTAATCCTGAACTCATACAACTATGGAACTCCTTACTAACCTCCTCATTGGGCTGATAGCCGCATTGCATTTGTATTTTTTATGGTTTGAGATGTTTGCCTGGGAGACTACAGGGAGGAAGATTTTTCGGCAGATGCCTAAAGATATTTTCCCCAAAACGAAGGTAATGGCCGCAAATCAGGGCTTGTATAATGGATTTCTGGTAGCGGGTTTGGTTTGGTCCTTGATTATTACTGACCCGGTCTGGGCGGATAAAGTAGCCTTGTTTTTTCTGACCTGCGTCTTGATTGCAGGGATTTTTGGGGCAATTACAGCGAGTAAAAAAATATTCTATGTGCAGGGCTTGCCGGCCTTGGTGGGGATTGTATTGATTTTGATTTAGGTTCACGGCAGCCGTCGGTATTAGGCTATTTGAATTCCTGTTTCTTTAATTTTTGAAATCAAAGAAGAACCTTCCGAATTCTCATAATTTTTGGTCCCAATGATAATGGGCTCAATTCTAGAATTGACTTTGCTGGTCAACCTCCAAACTTTTCCTACCAATCTATCATTGGATTCCTCAAATCCGTCCGAAACTAACAAAACATCAATATCGCTTTCTTCAGTGGCAGAATTATCTCCATAGCTTCCGTACAAGAAAGCTTTACTGACTGAAATTCCCTCGGCGCGAAGAATTTCAATGTATTTTTTCAGTAGTTGGATAACCTCTCCTTGAGCCATGATAATTGCATTTTAGTTTCTCTCAAATAGTCTTGAACCACTCGATATTCGGGAATAAACGGTTGATATCCCGGGTATCTTCCTTCCAATTGATATTTCATCAACACGCCGAAAAACTCCAAGGTTTCATCCTTAAGTAATAGTTCAGATTTTTCAGAAAGATAAATCAAGTTGTGGGATTTGGGAGCTAATTCTCCAGTGACTTTGACCACATGCGCTTTGATTGCTTTCTCGATAACCAAATGACAAAAGAATAAACCATGTAGAAATCTGCGTTCCTCGATCAGAATTTCAGCAACTTCTAGATCTTCAGAAGCTCCAGTAATCTAATATTCAACTTGTTTTTCAATGTTTATTCCCATTTGTGTTATCAGTTCTAATAGGCCAATTCTGACCAAAAAATTTTCATAGAGTTCTGCCTGCTTTAATTCGTTTTTGAGTTCTTCCTAGAAAATATATCGACCTTATTTAAAATCTTCCTCCGCTTCAGCCACTCGATTTTCAAATTCCTCCATGGTCACTGGAAAGATTGACTAATGATAGTTACTCTGAACTGCTTTCTTTGGATTAGACTCGAATTGATTCAAAATATCTTCATCCTGAAGATTGAACAGCTAGGAGATTAGATTTATTTTTTTCTCTGCAATGGTCATATTTAACTCGTTTCAATGCTCAATTTAAAAAAAAAGAGGCTTTCGCCCCTTCTTTTAATTATCGTCATCTTCCTCAAAATCGTCTTCATCCCCTGCCCCCATATCAAACATGGAGCTAAAAAGATCTTTGAATTGAAGTCCGGTGTCAAGTAGCTTTTTGCTTAATTGGGAATATTCGGCAAGGCCATGAAGGGCAAACTCCATGAAGAATTCTTTTTCCTTTTCCGGGAGAGTCTTCACCATCTGCGTGACTACTTCCTCAAGTCCTGGGACTGAGTGGAGAAGTGTTTTGTATTCCTTATCTGACTGGGAAGCCAAGATATCCAGTTCGTTTCCTTCTCCAAACCAAGCCAATGGAATCACATAGGGATTGCCATTCTTGTCTTTTTTCTTTTGTTCTGGAGATGGAAAATAATTCACAAACTGGCTTCTTATCGCTTTTCCAATCAAATTGTATGCAACCAAACCTGCGCCTTCCTGTTCTCCTTCATAGACCAGTTCGACTTTACCGGTAATCGCTGGAATCACCCCAATCAAATCTGCAATTCGGACGACCGTATTGCTTTCTCCATTGAGATAAAGTCTTCTTTCTGCAGCAGAAATCAGGTTTTCATAGGCTGAAATAGTCAAACGGGCAGAGACCCCACTTTTTTCGTCCACAAATTCTGAACCCCTTGCTTCCACGGCAATTTGCTCGATAAGGTCCTTCATCAGTTCTGGAACGTGGATATTTTCCACCGGCTTTCCTGCCAAATTTGCTTCTTGGGCGGTGATCTTTTTGCCGATTTCGATGGACTTGGGGTAGTGGGTGATGATTTGGCTTTCGATTCGGTCTTTGAGGGGAGTGACGATACTTCCCCGATTGGTATAATCCTCTGGATTGGCAGTAAAGACAAACTGAATGTCCAGTGGCAATCTTAATTTGAAACCGCGAATCTGAATATCTCCTTCTTGGAGGATATTGAACAAGGCCACCTGGATTCTGGCCTGTAAGTCCGGCAACTCGTTGATCACGAAAATGCACCGGTGAGAGCGTGGTACCAAGCCATAATGAATCACCCGCTCGTCGTTATAGCTGAGTTTCATGGTTGCGGCTTTGATTGGGTCCACATCTCCGATAAGGTCAGCTACAGAGACGTCAGGTGTGGCCAGTTTTTCCGCATAGCGATCATTTCTGTGTAGCCAAGAGATTGGTGCATCATCTCCTTTTTCTTCGATTAGATTTTTGGAAAATGAGGAAATTGGATGAAGTGGGTCGTCATTAAGTTCAGAGCCAAACACTACGGGGACATATTCATCCAAAAGCTGGGTCATCATCCTTGCAATCCGGGTTTTTGCCTGCCCGCGAAGCCCAAGCAAGTTGATGTTGTGTCTGGAAAGTATCGCCCGCTCGATGTCAGGAATGACGGTATCCTCATAGCCCCAAATTCCCTCGAAAACATTTTCCTTCCGCTTGATCTTCAGAATCAAGTTGTCACGGAGTTCTTCTTTGATGGATTTGGGCTGATAGCCGGCTGCTTTGAGTTGGCCTAAGGTTTTGATTTGTAAGCGTTGGGATCCAGAGAGTGTTTGGTAGTCCATGTGGTTTAGAATCGTTTGGTTCGGTTGCGTCTATAATCTTCAAAAATGAGATCGCCAAGTCCCTTCAGGCTGCTGTAGTAGGCATTTCCGTTGTTGACTTTGGTAAACTCTTTGACAAATTCCTTAAGATAGGGGTCCGAGGCGATCATAAAGGTCGTTACGGGGATTTTCAATTTTCGGCATTGGGCAGCTAGCTTAAGTGTTTCTGAAAGGATTTTGCTGTCTATGCCAAAGGCATTTTTGTAGTACTTGATCCCGACTTTGAGACAAGTGGGCTTTCCGTCAGTGATCATAAAGATCTGTTTATTGGGATTCTTTCTGCGTCGGAGCAGATCCATAGCGAGTTCCAAACCTGCCACGGTGTTGGTATGGTAAGGCCCGACTTGGAGGTAGGGTAAATCTTTGATTTCGATCTGCCAGGCATCATTTCCAAAGACAATGATATCCAGAGTATCCTTGGGGTATCGGGTTTTGATCAGTTCGGCCAAAGCCATGGCCACTTTTTTTGCAGGCGTTATCCTGTCCTCCCCATACAAAATCATTGAATGAGAAATATCGATCATCAATACGGTGGAGGTTTGGGACCGGAACTCAGTCTCCACTACTTCCAGATCGTCTTCTGTCAGCAGGTAATCTCCGGAAAGCCCATGATTGGCTTGGGCATTTCTTAGCGAATCGGTAAGAGCAATTTGATCCAAATTATCTCCAAATTCATAAGCTCTGCGATCGGTGCCACGCTCTTCTCCTTGGCCGGAATGGGTGGTTTTGTGCTGACCTGACTTTCCCCGCTTGAGTTTGCCGAAGATTTCTTCCAGTGCTGATTTACGGATGGTTTGCTCTGCTTTTCCGGTGATTTTAAATTCCCCTTTTTGGTTTTCCTCGGTTAGGTAGCCCTTGGTTTTGAGGTCCTCGATAAAGTCACCAATGCCGTAGTTGGGATTGGTGAGGTTGTAGCGCTTGTCCAAATTGGTAAGCCAACTCAGCGCCTCTGCTACATCTCCGCCGGTCATGGTGACCAGCTGAAGAAATATGTTCAGCAGATTTTCAAAGGTGTTTTTCTCCGGGTCTTGGGGAGGAATATATTGAGTGAATCGAAAGCCTTTCATAAGTAGATGTTAGACATTAGAAGCAAGACACCAATAGTAATTGGCTGTGATACAGAATCTAGCAATAAATTAACTGGAATCGTTGAAAGGTTAACAAAGCGAGGGGCAACTGAGTTTAGTATTTGGAACAAAATCCGGGGAAAACATGAAAAACTATCATAGCGCAGTAGGAATCGTGACGGGAGTGTTGATCTTGTTTGTCACCTTAATTCAATTCAATATTGACCAGGTTTTGATCTGGGGGATTTTTTTGGCTGCTCCGTTTTTGATTTTATGGATGGTATGGGCAGTATTGGCCGCGCCTGTAGAAATCGAGGAGACTTTTGAAGAACAGTGGTATCAGGATCGGGAGGATTTAAGAAGGGAGTAGGATAAATCAATTCTCAAAAAATTCTTTTGGGGTCAGAATGGGAATTCTTCCATCAGCTGTATTAAATCCGTTTTTATCTCTGGTAATGAAAAAATCCATATCATTTTCGATTGCTGTAAAATATTGAATAGCATCCTCTTTATCCTTGAAATCTGAATTCAATGAATTCAAGAGCACTTCCTTTCCTCCTGTAATGATATTGCCAAAATCAAAAAATTGAATCAATTTTTCTTCTGCATTAACCAGCTTTAAGCGGTCAACAGCCATGTAAACTATAGTTCCAATTGAATCTTCAGAAATAAAAAGACGGGCTTCACCTTTTTTTACAAGCTCAAGAAAAGGCAGGGAATCCTGTACAAAAGGTTCCCGATTTGCAATCAAGTCGAGTGCAACATTCGTGTCTAAAAAAATCCTAAACATATTTTTTATCTCGATGCTCTCTAGCCAGCTCCTTATCAGACTTATCCAATGCTTTGATTGGAGTCTCATTCTTAAGTCTTTCTAGAAATCTTGCAGCAGCGAGTTGTTCAGGAGTTTTTTCCAATTCTGGTTCTTCCTTTTCAAAGATATTCTCAATCATCTTGGAAAGAGAAATTCCCTGACTTGCTGCCTTTCTTTTGGCTTTTTCCACCACTTCTTTTTTGATGGTCAATGTTAGCTTCGTTTTCATATGTTATAATTATTATGGCCTCATGGAATTTCGCAAGAATGCTAATCAGTTTTCAAATAGAAGCCGGAGTCTTGCTCGAATTCCAAATTGCAAGTGTGTTATTTAAATATGCGTGTCTTTTTCTTCGAGTTTTCAATTTTCGCTTTAAAATGATTTAACCTACTTTTCGAGTCCTATGAGCTCCGCCGAAAAACATGCCCAAATCCTCAAATCCACCTCCAAGCGACTGGGTTTCGACTTTTGTGGAATTGCCAAAGCAGAATTTTTGGAATCTGAGGCCCCAAGACTGGAAGAATGGCTTAATCGGAATTATCAGGGAAAAATGGCCTATTTGGCCAATCATTTCGAAAAACGATTAGACCCCACCAAACTTGTGGAAGGAGCCAAAACGGTCGTTTCTCTCATTTATAACTACTATCCCGAAAAGCAGCTTCCCAATCAGCCGGAAGACCTCAAACTGGCCAAATATGCCTACGGTGAAGATTACCATGATGTGATTCGGACCAAACTAACCGAGTTTTTGGAAGTGCTTCGGGAAGAAATTGGTGAAATCAACGGGCGTTCCTTTGTGGATTCAGCTCCCATCATGGAGAGGCAATGGGCTCAACGAGCCGGATTGGGTTGGATCGGAAAAAACAGTCTGCTGCTGAACCGGCAAATGGGGAGCTTCTTCTTTTTGGCGGAGTTGATTATTGATCTGGAAGTCACACCCGACACGCCTTTAGCGAAAGACTATTGCGGGACTTGCACCGCCTGCATCGATGCCTGCCCGACGGATGCCATTGTGCAGCCGGAAGTGATTGATGGATCGAGGTGCATTTCTTATCTGACCATCGAATTAAAAGAAGCGATTCCTGATGAATTTGCTGGGAAGATGGAAAATTGGGTTTTTGGCTGCGATATCTGCCAAGATGTGTGTCCTTGGAACCGATTTTCGAGACCGCATCAGGAACCTGCTTTTCAACCTTCCGAGGAATTGGCTCAATTCTCCAAGCGGGAATGGAAAGAGATGACCGAGGAGACTTTTAAAAGGGTTTTTGCCAAGTCGGCTGTAAAGCGGACAAAGTTTTCCGGGATTAAGAGAAATGTTGAATTTCTGGATTTAAAAGGCCTTTAGGCTCATGTCCAAAGCCTGAACAGAATAGGTCAGCGCCCCCATGGAAATGTAGTCCACCCCGCATTCAGCTACGTCGGCCAGTGTTTCTGCAGTTATTCCCCCCGAGGCTTCGGTTGAATATTTTCCTCCAATCATCTTTACGGCTTCGCGCATCGTGGCATAGTCCATATTGTCCAGCATGATGAAGTCAATTTCTCCTACCTCAAGGACTTCTTGTACCTCTGCGAGATTCCGGGTTTCCACTTCAATTTTCAGATTTAGGCCCTTTTCCTTTAAATACTTTCGGGTTCTCTCGATAGCAGGACGTATCCCTCCGGCAAAATCCACATGGTTGTCTTTGAGCATGACCATGTCGTAAAGTGCAAAGCGGTGATTTACCCCTCCGCCGATAGCCACCGCCCATTTTTCCATCAATCGGAAATTTGGCGTGGTCTTCCGCGTATCCATCAGACGGGCTTTGGTATGGAGGATTAATTGAGTGAGCTGGTGGGTTTTGGTCGCAATGCCGCTCATGCGCTGCAGGCAATTGAGCACCAATCGTTCTGCAGAAAGGATGGAAGCTGAGGGCCCATAGACATGCAGTCCTATATCTCCTTTTTTGACAAGGTCACCGTCTTTTTTAAAAAACTCGACTTCCAAAATTGGATCCACCGCTTTAAAAATCAATTCAGCCATTTCCAGACCGGCAATTACCCCATCATCCTTGATCAGCAGCCTTGCCCGACCCTTTTGATCCGAAGGAATTGAGGCCAAAGAAGAATAATCTCCCGGGCCTATGTCTTCCTGAAGGGCGGATTGAATAAAATTATGGATGGCTTCTGGGGTCAGGTAGGCGGGCTTCATGAGGCAAAAATAGCCAAATCCCCCTTCTTGAGCCTTTTTCCCTTAGTTTTTTACAAAATCAAGACTATAAATCTTGTAAGCGCTTTGGGTTTGGGATACTTTGATGAACACTTTGAAATTTCCCGGAGAACTTAAATACTCCCCGATATAGGTGCTGATGCTTCCCTGATTTTCATTTTGGTAAAGGATGGAAAATCCCTGAGACGGATTTTTCTTGAAGAAATCCCTCAGCACCAATTCCGCCTGTGTCTTGGAGTAATCCCCCTGCTGTCCATTGATATTCAGGGAAATGCTACTGTCAAAAAATTTGGCAAGGTCATTACTTGACCCATTGCCCAAGGCTGCGATAATGGGATCGATGGTATGCACTTCCAACTCTGGTTTTTGCAGAGGAGTCAGGAAAATCCATAGAGACAGAAAAAGATTTAAAAACAACATCGCCCATAATTGGCAAAATCCAAGCCAAAAAAATGTACCGGAGATTCATTTTTGGGGGTCTCAAAAGGAAGGCGACAAGCAATGTCTAAAAATATTTGCTGGGGGACTTTGGGTTGAAAAGTAATATATTTGCCGCATGGATAAGAAAGTTTTACTGATGATTTTGGATGGCTGGGGTATTGCTACCAACCCGGCCGTTTCTGCGATTGATAAAGCCAAGACGCCTTTTGTGGATAGCTTATACACCAAATACCCCCATGCAACTCTGGAGGCATCCGGTTTGGCAGTAGGTCTTCCTGAAGGACAAATGGGTAATTCTGAGGTCGGTCACATGAATATCGGAGCCGGCCGTGTGGTCTATCAAGATTTAGTAAAAATTAACAAGGCAGTAGCTCAAGGGGAGCTTAATTCCCATCCGGTATTGGCTTCAGCCTTTTCCAAAGCCAAGGCTGGAAATAAAAAGATTCACTTCATTGGATTGGTTTCTGATGGGGGAGTACACGCCCATATTGATCATTTAAAGGGACTTTGCGATGCTGCCAAATTCCACGGAATGGAAAAGGTATTTATCCATGCTTTCACGGATGGAAGGGATACTGATCCAAAAGGCGGAATTAAATATTTGGAGGATCTTCAAAATCATCTGACCCATTCGGCTGGTCAAATTGCTTCCGTAGTGGGGAGATATTACGCCATGGATCGGGACAACAGATGGGAGCGAGTGAAGCTTGCTTATGATGCCTTGGTAAATGGAGAAGGCGAAAAGTCAAAGGATATTTTGGCGGCCATCAAAAAATCCTACAATAACAATGTAACAGATGAGTTTATCCGACCGATCATCCATGTAGGTGCGGACAACAAACCTCTCGCTATGATTGAGGAAGGTGACTTAGTGATCTGTTTCAATTTCCGAACCGACCGAGGCCGGGAAATCACTCAGGTTTTGACTCAAAAGGACTTTGAGGATTACAATATGAAGAAATTGGCCTTGGATTACGTCACCTTTACCAACTATGACGATACCTTCACGGGAGTTCAGGTATTATTTGATAAGGACAATCTCAATAATACACTTGGGGAGGTATTGGAGAAGGCTGGGAAAAAGCAAATCCGAATCGCTGAAACCGAAAAATATCCTCATGTGACATTCTTTTTCTCAGGAGGCAGGGAGAAAGAATTTGAAGGAGAAAGCCGCATTCTGTGTCCTTCTCCGAAAGTGGCTACTTATGACCTAAAGCCGGAGATGAGTGCCTTCGAAATTGCATCCAAAATCAACCCGGAGCTAAAAAAGAAGAGCGCGGACTTCATATGTCTGAATTTTGCAAATGCAGACATGGTGGGACATACCGGAGATTTTGATGCTGCTGTTAAGGCTTGTGAGGCAGTGGATACCTGCGCAAAAAGCGTCATTTCCACAGCTTTGGAAAATAACTATACGATCATCGTGATTGCAGACCATGGTAATTCCGACATGATGATCAACGAGGACGGTACACCAAACACCGCCCATACCACCAATCTTGTTCCTTTTATATTAGTAGATGCTCAAGACCAAATCCCTGTCAGAAACGGGAAACTGGGAGATTTGGCACCCACTATTCTAAAACTGATGGGTGTGGAGACCCCTTCTGAAATGACAGGGGATATCCTTATTTAAACCATGAAAATTTACAGATATCTAGTAATTGCCCTATTTGTAGGCTTAGGATTCAGTTGTGCTCCTTCATCGGAGAAAGTGGAGATGGAAAAGCTCCCCTACTTCGATCTGAAAAGCTTTATGAATTTGGAAATTTCCAAACTGGACTCCGTGCTGGTGACTAAAACCTCCCGGATCAATGGGAAAGAATCCATAGTGGATACCGTTTACAGTCAGCAGGATTTCAAGGAAGAGTTTGAGGTTTTTTATCAGGCAGATATCAACTTGCCTTCTTTGGCGACTTCCTACTCTACCGATGCTAAGTATGACTACCTAGTGCACAAGCTGTTGCCTGAAGCCAAAGGAAAAGTCAAGGAGATCGTGGTGAGATATCATCAGAGTTATCCTTCTTCCATCACTATTAAAATGAAGGAAGAAAACCTGTTTTATTCCACCACCACCATTGGGGAGCTTTACATGAGTCAACTGACCAATAAGGTGGATCATTATACCATCGAGACTACCCAAAAGGTGATCTTCTTGGATCCCACCAATATCAAAATCCAAGGAATTTTGAAATAAGAAAAAATGCCCGAAATCATCTTCCGGGCATTTTTTTATCGGTCGAAAAGCGGAGGGCGCTTAGCTTGCCAGTCTGTGTTTTCCTGAATCAACCTTCCCAGCATGATGAGTTTTTCCTCTTCAAAAAGATTGCCTAGCAGAGTAATGGAGGTCGGGCTTCCGTTACTTCCAAATCCATTGGGAAGACAAAGTGCAGGATGACCGGTTAGGTTGGTGATTTGAAGCTGCTGCCCAGCAAAAGATGGAGTGACAATGACATCATAGTCTTTCATCAGCTGATACATTTCTTGGATCAGGAGGCTTCTTTGACGGCTCATCTGGACATATTCTACTGCAGGTATAAATCTAGCCGACCTAAATAAATTGGGCCAGGCATTTCTGCCCTGCGCGACGAGCTGATCATCCAAGTTTAGTCGTGTCAACTCATCAAATGCAGCGGCACCCTCGACCATGAGCATGCTCACCAATGGGGCAGGATTGATTGAGGTTTTTAATTCCAAAGGATGAAGTTCGATTCCTTGGCTTCTCAACACCTCTAAGACTGCCTTGTCATTTTCAATTCCTGGGCGTTCACCTTCAAAGAAAGATTGGAAATACCCGATTTTGAGTGCTTTGACATTGTTTTTTGCAGAATAGTTAAAAGCGGCGGGAATGGTAGAAGGATCCTTTGGGTCTATCCCTTGAATGGTCGCAAGGACGATTGCATTGTCCAAAGCAGATCTGGAAATAGGGCCTATTTTATCCATGGACCAGCTCAAGGCCATAGCTCCATGTTTGCTCACCCTCCCGAAAGTTGGGCGGAGACCTGTTACTCCATTACGGGTGGAGGGAGACACAATGGAGCCTAGGGTTTCTGTGCCGATAGCAAAAGGCACCAATCCTGCACTCACTGCTGAGGCGGAACCTGCTGAAGATCCACTGGAACCTTGTTTCAGATTCCAAGGGTTTTTGGTCACTCCACCATACCAAATGTCTCCCATAGCCAAGGCCCCGAGAGTAAATTTCCCAACGAGTACTGCTCCTGCATCTTCCAGCTTTTCTACCACGGTGGCTGTTTCATCAATGACTTGATCCTTGTAGGGCATTGCTCCCCAAGTTGTTTTGGTACCGGGTACAGCCAGAAGATCTTTGATTCCATAGGGAATTCCATGCAAAGGGCCTCTGTATTTTCCGGAGGCTAGCTCTTGATCCATTTGCCGGGCTTTTTGCAAGGCAGACTCTTCCATAAGCGTAATTAGGCACTGCAAGGTGTCGGAATAAGTCTTGATCCGGTCCAGATAGATTTGGGTCAATCGCTCCGAACTCAATTTTTTGGATTGGATCAAAACTGCCAATTGATGGACAGGAAGATAGGCGATGTCATGATCTTGGGAAGGCAATTCCACCGTATTGGGAAGGCCCCAATCCAGAGGTTTTTGGGTTTGATTTGGGAAAAAACCCTGAGGAAGTGGATTGAAAATCAAGGCCGGGGCCACTGAGTTTTCCAGGGTGATTTTTCTGAGATTTTCCAGGTTGGTCCTTTGGTTGCTGAGATTGGTAAGCATACTGTCTTTCTCAGAGTTGGTGAAAGACAAGCCTATCAGATCCGCAGCCGAATCAATGGTAGCGGGAGTTATTTCTCCCATATTTCTCCCAAGGTTGAATCCCAAAAGCAGAAAGGTAATGGCTCCTCCTGCAAGAAAAGGCCATTTGGTGTGGTGGAGTTTTCGTTTCATTGGATAGTTTTGTATTAGAACCAAACATTCTTCGCCTGAAGGTGTTCATTTAGCCCAAAAAAATCAAACCGTTCATGGATCAAAGACCAAGCTTTCCTGTATTCCCCATGCATTTTCGGGGCTTACTTTTATTGGCCGGGATTTACACGATTTGTTGGTCTGCATTCTATAGATATGCAGGGGAAGAATTGCTTCGCTGGCTGTCCCTGGGAAGCCCTGAATTGGAGGCCATGCCTCATTCAGCATTTGGGATTTTTGGAATCGTGCTGGGCTTGGTGATTTTTGTTTCAGCATTTTATCCAGTAAGCTGGGTGTGGCTAATATTGGCAGGAATTGGTGGAAAAATAATCTCAGCGATCTGGTTTTCCTTGGGCTTTGCGCCGGAGCTAGGCTGGAATAAGAGGAGTATTTTTTATCTGGTTTTTAATGAACTTCTCTGGCTAATTCCATTGATATTGATATTTCTGAGAAGCCTTCAGGTTAAAAATTATCTAAATGAATCAGAAAAATAAAAAATAAAGGGGTCAACTTCAGACCCCTTTATTTTTAAGTCAAAAGAATCAAAAGAAGGAGGATAATCACAATTGCCCCGAATGAAATGTAGATACCGTTTCCGTCGGCCTTTTTCTTCATTTCCTTCATTTCGGCTTTGAGTTCCTTTATCTCTTCTTTGCTCATGGAACTAAAATCCATTGCTTTGATCTCGTCAATCCTGCTCTCCATTTTTTCCAGAAGAATCTGCTGTTCTTCAGTTAAATCTTTTTTGGGCTTTTTAATTGGAGCCGCCTCGAGGAACCCAATGGATCCCAGTAGGATTAGAAATGTCAGGAGTTTTTTCATAGTTGTTTTATTTGGTTAAGATTGATTAAAAACATTTCCCTTTGGGCGCAAAGGGAAACAAGAACTCAAATTTTATATTCCTGAACGCTTTCGAAAAGTTGTAACTTAACCCTTTGAAAGCTGACAAGATTAAATTAAACGTATAATGTCTCAAAAACAAGCCCACAAACTTTTTCTTCTGGATGCCATGGCCTTGATTTATCGGGCTCATTTTGCTTTTAGCAAAAACCCGAGGGTTAATTCCAAAGGATTGAATACCGGTGTGATGCTGGGATTTACCAATACATTGCTAGAAGTATTGGAAAAAGAAAAACCAAGTCATATCGCAGTTGCATTTGATTTGCCAGGCCCGACTTTTAGGCATGTCCAATATGAGCTATACAAAGCCAATCGACAAGACCAGCCCGAAGATATCACGACCTCCATCCCTTGGGTGAAAGAAATTGTCAAGGCATTTAATATTCCCATTTTGGAAATGGACGGATTTGAAGCTGATGATGTGATCGGGACTATTGCCAAAAAAGCCGAAAAAGAAAGCTTTACCGTGTACATGATGACTCCCGATAAGGATTACGGGCAGATCGTGGACGACCATATTTTTCTCTACAAACCAGCCTTTATGGGCAACGGTGTGGACGTTTTAGGGCCAAAGCAAGTATGTGCCAAATGGGATATCGAGCATGTGGATCAGGTTCGGGATATCCTGGGACTTATGGGAGATGCTGTGGATAATATTCCGGGGATTCCCGGGATAGGGGAAAAGACCGCAGTGAAATTGCTCAAGGAATATGGTACTGTGGAAGGTCTGATCGCCAATGTGGACAAGCTGAAAGGAAAGCAAAAGGAAAACGTCGAAAACTTTGCTCAGCAAGGGATCATGTCTAAAGAGTTGGCGACGATCAAGACAGATGTGCCGGTAGATTTTAATGAGGAAGATCTTCGGTACGAAGGATTCGATGAAGAAAAACTCCGGGCCATTTTCACAGAATTGGAGTTTCGTACTCTGGCAAGCAGGATATTTAAAGACGGAACCGGTAAAAAGGCTGCAATTGCTGCGCCGGCACAAATGGAGCTTTTCGGAGCAGCGGCATCTGTGGCTTCAAGTTCCGAATCGGGCGAAGATGCTCCACCGGCATTTGAGGTTCCGGTAACGCTGGATACGATCCATTCCAATGTCCATAATTATCACAAAATCAAAGGACCTGCAGCCGTAAAAGAGCTGGTGGAATACTTGCTGCTTCAGAAGGAACTCTGTTTTGATACGGAAACAACCGACTTGGATGCCATGAAGGCGGAATTGGTGGGACTTTCATTTTCCTATGTGGAAGGGGAGGCATACTACGTTCCCGTTTCCGAAAACCAGGAGGAGACTCAGGAGATTTTGGAGATCCTCCGTCCTGTATTCGAAAATGAAGAGATCCTCAAAATCGGCCAAAACATCAAATACGACATGCTTGTGCTGAAGAACTATGGCATTGAGGTCAAAGGCCTTTTGTATGATACTATGCTGGCTCATTACTTGATAGAGCCGGAAGGAAAACACAGCATGGATTGGCTTGCCCAGCAGTATCTGAATTATAGGCCGGTTTCCATCACCGAGCTGATCGGCAAGAAAGGGAAAAACCAAGGCAACATGCGGGATGTGGACGAGGATGAGGTCACTGCCTATGCTTCAGAAGATGCGGACATCACTCTGCAGCTGAAAAAGAAATTTGATCCCATTTTGAAATCCAATGGGCTGGAGAAACTTTTTGATGAGGTCGAAAACCCTCTTATTCGGGTTTTGACCGACATGGAATTTGAAGGAGTTCGGATTGATACCGAGAGTTTGGCGGAGCTTTCGGTGGCACTTGAGGAGGAAAGTAAAGAAATTGAAAAGCGAGTCTATGAACTGGCTGGAGTGAGATTCAATCTGGCTTCCCCAAAGCAGTTGGGAGAAGTACTCTTCGAAAAACTCAAACTTGACCCTAAGGCCAAAAAAACCAAGACCGGCCAATACGCCACGGGAGAGGAGATTTTGAGCAAGATGGCAGATGAGCATGAGATTGCCCAGGCAATTTTGGATTTCCGCCAAATGGTCAAGCTTAAGTCCACCTATGTGGATGCCCTTCCTACCATGATCAATTCCAAGACCGGAAGAATCCACACCACTTACAATCAGTTTGTGGCTGCGACGGGCCGCTTGTCTTCCATCAATCCCAACTTGCAGAATATTCCAATTAGAACTGCCAGAGGGAGAGAAATCCGAAAGGCATTTGTCCCTAGAGATGAAAACCACATCCTGCTTTCTGCGGATTATTCCCAGATAGAGCTTCGCCTGATGGCCGCGTTCTCTCAGGATGAGTCCATGCTGGAGGCATTCAAGAATGGACGGGATATTCATGCTACTACAGCCGCGAAAATATTTAAAGTGGACTTGGAAGAAGTCACCTCTGACATGAGAAGAAAAGCCAAGACGGCCAACTTTGGGATCATCTATGGGATTTCGGCTTTTGGCTTGGCACAGCGGCTTTCTATTCCCCGAACTGAGGCCAAGGAGATTATCGATGCTTATTTCAATGAATTTCCTGCGGTAAAGGAATACATGGATGGAGCAATCGAAAAAGCCCGGAAAAACGAATATGTAGAAACAATCCTTGGTCGCCGACGCTACCTCAGGGACATCAATAGCCGAAACCAGACCATGCGGGGATTTGCAGAGCGAAATGCCATTAATGCCCCTCTGCAAGGTTCAGCTGCAGATTTGATCAAGGTTGCCATGATTCATGTTCATCAATGGATGAAAAAGGAAAAGTTAAAGTCCAAGATGATTCTTCAGGTACACGATGAATTGGTATTTGATGCACACAAGGATGAGGTGGAAATTCTGAAAAAGAACATCCCGGGTCTGATGTCCAATGCAATCAAACTTCCTGTGCCAATCGAAGTGGAGGTAGGAGTAGGTTCTGATTGGTTGGAAGCGCATTAGGATTGAAAGACTGAAAAATTTCAAAATTGGTTGGCCATCAATGTGGATTAGATCCTGATACTTGATACCAACTACTTGATACTTCAAAAATGGCCAAGATCAAAACATCCTTTTTCTGTCAAAACTGCGGTGCGCAAAGCCCTAAGTGGTTGGGAAAATGTCCGGCATGTGGGCAGTGGAATACCTATGTAGAAGAAGTCCTTCAAAAAGAGGACTCCGGAAAAGGCACTTGGAAGCAAAGTTCCGGAGGCACAAAAAAAGCAAGTACTCCCAAGAAAATCACTGAGGTCAACTACGAAGAGCAGCCCAGATGGATTACCGGAGATGATGAGCTGGACAGAGTTTTAGGAGGGGGGATTGTGCCAGGATCACTGGTGCTGATTGGAGGAGAGCCGGGAATAGGAAAGTCCACCCTAATGCTTCAGATTGCTCTTACGCTGAAAAATAAAACTGTCCTATACGTATCTGGTGAAGAAAGTGAGGCCCAAATAAAAATGCGAGCCGATCGGATGTCTGCAAAAAACCCGGACTGCTATGTGTTGTCCGAGACGAATACCCAGCAGATTTTTCAGCAAATTGAGATCCTAAAGCCTGATTTTCTAATCATCGATTCCATTCAGACGTTGAGCAGTCAATACGTGGAGTCTGCGGCAGGCTCTGTTTCTCAAGTTAGGGAATGTACTGCTGAGCTGATGAAATTTGCTAAGGAGACCGGAACTCCGGTGTTTTTGATTGGCCATATCACCAAAGATGGATCCATTGCCGGACCGAAGGTTTTGGAACACATGGTGGATACGGTTTTGCAATTTGAAGGAGATCGGCATTTGACTTATCGGATCTTGCGAACTTCCAAAAACCGCTTTGGATCGACCCATGAATTGGGAATCTATGAAATGCGAGCTGAAGGACTCCGCGCTGTGGCTAATCCCTCAGAAATATTACTTACCCAAAGAGAAGAAGTACTAAATGGGGTTGCGATCGGGGCCATGATGGAAGGCAACCGTCCCATTTTGATCGAAATTCAGTCCTTGGTCAGTCCAGCCACCTATGGCACCCCACAGCGAAGTAGTACCGGTCATGATGCCAAGCGCTTGAATATGCTTTTGGCGGTTTTGGAAAAACGTGGAGGAATGCGGCTGGGGCAGCAGGATGTCTTTTTGAATGTGGCTGGAGGGTTGAGAGTGGACGATCCGGGATTGGATCTAGCCGTATGCGCTTCCTTGATTTCCAGCTATGAGGATACTCCTGTTTCGGAGCAAATATGTTTTGCTGGTGAGGTGGGACTTGGAGGCGAAATTCGAGCTGTTTCCCGGATCGAAAACCGGATTGCTGAGGCTGAAAAGTTAGGATTTAAGAAAATTGTAGTGTCCAAATACGCTGTAAAAGGCTTGGACCCAAAGAAGTTTAAAATCCAAATCCTCCAGGTAAGTAAGCTGGAAGAGATGTATCAGCTGATATTTTGATTTTGGGAGAATTCCCGGCTTTAATTTGATTAACTGCTTTGCCCTTTTAATTTTAAAGAATCATTTCATAGAATTCTTTTTTTGATTTTGAAAAATAAACGAATAGCAATCCTTGGGGCTGGAGGATTGGGTGTCTGTGCTGCCCTTGAGCTTGCCCAAAGAGGATACCAAGTTGACTTGTTTGAAAAGCATTCCGAACCTATCCGAAAAGCCAGTTTTGTCAATGAAGGAAAAATCCACTTGGGATTTATCTACGCCTTGGACAAGGATCTATTTACGGCCCGGCAGATGTTGGTGGGAGCGGTTCATTTTATTTCCAATCTGAAGAGATGGATTTCGATCCAGCCAGAGGAATTGATTTCAACTCCTTTTAATTATTGTAACCACAAAGGGTCATTGGCGGATGCAGAGGAGCTAGCATTACATTACCAAAAATGCTCTCAAATTTTTGACGAGGTAAGCAAACGCTTTGGTAAGAAATACCTGGATCTGGAGGATAAGATTTTCTCCAGAAAGCTCTCCAAATCCGAAATGGAAGACATTGTCAACCCGGAGTTTATGGAGGATGTCTTTATCACCAATGAATACTCGGTGGAGCCAAGGAGGATTGCGTCCCTATTGAGAGAAGCTTTGTATCAGGAACCCAAAATCGAACTCCATTTAAATTCCGCTGTTCAAAAAGTAGAAAGAATCGGGACAAATTTCAGAGTTCATTATTCTCAATCGGATCAGGTATTCAGGGAAGATTACGACGAGGTAGTGAACTGTACTTGGAATAATCTTTTGCAGATCGACCAAACCATGGGCATTGAACCCCTTTACAATTGGTCTTTCCGGTATAAGTTTGGCAATAAGGTTTTGGTACCTTTTCAGGCGGAGGATTTTCCGTCTTGCACGATGGTCCAAGGCCCTTTTGGAGATTGTGTCAATTTCAAGGACAGAGGAGGATTTTTCTCCTGGTATCCTATTGGCCGAACAGGCTGGTCAGAAGGAAAAAATCCCCCCGAATGGGACAAGATGTATTCCGAAGAGGAGAGATTCGACATCTTCCAAAGAAGTTTTGAGGAATTAAAGCAAAGAGTTCCCGCATTAAAAGGACTTCAGTTTCCGAATGAGAAAGTGGATCCGGTAGGAGGGGTAATTTTCGCTCTTGGAAATACTGACGTGGACAATTCCTCCAGCAAATTACACACCCGACATGAGGTGGGAGTTCGATCCTTTGATGGCTATCATTCTGTAAATACCGGGAAATATACCCTAATTCCCCTGCTTGCGCTTCAAGTGGCCAACAGGATAGACGGCAAAGACGAAACCAATGAGAAAACCACAGGTATCCATTATCACCGCCACTTACAATAGCAGCCATCTTCTCAGGCATGCTATTCAGTCTGTTTTAAATTCCGAATATCAGGATTGGGAGCTGATTGTGGTGGGTGATTGCTGTACCGATGACACAGAGGAATTAGTCAGAGCTTATTCTGATTCGAGGATTTTCTTTTATAATCTGAAAAAAAACAGCGGGCAGCAGGCCACTCCCAACAATTTTGGATTGACAAAAGCGCGGGGAGAGTTCATCGCTTTTCTTAATCAGGATGATTTATTTTACCCGGATCATTTATCGAAATGTGTTCAGGAAATAGAGTCCTCTGGAGCAGATTTTTTGATTGTGCCAGGGCTAAAAATTATCACCACCAAAAAGGAGGATTTCGAAAAAGGGAAATATAGGGCTGACCTTTGCAGCGTACATCCTGACGGGAAGTTCTCTACCAATGTATTTAGCGTGGCTTCCACCTGGTTTTTCAAAAAGGAAATTGCCCAAAAGATTGGTGCTTGGAAGGTTGAAAAGGAACTCTATGTCACTCCCTCTCAAGAATGGATTTTTAGAGCTTTTCAGGCGGGGATAAAATTTCATTTTCCTTCGTGGGTAGGAGTCATAGTGATTTTGAGCGGAGAAAGAAAAAACTCCTATGTGATCAAGAGTAGTTTTGAGCATGAATTTTTTTCTCAAAAGTTAGATGACCCCGAATTGAAAGCTAAGCTTCTTGAGCAAGCTGCAATTTTTGCTTACAAATTCGTACAAGATCAATTTTTCTTCCAGCCCAAAGTATTGCTCAAGCGTGTGATTGGATTGCCTTTCGATTGGGTGTTGAAAAAATTGAAAATTCATCCCACGGCACCACGATTTCGAAGCGTTTGGGGTAAAAAGGGTAACCTGATCCGAAAAGTCCGAAAAGATACCGGATTGGATTAGCCCAAATTTCTAGGAATCTTCCGATTTTTCCTTCTTGGTTCTCTTCCCTATTTCTATGAAAGCATTTCTTACCATTGGGCTTTTGGTCCTTTCCAACACCTTCATGACTCTTGCCTGGTATGGTCATTTGAAATTCGCAGAATGGAAATGGTTTTCCAAACTTGGTTTGGTCTCTGTGATTTTGATCAGCTGGGGAATCGCCCTTTTTGAATATTGCTTTCAGGTGCCTGCCAATAAAATAGGCTTCTCCGGCAATGGAGGCCCCTTTTCTTTGGTTCAGCTCAAAGTCCTGCAGGAGGTGATTACCTTGATTGTTTTTATGGTTTTCACTTTGATTGCCTTCAAAAATGAATCATTAAGACTCAATCACCTCATCGGAGGCATTTTTTTAGTCTTGGCGGTTTACTTTATCTTCAAGAAATAGCCGGCAATTATGAGACACTTTCCCCAAATTATCCTGCTCCTCTTTTGTAGTCTATTTTTTGGCTGTGAAAAGAAATCCCCTTCGACTCCTCCCAACCTGATCCTCATTATGACCGATGATCAGGGTTTTGGGGATCTTGCCATCCATGGGAACCCATTTGTAAAAACCCCGAACTTAGATCAATTGGCCTCTGAGTCTGCTCAGTTTGAGAGGTTTTATGTCAGTCCGCTTTGTGCACCTACCCGAGCCAGCCTGTTGACGGGTAGATACCACTTGAGAACTGGAGCTGTATCCGTGTCCAATGGCTTGGAGACCGTGGACTCCGAGGAGTATACCTTAGGAGAGCTTTTTTTGGATAATGGTTATAGGACCGGGATTTTCGGCAAATGGCATAATGGACAGCATTTTCCCAATCACCCTTTAGCTCAGGGATTTGAGGAGTTTACCGGATTTTCTGCGGGGCATTGGTCCAATTATTTCAATTCTCATCTGGAAAAAAATGGGGAAGAAATAAAGTTTGAAGGCTATTTGCCAGATGTGTTGACGGATGAGGCGATGGATTTTATAAGGAAAAATAAGGACCAACCATTCTTCGCTTATTTGCCCTTAAATACACCCCATAGTCCTCATCAGGTACCGGATAAATTTTTTCAGCCCTACAAAAATGCAGGTCTGGAGGATGAGCTCGCGGCAATCTATGGCATGGTGGAAAATATCGACTGGAATGTTGGCCGGGTAATGGCCCTTTTAAAAGAGCTTGAGCTGGATGAGAATACCTTGGTGATATTTCTGACAGACAATGGACCGAATGGGCAGCGCTTTAATGCGGGAATGAGAGGGGTAAAGGGCTCCATTCATGAAGGAGGGGTCCGTGTTCCGAGCTTTTGGAGGTGGAAAGGAAAAATCACTCCTCAGCAGATTTCCACTCCAGCAGCACACATTGACGTGATGCCTACCTTGGCGGAACTTTTTGGATTGAAAAGTAAGGCAGAAAAGCCTTGGGATGGGGTTTCCTTGGTTCCGGTTTTTGAAGGGGAGGAATTGGAATCCCGACCGATATATTCTCATGTGGCGTTTTTGGACAAAGAATTAAAAAGCCGGCCTGGAGCCATCCGACAAGATTCCTTATTGCTAACTCTTTTGCCAGAGGGAGTCAGCTTGTTTGATCTAAAAAATGATCCGGGGCAAACACAAGATCTAGCACAAAGCTATCCCGATCAGGCAAAATCCATGGAGGAAAAATATCAATCCTGGTGGAATGACGTAAGTGCGGATATTGTGATGATCCGAAAAATCCCGGTTACTAACCAGGCAAAGCAGATTGTTTTGCCGGCCTATGAAGCCTTGCTGGAAGGCGAGGTCCGCTTTTTTGAGGGGCATGGTTGGGCTCAGGACTGGGTGACAAACTGGAAGAAAGAGTCAGATTTTATTCGCTGGGACTTGGAGGTCTTGGATGGGGGTATTTTTGAAGTCTGGATTGAATATGCGGCCTCGGAAAAACAAACCGGACATGAATGGAACCTTTCAAATTCAAACTCAAGTTTATCACTTGCGATTGAGGAAGAGTTTATTCCTGAGTTGATCGAAAGCCCGGATCGGATTCTACGAAAAGAAGCACCTGAACAAACTTGGAAAAAGATTCGGCTAGGCACTATGGACTTTTCTAAGGGCAACCAAACTTTGACTTTACGCGCAACCTCAATTTCACCGGAAGGAGCTGGAGATATTTTTAGTGTTCGGCTAATTCCAAAGCATTAAAACCCAAATTCATGACTGACATTACTGCTAAAGACCAAACCCTTGATCCCGAGAATTGGGATCAAATGCGGCAGCTTGGGCATCAAATGATTGACGATTTATTTGATTACTGGCAATCTATACGGGATCAAAAAATCTGGAAACCCATCCCAGGTGAGGTCAAAGACTTTTTGGACCAGCCTATTCCTGAAAAGGGTCAGGATCCCGAGCAGGTTTATCGGGATTTTAAACAATATGTTTTCCCCTACAATAAAGGGAATGTTCATCCGAGATTTTTTGCCTGGATACAAGGTACCGGAACGCCCATGGGGGTTTTGGCAGATCTCTTGGCTTCAGGGATGAATCCTAATACGACCATCGGCGAGCATTCTGCCATGTATGTAGATCGGCAAGTTGTCAACTGGTGTAAAGAGCTGATGAACTTCCCCCTAGAAGCCTCTGGAATCCTAGTCAGTGGAGGATCAATGGCCAACATTACTGCCTTGACAGTGGCGAGAAATTCTTTCAAAGAAGAAAAAATCCGAACAAAAGGACTGAAAGCTGCCTCAGCCCAATTGGTATTATACTGTTCAGTGGAGACCCATTCCTGTATTCAAAAAGCCGCAGAAATCATTGGTTTAGGGACTGATGCAGTCCGAAAGATCGGTGTAAATGAGCGGTATGAAATGAACGGGGATGAGCTGGAGTCCTGTATCCAAGAAGATTTGGAGGCTGGATTGTTTCCATTTGCTGTAGTTGGGACCTCGGGGACAGTCAATACTGGCGCGATTGATCCGATGGAGGAATTGCTGGCTATTTCCAGAAAATACGGCCTTTGGTTTCATGTTGACGGCGCTTATGGGGCATTGGCGAAGCTGGATTCCAAATATTCTGACAGACTGAAAGCCATTGAAGAAGCAGATTCCTTGGCCTTCGACCTGCACAAATGGCTCTATGTTCCTTACGAAGTGGGCTGCACCTTAATTCGCGATGCCAAGAAACATCGGGAGGCTTTTGCGATCACCCCTAATTATTTATTGCAGGAATCTCGGGGCCTCTCCGGGGGATTGGATTCAGTCAATAATTATGGTTTTGAACTCTCCCGTGGATTCAAAGCCTTGAAGATTTGGATGTCTCTCAAGGAGCATGGTAGAATGAAGTATGCCGAGATGATTGCCCAAAACAACCGACAGGCCGAGTATTTGGGAAGTTTGGTGGAAAACTCTCCCGAGCTGGAACTTACGGCTCCTGTTTCTATGTCCATCACTTGCTTTAGAATGGTCAAACCAGACCTTTCAGAATCCCAACTACGAGACTTGAATCGGGAGATTTTACTTCGGCTTCAAGAAGAAGGGATTGCCTCTCCAAGTTCTACGATTCTTCAGGGAAAATATACCCTCCGTGTGGCCAATGTAAATCAAAGAACCCGCATGGAAGATATGGATTTGCTGGTGAGAGAGGTACTAAGGATAGGAAGGGAAATTGGCGAATAATCTGGAAAAAGGGTAAATTCCTTAAACCCTTGCCATATGAAGACTTTCCTTTGCCTACTATTTTCCCTCTTGCTGTATTCTTGTCAGCCTAAGGAAACAACGGTTTCTGAAAAAATGGATTTCTTGATTGCTTACAATACCTGGGAGCCGGATTCCATAGCTGAGGACAATTGGGAAATCCGGATTCTGGATCCAGAGGATAGCCTTCATACCTCTCAAAACATCATCAATCACCCTGATGTAGCGTGGACATATTTAGCCCATGAGGACAGGATTTTCTTCATCAGCGACAGGGATACAGCTTATCGGCATTTCTTCCTTTACGAAATGGGTCCTGACGGATCTGGGGTAAAAAAGCTTTCAGATTTGAGACTGGAAGATAGCTGGATGGATATAAACCCTGAAAAAAATGAGATGGTGGTAGCGGCAAGACCTTCCCTGGATATTCGGTATCAGCTGTATCTGATAAATCTGGAAAATGGAAATTATTCTCCTCTAGTCAATGATACGGCTTACCGCTTTTCTGATCCGGTCTTTTCACCGGATGGTAACCAAATTGCCTTTGTAAAAAGCCCGAAAACCAAAAAGGAAGGCGTTTTCCCAGAGGTTTTCCTCATGAATCGGGATGGGAGTGGAGAAAAGCAATTGACCGTCTTTCCTGCAGAAGATCCGGCAGCGAATTCTTATGGATATAAGGCAGGAGCCTTGAGATGGCATCCCACCGAAGATTTTATCTCCTATGCCTCTTCCAGAGGAAATGGGACTTTCATTTTTGGAGTGACTCCTGACGGTACCCAAAATTGGCAGATCAGCAGAAGTGGCAAAAAAGAAGTCTATCATGACTGGAGTCCTGATGGAAAGTGGCTTGCCTTTGAGCAATATCAGGACACCCTTTCCAAACAGTTTCATATTGTTTTGATGAATTGGGAGAGCAAGGAATCTAAAATTTTAACCGATACGCTTCTCAAAACGCAGCTGGCTCCTGTTTTTGTAAGGAAATAGGCAAAATCCCTGATCATAAAAGAGAAACCTATTGATGGGATGTGTTCTGCCTAGGTCTTGAATGGAATAGGCAGGATTAATGAGCTTTCAAAAGGGTAAAATCTTCAAATTAAGCCTTGGGAAAGAATAATTGGTGCGATTTTGGCGAAAGGAATTGCTTATGATTTTTCTCCCCAAATGGAGATCCTTCTATTAAACCAACAATTTAATACACAAAAAATGAAGAAATTCTTAAAAGTAATCTCCCTATGCTTGTTTTTGGGAGGAGCGTTGGTGCTGAATGCAAATGCTCAGGAAATCGGTATCAGACTAGGCAACGTGAACGGGAATAACGTGGCTGTTGACGGAGTTTTTTCTCTGGGAGATTTCAGCAGAGTCCATGCTGATGTGAGTTTTGGCGGTGGAGGTTTGGGTATTGATGCCCTTTGGAACCCAGTTTATGATGACATAGCCGACACTGACTTTAAATGGTATGCAGGCTTTGGTCCCTCTGTGTTTCTGGCGGACAATTTCAGATTGGGTGCCGCTGGTGAAATTGGCGCAGAATATGCCTTTACCGAAGTTCCGATCACGGTAGGTTTGGACTGGAGACCTTACTTCATTCTGGTGGAACAGACCACCTTCGATGCCGGAGGATTTGGATTGAATATCCGATGGAGGTTAAAATGATCTAAGTAACTTAGCGGGGGAACACCCCGCTTTTTTTATGGATGAATTTTTCAACCAAGTAGTGATTCTGGAAAGATTTACCGGCAAAGGTGGTTGGACCTATGCACGAGTACCAAAGGAAAAACTGCCTTCTAAAAAGTATTTTGGCATGCTGGAAGTTTCTGGTCAGGTCGATGAGTATGTTTTCCAAAAAAAGCATCTGATGCCCATGGGGGACGGGACCGTTTTCCTCCCCGTTTCCAAAGAAATCCGAACCAAAATCAAGAAAGAAGCCGGAGACGAAGTAAGATTGATTCTTTTCACTGAATCCATTCCAGATCAGGTTCCGGGAGAACTTAAGGCTTGTCTCCAAGATGATCCCGGAAAATGGGAGAGCTTTCAAAAGCTTCCGGAAAAGGAACAAAAGGAATGGATCGAAACCATTTATTCCTCTTCCAATGAAGATCATCAGGTACGGCAGATTCTTCGATTACTGAATTTTTTGGCTTAAAACTCTACGATAATCCCCACGGTAGGCAGCACATTTCCAGCAGTATTTTCAATCAGTTTTAGCTGATATCTATTCGGGTCATTGGAGTCTTGAAGAATATTTCCGGACCCATCCCGAACCGGTACCAAAAGAGGAGCTTGTTGGGCTTGGAAATTGTAGAAATTTTGAATGTCCACATACCAGTTGAGGTTCCATTTAGGGAAGTAATACTTTTTGTCCAACCTAAGATCCAACTGATGAAAGGCAGGGAGCCTTACAGCGTTGATCTGGGAGTAATCCAGCACTCCGGAATTCCTCAGATCCCAATTGGACTTCAATGAAGATTCCTCCAAGTTGAAAGGGGTATAGGGGGTGCCTCCCAAAAATCTCCATCTGCCTCCCAATTCCCAGTTTTTACCAAATCTCTTTCCGGCAGTCAGGCTGACGATAAACCTATTGTCCCAAGAGGAAGGAAGATATCCTTCAGAATTCGGATTGGTGAATTCACTCCGCACCAGAGTGATTGCGGCAATGCCATAGAAATTGTTGAAAAGTCGCTGCTGAGCCAGAAACTCCAAGCCATAAGCCCGACCCTGAGAATTGGATTCGACAGGTTCATTTCCAATGACCCCAAAATCAGCCCCTAGATTGGCGAGTGAAATCCCATTCCGGATCGAGGAAGGATAGTTGGAATACTTCTTATAAAACCCTTCCAGAGTAAATCTTCGATACTTTTCCGGCACGACAAATTCCAATCCGCCAATCAGTTGAGAATTGCGAATAAACCGCACATCATTGATTTGATTGAGTAGCTGTCCTTCATTGGATCGATACCCGAGAACGGTATAAGCGGGTTTTTGGTAATAGATGCCGGCATTGGCTGTAGCAAAGAGGTTGTTCCTTAATTGATAAGAAAAAGAAACCCTCGGACTGATCTGGTTAAGAGGGTTTTGGGCAGTTTTTCCAAAATCTGAGCCATCCACCCGAACTCCTCCTGTAATCAATAGTCTATCATTGAAATAGTTTTTACTACCCGAAAAGAATGCTCCGTATTGGTTGAAATTGGAAGTGGATTGTACATCGATGATTTGCCCTGAGAAGGAAAGCGTACTGCGGTCGAAATTATTGATGAAGAATCTTGAATAGGAATAATTCACTCCATATTTCAGGGTATAACCTTTTCCGAAAATCGAATTTTCTGCTCTGAATTTATTCTCAGATTCTTGGGAAAGGTAGTCTGAGAGGAGATTGGCCTGGGAGCTTTCATCATTTCCGGCGTATTTATAGGCGCGGTTATTCAGCATGTTCCGGCTCAGGATAAACGTCCAAAAGCCATTTTCCCGATAGCGTTTTAGCTTCAGTCCCGTGGTGTAATTCCATTGATTTTGAACCGGCAAGATGTCCAGTAGGTAAAGCCTGTTTTCCAATTCTTCTTCTGTTTCCCCTTCTGGAATTTCTTCATTGAGGACAAACTGGTCAATTGCCCCCACTCCGATAAAAGTCAGCTCTGTTTTATCGTTGATTTGGGTAGTGGTTTTCAACTGAAAATCATTGAAAGTAGGCAAAAATGGCAGGCCTAAAAGCCTGAAAAGACCTTGGAGATAGGATCTTCTGGCGGAAAGAATATAGGTCGTCTTTTCGCTTATTGGGCCTTCATTCGAAAGTGTGATCTCGGAGGCGCCTACCGTCAGTTGAGTAAACATTCGATCCCGACGGCCCTCTTTCAACTGAAAATCGAAAAATGAGCTCAGTGCATCCATCCGATTGGAAGGAAAACCACCCGTCAGTACATCCACATTTGTGATCAAGTTTACATTGAGAATTCCTACCGGACCACCGGAAGAACCCTGCGTCGCAAAATGGTTAATGACAGGGACCTCGATTTCATCGACAAAGAATTTGTTCTCGTTGGGTGCTCCACCGCGAATAATGATGTCATTTCTGAAGCTAGCGGTGGAGGCTACCCCGGGCAAAGATTGGATCACCCTGGAAATGTCTCTGTTGCCTCCCGGATATCGTTCGATTTCGTTGGTATTGAGCCTTCGTGCAGAAATGGGAGTTTCTTCTGAGCGGGTAAATTCACTGCTGACCACTACCTCATTGAGTTCCGAAGCTTCCTCTCCCAGGGCAAAGTCCAATTGGACAGGCCGAGCTTGGGAGATTTGGATTTCGTATTGGGTTTGAGCTTTAAATCCGACAAAACTTGCGCGGATATTATAAAGTCCGGGAGGGATGTTTTTGATTTCATAGAATCCATTTTCATCAGAAATTCCCCCAAGATCCGTGTTCAAGATTAGCACATTGGCATAGGGAATGGGATCGTTGTTGATCGGGTTGAAGATTTTTCCCCTGAGAATACCCTGTGCGAGGAGTTGGGCTGGGATCAAAAAAAGAGCAAGAAGGAATAATCGGAGATTCATGTGGATAGTGTTGGTAAACTAAAAAGCAATTAAAAAAGGAATTGTTTCCTCAGCATTGAATTTTTGCCAAAAATCAAATAAGACCTTTCTCCTTTTCTCTCCAGAGTCTCCACCAAGGAACCCCGGGAGCATCATGATGCTCAAAATGATATCCAAAAAAGTAGCAAGAGATAAATGCCCAAAGGTGATTTTTGGATAAGGTATGAGAATGATGTGGATTGTCGCTTTCGCCCCTGTGAGGAACATATGTACCAAAATAGAAGAGCTGCAAAGTGGAAAGAACTGCCGGAAGCATCCAGAATAAAATCAGATTTTCGACTGGAAGAAACAGCTTTAGAATATTAAATGTCACTGCCATCAACAGCACTTGCCAGATATTGATGTATTGGCGAAGAAAGGAAAAGTACCAAATCAGGAATTTTCCAGAAGGGTGATAATCCGGATCCTGATCTGTGGCTACATGGCGATGATGTTCATGATGTTTGGGGAAAAGTCTCCAATAGAAATTATAGGAGAATAAAATGGCAGCAATCCACCCAGTAATATGGTTTATCTGTTTGTTCGAAGAAACCACCCCATGCATGGCATCGTGGGCAGTAATAAAAAGCCCCGTATAAAGATGCATCTGAATCAAAACCGCCAAGTAAGTCACGGGATTGGACCAGTTGATTTCCCAAGTCAAAAGGAAAACGAGGGAACAAAACCAAATGAAAATGATGGTCCAAGCGATGATTAGACCTTTGGGATCTATTTTGCCGAACATAGGATAGAAATAGGCATTTGAGCCCCTTTTTGCTAAAAGGTAAGTAATTTTTCTTTGACCTGCTCCATCAGCCACATCGGCGTGGAGGTGGCGCCACATATTCCTACGGATTCGTTGGAGGCAAACCAAGAAGAGTCGATTTGTTCCGGGTTAGAGACAAAAAAAGTGTTGGGATTTTTCTCCTTGCACACGTTGAATAATACTTTTCCATTGGAAGATTTGGTGCCCGATACAAAGACAATTTTATCGTATTTGTCGGCGAATTCCCGAAGTTCCTTGTCCCGATTCGATACTTGCCGACAGATGGTATCGTTGGTGTTTACCGTAATTCCGTTATCCCTCAAGACTTCATTGATTTCGTAGAACTTGTCCGTGCTCTTAGTGGTCTGGCTGTAAAGGGTAAGATTCTTCGGAAGAGATTCTAGATTGAGCTCCGAGATATCTTGGAATACCACGGCCTCATTGTTGGTTTGGCCTAGAAGTCCGATTACCTCAGCGTGGCCATGCTTGCCATAGATATAGATTTTTTCCTCTTTGTCGAAAGAATTTTTGATTCGGTTTTGCAGCTTCAACACCACCGGACAAGAAGCATCAATCAGTGTCAGGTTGTTTTTGATAGCCAATTGATAGGTTGAAGGCGGTTCTCCGTGAGCCCGGATCAGGATTTTTTCATTACTAAGATCCTGCAGCTCTTGGTGATTGATAATTTTTAAACCTTTTGCAGTCAATCGATTTACTTCCTCATCATTGTGGACTATATCTCCCAGACAATAGAGGTAGCCCTGCTCATCTAATATTTCCTCTGCCATTTCTATGGCATAGACGACTCCAAAGCAAAAGCCTGAATTTGAATCGATATGTACCTGAAGGTTTTTCATCGGATAGTTAACTACTCAGGGTTGTAATTGTTTTTCGGCTTCGGATCTTTTCGAATATACTGATATTCAAGAGAAACAGCGTCATAGAATAAATAGTGTCTTCAATCGGAACCGTCCAAATCCGGATTCCTAGGTTTTCGGCATTGTTATAAATCACCACAGGTTCCTCTGTCAGGCCACCTGTGAGAACTCCATTGCATAGAAATAATGGAATCAGATGAATCAGATAGGCAAAGATGAATCTTCCCAAATACCGATCTCCGAAATAGAGGTAATGTCCCAACAGCGATATTGCTCCGATTATGAAATTGACTGAGGTGTACCACTTGTCCAGATGAAGTATTCCCAAGCCTAAAAGCAAAGGGACTAGCACATAAACAAATGGTTTGGCAACAGGCCTAAAATGATCTTTTGGGAAAAAGTAAATCAATACTTCATAGATAAATACACAAGCAAAAGGAATAATCAGAAAGAACAACCATTCCTCTAAAGGAAGATTTCCCAAGTAAACTCCAATTAAATACCGTGGATTGAATTCCCAGACACCCAAGTGTGTAAACCAAATGTCCCAAATGACGAAGAAGATTCCTGTAATCAGCAATGCAGGGAAAAGTGCTCCCCATTGACTTGAATATTTGATTCTATGCTCAAAGGACTGAGCCAATGGATAGGATAAAGCAAACAGATCAACCGCCAGATATAGGAATTTTTCCATCAGAGGATGCCTAGTTTGGTTTCAAAATAAGTTCCAACCAATAGAGAAAGCTTTTGGCTATTTGGGATTCGGATTCGCTTTTTAGTGATGGTGTCAGCAGGAAGGCTTTTGATTTTATCGAAGAGTTTTTGATAATACATGTAGGCAACCCGAACTCCGAGTTTTGCCGAAGTAGGCAATTGTTCGATTCCTATCAGGGAGTCGTTGAAATCTTGCTGGATATCTTCTTCAATCTGGGTTTTTACAATTTGGTCAAAATGTTTGTAATCTACTCCTGGGAAATAGACACGCCCTCTTTCTTCATAGTCGCTTTTGATGTCACGGAGGAAATTTACCTTTTGAAATGCTGAGCCTAGTTTGCATGCCGGTGTCTTAAGTTTTTCAAAAAGCTCCTCGTTTCCTTCGCAAAATACTTTCAAACACATGAGCCCAACTACTTCAGCTGAACCATAGATATACTCCTTGTACTTGGAGTCATCATATTTTTTGGCGTCCAGATCCATTTCCATACTGACCAAAAAAGCTTCGATATACTCCAGAGGGATATTGTATTTGTTGACAATCAATTGAAAGGCATGGAGGACCGGGTTGAGCGATATGCCTGTTTCGATTGCTCGATAGGTGTCTTCTTTGAATTGCTGAAGGAGAAGTGATTTGTCCTGCTGGTGAAAAGTATCTACGATTTCATCTGCAAACCTGACAAAACCATAAATGCCATAAATCGGCATGTGGAGTTTTTTGTCCAGCGTTTTGATACCAATGGTAAAGCTGGTACTGTATCGCTGGGTGATCAGCTTGCTGCACTCCAAAGTGGTCTGATTAAATAGCTCTATGGCATCCATTTCTAATGTGTCTGGGGTTACAGGTTGAAATCTTTCTTTACCTCAGCAGCGACGACTTGCCCGGAGATCAGGGATGGAGGCACCCCTGGGCCAGGAACCGTCAGTTGGCCGGTATAGTACAAATTTCTAACGTTTTTGTTTTTGAGTGCCGGTTTCAAAACAGCTGTTTGAGTCAGCGTGTTGGCCAGTCCGTAAGCATTGCCCTTAAAGGCATGGTAATCTGATTTGAAATCCGCATGTGCATAGCTTCTCTTGAAAATCACATGCGAACGGATTTCCTGTCCCGTGATTTTCTCCAAACGGTCCATGATGATGTGGTAATATTTTTCCCTCATTTCATCGCCATCCTCTAAGTCTGTAGCCAATGGAATCAACAGGAATAAGTTTTCGCATCCTTCAGGAGCGACGGTAGGATCTGTGATGGAAGGAACAGAAGCGTAAAAAAGAGGTTTCTCCGGCCATCTTGGATTTTTGTAAATGGCGTCGGCATGCGGTCCGAGAGGCTCGTCAAAGAAAAGATTGTGGTGACGAAGATTCTTCAGGCGCTTGTTGATTCCCAAATAGAAGAGTAGGGAGGAAGGAGCCATGACCCGCTTGTCCCAATATTTTTCAGTGTAATTGCTGTATTTGGGATTGACTAAATGTTTGTCCACATGGTGATAATCTGCACCTGCTACGACTACATCTGCCTCGATCTTTTCTCCTGATTTCAGTCTTATTCGTCTGGCAGTTCCGTTTTCTATTTCGATTTCTTCTACTTCAGAGCTGTATCGGATTTGGACTCCTTTTTCCTCTGCCAGGGTGACCATTCCTCGAATGATCTCATGCATCCCTTTCTTTGGATACCAAGTTCCCAGCGCGATATCAGCATAATTCATCAAGCTGTACAACGCTGGTATATTTTCAGCGGTTTCTCCCAGGAAAAGAACCGGGAATTCCATCAGCCGAATGATTTTATCATGGGAGAAAAACTTCCTGACATGCTTAGACATGGACTGGAAAATGTCCATTCGAATCATATCAACCAATAAACTTGGGGAAGTGAATTCAAAAACTGAGCGGCTTGGCCTTTTGACCAAGTCATGGATGCCGACTTCATATTTATACTTGGCCTGAGCCAAAAAAGACTCTAATTGCTTTCCTGCTCCGAGTTCAATTTTTTCCAGCATGGACTTGAATTGCTCCAAGTCTGCAGGAATATCCAGAACGTCATTTTCCCCATAAATCACCGCATAGGAAGGATCTAGCCGGAGAAGTTCATAAAAGTCACTGGGTTTTTTGCCAAAATGTGCAAAGTAATTCTCAAACACATCGGGCATCCAATACCAGCTTGGACCCATATCAAACACAAACCCCTGATGCTCGAACTTTCTTGCTCTACCACCAGGGGAATCGTTTTTTTCAAGGAGTGTAACTGAACAATTGGAGTCTTGCGCCAAATGGGTGGCTGCGGAAAGCCCTGCAAATCCAGAGCCGATCACTACCACTTTTTTCTTGGACATAGGATCAATTTTTATGCTGATAGACCATCAAATCTTCTTTTAGAAGCTTACGGGCAATGTGAATTCTATTTTTAACTGTCCCGATCGGAATCTGAAGTTTGTCTGCAATTTCATGGTATTTAAAACCTCTGAAGTGCATCATGAATGGTGTTTTGTAAACGTCATCAAGCTTTTCGATGGCGGTAGTCACATCATCCATGGTGAAATTACCAAAAACTCCGTTTTCTATCTGTACGCTGCTCGAATTAATATAGTGCAGATTATCGGTAGTATCTACGAATGTACCTCTTCTCACCATTCTTTGATAGTTAGTGATGAAGGTGTTTTTCATGATGGTATAAAGCCACGCCTTTAGATTAGTACCTTCTGTGAACTTGTCCTTGTTGGTGAAGGCTTTTACCATCGTGTCCTGAATCAAATCGTTTGCGTCATCCACATCTCGGGTCAGCTTCAAGGCGAAAGGCTTCAAGGAGCTGGATAGTTTGTTGAGAGAGTAGCTAAATTCTAGAGTTGTCATAGCTTTGTGGTTTTGTTTAATCAAAAATAAGAAAGATTAAACAAAGAACAAGACTTTGTTGAATTTATTTTCAAAAAACTTCAACAAAAAATTATAAATGGATTGAAAAACCCATTCAATGGACGAAAATGTAGAAGATTGGAATAAAGTGGATTTTTAGCCTTGTTTAAGAAAAATAGTAAAAGGCTAAACTATTTCTCTTGAGGTACCTCATGAATTTCTTCCAAAAAGTCCTTGATGTCTCGGATATACATCATTTGGCGGACATTGGAAGGGAAGGTAAAGTCCTGACCGATTACTTGATGGCCAGAAACCAAAATCTGGCTTTCTGGAAACTTGGCAGAGAGGGAGTTGATGTATTCCGGAACATTTTCTGAAGAAGGTGAATTGGTGATCACCGTCAGAAGGAATTCAGGTCTATGGATATTATAAACGGATTCGAGATCTGCCTGAGGAGTACTCTGTCCCAAGTAAATCACTTTATGGCCTCTGGACTTGATGAGATAGTTTGCAAAAAGGATTGAGATCTCATGCAATTCGCCCTGAGGCAGGAAAAGAAGGAATTTTTTTCCGGTATAATTTCCCACCTGACCGTCAATTGCCACAATCAGCTTTTGCCTTACCAAATTGGAGATGAAATGTTCTTGAGCTGGATTGATAGCTCCGGTCTGCCAAAGGACTCCGATTTTGGTCATGAAAGGATAGATGATGTTGAGCATGGTCTGCTCAAATCCCAGCTTGATGATATTGGTGGTAAGGATTTTTTCAAAACGCTCCTCGTCCAATTCGATCATACAAATTGTCAAAGTATGGATTTGATCATCGTGAGTTAGGCTCTTTTCAGAAAGTTTGAGCACCTCACCTCTGATTTCCTCCATGGACATGGAAGCAATTTTGCTGATTTTATATCCGTTGTCATTCAAGAGTGAGACATTTAGAATCAGCTTCAGATCCTGATCGTCGTAATAGCGGATATTGGTATCAGTTCTTTTTGGAGAAAGAAGATCATACCGTTGCTCCCAAATTCTGAGCGTATGGGCTTTGATGCCCGATAGTTGTTCGAGGTCCTTGATTGAATACGTGCTCACTTTTCTTCTTCTTTTAGAAATTCTTTAGGGATCAAAAAAAGGCCAAATGATACAGCGTCGTCCTTTTGATTGGTTTTGTGATGTGCTTGATGTGCTCTAAAGATGGCCTTGAGGAAATGACTTTTAGGTCTGTCAAACCATTTTAATCTCCTGTGCACCAATACATCATGAAGGAAAAAGTACAAAACCCCATAGAGGCTGATACCAATTCCTATCCAAAACCGATAGTCCAGACCAGAAGCACCGACCAATATCAGTGCTACAGCAATGCTGCCAAACAAAAGGGAAAACAAATCATTCAACTCAAAGAATGATTTGGACGGTTGATGATGGGTTTTGTGGATCATCCACAAGGGACCATGCATCACATACTTGTGAATAAACCATCCGGAAAACTCCATGATAGCAAATCCAAGTACCGTAAATCCTATTGCCGTTATCATTATTTGAAGAACTATCTCGAGGTGATTTTGTTGCAGGAACTTATTTCTATCATGGAATTTTTAAATTCCAAGTGTAAAATTCAAGAGCGCGAAGAAGATTATCCAGGTAATCAAAAGAAATACCGCTATCGGATTATCTTTTTCGAAATTGGCTTTTCTCCAGATGAAATGGATCAGGAATGATACAGCAAACCAAGCTGCATAATTACCCACCGGGATCTGATCCCATTTCCATGCCCAAAACTCCAAGGATATTGCTACGGGTTCTAGGATGTAATCCAAAGCGGTCATAGCTGATGCTCCCAAGAAGGCGGCATAATAATCATTAGGCACTCGATGGAAGGCCGAACCCGTAAGGTAGGCAAGAATAAACCAATTTACTCCGATGACAATTGGCACTTCCCAAAGTTTTGGACCGAGCACGGTACCATAGACATAATCTCCGAAAAGGTACCCTGTGTGAATTCCGATCAACTCAGCCCCAAATCCGATCCAGAATGCAGCTGCCGCAAAAATAGGAAAGGCATCATTCCAGCCCCGGTGATAGAAAAGCACCAAAAACAAGGTGGTCAAAAGCTGAACCGGAGTGAGAAACTGAAAAAGCTCCCGACTCTCGGGAAAGCTTAGTCCCACCAGGCCCACCAAGTGCAAAAGGACAATTATTACCTTTCCAATGGTGATTCTCAATGATTTTGATTCTCCTCTGGAGGGGACCACTTTATGCATATTTCAAATTTTAGGTAAGATTCGTTCTGGGATTCCTAACTTTGCCCGAGAGATTCTTGTTGGCAAAAAAAGTAAATAAAACCCAATTCACTGATTATGATCCTATATAATATCACCATTAATGTCACGGCGGAGATCGAGGAAGACTTTATTTCCTGGATGAAGACGACCCACATCCCAGAGGTTTTGAACACCGGAATATTCCATGATCATAAATTTTTCAGACTATTGCACGAATCTGAGGATGGATCCACCAATTACTGCATCCAATATTTTACCGAGAGCATTGACAAAATGATGGAGTATGAAAAGCAGCATGCAGCACTCCTTCGCGCCAAAACTCAAGAAAGGTACAAAGACAAGGCGGTAGCCTTCCGTACACTATTAGAGACCATCTGATGTCTAGGGCCCTGAAATTAATTATAAGCTTAGCTTTACCTCAATTAGCAGGTGGTCTGGGAGCTTTCTTTACCTTTTCATCCGTTCGGGACTGGTACCTGACCATCAATCGTCCTAGTTGGAATCCGCCCAACTGGATTTTTGGGCCAATGTGGACTACGCTTTATGTCTTGATGGGAATTGCTTGCTACTTGATTTGGAAAAGCGAGCATCCACAGAAAAAACAGCTATTGACGCTTTATTTTATTCAATTGGGTTTAAATACACTATGGTCTCCAGCATTTTTTGGAGTTGAAAGCCCGATTTTGGGCTTGGTGGTGATTATTCCGCTTTGGGCAATGATCTTGATTTGTGTCATTCAGTTCAAAAAAGTGAGTGCTTGGGCTTCGGGATTAATGGTTCCCTATCTGCTTTGGGTGTCTTTTGCGACAGCATTGAATTTTGCCATTTGGCAATTGAATTAAAAAAGGCCGACTAAATTCCAGTCGGCCTTCTTATCATCCTGATTTTATTTACTGTACAACGGTTGTTGTCACCTTAGGCGCTTCCTTGGTCCATGGACTTACATCCAGTTTACGTGGTGTAGGAAGAATTTCATCCAAGGTATTTCCATCATACACTCTACCGTCTTTCACTACATGGGTGATTGTGTTGGTATTGCGGATGTTTTCGAGAGGATTTTTATCCATGATCACCAAATCAGCCAACTTACCGGCTTCGATGCTTCCAAGTTCTTTATCCAAACCAAGAGCTTCTGCACCCAAAATGGTAGCAACTCGAAGTGCATCCATAGTGCTCATGTCACCGCTAGCCACAGACCATAGCTCCCAGTGGTAGCCCAAACCCTGAAGCTGTCCGTGGGATCCTACTCCAGCCAATCCGCCTTGCTTGATCACGGAGTTGACCCCTTGGGCATGCTTTTCAAAGACATGATCTTCAGGAGTAAACCATCCACCTAGTCCACCGACTCTTCTTCGGGCTTTCTCATTCAGCTCATTGTAAGGAGTGAATCTGTTAAGTTTTGGATCGTGAAGTGGACTTTCCGTGGTGTAGTAAAAGTTTTCAGCCCAAGGACCTCCATACGCCACCAACAAAGTCGGGGTGTAGGCCATTTTGCTTTCTGCAATAGTCTTGGTCACGTCGCTGTAAAGCGGGAAGATCGGAATAGAGTGCTCATGTCCTGGATAGCCGTCAAATAGCTGAGTCATGTTCAGTTTGAAGTCCAAACCACCTTCAGTGGTAGGCATTAGCTTTTGTTCTTTCGCAGCCATAATCACCCACTGTCTATGTTGACGGTTGCCGACAAGATACATTTTGATGTACTGGGTATTGAAGTACTTGCTGTACTGCTTCAGGATGTTTTTGGTCTGATCCAAAGATTTCAGATTGTACATCCAATATCCAACACCCGGTCCGGTGGAATATACTCTAGGTCCAGGAACCATCCCGGCTTCTACCATATCCCCATAGGTCAATACGTCTGTAGTTGCTGTTTGAGGGTCTCGGGTAGTGGTCACCCCATAGGCTAGGTTTGCGGCATAGATCCAAACGGAATTCTTGTGTAGCCCCCAAGTCGGCCACATGTGAGCATGAGTATCGATAAAGCCGGGAGTGATGGTTTTCCCTGAAGCATCGATCACTTTGGCCGAACCGGCATTCAGAGTGCCGGTTTTTCCTACGGCTTTGATTCGGTTATTCTCGATGAGAATGTCACCATTTTCAATTACCTCGCCTGCTTTCATGGTCACAATCCTTGCATTTTTTAAGAGGATGCTTCCCGAAGGAGTCGCCTTGGCGAAGTAAACTTTGACCTGATTTTCGCTTGGCTTGTAGGTTTCCTTTTCCTTGAGCTCAGCTTTGTAAATACTATCTGCTTTGAACTTCTCTTTATCCGCTTTGAACAACGAATCAATTCGCTTTTTCTCGGCTTTGGCAAGAGAGTCCGCTAATTTCACTGCATCTTCGCCTTTAGCTTTCAAGGCAGCTACACTGTCTGCAGCGGCAAGAGTTTTGGCTTTTTTAGCTGCTTTTACCGAATCCTCAATAAAATCTGCCCGATCCAAGTCATAAACCCAATGTCCGTTTCCTAGTGACCAATGGATTTTTTTTCCATTTGCCTCCCATGCCGGCCATTCTCCGCCGATTTCCGTCAATTGACGGGACGGGAAAGTACTTGAGCTCGGTTCTGCGACATTAATACTAGGGGTTTTTCCCACTGTAGGAATGGTGATCACATAGACGTTATTATTGACTTGTGCCAAAGCCTGATTTCCTACTGGAGCCATCAAGATAGTGCTGGCACTTGCCGGACGCATCTGCGGTTCTCTGGCATTAGTTCCCTCCGGAAGCATGCAATAGTTAACTGCATCCGCATTAGAGACAGGCCGCCCCATGACGTATTTCACATCAGAAGCCACATGGCCATGCCCTGAGTGATCCTCATGCGGATCGACCACGGATCCAAATGGAGTGATGCCGGTGATTTTAGCGATTTCCTTGGGATCGGTTCCGTCCCATTTTACGCTTAGCAAGGTGCCTCCTGGGCTGTTGAGGAAAATTCTACTGGTATCCTGAGTGAAATGAGCATTTCCATAATTCCCTGCATTGAGTACTTTTCTGGCAGGACCACCAGCGGCAGGAATCCAAATAAGCTCCGCTTCTGAGCCATTTACTCCGGGGCCTTCAGCTTCAAACATTACTCTATTGGGTGCTTTAAAGACAACAATTCTATTTTTTGGTCCCCAAACAGGACCAGAATACAAGGCCGACTCAGAGGAAATCTTGGTAACAGCTCCATTGCCTGAGATATTGGCTTTGTAGATGCTGCCTCCATTTTTCTCTTCCCAGGTCACAAATACCAACTGAGTACCATCTGGGCTCCAAGAAGGCATAGCTTCAGTGAACTCGTTCTTGGTTACTCTTTTGGGAGTTCCAGAAGGGTAATCCATCACATAAAGTCTGTTGAGGGCAGAAAATGCCAATTTTTTTCCATCAGGAGAAGGTACAGCATCCCGGATTTGTGAGGCTACTTTATGAGTGGTATCCTTGATTTCATAATTGAAGTACAAGCGGGGACCCATGGCCAATTTAACATCAGCTTCGAATGGAATTTCTGTCGCTTGGCTACCATCCACCGGAAGCTTCCAAAGTTTTCCTCCATACGAAGCAATCACGAATTTGCTGTCAGGAGTAAATGCCATAGCAGGCAAAACGCCCTGAGGAGCGATGGATTCCTGCTCATCTCTTTGTACGGGGTAGGCAAGCCATTTTTCATCACCTGTTTTGAGGTTACGGATGACCAAACCTGTCTTATCGTGCCATCTTGACCCATATACCATCCAATTGCCATCCTTGCTTAGGGTAGGCGTAAAGGCAGAACCGTAGCGGGAAGTAATGCTGGTTATTTCTCCTTTATCAAAATCATAGGTTCCGATCTGATATTGCGGCAGCATGGCGTTGTAATTCCAAGCCCCTGTTCTCCAAGAGAAATAAACACTTTTGCCATCTGGGCTTACAAATGGATCGATGGTCTTCATGGTTGCTGGATTTTCATTCAGCTGGATTCCCCCACCACCGTCTTTGTGATACATCCACAGTTTGGTGATTCTTCTGCCTTTTGCAACCACGATGTATTCTCCGTCAGGTGTCCAATGGGCTCCCGGTACATCGCCGTTTTTGTCTTTGGTCACCTGAACAGTGTCCTTTTTCTCCATGTCGATATACCAGAGGTTGTCATTGCCGGCTCTATCTGAGGTGAAGAGAATTTTTTTACCATCCGGAGAATATCTCGGATGCGTTTCATAAGCGATCCCAGTAGTCAGGGGAGATGCTTTTCCTCCCTCCATGGGTACTGTGTAGATATCTCCCATCAGATCGAAGGCAATGGTTTTGCCATCTGGACTGACATCTACGCTCATCCAGGTGCCTTCGCTGGTTGTGAATTTTACTTCTCGTTCAGGCTTTAGGGGAAGTTCTTTGAATTTAGGGTAGTCTAAAGAGTCCTTTTTGACACTATCCTGTGCCACATGGTTTTTGGAAAAAGGAAGGAGAGTCGGATTGGATTTTGGCACAAGGGCGGCCATACTTACCGAGACTCCCAAGGCTACCAAAAAGGCAGGTTGGGTTAGTTTTCTCATTTTCATTTGGGTTTGGGGAGATGAATCTAACATTTAGAATTGTGATTCAAAAAGAAGTGAGCACCCTGTTGATAAATAGCTCATTATCGGACAAAACGGACATTGTCTTTTCCTGATCAAGGAGAGGCACCAGCATTAAGAATGGAGAGAATTTAGGAAAGGATTTCCACCACTTTGACGGGCTGCGCTTTGTTTTTAAAAGTCATTTCCCCTACAACCCCGGTTTTTATTTCCGGAGAAAGGTTTACAGCACAGTTTTCTAACATCAAAATTTGGCTTGCAGAGGCGGCATTTTGAAGTCTGGAAGCCACATTCACAGCATCACCCACAACGGTATAATCCAAGCGTTTGAGTGATTTGGAGCCAATATTCCCAGAAATCATTTCACCGGTGTTTATCCCAATGGATACCTGGGGTTTGAAATGGGATTTTTCGGAATACTCGGGAATTAAGGCCATTTTATCCCGTATAGCTATGCAGGCTCTAGTAGCTCTATCCAAATGATTAGGACCTTGAAAAACAGCCATCACCGCATCACCGATAAACTTATCCACGCTTCCTTTTTCCTCGATGATTTCTTTGACCATGAGGTCGAAGTATTCATTCAATAAGCCCACCACTGTATTGGGATCCTCATTTTCGGAGATCCTGGTGAATCCTACCAGGTCAATGAAGGCAACCGTGGCCTCGATGGTTTCATTCTCCATCAGAGCCGTTTCGATTTCTTTACCACCCATAAAATTCAAAACAGTCTCATCCACGTACATTCTCAGGATGTTGTTCTCGCGCATGGCCTGAATGGTGGATTTGAGCTGGTGGATATAGCCAAGTGTTTTCTCCATGGTAATCTCCAAGTCCTGAAAATCTACGGGTTTGGTGACAAAGTCAAATGCCCCCAAATTCATCGCTTTTCGGATATTCTCCATGTCTCCATAGGCGGAGATAATGATGGTTTTGAGCAGAGGATTTTTTTCCTTGGTATTGGAAAGAAGGGTAAGTCCATCCATGACCGGCATATTGATGTCACTGAGCACCATGTCCACATCGGGATGGTCTTTCAATAGGTCCAAAGCTTGCTGCCCATTGAGCGCAAAAAGCATTTCATACTCACCTGACCGGATTTTCTGTCGGTATTTTTGCCGAAACAGAATTTCCAAATCTTCCTCATCATCCACTACCAGTATCTTTGCCATAGAATCAGTTTAATTTTTTGGTAAGCAGTTCGGCAATTTCATGCTTTAGGGATTCAAAGTCCACAGGTTTTGTGAAAAACCCCTTTGCGCCGGATTTAATGGCTTTGGTGTAGTTTTCTTTGTCACCGTAAGCGGAAATCATACTCACTTCAATCTTGGGGAATTTTGCCTTGATATTTTCCAAAAGTTCAAGACCGCTCATTCCGGGCATATTGATGTCTGAAAAAACATAGACCACATCCGGAGAACCAGAATCCCCCAGTTTTTTGAGAGCCTCTTCTCCTGAAAAAGCAAATTCTACCTCCAACTGCTTGTTTTTTATCTCTTTCCGAAATTTTTGGAGAAATAGGATTTCCACATCCTGCTCATCGTCTACAATCATGATCTTCATAGGTCAAAAATTTAAGTGGCACTGTTTGGTAATAAAATTCTAAATCTGGTAAACTCACCCACCTTTGATTGGATTTCAAGGGAACCGCCATGCGATTTGACGATGTCGTGAGTGATGCTAAGTCCAAGCCCCGTACCGTCTGTTCCTTTTTTGGTGGTGAAAAATGGCATCAAAAGCTTATCCTTAATTTCCTCCGGAACTCCGGGGCCATTGTCTTCAATTTCCAATAACACCTTATCCTCCAGCTCCTTAGTTCTGATCTCTAATTTAGCTTTATAATCTGAACTTACACCATTTATTTTGTCGCGCATAGCATCAAAAGCGTTTTTGGTCAAGTTTAGAATTACCCGGCTGAAGTCCTCGGCATTCAAAAGAATAGGCTTTAAACTCTCGTCCAAATCAAGCGCAATTTCCACGTTGATAGGGTTGGGATTGGCTCGCATACCATGAAATGCAAGATTGGTGTATTCCCGGATCAAGGCATTGAGGTCAGTATTTTTGATCTCGCCTTTTTCTCCTCTGGAATGCATCAGCATGGATTTGACAATGTTGTCTGCCCGGTGTCCATGGTGGCGGATTTTCTTCAGATTCGACTTCACATCTTCCAAAAGATCCTGAAGGTTTTCCCGGTCCATTTGCCCGTTTTCTTTTTGGACTTCTTCCTGGATTTCTTTCAAAAAATCTTCACTGAGCTCCGCGAAGTTGTTGATGAAGTTCAGCGGGTTTTTGATTTCATGCGCAATACCTGCTGTGAGTTGACCCAAAGAGGCTAATTTTTCTTGCTGAACGAGTTGCTCTTGCGTGGATTTAAGATGGTTAAGGGCTTGAAGTAGTTCTTCTTTTTGATTTTGAATCTCGGAGGTTCGGGCACGAACGAGGCGCTCGAGTTCTTCTTTTCTTTCTTGGGCTAAAAAAAGCTGTCGCTCTTTTTCTTTGGAAATCATCCGCTCAATCTGAATCGCTTTCATCTCCTTTCGGTGATTGAGCCACATGGTGACTGCCCAGATGATAGCAAAAAAGCCGGCTGCTGCGAGGTATTTGTCTATTACCTCATAGTACGAAGGCAAGAAAGTTTCGAGGATAAACTTCACCACCTGAACAACCAGGATAGGCAGGGGAGTCACTGCGAGGTTTTTCTGCTCTTCCAGCTCTGGGGAATTGATAATCAAAAAGATTATTCCCCCAGCCAAGGCTAAAGAAAGGAAGTCGAAAAGAAGTTTTGGAGGGATTTTGGTGATACCTGCCAAGGCTAGGATACCAGCGCCCAGCATCCCAAATTTGAAATACTTTTTCAGCTCAGGAGAAAAATTCTCTCCTCCAAAAAATTTCTTTAGGTAGTAAAGCAGGAAAAATGAAATAATATTGACCAGAATCATAGGGTTTCAGCGTTTCTAGTTTTTAAGTTTTCCAGATCAATGCGGGAAAATTATTTCGTAAGGATCTTTACGATTTCTTTTCTCAAAGCTTCAAAATCTACAGGTTTAGTGAAAAACCCTTTTGCTCCTGACTCCATAGCTTTGTTGTAATTTTCAGAATCTCCATAAGCCGAAATCATACTGATCTGAATCTGTGGAAATCGTTCTTTTGCGATGGATAGCATTTCCAATCCGCTCATGCCGGGCATGTTGATATCTGAAAATACATACATGACTTCGGGGGGATTTTCGCTGCCCAGGATATTCAGAGCTTCCTGTCCGCTAAATGCAAAAACCAATTCTAAGCCCAGATTTCGTGTTTCTTTGCGGAATTTTTGCTTGAATAGGTCTTCTATATCCCGCTCATCATCTACAATTAGGATTTTCATAGTTCTAGAGTTGTTAAGTTTTTGGAATAATAATGCTGAATTTGGTCCATTCCCCGACCTCAGTGCTGATATCAAGACTACCATTATGGGCTTTGATGATATCATGAGTGATGCTCAAGCCAAGGCCGGTTCCTTCAGTCCCTTTTTTAGTGGTGAAGAAAGGCATTAGAAGTTTGTCTTTGATTTGATCGGATACACCCGGACCATTGTCTTCTACTTCGATCAGGACTTGATTTCCCAAATCTTTGGTTTTCACCGTCAGCTTGGGTTTGTATTCCTGGCCATTGGAATTCAGTTTTTCTCTCATGGCATCGAAGGCGTTTTTGGTCAGGTTGAGAATGACTCTGCTGAAGTCTTCGGAGTTGAGCGGGATTTTGGGCAGCTTTTCGTCGAGTTCTAAGGCTATATCGACATTGATGGGGTTTTTGTTGGCCCGCATTCCATGAAAGGAGAGATTGACGTATTCCCGGATTACCTCATTGAGATCAGAAGGCTCCATCGTACCCGAGCCGCCTCTGGAGTGCATGAGCATGGATTTGACGATATTGTCTGCCCTTCCTCCGTGATGTCGGATTTTTTCCAAATTGATCCGAATGTCTCCCAACAAATCCTGGATGTTTTCTTTTGACTCAGACTCCTCGATTTTTTCGAGCTCTTCTTCGATTTCATCCAAAAACTCCATGCTTAATCCCGAGAAGTTGTTCACAAAATTCAGCGGGTTTTTGATTTCGTGGGCAATCCCCGCTGTCAGCTGGCCTAAGGAGGCGAGTTTTTCTTGTTGGATGAGCTGAGCCTGCGTGGACTTGAGATTTTCATGGGCAGCTTCCAATTTGGTGTATGCCTTTTCAATCTCCCGAGCCTGTTCCAATTCCCTTTCCCGAGCTTTCTCTTGCTCCGCTTTTATTGTTTGGTTGCGTTGATACCGGTGAATAGGATAAATCAAAGAAAGGAAAAGCAGGGAATAAACAAGAAATGCCCACCAGGTCCTGTACCAAGGAGGCAAGACTGTAAAGGAAAAACTGATTGGTTCTGTCCAGTTGCTGGCTTCTCCTTCACTTGGTCCTGTAAATCTTGCTTTCACCCAAAAGGTATATTCTCCTTCCTGGATGTTGCCAAAAGTTGCACTGGTCTTTTTCAGAACCGGGCTCCATTCCTCATCGTAGCCTTCCAGCATGTATTGGTATTCGACCAAAAATGGCTTTGCCAGTTCGCTGGTTCCATAGTCAATGTTGATATGATTGTGCTTATATGGCAGAACCAGACCCTGAGGAATTGGGAAAAATGGACTTACGCTGGAGAAATCCACTCCTTTAAATCGATCCTGAATCCTGGATCTTTCCTCCGGATTTAGTGATTTTCCTAAAGAGGTAACTTCCTCCCAGACCTGTTGAGAAAGGTCGGTCTTGGGTTTCAAACTGTTCCATGAAATTATTTCTTCATTGATTCGAAGCTGTCTCAAAAACACTTTTGGAGGAGTTTGATTTCGGACCAAAGCCTGATAATCAAATCTGACTAGGGCTGTTTTATTGCTTCCTGTTCCTGCCCACAAAATCCCGTTGCGGTCCTGATACATTCCATCTTGCCCATCGGTCAGATCTTTGACCGGATATCCGGTGTTGGAATTGAAAATTTCGATGTTTTTCAGTTCGGTAAACTCTTCCTCTTTTTTCGGTCCGTCAAAAAACGCGATCCCCAGATTCGTTCCGACAGCCACTTTTCCTTTTTGCAAGGGAACGATTTGGAGAATCACTTGGTCAGGAAGTCCTTCGTCGGTACTGAAATTCCGAAAGAGCTCGATGACATTGGTATTGCCCTCCGCTGCCAAGGATTTGACTTTTTCGGGTAGAAAACTGATTCCTTTCAGGGTTCCGATCCAAAGATTTTCAAGAGAATCTAACTTGACCTGAATCACGGAATTATCTGCCAAGCCCTGATGGGTTGTCAATTGGGTGAATTTTTTTCCGTCAAAATAGCTCAGTCCTCCATCCACAGTCCCGATCCAGAGGCTTCCGTCTTTTTCTGCCTGAATGCTTAAAACAATATATCCTGCCAGACCTTGCTCAGGGGTGTATTGAGTAAAGGATTTTCCATCAAACTTGGCAAGGCCATTTTCAGTGCCTAGCCATAAGTTACCGGTAATGTCTTCTTCAATGGCATAAACCTCATTAGAGTTGAGACCCTGTGCAGAGGTATAAGTGGTCATACTTTTCCCATCAAACTGACTCAGTCCTCCTCCAGTGCCAAACCAGATATTGCCGCTCCGATCTTGGACCATGGCGTAAACAATATCTCCAGCAAGTCCCTGGGATAGGGAATAGGTGGTAAAACCAGTTCCGTCAAATTTGCTTACTCCTCCTCCCGAGGTCCCAAACCAAATGTTCCCTTGACGGTCTTCCAGAGAACTCATGATGATATTGGCTCCCAGACCTTGGTTTACTGTAAAGCTGGTAAACGAACTTCCATCAAAACGGCTGACTCCCCCTCCGTCTGTACAAAACCAGATTTTCCCGGAATCATCCAGAACGATGTCTATGACACTGTTAGCAGAAATTCCTTGCTCTCTTGTGTAGCTGGTGAATTTTTGGCCGTCAAACCTACTGGCTCCATGTTCTGTTCCAAACCAGATATGTCCATTTCTGTCTTCGCGAATTGAGCGGACAATATTGTCTGCCAGACCATTTTGAATGGAGTAATTCTGGAAGTTTGTCCCGTCAAATCGGCTGACTCCGGCACCGATAGTTCCTATCCAGAGATCACCGGTGGAGGAAACTCCAAAGCTTCTCACGCGGTTGCCCACAAGGCCATCCGCTTCGGTAAAAGTGGTGAATTTTGAGCCATCGTATTTACTCATTCCTCCCCCATTGGTGCCGAAGAACAGGTTTCCTTTCAAGTCTTTTCCAATCGCCATCACAAAATCATCCGCCAAGCCATCTTTGGTAGTGTAGTTGGTGAATTCTTTGCCGTCAAATTTGATGACTCCTCCACCTCCTGTAGCCATCCAGATATTGCCAAGTGCATCCTCTGTGATTCCAAACACTACATCGTTGACCAGGCCATTTTCCAAGGTATAATTGGTAAAACTATGACCGTCAAAACTGCTTACTCCCGTTAAGGTCCCAAACCATAGATGACCTGAGCTGTCCTCCCAGATGCTCCGGACAGTATTGCCTACCAAGCCCTGAGCAGTTGAAAAATTTGTAAATCCTGTTCCGTCATACCGGCTTACTCCACCTCCATTGGTGCCAAACCACAGGTGGCCCCTACGGTCCAAAATGGCGCAATTCACTCCATCTAGGGCTAAGCCGTCATCAGTGGTAAAGGATTTAAACTGGGATACTCCTCCTTCCCCCAATAAAAATGTTTTTCCATCAGGGCTTTTGATCACTGAGCCGTTGGTGTAACTCAAGACTAGCAGGTCTTGCTTTTTGGGGGTAGCGAGATTTATGCTGATAGGTTCCCCAGATTCATTCGTGTAGGAGTACACTCTTCCATCTCCCGCAGGAATAGTCACCACTCTCGGTGCAGGTGAGTTTGCAAGTTCAATCCTTCGTGCCTGAAGTGAATCAGGCAGGTTGGCAAGAACCGTTACCTGGGAGGATTGAAGGACTACCTCATTGGCTGAAGTTGGGGTCTTTTCTCCTGGACTACATGAAAAAAGAATAAAAGAAAATCCAAAATACCGGAGTAAACTTTTCATGAACGTGGGTTCCAAAGATTGTCCTGAAAAAGCCATAGGATTTCAGCCTAGTCAGATTTTTTGAAAAAGATAGCCAATTTATACAGGATAAAAAATGCTTTTGGTACCGGCTTTCATTCCCAAAAAGAAAGCCGCCTGCCTTTTTTCTGGCAAGCGGCATTGTGAAATATCCTCTGGATTTGAGTGCTTTACTGCCCTACGAGGAATATTGCATTGCTTAAAATCAATTTCCCTGACTCCCAGAAGCCTCTGAAGATCGGGTTATCCACAAAGTAAACGATCTGTCCCCGGCCTTGTCTTTCTGCTCCGATGGCTAATGATTGCCCCATTTTGGACTTGATCTTATAGCCGATATATCCGGTACGATAAGAGTCGTTTCCTGCAATGATTCCAGCATTGATTCCCTCTGTGAGATAGGCAAATCGACTTGAATTATTCTTCAGCGTATAATATTTGCCTCCCGTTCCGTAACCCAGCGGATGGGTTTGATCCATTTTCACCTCGTAAATCGCCCCTTCCACTCCTGAGGAAATGTTGATTCTTTCCCCTTCGGTGTATGGTTCTAAGCGTTCCTGTTTTGCCAATTCCTGAGAGGCTTTTTCAGCTGCTTTTTTCTCCTCTTCCGTATCGAAAGTTTTCAATCCAAAGCCTTCTTTGTTGGCAAACAGATTCAGGGCAGCATCCATAGCGATTAGCTTTCCTCCAGCTTTTACCCAGTCCATAAGCTTGGTTTGTGCATTTCCGTTGATCGCTGAACCAAAGGTGGAGGGCATGATGATCACATCGTATCGGCTGAGATCATAGTTTCCAAGAGACCCAGCTTCCAAGGTGCTGAGCGGGTAATTCAACTCTTTTTCAAAGAAGTGCCAAACTTCCCCAAAACTCAAAGAAGAGGTACCTGCGCCTCCGACTAATGCGATTTTTGGGGATTTGATGGTTCGGATATTTGGGGAACCAAAATCTTTTCCTTTGTCCATGTAGCCAGTTTGTGTAGTGGCGAGAGAAACCCCGAATTTGTTAGCCGTGTCCACGACTTTTTTGTCAAAATCACCCACATATTCATTTCCTCCTTTGGTAATGATCAGGGACCCTGCTGGGAAGCTTTTCCCCTCTACTTCAAAAGGAAACTCAGCATATTTCACACGGATTTTCTGGTTAAGTAAGGCTGCTAAAAAAGCCGCGTCCCGAGTCCCGTTCCAATTCACCAAATAGGCAACAGGAGTCGCACCAGCCACATTAGGAGTAAATGATGGTTTTTGATAGGACGAAGTTGGGTCAAGCCTGGTTTCTAAGGCATAGGCCTTCAATCCATAGGCATAAGGCATAGACCAGCTCGTGATGTCATAGGTGATGGAGTCATTCAAGACTGGATTTGGCTCAAAGAGCACCTGAGCGAGCACAGATTTAGGCTGGTAGGCACTGATGACAATATCCTGATCTGAGGTGGAAAATGTCACTCCTGATTTTCCGCTTTGGTATTCATAGCCCTTGAGTCCGGTTTTTGATCCCGCCTTGCCATACTGAATTCCGTTTTTGTCCAATAGCTCCAAAAGTTTGGCTACCTGAGCAGCGTTGCTTTCTCCTTTGATGACAAAGCTCTTGTATTTGCCTTTTGGATTGGAAGAATTGGATTTGAAAAAGTTGGAGTATTCCTCCAGAAGCTTTTTGGAGTTTTGGCTGGTCACTTCGGCAGCTGACATGGCAGCCGTATAATGCCCTTGAATTCTATAGCTCAAAGTCACAGTATCACCGACGGCATTGAATCCTCCACGGCCAGCTTGTCCTCCGCCACCTTGCTCAATGGTCATCCCGATGGCCCCATTGTACATAGGATAGGTGTCTCCATAAGAAGGATAAAGCAAGTCGAAGCGCTCTTTTGTGAAATAGAAGCGACCCATTTGGTCGAAGTATTTGGCAGTATTTCTTCCAAAAATATCCTGAAACTCATGCTGCCATGCCGTGAGCTGCTCGTGCAATGGCTCTGCAGCTGGTGCCATATAAAAAGGCTGGTTGATTCCCTGCTCATGGAAGTCCAAGTGGAGTTGAGGCATCCATTGCTGGTAAACTTTCAGTCTTTGCTGAGATTCTACCTGCACTTGCCAAGCCCAGTCTCTATTTAGGTCAAAAAGGTAATGATTGGCTCTTCCTCCCGGCCATGGCTCATTATGTTCCATGGACTGAAGGTCTGGCTGAAGGGTAGTATTCATTTTTTGATTATACCACATGGCATAGCGATCTCTTCCGTCAGGATTGATGCAAGGATCGATGATGACAACCTGATTCTTGAGCCATTCCTGAGACTTTGGGTTGGAAGGGTCTGCCAACGTGTGGAAAGTAGAGATGGCAGCTTCCATTCCTACCGATTCGTTTCCGTGGACATTGAAAGACATCCAGTTGATGGGGATTTCAGTGCTGGGGCTTCCTTCCATCAAACCCGCACGCTTGAGGTTGTCAGTGCGGATTTGTTCCAATCGCGCCATGTTTTCATGGCTTGATAAAATCGCAATGATTAGAGGTCTCTTTTCATTGGTTTCACCATACTGGATCAATTTGATATTGGGGTTGTTTGCAGCGATGTGCTCAAAATAATCCACCATCCGGTGATGGGGCGTAAAGCGATCGCCGGGTTTGTATCCCAAAAATTGCTCTGGAGTTTGGATTTGGGCAAAAGCCCCCAAAGAAGTAAGAATCAGAAAAGCACTAAGCAGTAAAATCTTTTTCATAGGGTATATTTTTCGGAGTCGGAAGTTAAAAGGATTTCAACTTATGGGAATTACCGATAGGATAAAAACTCGGCATTTAGACAAGAAAAAAGGCATCTCAGGAGATGCCTTTTGGAATGTGTTCGGCGATTTATTCTACAGCCTTGACGTTTACTTCTATGTTTCCTCGGGTTGCTTTGGAATAAGGGCAGATTTCGTGGGCTTTCTCTACGAGCTCCTGCGCATGGGCAAGGGTTTCGGCATGGGGTATTTTGACTTCAATATCTACCGCCAATCCAAAGCTGCTCGGGCCATAGTGCCCTAGGTGGACCTTGGCTTTTATTTCAGAATCCCGCAGACTGGTTTTTCCAGCCACAGAACCCAAAGCTCCTCCAAAACATGCCGCATAACCCGCAGCAAAGAGTTGTTCAGGGTTGGTATGGGCACTATCACCTCCAATTTCTTTGGGCATGGAAACAGGAAAATCCAGTTTTCCATCATCCGTTTTAACATGACCTTTTCTACCGCCAGTATTGAAAGCTACAGCGGTGTAATCCACAATCAGTTTCTCCATATTATTTTTTAAGGGTATTTAGTTTTTCCAAGAACGCCTCGGAGACGGGCAAGATTCTGTTGAATTCTTCTCCCATTTCCTCAATTAATTCTTGTTCCAACAAGGCAATAGCTTCCATTGTTTTGGTCTGAAGCGATTTTCCCGGATAGGTAAGGTGTATGCTGACGGTTCTTTCATCTTCCTCTCCACGTTTGCGCTTGAGGAGGTTTTGAGCCTCCAGCTTTTTCAACAACGGAGTCAAGGTTCCAGAGTCCAAGTTGAGGTGGTGCCCTAATTCATGAACTTTGAGTCCGTCTTCTTTCCAGAGAATGGAAAGTGCCAAAAATTGTGGATAAGTAAGTCCTGAATCCTGAAGAGCTGCTTGAATCCTCTGGATTAAGAGTCGAGACCCCGAATATAAATTTAGGGATAGCTGTACAAGTGAGTTTTCAAACATAAGCACGAGAAATAGGATTGAATACAATCTAATGGTTTTCAATCCTATTTCCCAAAGATTTCCGCCTTAAAAGTATCTTCCGATCATCGGGTGATCCACAATTTTCTTCTTTAAAGTGAGAGGATCAATGGTTCCCGGAGCACGAAAAGCTATATTTCCTCCGGGTTCAATTAGTAATGTAATGGGCAAACTTCCATCCCATTCCCCTCCGACGATTTTGATTACCTCGTATTTGTCCTCGGTATCCATCAGGTAATTAGGAAGTGCCGAGGCCTTTCCATTCAAGAACTTCAGGACTTTTTCTTCTTGCTCTGGCGAGTCCATGCTTATGGATACAAATTGAAAATCCCTTTCTCCAAACATTCTCTGCATGGTGACGAACTCGGGATACTCCATTATACAGGGGCCACACCATGTTGCCCAGAAATTTACCAGGAGGAGTTTATCGGTATCATTCTTCAGAAGTTTTTCCAATCCGGTAGGCTTGAGTTTCTCCAAGGTAACTTCCCTTTTTTGCCACTCTTCGTTCTTTTTAAGGGTGTATTCATTTTTCCAGGCCCACTTGATCGAGCAGCCAAAGGCCGGTGTCTGGGCTTGATCTTCAGGCAAAGCCTTTCCTTCCAACGTTGCATTGATGGCATTTCTGAGGTCTTCAGCATTCCCGCTTCCAGGCTTTTCATGGGCATCTATTCTTCCAGAATAAGCCAACTTTCGGTTCTTATCGAATACAAAAACATGAGGAGTAGCCGTAGGTCCATAAGCTGTGGAAAACTCATGCGTGTCCCCATCATAGAGATAATCAAAATTGTACCCTTTGTCTTCAGCCCTGATTTTCATTTCTTCAAAGGTGTCACTCAAATCCGTATAGCCTAATTCCTCCGGCAGAATTGCTATGGGACTATTGGGAGATATCGCCACAAAACCTACCGATTTGCCTTGATATTCTTTGACCAGATTGATGAATCTGTCCTCATAGGCTTGAGCAGTGGGACAATGATTACAGACAAAGTTGATTACCAAAACATCAAATGCTTCATAGTCTTCCAAGGAGTGATACTGGTCATCAATGCCCGGCAATCGGAAGGGAGGTGCAGAGTCTCCGATAGCCAGTTTTGCGATCGGCTTTTCAGAAACAGCTTGTGGATTAGCCACAAATACAATTGGGGATTCGGTATCTGCCATTTCAGCAGATCCCTCTTTTTTCCCGCAGGAAATGGCCAAACTTAGTGTGGATAAGTAGGCAAACTTTCTCAGAAAATCTAAAACATACCTTCTCATTTTGGTGTGGATAAGTTTGGAATTTAGCCTAAACGATAGCCTCTCTGATAGACGTAATGAAGCTTGGAATTAGCTTCCCAGTCATTGTGGAAAACCTGGGAAATGGGATCCCATTTCAAAGGTCTTCCAAGCTCAGCTGCGATATTTCCGATGGTACAAACCGAGCAGGTGCTATGCCCGATCTCCACAGGGACTATGGGGTCTTTTCTCCTTCGGATACTGTCGATAAAATCAACGTGATGCGCCGAAAATGTAAAGTTTTCGGGCTCTTTGCCCAATTCAAGCTCAGGAATGGAGGTGTCATAATTTCCTCTGGAAACTTTTATCCAACCTTTTTCCCCAAGGAATTTTACGCCTTGTCGACCTTCATCAAACTTAGTTATCAACATCTCGATTCCGTTGGCATATTTGTATGTCAAAGGCTTATCTCCTGTAGGAGGAATTACCTCAACGGGACCGTTTCTGTCCATGCTCAGACCCCACTGGGCTACATCGATCATGTGTGCTCCCCAATCCGTCATTAATCCACCTCCTGTTTCCTTAAACCAACGCCAAGCTCCCCAGGCTTTTTCATTCGTTTCCGGATTGAGAGAAATGCCCGGGTTTAGCTCGTCATTGAAATGAATACTTGGAATTGGGCCTAGCCACTTTTCCCAATTCAAGCCTGCAGGAAGATCTTGCTTGGGGAGATCATAAGTTCGTGGAAAAGGGTTGTCCCCTACATGAACCAGGACCTGGGAGATTTTTCCCAATTTTCCTTTCTGTACATGCATTGCCGCCGTTTGGAAATTGGTGGCAGCACGCTGCATGGAGCCTACTGCCAAAACTACCCCATTGGATCGGACCGCCTTGACCAGTTCTTGACCTTCCTGAATTGTAAATGTCAGTGGCTTTTCCAGGTAAATGTCCTTTTTGGCTTTGCAAGCATCAATAGCCATCAATGCATGCCAATGGTCTGGGGAAGCAATCACAACTGCATCCACATTCGGATCTGCCAGAAGGTCTTTGTTGTCCTCATAAAGTTTTGGCGCAACATAAGGTTTTCCGGCGTCTGTCAGGTTTTTCTGCACTCTTAGCGCAAACCTTTCCCGTTTGACCGCATAGACATCCGCTGCTGCGACGGCTTCAACTCCTGGGATTTTCATGAAATTGTTTAACAAACCCATTGCTTGGCGACCAACTCCTATAAAGCCTAATCTCACCCGTTCGTGAGCTGCTTGAAAAATTGGAGTGGCTGCACCAAAGGATAATCCGGGAATTAGGCTGGCGCCTGCCGTGGTCAAAAGACTTGCGCTCAGGAATTTTCTGCGGGAGAATGAAGAATTACTCATGTGTAGCAATTTGGGTTAAAGGGGAAAATCAAAATAAATTACTGCTTTTTAGTCATTTAGGAAAAATACACCCTGTCGATTTTATAAGTGTCCTGTACTTTGATTTAAAAGGAAATTGGAAGAGCCTATTCTTGGGGTAGACTGAACTCTTTTCCGGTTTATTTCCTTTCTTGCCATAGAAAATATCTATCATTATGACAATTCAACAACTAGAGTACTTGATAGCCGTGGATAAGCATCGTCACTTTGGGAATGCTGCCGATTCATGTTTCGTCACCCAGCCTACCTTGAGTGCGCAGTTGAGTAAGTTGGAGAGAGAACTGGGAGTAATTCTATTTGATAGAAGTAAAATGCCTGTAATTCCAACGGAAATAGGGGTTCAGATTATTGCCCAAGCCAAAAAAGTGGTCTCAGAGAGCAGGGGTATTTTGGAATTGGTTGCTCAGCTAAAAGGAGACATTTCCGGTACGATCAAGATCGGGATCATTCCAACACTGGCTCCTTATTTATTGCATCTGTTTATCCGGAGATTTTTGGAAAAATACCCAAATGTCAAGCTAGAAGTTCAGGAAATGGTAACCGATGAGGTCGTCAAAAAGCTCAAGAATGACGAATTGGATTTGGGAATTATCGTGACTCCTCTGGAAGAGCCTGGGATTTTGGAAAAGCCCATGTTCTACGAGAAGTTTTATGCCTATTTCTCAAAAGGGCACGAACTCCTCCGTGAAAAAGAGATCAGACCGGAGCAATTGAAGGCGGATGAACTTTGGGTTCTTCAGGAAGGACACTGCTTTCGTGACCAAGTGATCAGTTTTTGTGATCAATCCATGGCCGGACACAAAAACTTCCATTACGAAAGCGGTTCTTTGGAAGGATTAAAAAATATGGTCAATCGGTACAAAGGGGTGACACTACTGCCTGAATTGGCTACTCATGAGCTTTCTGAGGAGGAAAAGTCTAGACTTAGGCCTTTTCTTGGGAAAGCCCCGATTCGGGAAGTGAGCATTATCCTCAACCGGAGTTTTTTGAAGCAAAAGCTGGTGGAATTGCTTTACAACGAGATCACAGACTCCATTCCTCAGGCAATGACTTCCAAGGCGCATGGAAAAATTGTGAGATTCAAGTGATTAAGAAATAAAAGGCCTGGTTTTCCTTTTTAAGAACACCAGGCCTATTTCTTTTTTAGAATATACCGATCGGCCAATTCCCCTTGCATCAGATTTCCATTTTTATCCAAATACCAAATCTGATTTTCACCTATTTTAAATTTTCCGGGATAATTGCCTATCAGTCCTTCAAAACTCACGGTGGATCCAGAAACATCCCAAACCAGATTCCCGGTGAAAATTTCCTCCCTCGCATCATTTAGTCCAAGGTAATTGGTCTTCATCTCAAAGGTACCCTCGGCTTTGAGGGTTACCCAAAGCTCTATTCCCTCACAGCTTTTGCAGGGAATCACAGCGAAATAAGTCCCCGGCCAGTCCACTGAAGTCTGAGAATTATCTCCAGTATAAGTGGCGCCAGAGACAGACTCGGTAGTTTCTGAAGATTGTTTTTCCTGGATGATTTCAGAAGGTTCTTCTTTAGCTTCCTGAGCGGGAGGCTTTGGGCTACATCCCCAGGCAATCCCCCACAGGAGTAAAGAAGCAATCGGAGCAAAGGATTTCATGGATTTTTAGAAAGCTTTGATTTCATGATTTGGATTAAACTCCAAATTGGCGGAGGTGATGATCCAAATGTTTATAGAATAGATTATTCCATTCTTTGGCAGTGAGCGGTCCAAAAGAGAGGGATTCTTTTCCTTCGAAATGATCCTCACCCAGAGAATGGGTATGTTCGATGTATTTGATCAATCTGTCTTTTTCCTCCTCAAAAATTTTCCGGTCCGAGATAATAAATGCGGGAGCTGTTCTTGAGTTTTTTGGATAGGGCACCTCATTGACCACACCTTTTTTCACAAAAGCCTTCAAAAGAAATCTTACCACTGGGTTTGGTTTGGGGTGCTTGTTGGTATATGCCATTTCATAGGCTACACAGCAATGAGCGAGCATTTGGTCAACGCTCATTTTTCCCCAAAGGGCTGGAGATTCGGGCTTCAGCTGATTAATTCGGTTGATCAGCTCTTCGGTGACTTTGGGATCAAAGATGTTTTTCATAGTGCAAGATTGGAGTTGATTAAAGTTAGTTGAATTTTTTCCGCAAGAAAAATCAACAATAAAATGGTTTATAACATAAACCTATTTATATTAGCGTCGTTACAATTAGCAAAGGCAAAAGAAATGGAAAAAGAATTAACTGGTAAAGAATCGCTTTCGCTGATCACCGAGATGATCGGCAGAGCCAAGCGAGAAGCCGCAGGAGATGGAAGTTTTCAACTTCTTCTATGGGGCTGGGTAATTGCATTGTGCAATTTTGGACATTATTTCCTGAGCAAAAGCGGGTATGAAAAGCCATACATCGTCTGGTTGTTGGTAATTCCGGCAGTGGTCGCAAGTATTTGGAAAGGAGCACAGGAGCGCAAAAAAGCCCGGATCAAGGCACATTTAGATAATGTCTTGATACAGCTTTGGATAGTTGTCTTTATTGGAATGATTTGTCTATTGGCTTTTATGCCTGTGATCAACTATAGCCACAATCCCATCATCCTTCTTTTGGCTGCAGTAGGTGTAATTGCTACCGGTGCGATGATCAAAGACAATACTGTGAAAATTGGTGGATGGGTTTTGATTCTAGGAGCGATTGTGGGATTTTTGGTCCCCGTCAATGATCAATACCTCGTCGGCGGGATTGCAATGATTTTGGGTTACCTAGTGCCAGGATATCTCTTGAAGAAAAAGTATAAAAACCGTGTTTAAGCCCTTAGATCCTCTATTACATTCCCAACTTAGACTGGCGGTCATGTCCTTATTGATCGGCTTGGAAGAAGCAGAATTTACTTTTCTCAAAGAAAAAACCGAATCTACAGCTGGAAATCTCAGTGTACAGCTGGACAAGTTGGAGAAGGCTGGTTACATCCAAATTGAGAAATCATTCAGAGGAAAAAGGCCATTGACCACCTGTAAAATCACTTCTACGGGATTGAAAGCTTTTGAAGAATATGTGGAAAACCTCAAAAACTACATTGAGTAAAAAAATTTGAATCTATAGTTTATAACATAAACCAATTTGTACTATGAAAAATCAATTGAAAAATTTCTTGTTATTGGTCTGCATGATTTCGGCAGTTCAATTTGCTCAGGCTCAAGATTATGCCCTGAATCCTGAGGTTCAGAATCAAATGAAATCATTAGCTTTTCTAGAAGGACACTGGAAAGGAAGTGGATGGATGATGGGCCAGGATCGTCAGCGGATGACTTTCCAGCAGGAGGAGATTATCGAATTTAAGTTAAGCGGAACGTTACTGGAAATAGAGGGAATTGGGAAATCAGATGGACAAGTGGTGCACCATGCTTTGGCGGTAATTCAGCCTAAAGGCAAAGATGGAGAATACGAGTTCAGTTCCTATTTACAAAGTGGATTAAGCGGGAAGTATCCGGCCACTTTCAAGGATGGTAAATTTATCTGGAGACCAACCGAACTAGTCCGCTACATCATTCAACTCAATGATCAAGGGCAATGGCATGAAATCGGCGAGTACAATGCAGGAGATCAGTGGTTTCAATTTATGGAAATGACTTTGGATAAGGTGAAATAATGAAAACAGCGGCGCAAAAGCCGCTGCTTTTGTTTAATCCAAAATGATCCGCTCTGTTTTGGGGTATTTGACCTCGTATTGAAGGGAGAGCTTGCGTTGCTCCCCAGGAGAAAGCGTTATTTCCCAAGTTACAATTCCGGTTTGGGGATCAAGTTTGCCTTGGCTTAACTCCCCCGGAGTTACCGTGATGGCTGAATTCACCGATACGGGAATTTGGTCTTTCACCAATAGCGTGACAGGTTGGGATTTGTTGTTTTTGAGTGTGATTTCATACCCTCTGCTTTCGGTGATATTGGAACCAATTGTCCTCTTTTTGGAGAATTGATCCACCTTTTCTCTTTGCATCACAATAGAGCGATCCCTTCCCATAGAGATCATCAAAGTATCCTGAAGTGCCGCCGCATCCAGGATGGATCTACCGACAAATCCATCTTCAAAATACAGGTTGCTTTCCCCTTCCAAGAGTGCATATTGGCTCCAATCGGAAATTTCAGCAAGCAGGAAGGCGTCTTTGTCAAGTTTTGGGATAGCTGTGTACCGATAATTGGCAGGGATTTCATACCCTTTCAAATCTACCAAAGTCCTTTCTCCATTGGTTTTGATGGTATAAGGCTCCGCAACTTCGATTTCGACAGTCGTTTGATTTTCAACAAAGCTGGTCATCAAGGGGGCTGCATCAGCGGTAGAAGTTCCCCGCAATGTGACATTTGCGCCAGTAACTGATCTTTTTTCAGAAGCTCCAAATCCGGTGACCACTACCTCTTGCAGTGCTTGGCTATCTTCTACTAAGCTTACATTGAGAGTAGATCGGCCTCGAACGCTCATTTCTTGGGTGCCATAGCCTACAAATGAAAAAACCAAGGATTGGGCATTGGTAGGAAGGGTCAGCGTATATCTGCCGTTAAAGTCTGTTGCGGTACCGATGGTAGTTCCTTTGACCAAAACCGAAGCGCCCGGAATCGGCGACCCATTCATATCCACTACGACACCGCTGATGGTTCCGGGCATTTGCGGCACTGAAAATTTATTGACCGTGGTAAAGCGGGCATAGTTGAGCTCCCACTTATCCAACTCCGGCGCCTGCCCGCTTTGATTGGGGTTGGCATTGGAAAATCTGAGTTTTACATTGTTCCAGTCCACGCCTGTATTCTGATAGACTTCCGCTTTGTAGTTGAGCTGAAGTGGTTCCTTGACAGTTTTCACCCGGACATCGTACTTGGGATACCAGCCGGCATTGGCCACCAGGTAATTCAACTGAAAGCTCGCCTGGCCGGCCGCTGGAGCTTTTACCCGTATTCGAACCACAGAAGTGGCTTTATTTTTACTCTCCTGTATGGCTTTGATTTGGTTTCTCAGCCGTTCCAATTCCCGGTCACTTTCCACGATTTTTGATTTTAACTGGAGCTCCTCGGTGGTGATTTTGGTGAGTTCTGCATCAAAAAAATCCAAAGCAGCCCGAAGTTCGGCCATCGTTGGTCCGGATTGACTTCCTCCCAGATCCTTGTTGGCAGAAAGCAAACTGGCTTTATTCGCCAATACCTCAATCCGGTTTTGAGCTAAGATTTTTCCTTTTTGGATCTCTTCGATTTTCTTTTCGAGAGCCTGCACTTGCTCACTGACTTCTTTTTCGCTCAGAAAATCCAGTCGCCTGTTGACCGCCTGAATGGTGAAATTCCCCTGACCTTTGACCTGAATGCTTTTTTCATCCAAGTAGGGAGAAAGACCCTTCACCTCCAAAATCGACTCACCTGCAGGAATGGAGCCGAAAGCTTTTTCAAAAACCTGGGCACTCGACAAAAACAAAGTCACACTTTCGATCTGATTATTTAGCCTAGTCTCTTTGAGTTCTTGTCCAAAATTCTGTGTCCAGCAAAAAAACAGGACAGTCCATAAAATAATGTTCTTCATTGGGTATAAGTTTAGTTTGAAAAGAACGAAAATTTTACGCTTAAGGCAATGAATTGGGTTAAAATTTTTGAATCCTTCCTCGGCTATTGAAGAGGATTAGTAGTTTTGCCCAGCTAATATTTAAACTATGACTCTTTTTCAAAGCATCATCATCGCAATTATCGAAGGCCTGACGGAATTTTTGCCGATTTCTTCCACCGGCCACATGATTTTGGCTTCTGCGGCCATGGGAATTCACGAGGATGAATTTGTAAAAACCTTTGAGGTATTTATCCAGCTAGGGGCCATTTTGGCGATTGCCCTGATGTATATCAAGCGGTTTTTCAGGGGCCTTAATATTTACTTCAAACTTTTCGCGGCCTTCCTGCCAACAGCCGTCGTAGGATTGTTAGCTTATGATTTTATCAAAGGCTATTTGTTCAATCCCATCGTAGTCTCTGTTTCCCTGATCTTGGGAGGAGTGATTCTGATTTTGATTGATAAAAAGGTGGTGAATCAGCAATCTACCTTGGCCGAGGTGGAGGATATTTCTTATAAAAACGCCTTCTTTATCGGTCTTTGCCAGTGTCTTTCCATGGTGCCGGGGACTTCCCGGGCTGCTGCTACTATTATAGGAGGGGTGTTTAACGGTTTGGATAAAAAGCAGGCAACCGAATTTTCTTTTCTTTTGGCAGTACCGACGATGATGGCTGCAGGCGGGTATGATCTGATCAAATCGGATTTGGCCTTTACTTCGGAGCAACTGTCCCTATTGGCGATCGGATTTGGACTAGCCTTTGTTTCCGCCTGGGTGGCGGTTAAACTCTTTTTGAAATATGTCTCCAGCCATGGGTTTACCGCCTTTGGCTGGTATCGAATCGTATTGGGGATTCTGTTTTTGATCTTGATGTGGGGGACGGATTTGGGTTGATTTGTGCTTTTAGATGACCCAGATTATTGCAGATATAAAGAGACCTTCCAGGTATTGAAACTTGGAAGGTCTCTTTTTAATAAGGGATCCTTAATTCTTACTTCCTATTCTTCACATACTTTTCCAGCCAGGAATCCATTTCCCAGAGGGTGTGCAAAATGGATTCTTTCGCAGCATAGCCATGGCTTTCATGAGGCAAAAACACTAATCGGGTTGTAGCGCCATGTCCTTTCAAGGCATTGTAATAACGCTCAGATTGGATCGGGAAGGTTCCTGAGTTATTGTCAGCCTCTCCGTGAATCAAAAGAATCGGGGTTTTCACCTGGTGGGCAAAAGAGAAAGGTGACATATTAAAGTACACCTCCGGGGCTTCCCAATAGGTTCTCTGCTCGTATTGGAAGCCAAACGGAGTCAATGTTCTGTTGTAAGCACCGCTTCGGGCAATGCCCGCAGCAAAGAGATTGGAATGCGACAAGAGATTGGCTGTCATAAACGCACCATAAGAGTGACCGCCCACAGCAATGCGGTTTCGGTCTCCGATTCCCATTTCCACAATATGGTCAATCGCGGCTTCTGCGTTGGCAACCAACTGTTCGATAAAGAAATCATTAGGCTCTTTGTCTCCTTCACCTACGATTGGCATTTCGGTCTGGTCCATGATGGCATAGCCTCGGGTCACCCAATAGATCGGCGATCCCCAGCTCAATCGGGTAAAGGTATATTTTGAGCCCCGAACTTGGGCTGCATCAGCGGCAGATTTGTACTCTCTCGGATAAGCCCACATCAAAACCGGTAATCTTCCGTCTTTGGCAGGATCATATCCCTCAGGAGTATAAACCACGGCAGATAGGTTTAGCCCATCCTTTCGTGGGTAAGTGACCAATTGCTTTTGAATTCCTTTAATGGATTCATAGGGGTGGGCGAAATTGGTGACCTGAATTGGTGAGATCCGCTTTTTGGTGTTGATCAACCAGTAGTTTGGCTGAGTCTCCGTTCCTTCTTTAAGGGTAATAAACTCGGAAGCGTCGGTAGCCAAGACTTTCACCACTCGCTCGTAATAAGGTGCCTGGGATCTCCAAAGGATTTTTTGCTCTTTGGTTTGGGCGTTAAAAGTGGATAGGAATGGCATGCTGCCTTCGGGACTTCCTCCTTCTGAACGCATGTACAACAAATTCCCGTTTCTCATCAGGACATTTCTACCATTTTGGTTTTCAGTAAATATAGGATCTCCCGGATCATTGTAAAGGTCATCCGAGGAGCGCTCAATGATGACGCGAGGGGCTTGTGCCGGATTACTTGGGTTGATGACAGAACGTTTTTCCGTTCTGCTTGCAAACCATCTTTCATTTAAAATGGCGAATGAATCATCCGACCAACTGATGCCTCCATAGCGTAGGGAGGTGGAGGCAAGCTTTTGTTTTTCTCCGGAAAAAGGAGCTTTCAGCATAAATACCACATCTCTTTCAGCAATCTGCGTACGTGGATTTCCACCATCCATGGCTTCTACCCAATATAAGGTTGCGGGCTGGTCCGCTCTCCAGTTGACACTTCGAATGCCAGTGACTGTGGCATCAAACCCGGTAGGGCGTACTTCATCAAGCGGGATTTGAGCTAAAATCTTCACCACCTCACCCTTCGAATTCCAGATTTCTACAGAGTAAGGGAATCGATCAGCTGGGACCAGATAGGAAAATGGCTTTTGGATCGCTTCGACGATCAGGAAGCTGCCGTCTGGGCTAAGGTCCATGGATTTAATCATCGAAGGCTTTCCAATAGAAGTAGTTTTTCCATCCAAGGAAACTTTCATCAGCTGGCTATCCATGAAATATGCGAATAATGCCTCGTCATAGGGATTGCTGAGCAAATCCTGATAGGTTCGACTAGGAGCGGCATTTCCGGAAGTTTCCTGGATTACCGGTCCGGAAGGGGCAGAAGGAGCTTTTGGCATCGCTCCTCGGGATGGATTTACGGCTTTGACCAGCAAGGAGTTATCCGGCATCCATGTCACGGAATTTCCAAAAACCTGATTGAGGATGGGATCGGTTAATTTTTTTGCCTGATAGCTATTTAAGTCCACGACCCAAAGAGAAATTCCATTGGATTCGGTATGGGTAAAAGCCAAATATTTCTCATCTCTGGAAAAAGAGAATCCGCTCATTTTGGGGTTCTGTGGAAGACCCGTGACTTGGATTTCTTCACCTGAGCGGGTGTTTTTGAGTTTGAGGTTGTAAAAACTTCCAGAACGGCTGGGCCCGGTAGTCGCTGGATTGATTCGTATTCCTCCGATTCGGAGTTCGGGCTGTGCCAAATCTTCGATGGATGGAGCTTCCGAACGCTCCAGGATAAGCATCAGATTTCCGCTTTTGTTAAAGGAGACCGATGGTGTAGCTGGAGCATTGAATAGGTCCGCGATGGATGGAGGGGGGCTTTGATAGGTGGTTTGGGCGGCTAGGCCTAGGGTGATTCCCCAAAGGAGAAAAAGCAAGCCCGATTTTTTGAATAGTGGGTTCATATTTCCGGTTTTTGTTTGAAAATACTAGAAAGTCTTCAAGAGGAGTAAAAAACTCCTTGTACGGCAAAGAGGGATACAGAAGTGGTTGAATGATTCTCCAAAAGTCCAAATACAATGCTGATTGAAGATTCTAAAAATTGAAAGAGGACAGTAAGCCAGAATAGGCAGATTTTACAAAATAAAATTACATCAAAACCTGGAAAAATACCATTATATGCTAGGGGCAAAAATTTTTGAATAAAAAAAAACGTATTTCAAATTATTTTTTTTGGAATTCATTTGGATGTAAAAAGCAAAAAAGTGTATTTTTAATGCATAAAAGTGTTAATTAGCCATTTTTGTATGCAAAATGATTCATTTTCAGTGGATTTTTTGGGAAGAAACTGGCTCTAAGTCATTGAATATTAAGCAGTAGCTTTTGAAGATACGTTTACGAACTCGAAAAAATTTAAATAGAAGAGATATGGTGCAGTTATCCGATTGCCGGCAAACCCAAAGATCAGAAGTCCTTGGATTTTTGAAATGGAGGGGATTATTTAAAGAGAATCTTTTTAGTTTCTCTTTGATTTTTCTCTTATTTCTATTTTTTACTCCAAAAGGGTTTGGTCAAAATACCGCTCCGGTAACTATTCCAACAGGAGGATTTAGAATCGAAGGGGACCTTATTTCAAATTCTCCTTCAGTTGGAATTGGAGATTGGTTTGCTGGCCCAACCGGTGCTGGAGGACATGTTTTTTTATCTAATGGAACAGCGTTGGATCCAGAGACGTCATTTTGGTCCCGAGATGGATACAAAGGAAGCTCTTTAATTCAGGAAAGAATTTTTACCCAAGGGACCAAGTCAAACGATAATCCAAATTCTTGGGTTTGGGGGACTGGTGATGCTGGAGGTAAAGGTGATCTTGGGAATGCATTTTTACACATTGGAACAAGCCAACAAAATGATACCTGGTTAGTTGTAGGAGCTGACAGATTAGTGACAAATGGGACTAGTTATTTAGAGTTTGAATTTTTTCAAAATACAGTTACCCGAACTATTAACAATGGGTTTACTTCTGCTGGACCAAATGGCGGAAGAACAGTAAATGATATATTGGTTGCGATATCATATACAAACGGAGGGTCAAGTGTTGACATAAAATTTTATTTGTGGAAGCCGGTTCCAGGAGGGTTTGATTATGTTCAACAATCCTTTAGTTCCTCGCAGGCATTTGGATTCGTAAATACTGGATCGCCTGCAATTCCAGTTGGGGCTTTCGGAAATTCTGTTTATCAACCCCTTCAATTTGTAGAAGCGGCTTTAAACATTTCAGAGATTCTTGGGGATTTAACTGATCCTTGTTTAGGTATTAAAATCAAAACTGTAATGGTAAAAACAAGGTCTTCTGCTTCACTAACTGCTGCAGCAGATGATTTTATTGATCCTTTTCAGGTTTCTATTAATTTTGGAACCGCAGAAGTTACTTATGATTCTAACTTATTTTGTGGGCCAGGAAGATATGTGTCTCCCGATATTGATGGTGTTCAAGGAGGTACTTTTACTGTTCCAACTGGTTTGTCAATTGATCCAAGTACTGGTGTAATTGACCTTAATAATAGCTTGCCGGGGACGTATAATTTCAATTATAATTTTACTACAAAAGGGTGTTCAAAAAGTGTTCCTGTTCAGGTTGTTATTCCCCAAAGAGCACCCACTCCCAACGCTGCAACTTTTGATTACTGTACAAATTCGGGAAATAAAACCCCGACCATCACTCCAGCTGCTGGATATACCATCAAGTGGTATGACCAAAATGATAATCCTTTGTCCGGAGCCCCGACTATTAATACTAGTGCAGCTGGTACTTTCACTTTTAAAATAAGTCAAACAAAGACTGGAGAGTGTGAAAGTGCTAAAGCTACAGTCACAATCAACGTAGGCGCCTGTAGCCTTACTTTAGTCAAGACAGCAACTAATGGACCGACAGGAGGGAACTGTTTGGATCCTACTTTGACTCCTACTATTAATTATAGCTTCGAGGTAAAAAATAATGGAGCTTATCCTTTAAGTAATATTACTGTTACGGATCCTTTGTCAGGGCTTTCTGCAATTACTTTACAAAGTGGAGACACCAATAATAATAACCAACTGGATGTCAATGAAACTTGGACCTATACAGCATCCTACACTATTAAACCTCAAGATATCCAAAATGGCAAGGTTGAAAACCAAGCCACAGCTACTGGTCAAGCCAATGGTACGACCGTTTCTGATCTTTCGGGAACAGCAGTAGATAACAATCTTAAAACGGTGGTAGTGATTTGTCAGAATCCAGCGTTAAGCATCGACAAGACAATCACCTCCGGCAGTCCATATAGTCAGGTAGGAAATGTGGTAAGTTACAGCTACAAGATCACCAACACCGGCAATGTGACCTTGCCGGGACCGTTTACGGTATCTGACAACAAGATTGCTTCCATA
>NZ_AUBV01000015.1 GCF_000429425.1 Algoriphagus mannitolivorans DSM 15301
CCTGCCAGCGTTTCTCCTTCCACGCCTAGGGCGGTGCCTGTCGCTCCGTGAGCTGCCGCATCGTACACGCCGGTGTAACCCGTGACGGTGATGTCCGCATCCGCTTTGGTTATTTCAAAAGCCAATGGCACCGATACCGCCCCGTTATAATTCGCATCTGAGGCCAATGTTGCAGTCACTTCATAATTTCCTGCATTGGTAGGTTTAGTGGCGCTTGCAGGATAAGAAGTTCCTGAAACGCCCACATAACTAAAAGTCACCGCTCCGGTAGATCCTGACTTGGTCACCGCATCAGGTCCCTGTGGATTGCCATTATAGGTAAACGGTCCCGCTGAATTTACACTAATAGATGAATTTGCTTTATCAACTGTCAAAGTACCAGTAGCAGTTGCTGGAGTTCCTCCATCACTCAGTGAAACTGTAAAACTGTACGTTCCTGCAGGGACATTTGAAGCAACATTGAGAGTTAATGTAGCTCCTGGGAATGAATTACCTCCTGTTGAAGTAAATGTCGCGGAAGGTGTAAAGCCTCCAGATGTAACACCTGTCGGCAAATCAGAAACACTATAAGTCCCATTTACCGTACCATTACTACCTCTTACTGAAGATATGGCATAAGTAGGTGCACTTGCAGTACCATAAACGGATATGCCTGATTGAGCACCAACTGAAACAGTTCCTACAGAACCTGCACTACCAGTTACATCAAAAGAATTGCTAGTGCCCGAAACACCACTTTTAGTGGCGGTAATTGTTGCTCCTAAAAATGCAGGATTTATTGTTACACTATGTGAGGCTAAAATCCCATTGGAAAAATTTGACGTATTACCTGATCCAGAAGTAAGTGTCGCATTAGAGGAAATTGCAACATTATTTCCTCCTCCACTAAATCCAGTAACAGTGTGATTAAATTGATCTCTTGCCGTTACCTTTACACTAAAGGCAGTACCTGCAATTTGGTTAGGAATATTTCCACCTACAGATGATTCCACAAGGAAATTACTTACAGCACCTGCAACCTGATTTAAAGAGACTATATTCTGGGGCGAGCTTAAATTCTCTAGTGTCCCTGTGAAACTTAGTACTATTGAGCCACTATTTGGCAATAAGTTACCATTAGTAGACCTAATCTCTACTCCACTAATAGTAATTTGGTCATTTGTATTTGATACGGAAGTACCAGAACTAGTAACCGAAACCGAAATGGTTATTGTAGAAGCAGTTGAGCTTAGGACTGAAACAGAAGCAATATCCCGAGTTCCAGAATTTGGCGTATAAGAAACTCCTACACCAGAAGTTTTGAATTCCCATCCACTAGGTGCCGATAAAACAATTTGACTAAAACTAGTAGTAAAATCATTTTTCCCTTGAGTACCATTCGCTTCTCGTACAATAACATTCCCAATGGCTGTAAATGCTGGTGAAGCCGCATTAGCAGCTTTATCTACCGATACGTCCATTGAAATTGGAACACTAGCATTTCCATTTACGACAAGTGAAGCATCATCCGTAAACTCCGTCACTGCCGTTCTCCCAGAGCTTTCACCTGTAGCCGTCAGTACAAAATGAACTCCTAGGTGATTTTCCTTAATCAAAAATCCATCATATCGGATATTGCCATTCGCGTCTGCAATGGCAAAATTATCATGGGAATTGGAACAGGTTTCGGGTTTGGGGGTTTCTTCGAAATGAAAATCCACCCGTTCTCCGGGTTCCCAACCTGTACCTGTGATAATTACATATTCACCCGGAGCATAATCATCCTTATCCGTGGTGACCGTGGCTTGCCCCAGAGCTACGCTCCATCCTCCTATTAGCAGAAGAAGCGTTCCAAAGAACAGGGACTGAATCGATTTGAGTAAAAGCTTTCCCATATAAATGGCATTTTTGGTTTGGTGATAAATGCCCCATTGCCTATTACACCGCCTATTTCTCTAAAAATCAAGGCCAAAGGGATTCAAAAGTTAGAAAAAGAATTCAAATAAAAAATAGGCCTTATGTATTTTTTATACTTTTTTCTGCTTTTTAAACCATGTTTTATGTTTTTTACACGAGCGGCAACCCAAAAACCTATTTCATAACGAACCAGAAACCGCTTTTTTTGACCCTAACACCCTAATCGTTTTATTATCAATAGATTGGATCAAAAATATTTCTTTACCTTAGAAGAATGCACCGAATTTTAGGTTTCTCGCTTCTACTTTTCCTTTTCCTAGGGTCCTTTAGCTTTGCTCAAGTGGACCAAAAATTTCTAATGCAGTCCACTCAATCCTATCTCAATGCCACCCAAGCCAAGGATTGGAAGTCAGTCTTGGAGATGATGAATCCTAAAATTTTCAACTATGCCCCCAAAGCCATGTTGGAACAGATGTACAAACAGATGGAAAATGATTCAGGCATGAGGTTCAACTATTCCGAAATTGAAATTCTTCGAATTAAAACTGAATTTATCCTAGCTGACACCAGCTATATCCCCGTGGATTATTCCATGACGATCCAAGTCCATGTCAATCCAAAACTTTACAAAAACCCTGATGACATCAGATTACTGCACCAAGGTTTTGAAAAAACCTATGCTGGCCAGGAAGTGGTTTTTGATCCAGTGAATTCCAGATTTTCCATTGATCTAAAAAATACATTGATCGCCTCCTCCGCCCAAAACTCACAGCTTTGGTACTTCAGTGAATACAAAGCCAATGATCCACTTTTGAGCTATATTTTGCCTATTGAAGTCATGAATCGGCTTTTGGCAGGCTGGAATTAAATTAAATTTTTCTTTCATTATTTCCGAAAAATCGAAAAATTGGGGATTAACCAAAATGTATAATCACCATGTTAGATCAGTTATTAAGTATGGCCGATGGGCCTTTGAAAGATATTTTGTCAAGTTCAGGTTTGGATGAAGGACCGAATACCACCTCAGCGATCAAAGAATCTTTGACCTCCGTTTTGCAGCAAAAAGCCCAATCCGGCGATTTTTCAGCCATTAAAGAAATGTTTTCAGGAGCAGACACTCCCTCTTCCAGCTCGGCAATTTCATCCCTTGCCGGGGATCTTTCCGGAGGATTGATGGAACGACTGGGAATTTCTAAGGAAAAGGCCATGTCAATTGGCATTGCCGTTTTGCCGATGTTGATGAATTTGTTTAACAAAAAAGTAAACGATGCTCCGATGAGCAACAGCAGCATCGGGGACACCATCGGGGATCTTCTTAGTGGTAAAGGTTCCAGTTCTGCCACCGACCTACTGGGGAGTCTGATGGGAGGAAATGGAGGCTCGGGCCTCGGTGGATTGATGGATTTAGGAAAAGGACTTTTTAAATAAAGAAACCATTCTTCCCAAGATAATAGCCGGTATATTCCGGCTTTTTCTATGGGCAATACTTTGCCTTTAGTATCTTTCAAATCAAAATTTGAACCCAACCCAAGCCAAAACATTTTCATGTCTTACCTAGATCATATTTCCTCTCCCACACTTTTAATTGACGAAAAAATCACCCGGGCCAACATTAAGCGAATGGCGGAAAAGGCCAAGAAGCACGGAAAGGAATTGGTTCCTCATTGGAAAACAGCTCAATCCCATGAAATCGGAAATTGGGCCAAAGAATATGGCATCAAACAAATCACTGTCTCTTCCATCAAAATGGCCGCCTATCTGTGTGGACAGGGTTGGGAAAATATACACATTGCCTTTCCTTTCAATATCCGGGAAACGTCCAAACTGAATGAGCTGGCCAAAGACCAATCTCTATCCGTTCAAATCGTCAATCCTGTAACGGCGAAAACTTTGGCATCCAAACTGACAAATCCGGTCGGCTTCTTTATTGAAATCGACGCGGGCTATGGTCGAACTGGGGTCAATGTTTCGGATTTTGGCACTATTGAGGAAATCATGCGGATTTCCAAGACTTCCGATAAGCTGACTTTCAAAGGCTTTTACCTTCATCCTGGTCATACTTATTACATGCCCAACAAGGATGAAATCTATGACCAAAGCCGAAAAGCCCTTCAAATGCTGAAGCTGAAATACCAAACTGAATTCCCCAAGCTAGCAACCCGCATCGGAGATACGCCCGGCTGTGCTGTCATGGATGAATTCGGAGATGTGGATCAATTAGGGCCGGGTAACTTCGTTTTTTTTGATCTGATGCAGGCTGAATTAGGAAGCTGCTCCAAAGAGGATATTGCTGTCTGTTTGGCTGTCCCGGTTGTAGATATCCAAAAAGAACGAAAGGAGATATTGGTACATGGCGGTGGAGTACATCTGGCCAAGGATGTTTTGGTGGATGCTCAGGGAAATAAAAATTTTGGAGAGGTGGTAGCTCTCCATGAAAACGGCTGGTCGATTTTACCCGAACGCTCGTATTTGAAAAGCATTTCCCAAGAACACGGAGTGATCAAAGCTTCTGATTCGCTTATTAATTCTGTTCAAATCGGGGATCTTTTGGGGATTCTTCCCATTCACTCCTGCATGACCGCGGATTGTATGGGAGCTTACCTGAGCTTGGATGGAAAATGGATTGATCATGCTGAGGGGAAATGACCTTTGGTGAAGGCAGAGGGCTTTCGAAAATATTGATCTGCCCTTCTTGTTTTCCTTTTGCAATTCCTACAACTTAAGCCTTGAAAACCCTTCAAGGCTTTTTTTACCCAAATATGAAAAAACTACCCTTCCTCCTGCTTTCGCTTCTGGCTATTGCCTGCTCCAAACCAAAAGAACAATTTGAACTTTGGCTAACAGATCCTAAAGCAGGAATCCTTTTCCAAAAGGTTCTGGATTATGATATTTCAGAATCCCCAACTCAAAGCATCCTAGTCGATCCCGAAACCTCCTTTCAATCTATCGATGGATTTGGTTACACTTTGAGTCAGGGATCTGCCAAGCATTTATTATCCATGGAAGATTCTGCCAGAAGTTCTATCCTGGAAGAGCTTTTCGGAAAAAAGGGAAATGCCATCGGTGTGTCCTATCTGAGGCTTTCAGTTGCCGCCTCTGACTTGAATGAATTCCCATTTTCGTACAATGATCTGGAAGATTCTCTGGCTACAGATCCAGAGTTGGAACATTTTAGTCTGAGTTACGACACCTTGGATGTCATCCCGGTCTTGAAGGAAATTTTAAAGATTAATCCAGATCTTCAGTTGATGGCTTCCCCATGGTCTCCTCCGGCTTGGATGAAAGACAATAAGGATACTCGGGGAGGATCACTTCTGGAGGAGTTTGAGCCTGCCTATGCAAAGTATTTGGTCAAGTATATTCAGGCGATGCAAAAGGAAGGAATCAGGATTCATGCATTGACTATTCAAAATGAGCCTTTACATCCCGGCAACAATCCTTCCCTACTTATGCTTCCTGAGCAACAGGCTCGTTTTATCGGGCAGCATTTAGGCCCAGCATTTCAGGAAGCTGGAATATCCACCAAAATCATTGTTTACGACCACAATGCAGACAGACCGGATTATCCGATTGCGGTCTTGAGCGATTCTTTGGCCAATCCATTTATCGATGGATCAGCTTTCCATTTATATGGAGGGAAAATCGAAGCCTTAAGCGATGTGCATCAGGCCTTTCCGGATAAAAACATCTACTTCACCGAACAGTGGGTAGGAGCTCCGGGAGACCTAGCTGGAGATTTGGCTTGGCATACTAAAAACCTGATTATCGGAGGAACTCGAAATTGGGCCAGAACCGTCTTGGAATGGAACCTAAGCTCTAACCCTAGCCTTACCCCACATACCGATCGCGGAGGTTGCGATAGATGTTTGGGAGCGATTACCATTGACGGAAATGAGGTGACCAGAAATTCAGCTTATTACATTATTGCCCAAGCCAGCAAGTTTGTGGAGCCCGGTTCGGTGAGAATTGATTCCAATGAACTGGATGGCTTATCCCATGTGGCCTTTCAAAGACCTGACCGGAAAAAAGTGTTGATCGTCTTGAATGACTCCAAGGAAAAACAAGTCTTTGAGATCAAGGAAAAGGAGAAAGTAATTTTGGCTGAATTGAATCCCGGTGCTGTGGGAACTTGGGTTTGGTAAAGAATTTAAGATTTACGAGGCTGAATAATCTATTATTGTGCTGTTCAGGATTAAGCTTTTTGGCAATCCTTATCCGACAACCCATACCCCTCTTTAGCCATAGGTCACCCGACAACCGAAAACAGACAACCGAAAACAGACAACCGACATCAGCCACCTTCTTCAACCTATTTTCGGTTCCTAAATATTACAACCCCAGAAATTCAAAAATCCAGCTTGGGTTCAAGCCAAAGCATTCCTAAACTCAATAACATCCCTGCAAGCCAGATCCACGGAGAAATGGTTTGCTGGGATTCTTTTTGGGGGGAATTGAGAGAAGAAGTAGCGTCCTCCATCTCCCGGACATACTCCGAACTGAAAAGGGTTGGAAATTCATCGGCCGAATACGCATAAATATCCAAATCATACCCCACTTGAATCCATCCAGAGTCTTTGAAAGGAATCTTTCCTTTTGCTAAAAAAAGATTCACTGGATTTGAATTCAGAAAAAGGGTATCGCCAAGTAAGATCAATTCTGAAGGCAAACTGTCTTGTTGATATAATTCCAATTCTTGACCTATTTCTGCCAAAACAGGAGCTTCAAATCTCCAGCTTTTCTCTTCTTCTGGTTCCAATTGACTGATTACTTCACTCCAGAGTTTTTCATAGGCCAATTCATTTCCCTGAAGAAAAAGCGGAAAGGAAGTTTCTACCAAGGCGATCGCAATGGGATTACCAAAAGGGAACTGAATTGCCCAGGAATCCTGGAGCAGTATTTTTTGAGCAGGTTTTTCGAGAAAAGAATAAGGCAAAGCCTCTGCACCATTTTCCAAAACCCTGCTGCTTTCTTGGCTGGTTTTCTCCAGTTCGAAATCAGTCCCATAAAGACGATTGACCAACTGAATTGTCTCAGGGGCATTGGACAAATTCCAAACGACCAAGGCTACCTCGGAATTTTTCACCAGATTCTGAACATCTTTTCTTCCCAATTGTCCTGCTTCTAAAAAAATCACCTGAAGTGAATCCGAGGACTCGGCACTTTGAAGTTGGGTGTCACGGGAAACTTGGATTTCCTCTGTCACCTTTTCCCCCTTATTCTTAAGCCATTGACTTAGATTTCTCAATTCCGGATTCGGAAATCCAGAAATGAAATGATATTTCTTGGGTTTTGACGGACCCACGTAAAACCGCAACCAAGCCAGGGTATCAGAATCCATGATCAATGGAAATTCTATTCTTCCTAAGCCAGCCACTTGAAATTCCATTTTTCCGGTATTCCAGCCTTGTGATAGGGTAGTTTCGGTTTCGTCAATTCCTTCAATTGCTAGGCTTTTTTGAGAACTTTCAGAAAACACTTTATAGCTTAATCGCTGCATTTCTCCTTTTCTGAGAAATCCTTTCCAAGAAACCTCCGAAAGCATTCCATTCCTTTCGGGCAAAATCCAGGTGAATTCCGTCCCTTTTAATGGATATAACTCCTCCCTTTCAAATTGATCACCCAGTAGATAAACCTTTTCTGAACCTTGGTCAAAGTCTTTTAGGGCAACCGCTTTTCGAAGTTGAAGGCTATCCTTCCAGAAGTTCAGTTCGTCTCTCTCCACTCCGCTTCCATACACCAATATTCCCTCCTCCGTCCCAGTGCTAGAGCGTGCAGGCCTTAACACGGCCATGGAAAATGCCAATAAAAACAAGAGGGAAAGGATAATCCGAACGGCAATTCTTTTGAAAGACTTCCCTCTTTTCCATTGGAAGAAAATAGGAAATCCAGCAGCCAAAGTCAGCAAGAATAAGATCCCGGTAAAAAAGGGCCAAGAGACTAAAGGTTGGAAGAATAGGTTCATCTCAGATTTTTCCGGAATGCATTAATGAGCGCTTCATTTCCCAAATAGGAAGCTGAAGGGTTTTTATAATTTTTGGCCAAAGGGTAAAGCTTCTCTCTTAGGTAATTTTTCCCTTTTGAGTCAAGTTTTCCAGCTTCCCACTGCTGCAAATAAAGCAGTAAGTTCCAGTCATCCAGTTGGGTATTTTGCATGCGCTGAGTCCAAAGCTCAGCCAATTTTCGAAGGTTGGACTTTTCTTCGGTACCTAGACTTGTTTGATTCAGGTATCCCAAAGCTTTGGAGGCTAATGGCTGTATTTGCTGGTCCAAAACGACCCTATCCTTCACGATTTGCTTTTCCAGATCCTCCAGTTTTCCGCTGAGTCGTTTTTCTTCCTCCTTAATTGGAGGTGGATCGTATCCGGTTCGCTTGATATAGACTCTGGATTTTTGCTGGACAGTCTTAAGCATTTCCAAGGCCTTGTATTGGAAAGGAAGAGACTTCTCTGGTTCGAACAGCCTCAAATAAAGTTCTGCCTGCCACATTTGTTCCAAGGCAGCTTTCAATGCACCTCGGGTCGATTGCTCGAAATAGGTGTTTTCCTCGGCCGAATCATGCCCGTGAATATACTCCATCAGCAAGCTTTCGATTCCTCCACCACCCTGAGAAGATGGACTTTCCTCTGCATGCGTATGAGCCGGTTCTGCTGGCTTAAAGTCCGGATCATGCTCACCCTCCTGATCATGTAAGTGCATGTAGCCTCTCAATAAATCCCCATCTTCTGCTTCCTCAATGGATCCTCCGGCTTCTGATTCAAACTCTTCTCCTAGATACTGTCCATAGCGAAGTCTGAGCAGCTTTTGGTCATAGCCAATTTCATTGGAAGTAAAATTGAAGTCCTTGGTGGACTTTTTGGATTTCTCTGCCAAAAGCTTTTCAGTGTCAATGATAATCTGCCGCTGACTTCGGAAGTATTCCGGCAAAACCTGAATGGCCATTCCCTCCATCGCAGCTCCATTGTCTTCTTTTTCATCAAAATACTTGATGAAATAGGTGTCTGTTCTGGAAAAGTTGGGATCCGGACTTTTGTTGTCCATCGCGGCCCAATAGTAATACAATTCGTCTCCCGGCTGAAATTCCATGGCTGATACATCTAGGGTAAATCGGGAGGTTTTGGAAGTAAATGCTTGATTTTCGACAGGAAACCGGGTTTCTCTGAATTTTACATTTTCCCCTTTTCCCCGGGCTAAAGTAGCTACTAAGACCACTTCCTGAACTTTGAAGTCATCTTTGATCTGTGCCTGAAGCTGGATCTTTGGGTTATTTCCCGGAAAAAAGAACCGGTACGTTTCCTTTTCTTCCGGAAGGATTTCCGGGCTTTTGTCCTCGATGGATTCCAAGGTGTAAAAATCAGATTGATAAACCTTGAGACTATCTCGCTGTGCCAAAATAGAATAGACTCCTGAACTCAATAATTCCTCTTTTAACTGAAAGCTTGAACCTGTATTGGTAAACCTCAGCTTTTCCCCTGCGGAATTCACCAAAAAGACTTCTAAGTCTTCATTTGCTCTAAAATCCAGATCCCAAGTCAACAAAGAACCACGTATAGCTTTGATTTCTAGGTCTTCTTGAGTGGAAATAGGAATTCCAGTATAGGAAGGGGATTGAATCTGTACTTTGGATTTTTGAAGTAAAACCACCTCTTCATCAGCCTGAAGACCAAGTTCAGCCAATTCTACTTGATTTTTTGAATTAGGTTCAGTTCCACCATAGTTAAATTGATCAATTGCCAAAAAAGAGGCATATACCAAAGCTAAACCGAGAAGAAAGGGCCAAAGACCAGAATAAAAGACCCAAATCTTTGGTGGAATTTGTTTGGAAATTCTATCTGATTGGAGCTTCTCCGCCAGGCTCAGACTAGGCTTTTCCAAAAGCTCCAAGCTGAATTCCAGGTTACCGGCTTTTTGATGGATTAATTGCAGGGCTTCTTTCCTTTGAGATTTCAGGCCTCCAAACAACCAAAGAAAAGCACCTGCTCCTATTCCAATTATCCCCAATCTTATCCCCTCATGAATCCCAACCAGGGTCGCCAAAACTCCAAGAATCAGGGCCAACAAAAACCCTTTCAACCACTTGTTGATTGCAAGCTGAGTTTCTATGGATTTAATATGTCGGGCTAATGTTTTCACTGGTTTGATCGAAAAGCTAGAAACCGCTCTAATCCGAATAGAGCCAGAATTAATAGAAGAATTATTTCAGAGGAATTTGAAATCTTAGCGACTTTACTCTCAGGAATTCTATGAAATTTTTGGGCAATTTGTGCTTGGGAAAGCTTTCGGGAATCGGGATCAATCCCGAAGTGAGGCAATACTTTTTTCAGTATCAATTCCGGAAGAACTCCCTTCTGTACTACTTCCTCCCACGGCTGTTGCACGGGGTTGGAAAGTGCATGTTTTCCCAAGGACTCCGTACGTAAAACCAATTGATTTTCTGAGCTTTCTATATCTTGACCTGAAGTAAAAATAATCTTAGCATCAGGCAAATTACTTTCAGAAAACTGAAGTCCATAAACCTCTGTAATCGCTTCAAGACTGGCCTTTAAAATCTCTTTTTTTCCCACCTCCACATTTTCCAAATTGACCGATATCGGAGAAATCAAGGCCACTTGGCGATAAGCATTTTGCTCCTTTGTTTCTAAAAATCCTTCTGTATTAATCCCAAGAAATCTACCCGAATCCAATTGAATCGAGAATCCTGAATGCTTTGGCTTGACAGTCTGAGAAAGGTGGAAAATTGGTTCAGAATTGATCCAGTAACTCGACTGAGAAAATTCATCAGAAAGCCCTTTCATATACAAATGAACAGCATCGCTATACGCCATCAATTCATCCAAATAGGATTGAAGCCCATTGGGATCAAAACCTTCCAATCCCTTCGCTTCAAGGTCGAATAAGGGTAAACCTTCGGACAGCCATACGACTCTTTCCCCCCTTTCCTGGGCTTGATTTAGCTCAAAGCGAAATTCGGCTGCAACTTTCTCATCCGGAGCTACTCCATGGACAATTGCTTTTTCCTCAGACGTAAGAAATCCCTTCCACCAAATTCCCACCAACAGGAGAATTAGCGCAATCCAAAGTAAAATCCGAACCAGCAACAATAGTCTGTGATCAAGCTTTAAAGAACGAGAGGATTGGGATTCCTGTGGATTAAGCCAAGCAGTGGCAGCCCAAGAAATTACCTTTCCTTTCCTCCCACTCCAGAGATGAATTAAAATGGGAACAGAAATTCCCAAAAGCCCCCAAAAGAACACAGGAGTCACCCAAGTCATATTCCAAAGCGTTTTTGATTTAGAATATTGCGAGCCATCTCTGCCAAAGGCGTTTTCAGGGATCCTCGGATTAGGTGAGTTTGGGAGCTGAGAAACTCCTGATCCAATTGCTTCAAATACGCCTGAAACCTTCGATTATACTCAGCTTTGACGGATTTTGAATCCTGAATAAACTCTTTACCGGTCTCCAGATCCTGAAACACAAAATTTCCATCCATCTGGAAATCCAATTCCTGCTCTCCCAGAATTTGAACCAAAATGAGCTCTTTTCTTGGATGCTGAAACTCTTTGACAAGCTGTGCCCATTCGGAGTCCTGCTGCAAAAAATCCGACACCCAAATCACCAATTCCCGATTTCTTCCCTGAACAAAGCCTTCAGGGATCGAATTTAATGGCCAAGAACCTTCCGCTTTTTCCTTTTCCAGGGAAAAAAGTATCCTTTGGAAGCTTTTGGGACTGGGCCCTACTTTTTGTTCAATTTTCCCTTGGGAAAGCGTGAAATAACTGAGGGAGTCGCCTTGAAGAAAGGCCAAATACGCCAAACTAGCGAGAAGATTTTTGGCATATTCCAGACGGGAAACTCCTTCTTCAGTATAATTCATGGAGCCTGAAAGATCCAGCATCAATCGGATATGCAAGTGGCTTTCCGTGGTAGATTCTTTGATCATGTATTTCCCTGAACGGGAAAAATACTTCCAATCAATCCGGTTGGGATCATCACCCGGACGATAATGCCGGTATTGCTCAAACTCACTCCCCACTCCCACTCGGATGCCGGAATGAATTCCCTGTCTCAACTGCTCAGAGATTAGTCTGGCAGAGAGTTTTAGGTCTTTGAGCTTGATGATCTCCAGATTACTTGGCATGAATCGGGGTCTGAGCTAAGATTTTACCAATGATATAATCAGCGTCCAATTGCTCTGCTTCAGCTCGGAAATGCAGAGAAATCCTATGCCTCAACACTGGGAAGATCAAGTGCTCAATATCTTCGGGAATCACCGAAAATCGGCCTTTTACGATAGCTCTGGCTTTGGCACAAAGCACTAAAGCCTGGCCTGCACGAGTTCCTGCCCCCCATTCCACATAGTTTTTCACTTCCGGAACTGTGGTATTTTCCAATCGGGTGGCGCGTATAAGCCTTGTGATGTAATTCAAAAGGGAAGAATCCAAATGAACCTCACGGGTTAACTTCTGAAGCTCTTTGATTTCATCAGAGTTCAGAACCTTTTCAGGTTGAACTTTATAAGTTCCGGTAGTTCTCTGTAGGACTTCCAGCTCCTCGGTTTCAGTCGGATAGCCCAATTTGATATACAATAAAAAGCGATCTAATTGAGCTTCTGGGAGAGGATAGGTGCCGCTTTGCTCAATGGGATTTTGGGTGGCAATGATCAAAAAAGGATCCGGCAAGGCATAATTCTTCCCAGCATAGGTGACCACTTTCTCCTGCATGGCTTCCAAAAGAGCAGCTTGAGTTTTAGGTGGAGTCCGGTTGATCTCATCCGCCAAAACCATATTGGCAAAAATGGGGCCCGGGGTAAACTGAAAGAACTTTTTGCCGGTGCTGTGGTCTTCTTCCAAGATTTCTGTACCCAAGATATCCCCCGGCATCAAATCCGGAGTAAACTGAATTCGCTTAAAGCTCATCTCCATGACTTCAGAGATGGTTTTGACCATCAGAGTTTTTGCCAAACCAGGCACCCCTTCCAAAAGACAATGTCCTCCCGCCAAAAGGGTGATGATCACCTCATCCAAGACTTCTTCCTGGCCTACAATGACTTTGGCAATTTCCTTTTTCAGCTGGGGAATTTTATCCACCAGAGCTTGATAGTGTAGTAGTTCTGTTTCCAAGGTTGGTTTAGGTTAAAGCATATACCACGATGTTCACACCGAACCGGGTATTGTCAATTTTGAGAAAGCGTTTGTTTCTGAAGTCGTAGTCCCATTCACAGCCATAATCCTTATTGCTGTACAGCACTCCGATTTTTCCATTGATTTCTATGGCTTTCAGGTAATCGTGAACCAGGTCATCTCCCCATCCATTCAATTCAAAAGATGTGGCCGGAGGGCCGTCCTCAAACTCGAAGAAGCAACGGTAAATAAAGTGGTCATTGGGGATTTTCTTCAAGGCAGTAGAGCCGAAGGTTCTGGCCATTTCCTCCTCGAAAGATTTGGCAAATAGCCCATCAATGTCATGGTTGCAATCGTCCACAAAGACAAATCCCCCCTGCTCCACATAAGTTTTGAAATTCTTTCTTTCTACCTGAGAAAACTCCACCAGTTTATGCCCACTGAGGTAGCAAAAGGGGCTTTTGAAGATCTCCTCGCTACTTAATTCTATGACACGCTCCTTTTCATCCACTGGAATCGTGGTGTATTCCACCAAGCTATTCAGCAAATTGGACGGCATACGCTGATCCGTATCCCAATTGCCGGAATTGTATTTGATTCGAGTGAAAAAGAAGTTTCCAGTTGGTAGTTTCCAGTTAGCAGTCACTTTGATTTAATTACTGTGAGCAGTAAGCAGTAAGTGGTAAAAAGTAAGTAGTTCTAAATTACTACTCACCACTTACCACTTACTTTTTACAGATATGGACAGACTATCAAATTAAACGGCGTCCGACAATGAAGTAAAGGTAAAGTCTCTGATTTTCATCGGAGGAATCATGTTACCGCCAGTTCGCTCAGGCTTTCCTAAAGCTTCAATGTTGTTTAACATGATAATCGGGCTTTCATTGAAACGGAAGTTTTTCACCGGAAATTTAATCTGTCCGTTTTCGATATAGAAGGTACCATCACGGGTCAGACCGGTGTAGAGCAAAGTCTGGGGATCCACGGCTCTGATGTACCAGAATCGGGTCACCAAAATCCCTCTTTCAGTATTTCTGATCATGTCCAAAAGCGATTGATCACCGCCTTCGAAAATTACTCCCTGAGGCCTAGGAACAGGCTTTACACCCTGTTTTTCTGCCCAATATCGAGAGTAAAACAGGTTTTTGGCCACTCCGTTTTCTACCCAGGTAGTCTTTTCCAAGGGAAGTCCATCCCCAGACCATGGAGAGGCTGGAATATCCGGATGATTGGGGTCAGAATATATGTTTACTCTTTCGTCAAAAAGCTTTTCGCCCAATTTTGTTCCTCCACCCTTCTTGCTCATAAAGCTCCGGCCTTCATCTGCACTACGGGCATCTAATCCGAAAGTCAAAAGTCGAAGCAAATCATTGGCCGCCATCGGTTCAAGGATCACGGTATATTTTCCCGGTTCGATCGCCTGTGCATTGGTAGATGCCATTGCTTTTTGGGCAGCGATTTTGGTCACTTCCCCTGCCTTCAGCAGACTGGCATCGTTGAAATCCCGACCTGCATAGCCTGAACCTGTTCCATCTGCAGTTCTTACCGTAACAGTAAAATCCACTCCAGTACGCTGGTTGTAGCCAAAAAGGCCTTTGCTGTTTCCTTGAGCAACAAATCCGGAGAAATCCTCTAAATATCCCGCAGCGGTCAGGTTGTTTTCCACGCAAGGGGCAATGCTGTCAATTGCCAATTGAGCCCGATAATCCGGATTGATGTTATGAGTTGCCGATGAGAAAGTTTTGGCAGGACCATAGGATTGCGGTCCTAACATGGGCATGTATTCCGGATTTTCAGGTGCCAATTTGGCGATCTCCTCTGCTCTGGCTACGGCTTTTTTCAGGGATTCATCATCCAGCTCATTGATGCTGGTTGATCCTGATTTCTTTCCGTAAACGGAAGTGATGCTGAGGCTAATTTCGTTGGTTTCCCCGCTCGTATTCACTGTATTCCTTGCATAGCGAATGTTTCCGGTACGTCCTCCACTTAGAGTTACTTCGGTTTCATCAGCTTTAGCATAGGACAAAACTTTATCGATTATTGCTTTTGCTTCTGCTTGTGTAAGTATAGCCATGGTGTTGATGTTGATTTAGATGGATCTACCGGTGTTAATTACATTGACTCCGTCAAAACGGGTGGTTGCACTGCCGTGAGATACTGCAGAAACCTGCGAAGGCTGACCTTTTCCGTCAAAGAAAGATCCGAAAAGACGGTAATCATCTTTATCACAAATCGCAGAACAGCTATTCCAGAATTCCTGAGTATTGGACTGGTAAGCTACATCCTCAAGCATTCCGGCTATTTCCCCGTTTTTGATTTCGTAAAACAACTGGCCTCCAAACTGGAAATTGTACCGTTGCTGGTCAATTGAATAAGAACCACGACCGAGGATATAAATCCCCTTTTCGATGTTTTTGATCATGTCATGTGGGCTCATTTTCTCAGTGCCAGGCTTTAAAGAAACGTTTGGCATTCTCTGGAACTGAACCGAACTCCAGTTGTCTGCAAAGCAACAACCGTGAGATTCTTTTTCCCCGATGATTTTGGCCTGATCGCGGATAGCCTGGTAGTTTACCAATACGCCGTTCTTGATCAGATCCCATTCTTTGGCTTTCACACCTTCGTCATCCCAGCCTACATTGCCCAAGGAATTTGGCTGAACCTTGTCCGCAACGATATTTACTTTATCTGAACCGTACTTGAAAGACTTAGTCTCCCACTTGTCCAAAGTTGCAAAGCTGGTTCCGGCATAATTCGCCTCATAACCTAATACTCTGTCCAATTCGAGCGGGTGTCCTACTGATTCGTGGATGGTCAATCCCAAATGATCTGGGTCAAGCATCAAATCGTACTTGCCTGGCAAAACTGACTTTGCGGTCAGTTTTTCTTTGGCATGCTTGGCGGCTCCAATGGCATCTTCGACCATATCATAGCTATTTCGATAGCTGTTGAAACCGGCCGGATTCATGAATTTTTCGGAAGCCAATCCGTCCAGATACTCGTAGCCCATGCCCATCGGTGCAGAAAGTGCCTGTCGGGAACGGAACAATCCTTCTTGACGATTGACAGCAGTCACGGTAAAGTTTGGCCAGATTCTATGGATATCCTGATCGATGTACGAACCATCCGTTGAAGCAAAGTATTTCTGCTCGTTGACCATGAAAAGCGCCGAATTGACAAAAGCAGCGCCATTGTCCAAAGCCGCATTATTCACGGAAAGCAAAAGATCAATTTTGTCTTTTACCGGAATCTCCATGGCATTTTTTTGAATCGGAGTTTTCCAGCTCACTTCTCCGAAGGATTGTACCGGAGCAAGTTCTACCGGTTCTTTCTGAAGTTTGGAATTCGCTTTGGCAATCGCCACAGCTGTTTCTGCGCATTTCTTAATGCCATCCGGAGTTACATCTGAGGTGGCCGAAAAGCCCCAGGTTCCATTGGCAATCACTCGGATGCCCACGCCGAAAGATTCGGCATTGGTGATTCCCTGAACGTTTTTCTCTCGGGTAAACAGAAATTGCTGAAGGTATCTTCCGATTCTGACATCTGTGTAGGTTGCACCCAGGGATTTGGTGGTGTTTAGGGCAACATCCGCAAGGATTTTTTTAGCGGCAGGATCCATTCCAGGAGTCATCAGGTACTCAGCAGCTACAGGCTTGCTGTATGCTGCCAAACTTGGAATCATCATTGCCCCCAAACCAAGCCCTGAAAGATGGATAAAGTCTCTTCTTTTCAAAGTATCGCTTGTTTAATGGTTAGGTAAAGTTCTCTTTCCTTAAAAGTAACCCTAATCTGAACTGATTTCAACCGGAATCTTACAATTGCGGTAGATTGGGATTATTGGAGGAAAAAAAGCCCCGTAAAAATGTAAATAATCCCTGTCCCGCTTTATTAATCGGGGATTACAGCATCCATCATGGGAATTTTAAATTGATCCAGTTTTTTCAAATAGAGTCTCTCTGAGCTTTCTGGGCGGCTTTCTCCTGCTTTTTGAAATACCTTCTAAACAAGAAATTGGATCTCAAGGCCTGCATATTCTCATTGAAACTCTGAGTGCTCGCTTCCAGATTGATCAAAGTTTCCATCAATACAGATCTGAAAACAGAATCTGTTAGCACCATCCCCGCGGCACCATCTCCCTGCTGAATTTCCTGAAGCATCAGCTTTAATTCACTCATGACCAATTTAGCTTCTTCAGTGGAATGATCCAGTTGACTTAGGGTATGCTGAAAACTGCTGACCATTGAGGTGTCAGAGATCAAGGAAGAGGCAAGGCCATCACCTTCTTTGATTTCCAAGAGTAGATTCTTCCCTTCTTTTGCCAAAGCAGTTGCGTTATTTCCGGCAATGGTGAAGGAGCGGATTGCAGTTTTGATCTCTCTTCCCAAGGTAGAATCAGAAAGAGTCCTCCAAATGGCTTCACTTTCATTCAATTTCTGGGAAACATCGGCCAAATTACGAAGAGTGGTTTCAAGGTAATTTCCGGATACATCCAATTTGTCCAGCAGTTCTTCTGTACCCACCTGGTCCAAAGGATAAAGTATATCACCTTCTTTGATGGAACTAGTAAACTCTTCCTGGGGATGAAGCTGAATCATCTTGTTTCCCATCAATCCATCAGTATTGATGGTGGTTTTGGAGTTATTGGGAATATATTGTGCCATGGACTTGTGGACCAAAAGCTTGGCTTCAATGGTGGAATCATTCAGCATTTCTATACCTGCGACTGTTCCTACATTCATGCCTTTGAATCTCACATTACTTCCTGGCAAAAGCCCATTTATGTCCTTCACATGAACCAGAACAGTCATGGAGGTACCGAAGATGTTTTGGTTTTTCCCGATCATGTATAGTGAGAAAACCAAGAATATCAGCCCGGCAATCACCATCGCTCCCAGTTTTGCATCTGCTATTTTTCGTTCGTTTTTCATAGTCCTTCAAAGAAATCTTTGACTTTTGGATCTTCATTTTGGAGAAGATTTTCATAGGTGCCTTCCGCATAGTTTTTCCCATCGATAAGCATGATGATTCTGTTTCCTGTCATTCGGATACAGTTCAGATCATGGGAAATGATAATGGCTGCGGTTTTATATTTTTTCTGAATGCTGTTCATCAATTCGCTGATTTCTCGAGCAGTGATGGGATCCAGACCGGTAGTTGGCTCGTCATAAAGAATCACTTTCGGCTTCAGGATTAGAGTTCTGGCCAAAGCAATCCTTTTTCGCATTCCTCCTGAAAGCTCAACGGGCATCATATCGATCGTGTGAGCCAAGCCCACATCCTCTAAGGCCTCCTGGATTGCTGATTCTGCATGATCCTGTCTTTCCTCCTTTGTCCAATGCTTTCTCAAAGGAAAAAGTAGATTCTGGCGAACTGTCATAGAATCATACAAGGCATTGCTTTGAAACAGAAATCCCACCTCTGCTCTCAAATGATCCATCTCATCCTGTTCCAATTCGCTGATATCATGATCCAAAACCATAATTTCGCCTGAGTCTGGATGAATTAGGCGGATGATGCACTTGATCAATACAGATTTTCCTGAACCCGATTTGCCAAGAATCACCAAGTTTTCTGCCTCATAAAGGGAAAGCGAGAAATCTTTCAAGACATGGTTTTCACCAAATGATTTATTCAGATTGCTGACTTGGATGATGGGTTTTTTATCCATTGCTGATTTAAGTTAAACCCAAAATATCCGCCACCTGTACCGCAATAAGGTCAAGGATAAAAACCATCAAAGAGGCCACTATCACGGCTGTGGTAGCAGATTTCCCCACACCCTCGGTTCCCTTTTGGCTGTAATATCCTTTATAACAACCCACAATTCCGATGGCAAAACCAAAGAAAATTGTCTTGATAATTGAGGGAAGAAAATCCCCATAAATCAATGCATTATAGGCTTGATGCCAATACAAGGTCCAACTCACATCGCCTTTCATATTCACCCCCAAAAACCCGCCATAAAGCCCAATGGCGATGGCAAGGCTGGAAAGTACAGGGACCATGACCGTCGCAGCCAATACCCGTGTCACCACGAGATATTTGAAAGGGTTCGTGCCGGATACTTCCATGGCGTCTATCTGCTCAGTCACCCTCATGGAGCCCAGCTCGGCGCCTATGCCAGAACCAATTTTTCCGGCACATATCAGAGCAGTAATCACCGGGGAAATTTCCCGAACCAAGGAAACCGATACCATAGAGGGTAAAAGGGACTCGGCTCCAAACTCCACCAAAGTCGGCCTGGATTGAATCGTCAAAACTAGGCCCATGATGAACGCGGTAATGCCTACCAAGGTCAAAGCCTTAAACCCAATCCAATAGCATTGATTTATAAATTCATCCCATTCTTGCTTAGGCTTGGTCGCTTCACGGAAAAATCTCGCCGTAAATCTGGAGATCTCCCCGACCTCCTTAAAGAATGGATTTTCGATCTTTTTGGCTAGTCCCATACATTTTTATCTTTTTAAATTTGACCAACTTCTCCAATAATTTGGAAAAGGAAGATCACCTAAGAACCTGATATAAATCACTCGAACTCTTCCTGCAAAACCAGATTTAGTCTTTCGGAAGTAACTTCAATGCTCCTTGAATCATCAGAAAATCAGAGGCCAGCTCTTGTTGGAGTTTTTCCAAATAGGCATCGGGATAGAGGTCATCTTTTGCATTCTGAAGAACCTCAGTACGAGTATAATAAGGATATAACTCGGCGTAAGTTTCTTCGAATATGGCCTTCAATTTGGCTACCGAAAGCTTGGAACCGATGTCCTTTACTACTTCTAAATACTTGGAATACAAAAACTCATCCTCAGCGATTTTTTTATCCAATTCATCCTCCTTTGAAAAAATATAGGCGGTTGGATTTGAGCGCTGTGCAGCTTTTCCCTCATGTGGAAACGCAGAGAAAATATCATCATAATCCCAGGGGATGATCTTGAACAAACCCGATTCGGGATCGATATAGAAAAACACCTCATCTGCATAATCTCCATTTCTCACCAAGAAATTAAAAGCCATCCAGCTCATATAATTCTCCAAATCAAGCTTTTGACCAAGAGATTCGTAAAGATTTGAACCTGATTCATTTTTCAGCAGCTGGTAAATAGATTTAAAAGAATTCTCAAGCTCTTTGGCTTCGGATTTAGAAAGTGTTTTGGAGGTTTTTGCTTTTTCTATGGAATGACCATAGCCTCTTCTGATCACGATGGGACTTTTTGCTTTATGAATTGCCCAATCTTGAGGCCTCTCTACCAGTAAATAAATCCCCTGACTAGTTCCATTGACTTCTAGATTGGAATAGCTGAAAAAATAATTCATCAACCCGATCTCTTGCATCATCCCGAAGGCAAGGCGGTTTCGGATATAATACTTATCCATCGCCAGGCTCAACAAAATCAAATGCTTTAGTTTGGTTTCTCTCTCATTCCTTGAAAAGTGTATTGGTTTCTCCAAATCAATGCTTAGGCTTTTTCTGGGAAAACTAAGAGTAGTCTGTCCCCGGGAATGGACATCCGTAGGCACAACTTCCTGACCGTTGATTTTTAAGCTTTTTGCATTAAAGCCCTCTTTTTTCCCGGTGACTTGTCTCAATCGGATAAAATCTCTGGGAGCTAAGTCCAATTGAATGAGGTTTTCAATTTTTTGGGATTGGTCTGAAAAAGAAAGCTGACTGTCAATTGAGCTGGATTCCTGGCCCAAGGTCTCAAAAATTGAAAGACCAAATACCAGAATTAAAAAAAGAGCCAGCTTCCTAAGCATTACATTTCCAATTGATTTAATGGAATTTAACCAGAAATAAAGCTTTATAAAAGTTGAATTGAACTTCAGCCAATTTTAAAGAGGAAACTTTCTGGCTAACAGTTTTTTTTCTTGGCATTGAAACTCCTTATTTTTCCGGAAATCATTTCCGCATGAACCTGCAAATTCTCTTTCAAGTCGTTTTCCTTTTGGCTTTTGATTTAAGCCTAATTTTCAGGCCAAATCCTCCAGTTCGGATAGAAATGACCACCAACTATGGAACCGTCGTTCTGCGACTCTACGATGAAACTCCCCTACACCGGGACAATTTTGTGAAGCTTGTTCAAAGTGGGACTTATGACAGCTTACTTTTCCATCGAATCATTGAAAATTTCATGGTTCAAGCCGGGGACCCAAAAAGCAAAATGGCATCATTTCAGGACACCTTGGGAGGTAATGATCTCAATTATAGAATTCCTGCAGAAATCAAGCCTGAGCTTTTCCATAAAAAAGGAGCTTTGGGAGCTGCACGGACCAACAACCCTGAAAGAGCTTCCAGCAGCACGCAATTTTATATCGTGCAAGGAAAAATCCAGAATGATAGCCTTCTAAACCACAATGAAAACCGGATCAATCAAATGCTCGCTAGCCATTTGGCTACCAATGATCCAAGATTCAAGCCGCTTCAAGATTCACTTTTGCAAGCTCGCGAAATCAAAGACTCGCTTTTAATCAAATCCTTATCAGGGAAATGGGCGCAAATTCAGCGGAGTTATGCGGATTTTGAACGCTATCAAATTCCTGCCGCTCATCGGGAAGTTTACAAAGCCATCGGAGGAACTCCCCATTTGGACCAGAACTACACGGTTTTTGGAGAAGTAGAAAGCGGCTTGGAAGTGATTGACGCCATGGCTGCAGTCGAAACCAATTCTATGGACCGGCCATTGACGGAGGTTAGAATTTTGAAAATGAGGATTTTGAGGGATTGAGAGTTTAGACGGAAGCGGGAAGACCGGAGACGGGAGATGGAAGACCGGAGACCGAAGCGGGAAGACCGAAGCTTTGCCTTTTGCCATTTGCCTTTTGCTTCTTGTTCATTTCCTCTTGCCCTTTGCCCCTTGCTTCTTGTTCATTGCCTCTTGCCCTTTGCCTTTTGCCTCTTGCCTGTCAGGCTGAGCATTTGAGAAACTAGAGTCGCGAAATCGAAGCCTTCCCTCATCTCCTAAACCACCTTCGTTTTCCATTTTCCCTTTCGGAAGAAATACAAGGACACCAAAGCATGAAAAGAATGACAAAATGCGATGGCTATAAAAATTCCCAAGTATTTCATCCCCATAGGAAATGCTAGGAAGTAAGCCAAAGGAACTTCCAGACAAAGCAAAACGCCGGTGTTGATCCAAGCTGGAGTTTTGGTATCTCCTGCACCATTGAAAGCTTGAGTAAGCACCATTCCTACTGCAAAGAATATGTAACCCAAGGCAATCACCCAAAGTCCCTGGGCAGCCACATCTCTGACCTCCAGAATATCCGTGAATATTCCTGCTAACTGTTTGCTAAACAAAAGGTAAATACCCGTCACGGAGGCCATGAAAATCACATTATACCGTGTTGTCAGCCAAACGGCCAGCTCGGCTCTTCTGACTTTTTTGGCGCCCAAGTTTTGCCCTACCAATGTAGCTGCGGCTCCTGACAAGCCCCAAGCAGGTAGAATCGTGAAAATCAAAACCCTGAAAGCAATGGTATATCCCGCCAAGGCTGCCGACCCAAATTCTGCATTCATCCGGGTTAGTGCTACCCAAGAAACTGAATCAATCAGAAACTGACCCATCCCCCCGATGGAGAGATCGATGATTTTTTTGACCGTTTCCCAATTAATCTGGAGGTTCTGCCTAAGTATCTTGAGTTTATGCTTTCCGTTGAACAAGTGGTAAAGCTGATATACCACCCCAATACTTCTTCCCAAAGTAGTGGCTATGGCTGCTCCGTCCAATCCAAAGCCATCCCAGGCTCCAATTCCAAAAATAAAAAGTGGGTCAAGGATAATATTCAACCCATTGGCTATCCAAAGGGAGCGCATGGCATGATGTGCTTGACCAGCTCCCCGAAATGCTCCATTTAAGAGGAACAACAGCATAATCGCTGTGTTTCCCGCAAAAACGATCCGGGCATAAGTTTTCCCGGATTGAACCACTGCTTCCTCTGCTCCCATAACCCGAAGAAGATCCTCAGCAAAAATCCATCCTCCGACTCCAAGAAATATGGAGATCACCCCTCCTACCAAAAGCAATTGAAAAGTGGCTGAACCAGCTTCTTCAAATTCTTTTTCCCCAAACCTTCTGGAAACTAAAGCAGTCCCAGCCATGCTGATTCCAAATCCTATGGCATAGGTCAGCACAATTACGGACTCGGTCAAGCCCACCGTAGCTATGGCATGCTCCCCAAGCTTGGCAACAAAGAAAATATCCACCACCGCAAAGGCTGACTCCATCATCATTTCCAGAATCATTGGAATCGCCAAAATGAAAATGGCCGTTTTCAAAGGCAAGCGTGTAAAATCCTGCTCTTTACCGAGAATTGCTTCTTTGATTAGCTGCCAAGTCATTGGAAAAATATTCGTTTTAAAATTGAGGGCCTCAAAAAAACAAAAAAACCGCCAATTGGCGGTTTTTCAAGCTGTTATTTTAGAATTAAATCAAGAACCAATGGCCTCAATATGGTTTTCTTTGATTTTTCTACGAAGAATTTTACCCACGTTGGTTTTGGGCAATTCATCTGTGAAATAGACTTCCCTAGGAACCTTGTAATTGGTTAATGATTCTTTACAATGATTGATAATTTGCTCAGAGGTTAGGCTTTGATCTTTTTTCACGACATAAGCCACGACTTTTTCAGTGGACTTAGGATCTGGCATCCCGATGACACCTACCTCCAAAACCCCTGGACAAGAAGCTATGCAGTCCTCAATTTCATTGGGATAAACATTAAATCCGGAAACCAAGACCATTTCTTTTTTGCGGTCCACGATCTTGAAGAATCCACTTTCATCCATGACTCCAATGTCACCGGATTTAAACCATTCTCCATGCATAACTTTTGCAGTCTCGTCAGGCCTATTCCAATAGCCTTTCATGACTTGAGGACCTTTGATAAAGATTTCTCCTTTTTCTCCCAAAGGAACTTCATTCCCATCATCATCAGCCACCATCACTTCTGTGTTAGGAAGTGGAATTCCGATAGTTCCGATCTTTTCTGTTCCATCAATCGGGTTACAGGTAGCCACTGGAGAAGTTTCTGTCAGTCCATAACCTTCAGCCAAAGGAACCCCAGTGACGAGTTTCCATTTTTCAGCAGTAGTTTTTTGGACTGCCATTCCACCACCGACTGCAATTTTCAACCCCGAAAAATCCAGATTTTTGAATGCTTCCTGGTTAAGCAATCCATTGAACAAAGTATTCACTCCTGTGATCACGGAGAATTTCTTTTTGGCTAAATCTCCAATGAAAGCTTTCATATCCCTTGGATTGGTAATCAGCACATTATGAGCACCAATTTTAAGCATTGCCAGGCAGTTTACCGTCAGTGCGAAAATGTGGTAAAGAGGCAACGCAGTTATGACAATTTCCTCTCTTTCTTTCAGTCTTGGTTTCATCCAAGCTGAAATCTGCTGCATGTTAGCCACTATATTACCATGAGTCAATTCAGCGCCTTTCGAAACGCCAGTGGTACCTCCGGTGTATTGTAGAAATGCAGGATCTGAAAGCGAAGTCTTCACAGGTTTGAAAGAAAACTTCGAACCTTCAGCTAAGGCTTTTTTCAGGGAAATTGAACCCGGAAGGGAAAAAGACGGAACCATCTTTTTGACATGCTTGACTACCAAATTGACAATGGTGCCTTTTAGTCCTCCAAGTAGATCTCCTAGCTCAGTTGTAATGATTTTCTTGGCAGATATTTCATTTCTGATTTTCTCCAAGTTGGAAGCAAAGTTCTCAACAATTACGATCACATCAGCCCCTGAGTCATTGAACTGATGCTTCATCTCAGCAGGTGTGTACAAAGGATTTGTATTGACGACCACCATTCCGGCTCGAAGAGCTCCAAACATCACCACGGGGTACTGAAGCGTATTGGGCATCTGAATGGCTACCCTTGAGCCTTTTTCGAGTTTGAGTCCTTGGGTAAGGTAGTTTGCGAAATTTGCGCTTAACTCGTCCAACACCTTAAATGTCATGGTTTTACCCATGCATTCAAAGGCTACTTCATTACTGAACTTCCGGACACTTTCCTCAAATAAATCGCAAACGCTGTTATAAGCCGTGACATTGACAGTTTTGTCGACTGAAGGTGGGTAATTTTTAATCCAAGGAAAATCACTCATAATTGGTCTATTTCGGGGTTTTTATCTTTTTCAATTACTTAAAAATCCTTTATATCACCAAGGATTTCTGTATTACTTCAAAATTTTTCTGGCGATTAGTTCTTTCATGATTTCATTGGTCCCCGCATAGATTCTTTGAACTCGGGCATCTGCCCAACCTCTTGCCACAGGATATTCCCACATGTAACCGTAGCCACCATGTAGCTGGACACATTCATCAGCCACTTTACACTGAAGTTCAGTCATATTATACTTCGCTGCTGAAGCCATTGCAGAATCAAGTTTTCCCTCATTATGCAGATACACTAAGTAATCGCAATAAATCCTTCCTTGTTCGACAGAAGCCATCATTTCTGCAAGTTTAAATCGGGTATTTTGAAACTCAGAAATAGCTTTACCAAAGGCTTTTCTTTGCTTCACATATTCCACAGTGGATTTGAGCAAAAATTCACTCAAGGCCACAGCAGCCAATGCTACCACCAAACGCTCTTGAGCAAGTTCAGTCATTAAATACTTGAACCCATCCCCTACCTTACCCAGAAGGTTTTCTTTTGGAATCTTGACATCCTCGAAAAACAACTCGCAGGTATCCTGAGCATGAAGGCCCACTTTTTCAAATGGAACTCCCTTGGTAAATCCTTCCATTTCCCGGTCTATCACAAAAAGACTGATCCCTTTTGCCCCTTTATTGGGATCTGTTTTGGCCGCAACCACCACCACATCCGCAAGGGAACCATTGGTGATAAAAGTCTTGGAGCCATTTAGCAAATAATACTCTCCTTTATCTTCTGCAGTTGACCTCATGCCCTGAAGGTCAGATCCAGCCCCTGGTTCGGTCATGGCTACGGCACCGATATATTCCCCTGTGACCATTTTGGGAATATATTTGGCAAGCACTGCCTCTTTCCCATAATGTAGGATATAGGGCATGACAATATCAGAATGCAAGGGATAGCCAATGGTTGGTCCTGAACATCCGCTTAGCCCAAGTTCTTCAATCAAAATGGCGTTATATCGGAAATCTTTGATGTTCATTCCACCCAAGTGTTCCGGGGCCTGAATCCCCAGAAAACCGTTTTCACCAAATTTCATCCAAGATTCCCTGCTTACTCTTTTGTCTTTTTCCCATTGTGCATTATTGGGAATAATCTCTCTGGCAATGAAATCTCTAACACTTTGTCTAAAAAGTTCATGCTCTTCATTGAAAATCGATCTGTGTAGTCCGTACATATTTGGGTTTAGTTTTGCTGGATCAAAAATAAAGGTTTTAGAGTTCTGGATTTTTGCCGCTCCTCAGACTTTCCTGAATTAATTCGGAATTTCTGCCAAAAGCTAAGATTCAAGCTCTTACATTTAAAAATCAATCCGCTCGAAATGATCGAATTATCAGAGAATACCTCCCTCCGGGAATTACAGGCTTTATCTTTTTGGGAAAAAGAAGAAATCCTTCAAGAATCCAGCTCAGCCGGCCCCAGTAATATGAATTTGGTGCTCAGGATTAAGACATCTAACCGAAGCGTCATTCTCAAACAGTCTAAACCTTATGTCCGAAAATTCCCTCAAATCCCGGCTCCAATTCAAAGAATTCAGGTGGAATTTGAGTTTTTACAGCTTTTAGAAAACCACCCTTTGGCAGCCAAATTTGTCCCAAAAATCTTGGCCTACGACGCTTCAAATCATATCTTACTCACAGAAGATCTGGGAAAGGGCAAGGATTTTTCAGGAATCTATTCCGGAGAGAAGTCCCTCAATGAAACAGATATTTCCACTTTAATGGAGTTTATCAATGTACTCCATGGAATTCAAGCGAAGGACTTTCCTGATAACATGGACATGAGAATTCTCAACCATGAGCATATTTTTCATTTTCCTTTTCAAAAAGAAAATGGATTTGATCTGGATTCCATTCAGCCGGGGCTTCAAAAATTATCCTTGGAATTCAAGCACAATGAGCTTTTAAAAGAAAAAATTGAATCTCTGGGTAAGCAATATCTTTCCAAAGGTGAAACCCTACTCCATGGGGATTTCTATCCTGGAAGCTGGCTGGAAGTTTCCACCGGTCTAAAGGTAATCGATCCGGAGTTTGGCTTTATGGGAGACCGAGAGTTTGATTTGGGAGTCTTTTTAGCCCATTTGGATCTCGGTCAACAGAAAGAAGATCTCAAAAATCAGGTGATTTCCTCCTACTCCCACTCTTTTAACCTGCCGCTATTAAAAGCCTACAGAGGTGTAGAAATTCTCCGTCGATTGATAGGAATTGCACAAGTTCCGGTCAACATGACCTTAAGTCAAAAAGAAGCCCTGTTGAATTTTGCAAAGTCCCTGATTATAGATGCTCATGAATAAACTTCTCCTTGTTTTCCTTGTCCTAGCCTTGATTTCCTGTAAAAAAACAGAGGAAACTCCTACCTATGACGTCCTTCAAAAATCCAGCTTGAGCGAATCTCAGCTTCAGGACAAAATCTTGGGAATGTTGGTAGGGTCAGCAATCGGAGATGCGATGGGAGCACCTACTGAAATGTGGAGCCGGGAAAGCATTGCATTAGAGTATGGGTTTGTAGAAAGATTGGACTCCATGGTGCGTGAAGCCTCTCCTGAAGGAATTTGGATTCCCAATTTACCTGCCGGAGGAACCACGGATGATACTCGATGGAAGGTATTGGCGGCCAACTACCTTTTAGGCCAAAAGCCGGGAAGTTTGGATCCAAAGGGGTTTGCCAAACAAATACTCAAAACCTATGAATCCAGCTTGGAAAAATTCAAGTCTTTAGACTCTCAAGACCCTGAGCCCTACGAAAAAATAATGCTTGAAGTAAATTGGCTCTCCGAATGGGCGAAAGTCAGCTATCCCTTTTTGGACAATAATCTTCCTGCATTTGTAGATTCACTGTCGAAATTTTACGGAGGAGAGATGGTCTGTGCGGGACTACTTTATGCGCCGGCTATCGGTGCATTTTTTCCCGGAGATCCCGAAAAAGCCTACCGAGAAGGTTATAAGCTTACTTTTTTTGATTTGGGCTACGCTCGGGACATCAGTGCATTAAGTATGGCGATGACTGCTGCTGGGATGAAAGCAGGAGCCACAAAATCCGATTTGTTGGCTTCTTTGAGATTGGATCCTGAAAAATATTTTGAAAGCAGGTTGGTAGGCAGAACCTCCCATCGAATCCTGAAGGATGCTCTTTGGATCAATGAGGAAGCTAAAAAGCAGGACAGTATATCTCCTTACTTAGATTCGAAAAGTAAAGCTTTGGCTTATGCTTTTTCGCTATTGGATCAAAAACAACAGGACATGCCATTCCATGCCGGTGAGATATATATTCAATCCTTGACGGCCATGATTTATGCAGATTTTGATTTTAAAAACTCCCTGATTTTCCTGGTGAATTATGGTAGGGATAATGACACTACAGCTGCCTTGGTGGGCGGAATCCTGGGTGCATGGTATGGATTTGAAAAACTTCCAGAAAAAGAAAGAATTCAAGTCTTGAAAGTATCCAAAGAAGTCTTGGGAATAGATCTCGAAGAAAAGGCCAGACAATTGACTACCCATCTCCTTGGAAATTAAAAAACCCGAGACAAGCTCGGGTTTTAGTGGAAGTTTAACAGGTTTTTATTCAAAATAAAGGGTTTTGCTTCTGCCTTTGGCATCCTTCAATTCAACGTAGACATCTTCTGCGGAAACGCCCACAAGTCTGTAATTCTTTTGAAATCCTGCTGGTTGGAAAATATCTTCTCTCAGCATTACTCTACCGGACTCCGCATATCTCAAAGTCACCTCGACCCCCGGCTCTTCTAGGCCTACCACAGTTAGGTTGATGGCATTGCCTTCAATTTCCTTCGCATAAGCCACCAAAGGAGATGCTGGTGTCTCAGTTTTTTCGAAGGTTTCTACGCTATACTCTACTTTTTCATCTTCTGTGATAATCCTGACAGTGTATTCTCCGCATGGCAAATCCTTGAGATTATAGGGGATCACTACATCCTGACCAGTGACATTTACTTTTCTTTGATGAAGCTTTTTTCCATTTGGATCCAAGATTGCAACTTTGGCTTGACCCACACCTTCTTTAAGAAGGACATTTACTTTTTTAAAATTTGCCTTTACTTCTGAATTGGATTTCAAATCATCGGAGGCATTTGCGGCAAGACTACTTAATGTAAGTGCGCTTGCAATGGCGAAAGTGAATAAAGTTTTCATAACAGTTTGTTGGTTTAGATTCGTGTCTAGCTTTTTGCCAAGGACGTACCAACAATTATTTCGACATTCACACCTTCCTGTAATTGCTTCAGCGGTATTAAGGATTTTTAAAGATTTAAAAAGAATATTATTTCGATTAGTGCTAATTCTTTAACCGATAGTTGATCGATTCTGGGAAAACCCCTGTTTTTTTGTCACAGTAGCGGACATTTTAGGTCAAAAAGGCAAAAAGTGTGGGTTACAAAGAAATGAATGATATTAAGGAAATTTAATTTTCAAATTTTCAAACAATTTGAAATCAAGGAATTAACCATAAAAAAACCTGTACGTTGTCGTACAGGCTTTGTCCGCTAAGGCTCAAGTTCAGACCGAAATCCAGCTTAAAAAGCGTAGCCTAATCCCGCTCCGATATATAAAGGCCAAAAACCGTTGTTGTTGAAAATCGGAGCTAGGTTAAGTCTCCAGGTGACTCCCCCATCTACCGGCACCTTACGATATCCAAAGTTTAAAGTACCCATGACACTCGGGGATCCATCTACGTCCAAGATGTAACTGTATGAACTGGTATAATAGCTTGTACACACGAAGTTGTTGTTTTGATCATAGTAGCCATTTTGACAATAGCTATATCGATCCTCATTGAATGCAAAAAAAGTAAATCCCATTCCCATCTCGAAATAGTGAGGACCTTGTCCATAAAGCTTATTGACCATGATTGGCATAGAGAAAAAGCTTTCATTCCGGGTAGAATATCCTCCCAAACCTATCCTCATTCCCCAGGAATCCATTTTGGTTTTATCAAAACGGAAATCATAATTAAAGCTGTAAGGAAGTCCAGCTCCTCCCAATTCCAGAAAAAGGGACTGACTGGGGAGTTTTTCCTCTTGGGAAAAAGCTTGGAAAGCCATGAGGCTGACCAGCAAAAATGTAAATAAGGATTTCATGTTGTGGAAGTTTTATTCAATCACGGTAAAAATACAGAAAACGCTACCTTATTTCTAAGTCTTTAGGAAGGAATTCTCATCTTGGCTATAGAATACTTATTTTTATCTGGTACATCGGAGGTCGTGATTATGGATTCAATTTCAAAAAAGTTAAAAGCTACTCTAGGGATAATCTTGCTATATCCAATGCTTTTGGTGCTCTCTTCTTGCATGGAAAATGAATTTTACATTGAGGGCTGCCCCCTACCAGCACAAGCTGATGCCACGGGACTTGCCCAGATTTTTTTTAGCCCCTACAAAAATCAGAAATACTCCAGTTCCGCAGATACGGTTCCTTTTAATGATTTTCGTTTCAACATCGAGCTCAAGATTCTCGAGAAAGAACGGGCTGATGCAGGATCCTTTCCGGGGAAAGCTTTGGCTCTGTCTTGCATGAAAACATACTCCATTTCCAACATATCCAATATCTCAGTGATTCTACAGCAACCATTCGCAGGCCTGCCTATAGGAACGGATATCGCCTATTTATTGGAAAGTCCGGAAGGAAAGAAACTCTCAGAACTTCGGGAATTTTTGGAGGTCCAAGTTTTCTTCAGCTTCAAGCTAAAAATCACCCCTGAAAATTATTCTCAATTAAAAACCCGCACCTTCTTATTTTTGAAGGATGGAAGTCGGCATAATCTAGAATCCACTTCCCCCTATTTAAAAATCTCCTGACATGCTTAGAAAAATTTTTCTCTTTCTCTTTGCCACGGCAATCGTACTGGTCATTGTGTACATGCTGGGTCCAAAGACCGAAACCCAAATCTTAACCATTAACTTTCCTGAAGTACCGACTGGAATATCAGAATTGGAGGAGTATCTCAAAAACCGGGAAGATACTGTAGTCGGGTTGAAGCCCGGTAATGAAGCTTATATCCAATGGGCTGATAGTGTGAATAAAGGCAAAACCCCTTACTCTATTATTTATATCCATGGGTTTGGCGCTGGGCCTATGGAAGGAGATCCGGTACATCGATTTCTTGGAGAGCATTTCGGCGCCAATGTTTTCGTGACCCGCCTTCCTGAGCATGGCATACGACGTGCCAATGGTATGGCATACCTCAACGCACAAGCTCTCGCAGATGCAGCAGGAGAAGCTTACCAAATCGGAAAAAGTCTGGGAGATTCGGTCATCGTGGTCGGAACTTCCATGGGAGGAGCCTTGTCACTTTTACTTGCAAGCCAGCAGCCCGAAATTGCAGCCGTAATACTTTATTCCCCTGCCATTCGGGACAAAGGAGAGAGATTGGAGGCTTTGTTTAAGCCATGGTCTAAATTTTTGATGGAAAAAACCATGACCCAAAATGGATCTATGGACATGAAGCGCACCGGAGAAAAGGCTGAATTCTGGTCTGAAGTGCAGCACCTCAATGCGTATGAAAGCTTGGCCATTCTTTTATACAGTGAAATGAATGCTTCCACTTTCTCAAAAATCCATCAGCCGGTATTCTTGGCCTATTATTATAAAAGCGATGAGGAACAAGATCCGGTAGTCTCTGTACCAAAAATGCTGGAAATGTACAGTCAGCTGGGAACTCCTGATAATTTAAAAAGGGAGAAAGCATTTCCAAAATCCGGAGATCATGTCATCGCTTCATCCATCACCTCCAATGACTGGCAAGGTGTCTTGTTTGGTACCATTGATTTTCTGGAAAATGTGGTAAAAGTCCCTGCCAACCCAAAATATCAGGAACAGGTGGAAGAAATGAGTCGAGCCAAAGATTTGGTGGACAGCTTGGACAAAAACTAAAAAAAGGCCTCTAGGAGGCCTTTTCTGTTTCTATATCCATTCTAAAAGATCGAGTGGGAAGTCCGATTTCATTGACCAGATTCACTTCAGGGTTATCTGCCCAAGCATATCGGATGCTGATCGGAATAACTCCTTCAGGAAGGTTGATTACCACCTGATTGTTTCCCTGGATCTTCCCTCCTATAGCTTCAAACTTGCCTTCTGCTACTTCGACGATAAATCCTTTTACCTGATCCCCTTGAGTTAGTTGAAGTCCTTTTCCTACTTCCTCAAAAGTCAGGACAAGTTGGCTTCCACTTAGATTTATCGCTTGGATTAACGGGCCTGTGGCAAGGATTTTCTCTCCAAAAGCCACTTTTCGGGCTTGCAGCCAAAGTCTTTCTCCTACATCCTTTTTATTTCTGGGATGGATATCCTCTTCCTCACCAATATCAATAGTCAAAGCCAACCCCGTTTTTGGAAGCTCAAGTGTCTGTGATTGAGCTTCTCTTAAGTGGGCCCAATTACTCTCTGGCTGCACTTCCTCTCTTTTCATATAATTAGCTAACTGCACGAAAAGGAAAGGGAAATTCCCGATGTTCCATCGTGTCCTCCAATTCGTAATCATCTCCGAAAACAACTCCCGGTATTCCTCATGCCTTCCTGCATTGCTTTCCCCTTGATACCAAATAACCCCCTTGATGGAATATTGGGTCAAAGGAGCAATCATGGCATTAAACATCACCCCTGGCTTCCAATTGAAGTATTCAACTTTTGGAAGTTGAGGTTCCACTTTGGAATTGGAATAAGCCCAAGAACCTTCCAGATTAATTTTTCTTCCGTTTTGGGAGAAATACATTTCATCCTTTTTCCCAATTTCAGGGCGGTTATTCCAGGTATTAACTGCTCGGATGGTTAGAACATTTTGCCCTCTCTTCAGGATATCGGAGGATATTTCCAATTCAGGCATTGAAGCGCCCCAATCTTTATAATGAACCTGAACTCCATTGATATAGATATAAGCCATTTGGCTGATAGCAGGGAAATGCAAGACAACATTTTCGGTGCTGGACAGATTAAATCTTTTCCTCACCCAGGCGATATGTTCCAATGGATTGGCAGAAGGTAGATTGACTGTAGTCCAGCCAGCCTCATTGTAAGAAAGAGATGCAACTTCCCCGGCTAATAGAGAATCAGGCCGGGCAACAAGAATATCCCTCATTTCCTTTTTCTTCTCGTTTTCCAAGAAGACCTCTTTCCATTTTTGAGCATTTTTCACCATGTCCAAGGCATCCTCGGTATAGGACCTTTCTGGGATTTTGGCCAATTGAGCTGCTTCTGTCCAGCCTTCGGCGGGAGTTCCTCCCCAATTGGATTCAATGATACCCACGGCCACCTCTTTTTCCAGGGCATTTTTCTTGGCAAAAAACCAAGCCACTGCGGAGAAATCGGGAAGATTCTCAGCATTGGCTTTTTTCCATTCCCCACCAGAAAGATTTCCTTTTTCCATTGCACTGTAATCTTTGGGAACCTTAAAAAATCTTATGGTCGGAAATTCTGATAGAGAATATTCTTCCTCCGCGCCAATGACTCCGGACTTCAAGGGCCATTCCATATTGGACTGACCTCCTGCTACCCAAACATCCCCGACATATACATCCTTTATATTCTGAAGATTCACTGTGAGTTCATAGGGACCTCCTGCAGGCAATGGGGGAAGCTGAACTTTCCAAGTACTGTCTTCCAAAACCGTGGTACTGCCAATTGCTCCTGCTAGGCTCGCTCGGATTTTTTTTCCGGGAATTCCCTTGCCCCATAGTTTTATTGCTTGGTCTCGCTGCAACACCATCCCATCACTGATGAGTAAAGGAAAGGAAACTTCAGAATCCGGCTTAGGTCCTTCGCAACCCAGAAAGCTTCCTAGGATAAGGAGCAGGAGGAGTATTTTTTTCATAAATCAGATTTTGGAAATGAAAAAGGGAGATAATTAGTCTCCCTTTAAGTTCGATTAAATAAATCTATTGATCAAATTTTCGAAATATTCTTGCTTTCCGGATATCTGCTTTGGCTCTCCAACTGCAAAGGCATGAGCTCTCAAGTCTTCCAAAGTCAATTTTCCTGCCTCAAATTCTTTTCCTTTCCCAGAATCGAAAGAGGCATATCTCGCTTTTCTCCTTTCCAGATAATCGGATTTTTCCATGATGTCTGCTGCGATCAACATGCCACGGGCAAAGGCATCCATACTTCCGATATGGGCCAAAAACAAATCCTCCGGATCCGTGGAGTTTCTTCTCACCTTGGCATCAAAGTTTACGCCACCACCCTGCAGACCGCCTGCCGCCATGATCACCAACATGGATTCAGCCAATTCCTGAAGATTAAGCGCAAATTGGTCAGTATCCCATCCGTTTTGATAATCTCCTCGATTGGCATCAATTGAACCCAAGAATCCACCGTCAGCGGCTACCTGCAACTCATGCTGGAAAGTATGCCCAGCCAAAGTCGCATGGTTCACTTCGATGTTCAATTTGAAATCCTTGTCCAAACCATAATGTCTCAAGAAACCAATTACTGTTTCAGAATCATAGTCATACTGATGCTTGGTCGGTTCCATTGGCTTAGGCTCGATGAAGAAGGTTCCTTTAAAACCGTTCTTTCTAGCATAATCTCTTGCCATGGTCAGGAATCTAGCCAAATGATCCTTTTCACGCTTCATGTCCGTATTGAGCAAAGACATATAGCCTTCACGTCCTCCCCAGAAGACATAATTTTCACCACCCAATTTGATGGTCGCGTCAATGGCATTTTTTACTTGAGTTCCAGCAAACGCCAATACATCAAAATTTGGATTGGTGGAGGCACCGTTCATGTATCTTGGGTTGCTGAAAACATTGGCCGTCCCCCATAGCAATTTGATTCCGCTGGCTTTTTGATGCTCTTGAGCATAATCTGTGATGATCTGCATCCGCTTTTCATACTCAGCCAAAGAATCTCCTTCGTCAATTAAGTCGATGTCATGGAAGCAATAGTAATCCACTCCAATTTTTGAAATGAATTCAAATGCAGCGTCCATTTTGTCCTTTGCCCTTTGAATTGGGTCAGGATTTGAATCCCATGGATGTACAATGGTTCCAGGTCCGAAAGGATCTCCTCCAGTGCCACAGAAGGAATGCCAGTATGCGATCGCAAACTTGAAGTGCTCCTTCATGGTCTTTCCTGCGATTACTTTATTCTCGTCGTAAAAGCGGAAAGCCATCGGGTTGTCGCTCTCCCGGCCTTCAAATTTGATTTTGTCGATGTTAGGAAAATAGGTTTTTGACATGGTTTTTGAGTTTACTGTTAATTTTTAGGAATAATAGGTTTATGGATTTTTCATTTTATAAAATCACTTCATTACGGCCTTAAGCTGAGATTCCCAATGCTGGTAAACCTCCTCATAGGGCTCAAAAAAGTTTTGATTGGGCTCCAAGGTTTCAAGAAGTTCCAATCCCTGGAACGCTTCAGATTCAGACTGAAATACTCCTGCACCGATTCCTGCTCCTCTTGCAGCTCCCTGAGCCCCATCAGTATCGTAAAGTTCCAAATTGACCCGATTCATATGGACAAACGTCTTTCGAAACAAGGGACTCAAAAACATATTGGCATGACCTGCTTTGACAGTCTGAAGATTCATTCCCATCTCCTTCATGATTCTGAAACCATAAGTTAAGGCAGAAACGATGCCTTCTTGAGCTGCTCGAATGACATGGCGTTTATCATGCTTCAGCAAATCCAAGCCCAACAAATGTGCTCCTACTGGCTTATTTTGCATGATTCTTTCTACTCCGTTTCCGAAGGGGATAAATACCAAACCTTCAGAACCCATCCCGGCGGCAGCTCCCAGACTATTCATCTCCTCATACGAAATCCGGGATCCCCCCATCAATCTCTTCAGCCATGAGTTGAGAATTCCAGTGCCATTTACACAAAGTAAAACTCCATAGGAAGGACTTTTTTGTGAGTGGTTGACATGGACAAATGTATTTACCCTAGACTTCGGGTCATAAAGTGGCTGATCCGAAACCCCATAGACTGTCCCTGAAGTCCCCGCTGTGGTTGCCAATTCCCCGGGCTTTAAGACCTGTAAGGAAAAAGCATTGTTGGGTTGGTCGCCTGCCCGATAAGAAATCGGAACACCGGCTTCAATACCGGTTTCCTGAGAAGCTTTGGCTGTAACTTTTCCCTGCAAAGAAAAGGAAGGGACAACAGTCGGAATCCACTCTTGAGGAATTTCCATTTGACTAAGAAGTTTCTGACTCAATCCATTTTCCTTAAAATCCCAAAATATCCCTTCAGAAAGTCCTGTTTCTGAGGTTAGGATTTCCCCAGTCAATTTCATAGCAATGAAATCTCCGGGAAGCATGATTTTGTGAATCTTGGAAGCAATCTCAGGCTGATTCTCAATCACCCAGCGAAGCTTGGAAGCAGTAAAATTTCCCGGGGAATTCAAAAGATGGGGCAGACAATAGTCTTGCCCCAGTCCTTGGAATGCTTTTTCTCCAATCTCAACGGCACGACTGTCACACCATATAATAGATGGCCTGAGAACATTTTGATCTTTATCTACGCAGACTAATCCATGCATTTGATAGGCAATCCCGATTCCTTTGAGTTCGCCTTTTTTTACCCCTGCCTTTTTGAAAATATAGGCCGTGGATTCTTTGACATAACTCCACCACATTTCCGGATCCTGTTCTGCCCAGCCGGTTTCAGGCGCCAAAATCGGCATTTCCTCTTCTGGAAATGCCTTTGAAGCGATAGCCTTTCCCGTATCTGCATCCAACAAAGATGCCTTCACGGAGCTGCTTCCGATATCCAATCCTAATAATAGATTTCTCATGGCTTACCAGAATACAGTATATAGCGCAGCGATAATACCGGCGATCAAAATAGCTCCAATCTTAAATTGGATACTGGTCTTAAACAACTCCTTGTTGACATCGATGCTGTTTGGATGATCTTTTCCTTTTCCTTCAATCAGAGAAATAATGATCATAAGCGCAGCCAAAACAAGGAAAACCACTCCCATTCGGTCAATGAAGGGAAGATTCGGGAATACAAGCTTTAGAACGACGGAAAGTGGAATACTCAAAGAAGCTCCTACCAATGCAGCGTTGGAAGTGGTCTTTTTCCAGAAAACTCCAAAGAAGAAGATGGCAAATACACCCGGGCTGATAAAGCCAGTGTACTCTTGGATAAATTGGAATGCTTGGTCAAGTTGGCCCAAGGCTGGTGCGACCATCGCCGCGACCACAAAAGCAACCAAAGCTGTAATTCTACCTACTCTTACCTGCTTGGATTCAGAAGCATCTTTACCAAAGTACTTCGTGTAAATATCCATCGTGAAAATCGTGGAAGTACTATTGGCCATAGATGCAAGTGAAGAAACTATAGCTGCGGTCAAAGCCGCAAATGCAAGACCTTTCAATCCTGTCGGAAGCAACTGAAGTAAGGTCGGATAGGCGCGATCTGACTTAACAATACCCGTAGCAGGATCAGTCATGGACTGAATAAATGCAGAATCACCTCCATTTTTCACAATCACCCATGCTGCAATCCCAGGAACAACTACGATCAAAGGCATCAATAGCTTCAAGAAACCGGCGAAAATCATCCCTTTCTGAGCTTCATCAAGACTTTTTGCCGCCAATGCTCTTTGGGTGATATATTGGTTGAAGCCCCAATAGCTCAAATTGGTGATCCACATCCCTCCTACCAAAACAGAAAGCCCAGGAAGGTCCAAATAAGCATCTCTTGTTCCTCCTTTTCCATCAGGAATCATCATTTCGCCTTTGGAAAGAATCATGGAAAAGTGTCCAGGGACTTCCTTTCTCAAAAGACCTATTCCCTCCCAGGCATCTCCATTACCTACCATGCTTAGTGCGATATAGGTCGTGGCCAAACCGCCGGCGATAAGAAATACCACCTGTACTACGTCTGTCCAAGCCACAGCTTTCAATCCTCCATAAATAGAGTAAACCATCGCAAAGAGGGCCAATCCTACAATCCCCGTAAACATCGGAACGTCCAGGATGGTGTTTAACGTAAGCGCTCCCAAATAAAGCACGGATGTCAAGTTGACAAAAACGTACAGCAACAACCAGAAAATTGCCATGGTCGTCCGCACTCGGGTATCGTATCGGTCAAGCAAAAATCCCGGCATGGTATAGATCCCTTTCTTGATATACACCGGAAGAAAGAAAATCGCCACGACCAAAAGCGTGGCCGCGGCCATCCACTCATAAGTGGAGATTGCCAAGCCTAAAGCAAACCCGGAGCCGGACATCCCGATAAATTGCTCCGCGGATATATTAGAAGCGATCAGGGATGCACCTACAGCCCACCAAGGCAAAGCTTTAGAAGCAAGAAAATAATCAGAAGAGTTTTTGACGTGGCCTTTTTTCTCTCTGGAGACAAATAGGCCCATCCCAATAATGAGGAAACAATAGCCAATAAAGACTATCAGGTCAATGGGTTCAAGAAGCATAAGTTTAGGTTTGGTTGATTGTTTTGGGTATATAAAACTACTATTAGTTGATGTTTTACAATTTAAGGTCGATAAATATAGCGGTTTGATGCAAACGTCTGCATATTCCTCCTAATCAGTTTCAGATTTATTTGAAAAATTCAGAAACAAGTCCCCAAGGATCAATAGAAAATTTGGAGGATTCTATATTTTCCAAATAACTAACCCCCAATGCATTGGAAACCCAAACCGAATCGGCCTTCCAAATGACTTCTTTTGGAAATAAACCTTCCTTCAATTCAATTCCTTCACTTTTAAATTTTGAAGCTAAAGCCCCCCTACCCACTCCTTCGATGCACCCAGTAGCCAAAGAGGGAGTAAAAACAATGTTTCCCTTCTTCCAAAAAATATTGGAACTGCCTGCTTCTGCAATATTTCCCTTGGAATCCAGAAGAATGATCTCGTCCCAATTATTTTGAATTCGTTCTTGAGCAGCTAAGATATAAGGCAAGCCATTGAGGGTTTTTAATGAACTTAAAGCTGAAGCATCCAAATTAACAGAGGTGCAAAAACCAACCTTGGTCTTGACTAATGGAGGCGGAGCGAATGGCTCCAGATGGAGTGTTTGGAAAAGTTCATTGGATTGGGGTGAATATTTCCCGGATCCTGCACGAAAGAGATTCCATCGAACTCTTACTTTTTCACCCAAATGATCTCTCAGTAAAAGTGATTCCACTTCATCTAAATCAGCATCATGGCCTTCTATATTTAAGGTGTGTAATCCTTTTCTGGATCTTTCTTGGTGAAGCTCTTTGAATCGGAACTTTTCACCATCAAAAAGCATGGTCTCAAAAACCCCATCACCAAAATTCATGGCACGGTTGGGAATGGCAAAAAAGCCTTCCTTTTTCCAAGGACTTAAGTGGGATTCCTTAATCCAGGTTGTCTCAGATTCGCTCATTGAAGTGTTCAAATTCGATCATATTAAAATTTTGATCTATCTTTATTAAGTTAATTTTGATCAATAACTATGGGTTTTTGATTCAAAAATGACCATTTGAAATAAAAATTAGATATTCTTGAGTGATTTTTTTAGCTAGCATCAAAATTGGAACAATAAAACCCATGGCCAATAAAAGCAGTGTATTTGATATGATCGGTCCTATCATGATAGGGCCTTCCTCCTCACATACTGCCGGAGTAGTACGTATAGCCCGAGCCGCCATTCGTGTGCTTGGAGGAATTCCCGATGAAGCAGAAATTACCTTTTACAACTCATTTGCCAGAACCTATGAAGGACATGGCAGTGACCGGGCGATTTTGGGAGGTTTGATGGATTTTAAAACCGATGATCCCCGGATTAAAACAGCTTTGGAAATTGCAGCCGAAAAAGGACTGAAATACAAATTCAAGTCTATTGGCAACTCCTCTATTCACCATCCCAACACCATCAAACTTAATCTCAAAAGAGGCGAAACATCAATAGAAGTCGTGGGAGAAAGCTTGGGAGGTGGAGTCATCAATATCGCCGAAGTAGATGGTTTTGTGGCTAATTTCTCAGCCCAGGCCCATACTCTGATCATCAAGGCTCAGGATATTTCAGGTGCTATAGCCTTTATTTCCAGTGTGATCGCTCAGGAAAAAGCCAATATTGCTACCATGTCTGTATCCCGAAAAGGAAAAAACGATATCGCCTGCCATGTGATCGAAATGGACTCCGGAATACAACCGATAACGAACCAATACTTAAAGTCTTTACCTTGGATTAAGGAATTGATTTATATCCCGGATATTGACTTGTAAGCAAAAATTTGAACAACCAACTAATTCCTATGAGAAAGATTTTTACATTTTTCCTAATCATGTTTGGGATTATAATCCAAACACAAGCCCAATCAGACCAATTTCAAGGCCCTTATGACTTGCAGTCATGCATTCAAATAGCCCTGGAAAACAACCTTACCCTGAAAAGAACCCGCTTAAATCAGGATATCACTGAAGCCACTTTACTCCAAAACCAAGGACAAAGAATTCCGAGTTTTTCCTTGGGTGCTAGTTCTGGTTATCGATGGGGTCGTTCAATTAACCCGGTAACCAACCTTTTCGAAAACAACAGAATCGGTAACATCAACCTGTTTGCAAATACGAATGTCACCATATTTGGAGGAATGAGAATCAACAACTCCATTTCCCAGGCAAGAAAGGATTTGGAAACAGGTGAATTCAGTGTGCAGGCCACCACCAATCAGGTGACTTTGGATATCATCAACCAGTTTATCAATGTGGTTTTTAACAGAGAGCAGGTTAAAATTGCCGAAAACCAGCTAAAGTCCACCGCAGAACAACTGGAGAGAACCACCAAGCTAGTCAATGCAGGATCACTGCCACTTTCCGATCAGCTGGATCTCCAATCCCAAAATGCTACCAATCAACTGGAAGTCATCAATGCCAAAAACAGCCTTAGACAAGCCAAATTGGCATTGGCTCAGGCGATGCAAATTCCTTTTTCTGAATCCTTCGATGTGGTCGAACCGGATTTTGAAATCACAGATTATGACATGGAGTTAAATGACCCAGCCAGAATTTATGAGGTTGCCATTGATATGATGCCCGAAATCAAAGCAGCTGAAGCTTCTGTTGAAAGTGCTGAATACGGAGTCAAAATCGCCAAAGGAGCCTTCTTCCCTACGCTTGGCTTGAGTGGCAACATTTTCTCCAACTATGTAGATCAGCCCGGGTTTGGTCAAACTGAAATCCCTGCTTTTGGGACCCAGATTGAAAACAACCTTTCCCAATCAGCCAACCTTCAGTTGAACATTCCAATCTTCACCAACTTCAACAACCGGGCTTCTGTACAAAGAGCTAGGGCTCAAAAGGCTTTGGCTGAAGTGGATCATATTCAGGCAAAAAACCAATTACGTCAGGACATCGAGACTGCTTACAACCAAGCATTGGCTTCAGAGCAATCCTATCAGGCATCTTTGACCCGAGTAAGAAGCTTAGGCGAGACATTCAGAGTCGCTCAGCAAAGATTTGACTTAGGCGCCATCAACTCAGTTGATTTTCAAGTTGCACAAAACAACCTATTCAATGCTCAGGCAGATTTGCTGAATGCGAAATACACATACATCTTCAGAATTAAAGTTCTGGAATTCTATCTAGGAAACCCCATTAACATAAACTAAACCATGGCCAACAAGAAGTCAAACAAGCTTTTGTATTACCTACTCGGAGCGGTGGGTGTGATCATTATATTTGCTGTCATCGGTAGATCTGCAGGATGGATCGGTGGAGCCAAAGAAACCGAAGTGGAATTTGCCACTGCGAAAAAAACCTCCATTATAGAAAAAGTCAGTGCATCCGGAGAAATCCAGCCTGAAGTAGAAGTTAAGCTTTCCCCAGACGTAGCTGGTGAAATCATCGAATTGAATGTCGTAGAGGGAGACTCAGTGGAAATGGGGAAATTGCTGGTAAAAATCCGACCTGACAACTTCATTTCAGCCCTAGAGAGAACCCGTGCGAATCTCAACCAGCAAATGGCTAATCTTGCTCAATCCAGAGCAGCGCTGCAAAGATCCGAGGCTCAGTTTACGCAAGTAAAACTCAACTTTGAGCGTCAGCAAAAACTCTATCAGCAAAAGGCTATTTCTGATGCTGACTTCGAAACTGCAAGAGCCAACTATATCACTGCAGAAAAAGATCTCGAAGCCGCAAAGCAAAATGTGGTTGCTTCTGAATTTATCGTGAAAAGCTCTCAGGCTTCCGTCAACGAGGCCTCCGAAAATCTGAGATTAACTAACGTGAATTCTCCGGTTTCAGGAATTGTGTCCAGCCTTTTGATTGAAAAAGGAGAACGTGTGGTAGGAACTCAGCAGATGGCTGGTACAGAAATGATGACCATCGCAGACCTTTCTAAAATGGAAGTACGCGTAGATGTGAATGAAAATGATATCGTAAGACTTTCCTTGGGAGACACCACCATCATCGATGTAGATGCTTATTCTTCCCTAGGTAAGAAATTCAAAGGAATCGTAACCAGCATTGCAAATACCGCCAATGCCAAAGCCTCTGCAGATGCAGTGACTGAGTTCAAAGTCAAAATCAGAATTCTGAATAGCTCCTATGAGGATTTGGTAAAGGCAGGAAATAAATATCCATTCCGCCCTGGGATGACAGCTTCTGTGGAAATCCTCACGACATCTAAAAATGATGCCTTGGCTATTCCGCTTTCTTCTGTAACAACCCGTGAAGATAAGCTAGATACACTTGCAGGAGGCACCACGAAATCCAAAGAATTGGTATTTGTCAGTGAAGGAGGAGTTGCCAAAATCAGAGAGGTCAAAACCGGAATCTCTGACTATGAGAACATCGAGATTTTGCAAGGCCTGAAAGAAGGAGATGAAGTGATCTCTGGTCCTTACTTTATTGTCAGCAAACAACTTAAGGAAGGAGATAAAGTGAAAAAAATGAGTGCTCCTAAGCCGACAGAAGAGAAATAAACTGAAAATCCCCGCCAAAAGCGGGGATTTTTTTTGCCTTATTGAATCGTAAACCGAACTCCAAGAAATCCGCGGATTCCCTGATTGGGAGCAAAAACGTAGGTCGGATCGAATGTAAGCGCATTGGGGTTGCCGGGTGTGGGGATCACTTGCCCGGACTCATCAAATTCTACTCCTTTATCAAAGGGATCAAAAGATCGGGCGATACTGTTGGCCGGTGGTGTGAAATTCAACAGGTTTTTGATTCCTCCATAGAGCTCCCAATTCCCTAGCTTTTTGCTGACTTGAATATTTTGGATACTGAACCATGGGGAGTACTCCGGACGGTCATCCAAGTCCCCCAATAAAGGTAACCTCATAGGACTGTAAACATTCCCGGTATAATCAATCTGTAAATGAAGCGCATGGATATGGTATCCGATATTCCATACTCCAGAAAACCTTTCAGTCAACAATTGCCTTACTTTTTCTCCATCTTCATCGAGTGAAACATCCATTAAAGTCGCTCCAGCCATGAAGTTTAATCCGGATTGAAGAGCTGCATCGAAGTTTAGAGAAACACCCTTGGAAACTGCTTTTCCATCCAAATTTGCATAGATGATTTGGTTGGGGTTGGTTTCATAATCCGGTACAATTCTGTTGGTGAAATGAGTGTAGAACACTGTCCCGTCCAAGGAATAATAATTTCCTTTGGAAGAATATATTTTCTTCACCAGGTTCACATTTCCATTCCAGCTTCTCTCCGGATCCAATTCCTCTTCGAAAACTACTTCTCTGGCCCCTGTGAGTGCCGCATGATCCTCCGTAAAGACATTCGCTACCCGAAATCCATTTCCTGCAGAAATCCTAAGAATGGTCGTCTTGTCTAATGAAGACAACTTATAATTGAGTCGGGGTGAAACCACTGACCCATGGATGCTATTGTAGTCATATCGCACTCCAGCCAAGACAGTACTTTTCGGAGATAAATTCAGTTCATTTTGCACAAAAACTCCCGGAAGATGAATGACTGAGGGGTTGTTTTGTCTTCCATCTCCCCCAGTCGCTACCGTATTATCATCGTAGTAAGTGTATCTATACGCGGCGCCTAGGAGCAAATTGTTGATTCCAGCCTCCTTTCGATAGGTCAACTGGCCAAATCCAATCTTTTGATCAGCTACAAAGAATGTTTCACCATACACTGAGTTTTGATGATGACCATTGGCAGAAAACTGGAAGTTGACATTTTTGACTCTGGGCAACTCATAATTTCCAAACAGCTCCCATCTGAAAGTAAAAATACTTTCTCCATATACCTCATCTCCTCCCCTAAAGGCCGGTGTCCAATTCATTTCTCCACCCCAACGATCCTCGTACATATACCGACCTGCCAAGGAGAATGCTTTGGCTCCCGGTCGGTCAAACTCCAATTTTTGAAATAGTGAAACCCGTTTTTGCAAAGTGACATCTGTAAACCCATCCTGATTATTGTCAATTGGGCGATCGTACCAAAAAACATTTAATCCTGTCAAGGACTGGACTTTTTTGCCCAAGCTGGATTTGAAACCCAAATCAGCATTTACCTCACCCCAAGAACTGACCATTACATCCGAGCCCACGACAGGTGCCAACTCTGATCTTTTAGTGATGATATTGATCAATCCACCTACGGCCTCAGAACCATAGAGCGTAGATGCAGGTCCTTTGACCACTTCAATCCGATCAATGAGAGATTGAGGAATTCCAGTGAGTCCATATACCGTGGATAGTCCACTGACGATTGGCATCCCATCAATCAATACCATGGTATAAGGCCCCTCCAAACCATTGATATGAATGTCTCCGGTATTGCAAACATTGCAATTGACTTGAGGTCTTACTCCGTTAACATTTTGAAGGGATTCAAAAATAGAGGGGGTTGGGTTAGCCTTGAAAAACCCGGATTTATAGACTTCCACTGGCACAGGGCTATTGGTCTTGGAGACTTCTTGGAGCGTGCCGGATACCACTACCTCATCTAAAGAGCTGTCTAAATTTTCCAGGACAAAAACCAGATCCTGACTTGCTAATGGAACAACAAGGGTTTTGGATACTTTTCGATATCCCAAAAGAGAAACCTCCAAGTTCCATTTTCCGGCAGGAATATTCAAAAGAACAAACTGCCCATTCTCATCGGTTGTGGTTCCTTTTTGCAATTCAGGAATATAAATCGTCACAAATTCCAGTGGCTTTTGAGCACTTTCTACCTTCCCCTGTACCCGATGTTGAGCCAAAGATTGGATTGAAAAGGAAACCATCAAAGCTATGAAAATCAGTAATCTTGACATTACAAGTGGTGTAGTTATAACAGTATTATTCGATTTATTCGAACACAAAAATATAATTGTTAGATCAATCTAACAAATATATTTATGAAAGATTATTAACATATTTGAAGATCCGAACAAAAACATGGCCTCAACTACAGAAGAAAACTATCTCAAAGCGTTGTTCAATCTGGCAAATCCAGAAGGTGAAGTGAATATTTCAGATTTAGCCCAAAGTCTTGGAGTCAGCATGCCTACTGCCAATTCCATGGTCAAAAGCCTTCAAAAAAGCGGGTGGGTTATTTATGAGAAATACAAACCTGTCACCTTAACTAAGCAGGGGAAAAAAACTGCTGCTTTGGTCATTCGAAAACATCGACTGACAGAGATGTTTTTGGTTAAGAAAATGGGATTTGGTTGGGAAGAGGTGCATGAAGTAGCAGAACAGATCGAGCATATTCATGCTCCCAAATTTTTTGATCGCATGGATGAAATGCTAGGATATCCCACCATTGATCCCCATGGATCTCCGATTCCTGATGATCAGGGAAGAGTCCAAACCCTAAGCCACGTTTCCTTAGCAAGTTGCCTCACAGGGCAAGTAGTTCAGCTTACCGCCTTAACCAACTCTTCGGCAGATTTTTTGGAATTCCTCAACAATCGGGAGTTGACTTTGGGAAAAGAATTGAAAATTCTTTCACAAGAGGCATACGACCATAGCATGACCGTTTCCTATGCTGGACACCCTCAAGAAACCCTCAGTGAAAAAGTCTGCGAAAAACTACTGGTACGTGTGATTTCCTGAGTTTCTTCTACCGCTCAAAAATTTTCCCTTGAAACAATTCTGGGACTAGTTTAGTATCGCAGTACTAATCTTATCCCCATGAAACGTCTATATTTCTTTTTCACATTTTCCCTTATCGCCACCGCCTCTTGGGCTCAAGACCGAGTAAGTGGTAAGGTATTCGCCACCCGATCAGAAGTCATCGCCCAAAATGGGATGGCTGCGACCGCCCAGCCACTCGCGACCCAAGTGGCCCTGGATATTTTGAAAAAAGGAGGCTCCGCGATGGATGCTGCCATTGCCGCAAATGCCATGCTTGGCTTAGTGGAGCCTAACGGTTGTGGGATTGGAGGGGATGTTTTTGCAATCATATGGGACGCCAAAACCCAGAAACTTTATGGCTTTAATGGAAGCGGCCGTGCTCCCGAGTTGCTGACTATGGAGGTATTTAAGGAAAAAGGCCTGAATCAAGTGCCTTTACTGGGTCCTCTCCCCGTCTCTGTGCCAGGTTGTGTGGATGGTTGGTTTCAAATGCACAAACGATTTGGAAAGCTCTCCATGGAGGAGATCCTGCAGCCTTCTATCGACTATGCCAATCAAGGTTTTCCCGTTTCTGAGGTAATTGCCTGGCAAATGAACGGGATGTATGAGAAAATGCAGGACATCCCTGGGTTCAGAAAAACTTACATGCCCAATGGAAAAAACACTCCGAGAAAAGGAGAAGTCTTCAAAAATCCGGATTTGGGAAGAACCTACTCTTTAATCGCCAAAGAAGGCAGGTCAGCTTTCTATGAAGGAGAAATCGCTCGTACAATTGACCGGTTTATGAAAGAAAACGGAGGTTATCTACGCTACGAAGACCTGAAAAAGCATACCTCTGAGTGGGTAGATCCAGTCAGCACCAACTATCGGGGATATGATGTCTGGGAACTTCCTCCCAATGGGCAGGGAATCGCTGTCCTCCAAATGTTGAACATTCTAGAAGGCTATGATATCAAATCCATGGGCTTTGGAAGTGCAGAATACCTACACCTCCTCACAGAAGCCAAAAAACTAGCCTTTGAAGATCGGGCTAAATTCTATGCCGATCCGGCTTTCAACCAAATCCCTGTGGAAAAACTGATTTCCAAAGAATATGCAGAGGAAAGAAGAAAGCTAATCGATCCGCAGAAAGCAGCATTATCCTATCCTGCAGGAGAAATCGAGAAAGGAAATACAACCTATCTTACCGTAGCGGACAAGGAGGGCAACATGGTCTCTTTCATTCAAAGCATTTACGATGAGTTCGGCTCAGGAATGGTACCGGATGGCTTGGGATTTGTCCTTCAAAACCGAGGTCAACAGTTCAATGTACAGGATGAAAACCATTGGAACTCCCTCGCCAAGGGCAAAAGACCTTTCCATACCATCATCCCTGCTTTTGTCACCAAAGACGGCCAACCTTATATCAGTTTTGGCTTGATGGGAGGATCAGTGCAGCCACAAGGTCATACCCAGATCATTGTTAACCTGATTGATTTTGGAATGAATCTTCAGGAAGCTGGTGACGCACCTCGGATGCGACACAATGGAAGTTCAGAACCTACCGGCTCTCAAATGACCAATGGAGGATCTCTCAACTTGGAAAGCGGCTTTTCCTATGAGGTAATCCGGCAGCTGGAAGAAATGGGACACCGAATCGAATATAGTGTCGGTCCCTATGGTGGCTATCAGGCCATTCTGTATGATCGAATCAACAAAGTGTACATTGGAGCCTCTGAGTCCAGAAAAGACGGACAGGCAGCAGGATATTGATTTCTTTCAAGAATTAAGATTGGATGCCATTATCTCAAAAGTGGTTAAAAAATAAGTCCTCGGGCTGTCAGAGCTCGAGGACTTATCAATTAATCCCGGATTTAAAGATTTTTCTGCCATCTCCAGCTATCCCGCATGGAATCTTCCAGGGAATATTTAGGACTCCATCCCAGTACCTTTCTGATTTTAGAGGTGTCGGCCCAGGTCTTCACCACATCCCCGGGACGGCGTGGACCGATTTCATAATTGAGCTTTAATCCGTTTACCTTTTCAAAAGTCTGGATCACCTCCAAAACAGTATTTCCCTCTCCTGTACCCACATTGAATACCTCGTAGAAGTTTGTCTTTTGACCTTTCAGGAAATCTAAGGCTTTGACGTGAGCATCTGCTAGGTCCATCACATGAATGTAATCCCGAACGCAGCTTCCATCAACCGTATCGTAGTCATTCCCAAAAACCGTCAATTTCTCTCTAATCCCAGCCGCAGTTTGGGTAATAAAAGGAACTAAATTCTGTGGTACTCCGAGCGGCAACTCCCCTATTTTCGCGGAAGGATGCGCACCGACCGGATTGAAGTATCTCAAAGAAATCACACGAATCCCAGGTTGGCTTTTCACATAGTCCACCAAGATGTCCTCACAGATTTTTTTGGTATTTCCATAGGGACTTTCAGCCTCTTGTCTCGGTGTGGATTCAGTAACGGGAAGCACTTCAGGCTGCCCATAAACGGTACAGGAAGAAGAAAAAACTAAATCCTGGATGTCTTTTTCCTTCATCCATTCCAATAGAATCAATAAAGATCCTACGTTATTCTGATAATACTTCAAAGGCTGTGCAGTGCTTTCTCCGACAGATTTAAAAGCTGCAAAATGGATAATACCAGATATTTGGTGTTGACTTGAAATCTCCTCCAATTGCTTCTTGTCGTTGCAGTCCCCTTTAAAAAAGGAGAATCTTTTCCCGGTTATTTCCTCCAACCTGTCCAAAACATTGCTGTCAGAATTGGACAAATCATCCAAAATAATGGGTTCAAATCCCGAGTTCCAGAGTTCAACTGCCGTATGGGATCCGATGTAACCGGCACCCCCGGTTATCAAAATTTTCTTCATGGGTTTTAAAAATGAATTTGAGACAAAACTATTTCAAATCTTGCCAATTCAAAGAATTCAATCGGCTCAAATAGCTTGAAAATCGTAAACAGCTGATTTTAACGGAGGAGAATAAACGAACCTTGATCCTCTTCTACCTTCTCCTGACCTGAAATGGTATAATAATAAATCAAGCGATAGTGGTAGGTTCCGGTTGGAGCTTCTTTTCCTTTGATTTCTCCGTTCCAGCCTTGAGATCCAGTAAATGCCACATTACCCCATCGGTCAAAAATCTGAATCTCAAAATTCACCAAGCAATTGGAAACTGGCTCGAAAGGTCCATCCATGGGTTTGAATCCAGTTGGCATTCTGAGTTCTGGTTTGGCCTCGGAAATTTTCCCCATAGCCGTAATCGTGCATCCGTTGGCATCTGTCACCATTACCTCATATTCACCTGATGGCATTGAGCTGATGCTCGGCCCTTGATCCAAAAATGACCTTGGTGAGGAGGTGGTTGAAGCTAATCCAATTCCACCCTGCAAACCCCAAGTGTATCGGTAAGGTGGAGCTCCCCCGCTTACCTTGACTGTTAATTCCCCATTATTTCCACCAGGACATCCCAGATTGTTCTCCACAAAAGCCACTGTCATTGGGGCTGTTTCTTGAATTTGGCCTGAAACGGGGATCGAACAACCCGTAGAATCTGAAATGAACAGATTGAATGTTCCTTTGGATAGACCTTGAACTTCCAGATACTGGCCATTCCAAATTGTCTCCAATCCATCTACCCGGTAAGGTGGGGTGCCTCCTTCCATTTTCGCTCTAAACTTCCCTGTCGAGGCTCCTTGGCAAATGATCGGAAAAGTTTCCACTTCCCCTAAAATCCGCATTTTAATCGGATCCTTGATTTCAACTTCCAGCTCAGCTACCCCGCAACCGTCCTTGTCTCGGACTTTAATGCTGTATTTTCCTGCTTTTAAATTTTCGGCTTTGGTGCTTTTGAGCTCAGCATTATGACTCCAGGTAATGTCATAATTTCCAGACCCACCCTTGAATTGAATTTCTAAACCACCGCTTGAATCTCCGGGACATTGAGGAGAAGTGTTTTTAATCACCAAAATCTCAATCTGAGCTGATTTGGAAACTTTTAAATCTTCGGAATTTTGAACACAAGCTAAACCCAATTTTTTGATGGAATAAGCAACAGAAAAGTTGATGTTCTCCGGATTCCAATCTATGCTCACCTTGGAGCTTCCCTGTCCCTCTTTGATTTGTCCTCCTACCACAATCCACTCGATCGTTTCTCCTGAAACTCCCTGAGGCAATTCATAGGAAGTGAGTTTACCAGCACAAAACTCGGCAGGGCCTTTAGCAGCCGGCAAAATCTCTCCGACACCAATTTGTACTTCCAAAGAAACTTCCTTTCCTGTGCAACCTGCCTCCGAAACCGGAACAGCGGTGATTTTACCCAAGACCACGCCTTCATTCCATTTGATCACCAGTTGGCTTTCATCTTGTGAAATGATTTGTCCACCGACAATCTCTTTCCATTGTGCTTTTACAATGGTCTCCCCATTTTTCAACTGATAAGTCGATTGAGATCCTCCGCAGGCAGTAGTCGGCCCTTTTATTTCCCCCTCAACATTTTGGACATTTACTTCAATCTCCAACTCTTCTGTAAGAGCACAACTTCCTGAACCAGTACTTGCCACCACTTTGACCAAGAAATTTCCCGGTTCCTGGAATTGATGGAGTACTGACTTACCACTCTTTAGAGGGCTTCCATCTCCAAAATCCCAAGAAAATTGAGTGAATTGTTGATTTGCAATTTTTATTTCCCAAGGGGTTTCCTCGCCTACGCAAACCTGATACTTGCCGTTGATTTCAGCTGCTTGATCATTTTCGATCTGTAGCTGGGATTGGGTAATTTCAAATCCTGCAGAATAGCCATAGGAGGATCGCTGTCCTGAACCATAGATATAAATAATGGCTCCTTCAGGACTGAAGAATTTATTGGCCCCGTCCTTTAAGTTAACCTGGGCATAGGAAAATGCAGTGTTTCCGGGAACTGGTTTAAACTGCGAGGTAATGGCTAATCCATTGAGTCGAATCTGACTGATGGAGGCAGTTGGAGCAATAATATTGGCATTGTTAAAAATGAATCCTGCCTCGTCAACAGAATAAAAATCCAGTTCCTTAATCCTCAATTCATTGCTTTGAAGATTAATCAAAAAAGGATCTCCAATAAATCCAGGAGAAGTGTTGCAATCCTGACTCTTGGAAAGCAGAGAGACCGCTGCGGGTTGGGAAGTTTCGATATTGGCGACCTCATCGACCTTGAATTCCATTCTTAAAAACTCCCCTTGATTCAAAATGCCTTTGCTGACACCATTGACTTTTACTTCGGTATTGTCAGTTCCTGCGAGCACTTTCACCACTTCACCAGAGGTTCTGTTTTTTAAAGGGACATGGATATACGATTTGCCCCAGAACTCAATGGGAAGTGCTTGAGAATACATGTGGTCCCCAGTATTTCCGCACTCTGCAACAGTGGTCATCTTATTACCTCCAAATACTGCAAGTCTTTTACAATCGCTGGGGTCTGAGTTCAGGATTCTAAAACGGGTACCAGTCAAGTCTCCGAAGGCTCGAATTTGATAGCTCTCCCCGGCATTGAGAGAAATGGTGTAGGGTTGTTTGGCAGGCTTACCCAGTTCGGTGGTGACCGAGGGGGTGATTTCTACGAGGGTGTTGTCTTCATTGGCAAGAACCAGAGCAGTAGAAGCGGAATTATCAGGACCATCTGTAAGAGGTCTGAAGTGGGCAGTGACAAAATAATCCTTGCTGAGAATATTAACCGGCAGGACTAAAGTAGCATCCGCGCTATTCTGTCGGGTGTTGTAGGCATAGACAGATACTTTACCGGAAGTTCTGATTAAGACAGACTTATTCTCTTTTTCCTCGGTTTTTCTATGGATTACATCCTGAGAACCAGAGAGAAACTCTTTTTTGAAAATCTGACCTTTATTAAGAGAAAAGGAAATCTGCTGTCCAAGGAAGTCAATGGTTCCGGACACATTTTCATTGGCTGTAATTACAACTACAGCTTTGTCGGGTAGGCTTGGCTTTTGGTTATTTTCCATGAACCCAACCAGAAATTCACTTCCAATCGTGCTTTGAGCTATCCCTTGGATGCTCGAGAAAAATGAAATGCACATCAAAAAGATTATCCATCTTTTGTTGTGCTTCATTTTAGTAGTAAGGGCCTATCAATTTTTTGATTTTAAGGGTGTTAACGGACAAGGGTGAATTGCCCCTTAATATTACTGATTTGCGACTTCCCTTCCAATTCAAAGTAATAATTTACTGAATAAGAATAAGTTCCGCTTGGGGCCTCCTTACCAGAAACCATGCCATCCCAGCCTTTGTTTCCAAAAAATATCAATTGACCCCAACGATTAAAAATCCATAGCTCAAATGCAGTTTCGCAATTCGAGACCCCCTGATACATACTATCCTTCTTTTTAGGGTCAAATCCTGTAGGCATTCTTATCTCAGGAGCTGCTTCTGAAACTCTTCCTGAACCCACACTGACGCATCCATTGGCATCGGTTACTTCCAGTTCATACTCCCCAGCAACTAAGCCTGTCACTAAATCTCCTGACATGGATAAGGTTTTCCATTCGAAAACAAACGGACCGTTTTCACCTTTAGGAATGGCAATAAGTTCTCCGTTGGAATCACCTGGGCAAGCAGGTTTCACTAACCTGACATCTACTTCCAAAGGCATAGGCGACGTAATTTCAAATTCCACAGGAAGCACACAACCATTGGCATCTGTTACCTTCCAAGCATATTTTCCTGCTTCCATTTGGGCTTTTTGATAAGTTCCAAAAAACTTGGTATTCGGATCAGCATCAAAAGAATATGGCATAGTCCCTCCTTGAATGGTAATTTGCACGGTTCCATCGGGTTTGCCATAACAGGATGTTCCAACAGGCTGAAGAGTTCCGATTTTTAGGATGTCCGGTTGAGTGATTTCCAGATTTTCCAATCGCTGAATACAGCCCAATTGATCTAAAACCTCCACCCAATAAATCCCAGGGGCCAAATTTTGCGCAATATTGGAGTTTAATCCGCCGGCATGAGACCATTTGTATTGGTAAGGAGGTTTTCCACCTTTGACCTCAATTTGTATTGAACCATTATTAGCTCCGAAGCAATCCACCATTTTCACATCAGTGACTTGGGCCAAAAATTCAGCAACTATTGATACTTCAATTTTTGGAGAAGTTCCTTCACATTGACTATCCACCAAACTAAACGCTACATATTCCAAGGTGCCTACCGTTTCGGGTTGATCCCAATTGACTTCCAATGTAGGTGTGCCTTGACCTGAAATAATGGTCCCTCCTACTATGGTCCATGTATATCCTCTCGAGGTTTGAGGGCTTGGCGCTTGGTAAATAAAAGAGGCATTGGGGCTGTAGCAAACCTCCAAAGGCCCTTCGGCAGCATCTACGGATATCCGTTGATTGATCACTACCGGCAATTCTATCGGCTCACCCGGACAACCACTTTCTGTATATGGAATCAATCGCAATAGGGCATTTTCATTTGCAGGTCCCCATTTAACCAAAACCGAGTCTCCATAATCTTTCATTATTTCTCCCCCTTCGATTTCGAAGATAGATTTGAAAACATTCTCCTTTCCCTTTACCCGATACATGATTTCCTCCACATCCGGACAAACAGATTGTTCTCCCACTAACTCAGCTTTAGTCTCCCGCACCACTACTTCAAAAACAATTTCCTCCTGATCATCACATGAGTTTGGACTTAATGCTGCGGTAACTGACACTTCATAATTTCCGGGCTTTTGGAAAATATGGTTTACCTCTTTTCCCACTACCGGATCTGAGCCATCACCAAAATTCCACACGAAATAGGTAAAGTCAGGATTGTCAGGAATTATCTCCCAGAGGCCTTCTTGATTAAGACATGCGACTCGCTCCCCCTCCACATCAAATTCATATTTGGTATCCGCCTTAAAATTTAGATTGTCCAAAGCGGCTCCTGCGGCATATCCATAGGATTCAATTTGTCCAAAGCCATAGACATAAGCAGTAAAACCTTCTTTATTCGAGATTTTATGAACCCCCTGTGAAATACCAACTCTGGCAATGGAATAGGTTGGATCGCTTGCCAGGACAGAAAAAAATGAGCCTATGTTATTTCCATCCAAAATCGTCTGATTTTCTGTCCCCGTCTTGACCACAATATTGATATAATGGTTGGTGATGGAGGGCAAGGCCATCGCGTTGAAAGAAATTTCTTTCAAGCTCTGTTCCACCGGACTATACGTAATCATAAAAGGATCTCCGTTTTGGGCTTCTGGAGTATTCGGCAGATTACAGTCCATACTTTTGGAAAAGACAGTAACAGATGCCGGTTTGGAGGTTACTATTTTTGCGTTCTCGTCGATCCCAAATTCAATTGATAAAAATTGAGATTGATTGATCGTACCCACGGAATTTCCATTCACAAAGACCTGAGTGCCATCTTCAGAGGCCAATACTTTCACCAATTCTCCGGAGGACCTTCCTTCCAGCCCTACATGCACAAAGGAAGTCCCCCAAGTATTTACCGGGTAGGCTTGTTGGAACAAATGATCGTTGGCCTGACCACAATCTCCGACTCCAGTCCATTTATTTCCTCCAAAGACTGCGATCTTCCTACATTCATCGGCATTCGCTCCAACGACACGAACTCTCGAACCCGTCAAATCTCCTCTGGCTTTCAGCTGATAGCTTTGACCTCTGTTTAGAACAATGGTAAAAGGGGTTTTCGCAGCGTTTCCATTAATGGTGGCTACTGAAGGGGTAATTTCTATTGAGGTTTTATCCTCTGTTGCGATGACCAACAAAGTACTCTCATTGTTGATATTTCCGTTGAATCCTGAGCTTACAGTCAGGGTCTCAAAATGTGAGGTGATGTAGTAATCCCTTCCCAAAGTGCCTACCGGCAAAACCAAAGTACCATCAGCACTTCTGAGCCTTTCATTGAATGCATGAACTGCAATTTTCCCGGAGGAAGAAATATAAATTCCTTTGTCTTCGATGTTTCCACTAGTTCTATGAAGTAAATCTAAATCATCCGAGGGAACTCTCAGGGTAAATTGCTGTCCACCTGAGAGAGAGAATGACTGCACATTGCCAAGGTATTCGATAGAGCCCGTTGCATTTTCAGTTGCTGTGATGACAATTACTGCAAAGTCCATGGCTCCTTGATTATTGGGACCACTTGGAAATACCCGGTTGTTTTCCATGAAACCAACCCAAAATTCTTTCCCAACAGTAGATAATTGTCCCATCACATACACCGGATTTCCTACGAGAAGGAAAAGAGACAAAAGAAGCCAATAAAATGCTCGCATCGAACAGAATTAGGGTTAATTGCCGACAATATAATTAACCTGCAAAACATTTCTCCATGAAACTATACCAGTGGATGAATAGGAATTAAGGAAAAGCCTAAAAAAAATTTAATTCCCTATCTTTGCGCCTTCTAAAAGCAAAAATAATCCATGATTTCAGTAGATAGTCTTTCCCTCAAGTTTGGTAAGCGCACTCTTTTTGATGAAGTTAACCTCAAATTCACTCCCGGCAACTGCTATGGAGTGATCGGTGCCAACGGAGCAGGAAAATCCACCTTTTTGAAAATACTTTCCGGAGAGCTCGATTCGACCTCTGGTTCAATCAATATTACTCCAGGCCAGAGAATGGCTGTTTTGAAGCAAAACCACTTTGAATTTGATGAAGTGGAGGTCTTGAAGACGGTATTGATGGGCCACAAAAAGCTCTTTGCCATCATGGCAGAAAAGGACGCTATCTACATGAAGGCGGACTTTACAGAGGAAGACGGAATCCGTGCATCTGAACTGGAGGCTGAATTTGCTGAAATGGATGGCTGGAATGCCGAATCCGATGCAGCAGCTTTGCTCTCAGGCCTTGGCATAACAGAAGATCTGCACTACATGCAGATGAAAGACCTTGCCGGCAATCAAAAAGTCCGTGTGTTGCTAGCTCAGGCCCTTTTTGGAAATCCAGATATCCTGATTCTCGATGAACCTACCAACGATCTGGATGCTGACACCATCGTATGGCTGGAGGATTTCCTTATGGATTTCAAAAACCTCGTAATCGTAGTTTCCCACGATCGTCACTTCCTGGATACTGTTTCCACTCATATCGTGGACATTGATTTTGGGAAAATCAAAATCTACTCCGGTAACTATACCTTCTGGTACGAATCATCCCAGCTTGCTCTGAAGCAGCGATCTGACCAAAACAAAAAAGCTGACGAAAAGAGAAAAGAACTTCAGGACTTTATCGCGAGATTTTCAGCCAACGTCGCCAAATCCCGCCAGGCTACCGCCAGAAAGAAAATGCTCGAAAAACTCAATGTGGATGAAATTGAGCCTTCCAGCAGAAAGTACCCAGGCATTATTTTCAAGCCGGAAAGAGAAGCCGGAGACCAGATCTTCATGACCGAAGCCTTGGAACTTAAGGAAGATGGCACCACTTACTTCACCGACGTCAATTTGATGGTGGATAAAGGCGACAAAATCGCATTCATTTCCAAAACCAAACAGGCGGTTCATAAATTCTTCGATGTGATCATGGATGAAGGCACCAAACCAAGCAAAGGCAGCTTCAAATGGGGGGTCACCATCAACAAAGCTTACCTTCCAAATGACAATGCCAAGTATTTCAATTCTGACTTAAACCTAATTGACTGGCTAAGACAATACTCAACCAACCAAGAAGAAGCTTATGTCAGAACTTTCTTGGGTAGGATGCTATTTACCGGTGAAGAAACCCTGAAAAAGTGTACCGTGCTTTCTGGAGGAGAAAAAGTAAGATGTATGATTTCCCGCATGATGCTTCAAAATCCAAACTTATTGGTCATGGACGAACCAACTAACCACTTGGACTTGGAGTCTATCACAGCCTTCAACAATGCGATCATCGAATTTAACGGGACAGTATTGATGTCATCCTATGACCACACATTCGTGCAATCTTCCTGTAACCGGATCGTGGAATTCACTCCAAACGGCACAATAGACAGAAGAATGCCTTACGACGACTATTTGGCAAGTGAGGAAATCAAAGCCCTTCGGGAAAAAATGTACGGCAAAAACTAAAAGGAAAGCACCTTGCTACTCACTGCAATCATCATATATCTAGGATTGACTGTGGCTGTGGGTGCATGGTCTTCTCGTTTGGTCAAAAACTCCAGTGATTTTGTGTTGGCAGGGCGATCCCTGCCTCTTTTTCTTTCTGCTTCAGCCCTTTTTGCTACTTGGTTTGGTTCCGAGACCATCTTCGGTGCCTCTTCGGTATATCTGGAGGAAGGCCTCATTGGAGTGATTGAAGATCCCTTCGGAGGAGCCCTTTGTTTGGTGCTGTTCGGAATGTTTTATCTCCGCCCGATGTATCGGATGAATGTGCTTACCATCGGGGATGTTTTCTCTAAAATCTTTGGAAAAAGGATAGAATTCTTTGCCTCAGTCTTTATGATTCCCGCCTATTTCGGCTATGTCGCAGCCCAGCTGGTAGCTTTAAGTTTGGTCCTTGGAGCTGTGACCGATTTGACGCTGACTCAGGGTATCATTATTTCTGCAGGCATAGTGGTTTTCTATACCTTCTTAGGAGGAATGTGGGCCATCTCAATTACCGATTTTATCCAAACCACCATGATTGTCATTGGGTTGATTTGGGTATCGGTCATGGTTGCCCAAGAAGCCGGAGGCGTTGGAGAGATATTTTCCCAAGCTCCCCCGGAAAGCTTCCAGTTCTTTCCAGAAAATAGTCTGAATGCCTGGATCAGTTATTTCGGAGCATGGGCCATTTTGGGTCTAGGAAGTATTCCATCCCAGGATATTTATCAAAGAGTCATGTCGGCCAAATCCGAAAAAGTAGCCATCCGATCTACCTATTTGGCAGGAGGATTCTACCTTTCTTTTGGACTTTTGCCTCTTTTCATTGCTTTGGGAGCAAAAGTTCTTTATCCCGAACTGTACCTAGAAAACAAACAAATGTTACTTCCTTCCATGGTTTTGCGACATGGTGGGCTTGCGGTTCAGGTCGTTTTTTTTGGTGCTTTGATCTCTGCTATAATGAGCACCACGAGTTCCGGGCTCCTAGCACCATCGGCAATCATTTCTGAAAACATCATCAGGCCATATTTCGGAGAAAAACTTCAAGACAAGCATCTTCTTTGGATCTTGAGAATCAATATCATTTCTGTAGCCCTTATATCTACGCTGATGGCTACCTGGGAATCCAATATCTACGAACTGGTGGCCGGCGCCTCCATCCTGATGTTGGTCTCCTTATTTGTACCCTTGACTGCTGGCCTTTATTGGAAAAAGGCCTCTCCTATGGGAGCTTTATTGGCCATGGTAATCGGTATGTTGACTTACCTGATCGCTGAAAATTTCGAATGGACTGAAAACAACCATTTACTCGGCTTGATTGCCAGTATTCTTGCCATGGTATTCGGCTCCTATTCCTTTCCAGACAAAAAGAAACTCTCCTATGAACTATCCTAAAATCACCCTACAGAAAGGAAAAGAAGTTTCACTTCTCCGAAAACACCACTGGGTCTTCTCCGGGGCAATTGCAAAAAGCGAACCCGGCATAGAAAACGGTGATCTTGTCTCCGTATTTTCCTCCAAAAACGACTTCTTGGGAATAGGTCATTTTTCCCAAGGTTCCATCATGGTGAGAATTATTTCCTTTGAAGAAAGACCCATCGATGCATCGTTTTGGGCAGAAAGAATCTCTTCCGCTTACTCCTTGAGAGAAGCATTGGGACTCACGAATAATCCTGAAACCAACGTATTCAGATTAATCCACGGAGAAGGAGATCTACTTCCGGGATTGATCGTGGATTATTACCATGGTACTGCCGTAATTCAGGCGCATCATGTGGGTATGCACCGGCATGTTCGGGAGATTTCCCAAGCCCTACAGGAGGTTTTAGGAGATAAACTACAGGGAGTGTATGATAAAAGTGCTGAAACACTTCCGAAAAACCTGGAAATTTCCTCTAATGAATGGATTTGGGGAAAGCCACAAACTGATCTGGTTCAGGAATACGGAGCCACCTACAAAATCGACTGGGAAAAAGGCCAAAAAACCGGTTTTTTCATTGACCAAAGAGAAAACCGAAAGCTGGTCTCCACCTATTCCAAGGGAAAAAAGGTTCTAAATACCTTTTGCTATTCCGGGGGATTTTCTGTCCTGGCCCTTCAAGAAGGAGCCACAGAAGTCCATTCAGTAGATATTTCTGCGAAAGCCATTGAATTAACTGAAGAAAATGTAGCCTTAAATGCTGGATTTTCCGGGAAGCATCTTTCTATCACAGCTGATGTGGTTAAATACATCCGCGAAATCGGAGATGATTTTGACCTGATTATTTTGGACCCACCGGCCTTTGCCAAGAATATAAAGGCCCGGCACAATGCGGTGCAAGCCTATAAAAGACTGAATGCAGAGGCCTTGCGGAAAATCAAACCCGGAGGCATCTTATTTACTTTCTCTTGCAGTCAAGTGGTGGACAAATCCCTATTTGCCCACACCATTACTGCAGCCGCCATGGAGAGCAAGCGAAAAGTCAAAATCCTTCACCAACTCAGCCAGCCGGCAGACCATCCGGTGAATGTTTTCCATCCAGAGACCGAATATCTCAAGGGCTTAGTCCTTTTTGTGGAATAAATTATCAAGGATCAAAACCTTTCTCTATCTGCTTTTGTACTAATTTCACCTTTCAAACAAAAAACTATGTACACAGGATTATTACATACCCACTCCGGCCTTGCCTATTTGGTACTGGCTGCTTTGATCATCGTCATCTTCTGGGCGCTTTTCGGTTCACTTACCGGAAGAGAATTTACAGAGAGAGATCGTAAACTTGCTCTGGTTGCATTTATCCTTTCCCATGTCCAGCTTTTGGTGGGTCTGATTCTTTATTTTGTCAGTCCTCTTGGCCTACAACTATTGACCGGTGGAGGTGCGATGTCTGATCCAGTAGCACGACTTACCGCCCTTGAGCACCCCGTAATCAATATTGTTGCGATTGTCCTCATCACCATCGGATACAGCCGAGGCAAAAAACTCACGGAGTCCCGTGCCAAATTCAGAAGTATCTATATGCTCTATGCCATAGGATTGATTTTGCTTTTGAGCAGACTTCCTTGGATGAATTGGATGGCATAAAATCCTTTTTAATAAATCAAAATCCGGCTCAAAAGGCCGGATTTCTTGTTTTCATTTTTTTTGATCCCTGCTTTCACATCCAAGAATGACCATTTAACATTTTATGCAACTTTGTTTCAAAAACTTTGGTTAAATCGGTTAGCACATTTTACTTTTGCAACCGTGTTACATAAAGCAAAGCCATATTTTCTATTTCTGGTTTTTGGGTTTATCGTCCATTGGACCCAAGCCCAGCAATGTAATCTTACCCTAAGGGGGAAAATCATTCACCTTGAAAACGGTGAACCCATTGAGGCTGCTTCCATCCTAATCATGGAAAATCGCTCCGGTGCGGTGTCAGATCCCAATGGAAACTTTGTAATCAGAGACCTTTGTCCAGGCACTTACACCATCAAAGTTCAGTATCTAGGACATAAAGAAATCCTTCAAACCCTTCAGCTGACAGGAAATACATTAAATCAAACATTCCGGATGGAAGAAGAGTCTTTGGACTTAGGCGGAGTGGAAGTTCACGGACATCGGGATGCAGTTCAAACCACCACCGCTGTTACCTCGCTTTATGGTGAAGCTCTTCTTCAAGCTCGAGGAGAAAGCCTAGGCGAAAGCTTAAAACGAGTGGCCGGTGTGACCACCTTTTCGACTGGTAATACAATCGCCAAACCGGTAATTCACGGAATGCATAGTAACCGGATCATGATTTTAAACAATGGCATCCGACTGGAAGGTCAGCAGTGGGGAGCTGAACATGCCCCGGAAATTGATCCTTTTTTGGCGGATGAAATCACAGTAATCAAAGGTGCTGAGACTGTAAGATTTGGTCCTGAGGCTATGGGAGGAGTGATTTTGGTCAACCCACCTTCCCTTCCAACCTCTAAAAAGCACCTGACTGAGCTTCATCTTATCGGTGGAACGAATGGCCAAATGGGAAACATATCTGCTTCACATGAGGGAGGTTCGGATAAAATCAAAGGATTGGGATACCGAGTTCAGGCTTCTGCCAAAAGGGCTGGATTTGTGAAATCACCAAACTACTACCAAGCCAACACGGGCATGGCGGAATATAACTTCTCCACCGCCCTGGGATACAGCTCCGGGGATTTGGGGATTGAATCTTACTACAGCTTTTTCAATACTGAAATTGGGATTTTGAGGGATGCACATACTGGAAACCTTTCGGATCTGGAAGAAATCATCCGTAATGGAGAGCCTTTTAACAAGCCGGACTTTTCCTATGAAATCTCCAACCCCAAACAGCAAGTGAACCATCACTTGGCCAAACTTAAAGCTCATTACCATCTGAACCCCTCTTGGAAGCTTAATCTTCAATATGGATTTCAGCTCAATAACCGAAAGGAGTACGATAGAAGAAGAGGCGATTTAAATGCCCGCCCTAGCCTGGATTTGGAGCTTTTCACCAATACCCTAGAGCTATTTCTGGATCACAACCTGAAATCCAACTGGAGCGGAAGCTTCGGTTTCAATCTTATCCAGCAGGCAAATTCAAATATCCCGGGAACAGGTGTCACTCCTCTTATTCCAAACTATAACATGCTCAATGGTGGAGTTTACTGGATGGAAAAATACCTGAAAGGGCCATTGGAACTGGAAGCCGGAGTCCGGTACGATTACCGAAAAGTAGATGCTGCAAGGTTTGTGGGAAATGAACTTCAAGAAGCTAGTCTGGATTATCAAAATTTCTCTGCCTTTATCGGAGGATTGTACCAATTAAGCCCCTATTTCTCTTTTTCTTCCAACCTGGGATCTGCATGGAGACCCCCGAATGTAAATGAGCTGTTCTCCCAAGGTCTCCATCATGGTGCTGCGGCTGTGGAGATTGGAGATGCCAATTTGCTCTCCGAAAAGTCCCTCAAATGGGTCAATGGATTGGAATTTGAAAAAGACAAAGTCTTGATCGAATTCACCGGATATCTCAACCAAATCCAGAATTACATCTATCTCAATCCTACTGGAGAGACCTACGTCAGCCTACGGGGTACTTTCAATGTGTATGAATACCTACAGGCAAATGCTCTCTTTTACGGAGTTGACCTTTCGGGTAGTTATGCTTTTTCAGAGCGAATTAATGCTTATGCAAAAGGCTCCATCATCCGGGCCAGAAACACTGACATGGATAACTATTTTCCCTTTATCCCCTCTGATCGGATGGATTGGGGACTCTCCTATTCCTTTGGAAAAAAAGACAATCCAAACTCCCATCAATTCACTTTCAGCAACCAACTGGTTGCCAGGCAAAAAAGGGAGCCTGATTTTGACTTGGCACCAGCGCCACCAAGCTATGCGCTAATCAATCTTGCCTATCAAAAGAAAATACAACTAGCTAAAAACCAACTGAATGTAGGAGTTCAGGTCAACAACCTATTGAATACCGAATACAAAGAATACATGAACAGATTCCGCTATTTCACGGATGATATGGGAAGAAATATTTTAATCAAACTCAATTACCAATTCTAAATTTTAACAAAATGAAAAACTACACCAAACTGCCTCTGTACTTATTTGCAGCCCTGACGCTGGGATTCGTTTCTTGCGAAAGTGAAGATCCTGAAAAAGAAAATGAAGGTGAAGTGATCACTGATGTAATTCTTAATTTCCAGGAATTGGACGGATCAAATAACCCAGTTGGAAGCACTTTTTCTTTTAAGGCCAGTGATTCGCAAGGAATTGAAATTGGAGGATCTCCGACCATCGAAACCATCAATCTCATCAAAGGCAAAAAGTATTCGATGACTATCCAGGTGCTAAATACAATTGAAGGGGAAGACATCACCAAAGAAATCTTGGAAGAAGCTGACGAGCATCAATTCTTTTTCCTTGGAAGTGCTTTTACCAACAATATTCTAAGCATTGTCTATGCTGATGACAATGGAATTAACCTTGGCGTAAAAACAAGATTGACCGTATCATCCTCTCCAGGAACCAACAATACTTCTATGCGAGTAGTCTTGAGACATGATTTGGACAAGAACTTCCCAGGCGCCACCAATCCAAACTTTGCCAATTTTATTCAAGCAGGTGGAGAAACTGATTTGGATATCACCTTCCCAATTGTTCTTAATTAATCGAGAATTACCCCCCAAAAAAAAGGCAGCTTCCCAGCTGCCTTTTTGCATTTATCGACTGTTTGCTTTAGAAGTTATTTCCACAAATGGCCATATTCTCAGGGATGAATTCAGCTGGATTTTTACCGACATTACCCGCGACCAAAACCACTTGATAATCCGGCCCTTCGTTGGCCAAATGAATTTTGACATGCCCATCAAATAACTTCATTTCTTCAAAACCTAATTTCGTACCATCAGACAATTTTCCTAAAATCGTAGAAGACTCCAAAGTCTTTGCTGAAACTGGACGAAGCAAAAAAGCTATTGGTGCATCTGCCTGATCGTATCCTCCAAAATGCAAATGGGCTGGATATTCGTAGTCTGAGTTTGCTTTTGTACCATCCAACTTCAAGTTGAATTCCAATTGACCCCCCAGTAATTCTCTTACATTCAATACTCCTGAGAAATTATAATCACTGGATTTATACAACTCAAAATTCAATTCCTGCCCAGTGTATTTTTCAGGCTCAGTCTCAGAACAGGCCAACAAACCAAAGGCGACTAAGGCTATTGCAAAAATCTTTTTCATTCTCTGTCTTTTTTCTACCAAACGATTTGCCGGGAAGGCTGTTTAATTTTAACTAAAATAATTCATTTAACTCCCAAAAAAAGTGATGAGTGACACTTTCGGAATATTTTGCCTATAAAAACACTTCAAGACAAATTCTGTCAAAAGGATAAAGAACCCCAATTCTTTTCTCATTTTGAAGCCAAGATTGAAACAGACCCAAAACCCGATGGAAGATTCCAAACACCGAATAGCTTTGGAATATTTTCGAGGAAAAGGATGGAATCCATTCCCTTTCCAAATCCAAACCTGGAATGATTACCTGGAGGGAAAATCAGGCCTCTTGAATGCTCCCACAGGTTCAGGAAAGACTTTTGCCCTTTGGTTTCCTGCAATCCTGGAATATATCCATCAGAACCCAAACACTTGGAAGAAGGCCAAAAATAATGGGATTCAGCTGATTTGGGTGACTCCCCTCCGCGCCTTAGCTCAGGACATTCAAAAGGCCATGCAGGAAGTCTGTGACTCCATTGGCTTACCTTGGAGAGTCGCCGTAAGAAATGGGGATACGGATGCTAAAACAAGAACTGCACTCAAGAATAATCCTCCGGAATGCTTGATCACCACACCCGAGACACTCCATATTCTAATTTCTCAGAAAGAGCATCAAAAGCTATTTCAATCTCTTCAAGCAGTCATTATCGATGAATGGCATGAATTGGTTGGAAATAAACGGGGTGTCCAGGTACAACTTGCCTTGGAATACATTCAATGGATTTGTCCAAATACTTTTCGAAGGTGGGCGATTTCGGCCACGATTGGCAATTTGGAGCAGGCTGCAAAAGTCCTTTTAGGCGCAGATCTTCCCGTCCACATCGTGAAAGCTGAGGTGGAAAAGCAGATCCTCATCCATTCTGTTTTTCCAGATGAAATTGAAAAATACCCTTGGGCTGGGCATCTGGGAACCCGGATGCTGGATAAGGTAATCGACATCATTGAGGCCGGAAAAACCGTTTTGCTTTTCACCAATACCCGATCTCAAACCGAAATCTGGTATCAAAAAATCTTAGAAGCCAAACCCGAATGGTCAGGCTGGATGGCCATGCACCATGGTTCACTTGACATGGCAGTAAGGGCTTGGGTAGAAAATTCACTCCACGAAGGAAAACTCAAAGTGGTCATTTGTACTTCCAGTTTGGATTTGGGGGTCGATTTCAGGCCAGTAGATCGGGTTATTCAGGTGGGCAGTCCCAAAGGTGTGAGCCGATTCGTTCAGCGGGCAGGCCGGGCCGGCCACCAGCCTGGACTTCCTTCGGAGATCTTTTTTGTGCCCACCAATGCCCTGGAGCTGGTGGAAGCAGCAGCCTTGAGAAATGCCATCGAAAAGGAAGAAATGGAGTCTCAGTTTACCCCCGAACTTACCTATGACGTCCTGATCCAGTTTTTAGTCACCTTGGCGGTGGGAGAAGGCTTCGATCCAAAATCTATACTACCCATTGTACAGAGGACTTATTCTTTTTCCAAACTTAGTCCCAATGAGTGGGAATGGGTCATGGATTTTATCACCAAAGGAGGTGCTTCTTTGGGAAATTATGAGGATTTCCTGAAAGTGGAATTGGCTGAAGATGGTCTCTACAGAGTCAAAAGCCGGAAAATCGCCATGAAACACCGGCTGAGCATGGGTACGATCGTATCGGATGTCAGTTTGCGGGTAAAATTCAAAAATGGATCTTACCTCGGCACCGTCGAAGAGTACTTTATCGCCAAAATGAAAATCGGAGACCGGTTCTTTTTTGCAGGAAGAAACCTTGAACTCCTCCAGGTCAAAGGAATGGATGTTTTCGTGCGAGTCACCGAGAAAAAGACCTCCAATGTAGTCAGCTGGATGGGTGCCCGAATGTCACTTTCTTCCATGCTTTCAGATAAAATCCGGGAGATTTTCAAACAATACAATCAAGGTTTAATTCTTTCCGAAGAAGTCCGGAGAGTACTGCCAATTTTGGATTTGCAAAGCAAACTCTCAATCGTTCCGGATGGTGATACCTTTTTGGTAGAATACCTACAAAGTGCGGATGGATATCATCTCTTCTTCTACCCTTTCGAGGGCAGAATGATGCATGAACTAATGAGTGCTTTGATTGCCTATAGGATATCCCTCAACTATCCGATTTCCTTGAATATGGCTATGAATGACTATGGATTCGAAATCCTTTCGGATGTGCCCATTTCTCCAGAGGAAATCTTTGAAGAAGACATTCTAAGCCTGAAAAACATTGAGGAGGATATCTTGCATTGCGTCAATGAAAGCGAAATGTCCAGAAGAAAATTCAGGGAAATTGCCAGTATCGCAGGATTAGTCTTTCAGGGTTATCCAGGAAAACCAGTCTCCTTCAAACATATTCAGGCTAATTCCGGATTGCTCTTCCAGGTCTTTGAGCAATATGATCCGGAAAATCTCTTGCTTCAACAGGCCAGAGCTGAATCTCTCAACCAACAAATGGAGCAGGAGATGTTTATCAGGGCAATCCAAAAACTTAACCAACTGAAAATTGTCATCCAAAGACCTGTTCAGTTTACCCCATTCTCTTTTCCAATCATGGTCGATAGATTGAACAGAACCAATGTATCCTCAGAAAGTGTGGAAGATAAAATCACAAAAATCCTCGCCCAAATGCAGGAAGTGGATTAGTTGGCTCTCCAGAAGAATGGAGTGAACAGGATCAGAATTGTAAACAATTCCAATCTTCCCAACAGCATCATAAAGGATAAAACCAATTTGGCGGCGGGTGAAAAGAAGGCAAAATTGTCCACAGGCCCCACCTCTCCAATTGCCGGACCGACGTTTCCTAAACAAGTCGCCACTGAGCCCAAGGAAGTCGCCAAATCATAACCCAAGATCGCAATGACCAAAGAACCAGCAACGAAGGTACTGAGGTAGATCAAGAGGAAGTTCATGATGTTGTTAATGATTCTCCCGGTTACCATTTCCCCGTTGATGATCAAAGGAACTATAGCTCTGGGATGAACGATTCTTTTGAATTCCAGCCAGGAATTCTTCAAGAATACCACATGGCGGACAAACTTGATCCCACCTGCTGTAGAACCCGCTGATCCACCCAAAAACAACATCATAAAGCAGATGAAAGTGATCCCCATTCCGTATTGGGTGTAATCATCCGTCACAAAACCGGTCGTGGTGATTAAGGAAACTACCTGAAATATGGATTTTCGGAAAGCTAGTTCCACTTCAGTTTCGGAATTGATCAAAATCCCGGCAAATACAATTAGAGTCAATAGAAGTATTGCTCCTGTGTAGGCCTTAAACTCATCACTCTTAAAAATCCTCCCAAATTTCCCAACAATTCCAAAATAGATCAGGGTAAAGTTGGTGCCGGCAAAAAACATAAAGATCACAGCTACATATTGAATAAAAGCGGAGTCATAAAAGGCCATACTGGCATTCTTGGTAGAAAATCCTCCTGTAGCCAAGGTAGTCAGGGCGTGGTTGACCGCATCATAGAAAGTCATTCCTCCAGCCCAATAAAGAAAAGCGGCAGCAACCGTTAAGCCCACATAGATGTACCAAAGTCTTTTGGCTGTTTCTGAAATTCGGGGGTGGACTTTATCGGAAGTCGGACCGGGAGATTCTGCTACAAAGAGCTCAGAACCACCAATTCCCAAGAGAGGAAAGATGGCTACCGTCAAAACGATAATACCCAAACCTCCAATCCATTGGGTCATACTCCTCCAAAACAGCAATCCTTTTGGCATCGCTTCAATATCGGTCAAAATGGAGGCTCCGGTGGTGGTCAATCCAGATACTGTTTCGAAAATCGCATCCGAAACCGAATCTATTTGATCAGAAAGAAAAAAAGGAAGCATCCCAAAAAGGGTCATGATAACCCAGCTCAGGGCTACAATTAAATATCCTTCTCTTTTTCTGATCAATTGATCATACTTGGCAAAAGAGAAAAAGAAGATCATCCCGATGAATAAGGAAATTGCCGCCGAAATCATGATCGGCGAGGAATCTTCATTGTAAATCCAGGAAATAGAAGCAGCAGGCAACATCAATACCCCGATCAAAAACATCAAGGCGCCCATGATTCTCCCGATAGCTTTAAATTGAATCATGCTTAATGAAAAAGTTTCTCCAAGGGTTGCTTAGCCTCAGGAAGGGCCAAAACAATCGCTTTATCGTCTAATTGAAGCATAAAATCCCCGTCAGGGATATGTACATTTTCTCCCCTAATCACCCCTGCGACAATGGCGGAGGATGGAAAATGCAACTCTCTTAGCGGATGCTTAGTCAGGCGGTTGTTCTTGCTGACGCTATATTGAATAAATTCAGCATCCACCCCATAAATCCCTGAAACTGCATCTACAGTGCCTTTTCTCAAGTATCGGGTGATCTCATTCGCCGCCACCAACTTCTTGTTGATCAGTGAATCCACTCCAATACTGTGGGAAATATGGATGTATTCTCGTGTATCTACATGGGCGATGGTTTTATAAACCCCATGATTTTTAGCAGAAAGACTGGTGATGATATTTGTCTCTGAAGATTCGGTCAGGGCAAGGAATGCATCCATTTGCTCAAGTCCCTCTTCCACCAATAGTTCAATGTTTTTGTAATCTCCATTGATTACCAAAGTGTCCGGAAGGCGTTCCGCAAGCCATTTGCAGCGGTCTTTTTCATTGTTGACCAAGGTAACCCGGTAATCCTTCTGGAGTTTGATCGCCGTGGTCACGGCCATATCATCTCCTCCGATGATCATCACATTTTTGATTTTGACCTTTTTTTGGCCAAGGGCCTCGATGATCGACTCGGTATTTTTCTTGTGGGAAATGAAGAAAGCGTGATCGTTATTTCGGATGATCGTACTTCCACGAGGAATAATGGTCTTTTGGTCCCGGACAATCGCAATGATTCGGATGTCTTCATAGATCGGATCCTCTTTGGTATCCATGATCCTCTGATTGACCAATGGACTGTACTGGTCCAAGGTTATCCCGACGATATTGAGCTTTCCTCCACCAAAATCAAAAACCTCCGTAAAACTTGAGTTTTCAATCATCTTGTAGATTTCCCTAGAGCAAAGCATCGTAGGAGAAATCAGGTTATCGATTCCCAGATTATTGAAATATGGAACGTTTTCTTCTTTGAGATAGGTATGGTTTCTAACTCTGGCCATTACCCGCTTGGCTCCCAATTGTTTGGCCAAAACTGCCGTTACCAAATTGGTCTTTTCAGAAGTAGTCACAGCCAAAACCATATGGGCATCTTCCACATTAGCTTGTTGCAAAACATCAAGCGAAGTGGCATCCCCTTGGACGGTTAAAACATCAAGTTTAGAGGCTACATAGTCTAAGACGTTACGATCTGTATCGATCAGCGTAATGTCTTTGTTGTCATAACTCAACCGCTCCGCTAGATGGTATCCCATATCCCCAGCTCCTGCGATTACAATATTCATCCCCATAGAGATTTATTTGAGTCTTTGTTTCGGGCGAAATTAAGGTCTTTTCGGATGGATTTCAGAGACAATGATTGTTCTTTTTCCAAAACTCGGGAAAAGGTAAGGAATCCCTTTGGGTAAAAACAAAAATCAGATACTTTTTCACCTGAATTTTCAGGGAAAAAATTACTCCTCCAGGAGATTTTTGCTCTCAAGTTCCGGAAGTTCCTGAACATCTTTAAGTTTTCGTTGAATCATCCGGGTTCTAACACCCACGAGTTTATCCAACTCGGAATTGGCTTCTGTAAGCTTCCGTTGAGTTTTTTCCAAAAGAGTCCCAAATTTCCCGAATTCTGTCTTGATCGCCCCCAAAATCTGCCAGATTTCGGCACTTCTTTTTTGAATGGCCAGAGTCCTAAAGCCCATTTGTAAGGAATTTAAAATGGCTGAAAGGGTAGTCGGTCCAGTGACGATGACTTTGAAATCCTGCTGAATTTGCTGACTCAATCCCGGCTCCCGGAGGATTTCAGCATAAAGACTCTCAACGGGCAGGAATAGAATTGCAAAATCTGTAGTCCCGGGTGGGTGAATGTATTTGCTCTGAATATCCAAAGCCGATTTTCTCACCGCTTTGAAAAGTTCGGCTCGATAAAAATCGACTTTGGACTTATCTCCTTCTTCATAGGCATCCACTAATCTCAAGTAGGACTCCTGAGGAAATTTGGAATCGATGGGTAGTAAAACCACATCGTCCTGACCCGGCATTTTCACGGCAAATTCCACCCGCTCCCTACCTCCATTCACTGCAGTATTGACCACGTATTGATCTGGAGACAAGAGGTTTTCCAAGATTGCCTGTAACTGATATTCTCCCAACACTCCCCTGCTTTTCACATTGGTTAAAACCCGCTTCAAATCCCCCACTCCATTGGCCAAACTCTGCATCTCTCCCAAGCCTTTTTGAACTGCCTGCAGCTGCCGGCTGACCATTTCAAAGGATTGACCTAAGCGGGCTTCCAGGGTTTTCTGGAGTTTTTCATCGACCGTCTCTCGGATTTTCTCAAGCCGGGATTCAGTGTTTTTGACCATTTCATCTTGCCTTCGGCTCAATTCAAAAAACTTCTCCCGCTGCAATTCATTCAGTTCCTTCATCGACTGCTTCACAGTATCACCAAACTGCTTCAAAGCCTCATTCTGATCTTTTGTGCCAGCTCGCTGATGCTCAAATACCAATTGAAATTGCCGGACCATGGTTTCCCCAGACTCTTTTCTTTGTTCTGCCAAAGCTTGGCTTAACTCCTGTCTCAATTGGGCCAAATCCCGATTTAAAGATTCATTTTTCCCGCTTTTCAAGGAAGACCAAATAAGCCAGATAAAAAATAAGACCTGGACTCCAAGGATCAGGTATAGGACAGGATCAGTCTGCATAAACGATTTGTTTGGGAGGTTCAAGGTAATTCCTCCTAACCTCCACACCTAAAAATGACAAGTATTCTGAGACAGATTCTGTCGGGATTTCTTCCATAGGCACATGCCCTGCCTCCTCAAAGATCACCAAATTGGCTTTGGGGAGTGCATTTTGAAAAAGATTAGCATGGGAAACCGGAATCCAGGAATCCTTAGCTCCCCAAAGAATCAAAGTGGGCATAGAAACTCTTTCAAAGTCAAATTCAGACTTTCTGGTTTGGCTCAACCGGTCTAAAGTCGCCTGACGATTCCCTTCTCTCAACATCAGCTCGTAATACCGATCGACAGTTTCCTGACGTATTTTTTTAGAATCTCCATAGACCTGCTTCATATTCATGGCAAACAGGAATTTGGGAGTACACTTCAGCAAAACTTTAGAAAACAATGGATTCTTTGCCAATTGGATGATCCAGGGAGACTTCGAAGATGTATTGACTGAATCGGTCTCAATGGTTCTTACTTTTCGTTGGGGAGCTCCTGAAGCATCCAACAAAGCCAAAGTCAAAACTTTGTCTGGCCTACTGGAGGCAATCTCCAAGGCAACGGCCCCTCCCATGGAGTTGCCCGCCAGATGAAACTTGGAAATACTCAACTTCTCGGCTATCTGCTGAACCAGCACACTATAATCCTCTAGAGAGTAGCGCTTCAAGTCATCCGGTCCAGTCAATCCATGCCCTGGAAAGTCCAAGGCAATTGTCATAAAGTAGGGACTGAGTTCTTTTTGCCAGATCTCCCAGGTATGCAGTGATGAAAAACTCCCATGGAGCAAAAAGATCGGCTCTCCCTCTCCCATTATTCTTAAATGGATATTTTGTCCATCAACATTCAAAAAATGGGATTCAGGGGTGTAATACTTTCCAATCGTTTCATCGGCCGAAATATCCGAGCGATACATCAAACCCAAAAAAAACATGCAAGCAAGCAATAAGGTCACCAGAATTTTACTGAGTATTTTAACAAATCGCATGAAAGACTAATTTGACATTGGAACAATAAAACCTACAAAAAATCTTCCCAATTCTCTATTTTCCCAAAAAACTTCCCCTTTGAAACTTAAAAGTTTACTAGAAAAAATCGGCCCCGGTCCTTTGGTCACTGCCGCATTTATTGGTCCAGGGACCGTAACAGTCTGCACCTTAGCGGGTATTCAATATGATTACACCCTGCTTTGGGCTCTGGTTTTAAGCATTGTGGCCACACTGTATCTCCAGGAAATTTCCGGTCGCTTAGGATTAGTCACCGGAATGGACCTTAGCCAGTTGCTTAGAAATCAAAGAGGTGGGAAAGTTCTGAAATACTTTTCCATGGTATTGATTTTGGCTGCCATAGGACTTGGGAATGCTGCATATGAAGGTGGGAATATCTCCGGAGCTAACTTGGGCCTCGGAATTTTTGCTCAGTTTCCGGTGTGGAAATTCAGCGAAATGGAACTTGTTTCCGGAAACCTTCTATTTGGGGTTTTGGCTTTGGCCTTACTTTGGAGCGGGAATTTTCAGCGGATTGAAAAGGTCTTGGTGGCCTTGGTGATTGCCATGTCTTTGGCCTTTCTGGTAGCGGCAGTAATGACCAAACCCGACCTGATGGGAATCTTACAGGGAGTAGTTCCTTCCTTTGATTTCCAAAAATTCCCCACTGTAGTTGCGCTAATCGGAACCACCGTGGTCCCTTACAATCTCTTTTTGTATGCTAGCTTGGTCAAAAAGAAGTGGAATTCGGCAGATTCTGTTTCTAAAATGAGAACCGACATCAGTTTGGCCGTGATCCTCGGAGGTCTTGTCTCCATGGGCATTCTAATCGTGGGCGTTGCAAATCCTGCTCAGGAGTTACACAATGCCCAGGATATCGCTAAAGGACTTACTGAGGTATTCGGAGTTTTTGGGACTTATTTGATGGGGTTTGGATTAATGGCCGCCGGAATGACTTCTGCCATCACGGCCCCTCTTGCGGGAGGGCTGGTGATTTGTGGGATTTTAGGCTGGAACCAGGATGTCAAATCTCCCCAAATGAGAGCAAGCATGGGAATTATTCTGTTTTTGGGGATTCTGTTTTCATCCTTTGGCATCCGTCCGGTTAGCTTAATTACCTTGGCTCAGATTGCCAATGGAATATTGCTCCCGGTCATTAGTGGCTGGTTGATATGGGCTGGAAGTCAGTCTGCTTATCTGGGGAAATTCAAAAACACCTGGATCTCCACCACCATTGGCTTTTTGATTTGGCTGATCACGTTAGGTTTAGGAATCAAAAGTATCGGAACCGTAATGGGATGGTTTTGAATGAATTCAGAATTCTAAATTCATAATTCTGAATTATTTATAGGTCCCTGGCATTAAACGTATCGCCTTGCCGCAGATCTCCGGTATCGAATCCTTTTTTAAACCATCTCATCCGCTGGGCCGAAGATCCATGGGTAAAAGAATCAGGCACAACTCTTCCTGAGGCTTGTTTTTGAAGTCGATCATCTCCAATAGCATTCGCTGCATTCAGAGCCTCTTCCAGATCTCCCGCTTCCATCATTCCTGAAACTCTCTGACTATGATGAGCCCAAACTCCCGCTAAAAAGTCTGCCTGAAGCTCCAGCTTTACCGAGTTTTGATTGTATTCTTTCTCCGAAACTTGTCCCCTCAAGCTATGAACTTGGTCGGTTATCCCCATAATTTTCTGGATATGGTGTCCGACTTCATGAGCAATTACATAAGCATAGGCAAAATCCCCTCCCGCCTTCAGTTTCGTCTCCATATCCTGAAAAAAGCTCAAATCAATGTATAGCTTCTCATCTGCCGGACAATAAAAAGGTCCTGTGGCACTACTCGCATTCCCACAAGCGGAAGACACAGCTCCGGAAAATAGAACCAAGGTTGGTTCTCTATAATTTTCTAGCTGCCGATTCCAAACATCCTCTGTATCTGCCAGAATAGTGGCGGCAAATGCTGCCATTTCATCCTCGGCTGCCGTTGGAGTGTAATTCGTTCCCGTAGTAAAGCCCTGCCCGGTACCACCGCCAAGTAAATTACCCAATAAGGAAAGCGGATTATTGCCTGTGACGAAAGAAATAACCAGAAAGAGGCCAATAATGACAAGGCCTGTTTTCGAAAATAAAAATTTGACCAAAGTGCCAATCAACATGGGGTTTAATCCACCTCCAGAGCCACTTTTCCCCCTTCTGTCATCAATATTTCCACTTTGTCTTCTGCCTTGCCATTTCATGGTATAAAAGATTTGTTTTCGAATAAAATTAACCAAATTGACCAATTCGAAAACCAGACTTCAAGTTTTCCTTTCATGAAATTTTAAACCCGTAACCTATGAACCTAAAAATTTTCTATTCCGCACTCTTACTTTCAAGCTTCGTTTGTTTTGGAGCTTTTGCCCAAAAAGCCAGCTCATACTTAGGCACCAAACCTCCAAAAGGCGCCAAGGTCTATTTAGATGGCACCGCCAAATCACTCCATGAAAACTGGAAGTATTGGGAAGGACCAAGATTCTCTGCCGAAATGCCGATCAAATGGAAAGAAGTGAAAGACCCTGTCGATGGAATGCCCGCTATTTCCTCCAATGATCCTTCCGGTGCTGGTGGAAAATACGGAGCCGCAGATATTGTCACCAAAGATGAATTCCGTGATTTCGAGGCCCATGTTGAATTTTTGGTAGGAAATGAAGGTGGAAACAGTGGAGTCTATCTTCAAAATCGATATGAAATTCAAGTCTTGGACGGAGATTATGGCCTGCATGGCATGGCAGCAGTCATCAATGAACATTTACCTACTTCGGAAGAATACAATGGAGTCGGAAAATGGAATGCTTATGACATCAAGTTTCGGGCGGCAAGATTTGAAAATGGAAAACTGACTGAAAAAGCTCGGGTGACTGTCTATTTCAATGGAGTCAAAATCCACGACAACGTTGAAATCCAGCAAGTTTGGGGTGGTCCTAACTCAGGAATTGACGGGGGAAATGAAGGAGGAAAAGGAATCACGGATTCTCCCGGTGGCCTCAAACTTCAGGCTGAAGGACATGATGTCCTTTACCGGAATATTTGGATCAAAAAATTAGACTAAAAAAGAAAAAGAGGCTGCCCCATAAAGTTTCCCTTTGTCAGCCTGAGCGGAGTCGAAGGCCATTGCATGCAATTGCCACTACAATTCAACTTCGCTCAGGGTGATAAACTGGAATTAGGAGACAGCCTCTATTATTTTTTAAAACTTCACCAAATTATTTTCCTGCTGTACATCCGCCATTCTCTTAGTCGGATCTATTTCTACCGACTTAATGGTTTCTAATGGCTTGGTAAGAATCAAGGTTTTGGACAAATTGGTCCATGGCCAAGCCTCGGTATGGATCCGGGTTGGCTGACCTTTTTCCTGAGGTTTCTCTCCTCTCATAATCACCAAGGGCAAATAGATGGACTCTTGAGATCCGTCCTTGTAGGTAATCACCAAATCTACGGGCATTGGCATCAGGCCAATTCTTTCCAAAGTGATCTCTGTATTTCCTCCATTGGCTTTTACTTCTTTGATTCCATAGTCAATGGTCTTGGTGGTATATACAAAGTATTCTTTGTACCAATCCAGCTCCAAACCACTTTCTTTTTCCATTATTCGAACCAAGTCATTCACATTGGGATGCTTGAATTTCCAAGTGTTGAAATACCGAAGGATTCCCCGGTCTCTAGCTTCTTCTCCGATCACATATCCCAACTGGGCCATGAAAACAGCTCCTTTGGAATACGCAGCAGAGCTGTAAGCTCGATTGGTGTGATAATGGTCCGAATGAGTGGACATCGGTTCCTCCAAACCGGAAGATACTAAGCGATAGTATCCTCCATAAGAGCCACGATGTGGGCTTGCACTTTCCTGAAAAATATTAGCCATAGTCAGGCTGGAAGCATAAGAAGTGAATCCTTCGTCCATCCATGGATACAAAGATTCGTTGGATGCCAAAACCCCATGGTACCAGCTGTGTGCCAGTTCATGAACCATAACACCTACCAAGCTTGCTAAAGATCTTTCACCAGTGATCAAGGTGGACATGGCATATTCCATACCTCCGTCTCCTCCCTGCACTACTGAAAACTGCTTGTAAGGATACTGACCAAAATGCTCAGAAAGATAGGATATCGCTTTAGGAGTATATTCTTTCAGCTTTTCCCAATTCTCAGAAGTCTTTGGGCCTGGGATAAAGAAGTGGTGTACCGTAATCCCATTGTCCATTTTGACTTTATCATGCTGGTATTTGTTGTCAGCACCCCACATGAAATCATGCACTTGAGGAGCCACAAAATGCCAAGTCAAAGTATTTCCTTTAGGTGCTGGCACTTTCACACCTTCATCCTGATATCCATGGCCAATTTCATTTGGATTTTGGAGATATCCGGTTCCACCGATTACATAGGATTTGTCGATGGTGATTTTCACCTCATAATTCCCCCAAATGCCATAAAATTCCCGACCGATGTAGGGATTGGAATGCCAACCCTGCTCGTCATAATTGGCCATTTTAGGATACCACTGGGACATGGAATAACGAACCCCTTCCTCACTGTCTCTACCTGATCGACGGATTTGAACAGGCACCTGGCCTTCAAATTCCATGTCAAAGGTCACCGAAGTGTTCGGAAGGATCGGTTCTGGAAGACTCACTTCCAAGATAGTTTCTACTTCCTTAAAGTTCACCGGCTTACCGTTCATCGTCAAAGTTTTGGCATGAAGGTATCCGATTTCATCAGGAGCCAATTTGGAAATCCGATCTGCCACCCGCTTGTCCGGATCGGCAATGGTCCTAGATCTCACATCCATCATGCTTCCCGGTTGAAAGGCATTGTAATACAAGTGATAAAACACGCGATCCAACGTGTCTGGAGAGTTGTTGGTATAGACCAATTTTTGGATCCCGGTATATCGGTTGGTTTTCACATCCATTTGGACGTCCATTTTGTAGTCAACGGCCTGCTGGAATCTGCCATTTTGGGCGACAGCTGCGGTGGTAACTGCAAAAAGAAAAAGCCCGAAAAAAGGCTTCAGTTTACTTCTTAGCATAGAATCAAATTTTACCTCTAAGAAAAAGAAAAGTTGAAATCTGCCCAAACCAATAATCAAAAAGTAGCCCGATTGACAATTTTCTATTTCATTCATATAAAAAACAGCCTCGGTTTCCTTGCTTTTGATTTATTTAAAGACTTGATACATCCACCAAATTTTATGAAAAAAATCTACCTTTTGATTTTGGCTGGACTGCTTGCCTTGGGTACCCATGCGCAGCAAGTGGACATGGAGCAATTCAAGTCCATGAAAGCCAGAAACATCGGTCCCGGCGCCATGAGTGGCCGGATTACTGCAATAGATGCAGTCAGAGAAAACCCAAATATTATTTACGCTGGTTCTGCTTCGGGAGGCCTTTGGAAATCCACTTCCGGAGGGATCACGTGGAAGCCGATTTTTGATGACCAGCGTGTACATTCCATCGGATCGATTTCCATTTATCAGAAAAATCCGAACATCATTTGGGTAGGTACAGGTGAAGGTAACCCTCGGAACTCCCTGAATATGGGCTATGGGGTGTACCGTTCCCTGGATGCCGGGGAAACCTGGCAATTGATGGGCCTGGAAAAAACCAGAGCTATTCACCGAATCATCGTTCATCCTGACGATCCTAACACCGTGTTTGTGGGAGCTATCGGCTCTCCTTGGGGTGAACAGGAAGACCGAGGAGTTTACAAGACCACTGACGGAGGAAAAACATGGAAAAAAATCCTCTACATCGACACCAAAACCGGTGTGGGTGAAATGATCATGGATCCCAACAACCCGAACAAGATTTTTGTCAACATGTGGCAGCACCGAAGATACCCTTGGTTCTTTGAATCAGGAGGTGAATCTTCAGGTCTATTTGTAACCCATGACGGTGGTGAAACTTGGAAAAAACTTACTGCTGAAGAAAACGGCTTACCCAAAGGAAACCTGGGAAGAATGGGATTGGCTATTTCCAAAGCCAACAGCAACAAGATTTACGCCTTGATCGAATCCTCCAAAAACGCTTTGTATGTCTCTGAAGACGGTGGAAAAAAATTCACCATGGTCAATGACAAAGGTGAAATTGGCGACAGACCTTTCTACTATTTTGAAATTCATGCGGATCCGAAAAACGAAAACAGAGTTTACACGCTTTATTCCAGAGTAGGAGTCACAGAAGACGGTGGAAAATCCTTCACTCAGTTGCTGCAATATGCTGGGGTACATCCAGACCATCATGCCTGGTACATTCATCCTGACGATCCTTCTCTTTTGATTGATGGAAACGACGGGGGATTGAACATTTCCCGTGATATGGGCAAAACTTGGATGTTTGCAGAAGGTCTTCCAGTGGGTCAGTTTTACCACATCAACGTGGACAATGAGGTTCCTTACAATGTCTATGGAGGAATGCAGGATAACGGTTCTTGGGTAGGACCTGCTTATATCTGGAGAAATGACGGAATCAGAAACACTTACTGGCAAGAGATCTCTTTCGGTGACGGATTTGATGTAGTCTCCCACCCTGCCAACTCCCGCTTCGGATACACTATGTCTCAAGGCGGAAATGTATCCCGATTTGATAAGCTAACTGGACACAACAGAACTATCCGTCCAACACATCCGGACAAGGATGTTTTCCTTCGATTCAACTGGAATGCAGCCATCGCTCAGGATCCTCACGATGCTAATACGGTATATTATGCTTCTCAATTCCTGCATAAATCCACTGATTCCGGAGAGACCTGGGAAATCATTTCACCGGATTTGACCACCAATGATTCAACCAAGCAAAGACAGCAACAGACCGGTGGATTGACTTTTGACATCACAGGTGCTGAAAATCATACGACGATTATCGCCATCGCACCATCTCCAGTAGATAAAAACGTCATCTGGGTAGGTACAGATGATGGAAATCTCCAATTGACTCAGGATGGGGGTAAAACATGGACCAACCTAGCCTCCAAGTTAACCGGTCTGCCTAAGAACTCCTGGATACCACAAGTACAGGCTTCTACCTACGCTGCAGGTGAAGTTTGGGTCATTGCCAACAACTACCGAAACAATGATTTCAGTGCCTATGCCTATTACAGCAACGACTTTGGAAAAACGTTCACCCGCATTGCGGATGATTCTAAAGTTTGGGGTTATACGCTTTCTGTCAAGCAGGATCCTACCGAACCTAACTTGGTTTTCCTCGGAACTGAATTCGGCTTGTATGTATCGTTTGACAAAGCAAAATCCTGGAACAAGTGGGAACATGGCTATCCAAAAGCAGTCTCCACTTACGATATGGCCATTCAGGAAAGAGAAGCAGACTTAGTCATCGGTACTTTTGGCCGTGCAATCTATGTCTTGGATGATATTCGTCCCTTGAGAGCATTTGCCAAGAATGGTGGAAAAGCTCCAGCTTCAAAAGTCACCGCATTCCCGGCTCCTGAGGCTTATTTAGCTGAAATCCAGCAGCCTCATGGTGAGCGCTTTGCTGCAGATGCAAAATATGCTGGAGAAAACCGTCCAACAGGCGGTCGCATCAGCTATTTCATCAATGATTCCAAAGAAAAGCTGGATTCTGTCACCGTGAAGATCTATGACGCATCCGGAGAGCAAATAAGAACCCTGAAAACTCTTCCAAGCAAGGGCGTAAACAGAATCATCTGGAATCTTGACCGGAAATCAACTGCAGAAATGTCTGGAGGATTTGGCGGAGGAGGAAGGAGATCCGGATTCTTTGAGCCGAGCGGTGGTGATGCATTGCCAGGCACTTACAAAGTCGTGGTAGAATATGGCGGCGAATCCTCTGAGACCTCCATCAAAGTCAATATGGATCCAAGAATCAGCTACCAGTTGGCAGATCTCCAAGCGAAGGAAGCTTTCTTGAAGCAAGTGGAAGCCCTTTCCAGCGAGGTTAGCGCAGCGACTAAAAAACTGGATGACGCACAGAAAGTCATCGACAAGGTCAATGCATTAATCAAAGATGTGAAAACCGAGGAGGCAAAGGCACTAGCCACAGCTACCAAAGACATCAAAAAGAAGCTTGACACCGCAAGAGAGGCCTTCAATGGTCCAACCCGTGAAGGACAGGGAATCGTGAGAAACCTATATCCAACCACCATGACTCGAGTTTTTGCTCCTAGAAGCTATGCCAACTCCAGCTATGGAGCTCCTGGTGCTACTGAGCAGAGATTGTTGAGCCAAGGTCAGGAAGCTGCCAAAGAGGCTATTGCCAAAGTGGAAGAATTCATGAACGGTGATTGGAAAGCTTTCGAAGAGAAAGTGAAAAACACACAAATAGATTTGTTTGAGGCAGTAAAAAATTGATCCTTCCTCATGGAAATACCAAAAAGCATCCTGATTTTTCGGGATGCTTTTTTTATGGTCTAAAATAGAATAGTAACCCATACATGTATCACCCTTCTAAGATTTCTTGGAAAACAGCCTCAGGATTGGTCATTGCCAATATGATCGGCACCGGAGTCTTCACCAGTCTCGGATTTCAGCTAGCTGAAGTCCAAAATACCTGGTCTATTCTTTTGCTCTGGATTCTTGGGGGAGTGATGGCTCTGATAGGTGCTTTTGTGTATGCAGAATTGGGGACTCATTTTCGAAAAACCGGAGGGGATTATATTTTCTTATCTGCTACGATCCATCCTTCAGTAGGCTATTTGTATGCTTGGGTTTCCCTGACCGTGGGCTTCTCTGCTCCCATCGCTATTGCAGCTATGGCCATGAACCAATACCTCAGTCCCCTTTTGGGAGAGAGCATCTTCCCGGGACTTTTCTTTCTGCTTGCTATCCCTATTGCTCACATGTTTTCGCTAAAGCGCTCGGCGATTTTTCAGGACTTGATGACTTTGATAAAAATCGTATTTGTTCTGGTCTTGATTCTTTTGGGGTTTGCCTTTGCAGGTACATTGGAACAAAATGCTTTTGAATTTTCGGACAGCTGGACCAATGAAGTTTGGAAGCCGGGTTTCGCAGTCTCTTTAATCTATGTGTTTTATGCCTACACCGGATGGAATTCTGCAGCATATATCATTGAAGAGGTTGATCAACCTCACAAGAACCTTCCCAAAGCCTTAATCTTTTCCACGGTTTTCGTAATGGCGGTTTACATTTTACTCCAGATTGTTCTGTTAAAGCATGCCAGTTTGGATCAGCTGACAGGAAAAGTCCAGGTTGCTGATATTGCCTTTGGGAACTTGTTCGGGAAAAATGGAGCCCTTTGGGTTAGTTTTTTCATAGCCGTCCAACTGATTGCCACCATTTCTGGCTATAGCTGGGTGGGGCCCAGGATTACCTATGCCATGGCTAGAGATTTCAAACTTTGGCAGCCCTTGGCCAAGGTGAACGCCCACCAAATTCCCGTCCGTGCCATCGCCTTAAACACGGCAATCAGTCTGCTGCTCTTTCTTTCCGGGTCCTTTGAGCAAGTCATGATCTATGCTGGATTTGTCCTTCAATTGATGGGAACGATCACCATTTACTCTTCTCTGAAAATTCAAAAAGAAAGTGGCTTTGTCACTCCGTTCAAGCCTGTGCTTCAAATAGTGTATCTAGTGTTTAGCACCGCGATTTTGGTTTACCTGTTTTGGGATAGACCTTGGGAAAGCCTAGCTGGATTGGGCATTTTGCTTTTGGGCTTGCTGATATTTTGGCTGGACGAAAAGAAAAATCCAGCCTAATTGCCTGCCAACCGCAATTGTCCAATTAGGATCATCGTGGCATAAAAAGTCCAAACCACCACCGGAAATACCAAGTAAGAGAGCTTGCTGGAAAAATCCCCTACCTGAGCTCCTACCCACAATCCTGCCAGGATCACGAGAATGTTTCCTACAAGTCCGAGTTTCAATGCCGAAATACCGGTTAATTTTTCAAGCCCCAAGGTATAATAGGCATAAGAAGCACAGAGAACTGCCAGAAAAATCACTAACCAAGCCAAGTCATTCGCTTCAAATTCAAGGAGCTTATATCTCAAAATGGCCAAAAAGAAGAATAAAACTACCCATACTATGGGAATTACATACCCCGGTGGCTCAAACCAAAGGCGCTTGTTCACTTCATTCCCTGAAAATTTAAGCCCCAAAAAAGGAACCGGAAGATTGATCAGAACCAGAATGGCGTAAAACAGAACAAAATTTGCCAGGAGACTTTCCATTTTTTTAAGTTAGGGCAAATAAATAAGGAAGATGCCCCAGGATTCAGCCACCCTATTTTTTTAACATACTTTTATGAACCCGAGACCAATCTTCTATGGTAATTGATCTGTCCCAGGTGGTAATTGAAATGACCGTATAGGTGGATCAAAAAGAAGCCGATGGTCATTGGATGTCCGAAGAATGCATGGAGAGACATGTCATCCAGCCTCTTCGGATGCAAGTTTAAAAGGGCCTTTTCGAGGATTTCTTTGACCTCCAAAATCTCAGTGAGAAGCCCTTCTCTAGGTTCCCCTTTGGCCCCAAACTCCCTTTCCCTATTGCGGTGATAGACTACACCTCCTAAATCATGTCCAATAAAAAACTTAAGGTTGCCGACAAGGTGAAGCGCCAGATTGCCCGCTGAATTGGAAATTCCTTCTTTAACCACCCAAAGATCTGATTCCTCTGAATAAAGTTCTATTTCTTGTTTTAGCTTGTCTAAGTCTCGCTGAAAGAGCCGGTTAAGTTCTTCTAGATTCATAATTAGGTTAAGTATTTTAAATAGGCATTCGCCATTTTGATGTCGTATTTGTTTTTGGCGTATTGCGGTCCATTATAGCAATGTGCAAATTTTGCCCAATTTTTTACCCTTAGGTGATTGATACATCCAAAAACAGTAATGTATCTTCCAAAGGCTTGGAGCTGATTTCGCTCATGCTCATACATTTCATCAACAAATTCCTGCACGGAGCCATAGCCGAGCTTTATTGCATGATACCCCATGATTTGATAGCTTCCCCATGAAGCTGAGGACAATGCTGCTTCACGGAATTTGGGATCTGGATCTAGGCTGGCGGCTTTTTCCAAGCGTGAATATTCCCCTGCACCTCCAATGTAATGAGATCGAGTCCAGGAAGAATACAATACATCTGCATTGGAAGCATTGGCAATACTGGAAGGATTTATTCCTCTAAGCTTTAACTGCTTCCAGAACTCATGTCCCTCGAACAGGATTTTGGGTCTCCCATCGACCAAAAACCCTTTTCCGCTACTTTCTACTTCATTGACCGCCTTGACAGCAGCCAGTTCAAGATTATTTTCAACCGCAAAATCTCTCAAATCCTGCTCTCCGAGAAACTTACTTTCCAATTCTTGGGCAGGTTTGGTCTTGCCGATCAAAACAGTCCAAGTTTTGATTCCCACTTCCCCATCCACGACGAGATCGTTTTTCTTTTGAAAGTCACGGACAGCCGCATCCGTCATCGAACCAAAATATCCCGTAGCAGGGATGTCATAGCCTAATTTACCGAGCAATTCCTGGAGATAAGAAACAAATTCACCACGGGATCTAAGTTTAATGTATCGCATATCGCATAAGGTTGAAAATGGAAAAGTACTTCCAATTTACCAGAAGTACTTTACAAAAGCGAATGCGATGTGCCTGAATATCAGGAATCAATTACATTTTTCCGTTGTCCGTATTTGCTGGGCTTAGATTCCTGACTGGGTGCTGTAGGGCTGGATTCCGGCTTGGAATGAGGCTTTTTCTCAGAAGTTACTCCCGGAGATTGGACTGGATTTGATGCAGGTTTATTCTTGGAAGGAAACTTTTTCTTTTTCTTTTGGGAAGAAGAAGGCCCTTTCGAGAAGCCCTTATCTGATTTGGCCTTTTCTCCAGAATAGGTTGGTCCCGCTGAAAAACCCTCAGGTAAGGGATTCTGTGTCACTTGCATCCCGATCAGTTTTTCAATCCGGACAAATTTGAATTGATCCTTGGCGTTGACAAACGTGATGGCCTCGCCTTCTTTGTCAGCACGGGCTGTTCTACCAACTCTGTGGACATAGTCCTCTGGATCGCTTGGGGTATCATAATTGATGACCAGCTCTATACCGACCACATCAATTCCTCTGGATATAATGTCTGTTCCGACCAGAATTTTGACCATTTTATTTTTAAAGGCAGACATGATCTTCTCCCGCTCCACCTGCTCCAGATCAGAGTGAAAAGCTTCCACGTCAAATTCCTTCTTTAAGGTCTTGAATAAGGCCTTTACTTTTTCCTTGGTCGAAGCAAAAATGATGACTGCTTCATATGCCTTTTGGGAAAGAATATGCTTGACCAAATCTTCTTTCTGATCATCATGAACCGAGTACATACTCTGAGTCACCCCTTCTGCGGTCTTCCCGATTGCAATGGAAATCTCTTCGGGCTTTTGAAGGATTTTCATGCTAAACTGCCTGATTTTAGGAGGCATAGTGGCTGAAAAGAGAACCGTCTGCCTGTTTTTGGGTAGGTAATTGACGATTTTCAGAATATCATCCGAAAAACCCATATCCATCATCCGGTCTGCTTCATCTAGAATCAAATGCTCCAAAGAACTCAAATCCATCTTTCCTCCCGCCAGAAGGGCGATTAATCTACCCGGGGTCGCAACCACTATCTCCGCGCCGGTTTCCAGAGCTCTTTTTTGCTGCTCCCAAACCACTCCGTCTCCTCCTCCATAGATTGGAATCGAACTGATTCCCAGAAAATAGGCAAAGCCTTGAATCTGCTGATCAATCTGTATGGCTAATTCCCGAGTGGGTGCCAAAATCAAAGTATTGAGCTTATTTGAGCCCGATTTGGAAATTTTATTAAGTACTGGCAGAATAAATGCCGCTGTTTTTCCTGTTCCTGTTTGTGCACAGGCAATGAGGTCTTTTCCTTCCAAAATTACTGGAATGGCTTTTTCCTGAATAGGTGTGGGTTGTTCGAAACCCATAGCATCCAAGCCATCCTGAAGGTTTTCCTCGAAATCAAATGATCTAAAATCCAATGTAAAGGTGATTTATTAAGGTAAAAATGGCAGAAACTCCTGCCAATAGATTCAAATATAAGCTCTTAAACCTTGTAAAGCCAATTGAAGGCTCTTACAAAACCTCTTTTGGCAAGAATAGGTTGTTTGAAGTATATTACCTATCCATATCCTACCATGACTCTATGATATTAAACCGACTTAAAATATTACTTCCTTTTTTGTTTTTATGGATAACCCCTGACCTGGTCAGTGGTCAGACTTTCAACATTCGGGGAAGAGTGATCGATTCCCAGACAGAAGAGACACTTGGTGGAGTCACTGTGGTTTTGCGAAACAGCGCTTATGGAACCAATACCAACTCCGGAGGCTCTTTTCAACTTCAAAATGTCGTCGGGGAAAAATACACGCTTGCAATCAGCTATCCCGGGTACAACATGCATGAACAGATCATCCGCTTGGATCAAAACATGGATTTGGGTGTGATTCAGTTGGTAAAGTTTGGCAGTGAAGGCACCGGTGCCGCCCTCCAAAAAACCATCCGATCTGCCAATGTAAGCCGACTGCTAGTCGAGCGACCAAATTTTATCGGAGGAAATATGTTTTATGGCATCCCTCCCGAACCCAAAAAAGTGTTGGGTAATTTTTATTTGGATACTCAATGGAACCTGGCTTCCATTCTTCTCTACCGTGATCAGCAGGTATTGGAGGGATTTCGGGTACGATACAACATCAACTCTAACCAATTTGAATTGATGGAACCGGAAAGCAATTTGGTCTCCACCATGCCGGGCCTTAGAGTGCAAAACATCGTCTGGATGGACAGTTCTTACAAAGTTCCCCGATACTTTGTTAACGGAATGGACTTCAGGGACGAAGGTGTGCCGATCTCTGGCTTTTTTGAAGTGCTGGTCGAAGGTGAATTACCGCTCATGAGAAGAACACTTGCGGTTTTCAAAGAGTCCAATTATAATACCGCCCTTATGGTCGGAAACAGAGATGATCAAATCATCAAACGAAATGTTTATTACTACCTCAAGGGAAAAGACCTTTACCCCGTCCCCAAAAAACGAAAAGACATTTTCCTAATATTCGGGGAGAAGGCAGCAGAAATGGAGGCATTTGCTGAGAAAAACTCCATCGATTTCAAGGAGAAAAGCTCCATTTTCCAGATGTTCACGTACTATAATTCCCAGTTTCCGGGATTCGTCCCCATCATGACCCAATTGCTGGATGAAACTGAAAATTAAGCTAGCCGAATAATCATCACCCATTTACCAAAATCAAACCACTACCCTTTATGAAAAAAATATACCTATTAGCCAGTCTATTGCTCAGCTCAGTGCTGAGTTTCGGCCAAGGTCTTCCCGGATTAGGAGCTGGCACCACCCCCAACAATAAACCCATTTTGCATGGAAAAAACTGGGTGGCCATCACCGGTAAACCTTTAGCAGCGACCGCGGGAGCTGCTATTTTTCAGCAGGGAGGAAATGCTGTGGACGCTGCCTGTGCCATGATTGCTGCTACATCCACCATGTGGGATGTACTTTCCTGGGGCGGAGAAACCCAAGCCTTGATCTATCATCCCAAACTGAAAAAAGTAATCGCCATCAATGCCCTTGGCTATGCTCCAACGGGAGCAACCGTAGAGTTTTATAAGAGCCAAGGAATGGATTATCCTCCGCAATTTGGTCCATTGGCAGCGACCACTCCGGGTACTCCCGGAGGAATCATGACCATGCTGGCAGAATATGGTACCATGAGCTTGGCACAGGTGCTGAAGCCTTCCATGGATTTGGCCAAAGGATATCCCATCGAAGCTCAGACTGCCAATGCCATTGAAGCCCAAAAAGCAAAAATCAAACAATGGCCATATTCCAAAAAAGTGTTCCTCCCTCATCTGGGACAGGAAAGAGAAGCTCCGGAAGTAGGGGAAATTTTTGTGCAGGAAGAATTATACCAAACGCTTTCCAAGCTAGTTGAAGCTGAAAAAGCAGCCTTAAAAGCCGGAAAATCCCGAAAAGAAGCCATCTATGCCGCGTATGACCGCTTTTACAAAGGAGATATTGCTAAGGAAATCGTGAGAGGAACCCGTGAACAGGGAGGATTATTTACCGAAGCTGATCTGGCGAACTGGAAGGTGAAAATCGAAGAACCCCTGCATGTCAACTACAAAGGAATTGATGTTTACAAGCTTCAGGAATGGACTCAAGGACCTGCTCTTTTGCAGTCCTTGAATATTCTGGAAAACTTCGACTTGAAATCCATGGGATACAATTCTGCCAACTACATCCATACCGTGTATCAGGCGATGAGTTTGGCCTTTGCGGACCGGGATTTTTATTATGGAGATCCTGCCTTTGTGAAGTCGCCTATGAAAGGCTTGCTTTCCAAGGAATATGCGAAAGAAAGGGCTAAGCTGATCGGAGACGTCAATGACCCCAAAATCACCGCTGGAGACCCCTACCCTTTTCAGGGAGAGACGAATCCTTATTTGGACATCTTGAATCAAAACAAGGAGAAAATGGCCTCTGCTGATCCTGGGGATTTCAACACCACCATTGACGAGAACTTCTTAACTGCATTTCAAAGCGGCACTACTTCCGTAGAGACCGCTGATGCGGAAGGATGGGTGGTTTCTGTGACCCCAAGCGGAGGATGGATTCCTGCTGTGGTGGCCGGAAATACAGGTGTTGGGCTTTCTCAGCGTATGCAAAGCTTTGTCTTAGACCCGAATCTCAATCCTTACAATCTTCCAGAGCCAGGTAAAAGACCTAGAGTGACCTTGACTCCAAGCTTGGCGATGAAAGACGGCAAGCCGTACTTAGCTTTCGCTGTTCAAGGCGGAGACTCCCAAGACCAAAACCTCCTTCAATTGTTCTTGAATATGGTGGAATTCGGCATGGACGTGCAGGAAGCCACCGAAGCCCCGAACTTCAATTCCTATCAGATGCAGAGTAGTTTTGGAGACCATGAAATCCGCCCCGGAGCCATTACCCTTCGCCAGGACACTCCGGAATGGATCCGAAAAGAGTTGGCTCAGCGTGGCTACTTTTTGGAGTTTTGGAATAAAACCTCCGGGCCCATCAATGCAATCTGGTTTGACTGGAAGCATGGCAGCTTCTGGGGAGGATCCAGTGACTATGGGGATGATTATGGAATTGCTTGGTGAGAAGAGGTTAAAGTTGAGAGTTTAAAGTTTAAAGTTTAAAGTTATGGAGTGGTCAATTTGAGCGGAGGCTTGAATTGGCCACTTTTTTATTCCAGAAGTATTTGAAAACAATTCACTTCTCAGAAGGATTTTCCATTGGCATTCCAAACTCCAGGTGCGGAAAGATCGAAGAATTCAAGCTTAAAAAATCCAATAGTCCCCTTCGATTCGTAAATCACGATCTACCTTTAACCCCACTCATTTCCATGGAATTGCTAAAAAATAGGCTGAAGCAATCAAAGCATTTTTGATTCTATAAAATATTCCTTAATCTCGGTTCGCCCCAAACCCTAAACCCATTCCCTTTTTCCTTGAATACAACTTTACGAATCCAAAATAAACTGCCTTTAGCAGCCAGAATCACTTCGGCATTGGGCTTATTATTCCTGATCAGCTGGTTTCTGGACATCCGTTTTTTCCTTCAGCTTTTTCAGGATTTACCCTCGATCAAGTTCAACTCCTCCCTGTTGTTATTTGCCTCGGGAATCTGCGCCTTACTTTGGCTAGAGGATAGGAACAAAACTGTCGTTCAGGTCTTGGGGGCTACCATCTTTCTATTTGCCCTTGCATCTCTATCCCAGGACTTCTTTCAATGGGAATTAGGACTGGACGAGTGGCTGGTGGTGGATCGGATAGGACGGGCATCTGGAAGCTCCCATCCGGGAAGAATGCCGGGAATGACTTCCTTTATCTATGTCTTTTTTGGGATGTCCATGCTTTTCTTTACCCAGAAACCACCAAAAGGATTTTTGGGACAGATACTTCTCCATGCCATTACTTTCTTGACTTTCATAGCTTTGACGGGCTTTCTGATGGAAGTTCCCAATTTTTACACCCTGTCATTTTTGACGGGGATTTCTCCCAGTATTGCCTTGATTTGGTTTCTGTTTTCGGCCATTCTCACCATGAAGAATCCCAATATTGGAATCACGGGCCTTCTGATCGGGAAGCAAAAAGGAAGTGTATTGGCAAGAAAATTAACCCCGAGAATTGTCCTGGCTTTAATCGTTCTCTCTTGGATTTGGATAGAATTGCAAAGAAGGGCCTGGGTGGAACCCGAGTTTGGAATCTCTCTCTTTGCCTTGTGCTTTCTGGTAGTAGGATTGGTTTTGGTTTGGGATGCCGCAGCTTGGCTGAATAAATCCGATGAAAAGCGGGTTTTGGCAGAAAATGAACTCCTCCTTGCCAAAGAGAATCTCGAGAAAATGGTGGAAATCAGAAATCAGGAATTGAAAGGAATCCTGGATTCGGCAGCGGTTTCTATCATGGCAACCGACCAAGAAGGCCTGATTCAGCTTTTCTCCAAAGGAGCAGAAAAAATGCTGGGTTACACTGCCGAGGAAGTCGTAGGCAAATTCAAACCGGAGCAATTTCATGTACCTCAGGAAATCTCGGATGGAGCTTCACAGCTCAGCCTCCAAACCGGGAAATCCATTATCGGATCAGAAGTATTTACCCATTCCCCACTCCAGGGAAAAGTGTTTTCCAGAGAATGGAGCTACCTCAGAAAAGATGGAAGCACTTTTCCTGTACAACTCAATATCTCTCAAATCACCTCGAATGAGGGAGAACATCTCGGCTTTATTGGCATCGCCACCGATATTTCCCAGTTGGCAGAGTCACAAAAGGAGTTGAAAGACCTGCTCGAAAAATTAGAATCCAAAAACAAGCAATTGCTCAATTTTGCGCATATCATTTCCCATAATCTCCGCTCTCCAGTCATCACCTTGGACTCATTGATCACATTCTACAAGGATGAGGAAAACCCGGAAGAAAAACAGGAACTCTTCGGACTGATGGAAGAAGTAATCAAAAACCTGCTTTCCAGCATGGAGGACACCATAGATATCCTAAAAGTCCAGGAAGATACCGACCAGGTCATAGAAGAGGTGGCTTTGGAAGGCATTCTTGACAAAACCAAAACGGCCCTGATCGGCAAGATCATGGAAACCAATGCTACCTTGGACGTGGATTTTTCTGCCTTCAACCGACTTCATTTTTCCAAATCCTACCTCGAAAGTATTTTCTTGAACCTGATGTCCAATGCACTGAAATACAAGCATCCGGATCGCCCTCCCCATCTCCAAATCAAAGGAGAGCTGGAGCAAGAAAAGCGGGTGTTATCATTTGCCGATAATGGCATGGGCATAGATTTGGAAAAACACCGGGACAAGGTCTTTGGGATGAATAAGACCTTTCATACCAACCCTGACGCCAAGGGTGTTGGGCTGTATATCGTCAAAACGCAGATAGAATCCTTGGGGGGAAAGATCCAGGTTTCCAGCACCCCCAATGAAGGAACTACCTTTCGAATTGAATTTCCTTAAGCTATTCCAATAAAGTTTCGGAGGTTTAACCTAAAGGAAAAAGTTTCAGGCTTACTTTCCCCTCAAGCCATTCTATTGATCAGACTTTTTTGGAATACACATTTCCGAATCTATCCTTAACCTCAATCACCAGATTTTCGGTGGTTTCGGGCTGGAAAAAGAACATATGATCGTTGAGCTGGGGCTCTACCCAAGACCTCCGTGAAGGCAAAGTCGGTCCGGTGTGCAGCTCCATACTCCAAGGATCACGGGCCATAATTTTCAGAGGGTTGCCTTTCTTGATTCCATTCACAAAAACAGAAATCTCCCATGCCGGATCGTAATTCCAGCAGTTTAGGGAAAAGAAATCCGGGAAATCGGGATGGTATCCTTTGGGATAAACTCTAAACTGTTCTTCCATCTCCAATCCAGTCCCCTTGTATTGCCATTGCAGTTCCGAACCTTTAGCAGAATAGACTGCATATCCATTTGGAGTACCGTCATAGCAAATCGGGCCTGACCACCAGGCTCCGCATACCGTTCCATGGTTGTGCTCAAATACATGCCCCTGGATCATATTGTCATTGAAATGGGTATGGCCGGAAAGAATATGGACTTGGTAACCTTCCAAAAGTCGGTACAGATGCTCCCGATTACTTACAGTACCTCCCAGAGTATCCCGCTCCGGATATCTTTTTACCCCGCCGGTATAGGTGGGAATATGGAGGGAAACAACCACCGTCTGGCCTTTTTCCACGGCTTTTAAGTCCTGCTCCAACCAAGCAAGTTGCTCCTCCGGAATATATCCGATATATCTTGAGCCTGTGCCTAAGTAGAACACATCGTCCAACACGATATAGTGAATTTCTCCCCGATTCCAGGAATAATAAGTTGGTCCAAAATGCCCTTCAAAAGTCCCGCTGGTACTTTCATCCGATCTTCCCCCAAAATCCAAGTCATGGTTTCCTACCACCTGAAAAAATGGAACTCCATAAGAGGAGACAGACTCATTGTACTCCTTGAAAAGTTCCTTGTGATCATAAACCAAATCACCGCAGCCGATTCCAAAAAGATTGGGATCACCCAACGAAGCAATGGTTTTTCGGACATCGGGAGCAGCTACGGTCAGCAATTGATTGGCATCGTATTCATCCTGAATCTGGGTATCCGAAAGCAGAAGGAAGCGGTGGTTTTCATCGGATTGACTGAGCTTTTTCAATTCAAAACTCATCTGCTGATCGGCCTTGGTTTTAGATATCCTTTGGAAAAAAAGCGCAGAGCCATTCCCTTGCTTTGGGAGCTCATAGCCAGAAGGGATGGAGATAAAGACAAAATTCCTGTCCATAGAAGTTTGAAGGGTAAATTCTCCGCTGGAATTGGTCAGAACCACAGTACGGCCATCTGACACGGCCACCTGATGGATCCCCTGTCCATTGGAAGTCACACGACCTCTTACCCGGATGGGACTGAAAAGCGTGGGAAGGTTGGCCTGGGGAAATTCATTTTGAATTTCGGCCAAAACAGCATCTCCTAAGCCTATCCATCCCAAGGAAGTAAGGCCTAAACTTTTGATAAACTCTCTTCTTTTGAACATGCTCGGTTGTGGTTTGGGTTGATCCGGGAAGCAATATCGCTTGAGCTAAAATGCATCAGTTGGAAGAAAATTAGAATACCTCCGATCAAAAATCTCAATTTCTTAATCTTGGGGTCATGGGATTTCAATTCACCTGAATGGGTAGCCCCTTTGCTAGATTGAGACAAAATTCCAAATTAAACCTCTTATGTATCCTGCCTCTGGCAGTTTTGAGAAATACATGGGCTTTCTGGCTACCTAAATTTCGTGCCTAAAGGCACTAATTTATATTCGACATATCCTTTTTCTGCCTACCCTTTTTGGATTCTATTTTTCAATAATCCGTATCTCCATTGACCAATCCCCCCTGCCCCCTTTTCAAGGGGGAGTTTGCGATCACCCCTTTCCATTCTGAATTCATAATTCATAATTCATAATTTCTCTCCTGGGTTATTTTTAAAATCCATGAACCTTGATTTTCAGGGGATTTATGTTCAACTTATTTTTGGATTTCGGATTCCCAGAGCCTTTGAATGCTCCATTTTCCTCGGGTTATTCTGTTTCTCCATTATTTCAACTTGCCTTTTTATTTGCCATGAAGAGAAAATTTTCAGATCTCCACTGCCACAATCACATGCGTGCTCATTTCCACATGCAGGAAAAAGAGAAAAAATTCACCCGAAAAGGAGAATTCAGCCCCTGGACGGTCATTGCCTCCAACTCCAAAAAAAAGGATAAAGGAGTCATGGGCGCCAGTTACAGCCAGATTGACCTCGTTAAATGCTGGAACTCCAATCTGAGGTTGACTTTCAACTCGCTGTATCCTCTGGAAAGGCAGTTTGTCCAGGGAATGGATCCGAAGATCAAAGAAGATAAATGGTATCACTTTGTCGCCCGGGGTATTTTAGGGGATACCGGACTTCGAAGGGATTTGCTACAAACCGCCTACATGCGGATTCCTGACAAGGTAGTGGACTATTTCCAATCCGATAGTTATGATTACTGGGAGTCCCTAAACCGCGAAAAAGACTTCGTCCTTTTGGATTCAGGCAAAAGGATCAAAAAAAATGAAATCCATGTGCCTCAGGCTCTTTTTGGGGATAAAAAGGCTGCCGAAAAAAGAGCCAAAAACGAACCTGAAAGTTATGTAGCAGAAAATGCCTGCTACCGCATTCCCAAAAACCGGGAGGAGCTGTTGGCCTCTTTGGCCGATGACTCGGAGATTACAATGGTTTTGACGATTGAAGGAGCGCACTCCATCGGCACCGACAAATGCAAATACGTTCAGGATATCTCAGACCGAATTCAGTTTATCAAAAACATGTGGGAAGTGCCGGTCTTTTTCATCACGTTTTCCCACCACTTTGACAATCACCTCTGCGGACATGCCCATTCCATCCCCGGCATGGGCAAAGTCCTGATGAGTCAGAAAAAACACATGAATGAGGGGTTTAGAAGAAATGGAAAGAGAATCATTCGGGAAACCCTCGGCTTGGACAATAACCTCAAGAGAGACCCCAAGCTTGGCTATCGAATCCTGATTGACGTCAAGCACATGGCCGCCAAGTCGAGAAAGTACTACTACGAAATGGTCAATTATCTCCTGAAAAAGGGGGACAGAATTCCAATTATCGCCTCTCACTGCGGGTATTCCGGCATCCACACACTTGAGGATCATATCCGCTGCGAAAATCTGGAACATGATGACTACTGCGATCCAAAGCATAAGAAATTCAATGCCTGGAACATCAATATGTGCGATGAGGATGTCGAGATGATCGTCAAAACCCGGGGGATGTTTGGGATATCTTTTGACCAGAGAATTTTGGGGATTACCAAAGAGGATAAGAAACTGGACGAAACCCGGACCCCCAAACGAAATGGAATCAAAATCATCTGGGAGAATATCGATGCCATCCTCAGAAGCGCTTACGATAACCCCAAACTGAGTTCGGAGCAGAAGGAAAATGTATGGAAATGCATTACCATCGGGACGGATTTTGAGGGCTTAATCGACCCGGTCAACCCCTATCCTACGGCTTTGGAATATGAGCTAATGGCGAATAATTTGGTCTTTGAAATTGAAAAAGACCGAAAAGACCCCGCCAACAGTCACCTTTCCAGATTCAAATCCCGGGAGGACGTGGAAAAATGGGTCGATGATTTTTGCTACAACAATGCCGAAGCCTTTGTGAAAGAAAATTATCCGGTGTAATAGGAAATTTCGGATTTGGGGTTCGGATTGAGGATTTCGGATTTGGGAAACTTCAACGTGCCTCGACTAGCTTGGCACAAGAGCACTGTAAAAGAGCTCAGTACAAGTTTCGAATACTTGAACAAGCCTCCATTTACCCTCTACTTGGTACATGGTACTTTGTACTTGATACATACTACTTGATACTTGATACCTGATACTTGGTACATACTACTTAATACTTGATACCTGATACTTGATACTTGATACCTGCTACTTGATACTTGGTACTTGGTACTTGATACTTGGTACTTTGTACTTTGTACATATTACATCCCTTCTACCTCTTCACCTCATAAAAATATTCCCGATCAAAAATCCTGGAATAAATCCAAGCCGGAACCTCCCGGTGGTAGGGCATCAGGTCTTTTAAAACATCTTGCTGAGTTTGATGGGCTTCCATCACTTTCAAAACTCTTTTGAAATAAGGCCTCGTCACCACAGAAAAATCAGGTATCGGCAAGCCCTGAGTTATATCTTCTGGGTAGTTTTTTTGAAATCCGGAGGAAAGCTTCAGGGCAAGATTGATTTGCTTTGGACACAAAGTCACCTGAAAAAGCTTAGCTGCTGAAAAATCAGGATTTCCTGTATTTGCTATAAATACTTCTTCAACTGCCAAACCCGAAAGGCGATGGTCTGGGTGTCCATAGAGCCCCACTTTGGAATCATAAGAAACCAAGATATCCGGTTGCACTCGCTGGATAAGCTCCAAAGCAATTGATTTCAATGAATCCAAACCAAGGCTACTTAAGCCACTATCCGGATAGTCCTGAAGAATCAACTCATCAGCCCCAATCAAAGCAGCAGAGGCCATCATTTCCTGAGTTCTCAACTCCGCCAGATAAACCTCATCTTCAATTCCGGAGGATTTTCCTTTTTCCCCTCGGGTCAGACAGGCAAGGTAAATTTCATGACCATCTTCCTTGAGTTTCATCAAAGTACCTGCAACCGTGACTTCATCATCCGGATGAGGAAAAAGGGCCAAAACACGACGTTTTGGCTCTTTTTCAAGTAAATTATCCCGCACAGGAATTCCTTGATCATGAATCTCATTCTTGGCAAAGAGTATTAGGATCCAAGGCGAAATCAATAAAATGACCACGATGATCCCCAGGGAGACAATCAACCATTTTTTCATTCGGACCTCCTTAGATTACTGAGGTAGGTAACCAAATTTCTGATTTCCCTCTTGCTGAGTAAGGTACCCATCGGAGGCATGCTGGAAGCAGCCAGCTGGGATGATTTCACCTCATTTTTGGAGATCGTTCTTTCATTTGCCCCTAGCTGAATTTTCAGATTTGTAGGAGAGTCCTCGAGAAGCGTTCCGGTGATTTTTTCCCCGGAGTTCAATTCAACGGTAATCAAGCCATAGCCGGGTGCCAGTCTTTTGCTAGGCTCCACCAAGGCAATCAGCAGTTCCTCTTTGCTCAGCTTATTCCCGATTCCATCCAAAGGTGGTCCGGCATTCCCGCCCATATCGTCATAGGCATGGCATCGGATACATTGAGCAGTTTGGTTTTCAAAGAATATGGTCCTTCCGGCCCTAAAATTTCCTTCTGCCAAAGCACCGGCATATTTTTTCCAAGGCTGATCTCCGGCTTTTTTATCCAAAGCAGCTTCAAATTTAGTTTTAAGATCAGGCGATCCAGTGGCCACTATCGCTTCCTCCAACTCGATCCAAGTGGCTTCAGGAAGTTTTCCTTTGTCGAAGTCAGCTAGCAATTCATTCCAAATCGGCAAATTTTGACTGCCTTCGATACCGCCTAAAGTCAGCAAGCCTGTTTGCTTCTCAGGAATAGTTCTGTTGCGGATAATATCCGTCAAAAGCTTTACTTTTTGCTCCGTTGGGATGGAAGTGGCTGGCAAAAGTCCCAAACCTGCCACCCGAACTGCCTGAGCTTGATCACTCATCGCAAGGGAAATGGCTTCACCCAGATTGCTGGCATTCAAGGCTACCAAGGAATTCAAGGCCTGGATCTTAACTTGCTCCGATGGATCTGATTTCAATTTGGAAAGCAATAGAGCTTCCGAGTCTTTGATTTCCAGTTTGCCAAGCGCTTTGGCAGATTCTAGACGGATTGATTCCTCCTTGGAATTGATCTGAGAAACCAATACTGGCTTCACCTGATCCCTCACCAAAGCTGCATCTCTTACGACAGGCCCTCGATACCTACCATCCACCCGATCCACCAAGGACGGCTTCGCCCAGGTTCCGATTGCGGCCAGGGACTCTTTTCTCAGCACCTCCGGGGTGTTGGGTTTTGCCAAATAGGCCAAAAGATGATTGAGGTTTTCCTCTTTCCCTACCCGTTGATTGGCACTAATTGCACGTCGGATCAAAGGTTCATTTTGAAAAGGAGTGGTACTCAGAATAGCCCCTAATGCAGGCAAAGCCGCAGGGACCGAGAAATCATCATGAATGGCTCTCGCTGCTTCAGTCACAATGTATTCGTCCGTATCATTCAGGAATTTCGCCAATTCAGGAGACTCCAATCTTCTCAATGCCAAAACTGCTCCCATTCTTACGGCCTTGGAAGGATGAGAAGACAAAGCAGCGATTGGTTGCACTTGTCCAATTCTAGACAGTGCCAAGGAAGTTGCATGACGGATATAGGCATCTTCATCGTTGTTTGCCTCCAAAAGTGAAATCAAGGCTTGAATGGCCTTGGCATCCTTACTTCTTCCCAATGCTTCTGCACTGAAAAATCTCACTCTGGCATTCCCGTCTTTCAATCCTTGGATCAGCGGATCTCCGGCTTTGGAATAGCGGATATCACCCAGCCACTTGGCGGCTTGAGCGCGGATTTCAGGATCAGAGTCCTTTAAAAGCGGAACCAATGCATCGGCATAATCCATTTTCTCCATTCTCGCAAGCTGACTGATTCCGACGATGGCATGAATTCTTGCCAGTTGATTGGATTTATCCTGAATCACAGTTTGAAAGACCTCAAAGCCCTTTTTGCCTCTTTTGGCCAGTTCAAATTGAGCCTTTCTTCGGATTCTCATGTCTTCAAAAGCCAACTTGGACTTCAACTCTTTTTCGGAAAGCTTTTTGTAATCGGCTTTGATTTCGGCGGCAGTTTGTTGCTGCAATGCCCAGCCTTTGGCAGTTTCATCGGTGAGTTTCCAGATTCTTCCGTAAAACTTGTCATCCCATCCATTGATCCAATCTGCCATATAAAGGGCTCCATCCGGGCCAAAATCTATCCCTGTTGCCAAAAAACCGCTGATGATTTTTTCTGTTTTGGTCAACTCAAAGCTTGCTCCCTTGGGCTGCAGCTGAAAAGCATGAAGACCTGAATTAGCAGGGCTACCCACAAATTCCACCAAGAAAAAATGATCTCTCCAGCGCTCTCCCAAGCCTGCTCCCGGGTTAAATACCATTCCGGTAGGGCCACTTACGTAGTTTTGGATACAAGGCGTTATGTATGCGGCTTGTCCTTCGAATCTGGGTAGAAAAAGCTTTTCATCCATCCAGACTTTGTAGGTATTGTTGTCTGGATCCCGGTATTTCCCAAACTGCCAGTTGATTCTCCAACCGGTATCTGAACCATTGGTGATATACACCAATCTTTCTTTTTCCCCAGCATGATCCCCGTCGTTATCTGCAGAGATCAGGTTATTGTATTGGTCAAAAACAAACTCATGGGTATTTCTGACACCCATGGCGAAAACTTCAAAATCACTCCCATCAGGATTGGATCGGGCAATTACCCCACGATTGGGATACTTCCATTCCGTTCCATCCGGACTTTTCCCATTGAAACCAATGTCTCCTATGCCCCAATAGATTCTTCCATCAGGCCCCATTTCCACTCCTGACATGCCATGACCTCCAAATCCGATATGGACCCCATAACCATGAGATAAGGATTGCTTTTCATCCATGATCCCATCACCATTCTTATCCATCAGCTTCCACATGTCCGGACCAGCAGCCACATAGAGTGCATCCTCAGTCTCCATTATCCCTCCTGCCACGTCCACTACTTCGTCATTGAAGTCCTGAACCATCAATTGAGACCAATCTGCAAGGCCATCTCCGTCGGTATCCCGAAGCTTATACACCTCATTCATCTCCAAGGTCATATCTCTCCAGTCATGAGAACCATCCCCGTTTAAATCGGCTAGCCAGGTATTTTCTGAGGACCTTTCAGGCGAAAGCTCGTCCCGTAGGAATGCCCGCTTATCCTCAATAGTCTGGATAGCTATGGAACGGATCTCCCAAGACTGATGCCCTCGGATATCAAATTCGGAATTATTTCTTCTCGGAGATCTGGAGTAAAGGATATCTCCAGCGTCATTGACTTGAAGTGCAATGGGATCTTTGACCAGGGAATCCACCGCCCAGATTTCCAGCTTCAAGCCTTCTGCCAGAACAGGGTTTATAGAGTTCTGAGCCACTTCAACCAAGGGTTGAATTTGTTCTTTGGTTAAGGTTTTAATTCGGAGATCTACAGGTTCCTTTTTGGTACAGGAGAAAATCAGGGGAAACGCCCCGATAGCCAAAGTGGCCAAAAGTCTGGTTTGAGAATTAATTTTGGTCATATAGGTTTATTATCAATACAGAAAAATAGGAAAATTGACCTAGACCTAATTGCCGTTGATATAAATGGTCTGAAAAACAAAAATCCCGGTCAGAAACCGGGATTTTGTTCACTTTAACCACTAACAACCATAAAACAAAAATAATTAAAGACTACTCGGTGATTGAGCTTTCAGTCTTAGTAGTCCGTACGGGAATCGAACCCGTGTTTTATCCGTGAAAGGGATACGTCCTAACCCCTAGACGAACGGACCATAAAGTAAAAATTTTCAAGATATTCTGACCTTTATGGTTGATAATCAGAACATTCAGTAGTCCGTACGGGAATCGAACCCGTGTTTTATCCGTGAAAGGGATACGTCCTAACCCCTAGACGAACGGACCATAAAAGCCTTGAAAAACGTGCTTTTTCAAAAGGTTGTGCAAATATAGGCGGTCAGATTTATAAACCCAAAAGTGCTGCAAAAATTTCTTTGGAATTTGAGTAAAGTACTGAACCAAAGCCATAAAAATTCAATTGAAATTGCTTGAAGAGTTTTAGCTAATTTCGCATCGAACAATAAAGTCCATGAATTCGAATACCCCAAAAGTCAGAGTAGCCATCAATGGTTTTGGAAGAATAGGCAGATATACGGCCAAGTTATTTTTTAACAACCCTCATTTTGAACTAGTTGCGATCAATGATCTTGCCGACCCCTCTTCGATTGCTCATCTCTTGAAATATGACTCGATTCATGGCAAGTTTGAAAAAGAAATTTCCTTGGCTCTTCCTTATCTCCAAATCAATGGAGAAAAAACCCTTTTGCTCAGTAAATCTGACCCTGAAAATCTTCCCTGGGGTGAGTTGGAGATTGATATCGTCCTGGAATGTACCGGAAGATTCACTCACCGAGAGGGTGCCGAAAAGCATCTGAATGCCGGTGCTAAGCGGGTGATCATTTCGGCTCCTGTAGTCGATGAATCAATTCCCATGGTAGTTTTGGGAGTGAATGATGCTATTCTAAAAGGAAATGAGCGGATCATTTCCAATGCCTCCTGTACCACCAATTGCCTTGCTCCGATGATCAAAATCTTGCATGAGAGATTTGGGGTGGTCAAAGGATATGCTTCCACGGTTCACTCTTATACCAATGATCAAAACCTTCACGATGCCCCCCATCGGGACTTAAGAAGGGCGAGGGCGGCTGCCTACTCTATTATTCCTACTACGACCAATGCCGGAAAAGCCTTGGACCGGGTATTGCCTGAATTGGAAGGAAGGATCGAAGCCTCTGCGATGAGAGTACCTGTGCCGGATGGTTCCCTGACAGATTTGATTGTCGAGCTGAGTCTTCCCGCAAGTGCAGAAGAAATCAATCAGGCCTTTAAAGAAGCCGAAAAATCAGAAATGAAAGGTTTCCTTCAAGTAGAGTCAGACCCGATAGTTTCAATGGATATCATCGGAAATCCCCATTCCTGCATCGTGGACGAGGCATTGACCTCTTCCAAAGGAAATCTCGTCAAGATCGTAGGCTGGTATGACAATGAATCCGGCTACGCCAATCGACTGATGAATCTTGCGGAGAAAATTTCAGGAATCAATCTCTGACTCGGTTCAAGCCCAGCATTTTAACCAATAGCTTGGGCAGGTTTTTCTCTGGATTTCTGGTTCTCAGATCTAGAAAGAGATTTAGCTTTTCAAAAATCGGGACTTTGTGAGTTTCTACCAATTCGATTAATGTGCCGTCAGGATCCTCGAGGTAACAAAAGTGTCCGGCTGCTTTTCCCATGTCAAAACTGTTCTCACTGTCCACGGTAAAGGCAAACCCATTTTCCTGGGCTTGGTCTCTTAGATAGGAAGTGCCATTGATGTCCAAACAACAATGGATAAATCCCAAATCCCCCCAAAACCGGTTTTTAAAAATCTTGTTGGGCTTAGTCCCCATCACTTGAACAAGCTCTATTTGAGCCGGGCAAAGTAGAGCTCCAAAGGCCCCTGGATTTTTCCCTTTCATGGTCAGAAGTGCACGCTTGGTTTTCACCAAGCCACCTTCCCAATTATAGCACAGCTCTTCTTTGTGGTATGCTAGTTCAGAAAAGCCCAATAAATCCTGATACAAAGCCTTGGATGTCTGAAGATCCGAGACGCCTATGCATACTCCCATGACGCCTCCATGAAGGTGCTTGCCTGAGGAAAACCAGGAGTGACATTCACAGATTTCAAAAACATTGTCAAAAGGATCTCTAATAAAAAAACTCTTATTTCCATCAGGATGAATAATTATCGGTGTCAATTGCTTCGAGCCGCAACTCTCCATCCAATGGACCGATTCCTCAATATTTTTACTCCTGATTTTGACTGCAAAAATCCCCAAATCTCCCCATTGGACCTGATTTATCGGAGGAATTGGAGTCCGGTTGGTAAACTGCCAAATTTCAAATCCACCTCCACCCTGCATATTCATGGCCAATACCGCATGTCGGGAATAAACCTCCCCTCCGGTATATTCCTTCATCAGGATAGCTTCTGCTTTGTCTTGAAAAATGGGTACATCCATCCCAAAGGCCTTTCTATACCATTTCCAGGAAGATTCCAAATCCTCTACCCCAATTCCTATTTGCTGGATTCCATTTAACTGATAGGCCATTATTAGTTGTGAACCAGATATTTATGATAGATAGATTTCAATTTCTGAGGTGGAGTTCCAAAATGGAATCTGGTAAAAACCAAAAGGTTTACCAATTGAACTCTGAGCCAGGAATTGGAGTGATATTTTCGTGCAGAGACTAAGATGGACTTGGGAATAATGTGAAAAGTCGTTCTTTTTTTGATTTTTCGAACCAAATCAAAATCCTCCATCAAGCAAAAATCAGGATCGAATCCTCCCAATTCATGAAAGAAAGTGGAAGAAATAAACAAGGTTTGATCTCCCCCTCCGGAAAACATTCCATTAAATCGGGTCATCCATCCGTTGATTTTCAAAAGGAAATCAGAAGAATCAAATCGATATCGATAACAGCCTGCCCGATAGCCGGACAACCTCGCTTTCTGAATATCTTCGGCAAAGCTTGAAAGTGGTCGGGTATCAGCATGAACAAAATACAGGGTATTTCCCTTGGCATATTTGGCTCCCAAGTTTAATTGCTTTGCGCGGGAGGCCTCTTTTAACTCATATACCGCTGCTCCATGGAAACGGGCGAGTTCTGCACTCCCATCCGTGCTTCCCCCATCTACTACAATCAAGTCTTCAATAAAATCTCCCCCACAGTTTCGGATCCAAGGAATCAATTCCTGGAGATTTTGCTTCTCATTCAGCACTGGAATAATGACAGAAAGCCTCAATACATCGTTCATCTTATCCTTCGGATTTGATAATTTTTGATTGGATTTTCAAGTACGATCTTTTCCAATATTCCGGATTTATAAAAGTACCGATTTGCATTTCCATCAATTTTAATCTCATAAACCCCAGGCTGAATCTGGGTGATTTTCTGAGAAACTCCATACACTTCAGAAAGGAAAACATCCTCATGCTTGGGTTCATGAAAAAAAAGCTTGGTACTGCACCAAGTCAAAGGTCCATTAACAGGCTTTTGATTTTCATATTTATAAGTATTGGCATCGACCTCGTAGTGCCTTCCATTCCATTGAACGGTTGAAAGAAAATCTCCCCGATTGGTTTTGGATTCGGATTTGGTCCTGACTATTTCGTCATGAAGGAATTGGGAAACGGTAGAAAAGCGCAGATCCACATTTCCAAAAAACCAAAACTTCACAAAGCTCTCCACTTTGTAAACCTGGGAATTGTTGATTTCCGGTGTTTTTTCTGCAACCAACTCCCCAATCTTCAAACCCAAAACTAGAATCTCATAACGCAGTGATTCTGCTTTGCCTTGAGAGAAGACCGGATTCGCCAAAAAGCAGAAAATTAAACCGAAAGCTAACCAAAACTTCACCCTAGCAGCAGCCTCCTCCGTCGTAGAAATAAGTGGACTCAGAAATGAATATGTCCGGTCGATTCAAGGACGCAATAGCGTTTGCAGTCTTATCACACACCGACAAAGGCTGATTTTGAAGAAGGATATGACCGGCCTTGTCATCAAAATATTCCTCTTCTCCATAATAAATCGCTGCTTTTCCAGTGAAAATGCATGGACCATCAGCAGGCATAGGATCTTTGATTGCGCAGATTTCTACAGACTCCAGATAAATCAACTTTTCGGTGTCATATTGACCCGGAGCCAAAACACGATAAGGCCTTTTGGCTCTGACTTCCACAGTTCCAAATCCTGCATCGGTAATCATTCGAAGGTAGTCCTTCAATGTCAAAGAACCGCTAAGGCATAATGCTCTGAGCTTTGGGTCATTTCGGAGCTGATCAGGAATAGGATCCTCCGAAATTGGATCACTCAAAACCAGCCTTCCATGAGGCTTCAATACCCGGTAAATCTCTTTTAAAGCCTTTTGAAGATCTTCCTGAGTGAAAATGTTGAAGAGGCAGTTTTGCGCCGCAACATCGATGCTGTTGTCTTCTACCGGCAGGTCTAGAGCCGTGCCTTTTTTCAAGGTCACAAAATCTCTCTTAAACCATGGATTGAGTTTCTCAGCTTCATAAAGGTTTTTGTCGCAAGCATCCAACATCTCATCGACCACGTCCACTCCGACGACTCCTGCAGCCTGACGGGAAAAATATGCAAACTGAAGAACTTCCATCCCTCCGCCTACACCCACATAGAGAATCCTCGGCTGACGAACCAAGTCTCTCGGGTGAACGGTACTCCCGCACCCATAATTCATTTCTTGCATGATTCTCGGGATTTCCAAGCCCGGAAGCTGCCAAATGGGTGTGGTGGTACAACAAAGCCCTACATCGGGCTTTAAAGCGGCTTGCTTATATACATCAACCGTGGTATCTAAATATTGACTCATACTGAGGCTTTTTATCAATTAATTTTTTTAAATCTTCTGCTGTATCTATATCATTCAGCATTTCCAACAAACTCACTTTCAAACCTTTCCTTTCAGCTTTTTCCAAAGTCTGCTTCAAAACCGACTCGGTACTCCAGGCTACCTGCTCAAAAATCTCCTTTTGTAGAGAATTCATCCCAAGAAGATAATATCCTCCATCCTCAGCAGGACCTAAAACTAAATCATTTCCATCCAGAATTTGGGCAGCTTCTGTAACTAATTCAGCCTTGATTTCCGGACAATCTGTCCCGATAATCAAGGCTTTCTTATATCCAAACTTAAGGACTTCCTGAAAAGCATTTTTCATTCTTTCTCCCAAATCATCTCCTTTTTGCAATCCAAAGCTCATCAAAGCCGAAGGTTTTTGCTCCGGAATGAAATCAGAATAAAAGATGAAAATCTCAAATTGTGTTTTGATTGCTTCTTTCAGAGTTAAATCAACCAATTGGTGATAAATCTCCAAAGCCTTTTCATTCCCTATTGTGGCAGCCAGTCTGGTTTTGACTTTTCCCAACTCCGGATTTTTCTGGAAAATAAGCAATGCAACTTCCTTCATCAGGCTGTAGCTCCTCCACAACTTGATCCTGCACCGGCAGTACAGCCGAAACAGTGATTGTTAACTTTGATATCTCGGGCAAGGAGGGCATTTCCATCCCATTTGGAGATATGTTGGGAGGATTTTTCATCCACTTTCATCTCCAGCATTTGATTGAAATCACAATCATACAGCCAGCCATCCCAGCCGATGGAAATGGTATTTCTACACATGACACCTGCGGCAGCACTGGGGTTAAAAGCATCTATTAGCTTTTCCATGTAAGACTCATAGTTTTCAGAACGGATCAAATAATCCAGAAAACGAGAGATCGGAATATTGGTAATTGCAAAAAGGGAATTGAAATGAACGCCAAATTTATCCAAAAGCTTCTTTTTGAATTCTCGTTCAAGTTCATCCTGGGCCCCAGGCAGAAATGCCCCGGAGGGATTATAGACCAAGTTCAAACTTAAGCCAGTCCCTTCCATTCCATAGCCTACCGCGTTAAGCCTTTTTAAAGCTTCAATGGATTTTTCAAAAACTCCGTCTCCCCGCTGTGAGTCTGTTCTCAATGCGGTGAAATAGGGCAAAGAAGAAACTACCTCTACTCGATTTTCTTTAAAGAAATCCGGTAAGTCATGGTATTTCGGATTGGCCAAAATGATCGTGAGATTACAGCGAACCAGAATGCTAATGTCCGGTCTGGCATTTCTGATCTCAGTTACAAACCAGCGAAACTCAGGATTCATTTCTGGAGCTCCTCCAGTCAGATCCACCGTATGAATGCTTGTCTCATGAGTAATGACTCTCAGGCACTCCAGCATAGTTTCCCGAGTCATGATTTCCTTTCGGTCAGGCCCGGCATCGACATGACAATGCTTGCAGACCTGGTTGCACATTTTGCCTAGGTTGACCTGAAAAATCTCAATTTGAGTGGGCTTCAAAGGAAACAGCCCTATGGTTTGAAGATGTGCTTGGAATGATTTTTTCCCATTGGGCAATTGTTCTTCAAGAATTTCAAGAGCTTCTTCAGGATTGGAAAGAGTATGATTTAAAGCTTTGAGAGACTTCATTACATCGTGATTTCTTTGATCTTATTCATCATTTGAGTCCCATGGACCAAAGATGCTCCTCCTCTAATCGCAGCAGCTACGTGCACGGCTTCCATCATCTGCTCCTCATCGCATCCCTTTTCCAGGGTATCAGAGGTATAGGCATCAATGCAGTATGGACATTGGATGGCATGGGCCACGGCTAATGCGATCAATGATTTTTCACGGGCAGTGAGTGCTCCTTCTTTAAAAACTTCTGCGTAGTAGGCGAAAAATTTATCTCCCATTGCTTTTTGTAGCTCGGTGATGTTTCCAAATTTTTTGAGGTCCTCAGGGTTGTAGTAAGTTTTCATGTTTGATTTTTTTGTTGAAATACGATGTTTCTTAAAATTCAGATTGAGTCTCCTTTACAAACTCTCAAATCCCTCTGTTTTGTTCAGGCTTAGGAGACCATTTAATAAAGAAACTGAAAACCTACCCTATTTTTCAAGGTTAAAATGAATCTTGATCCTAATCACATTTAAATCAATGGATTAAGAAATCAGATTTTTTCCATCTTGGATTCAATTAGGTAAGAAGCAAAAAAAGCCCTTTTCAGGGCTTTTTTTATAATAAATCAAACACTCTCGGCAGGAATAGGGTGATCTCCGGGAACAACATGATCAAGGCGAGAGCCAAAATCATGGCAAGGAAAAACGGCAATAAGGGTCGAATAACTTGGGTCAGGGAAATTTTGGCAATCGATACACCTACAAATAGAAGCGAGCCTACTGGTGGAGTACATAATCCTATACATAGATTGACCACCATCATGATTCCAAAATGTACCGGATCCACTCCTACTCTCGTCACCACCGGTAAGAAGATGGGAGTAAAAATCAGCACTGCTGGTGTGATGTCCATGAAAATCCCTACCCCTAACAAAATCAGATTGATCAGAATCAAAATCACCCATTTGTTGTCGCTGACATTCAGCATAAAATCACTGATCATCTGAGGAATATCCTCAGCCGACATGACCCAAGACATACTCATGGAAGTTCCGATCAGGAGCAAAACCACCGCTGTAGTCTCGGAAGCTCTCACTAGAATTCCTGGGAGCTCCTTCACATTCAATTCGCGGTAGGCAAAAGACAACACCAGCGTATAAACCACTGCAATTGCGGAGGCTTCGGTTGCTGTGAAAACCCCAATGACTATTCCTCCAATCACTACAATCAACAGGAATAAGCTAGGCAAGGCTCTCCAAAAGGAAGTGCCCAATTGTCCCAGAGTTACCCTGTCTCCATTTGGGAGTTTGTTTTTCTTGATAAAAATCGCTGCGCAGGCCATCAAAACCAGTCCCAACAAAAGCCCCGGAAGGTATCCAGCGACAAAGAGCGCCGCAATTGATACCCCTCCGCTGGCGAGGGAATAGATGATCAGGACATTCGAAGGAGGAATAATCAAACCCGTGGTCGAGGAAGTAATATTCACTGCGGCTCCGAGAGTTTTTGGGTAGCCTTCTGCATCCATCCTTTTTCCCAAAATACTTCCTAAGGCTGAAGCGGCAGCGGCGGCAGAGCCAGCAATTGCTCCAAAAAGCATGGAAGCAATGATATTGACATACAAAAGCCCACCGGGAAGTCTTCCGGTGAGACTTTTGGCAAAATCAATTAACCGATTCGCAATTCCTCCCCGGTTCATAATTTCCCCGGCCAGTACAAAGAACGGAATGGCCAAAAGGGCAAAACTGTCCAAGCCCGTTGCCATTCGCTGAGCGATCGTCGTTGAGGCTGGCAAAGCCGAAACTGTAATAATTAGCGTAAAGAAGCTTGATAAGCCCAAGCTCCAAGCCACAGGGACACCCAAAATCAGGAGCGTGACAAAACTTAATACCAAAATGGCAATACTGATCCACTCCATCTTATTCCTGGTTTTTTATGAGTTGAACAATGTGAAAAAGGTGGTAATAGACCACCAAAACTCCGGAGATTGGAACTATACCATAAATCCAACTCAAAGGAATCTGGAGAGTGGCTGATTTTTGCTGGAGAATCTGGGTGATATACACGAGGTTGCCTCCACCCCAAATCATAATCACCAAGCCGAAAAACACTACCAAGCCATGAATGAAAAATTGGAGGTAAAGCAATTGCTTTCCTTTAAGTTTTTCGGGCACAATGTCGATGGCAAGATGTCCGTTTTTCCCAGAAACATAGGCGGCACCGGCCAATCCCAACCAGATCATCATATATCTGGAAAGCTCATCGGTGAAGGAACTTGGATCCCCCAAAACATATCTTGAGAATACCTGCCAGGTCACGTTGATCACCATCAATCCCATGAGGACAGCAATCAAAGCACGGATAAATTGATCTAAAAACAGCTTTAATTTCATGATCGGGTATTTTGGATTCTGTCGATTAATTTCCCCAAGGCAGGATTTTCATTGCGAATCGCATCGTAGATGGACTTTACCTGCTCCAAAAAAGGTTCTTTTTTGGGATACGAAACCTGAACTCCTGCTTTTTGAACTTCCCGCATGGATTCTTCCACAGATTCTTTCCAAAGTTTGGCTTGATAAACCGCTGATTCATCTGCAGCTTCCTGAAGCCATACTTGCTCCTCAGGGTCGAGATTTTCCCAAACTTTGGTACTTACCAAAACCACATCCGGAACCATGGTATGCTCATCAATGGAATAAAACTTACACACTTCATAGTGTCTGGAATTGTAAAAACTCGGAGGGTTGTTTTCGGCAGCATCCACAATGCCTTGTTGTAAGGCGGTATAAAGTTCTCCATAAGCTACCGGAGTGGGAGATCCTCCCATTGCGCGGATCATATTGATCGCCATCTTGGATTCCTGTACCCTAATCTTAAGGCCAGTAAGATCCGCTGGAGTTTCCACCGGTTTGTCTTTGGTATAAAAACTCCTTTTTCCGGCATCATAAAAACAAAGCCCTCGGAGCCAAAACTTCTCGCAGCTAAGCAGCAGTTCCTTTCCGATCTCTCCATAAAGCACCTGATTAACATGCTCGTCATCCCGGAAAAGAAATGGCACCCCAAAAACACTGATTTCTGGCGAAAATGCTTCCAGAGATGCTGCTGATACTTTAGTCATACCTAGACTTCCTATCTGCAGCAATTCCAACAGCTCTCGCTCTGTCCCGAGTTGCTGATTGGGATAAACCTTGACTTTGATTCTTCCGGAAGATTTTTCTTCCAGCCTCTCCGCCAGATATACCATGGCATTATGGACAGGATGCGCTGTAACCTGGGCATGGCCCATTTTGATGATTTTTACCCTCGAATCGCTTTTGCAACTCCACAGGAAAACTATGGAAAGCAAAATTAGGGCTTGGAAAATTCGGTTATTCATTGGGTTTGGGTTATCGAAAGTTAGGTTTTTGGGGCTCTTAGCGATTCAATGATATTCATGGCTTGCTTTACTTGCTCCTGTATTTTCTGAAAGTCTCCTTGCTGGATCAGATCCTTTCTGAAAAGTTGGGATCCCATTCCAACACAGAGAACACCTGCCTTAAACCACTGCGAAAGACTTTCTACAGTTGGCTCTACTCCACCCGTTGGGATAATTTCAATTTTTGGCAAAACGGCATGAACAGCCGGTACAAATTCAGGTGTCAGAATGTTTGCAGGATAGATTTTTACCAGCTGACAACCAAGTTGTTCCGCGAAAAAAATCTCGGAAACGGTTCCGCAACCCGGTACCCAAGGCACTTCCACTTTGGCGCAATACTCTCCCAACTTGGGATTCATCACCGGTGCTACGATAAACTCCGCTCCCATGTCTATGAATTCCTCGGCCTCATAAGAATGATATATCGTACCGGCTCCCAGATATAGGCCGGGCATCTTATCGGCAGCCGCCCTGATTTTAGGGAAAATTGATTTGGCTTCCTTACCTCGGTTCACCATCTCGATGACACGAACACCTCCTTCATAGGCCGCAAAAAGCAAATCCAAACAGACTTGCTCATCGGGATGGAAAAATATCGGCATCATGCCTCCGGCATGCATTCTTTGGATAAATGGGGTTGGATTTCTCATCAGCGTTTGATTTTCCCAACTGATTCTCCGTTGGCGAGATCGTGGACTTCTTGAAGGGAACACAACAAAATATCTCCGGGAACACTATGCTTCATTGCACCTGCAGCCATAGCAAATTCAATCGCATCGGCAGGCTCCATGGTCAGCAATCCATAAATCAAACCTCCTGCAAAAGCATCTCCTGTCCCCACCCGATCCACAATATGGGTTAAATCATATTTTCTTGAAGAAAAGGTATTATCTGGAGTATATAGGGCTCCAGCCATGGTATTGTGGGAAGAACTGTGAGATTCCCGGTCAGTTTTGACGATATACTCGAGGTTTTTGAACCTGGAAAAAGCAAGTTTTTTAGCTTCAGAAAAGGACTTCACATTTTCATTTAGACATTGATTGAAATCCCTGGTTCCGGCTATCATCACATGGGTATGCTCCATCAATTCAGGCATAATTTCAAAGGGAGCTTTTCCATACTGCCAGAGGTTACTACGGTAATTCAAATCCCCACTGACCTTCACTCCCTTCTCTTTGGCTTTCTTCAACCCCTCCAAGGTAAGGTCCGCACAATTCTGGGATAAAGCCGGGGTAATTCCTGACCAATGTAACCAGTCTGCTCCATCCAGAATTTCATCCCAATTCAAGGCTTTAGGATCCAACTGGGAAAAGGAAGAGTCTGCCCGATCATAGATGATCTGACTGCTTCTTTGCATGGCTCCATGTTCTAAAAAATAGACGCCCATCCTTCCAGGGGTAAGCGGGACAAAATCAGTCCTAATCCCATTTTTGCGAAGCTGGGCTTTTGCTGCCCATCCGATCTCATGATCAGGAAAAGCAGTCACATGAGCCACATCCATGCCCCAATAAGCAAGAGCGGCTCCAACATTGGCTTCCGAGCCCCCAAATTCCACCTCCAGAGATTTGGTTTGCAAAAAACGTTGATTGCCGGGTGGAGAAAGTCTCAGCATGACCTCCCCGAGGGTGATGATTTTCTTCATGGAAGATATTTTTTTCTAATTTGAACAAGTTAAACAATAATACAAATGAACAATACAGTCCTGCTCTTGGATGAAGCCGACAATGTTGGGGTGGCTTTGACCGATCTTTTTCCGGGAAATATTGCCAAAATCAAAAATTTAAACCTTGAAATTCAGGAGTTTGTGTCGGCTAAACACAAGTTTGCGATAGAACACCTAGAGGCTGGGCAGGATATCTTGATGTATGGGACCATCGTCGGGGAAGCTACTACCGAAATCCCCGCAGGACATGCCATCACACTTGCCAATATAAGGCACAAAACCAAGCACTACACGCTTGAAAACGAGCCCTACCACTGGAAAAGCCCGGATGTATCCAAGTGGAAAAACAGAACCTTTTTAGGCTATAAAAGAGCTGATAATCAAGTAGGAACAGCCAATCTTTGGCTGGTTTTACCGATGGTTTTCTGCGAAAATACCAACATCAAACTGCTCGAAGAAGCCTTTGAAAAAGCTTTGGGATTCTCCCAAACCAATCCCTACGAAGACCAACTTAAATCCCTGATTGCCGGCCTGAATGGAGAAAAATTTACGGAAACGGTTTCGCAAAAAACCAAGGCTTTTCGCTCTGAAATCTTCCCTAATCTGGATGGAATCCGCTTTCTCACCCACTCCATGGGTTGCGGAGGTACCCGACAAGATGCGGATAGTCTTTGTGGGCTATTAGCGGGATATATCCACCATCCCAATGTGGCAGGAGCTACAATTCTGAGCTTAGGTTGCCAAAATGCTCAAGTCAGTATTCTTCAGGAAAAACTGGCCAAGCTGGGCTGCCAAAAACCATTGGTAATCTGCGAGCAACAGCAATCCGGAACCACTGATTCACTCCTTTCCAAAGCTGTAAAAGAAACCTTTGAGCAGCTTGTTTTAGCCAATCAAATGCAAAGGAAACCTAGTCCCCTCAGCAAGCTTGTCATTGGGCTGGAATGCGGAGGTTCAGATGGTTTTTCAGGCATTTCTGCCAACCCAACCCTGGGAAGAGTCTCAGATATGATTGTAGCCTTGGGCGGGACGGCAGTTCTTTCGGAGTTTCCAGAGCTCTGCGGAGCTGAAGGAAATCTCATCCATCGATGCCAAAGCCCTGAGTTAGCTGAAAAATTCATCCATTTGATGGAGACCTATAACGAAGCCGCTAAACGGGTGGGAAGTGGATTCGATATGAATCCAAGTCCCGGAAATATCAAGGATGGCTTATTGACCGATGCGATCAAATCTTGTGGAGCAGCAAAAAAAGGCGGCTCAGCACCTATTTCTGATGTTTTGGACTACACAGAATATGTGAAAACCCCGGGGTTAAACTTGCTCTGTACCCCTGGAAATGATGTAGAAAGTACCACTGGACTGGCAGGAAGCGGATGCAATGTCATCCTTTTCACTACTGGACTGGGAACTCCAACCGGAAACCCGATTGCTCCGGTGATCAAGGTGTCCAGCAATACCAAATTGGCTGAAAAAATGCCAGATATCATTGATTTCAACACCGGTACTATTATCACTGGCGAAGAAGATCTTGAATCGGCTGGAGATAGACTCTTAGAATTGATCCTTGCGGTGGCAAGCGGAACTCAACTGACCAAGGCAGAAGAAAAGAAGAATTATGATTTTATCCCCTGGAAAAGAGGAGTTTCCCTCTAAAACAAAAGAGCGGCACTGAAATTCAGGCCGCTCTTTGACTTAATAAGGGTGATTGCTACGGATTAATTGAAGAAAATATTAGCTCTAACAAGGGTGGTACCCTGACCGGTAGTGCCACTAACGTTCCCTTTCACAGTTCCATTTCCACTTGCTTTTGCAAAGATCCCAGTGCCTCCAACGATCTCAATCTGAGCTTCAAAGGTGATGTTACCGTCTTGGTCAAACTTCGCATTATTCAACACATTTGTAAACCAAATGGTGTTTCCTTTTCCATCGGTAGTTAGTGTGCTTACTGTTTTAGCACATGCATCGATTTGGGCTACATCCAAACCCAAAGCCGTTAACTGATCAGCGAAAAACTCAGTCACAGGAGCAGCTACAGTCGTTACTTCCCCAAATTCATTAGGCGCTCCGTTTGCATACTGGTTAAAGAATGAATAGCTCTTTCCGATGTAAGTGGCGTTACCAGTGCCAAATCCAGGAAATGCATAAGGCGGAATTCCCTCAGATCCAGCAAGGCTTTGATTGGAGAATTTTTCCTGATATACCACTCCGTTAGGACTCTTTCTCAAATTCTCAGAACCAGAGACAAGATCTGTCATAGATTCCACCACTGGAAGGGATTCTTCCATCGTCAGAGGCGCGGCCTCCTCCTGAACACATGAATTCAAAGTCAATACGAGAGCAAATCCCAATACTGACCAACTTAAATAACTCTTTTTCATTGGATTAGAAAATTTAGGTGATTGGATTTTTTTGACAATTATTTAATAAAACTAATTTGAAACAATTAATCCTTTAGGCTCATGCAACCTATTAAAGACTAATTTTTGCATTTCATACCAATAAAAATGCCAAAAAAATCAACCCACAATAAAAAAGTTGGCAGATGAGGCTTTTTGTCGAATATTCTTAGCCTTTTGGTAATTCTCAGAATTGTACCATTCTAAAGCTTTCTCTCTGGAGGGAAATTTCAATAACACCAATCGATCATGTTTCCACTCTCCTTCTAAAGCCTGAACAGGAAGGCCCCTGATTACAAACTCTCCACCATAAGGTTCAAGGCTGGAGGGAGTCAGCTTTTTATATTCTTCATAAACTTCATTATCATAGATATCGACTTGGACAAGTATGTAGGCTTCCATTGTTACAATTGATTAGTTTACCCTAAGCTGAAAAAAATTCTATGAACACCCAAAATGATATTCACATTCTTCAGTTCGGAACAGGAAATTTTCTTCGGGCATTTTTTGAATCCATGAATGAAGAAGTGTCAAAAAAATATAACCCACTGAATATCTGCATTATTCAGTCCACCAACGGAAATACACTTGAAAAGCTTAAAGCCCATCATTACCAATTCCCTATCTGGATTTCTGGTAGTTTTAACGGTCAGGTTATCGATTCCATTCAGGAAATCAGCTGTATCAAAGACGGTTTAAAGCTGCCTGAGGAAGGGGAAAAATTTCTGAATTTCGCATCTAGCCCAAGCCTTAAGTGGATCGTATCCAATGTCACGGAAGCCGGAATGGTCTGGAAAAATGAAGGCCCTTTCGAAAAACTTGCGGAATCCTTTGCGGGAAGAATTACCCAGTGGCTGTATCGAAGATTTCAATCTATTCCTCTGGCTGAAACTGTAATTTTCCCTTTGGAACTTATCCCAAATAATGGAGAATTACTTCGGGAATTTGTACTCAAACATGCCGAAGAATGGAATTTGGGACAGGAATTTCTGAATTGGCTGGACCTCAAGGTCACTTTTTTCACAAGTCTTGTAGATCGGATTGTCCCTGGCTTTCCAAAATGTACTGGTAAAGAACTCCAGGTTTCTCACCCGCTCTTAGTCCATGCTGAGCCCTATTCTTTCTGGGCAATCAAGGGAAAAAAGTACCAAGCCCATTTAATTCCTTGGTTGGATTGCGGCTCTGAAGTGATTTTGGAAGAATCCATTGAGCATTATGCTCTGAGAAAAATCAGAATTCTGAATGGAGCTCATACGTTTATGGCCGCCCATGGACTTTGTCTGGGAATAAAAACTGTCAGAGAATATGTAGAAAACCCAAAAAACCTCCATCAATTAGACAAAATGGTAACTAATGAGATCATTCCTTTTCTACCGATTGATGGGGATGAATTGAAAAGCTTTTATGCTTCCGTGGTCGAAAGATTCAGCAATCCAAGCATTGAGCATCGATTAGAGGACATTATGATGAATTCGGTATCCAAGTTTAAAAGTCGCCTGCTACCCTTGATTCAGCCCTTCCGAGAAAATCACCATGGAGGCTACCCGGTAAGTATCGGAATGGGAATCTTTTATCTTATTTATTACTACCTGCATAACCCTGATAAAATCAGAGACACGCAGGAGGTAAAAAACTTGTTTACCGAGGTTCCGAATCAAATGGAATTAAAGTCAAGCATGAAGACTTTGGCTGAAAAGCTATTTGGGCTAGAAATGAATGAATCCATGGATATGCTTTGCGAAATCGTCCTTCAAGAAATGAAGGAGATTTCACCACTTACTCAAAGCCAAGACCGGCAGCATAGCGCGCCTTCGCAAGACTGATTCTCAGTTTGGATGCAAGGTCATTGAGAGTAACTCTTGAATCAAACACGGAAACTTCACGGGCATTTACGAGAAACAAACTGCTTTCCCCGAGTTGAAACCTTCTGTTTTCGCCTTGAAGAAGCGTTTCCAAACTCTTTACATTTTCCCGAAAGGTCTTTACCTGCTGATTGATGATGGTCCAATTGTTCAACTCTGACTCCAGTTTGTTTCGAAGTTGGAGTTCTTTCAGATCTCTTGAATTTTGTTTAAAATCAATCTTGGCTTTGGTCAGACCCAAGGCACCCCGGCTTTTTCTCCACAATAAGGGCGTATAAACTGATAATCCCCATTTGTAATTATTTTCAAAAAACTGGGTTTCACTAAAATCCGAAAGACTTTCGGTCAGGAAATTATACTTCAGTTTAACTACCGGAATCAGCTGTTGGGCTTTTAATCGCCTCTCCACATCCAAGCTTGCGAGTTCGTAGTCAGTCAAAACCAATTCCGGATGATTTGTCACCTGAGTTCTCAACTCGCCAAAATCCGGGGAATTGGAAAAATCCTCATAAAGGCTTGCAGGGATCGTATTTTCATCCAAGAAAATTGGCTGATTATTTTCGCCCCATAGGAAGGTATTGAGCTCCTGAGTAGAAGCAAAGAAAATATTCTCTGCCGTTTGAAGCCTATATTGCCGGTTTAGCAATTGGGAAAATGCTTCTACCGTATCGATGGCCGCAAGATCACCTTGTTCAAAGCTTTTCTTTATCCCCTCAAATCTGAACCGTGCCAGGTCCACTCCTTCCTGGAAGACCAAAAGGTTTTCATACGAAAGTGACCATTTCCAATAAGCTTCTGTGGCCATCAGAAATAATTCATTGAGCATTTTAATCCGCTCCACTTCCGTGGCTTGCTGATAAATCTGAGCCCTTTGTAGCGCTGCTCTTCTCTCATCGAGAATTAATCCCTGGCCGAGATTAACCGATGCTCCAGCTGCAAAAAGACCACCTGAAGGCACTTTGCTTTCCGGGTTTAGGTAGGTTCCTGAGTTTTGCTCAAATGTCCCTGAAAGCTCCACTCCCATCCAAGTGGGAATCTTCAATCCTGCCTCTCTTTTGTCGTAATAATTTGTTTCGCTGTAGTCCTTCTGGTCCAGATTCCCAAAGAGCAATGGATCAAAACCTCCCCTCGCCTGTCTGACTTCCATCTGCCCCATTCTGAGGTTGATATCCGCTTGTGAGGAAATAGGATGATACAATCTCACCCACTCCATATATTGCTCAAATTCAAGCTTTAATCCCTCTTGGGCGAAAGTCTGAATAGAGACAAAAAGAAATAGAATTACTGGGGCTAAGAATCTCCTCATTTCTTTTCTGAAGCTGGTTTATCCTTTTGTTCCTGAGTATAGTAATCCGCCGGGAACCCGTTGAGCTGTCGCCACAATTCATACCATACCGGCACATCATTCAGCAAGGCAATACCATCAGCCCCCGAACCAATCCTCAACAATTCAGGCCAAGCCTCCTCTTCAGGGTCTTGAGTCACCAATACCCTGTACATATTATTGGGTCCGGCAAACTGATCTATTGCCACGACAACCCCACCAAAGGTGCCATTGGAGATCTGCGGCCACCCTGAGAACACAATCGCTGGCCATCCGTCGAAAATAAATCTGACCTTATTACCCACTTTGATCAATGGAAAGTCAACCGGCTGGACAAACATCTCCACTGCCAAATCTCCCCCATGAGGAACAATATTGACAATCTCTGCTCCTTCTTTGATGGTTTCCCCAATGCCCACTTGGATAGCTTTGGCAATATATCCACTTTGCGGCGCCAGAATATACCGGTAGTTGGTTCGCTGGGCATAATTGGAATATTGATTTTCCAATTTGGTCACAGAAGCCTCTGCATCAAACTGGGAGGACATCGCCGTGTACATGTCCGATTCCGCTTTGGCTAACTTGTCCTTGAAATCATTGTCAATGGCATCCAGTTCAATGATGGCGGTAATCAGGTCATTTTTACTGCTCAGGAGCTTGTTTTCGGAGGAAATCAATTTTGCCTGAACCTCTTGAAACTTGAGCCTTCTTCCTTCCAAGTCTGTCAAAGACCTGAGGCCTTCCTCATAAAGCTTCTCTGCCCGTTCCATTTGATATTTTCCAATATCAAAATTCACCTTTGCCTGCTCAAATTCAATGCTGTCAGACTGCACCTTCAGTTCCGCCGATCGGAGTTTATTTTCAGCCTGCTGCAATTTGAGCACATTACTCCTACGCAAAGCTTGGATCTGACCTTGTAGAGCCACCACTTTATCTCCATAGGATTTTGCAGAAAGTGCTTTGGCATCTACTTGCAGCTGAGTTCTGGGCAAAAGCAAGGAATCGAAATATTCGTCCTTGATCTCAGAAATCCGAAGAATGGTGTCTCCTGCCTGTACAAAATCCCCTTCCGCCACATACCATTTTTCAATTCTACCGGCAATGATAGAATGAATGGTCTGAGGTCTTTGGTCTGGCCTAAGGGCCGTGACAAAACCCTTGGATCGGATGTTCTGTGTCCAAGGCAGGAAAAGCATCAAAAACATCACGATTAACACTCCAGTGAGAATTCGAACTCGCTTTTGACTTTCCTTCCTAGGAAGTGTCATCACCAAGCTTTTGGATCCGCTAAAAGGAATCGAATCAGAAATTCTATTCTTTGTGATATTGAGCATGGCTGATTACTTTTTAAATTTTTTGTATCCCTCGATATTTCCTTGATAAAGCACTTTACCCATATCCATCAGGATAATTTTATCTGCTTTCTCGATTACGTCCTCTTCTTCAGAAACCATGATCAGGGTCCAATTTCCATTGAAATAAAACTCCATGACTCTTTCTCTGATCTCTGGAGCAATATGGTTCAGGGTGTTTTCCATAATCAATGCTTTTGGATACCCCACTAGACCTCTGGCGATGATTATTTGTTGAGCCAAGGCCTTTGAAATCCCTTTTCCTTCCGGCTGAAGCATGGTATCCAATCCTTCCGGAAGCTGGTAGATGTAGTCTTTTAGGCCTGCCAATTCAATTAAATAATCCAGCTGAGTGGTATCGAAATCTCTTCCCAGCAAGATGTTTTCCTTAATAGTCCCATGGAAAATCTGTTGGACCTCAAGAAAATCACCTACCATTCCGCGGAATTTCTCAAGATTGATCAATTCCATGGAAAGATCGTTCACGAGTATTTTTCCTTCGTAATCCTCATAAAGTCCTGCAAAAAGAGCCAAGGCAGCACTTTTCCCACTTCCGCTTTTGCCGGTAATGACGACTTTTTCACCAGACTCAATGGTCATATTCACCCCCTTCAGAATGGGCTCCAGCGCATCCTGAGGCTGAAATTTCAAATCAACCATCGAAAACTTCAGCCCACCGTCGGAGGATTGGATGACTTTTTCATACGAAGAGTGATGTTCTAATTTCAAATCCATCACCTGACCCAACTTCTCGACAGCCACCAAGGTATCATATACCGTCTCCAGGGACAGAATCAATTTTTCTACGGAGTTGATCACCAAGACGATAATTACTTCAGCCGCTACAAATTGACCGATGGAGATTTGATCATTGATCAATAGTAAACTTCCTGCAAGCAGCAAACTAGTCACAATCAAGACCTTGAAAGCGATCATGACCTTGTATTGGAAAATCAAAACCGAAAAATGTTTGGTTCTGAATTCCACATATTTTTGAAGGAGCTTATCAGCTCTTAATATGGGAAGCCTGGTATGACCCGCTAATTTGAAGGTATTCATTGTTCTCCCCACCTCTTCAAGCCAATAGGCTGTTTGATACTTGTAGGAGGATTCCTTCATTGCGGTTTCGATGCCTTTTGGACCTGTGATGTAAAAAATCAAGGTTAGAATTCCGATCAAAGCCAAACCAAACAGGATAAAAGTCGGATGGTAAATGGAAAGCAGAAGCAATCCGAAGATTACCTGAAGCAAAGCTGCGGAGAAATCAATCAAGATTTTTGCCAGTCCCTTTTGAAGATTCACTGCGTCAAAAAATCGATTGACAATCTCCGGTGCATATTGCCCGTGGAGAATCTCTGTCTTGATTTTTGGAAGCCTAAAGGCGATGGAGAGACCTGCTTTGGAAAAAATCCTCTGTTGAAGTTTCTCCATGATTTGCAACTGGGATATTTGCAAAAAACCTCCGAAGATCACACCCAGAGCTACCACAACCACAAGAATAATCCAAGAAGTCGTGATCCTTCCTCCCAAAATAAAGTTCAAAATAGCTTGAATTCCAAGGGGAAGGGAGAGCGTAATCAAACCATTCAGAATGGCATAAAAGTAAATGGCATAGACCTGCTTTTTCTCTTCTTTCAAAAGACCAAAAAAACGTTTGGCTGGCGTCAGTCCTGAATTGCTATTCATAGGAAATGGTTTTTACGACTAGTTGATGAAAGAAATTAAACTGCTCATTGGTGTCTAGGGCTGTCTCTGTCATCCCAGGCAAATGTGCAGAATTAAATTTTTGTAAAAGAGAAGATTCCATCACCGTGGAGACCAGGGTCTTTGGAAACTTATAAGTTGGATTAATTTCATGGATAATAGAAGAAATTCTTTCTCCAAACTTGTACACCTGGGCAAAAATCCCCGATTCATGTTCAGTATCCACGGTTTTGGTCAAATAGCCTTTGAGTGATTCATTGATGACCAGCTGGTGTAATTGATTGGGATCCAAAAATTCATTTTGCCGATAAATAGGTCCATCTACCATCAATCTAATCGCTACTCCAAGGCGCTCCTCAGGATCATGAAGATTAGCGGTAGCATACACTAAATTATGCTCCATCCATCCCCAATACCAAGCATTGAGGTAAAGCAAAAGCATATGCTTATTTTCAAAATAGCGGTAAATGCCGGGTTCAGATCCATTGATTTCCGTCGCAAGTTTTTTGAAGGTGAAATTTTCCATTCCTAGCTCACGGATCATTTTCATCCCTACTTGGACTATAGAATATCCCAATTCTGAGCTGAAGGGGTCCTTCAAATACAAGTTGGGGTTGACCTCAATCCGGACTTTTTTCAACAATGATTCCATTATTTTTTTGTCCTAAACATGCAGGCTTAACGAGGTCAATCTTAAAAAAGTTTGCAATTCTTCGACTTTTGTTAGTAATACAAACAAAAAATTTATTTCCCTTAAAAAAACAAAAGGGCTGAATTTCAGCCCTCTCTATATTTTAATTTTCCAACCGCATACTGGTACAGCGTTTTGGAATACCGAAGCATAGCTGGCACCAAAGAAAAATTGAGCACAATTACTGTTGAGAGATACATCCATAGTTCGGGTTTTTCGACCAAGACAGTGACCGCAACCAATGAAGTGATTACCAATGCAACCGAAAATGCGTAGCTGATATACATGGCTCCATCGTAAAACCCGGGTTCGGGAATAAGGTTTGCGCCGCAGACCTCACAGGTCTTATTGACCGAGGTCAGCTTCCGATAGCTAAACTGCGATACCGGGAAAAGCCTTCCTTCTCGGCATTGTGGACAAGAACAGGTGGCAATGGCAATACCAAGAGACTTTCTCATGATCTTTTATTTTTTGCAAGAAATCAAATGAATTGAACTAAGGATGTGATCAAAATTACAGTCTTAAAAAATTTTAAAATTTTGGACACAGGCAAAAGCAATCTCTAATTTTGAAGGGTGAATTTAAGAGGAAAATCTTATTTGCTTAATTTCTTTCGGCACCACGAGGCCGCCAGGGTTTTCTTTTATCTGAATTTATTGAACATTTTGAACCTCTCGGTTAATTTTTACGAGGGCAATATTTCTGACCCAAAAGACCAACTGGTGGATCCGATTGACACCATCGGTGAACTCGTTTACGAATGGGCTTTGGATGGAGATTGCGATGGCATTCCTGACAATTCCACTGAGCAGGAGGACAAATCCTTGAAAAAAACCAATTGGAAGGTATTCTGTATGGAATTTCCATTTTATGCTTTTGGATTACCCGAAAAATCAAAGCACTGGAATTCCAAAGACCGTATTCTCTTAGCACCGCTAAACCTTCCCCCTTCCCCTCCTCCGGATCTGGGTTGATTTAATCCGAAAAACTCAAAAACTAAATCAACCCTATGAAAAAAATTACTATCCTAGCCCTACTTGGGCTTCAGGCCTTTGTGGCTATGGGCCAAACTCAATCGGATTCTTTGAAGTATCAAAGATCCATTTTAGATAGCCTCTTCATTGAAGAATTTGAATCTCAGGAATCCCATCAAAAACCGAAAGTCCTTCATGCGGAGCCACTTTACATAGATCTCATCCGGGATTTAGGTGCAAGAAAAGGGGAAAAAGAATGGAATGTGGGATTTGGAATGCAGGACAAGCGCTCCTTTGATGAATTTCATGCCTTGGTAGAATATGAGTGGGCTCCATTGGACCGATTGGGACTGGAAGTAGAATTGCCGGTCAGCTTATATTCTTTCCGCCAAGGTTCAGTATCTGAAAAAATCCCCGAAAATAAACTCGAATCCCTGAAGTTGGCTTCCCAATATACCTTCCTTGTTTCAGAGAAAAACAACCTCTCTATGGCGCTGGGATATATTCATCAGTTTGAACTCGATGGATGGAAAAAGTTGAATTCCCAGAATGTTTTTACCGGAAACATTTACAATCCCTTCCTGGTCGCAGCCAAGCGATTGGGCAGCAACTATCACACCTTAATATACACTGGCCCAAGGATTCATAAGGAATTTGGCCAAAAACCAGAGCTCACCTATGAAATCAACTGGAACTTTCATTACATGGTCAGTGGTACACGAAACTTCATCGGTATGGAGATCAATCAGGAAATTCACCAAGGCAAATCTATAGCCACCTTAAGGCCACAGATGAGGCTTGGCTTGGCAGAAAATCTGATGATAGGCATTGTATCAGCGATCCCCATTCAGCAACCGGACTATGGTTTGGGATCTTTTATCCGAATCATTTACGAACCGGGATTCAGAGCAATGCATTAAAAAAGGGGCGGAAAAAATTCCGCCCCTTTTTTAATATAATTCGTCCAAGTCATAATCTTTTCCAACTCCCCATCTGAGTAATTCCTCAATGGTATAATATTCCAGGGTTTCTAAATCCTTGATTTTAAAGTTTTCACCAGAAAGCCTGGAAACAATTTCAATTTTTCTAATCTCCCCCAAATTAACCAAACGGTACCTTCTCCCCACCCGGAGATTATCTAAAGCTATTGCCATTAAGCCTTGGATTTGATGATTACTCCTGTTGCTTCGAAGGTGATCTCACGCTTAGGTTCCGTGATGGCTTCTACTTCTTCTTTGGACTTCCCTTGGTCTTCTGCATAGTGTCTCAATGTTTCCACATCGGTCTCTGTGACCGTGGCTACACCTTGCATCACAATTGGAAAGCCTTGAGAATTGGTCGGAAGAAAAAATCCATAATCCTTAAAGGTCACACGCATGGAAGTGCCGTTGGGTAGATCCATAGAAAACCAGCATCCTTTCTTGGTGCAAATTTCCTTGATTTCACCTTGGATTTTCCCTTCGAAATTACCCTCTGATTCCACTTTAGAAATCATTTCAGCAGGAGTAAAAACATCCTTTTCCTCAACAATATCTCCATAATTTCCAGGAACAATTTCCGCCTCACCTACTACTTCATAGGTAGTCTTTGGCGTGTCTTCTTGTGAGCTTTTGCAGGAAAAGGTGAGCAAGCCAAGTGCTACTCCCGAGATTATCAATGACTTTTTCATGGTTTTTAGTATTTCCCCAAAATTAACTCAAATTGAGTATCCTCAAAGCCTGATTCTTTGGTACCCAAATAAAATTTTATCTCATACCCAAAATCTGAACAGATTTTAATCTTTTTTCAATTTTGAAATTCTTTTTGATTAATTCTTCCAACAAAACTTCAGATTCTTTGACAATCCCTTAATTTTACAGCACGAAAGACCTATTGACCCTGAATCATGCCTCAAACAAAAAAATTCATCATCGATTTTGACAGTACCTTTACCCGTGTTGAAGCCTTAGATATCCTTGGAGAAATTACCCTCGAGGGAGATCCTCAAAAAAATCAGAAACTCCAGGCTATCAAAGATATCACTGACAGAGGAATGGAGGGATCGGTTACCTTCCGGGAAAGTCTGGAGCAACGCCTGGAAATCCTAAAAGCAGACCGTTCTCAAATAGACCTGCTTATCAAGGCTTTGAAAAAGAAAGTCTCCAAATCTTTTGAAAGAAACAAAGAATGGCTGGAGGAAAATGCAGAAGATATTTACATCATCTCAAATGGCTTCAAGGACTTTATCATTCCTATTGTCTCTGAATTTGGAATCAAAAAGGAAAACGTCTTCGCCAATGATTTTGTCTATGATGAACAAGGCAAAATCATTGACTTCAACCGTGACAATCCTCTTTCCAAAAACAACGGAAAAGCTGAAACTATTCGGAATGTAAATTTGGATGGAGATATTTACGTCATCGGTGACGGATACACGGATTACGAAATCAAAGCTTCCGGACTGGCCAATAAGTTTTATGCCTTTACTGAAAATGTTCACCGCCCAAAGGTCACCAGCCAAGCGGATCATATTGCTCCCAGTTTCGACGAAATCTTATACATCAATAAATTGAACACGAAGTTTTCCTACCCAAAAAGCCGCATCAAAGTACTTCTCCTTGAAAACGTACACCCTATAGCAGTAGAACTCCTCAAAGAAGAAGGCTATCAGGTAGAAGTTGCCATCGGAGCCATGAGTGAAGAGGAGCTTTGTGAAAAAATCAAAAATATCTCCATCCTTGGAATCCGATCCAAAACTAATGTCACCAAAAAGGTATTGGAAAATGCAAATCGCCTTCTAGCAGTAGGAGCATTTTGCATCGGAACCAACCAGATTGATCTGGAGGAATGCCAGAAACGAGGCGTTGCTGTATTTAATGCGCCTTTTTCCAATACAAGATCTGTAGTGGAGATGGCGATTGCGGAAATTATTTTCTTGATGAGAAGATTCCATGACAAGTCTATCGGAATGCATCAGGGAAAATGGGACAAGTCCGCTTCTGGCTCCTTCGAAATCAGAGGAAAAAAGCTGGGTATTGTAGGCTATGGCAACATCGGCGCTCAGTTATCTGTCCTAGCGGAAAATATGGGCATGAATGTGTTCTACTATGACGTAGTGGAAAAACTCGCCTTAGGTAATGCCACCAAAATGAATTCCTTGGATGAGCTGCTGGAAACCTGCGATATGATCTCCCTTCATGTGGATGGAAGAAAAGAAAACAAGTGCCTGATCGATGCGGAGAAAATCAAAAAAATGAAGCCGGGAGCTATTTTGGTCAATCTTAGCCGAGGTCATGTAGTCGATATTCCAGCTTTGAGAGATGCTATTCTTTCTGGCCATCTCGCTGGTTGCGCAGTGGATGTATTCCCGGAAGAACCTAAAAACAACAAGGAGCCATTTGAATCCGAGCTCATCGGATTGCCCAATACCATTCTGACTCCACATATCGGTGGATCCACCTTGGAGGCACAGGAAAACATCGCCCGATTTGTCCCGGGAAAAATCATGGAATACATCAACACCGGAAACACGTTCAACTCGGTCAATTTCCCGAATATCCAATTGCCATTCCTGAAAGACGCCCACCGATTGATTCACCTACATCACAATGAGCCCGGTGTTTTGGCTAAAATCAACCAAGTCTTGGCCAATTACAACATCAACATTGTGGGACAATATCTCAAGACCAATGAGAAAATCGGGTATGTGATCACTGATATCGACAAGGCCTACGAGGAAGATGCTATAGAAGCTTTGAAAAGCATCCCGGGAACAATCCGTTTTAGGACGTTGTATTAAAAACCGCTTTGAACCAAAAATCCCCGGAAAATCTCCGGGGATTTTTGTTTTTATCAGTTTTTGATCAATCGCTTGGAAATGATTTCCCATCCGATTTGCACCTGAACCTGATACAATCCCGGACTCAATAATCGAGGGTCAATCTCCTTCACAAAGGACCTTTCATGGAATTCACTTTCCTCCATCACCAAGCGACCAGTGGCATCGTAGATTCGGATGCTCACCTGATTCTCGAGAGCCAAATCCACCTTGATCTTAGTCTGCTCATAGGCAGGGTTCGGATAGATAGACACCAGATTTGCACCTATTTCTCGGGTAAGGGTCAATTCTCTTGAAATCTTTTGACCTACTCTGTCGGTGCTTACCACTTTCATGACATATTCTTGAGCCAGACTACCTTCTCCTTTCCAGATCAGAAGATTATCCTTCAGTTCAAAATCAGGGTTATCTTCCAACTCGTAGCTGTGGATATCATCGACAGGATCTTTTGTAGACAATGCACTGATCACATCCCCAACTTTAGAATCAACAGGGATAAGGGTATTGCTCAATAAAATATCCTCTGCCAAAGGCTTATCCAATACCATTACCAGCATGGTGATTCTATCCTTGATTACAGATGAGTAAGTCAAAGACTTGAGTCTTCCTTCAATTTGGTAGATTCCTGGAGTCAAAGGATCGTAATCCTCTTCGTTCCAATCCACTTCCAAATCCAAGGCCTCTTCTTCACCTCCAACAGTCCAAGTGTAACCCTTCAATTCCTCGAATGGAGTGTTCCATGCTACTGTCAATAGCGAATTGGAGTCGATAGATTTGTTTTTGCCTTTTGCAGGCATATGGATTACTATATTACCTCCTGAAATTTCGGTACTAGCATCTGCAAAATCAGAACTTCCCAACTGGTTGTCATAAACTGTATTTCCACTGATAGTTTCCCAAATCTTTATTCTAAACTTGTCAGACTCAGTTGATTCTTTGAGAGCACCATCGATGGCAGACACCATAAATGAGTAGCCTTCTACACCATTTATTTTACCAGTTCCCTTATAAATTCCTTTTGCCCCTGCAATTACCAAAGACATATCTTCATGAGAAGAACTGTTAAAGTTCAAGTCACCATTTTTAAACTGGAACTCTGTATTTCCATCTACCCGATTACTTCCTTTTCTATATTTAGCTACAAATCCAAAATTGGCTCGTCCTTCTAAATCAGGATCATTTAGATACGCACCTTTTGGAGACCAAATCCATCCACCTCCAGTAATAAATCCTCCATTAGGATCAAAGATTACAGCAAGGTCTGTTAAAGCTGTCCACTCATTACCGCATACATCTACAAGTACCAATTGGATCTGATATACACCCGCCTGTGAATAGGCATATTCTGCTGCAAAATTCTCAAATGGAGCCGTTAGAATGGTTTCATCACCATTATCCCACACCCATTTTGCTTCTACAATTTCACCAGAAATAGACGCATTCACTTGAACAGGATTGTTGATTTGAATAGGATCAAGTGGACCTGAAATGCTTGTTACAGGTGAGGCATCAAGACAAGGATTATCAGAGCAAGACTCTGGTGATCCCGGATTTTTATTAGGATCCTGATCATCACAATCCAAATTATTATCAGCATAGCCTATTGGAGCTAAGCAGAAATATTCAGGTTGTGCATTTTCACTTCCATAGCCATCTCCGTCCGCATCGATATAGAAGGCAGTTTGTACACCTTCGTCGATTGTTCCATCACAATTGTTGTCCTTACCATCACAAAGCTCAGGAGCACCAGGATAAACCGTGTCGTCAGAGTCATCACAATCTGAATTATCTACCACATAGCCTTCAGGTGCGGCACAAGCAAATACTGCCTCAGCATTCACATCTCCATAGCCATCTCCATCCGCATCGATATAGAAGGCAGTTTGTACACCTTCGTCGATTGTTCCATCACAGTTGTTGTCCTTACCATCACAAAGCTCAGGAGCACCAGGATAAACCGTGTCGTCAGAGTCATCACAATCTGAATTATCTACCACATAGCCTTCAGGTGCGGCACAAGCAAATACTGCCTCAGCATTCACATTTCCATAGCCATCTCCATCCGCATCGATATAGAAGGCAGTTTGTACACCTTCGTCGATCGTTCCATCACAATTGTTGTCTTTACCATCACAAACCTCAGGAGCACCAGGATATACCGTGTCGTCTGAGTCATCACAATCTGAATTATCAGTGACGTAGCCCTCTGGAGTCGCACAAGCATATACTGCCTCAGCATTCACATCTCCAAAGCCATCTCCGTCTACATCCATGTAGAAGGCAGTTTGTACACCTTCGTCGATCGTTCCATCACAATTGTTGTCTTTGCCATCACACAGCTCAGGAGCACCAGGATATACCGTGTCGTCTGAGTCATCACAATCTGAATTATCAGTGACGTAGCCTTCTGGACCGGCACAAGCAAATACTGCCTCAGCATTCACATCTCCATAGCCATCTCCGTCCGCATCGATATAGAAGGCAGTTTGTACACCTTCGTCGATTGTTCCATCACAATTGTTGTCCTTACCATCACAAACCTCAGGAGCACCAGGATAAACCGTGTCGTCAGAGTCATCACAATCACCTTCATTTGGAGTAAATCCATCATTATCTGAATCTAAATCTCCAGGATCTATAGTGTTAATACTTATTGTGACAATAGCAGTGGCTGAACCCTGATTTCCGTTTACATCAGTTAAGGTCAAGGTGATGATATTCTCTCCTTCATCTGCAACAGTGAAATCAGTTTGACTTAATTGGTAACTCAAAATTCCACAATTATCGGTAGAGCCGTTATCCACATCTAATGGATTCAGAACAAGAGTTTGATCCGCATCAATTTCAAATGCTCGATTACGGGTCAAAACCACTGGAGCTTCATCGTCGGTAACAGTTACATCAAAGCTGCAAGTAGATTGATTACCTGCTGCATCGGTGGCAGTATAAGTTACTCTTGTGGTACCAATTGGGAAAACTGAACCAGGTTCAAAGTTGCTTGTTAAGTTTACAACTCCACTATTATCTGTTGCAAATGGTTGACTCCAAGAAACTGTACCTCCGCAGATTCCTGGATCATTTGAAACGGAAATATTTGTAGGGCAATCATTAATTATTGGATCAATATTGTCTTCACTTTCTGCAATACTTACTGTAAAACTGCATTCTACAGAATTTCCAGAAACATCAGTAACCCGATAAGTAACAATAGTTTCTCCCAATGGGAACTCCGTTCCACTTGCAAAGCCTTCAATTAACTCAACCGAAGAAATACCACAATTATCTATGGCAACTGGTGCATCATATGTAATAGTCTTACCTGTAACCCCAAATTCAACTGTAGTACTTATATCGGAAGGACATGTAATCACCGGAGCCTGGGTATCAGTTACCGTAATGGTTTGTGTTACCTCTGTGGCTGGGTTTCCATTGATATCGGTTACGCTCCATGTAATCGTGGTTACACCCACAGGATATGGATCGGTCAGAGCCTGATCGTCACTTCGGACTCCTATTGGTTCTCCTACCGAACAGTTGTCAGTAGCATTGGCCGTAACTTCTACTGTAGCTTCGCACAAGCCTGCTTCAGCATCGATGTTCTGGTCGCCGTCAGTGGTAATCACCGGAGCCTGGGTATCAGTTACCGAAATGGTTTGTGTTACCTCTGTAGCTGGGTTTCCATTGATATCGGTTACGCTCCATGTAATCGTGGTTACACCCACAGGGTATGGATCGGTCAGAGCCTGACCATCACTTCGGACTCCTATTGGTTCTCCAACCGAACAGTTATCAGTCGCACTCGGACTCACAGTCACCGTAGCCGAGCAAAGACCTGCTTCAGCATCCACAGCTTGATCGCCATTGGTCGTGATCACTGGTTTCTCGGTATCATTGACCGTCACCGTGAAGCTCGCTGTTTCGGTATTGCCGTGGATATCCGTAGCCGTGTAGGTAACCGTGGTCGTTCCAACAGGGAAGGTTGATCCGTTCGCCTGGTCAGAAGAGAAGCTTTCTATTCCGCAGTTGTCCGCTGCTTGAGGCTCGGTCCAGCTCACCACTGCTCCGCAAGTATTCAGATCATTACCAATAATGATATCCGATGGAACATTCGTGATTACTGGCTTCTCGCTATCATTCACCGTTACCGTGAAGCTCGCTGTTTCGGTATTGCCGTGGATATCCGTAGCCGTGTAGGT
>NZ_AUBV01000016.1 GCF_000429425.1 Algoriphagus mannitolivorans DSM 15301
GGGCTCAGAACTTTTTTCCCAGAACATCCTTGAGAATCTTGTTATCTAGGGCCAGCTCCGCGTACATCTGCTTGAGCTTCCGGTTTTCTTCCTCCAGCTCCTTGAGCCGCTTGAGCTCCTGAACTTCAATGCCTCCATACTTCTTTTTCCAGAGATAAAATGTGCCTCGATGGATACCCAATTCCCGGCAGAGTTCATTTACATCCCTGCCCGATTCATGATCCTTGACTGCCTTGATGATCTGGCTTTCGGTAAATCTTGACTTCTTCATACAGTTTAAAGTTAGTGACTTTGTCGTCTTTTAAACTGTCCAGTTTTTGGGGAAGCTTACAAGGTGACCGCCTCCCTGAAAAATGATCTCGGAAACACGATTGACGTTTCCTTTATCCTTCTGGACTTGGGTGTTCAGGCTTCCGTGCGAAAAGCCGCCAAGGAGGTTTTGGAAACCGTCACCCAAATCGATGCCCTAATCTGCAATGGGGCAATTGCCCAGGTTCCCAGTCAAAAGCTTACCGTGGATGGCTTTGAAAGCCAGATGGGGACCAATCACTACGGCCACTTTACCTTACAAGCCTTGCTTTTCCCCTTGATCGAAAAATCCAAAGGCCGAATCGTGACAGTTGGTAGTATGGGGTACAATATGGGCTTGAAAACCATCAAGTTTAATGACTTGAATTGGGACAAAAACTATACGGCTAATGATGCCTATAGCCAGAGTAAATTGGCGCAGATCATGACCGTCTATGAATTGCAGGACCGACTGGAAAAAGCGGATAAGACCGACGTAAAAGTATTTGCCTGTCATCCCGGTGCTTCGAGAACTTCCCTGATCAGAACCAGCGGAAGCCTGATGACCCGCTTCGTCTGGCAAATCATGAAGCTATCCCCTTTTGTACAATCGGCTGAAAAAGGAGCTTACCCCGAACTGATGTGTGCTACCGAACCAAACCTGGATCAAGCTGGCTTTTATGGCCCTACCGGAAGAAATTATTGGACAGGACCGGTTGGATCGTGTAAATTAGAACCACACGCCAAAGACAAAGTGGTAGCTAAGAAGCTTTGGGAAGTATCCGAAAAGGCTACTGGGATCAAGTGGAATATTTAATAGGATTATCCGCATTTGCACCACCATCCAAAGTTCCTTGGGTTGAGCGGTCGGAAGCCCGAAGCCCGAAGCCCGAGGTTGGGCAATACTGAACTTCAAGCGGGATTTTATTCATTGAATATGGCCTACTGGTAATTAAGCGGATAGGCGATAAATATAAATTACACATTCTAAATCATCACCTATGGAAATTCTGAAATCAGCCACAGCTTGGGCGAAAGCCGAGTTGGTCTCCACTCCCTTTTTCATCCTCTTTGGACTGCTCTTTTTGGCAGCAAGCCTGGGCTTTTGGCAATGGGGAAAAACAGATTTGGCAAAAGCCTACATCATTCCCGGCTTAGTGGTAGGCACTCTGCTTATGATTGTAGGACTGGGTTTGTTTTTTACCAACAAATCCAGAATTACCCAGTTTGAGAGGGACTACCAAGCGAATGCCTCTGCTTTTGTGGAATCGGAACTGGTCCGGGCCGAAAAAACCTTGAAAGAATATCAAAACGTGGTGTTTACCGCAGTGCCGTTGATCATTGCCGCCTGTGCTTTGGGCTTATTGTGGTTTCAAGCACCTGTCTGGCGAGCAAGCCTGATTACCACAATGGCCATGCTGGTGGTTATCCTGCTGATCGACGGATTGGCTCATGCCCGATTTGCCAAGTATCAGCAAGATTTACTTCAAGCTCAACAAGAATTGAAAAAGTAAGATGCAACACTTCAAAACTCTCTCTGCCTACCTTGATTATTTAGGACTTCCTCGGCCGGAGCACCCTATGCTCAGTGTATTTACGGCCATGGGGGAAGGATTTTTACCTTGCCCCAAAGAAAGCTCTCCTCCTATCACCAACGACTGCTACTCGATCAGCTTCAAGAAGATTGTCAAAGGAGACCTGACCTATGGAAGAACCAAGTATGATTTCAGCCATGGAGCCCTGTTTTTCATTGCCCCCCGACAGGTTTTGCAATGGGACACCAGCGTGGTGTATGATCAAAAAGGCTTTTCGATCAATTTTCATGAAGATTTTCTAAAAGGGACAGAACTGGCCCAACAGATCAAAAAGTACGGGTTCTTCTCCTACTCTGCCAATGAAGCCTTGCATCTTTCCCCGAGAGAGGAAAAACAAATTGCCTCAATCGTCGAAAACATCGATATCGAATACCATAACAACCCGGATGCCTTTAGCAAGGACATCATTATTTCACAATTAAGCACCCTGTTGAAATACGCCGACCGGTTTTATGAAAGGCAGTTTATCAACCGAAAAGAATTGTCGACCGACCTGTTGGAGCTGTTAAACAGGCAGTTGGATGCCTATTTTGAATCCGGGAAATTGCAGGAAAAAGGCCTTCCGAGCATCGAGGAAATTGCCGAAAAGCTGTCGGTTTCCCAACGGTACCTGAGTGATACCTTAAAGAAAGAAACCGGCAAATCCACCACCGAACACTTGCAGCTTTACCTCATCGACGTAGCCAAAAATCACTTATTGGATCCCAAAAAAACCATTTCTGAAGTAGCTTATGAATTGGGATTTGAATACCCAGCCTATTTCTCCCGACTATTCAAGAAAAAAGAGGGACTAAGTCCTACCGAGTTTCGGGAAAAGTATCTGATGAATTGATTGGAGGATAAAAATTTTTATCCTCTCCTTGGCTTTTTTATCTTGGACCGATGACAAGAAGCAAGACCAAGCGATTTTTTCAGATTGCGATGCCTTTGGCTGGCTTGATCAGCCTGATTGTTTTTCCTCCTTGGAACCTGGTCAAAGCCTGGATTATGCCTTTACCCGACACTGTGCAGGAGCAGGTGGATGAAGCCATCTCCTATGGGATAGACGGGATGATCGTCTACGTGGACCAAAAGGAAAAAAAACCTGAACTCTATGCTGCAGGCTGGAAAAACCGGGAAAACCAAATCCCAGTAGACCCAAATGCATTGTTTAAAATCGCTAGCATCAGCAAGCTCTACATCGCCGTGGCAGTGGCCAAACTGACCCATTCAGGGGTTCTCACCTTGGACAAAAGCCTCACGGAGTATCTTCCGGATTTTGCGGATAAGATCGAAAACTCAGCCCAAATCACCCTTCGCATGCTGGTGCGGCACCGAAGCGGAATTCCCAACTACACAGATCATCCGGACTATCCCTGGACTGATCCTTTTAAGAAAACCAGCGATACCTACCAGCTCGTATTCGGTCAGCCGGCAGATTTTGCGCCAGACGAAAAGTATGCCTATTCCAATACCAACTACCTGCTGATCGGAGAAATTCTGGATAGAACCTTGGGCTATAGTCATCATCAGTATATCCAAGAGGAAATTCTGCAGCCCTTAGGACTCACCCATACGTATAGCCTGATGAGCGAAATCGACCCCGATGAGTTAATGAGTGGGTATTTTGTCGGCTATCCCCCGGATATCAAGGGCAATGACTTTACCCAGCCGGGTGGCTCCATGATTTCCACGGCTCAGGAAGTGGGGATCTTTCTCAGGGCCCTGAATGATGGAACCTTGCTTTCCGAAGAAGAGCAAGCGATCTACTCCTCCATCTACGAATATGGACACACGGGCCTGCTTCCTGGCTATCAGAGCCATGCATTCTACCATCCGGATATCGATGCTGTGGTGGTCCAGTTTGTCAATACCAGCGGAGGCACGATGTGGAATGTATCGGAGATTTTTTACAATAGGATTGTAAAGATTTTAAGAAAGAAATAATCGATGGAGAATAATCTTTAAATGGATATCCAAGGATGCTCATGAAACCCAAATCATAGATTACCACTAAAAAGAATGCTATGGAAAAATTGAAAAATATTCACCCTGGAGAAATTCTTTTGGAAGAATTCCTAATCCCATTGGAAATTACAGCTTATCGATTGGCAAAGGAGACCTTTATTCCTCAAACCAGAATTTCCGAAATAATTAAAGGAAACCGAAGAATAACTGCTGACACGGCTTTAAGATTTTCAAAATTCTTCGGCACTAGTGCGAAATTTTGGCTAGGTCTTCAAAACGACTTTGACTTGGAAGAAGAAAAATCACATCTGGAAAAAGAGCTTGCCAGCATTAAGCCCGCTGAGGAAAACGCATAAAATCAATTTTAAAAAATCGAAAGCCCTCCAGAAATCAATTCTGGAGGGCTTCTCATTTACTTTTCCACAGAAAATTTATATTCTATGGTGTGGCTGTATTTTTCTCCAGGATTCAGGATTGGACTTGGGAAGTTATCATGGTTGATCGCATCAGGCCAGATTTGGGATTCCAAGCAAAAGCCCCAATGCTTGTCGTAGGTTTTTCCATCAGCTCCGGCAAAGTTTTGCAGGAAATTCCCGGTGTAAAACTGCACCCCCATATTATTGGAATACATGTCCATCACTCGACCGCTTTCAGGGTGTTTCACTTGGACGAAATGCTTCATTTCTGAAGACTTTTCCCTTTTCATCACCATGTTGTGGTCAAAACCGCCCCCATTGGCATTGATCTGTTCACCCAGAGTTTTTGGGGTTCGGAAGTCAAAAGGTGTTCCGCTCACATCTTTCACTTCTCCTGTTGGGATCAACTCTTCGTCTACCGGGGTATAGGCGTCCGCCCAAAACTGAAATTGATGATCCAATACATCTCTTTTAGCTCCTCCCAAATTGAAATAGGTGTGATTGGTGAGGTTAAGGATGGTCTTTTTATCGGTAGTGCTCTCAAAACGGATTCGCAGGGTATTGTCTGTGGTCAACTCCATCCAAAGCGTGGTTTGCAAATTGCCTGGATAGCCTTCTTCTCCATCCACGCTGAGATAGCTCATTTTCACTCCTAAAATAGAATCATTGCTGTAAGGCTCTGCATCCCAAACCTTCTTATTGAAGCCTTCTACCCCACCATGAAGATGATTGTCCCCGTTGGTTTTGGCAAGAGTATACTTGGTTCCGTCAAGCATAAATTCCGCATCTGCAATGCGGTTGGCCACTCTTCCTGCAGTGGCTCCAAAAAACGGATTGGGCTTGCTCAGATATTCCTCCACAGTATCGAAAGTCAAGGTGATGTTTTCGAGATTTCCATCTTTGTCCGGAGTGATGATTTTATGGATTAACCCCCCATAATTGGAGAGTTCCACCTGCATGGTTCCATTGTCCAGTACATAGTGGTAAACAGGCTTTCCGTTGTGGTCAGCAACTTTTTCTGCTTTGATCATAAGCTTGATTTCTTCTTGATTAGGTTCTTGGGTTTGTTTTTGGGTGCAGGCAAAAGCTAGGGAAAGAATAGCGGCCGCGGCTAGGAATGAGGTGTATTTCATGGGGTGTTTATTGCAAAATTTGATGGAAAGAAGCTTTATTGGTGAAGCTAATTCGATATTCATTATTCGATATTCGACATTCTTTATTTTCTAATATCGAATAATGAACACTGAATATTGAACGTCGAAGAATTGATAAATATTAGCAAGAACTACTGTCTGAGGTACTTCTGCCGGATCAAATTCAGCTGAAGCTGCAATTCATCTCTTTGGATAAATTTGCCCTGAATCATGATCGCCTGAGGTTTTTGCATGGTTTCCAGATCTTCCAATGGATTTTTCTGAACCAAGACAAACTCGGCCGCAGCTCCTGGCTTCAAGACTCCCCATTCCCCACTTTCTTCGAAATAGTCTGCACAATTGACTGAGCCTGTCTTCAAAATTTCATAATTGGACATCCCTGCTTGGGACATGGATTCTATTTCTCGATGAATAGAAAAACCCGGGACATTGAAAACCTGAGGGGAATCCGAACTCATGATCATCGGAACTCCGGCTTTGTGTAGATCGAGGAAAAGCTTTTGTCTAAACTCCAAATAAGGCTTCACTTTCGCCTCTGCCAGTACTCCATCAGCTTCGAGTTTGGATTTGGTATTAAACCATTGAGTGGTCAACTGTCCCGGAAGGTAAAACATCTCAGGCTGCTGGCGCAATTCATACGCAGGCTGGTAGCCAAAATACCGCTCGAAAAGCGTCAAGGTAGGAGCAATCCAGGTTTTGTTATCCAAGCATAGCTGAATCAATCCTGCAAGTTTGCTTTGGTCCACTTGTCCGACCAAGTTCATGTTAAAGGGACCAGAAACGGTCGGATCTATCACGGATCCATCCGGAAGCATGGCTTCCAAAAACCCGTCGATATGCTCCACTGAACGGTAGCCATTCTTCACCGAGGTCACTAGGCCTACATCTAAAGAAACGTGTCCTCCATAGTAAATTCCTACTTTTTTAGCTTCATCGGCAATAGCCAGAAACTTTGGATCATCCAAGCCCGGATGTAATTTCAAATGATCATATCCTGCTGCTTTTTGATCCCGAACCATCTTGCGGCCGGCATCCGGATTTTCGACTGAAGTTCCATTTAAGGAAGGGCCGGAAATAAACATTCTAGGTCCGGATATCTCTCCTGAATCTACCCGCTTTTTTAAGTCCAAATGAGACTCATGCCCCAGCATACTCCGAATCCTCAACACCCCATTGGCCAAATACATCCAAAGCACTTCTTCCTGAAAAACAGCCCCAAACTGTTCTGGATTGGGCAAGTGAGCGTGAAACTCGGCCAGTCCGGGAAAAACATACATGCCTCTACCGTCCAAAGACCTGACCCCGGCTACGCTGATTTTTTCCATGGGAGCGATCTCCATAATCACCCCATCTTTGACGTAAATGGAATGATCCTCCAATACCTGATCATCCAGCATGGTAATTACATTCAGATGGTTGATGATCAATTCCTGGGCAAAAGCAGAGGACAAAAAGCTACTTCCAAGGAGTAGAAAACAAAGAATTTTAAAAGCTTTCATAAGGCAGAGGTTATTATGCAAAACTTAATTTCGTCCATTCCCCCTTGGAAACCAATCCGGAAGTAGATTTTTTTGAAATCACTCCAAAGACGCAATCAAAATTTATAAAGATCAAAAAGAATATCTGCGAAAATCTGTGTCTTTTTCTGTGTGAATCTGCGGGAACCAAAAACAACCAGGAATAAAAAAAGGACTGGATCGCTCCAGTCCCTTCCTTTTCAGATTTCAAACTTCTGATTTATGAATTCCACTGCGTGTGGTAGAACTTCCCGCTTGGGTCGTCTTTTCGCTGATAGGTATGTGCCCCAAAATAATCCCGCTGCGCTTGGATGACAGATGCCGAAGATTCCGCCGTAATTCTGCCCAGAAGATAATTGATTCCTGCGCTCATCACCGGCAAGGCAAATCCATGCGTCAAGCCAAGACCCACCAATTCTGCCAAGTCTTTTCTTCCAGCAATCACTTGTTCTTTCACTCCATCCATTTCAAAGAAAAGTTTAGAGTCCGAATAGTTTGCCGAAATATTTTCCATCAAACCGGAGCGAATGATACAGCCATTGGTCCAGATTCTGGAGATCTCATTGAAGTTGAGCTTCCAATCTTTGGTATCGGAGACGGTTTTCATCAATCGGAATCCGACTTCATGGTTGATGATTCTTGCTAAAGTATAAGCTGATTTGATTTTTGGAAGCCACTCTTCCAAGGAGCCATTTACCTTTTGGAACTCATGCCGGAAAGTTTTGGAAAATGCCACGCGCATGGCTTTTTCTCCTGATACTCCCCGGGCATTCACAGATTCCGCCAGAGGGCTATAAGGAATCCCATATTCCAAGGCGGTAGTCAAAGACCAGGCTCCAGTTCCTTTTTGTCCGGCCTGATCTAGGATTTTATCTAAAAGAAGCTCTCCGTTTTCTTTGAAAAGAAGCAAATCCGCAGTGATTTCCAACAAAAAGGATTTCAATTCACCTTTTCCCCATTCGGCAAAAATCCCGGACACTTGCTCTGCAGAACATCCAAAACCAAATCGGAGCAGATGAACCAGCTCAGCCAAAACTTGCATTTCACCATATTCAATGGAATTATGGACCATCTTGATAAAATGTCCCGAACCGCCCGGACCAACATAGGTCACACAAGGCTTACCGTTTTTGTCTTTGGCAGAGATTCTTCCCAAGAAATCCTCCACCATCGCGTAGCCTTCAGCATTTCCTCCTGGCATAATGGAAGGACCTTTTCGGGCTCCCTCTTCACCTCCGGAAACACCCATCGGCAAAAAGTGCATACCCACTTCCTTCATCCGGTCTACTCTTTTTTCCGAGTCTTTGTAGAAAGAATTTCCTCCATCGATCACCAGATCATCCTTATCCAAAAGCGGAATTAACGTATCCAACTGTGCATCTATAGCTGCTCCGGCAGGAATCATCATCAAAATCCGACGGGGCTTTTCCAGAGAATCCACAAATTTTTGAAGATCCTCAAAGGCTATCATGTTGGCAAATTCCGGATTTTCGTCCAAGACCTTTTGCGCCACACCTTCTTCCTTGCCTGCCACAAATCGGTTGTAAAGTGAGACCGGAACGCCTTTTTCGGCCAAATTGAGCGCCAGGCTTTTGCCCATGACACCCATTCCGATCACTCCCATTTTCATGTTCATAGGTTGAGATTTTAAGTAGTTGAGGGATTCTTCCAGCATTTGTTCTGGAGTCCCCGAAATTTCCAGCATATATCCATCTTCCGGCTTTTCCCAGACTTCAAATTGGGAGTCCAGCATACCGGCTTTCATGTAATGGTTTTTCCGGGCCTGCATCCGTTCCCAGATCAAATCCCGATCTCCGACCAGGTGAATCCAACGGAGGTTTTCTGAAACCCCGAGTTTTTCCCGATAGGAGTTTTTTAATGCAGAACAGGCCAAAACTGCTCCTCCTTTTTCTTCAGAACTATGGAGTTGATCCGCCAAAGCCTGAAGCCAAGGCTGCCGATCTTCGTCATTCAAGGGATGTCCTGCACTCATTTTGGCGATGTTTTCAGCGGGGTGAAAATGATCCGCATCAAAGAAAGGAAGCTGAAGCCTTTCGGCCAAAAGAGTACCCAGGGTGGTTTTCCCAGTCCCGGAGACACCGGTAACGATCACAAGCATGGGGCGAAGTTAATTTATTTGCAATCAACTCCCCAGAGGAAAAATGAAATAGTCCACAGTCGACAGACCACAGTCCGCCGAATTGAGAATAAGCATCACTCAGTGGACGGTCGACGGTGGTCCGTGGACTATTTTTCCAATCTTCCAATATTTCAATTTTTCAATCCTTACCTTTGCGCCTTCAATTCCAATAATCATGATTTCAGTCGATAATGTGAGTGTTATGCACGGCGGCACTCCGCTTTTCAGCAACATCACCTTTAACATCAACGAAACCGATAAAATTGCCCTCATGGGCAAAAACGGAGCCGGTAAATCCACCTTGCTTAAGATCATTGCCGGAGTAAATAAGCCAACATCCGGAGCCGTTTCAGCCCCCAAAGGATATGTGGTAGCCTACCTTCCCCAGCATTTGCTGACTGCTGATGACTGCACGGTAATGGAGGAAACGGCCAAGGCCTTTGCTTCTTATTTGGGAATGAAGGCTGAAATCGACCGAATCAATGAGGAATTGACTGTAAGAACGGACTACGAATCAGAGGAGTATTACAAGCTGATCGAACAGGTATCCGAACTGAGTGAAAAATTTTACGCCATCGAGGAAATCAACTACGAGGCGGAAGTGGAGAAAGTGCTTTTGGGCTTAGGCTTCGAAAGAGCCGATTTTCAACGCTCAACTTCTGAATTTTCCGGAGGATGGAGAATGCGAATTGAATTGGCAAAAATCCTTTTGCAGAAGCCAGATCTGATCCTTTTGGATGAACCGACCAACCACCTAGACATTGAGTCCATCCAATGGCTGGAGGATTTTTTGATCAACAAAGCCAAAGCTGTGGTGGTCATTTCCCACGACCGGGCATTTGTGGACAACATTACCACCCGAACCATCGAAGTGACCATGGGTCGTATTTACGACTACAAGGCCAAGTACAGTCATTACCTAGAGCTCCGCAAAGAGCGCCGCGAGCAGCAACAAAAGCATTACGAAGAACAGCAACGCCAAATCGCAGATATTCAGGAATTCATTGACCGATTTAAAGGCACCTACTCCAAAACTCTCCAAGTTCAGTCCAGAGTAAAAATGCTGGAAAAAATGGAGATCATCGAGGTGGATGAAGTCGATACTTCAGCCCTGAAACTCCGATTTCCTCCTTCCCCCAGATCTGGGAAATATCCTGTCATCGTGGAAGAAATGAGCAAATCCTATGGAGATCACGTGGTCTTCAAGGATGCTTCGATGACTATCGAACAGGGCCAAAAGGTGGCTTTTGTGGGGAAAAACGGGGAAGGAAAATCCACCATGATCAAAGCTATCATGGGTGAGATCGACTTCCAAGGCAAATGTGAATTGGGCCACAATGCGATGGTGGGCTACTTTGCCCAAAATCAAGCATCCCTTTTGGATGAATCCTTGACGATTTTTGAAACCATTGACAACATTGCCGTAGGGGAAGTCCGAACCAAAATCAAAGACATTTTAGGGGCATTCATGTTTAAAGGGGATGACATCAACAAGAAGGTGAAAGTCCTTTCCGGAGGGGAAAAAACCCGACTGGCAATGATCAAACTTTTGCTGGAACCTGTCAACCTGCTGATCCTCGATGAACCTACCAACCACTTGGACATGAAAACCAAGGACATCATCAAGGATGCCTTGAAGGCCTTTGACGGCACCTTGATTCTGGTTTCGCACGACCGGGATTTCTTGGACGGCTTGGCTACCAAAGTCTTTGAATTTGGGAATAAGAGAGTAAGGGAGCACTTCGAAGACATCAACGGATTCCTGAGAAACAAGAAACTGGAGAACCTGAGGGAAGTGGAGCGCAAGCAGTAGGCAGTCTCCGTTTGCAGTTAGCAGACGGAAAGACTAAAGTAAAAAGTCAGAAAGCTGAAAATCCGGAGTGAAAGCTTCGGATTTTTATTTTACCAGTGTACATCAGTGTCAGGCTGAGCGAAGTCGAAGCCTTTATTCCTCAAAAGGGAAGCGGATCAACTTCTCATCCTTGCTGGATTGATAAATGCCTTGGATGAGTTCCAATGATTTTCGGGATTTGAGTCCATCCACTTCCGGCAGATTTCCTGTTTCGATCGAACCTAAAAAATCCCTCCATTGAGCCGCGTGCAGTTCAAACCCAATCGCATTGGGATCGGAGGATCCGGATGTCTGTACTGTCCCCTCCGTTCGGATAGGACTTTCTTTCCCTTTCACATTCCACTGCACCAGTTTTCCAGCTTCGAGAATGGCACTGCCCTCCGTTCCAAAAATTTCCAGACGTTCTGGATATCCGGGGAAAAGAGAAGTTCCAGCTGTAATGGTTCCTATGGCACCAGACTTAAAATTGACCAAAGCAGCTCCCAAATCCTCTCCTTCGATGGGATAAAGGGCCGTTTTTATTTTGCCGAAAACCGAATCTACTTCTCCCATTACTTCGAGAAGTAAGTCCAAGGTATGGATGGCTTGGTTGATCAGGGCTCCGCCCCCATCTCCTTTGAGGGTGCCTTTCCATTGGCTACTGGAATAATACTCAGCGGACCGAAACCAATTTACGGCAGCATTTCCCATCAGTAATTTTCCAAACTCGCCTTGCTTTACAGCAGTATTGAGCATTTGAAAATCAGGAGAGAAGCGATTCTGGAATACTACCCCAAGCTTTACCCCCTTTTGCTCAGCTGACTGGATCAGTTCATCAGCCCGTCTTAAAGTGACCTCGATGGGTTTCTCAATAAACAAATGCAGTCCAGCTTCAATGGCCTTTAGCGCAGGGTCTAAATGCAGTCCACTGGGGGTGCATATGCAGACCACGTCCAGTCCGGGAATCTTAGAAAACTTTTCCCAATCACTTATCACCGGCACAGAATAATTTCCCTGAGCCTTTTGGGCACTTGTAGGATTGGGGTTAAAAAGTCCCAGCAACTTGGCATTGGAAAGACTTGAGATTGCCTGGGCATGCTTGAGCGCAATGGCTCCTGTACCGATGATTCCTATTCCGAAAACTCTATTCATATAGCTAGCTTAAAAGCACCAAAGGGTCCTGTTTCAGCAAGTAAACCATTGTTTGATAAAATTTGGGATTATAGGCCTTGAACTCCTGACTTTTTTCAAAGAAAGTCTCCACAACCACGGCAAAGAACTCATGCTCATCCACTCCTCCCCTTTCCCGGAATACCGTAGGCAAACCCAGCCGGATTTTTTTCATTTCATCAGGAACCCATTTTTTATAAGTTTCCCAAGCTTTGGGGGAAAACTCTCTTTCTTCATCGGTATGGATAAAATGAGCCAGTTTCAGGGCATGAGCAACCTCATGGATACCGAGATTGATTCCATCGGTAGGATCAATGAATCCCTCCAGAAAGGGCTTGAGGGAAAGGATGATCAAGCCGTATTTTGGATTGACCTCTCCCCGATGATACGTTTGATTGATTTGGCTGTAATATTCATCCGGGTACACCAAGATGGTATGAAAGTGATTGAGCCGAAGGGAATTCCAACCGAAGGTAACCATCGTGATGGTAGCTCCGATCAGCAACTCGAGCTCCGGGCTGACCTGACGCATATCTCCTCGGGGAATTATCCGCTTTCGGGTAAGTATATCCTTCAGTTTATTTAGAAACTCAGTTTTGTACCGGGGTTGGAGTCTGGCAAAATAAAAAAAGTACTCCTCCAAAAATTGAACATCTTTCGTTGAGATTTTCCGCTGAAACATTCTCCAACGGGCCTCATTGAATAAATTAATTATCTGGCTATAGGGTAGAAATATCATCAAACAAAAATGGCAAGCACCTAAAGTACTTGCCATTCCTTTTAAAAGCAATAATTAGTTTATCTCGCGTAGTTTACCGCTCTCATTTCCCGGATCACGGTGATTTTGATTTGACCAGGATACTGCATTTCTTTTTCGATTTTTTGGGAAATGTCAAAAGAAAGCTGACTTGCCTTTTGGTCGTCCACATTATCTGCATCTACCAAAACTCTCAGTTCACGTCCCGCCTGCATGGCGAAGCATTTGTTGACTCCGTCAAAGTTCAAGGCCAACTCTTCCAGTTCTTTCAGTCGCTTAATATAGCTGTCCATGATTTCACGGCGAGCTCCAGGTCTGGAACCTGAAATCGCATCCGATGCCTGGACAATGGGCGAAATCATCGAAGTCATTTCGATCTCATCATGGTGAGCACCGATTGCATTGCATACCTCAGGGTGTTCTTTGTAGCGCTTGGCCAGTTCCATGCCCAAGATCGCATGAGGTAATTCCTGCTCTTCCGGCCATACTTTCCCGATGTCATGAAGCAAGCCTGCCCGCTTGGCAAGTTTGGCATTCAAGCCCATCTCAGCCGCCATCGTAGAAGCCAATTTGGCTACCTCTCGGGAGTGCTGAAGCAAGTTTTGCCCATAGGAAGAACGGAATCTCATTCGCCCGACCATTTTGATCAATTCCGGATGAAGCCCGTGAATTCCCAAATCAATGGCCGTTCTTTCCCCGATTTCCACGATTTCTTCTTCGATGTTTTTCTCGGTTTTAGCCACTACCTCTTCAATTCTTGCGGGGTGAATTCTACCATCCTGCACCAGTCTATGGAGTGACAATCTTGCGATCTCTCTTCTCACCGGATCAAAGCCGGAAATAATAATAGCCTCCGGGGTATCGTCCACGACGATTTCCACTCCGGTAGCAGCCTCAAGGGCACGGATATTCCGACCTTCTCTACCGATGATTTTACCTTTGATATCGTCGCTTTCAATATTGAAAACTGAAACACAGTTTTCCACGGCATGCTCTGTTGCTGTCCGCTGAATGGTGTCCAGCACGATCTTTTTGGCCTGCTTGGTAGCAGTCAATTTTGCCTCGTCAAGAATGTCTTTGATTTGTGAAGAAGCTTTGGTCTGAGCCTCTTCAGTGAGCATGTTGATCAGTTGCTCCTTAGCCTCTTCGCGGGTCAGTCCTGCAATCTTCTCCAGGTCAGCAATTCGCTGATTGGTAATGCGGTCCAACTCCTCTTTTTTGACCTGAACGGCATGCAATTGGGCTTGTAGATTTTCCTTTTTGCTATCCAGTTCAGCCTCTTTTCTCTTGAGCTGTTCTTGCTCTTTGGATACTTGGCTTTGAAGCTGCTTGACTTTGTTTTCGTTGGTGATGATGATGTTTTTCTTGTTACTCATCTCTTCATCAAACTCCGCCTTCATCTTCAAAAACTTCTCTTTAGCCTCCAGAATGCGATCCTTTTTGATGGATTCAGCATTGATTTCGGCCTCCCTAAGCATGGATTTCACCCGTTCTTTGGTTTCTTCTTCCAGCTTTGCATGTTTATTTTTAATGAAAAATCCCGCTAATGCGGCACCCCCACCGAGCCCCGCCAGGGCTGCAAGGATGATAAATAGTACGTCTGCCATAGGTATGTATAGAATTGCTACCTAACCGGCTCAGAAAACTCCAGAAATAAGTGGATATCAACAATCAAACGGCCTTGGACAACAAGGCTGAAATATGGGTAAGACTTCGCTGTATATGTTCGCTGTCCTCCGCATTAACCTCGTTGGTCTCCAAGGATTCTACCATACAATCAAAGGCAACCATTGCCAAAAGATCCATGGAATCATCGAGCCCAAACTCGGCCTTATACTTTCTCAATTTTTCATTAATCAGTTTACCTGCATGGCGAATTTTAGCCTCATCTTCAGGCTTTACGCGCATGGGATATTCCCTATCTCCGATTTTCACTCTAATGGCCAGCGTCTCCATATCATTCGGAAAGGTAGGTGATCAAATGATCGATTTCTTGTATATAATTATTGATTAAGTCACTCATTTCGGTGGCATCTTCCGAATTCACCGGTCGGTTGTCCACAATGTTACTAATTTTAATCTTATTTTTAAAATGATGGATTTCCTGCTCTTTTCCCTGAATTTCTTGCTCTAATTGGGCTAATTTTTCTCTTAAAAGCTCATTTTCAGCTCCCAAAGCTTCAATTTTCTTACTGGCCTGCACAGCAAGCCTCTCCAGTTTTTGCAGTTCCTCGTGTATCATTTTTTAACTTCTGATATACGCCCCCACCTGATCTTGGAAGGCCTGAATCAATTTACTCATTGTTTTATCAATTACCTTGTCGGTAAGTGTATTTTCTGAATCCTGAAGAATAAAGCTCAAAGCATAGGCCTTTTTACCTGAATCGATCTTATCTCCCTGGTACACATCAAAAACGCCAATCCGCTTTAATAATTTTCCACCAGCCTTCTCTGCTACAGATTTAACCTGATCGTAGGTCACCGCTTTGTCAATGACCAAAGAAAGATCACGACGGACTTCAGGGAATTTGGAGATTTCCTGATAGCGCTTCAGTCCGGAAGCTTTCTTGCAAAGCAAGTCCCAATCCAAATCAGCATACCATACTTCTTGACGAACTTCGGCGAGTTTTAGGATTTTGTCATCCACCAAGCCAAGTGTCCCCAAGATTTTTTCTCCCAGCTTCAATTCCAAACCATAGGTGAAAGGGGCGGATTCGATAGGATTTACCTGCCCGACTTCGATGTTCAGCTTTTCCAGGACCTTCTCTACGGTAGAATACAAATCCGCAAACCCGAATGGCTTAGATGGCTCCACCCAGCTTTCTGCGGATCTATTGCCCGAATGGAAAATCGCCAGTCTCCTACCTTCCTGATAGCCTTCAGGTGTTTTTTGATAAACCGTGCCAAATTCAAAGCCTTTCAGGTCCGTTTGGCGTCGGTTGATATTATGTGCCATGACTTCCAGGCCAGAGAATAGCAAGGTCTGACGCATCACACCTAAGTCTTCACTGAGCTTGTTGTAGATCTCCACATTCTTGGACGCATCCAAAAATCCGGATTTCTCTGCGTACTGAGGCTTTGTCAAGCTATTGGTAATCAATTCGAAGTAACCTTGTCCAGCGAGTATTTCTGAAAGTTTGAACTGAAGCTTGTTCAGATCCTTGACAGGGTGCTCGGCCAGATAGTCTGTGCTGAGATTTTCTACAAGTTCCACCTGATGAAAACCGTGAATTCTCAAGACTTCCTCAATAATGTCTGCCTCTCGCGTGACATCCACCCGGTAGGGCTTCACGATGGCAGTAAATCCAACCCCCGTTTCTTCTGTCACTCGGATGTCCAAACTTTCCAAAATTGACTTCACCTCTTTGGGCTCGATCTTTTTACCAATTAGACGGTTGATATGACCATACTCCACCTCAATTTTAAAATCCTGTACCGGATCAGGATAAAGGTCAATAATTTCTGAACACACCTTTCCACCTGCTATTTCCTGCAGAAGCTCCACCGCTCTTTTCAAGGCAAATACAGGCATATTAGGATCTGTCCCTCGTTCAAAACGGAAGGATGCATCTGTCTTCAGCCCATGAAATTGGGATCCTTTTCGGATCACATCCGGAGAGAAATATGCTGACTCCAAGAAAATCGAAGTAGTAGATTCACTTACGCCAGAATGAAGTCCCCCGAAAATCCCGGCAATGCACATCCCTCCTTTGGAATCACAAATCATCAATTCTTCCCCTGAAAGCTTTCTTTCTTTTTCGTCCAAAGTGACGAAAGGAGTCCCTTTGGCAAGCTTTCCAACGATGATTTTCCCATCGGAAATCTTGTCGGTATCAAATGCATGCAGAGGCTGCCCTAGGTCATGCAGGATGAAATTGGTGATATCTACCACATTGTTGATTGGCTCCAAATCCAGGGATCTCAGGAAATTTTGCAACCACTGAGGAGAAGGCCCTACTTTCAAGTCTGAAATGACCACTCCAGCATATCTTGGACAATCCTTGGAATCCTGAACCTTCACGGTAATGGCTGGCCCAGATTTCTCCGGGGAAAGAGGCTTTTCTTGAGGAAGGCAGATTGGTCTGCCTAAAAGTGCCTTGAGATCTCTTGCAACTCCCAAGTGAGAAGCCGCATCTGCCCTATTGGGCGTCAATCCAATTTCTAAAACTGCATCATTCTCCACCTCAAAATACGCCGAGGCAGGTGTACCATTGGGTAAATCCGTATCCAAAATCATGATCCCGGCATGAGACTTCCCGATACCGATTTCGTCCTCTGCACAGATCATTCCCTCGGAAACCTGACCACGGATTTTAGCTTTCTTAATTTCAAAAGGTTCGCCTTCTGAGGGATAAAGTTTCGCTCCTACAGTAGCCACGACGACTTTCTGGCCTGCGGCTACATTAGGGGCCCCGCAGACTATTTGAGAAGGAGTGCCTGTGCCAATATCAACAGTGGTAAGGCTAAGCTTATCTGCATCCGGGTGTTTTTCACAAGTCAAAACCTCCCCTATCACGATCCCTTCCAAACCACCTGGAACGGACTGAAACTCCTCTACCGCTTCGACTTCCAGACCGGATTGGGTCAAAAGCGCTGCAATTTGATCAGGGCTTTCGGTCAGTTGAATGTATTTTTTAAGTCGATTAATCGAAATTTTCATAGGTCTTGTCTTTTCGGGACACTTTCCCGATAGGTTAACAAAAAAGGTGCATCGGCACCTTTTTGGACTAAGTCACAAATTTAGAAGAATTGCAGGAGGGGAAGTCTATTTAGAATAATTTTTCTCCCCCGCTTCGATGGGTATATCCAATAAATTTTCTCGTGGCGGAAGTGGACAGGCAAAATCCGGATTGTAAGCGCAATAGGGATTATAGGCCAGATTGAAATCAATCGTGATGCTGTTTTTCCCATCCTGGCGGACATTCAGGTATCTACCTCCCCCATAAGTATCTCTACCACTGGTCTCATCGGCAAAAGCCAAGAAGAAATTCCGCATATCCGATTCCTTGACTGACTGTAATAACAAGAGCTTATTGGTCTTTCCTCCCAATTCAAATTCTGCGTAAGAATGCTCAATGTACCGTTCTTTGGACCCATCGGTCATCGGAACTTCCCTAACTTTTTTGTTTTCGATCGGAAGGAGCCTCGCCTTTACTTTATAATCTGAATTGATTTCATAAAAAGTCAGCGAAGTGAAATTAGCCTTCTGCTCATCGGTCAAAGGCGATTCAGCATTGAAGCGAATGTATTTAAACTGGCGTTCCCGTTCCTTTTCGATTTTCTCAATATAGTCTTCGGGACTTTCGGAAGCGGTAAACATATAACCCACGGCCACCACGACCACTAACCCCACAAGCAATAAAATAATCTGACTGGCTTTCATATTTCACAAGATACCTTCATCGGCGAAGCTAAAATAGCCACGATCTGAAAATATCACATGATCTAATACGGGTAAATCCATATCCCTCCCAATTTTGACCAATCTCTCGGTAAGCCTTTTGTCCTGCTCAGAGGGAGTGAGGCTGCCACTGGGATGATTATGGACCAAAATCATTGATTGAGCCAAGTGCTCCAGAGCAGTTTTAAAAACAACTTTAGCATCTACCACCGTGCCTGAGGTACCCCCTTGGCTGATGAGATGCTTTTTGATCACCTGATTGGACCGATTCATCAGCACGAGGTAAAAATGCTCCACCACCTCATCGTAGAGTTCAGGCCGCATCAATTCATACACATCTCTGGAAGAAGAAATCTTGGGCCTAGCCTGAGGCTCCTGTTCTTTTCTCCTCCTGCCGAGCTCCATTGCTGCCACTATCGAGATGGCTTTGGCCTCGCCAATTCCTTTGAATTTCATCAGGTCTTTGATGGAAAGCTTGGCCAAAGTGGATAGATCGTAGCTGACATTTTTCAAAATAAGCCTGGAGAGATCTACCGCACTGAGAGTTTTGGTACCTGAGCCTATTAAAATGGCAATCAATTCTGCATCAGACAAAGCTGATTTTCCTTTCAAAAGGAGTTTTTCTCTGGGCCGATCCTCCTCCGCGAGTTCGGAGATCTTGGTGGAAAAGTTTTGATCCATAATCCATTGGATAAAAAGTATAACTAAAGTTATTTAGAAAAAGTCAATAAAAAAACCCTGCCTTTGGAGCAGGGTTTATAAAGAAAGTCCTGAAGTATTAAGCCAAAGCGTTAACGAATTTGGCCAATCTTGATTTCTTGTTGCTAGCGTTGTTTTTGTGAATGACATTCTTCTTAGCCAGTTTGTCCAACATTGAAGATACTTTCTGATACAGCTCCATAGCTTCTACTTTGTCGGTAGCAGCCTTCAGCCTTTTGATGAAAGTTCTGGTTGTTTTGGCCTGATATCTGTTTCTCAAACGCTTCGCTTCGTTGGCACGAATTCTCTTAAGAGCTGATTTATGATTTGCCATATCTCGTTGTTAAATAAATTCTTTACGTTCCCCTATTCCGAATTGGAGTGCAAAGTTATTGTAAATTATTAATTCTGCCAAAGGAATTTAAAACATTCCTTGAGTCTTGGACTTGAGACAACTCGGAAAATTTGGCAAACAGTCCAATACAGGCTGCAAATATAGATTTTTTCATTTTCAAAAAGAGATTTGTTTTGATAAATTTCCTAAATGAAGATTTTTATTATTTGGATTTTTTCCTTCTTTTTTTGGCATCCCACTTCAGAGTTCTGGGGATTTTTTGCGCATGAGTTGATCAACCGTCAGGCAGTCTTCTCCTTACCTCCTGAAATGATGATCCTCTATAAAGCCGAAATCACATTTATAGGCACCAATGCAGTCAACCCTGACCGACGAAGGTATGCTGTGCAAGGAGAAGCAGAGAAACACTACATAGACTTGGACCACTATGGAGACAGCGCGCTTTTTATCCTGCCGAACTATTGGCCAGAGGCCATCAAAAAATTTCCGGAGGATAGTCTACGGGCCCACGGGATAGGACCTTGGTCCGCCTATCAGACCTTCTTAAGCTTGACTAAGGCATTTGAGCAAAAAAACCAGGCAGCAATACTCCGGCTTTCAGCAGATTTGGGACATTATTTGGGTGACCTGAACGTTCCTTTGCACACTACCAAAAATTACAATGGCCAACTGACCGGACAGGAAGGAATTCACGGGTTTTGGGAAAGCAGGGTTCCTGAGCTTATGTCCCAGAACTATTCTTTCTGGGTTGGAAAAGCTGAGTATGTAGAAAAACCCCAACTCGCTATCTGGAAAGCTGTAGCTCAGGCCCATGCTCAGGTGGACAGCGTATTATTTTTTGAAAGGGAGCTTACCAAGGCTTTTCCAGAGGATCAAAAATTCAGTTTTGAGGAGAGAAACCGGATCACAGTTCGGGTTTATTCCCGAGAATTTACCGAAGCCTATGCTTCCGCGCTGGACGGAATGGTAGAAAGGCAATTGCGGAAGTCTATCAAAATGATCGCTGACTTTTGGTTTACCGCGTGGGTCAATGCGGGGCAACCAGACTTGAGTACGCTTGGCGGAACTGTGTTCGAAGAAGAAAAACTTACGCCTGATACAAAATTGAAGGTGAGAGATCACTGAAGAAAGTGGGCAGTCTCAGTTAGTAGTAGGCAGATTGTTACGTATAAAATCTAACTGACCGGTTTCAGAATTTAATTTATTAGAACTATTTAAAATTTGTTGCTTACTGAGACTGCGACTGATTACTGACTCTTATGACCTCAAATAAAGCTGGATTGCATTCCCCAACCTCCTAAATGTATCCTTAAACACCTCTTCTTTTTCTTCTAAAAGGGTCACTCTGAATCCTCTCAGATCTGAGCAAAATGAGGAAATCGGCACCACGCAAATCTGTTCTGCAGCTAACAAATAATACACAAATCGTTTGTCCAATGGCATATTCGGATCGTCCAGCCAACTGTCTAAGAGACCCTGAACCCTTGAGTCCTTGATTTCAAGCTTTTGATGCGGATGGAGTAAGACCTCATCAAAAACAATGGTATTGTAAAAAGCTCCCTGAGTTGGATTAAATTTAATACCCGGAATATCTCCCAGGATTTCTTTCATCCACTCACTTCTCTTTCCAATCGCTTCATTGGCCTTTTGACGGTAAGCGTGATACTCTGGGTGACTCATGATTTTAGGAATCGCCAACTGAGGTAAAATGGTTGAACAAACCTCAATCATCTTCGCATTCTCCAGCGTCTGGCATAATTTGGAAAACTCAACTGATGCTTCCCGATTGTAAAACTCCATCCAGCCACAGCGCGCCCCTGGCCATGGAAATTCTTTGGAAATACCTTTTAGCGAAATGGCCGGCCTACTTCCGATTACCTCTGCCAAGGCGACCGCCTCAATCCCGTTGTAAGTAATATTTTGGTAGATCTCATCTGCAATCAACAGTAGGTTAAACTCCTCGGCGATTTGGACAAATCCTTCCAAAACTTCCTTTGGATAGACCATCCCGGTTGGATTGTCAGGATTGATGATCAAAATACCAACGATGGAGGGGTTATATTTTACTTTCAAATACAAATCTTCCATGTCCGGTAGCCATTGATTGTCCGGGTCGAGCTTATAGGTGATCGGAGCGGTATTCGCATGAGCAGCTTCTGCCGAACTATGGGTGGAGTATGCCGGTGAAGGCCCGATAATCCGTGCTGTTGGTATCAGAAATTGATACAGCTTGGCAATCGCATCTCCAAGTCCGTTGAAAAAGAGAATATCTTCTGCTGTGATTTGGGTCCCTCCTTTTTCATTATTCAGATTTGCCAAAAACTTTCGGGTTTCCAACACTCCTTTGGAATCCGCATAGCCATAGGTTTTGTCTTCTTTGAGTAAATCGGCGATAATTGCTTTCATCCATTCCGGCACGTGATTGCTCTTTTGGATAGGATCACCGATGTTTTCCCAGGTAATAGGAAATCCAAGGGATTCAATTTGCCGGGCTTTTTTTACAATTCCCCGGATTTCATAGGAAAGTTCTTCAGCTCCGGGTCTCAGGAGTAGCTGTCTCATAGGTCAATAGGCTGGTTTGGAAAATATTCCGATACAAAGAAAAGGAAAAGACCTTGGAATAGTCTGAGAATCGATAAAAATCCAAATGATTTAACATGATCCTTAAAATCAATCCTTCTAATTAGGTCAATACTATTTCAGCCAAATTTTGAGTTTGATTAAAAGCGACAGTACAGCTGATACAGAACTTTTTACCTCAGGAATACTGAAATCAGTGAAGCTGTACCTGACAGCCTATACTTCCTAAAATCTGGGTGGAACCTTGAACATAATTTCGATCTGTAGGATTGATAACGATCTCCCTGCCATTTAAACCTCCATACCTGATCTTTATAAACAAATTGACGGGAAGTTTTCCTCTTTCATTTTCAAAAATCCGGTATGAAAATCCTCCACTTCCTTGTAATACATTGAAATTAAGAGCGAAACGAGACAATCCGTAACCATGGTTTAAAGTCATCCATCCCAAACCAAAATCAGTGAGAAAAGAAAGGCGTTGGGTGACCTTAAATTGGTGATACACCAAAACTCCGCGTTCCCTTAACCTAGCTTGCTCAAAAAAATTCCCCAAAAATCGATTTTCTTGCAAAGAAGCACCTTGACCGCCTACTACTAGAGCAATCCCGGGGAACTTATCGTAACGAAGACCTAACGAGACGCTGTATCCTAGTCCCAATTGATAGGTATCACCTAAGTAAGTTCCCTTTTTAAGATTCCTAAACTGAAACTCTAAGCTTGGTTCAAAAACAAACCCATGAGATCGCTCATTTTGAACCATTCCTTTTTCCTGTGCAATTAGAGGGAGACTAAAAACCCATAGAATGAGAATCAAACCATAAAAAAAACTCTTCATTGATTTAATACCTTAATTAATCCAAGTTCGACGACTCCTGATTCATTTTTATTCGCAAAAAAAACTATCAAATGATTTTTTAGCTCAAGTTCGCCGAATGAATCTACCTCTGCCAAGAAAGGTGTCTGAATCTCAATGAAATAAATACTTTCCAAATTCTTGGAAGGAACAACAAACCTAAACTCTCCAACCAAATTGGTTTTTACTTTGTAGATAGGAGACTTAGCTATCGGCCTTTGGAAATCAGTAAAGTCCAAATCATCTGTGAATATCAATTCCACCCCTTCCAGTGCATTCCCTGACTCGTCGACAATACGGCCGGTAACAGTATCAAAACTATCATCGACGAATTCCCTGCATCCCCAGTGGAAAAGTAAAAGAGCTAAGAAAAAAATGGAAAATACGAAGCCTGGAATTCTAGTATTCATTGTTCAACTTGATCTTAAATATTTCCTGAGCCCTTTCATGTTTTCGAATTTCACCGCACCAACCTTCCAAAAGATATCAAACTTTCTTTTTCCTGTTCTTCAATGCTTCAGCTAAAAAAGCAAATACTCCCCAGCAGATTACTACCATCAAAACCCAAGTGGGTATTATAAATAGGTCCAAATATTTAGCCAATAAGATCAGAATAATCAATGAAAAAGGAAGTCCATAAATTCGGTCTATAATTTTCTTACTCATTTTCTTTTCAAAAGATATCTCGTGTGACCGTTGGGATAGCCAAAAATGAGCGTGTCGCCGGAAAAGCCATAGCGATTAGTCCGACTCCCTTCACTGGTGTTCATTTCAAGGATTTGGTTATCGATGGTTTTCCATTGGAAAGTTGGAATGGCCGAATAATCAATAGGAGCATTTATCCCCAACCTTTTTGCATCGTCCCGAAAGAACTGCGGATCTACGATCTACTTCCCATCCTTTGTATAGGTTTCCACATAGCTCTTCCCGTAAAACTCATCTTTGATAGTATCCCCATTTCCATCTTTGGAGAAAAGTATCGTCCATTTCCCAACCAAGCGCGGGTCGCGCTCTGCATTTTGAATAAAGAAGAGAAAAAAGATTAAACTGAGGGTCCCAAGTTTCATACCTTATTCATTTAAATTTTTTTGCCTTTTTCCACTGCTGAACTATGCCTACACCGGACCAAATACAATATAAAAACATAGAAACCATAATAGGATTCGGATAATTTTTGCCTTCAGGCACAAGTCCCCTGTGCCACCACGAAAATCCACCAATCAAAAGCGAAGAAGTGAAAAGAACTGAATACATGACTAAAAGACTTTTATCTTTTTTTCCATAGAATCAAACTACTTCTTCCCTTTTTTAAGTCCACTCAAAAGCATTCCCCCTTGCCCGATTATCAATAAGACCATAGCAATTGCGGTAAAATTAGGAACCTTATTTCTTCCCTCCATCCAAAAACCGGAATGCCAAAGAGATAAACCACCGATCATTAGGGCAATCAGAATCATGGAAAGATGGAAATACAATCGGCGCTTGCTCATTCTAAAAAAAACTAATTTTAGAGTAATCACTCAAAATCTTGGTATAATAACAAAACCTCTCGAAGATTTCTCCTCGAGAGGTTTTTTTCAGCTTTCTGATTTTAGCCTTCTGACTTCCAAGCTTACTTCAGATTTTTATATCGAATCCTTTTCGGCGTCACATCGCCCAGCCTTTTCTTCTTGTTCTCTTCATAATCGGAGAAGTTACCTTCAAACCAAACTACTTGGGAATCTCCTTCAAAGGCCAGGATATGGGTACAGATTCTGTCCAAGAACCAACGATCGTGAGAAATGACTACTGCGCATCCTCCAAAGTTCTCCAAGGCTTCTTCCAAAGCCCGCAGGGTATTTACATCCAAGTCGTTAGTCGGTTCGTCCAAAAGCAGCAAGTTTCCGCCTTCTTTCAGCATCATCGCTAGGTGGACTCGGTTTCGCTCCCCACCTGAGAGTACCCCGACTTTCTTTTCCTGATCTGCTCCTGCAAAGTTAAACTTGGATACATAGGCTCTTGAATTCACCTCCTTGTTGCCCAGCTTCATCAGTTCATTTCCTCCGGAAATAATCTGGTAGACTGTTTTGTTGGGATCCAGGCCACCATGCTCTTGATCCACATAGGAGAGCTGAACTGTTTCCCCGACTTCAAAACTTCCTGCATCAGGCTTTTCTTGACCAGTGATCAGTTTAAACAAAGTACTTTTTCCGGCCCCGTTAGGTCCAATCACTCCTACAATACCCCCTTGCGGCAAAGAGAAGCTGAGGTTTTCGAACAACAGTTTGTCTCCATAAGCTTTGGACACACCATTGACTTCGATGACTTTGGCTCCCAACCTTGGTCCTGGAGGGATGAAAAGTTCCAGTTTGGCTTCTCTTTCTTTCGCTTCCTCGCCGACCAGTTTGTCGTAGGCGTTCAGACGGGCTTTCCCTTTGGATTGACGGGCTTTCGGAGACATCCGAATCCACTCCAATTCCCGCTCCAGTGTCTTCTGACGCTTGGATTCAGTTTTTTCCTCTTGCTTCAGGCGATTTTGCTTTTGCTCTAGCCAGGAAGAGTAATTTCCTTTCCATGGAATACCTTCTCCCCTATCCAATTCAAGAATCCATCCGGCCACATTATCCAAGAAGTATCTATCGTGGGTAACTGCGATGACCGTTCCTTTATAGTTTTGCAAGTGTTGCTCCAGCCAGTGCACAGATTCCGCATCGAGGTGGTTGGTAGGTTCGTCAAGCAAAAGGACATCCGGCTCCTGCAAAAGCAAGCGGCAAAGAGCCACCCGGCGTTTTTCACCTCCGGAAAGATGGGCTACACTTGCATCAGCTGGAGGGAGACGAAGTGCATCCATCGCCTTGTCCAGCATCACGTCCAGTTCCCAGGCATTGAGAGCGTCCAATTTTTCCTGAACTTCCCCTTGACGAAGAATAAGCTTATCCATCGCGTTTGGATCCTCCATGACAGCCGGATCCATGAACTTCTCATTGATTTCGTCGAATTCACGAAGCAAGCCTACGGTCTCAGCAACAGCTTCCTCCACGACTTCTTTGACCGTCTTGGTAGGATCCAACTTAGGTTCTTGCTCGAGCATTCCCACAGTGTAGCCCGGTGACCAGACCACTTCTCCGATAAACTCTTTGTCTATTCCGGCGATAATTTTCAGAAGGGAAGATTTACCGGAACCGTTTAGACCAAGGACGCCGATCTTAGCTCCGTAAAAAAATGAGAGATAAATATCTTTCAGCACTTTTTTCTGTGGGGGGTAGATTTTGGATACCCCGGCCATGGAAAAGATGATTTTTTCTGCACTCATGGGATGAATTTTTCTTGAAAATTTGCGTTAAACAGCAAAGATGCAAAAAAAGGCCTTTCTTAGGATAAGTGAGGGCTAATTGATTATTTTGCAGAAAATTGAAAACGACCACCTATAACCTATTGTAGTGTAATGGAGCATCCTTATGGATATATTAAAGACGGTAAAGTCTTTTTAAAAGGATTTTTAGGAAAGCCGGACCGAATCATCGGGGAAGTAAAAGAGGATGAAGCCTCAACCATCAGTTATTTCGAAGCCCGATTTGAACAAATCAAAGAAAAGGTCGAAAAGCTAAAAACCGATATTCAGGAAAACCAAAACAAGGGGTCTTTTTTGATGAAACTCATTCACCTGAGAGATTCTCTTTATGAGAGCGACGCCTTGGGTGACTTTATCCCTTTGATTGAAGACCTTAATCAGTCAGAAGAATACCTCAACGAAATCATTCAGGCCAATCGAGCCAAAAACCTCGAAGTGAAAAAAGCCTTGATTCTCGAAGCTGAGGAAATGAAGAATGATACGGACTGGAAAGAAACTGCTGAAAAATTCAAAGAATTGAAGCTTCGATGGATTAAAACCGGACCTGTGGACAAGGAGATTTCTGAGGAAATTGAAACCCAGTTCAACGATGCCGTCCAGACTTTCTTCGAAAATCGAAGACATTTTTACGAAGGTTTGGCTTTACAAGCAGAGGAAAATATCAAAGTCTATGAAGCCCTAGTCGTGCAGGCAAGGGAGGCTCATGATCTCCCCAATTCCAAAATGGCCTTCGAAATTTCCAAGCGGATTCAGAAAGAATGGAAAGAAGCCGGAAAAGTTCCTGCTGAAAAAAGACAACCCCTTTGGGATGAATTTTCGAGGCTTAACAACAGGATTTTCTCCCGATATAAAAGAGATCTGAATCCAGGTCCTCAGATGCATCCACGGGAGGTTCTCAAGAAAATTGAAGCCATGGTGGACGAGCTGAAGAAAATGGCCCATCAGCCTACCTCTCCGAGTTTGATCTCCAGAGCAAAGGCGATTCAGGAAGACTGGAAAAAACTTCCTGTCCGTAAACCGAAAGAAGCCAACCTTCCGGCAAGATCTTACCAATTTTTCATGGACATCATTTTCGAAAAGGCTTTTATCGAAAAGTTAGTCCACGGGAAATATCCTGATTTTGAATCCAAGGAACTTCAAGAACAAAACAAGATCAAATCAGCTTTACTGAAGGACTTACTGCACCGGGATCAAAGTGAATTGGAAACCATGCAGAGTAACTCTGATAACTTCCGCGTACAGACTCCAGACTTTGAAATGATGATGAAAAAGAAACTTTCAGGTCTAAAAAGAAAGGTCGACGTAAAAAATTATATTTTAAAACAACTTTCTCCTCGGCTTTGAGTAGAAACTACATAAAAAAAATTCACTATTCTTGCAATCTTAAAATCCGGAACTACTTAAAATTAACTCTATGTACTGGACACTTGAACTCGCTTCCTATCTCGAGGACGCCCCATGGCCTGCCACCAAAGATGAATTGATTGACTACGCGATCCGCTCGGGTGCTCCACTAGAAGTAGTGGAAAACCTTCAGGAGCTAGAAGATGATGGTGAGCCTTATGAGACCATTGAAGAAATTTGGCCGGACTATCCGACCAAGGATGATTTCTTCTTTAACGAAGACGAATACTAAAAAATAAGCCCCGATTCAACTCGGGGCTTTTTCATGTACCTCAGATTACATTCCGAGCACCTGCCGGAGTCGGGCATACCCTGTCTTGCTGACTGGAATTTTCTCCCCATTTTTCAGCTTGACCAAGTAGGAATCCCTCTCATAAGGTTCTATGCCTGTGACACCATTCAGATTGATCAAAAAAGACCGGTGGACTCTGGTGAATTTTCCCGGATCCAAGCTTTCCTCCAAGTGCTTCATGGTCATTTTTTTCAGAAATTTTCCCTCCGAAGTATGGATCCCGATATAATCATCCTCAGCCTCAAAGTAGGCAACCTCCTGAACCGGAATGATCTTGATGTCATTTTTTACCCTGACTACTAGGCGGTTACTTTTCTCAGCCAATAGCTGAAGTTCGGTTTCAGATTCGTATGGAGCTGTTTTTTCATTTTGACCCAAAAATCGCTCGATGGCTTGCTGAAACCGGGACTGTGAAAATGGCTTTAACAAATAATCCAAAGCCTTGGCATCAAAAGCTTTCAAGGCATATTGGTCAAAAGCGGTTGTGAAAATCACCGCTGGCGGCTCATCCAAGAGCTCCAGCATTTCAAAACCTGTAATTTTAGGCATTTGAACATCCAGAAATATCAAGTCCGGATTGTGCTGCTGGATGGCTTTCAGTCCCTGAAAACCGTCCTGACACACTTGTACAATTTCGAATTGAGGGAAATCCTGGAGGTATTCCCGGACAATTCCGGCTGCCAAAGGCTCATCATCGATTATTATGGTTTTTATCATTGCTGATATTGAGGGATTTTCAGGGTTACGGTAAACAAATTTTCTTGTGCACGGGTCTGAAGAAGATCTTTTCTCCCAAACAATAAATATAGTCTTCGCTCCACGGAGCTCAAGCCAAACCCGGTTCCTCCCGGCGCAGGGGCAGTGGGGTCAAATGGATTTTCCACCTGAACTATTGAATAAGGCCCCTCTTTTTTTCCAATGACTTTAATATTTACCTCTTCGGTGATTCCATAAAGCCCGTGTTTGATTGCGTTTTCGACCAGTGGCTGAATAAGTAATTGGGGAATTTTAGACTTTTCCAGCTCCTGTTCAATTTCAAAATCGATGCTCAGTCGATGCCCGAATCTTACCCGCTCGATTTCAAGGTACATTTTTAGGTAGTTCAATTCCTCCTCGAGGGTATTCCACGTTTTGGAGTCTTTTCGAATGGTTCCTCTCAGAAATTCAGAAAGCAAAAGCACCATTTCTCTGGCCTTTTTGGGCTCCGCCACTGCCAATGCGCTAATGGAATTAAGGCTATTGAAGAGAAAATGAGGCTGTAGCTGTTGTCGAAGCTGGGCCAGTTCCGCGTCCTTGGAGAGCTGCAGCATTTGAGCTTCACGCTTGTTGAGCTCTTCCTGGCGCTCCAGCTTGGAAACAATCAAAGCCAACAGCGCAACCATAAACTGAACCAAAGCGAACAGGATCAATCTCAAATTGGTGGAACTATCCAGAAAAAGCCAATAATCCTCTCGGTCTTCGTACCACCAAGCCAATAGAAACTTATGTGAATAAATCGCCAAGAAACTAAGCATAATCGGCACCAGAAAAACCAGAATCAGATTTTTCCCTTTGGGAGAAAAAAGACTGAAAACCCGATCGATGACCAATACTCCGCCAACAAAAATCAGGGAAAAGAAAAAGGAGTCCGTGAAAGCGATTTCCTTTTCCCAGCCCATATTCACCAACAAAAAGAAGCATCCCGAGAGCCAGATGATTCCGGCTCCGGGGATGATCCATTTTCCCATCTTGGGATTTGAAAATGCATTAAAAAGCAAGATTCGTGGTTTTAATAGTTGGTAAAAGGTCGTTAAAAGGATTTGATTTCCAAACCACCGAAGAGAATGGTTCCTTTCAGCACCACTACTTTGTTGGGGTCCACTCCACCTTCACGGAAATATCTTTTATCCTCCAATCCGGCGGCGATGTTGGTCACCTCTGTACGGATATCCCAGTGAGGAGGAACGATCATTTTCACCCCACCAAAGATGATGTCCACTTGGATGGTCACCACCCCATTGAAATCCACTTGGGTCAGGTCAAGATCAGCTCCCCCAAATGCGGCGGTAATCTTACCCCCCTGGAAATTCTTGGACATCATTTTCCGGGTCACCCCGCTGAAAATCGCATCAATATTCAACCGGTCAGCGAAAGATGTCCCGGTGGTGCGGGTAAAGCCTTGATCTTGGCTCGAGGTACCAGAAAACGCCCCAGCAGAGCCGGATTCCTCATCTACCACTTTGGCCTCCTCTACTGAAGAAGAAAAAGCACTGGAAGTTGACTTCTGATTTTTTTGCTTCTGGTCCCACTTAGATCGGAGATCATCCAAAATCTGGTTTTCCTTGCGCTTTTGAGTGATTAGATACACTCCCAATGCAATAAAACCCAAAGGCCAGACATATTGTCCTATACCCAAATCCAAGTCAAATTCATTGCGAAGCAAAAAGTAAGTACCCAGGAAAAGCATAATGGCACCGAAGAAACTTTTGAATTCGTGCTTGATCAGGGAAAAGAGACCGATCACGATCAAAATCATGGGCCAAGTCAGAATCCAACTTGGGATAAATAAGCCTAATTTTCTAAGCAGCAAAATCAAGCCTACACCTAGGAAGACAAATCCTATTGCGATACTGCCGTCATTGTTTTTTTGTTTGTAGGAGTTCATGGTCTTTTTGATAAAGTTGATGACCAAAAGTACTTTCCCTTCCTACTCTGAGAAATGAACAATAGGTCTCTTGGGGCAAAAAGTCGGTGAACAGGAACAAAAAGTCGGTGAATCTACAGTAGGATTTTAACCGACTTCGGATTTTCTGGAAATCAAAAACTCTGCGTATTCCAGGTCCTCCGGTGTGGTGATTTTGATATTCTCTGCATTTCCGGCGATCAAAGTCACCTGCCAGCCTTGATTTTCATAGACTGTGGCATCGTCGGTAAATTGAGGAATTTCCTCAGCTTGGAAAGCTTTCCTGATTTTTTCGATCTGAAAAGTCTGGGGAGTCTGTACGAGCCTGTAATTTTGCCTCTCCTTTGCAAAACTCTTCCCATCATCTGTCAACTTTCGAATGGAGTCCTTCATCGAGAGCACAGCCACTGCACTGCCTGTAATCGCTGCCTGCTCAAAACTTTCCTGGATTACCTCCTTTTTCACAAATGGCCTGACGCCGTCATGAATCGCCACTAATCCTGTATCAAAAGGAAGTGCATTCAATCCGTTTTTCACAGACTGAAATCTGGAATTCCCTCCTGCGATGACATGATGAGGAAGTTGAAAATGAAAGGACTCACAAATCTCTTTCCAGTAGGGGAAATCATCTTTGGGGAGCACCAAAATTAAGGCGATGGATGGGTCAACTTTATGAAAAGCCTCCAGCGTATGCATCAAGACAGGCTTTCCTCCGATCGGAAGATATTGCTTGGAAACAGGCCCACCCATTCGGGTTCCCCGTCCTCCAGCTACCAAAATCGCAGCTTTGTTCATATCTGACTTATTTAACTCAAAGGTATCACCTGTCTTCAATTCCACAATCTGTCTGACTTTATCAAAATATGAAGACACAAAAAAGCCCCGGATTCCGGGGCTAGATGATTTATAAAATCAGCATTGCATCTCCGTAGGAGAAGAAGCGATATTTTTCTTTTACTGCTTCCTTATAGGCTTTCATGATCAGGTCATATCCGCCAAATGCTGAAGCCGTCATCAAAAGTGTGGATTCAGGAAGGTGGAAATTAGTGATCAAAGCATTTGCAATCTTGAATTCGTAAGGAGGAATAATAAACTTATCCGTCCAGCCGCTGCTTGCTTTCAAGCGACCGTTTGCCGTTACAGATGATTCGACAGTCTTCAGGGAAGTAGTCCCTACTGCCACTACTCGTTTTTTGTTGTCCAGCGCTTCATTAACCAAGTCAACGGTTTTCTGAGGAATGTCATAGTTCTCAGAGTCCATTTTATGCTTAGTCAAATCTTCCACATCCACCTGACGGAAAGTACCCAAGCCCACATGAAGTGTGATCGGGGTTACCTCTACTCCTTTCAATTCCAATCTCTTCAGCAATTGTGGAGTAAAGTGCAATCCAGCAGTTGGAGCAGCAACGGCTCCTACATTTTTTGCAAAAACGGTTTGGTAACGGTCTCTATCTTCCGGTTCAATTTTTCTGTCGATAAATTCTTTCAACAGGGGCGTTTCACCTAAAGTATCGATGGTTTTGTGGAATTCTTCTTCGGTTCCGTCAAAAAGGAATCTGATGGTTCGTCCTCTGGAAGTAGTATTGTCAATTACTTCGGCTACCAAATCGCTGTCTCCAAAATAAAGTTTGTTGCCTACCCGGATTTTTCGGGCTGGATCTACCAAAACGTCCCAAAGACGAAGGTCAGGGTTCAGTTCACGAAGCAAGAAAACTTCGATTTTGGCCCCGGTCTTTTCTTTATTGCCATACAGTCTAGCAGGAAAAACTTTGGTATCGTTGGACACCAAGACATCTCCTTCATCGAAATAATCCAGAATGTCTTTGAAGCTTTTGTGTTCGATTTGACCAGTTTTCCGGTGAACAACCATCAAGCGGGATTCATCACGGTTCTCAGTCGGATAGAGGGCAATAAGTTTTTTTGGAACGTCAAATTTGAAATCAGATAATTTCATATGGGAGATTTAGAATTCTTTCTCTAGTTTGTATTATGCGTAATATTGCTTTAAAAAATGCAAAGTTAACAACAATAATGTCCAATTTCAGCTAACTTAACAAATTGTTTTAACCAACTATTCCTCTCATGCTCTTTTTCCGACTCACTTTGGAAAGCTTGCGGTTCGCTCTGAACGCCCTAAGAACCAACCTTACCCGCACTGTTTTATCTCTTTTGGGGGTAACAGTGGGGATTTTCGCCATTATCACGGTATTCACCTTGGTGGACTCACTGGAGAACAAAATCAAATCTTCCTTTGCCTTCCTTGGAACCAATGTAATGCGTGTGGATCGTTTTCCTTTTGCCTCAGGCCCTCAGGATTACCCATGGTGGAAGTATTTTAGGAGGCCTGCAGCCACTTTCGCTGAGTATAAATTTTTGGAATCGAAAGTCAAAAATGCTGAAGGGGTAACGATCTCTGCGTCCTCCACCACTACTGCCCAAGCGGGCAGCAATGCATTTGAAGGAATGGCTTTGACCGGAGTTGCGTATACCTACCAGGATGTTTACGAGGTAGCATTGGAGGAAGGTCGGTATTTTTCTGAAGCTGAAATCAATGCTTCCAGAAATTTGGCCATTCTCGGAAAAAAGATTGCCAATACATTATTCCCTAATCAGCCTCCCTTGGGACAAGAAGTGAAAATCAAAGGAATGAAATTCAGAGTGATCGGAATATTTGAGGAAGAAGGAGAAGGTTTTTTGGATTTACCTTCCAAGGATGAAGCTTGCTTGATTCCTTATGGGGCCTTTACCAAAATGTACTATACAGGGCGAAATGGCCTAGAGCCCACTATCGCACTTAAGGGAAAAGACGAAGATGTTGGGTTGGTAGCTTTGGAAAATGAACTAACAGGTCTTCTTCGGGCAAAAAGAGGCTTGAAACCCACACAAGAAGAAAATTTTGCGTTGAATAAAACTGAGTTTATCCAAAATGCCATCGGATCTATTTTCGATGTGATTTCAGTCGCCGGTTGGGTAATCGGTGGATTTTCGATCTTGGTTGGTGGGTTTGGAATTGCCAACATCATGTTCGTGTCAGTAAGGGAAAGGACCAATATTATTGGGATTCAAAAATCCCTTGGTGCAAAAAATTATTTCATTCTTTTCCAATTCCTTTTTGAGGCTATTTTCTTAAGTCTTATTGGAGGAGGAACAGGCATTTTGCTGGTTTTCTTCTTAAGTTTTGTTCCGATTGGAAGTCTTGATCTGGTGCTTTCCTTTGGAAATATCATCCTGGGAATAGGAGTTTCTTCTATTATTGGAGTGGTAGCTGGGATCGTTCCGGCGACGCTGGCTGCCAGACTGGATCCCGTGGAAGCGATCCGGACTGCATAAGGAATTCCGGTAGAAAGGTATAGAGACTAAAAAAGGCTGGTGAGATTACTCGCCAGCCTTTTCTGCTTTTTTTGAAAGAAGAATTAATCTTCCAAATCCACTTTTGGTTCGGTAGGCGTCAGGCCAGAAGCAGCTTTGATTTTGGTCTCCAATTCATCCATCAATTCCGGATTATCCAAAAGAAGGTTTTTAACCGCATCTCTACCTTGACCGAGTTTTTCGCCATTGTAGCTAAACCAAGATCCCGCCTTTTTGATGATTTCAAGTTCCACGCCCAAGTCTATCACTTCGCCAACTTTAGAAATACCTTGGCCATACATGATATCGAATTCTACCACTTTAAACGGAGGTGCAACTTTGTTTTTCACCACCTTCACTCGGGTACGGTTTCCTAATACATTATCAGCTCCCTCCTTGATTTGACCTACTCTTCTGATATCTAATCGAACAGAGGCATAGAATTTAAGGGCATTACCGCCGGTGGTAGTCTCTGGGTTGCCAAACATGACACCGATTTTCTCTCTCAACTGGTTGATAAAAATACAGGCACATCCAGTCTTATTGATTGCTCCAGTGAGTTTTCTCAATGCTTGGGACATCAATCTAGCCTGAAGACCCATTTTGCTTTCGCCCATTTCACCTTCCAATTCCCCTTTAGGAACCAAAGCCGCCACTGAGTCAATTACAATGATGTCGATAGCACCTGAACGGATCAGATGTTCTGCAATCTCCAAGGCTTGTTCCCCATTGTCAGGCTGGGAGATCAGGAGGTTTTCGGTATCTATTCCCAGCTTTTCTGCGTATGACTTATCAAAAGCATGTTCCGCATCAATAAATGCTGCCATGCCACCGGCTTTCTGGGCCTCAGCGATACAATGCATCGTTAAGGTCGTCTTACCTGAGGATTCAGGTCCATAGATTTCAATGACTCTACCACGCGGAATCCCTCCTACACCCAAAGCCATATCCAGCCCCAAGGAACCAGTAGAAATAGCCGGTATATCCTGGACTGTATTGTCACTGAGCTTCATCACTGTGCCTTTGCCATAAGCTTTTTCGAGCTTATCGATCGTCAGTTGAAGCGCTTTCAGTTTTTCAGCATTATTATTCATATAGTATGAAAGATTATAAAATTAGGATTAACGAAATTTACCAAATACCCGCCCATTCTCAATGGAAAAGTAGGATTGTTTTAGAATCCCAAATTTGTACTTTTATTTATCCAAACAGACCTTTTTTTCGTTTACCATTAGAAAAAAAATCGTTTTTGTCATTTATTGTCACAAATTCAATGAAGAAAGTCGTCCTGCTTATCCTTGGGCTATTTCTATGCTTCCCACTGGCATTCGGTCAAAAAGAAGCTAAAAACCAAGCTTTTACCTTTGGAGAAGAATTGATTTTCCAAGTAAGCTATGGCTGGCTTAATCTTGCAGAAGCCAGAATGCAAGTGGCAAAAAGACCAGTTCAAACCGGAGCCAAAACCCATTACAAGATTGACGCCTTTGGCAAAACCAAAGGAGCTGCCACCATTTTTGGTAAAGTCAATGATAATTGGGGAACCCATTTGGACACGAGCAGTCTATTGCCTTCTCTCTCTTATCGACATATCGAGGAGGGGAATTACAGAAAACATGAGCTGGTTCACTTTGATCAGGATAAAAAGGTAGCAAAAATGGAACTGTATGATCGGGACAACCGATCTGTTCAGGAAGTCAAAGAATTTGACCTTCCGGGGACAGTCCAGGATTTAGTCAGTGGATTTTACTTCTTAAGGACCATGGATCTGGCGAATCTCAAAAAAGGCCAAGAAATATTGATCACCGGATTTTTCGACAAAGAAATATATAACCTAAAATTAATATACGAGGGCACGGATGTCCTTCAAACCAGCTTAGGTAAAAAAGAAACCTATATTTTTTCCCCTAGAATGCCCAAAAACAAACTCTTTCGAGGTGAATTTCCGGTGAAAGTTTGGGTAACTAAGGATCAGAACAAAATTCCTGTTAAGATTAAGGCAAATCTCTTCATTGGTTCCCTAAACTTGGACATTGAATCTGCCAAGGGATTGAGAAATAATTGATTGGACAACTCTTTCAAAAAGTTAACATTCAGGTAACATTATCCTTGATTTTCGATTTTTTGCAGATTGAATTTACTTCTTGACCAATTAATGTTTGGTTTGGATCTTCAAATAATCACTATTTTTAACCAAACCTTTACAAAAACTCCATGGGTGATAAACAGAAAATCAAAGTTCTGGTCGTTGACGATGAATCAGACATTGTTGAAATTCTTAAGTACAACCTCCAAAAAGAAGGGTACGAGGTTGCCACAGCTGAGGATGGAATCAAGGGCGTGAAGACCGCCATTAAATTCCAACCAGATGTCATCCTTCTGGATATCATGATGCCAAATCAGGACGGCGTGGAGACTTGCCTTCAGCTCCGCCAGATCCCCGAACTCAAAAATACTTTTATCATCTTCCTGACAGCAAGGATGGAAGAATACTCAGAAGTGGCAGCATTTGACGTTGGAGCCGATGACTACATCACCAAGCCAATCAAGCCCAGAGCTTTGATGAGTCGGATTGCGGCACTTTTCCGAAGGGAAAGCAAAAAAGAACAAGAACAATCTCAAATTAAAATCCGGGATTTGATCATTGACCGGGGGAGTTATACCATTGATCAATCCGGGAAAACCATCACTCTTCCCAAGAAGGAATTTGAATTATTGTATTTTCTTGCCAAAAACCCTAATATGGTTTTCAGTAGGGATGAGTTGCTTCACAATATTTGGGGATCTGATGTGTTTGTTTTGGCAAGAACTGTGGACGTTCACATCCGGAAAGTCAGGGAAAAAATTGGAGAGGACTACATTTCTACGGTAAAAGGAGTAGGATACAAGTTCGATTTGGGATAATTGATGTTTACAGGATCCAGAGGGATATCTTTGATTTTGGCGGTGGCTATCTCCACTTTGGTGATGGCTTTTCTGTCACTTTTCCCTGCCACCACCTCCACCACTTTGTTGGGAGTATGGGTTTTGACTTTTTCTATTTCCTATCTTTTGATCACGATCACACTGGAGTTTTTGGTGTATCGGGAGATCGGTAATATTTATTCCCTTTTGGAGAAAATCCAAAAAAAGGAGTTGACTGAAATCCAGGACAAATCCATCAAATCCTCACTTTCTCCCCTTAAACGAATTAACGCTGTCATAAACTCCTACGCCAACGCACGTCAGCGGGAGATCGACACGCTACAAAAAAACGCAGAGTTTAGACGTGAATTTATCGCAGACATTTCACATGAGCTCAAAACCCCGATTTTTGCCACTCAAGGTTATATCCATACCCTCTTGGATGGAGCCATTGAGGACAAGCAGGTTCGAATGAAATTTCTAAAGCGTGCGGCCAAAAGTTTGGATTCTTTGGACATTCTAGTTCAGGATCTCCTTACGCTGAACCAAATGGAGAGCGGGGTAATCAAATTCAACTTCACAGAATTTGACTTGAAAGAACTTATTTTAGAAGTAATCGAAGAGCTGGAACACAAAGCTTCCAAAAGGGATGTGAAGATTATTTTTGAATTTGAAGCTGAGAGAAAATACAACACTCTCGCCGACCGCCAGAAGATTTACAGGGTCTGCCAAAACCTGATTTTTAATGCAGTGAAATACAATCACAATGGTGGTGAAGTGCGGGTTGGCTTGAAAATCCACAAATCCACCATCCAAGTGGAAATCAAAGACAACGGACATGGCATTCCACCGGAAGATTTAAAGCGGATTTTTGAGAGATTCTACCGGGTAGAAAAAAGCAGAAACAAAAAAGAAGGGGGAACGGGCCTTGGATTGGCTATTGTCAAGCATATTTTGGAAGGGCATAAAAGCAAGATTTCCGTCAGCTCCACTGTTGGAAAAGGATCTATTTTCAGCTTTTCACTTCCTTTGGAAAAAGACAAGAAAGCAGAGGCCTAATTTACTCAGGAAAATTATCGGAAAATCAAGCGACGTACTCCGCAAACAAATTTTCTAAGGTCCCCTCCAAATCTGCTGTCAAGCCTGTATGTGGTCTGGAAGTCTGCAACATTGAACTTCTCATTGCTGTCAACCATCGAAATCTAGAGGCAGCATCCTGGAGAGCGATAGGATTCCCCATCTTTTCCCCTCGGCAGATTTTCTCGAAAGACTCCAGATAACATGTAATGGTTTCTAAATCAACCTCGGGATCCAAGGCTAGCAACTTTGCCTCAGGAAGATAGATCTTACACGCTATCCAGTCCTTTTTCTTGCAACAGACCACTACGCCCACATTGACAAACTCCTCCCTTTCTACTCTGGGCACGATTCGAATCAAGGCATACTCAAATAGGTGCTTATCGGACATTTTTGGCTCCGTTTACAAATACTTCAGAATTCAAAAATCTTCTCCATAGAAACTCACGATAGACGTTTCTGGCTTCTTCCGCTGAATCCGTGTCTCTGGAAGTCAAAATCCATTCGTCGGGGATCATTTCCACAACCTCCCCAATCATTTCCTCGGTGATAAGGGATTTCATTTCTTCATCTACCCTCTCCAATTGAGTAGCTCTGGGAAGCAATACATGGTCTTTAATTATAGGAAAGGTACTTTTCACCTGATTTTCCCAGTTTTCCCAAGAATGTTGAAAAATCATAGAGGCCCCATGGTCTATCAGCCAGAGTTCACGGTTCCAGATTAGGAGATTGGTATTTCTGAAGGTCCGATCTACATTAGTGATCCATGCATCAAACCAGACCAAGCGGGAAGCCAAATACTCATCGGCTTGGGTAGCTCCTGGATCAAATGTCAAAGCTTTGGATAAAAAATGCAGACCGAGGTTGAGTCCCTGACTTCCTTTCAGCAAATCCTGGATTTCCTCATCTCCTTCAGATCTTCCAAAAGCCTCATCCAAATCTGCAAAAACCAGTTCAGGCACTTTGAAACCCAACTTTCTGGCCAACTCACCTCCTACCAGCTCTGCAATAAGAGCTTTCTCTCTTTGTCCTGCTCCTTTGAATTTAAGCACATAGCTAAACCCATCATCTGCTTCTGCTAAAGCCGGGAGGGAGCCACCTTCTCTCAAAGGCATCACATACCTGACGACCTGAACTCTTCTTAAGGCATGCAACGAGGAGGTGATTCTTTCTGACATTAGAGCTGACCAAGCTAAATACTCAGGCAAATTACATTTGAAATCGGAAAATCAGAATCCCGGAGAAAATTAACCGAACAACCTTTGAGGAAGAATTAACTTTTATCTTTTGAAATCCCTACCTTTGCCCGCTCTTTGAAGAGGCAGGAGATCCATGAAGAAAGTAGATTTTCAACATCTTATTCTATTTGAAAACGAGGATTACCTAGTAATCAACAAGCCGCCCTATCTATCGAGCTTAGACGACAGACATGAGGCGCAGAACATCCTGGACCTTGCCAAGATGCACACAGCAGATGCCCAGCTGTGCCATCGATTGGACAAGGAAACTTCCGGATGTCTGGTGATTGCCAAGAATCCAGAGGCCTACAGGCACTTGGCTATTCAGTTTGAAAATAGGGAAGTAGAAAAAGTCTACCACGCAGTCATTGATGGGATCAAGGATTTCCGGCAGGAGCTGGTAGATCGAAATCTCGTCGCGACAAACAAGGGAATCGCCAAAGTCAGTAAAGAAGGAAAGTCGGCACAGACCGTTTTCAACACCTTGAAAACCTACTATGCGCACACCTTGGTCGAATGCAAGCCGATAACAGGCCGTTTGCATCAGATCCGGGTACATTTGGCCTACTTAAAGTCCCCCATCTGCGGTGACACTTTATATGGAGGCAAGCCTTTGTTCCTTTCTTCACTCAAGCGCCGCTTCAATCTCAAAAAGGACACGGAAGAATTACCGATCATGCAGCGGGTGTCACTTCATGCTTTTTCAATTTCTTTCGAAGGAAGGGATGGAAAGCAGATTCAAGTGGAAGCCCCCTACCCCAAAGACTTTCAAGTTTTGGTGCAACAGTTGGAAAAAAACAGCTAAAGCACTCACTACTCGAAAGAGGTAAACCAAATTCCATTTTGAAATTTTCACTTAAGCAAGTGAAAATTAGGGATTAGGATTGGGAATAGTTTGCATGGAAAAAATAATACTTCTATCTTTGTGTCCCTTTTTGGGGTCGATAATTAATTAAAAAGCTAAAAATTAAACAGTTACACAGTGGATACTCTGAGCTATAAAACCATCTCAGCCAACAACTCCACCGTAGAAAAGCAATGGGTCATTGTGGATGCCCAGGCTGCAATTCTAGGTAGATTGGCGAGTGAGGTTGCAAAAATCTTGAGAGGAAAGACGAAGCCTAGCTTCACTCCTAACGTGGATTGCGGAGACAATGTCATCGTAATCAACGCAGACAAGGTAAGACTGACAGGTGACAAGTGGGATGCAAAAGTATATGTGCGCCACACCGGTTACCCAGGTGGACAGCGAATTTCTACACCTAAATTGTTGAAGCAGAAGTCTTCAGCAATCTTGGTAGAAAAGGCTGTAAGAGGCATGTTGCCTAAAAACAGATTGGGAAGAAAATTGTACGGAAACCTGTACGTATATGAAGGTGCTGAGCATCCTCATGCGGCACAGCAACCAAAAACCATTACCCTTTAAGTAGAAAAGCATGGAAACGATCAACAAAATCGGTAGAAGAAAAACCTCCGTAGCTCGTGTCTACATGACTCCGGGTAATGGAAAAATCACCGTAAATAACCAAGCCATTGAAGTTTACTTCCCTTTCGATTTGCATCAAATCGTCGTGAAGCAGCCTTTGACCCTTGTAGGGGTAGATGGTAGCTACGATGTACAAATCAATGTAGACGGTGGTGGTATCAAAGGACAAGCTGAAGCAGCCCGTATGGCAATCTCCAGAGCGCTTTGCGAATTCGATGCAGCTCACAGAGGTCCTTTGAAAAAAGAAGGCTTCCTTACTCGTGACCCTAGAATGGTAGAACGTAAGAAGCCAGGACGTAGAAAAGCAAGAAGAAGATTCCAGTTCTCCAAGCGTTAATCGGAACAATCTTCATTCAATAGAAAACAATTTCATTCATGTCAAAAATCGAATACAAAGACTTACTGGATGCTGGTGTTCACTTCGGACACTTGACGAGAAAGTGGGATCCAAGAATGGCTCCATATATTTTTATGGAGAAGAACGGTATCCACATTATCGACCTCAACAAAACGCTTGCTTGCCTCGAAGAAGCATCCAACGCAATCAAGCAAATCGTACGTTCCGGCAAAAAAGTAATGTTTGTCGCTACGAAAAAACAAGCCAAAGACTTAGTAGCTGCAGAAGCTCAGCGTCTGAATATGCCTTACGTGACCGAAAGATGGTTGGGTGGTATGTTGACCAACTTCGCAACTATCAGAAAGTCCTTGAAGAAAATGTCCTCCCTTGAGAAATTGATGAAGGAAGATTCTTACAAGAACTTGGCGAAGAAAGAGCGTCTGATGGTAAGCCGTCAGAAAGAAAAAATGGAATCCGTATTGGGCGGTATCGCTGACCTAAGCAGACTTCCAGCAGCTCTTTTCGTAGTGGATATCAAAAGAGAACATATTGCTATCGCTGAAGCTCAAAAATTAGGCATCCCAGTTTTCGCATTGGTAGATACCAACTCCAACCCTAACGAGGTGGATTTCCCAATCCCTGCAAACGATGATGCATTCAAGTCTGTGTCTTTGTTGGTAAAAGCTTTCGGAGCTGCCATCGAAGAAGGTCTTTCCGAAAGAAAGAAGGACAAGGACGATGCTAAACTTTCTGAAGAGGAAGAAGCAAAAAGAGCTGTGGACGCCGACACTCAAGACTAATCCACAATCAATTTGAATACAGAAAAATTGAACATCTGGCTCTGGTCGATGTTCAATTTTTTGTTTCTACTCAAGCCCTCTTTAGAGGAACTTAAATTGTCTTAAAGCCCAAAGGTGGATTTACAGGTAAATTTGCCGGAGGATTTTGAAAGAAATTATTAATCGTTGATATAAAAACTGATCACAACATGGCAATTACTGCACAAGACGTAAACAAACTGAGACAAATGACCGGTGCCGGTATGATGGACTGCAAAAAAGCTTTGACTGAAGCGGAAGGCGACTTCGAAAAAGCAGTGGACATCCTCAGAAAAAAAGGTCAAAAAGTATCTGCTTCCAGAGCTGACCGTGAGACTAAAGAAGGTGTTGTTGTAACTCGAGTAGCTGAAAACGGTGCTCAGGGGATTCTTCTTTCTTTGACTTGCGAGACTGACTTTGTAGCCAAAAACGAAGAATTCGGTGCTTTCGCCAATACTTTGATCGACTTGGCGGTAGCTAACAAAGCTACTTCTGCTGAGCAAATCTTAGCTCTTCCTTTCGAAAACATCACTGTAGCTGAGAAAATCATTGAAATGACCGGTAAAATCGGTGAGAAAATCGAGATCTCCCATTACGAAGTAGTGAATGCTGAGAAAGTAGTTCCTTACATCCACTCCAATGGTAAATTGGGTGTATTGGTTGGAATGGTGAATACTTCCGGTGCTGACGTAGAAGAGGCTGGAAAAGACGTAGCCATGCAAATCGCTGCGATGAACCCAGTAGCGGTAGATAAAGACGGTGTGGATTCTTCTATGATCGAAAGAGAAATCGAAATCGGTAAGGAGCAAGCTAGAGCTGAAGGCAAGCCTGAAGAAATGCTGGAAAAAATCGCAATGGGTAAATTGCAGAAATTCTACAAGGAAAATACCTTGTTGAGCCAGCAATTCGTAAAAGACAGCTCCAAATCTATCGCTCAATACCTTGACGGGGTTAGCAAAGGTTTGACCGTAAATACTTTCAAAAGAATTTCTATCGGATAATTTCTGATTAGTTCTTTAACTTAAAAACCCCTCTCAGAGAAATCTGAGAGGGGTTTTTCTTTGCCTTTCCAGCTCTAAAAGAACTTTTCCAAAGTTTGAAACTTTGGAAAAAGCGTTCCTACTATGCCGAGGCCAGTGTCCCCACAGGCCGTTTTTTAAATCTTAAGAATTCATCAGTTCCTCGATCTCTTCTGCTTCGATCGGTATATTTCTCATTAAATCAAAATATCCTTCCTGCTGGATGACAATGTTGTTCTCCAGCCTGACTCCAAATCCCTCGGCAGGAATATAGATTCCTGGTTCCACAGTGAAGACCATACCAGGGGTAATCGGAAAATGCATTGTTCCCACATCATGCACATCCAATCCCAAATGGTGGGAGGTGCCGTGCATAAAGTACTTTTTGTAAGCAGGCCAGTTGGGATCCTGATTTTTGATGTCTGTCTGGTCAATCAAGCCCAACCCAAGGAGTTCAGACTGCATGATCAACCCGACTTCTTTGTGGTAATCTTGAATACTTACTCCTGGTCGAAGAATAGATGCAGCTTCCTTTTGGACACGAAGCACCGCATCATATACTTTTCGCTGGCGTTCGGTAAATCTTCCACTTACCGGAATCGTCCTAGTCATGTCGGCATTGTAATTCCCGTATTCAGCACCCACGTCCATCAGCAGTAGTTCTCCAGCATTACAAGCTTTGTTGTTATCTATATAATGCAAGACGCAGGCAGAGGGTCCTGAAGCAATAATCGGCTCATAAGCAAACCCCTTGCTACGGTTTCGGACAAATTCATGCAAGTATTCCGCTTCGATTTCGTATTCTGTCACGCCGGGTTTGACAAAGGAAAGAATTCTTCGAAAGCCTTTCTCTGTGATATCACAGGCAATCTGCATTTGATTGATTTCCTCCTGTTCCTTGACTCCTCTAAGGTCATGCATGATCGGAGCCGAGCGCTCATAAGTGTGGAGCGGAAACTTCTCCTTGCAGGTTTTGATAAATCTAGCATCCCGGGTTTCTACCACTACCCCAGCTCTGAGGTGCTCATTGGTGTTCAGGTAAACTGTCTTGGAGAGTGCCATCACCGAGTTAAAAATCTGGTCGAACGCAGCTAGCCACTGGATATTCTTGATCCCGGATGCCGCTTCTGCTTCCTCCTTGGTGTATTTATGCCCTTCCCAAACTGCGATATGCTCATTAGTTTCCCTCAGGAACAACACCTCTCTCCAGGCGGGATTGGGACAATCCGGGGCGATCAGCAAAATCGTTTCCTCCTGATCGATTCCTGTGAGGTAAAAAAGATCATTGTTCTGCCGGAATTTCATCGTGCCATCCGCATTGGTCGGCATGATGTCATTGGAGTTGAAAATAGCCACTGAATTCAGGGCAATTTTAGCCGCAAATTTGTCTCGGTTGCGGATGTAAAGTTCTTTGGGTAGTGGGTTATATTTCATAGGGTAAAAGATTCAAATTAGTTTTGTAGATGATTTCTCTTTACATCTCGAAAATCTTCCTCTTGACGCAATCCTGTTATTCAAGAGATTTATCGAAGAAAACAAGGGGAAACAAACTCAACTTGGATTTTTGGTGTTACAAAATCCATCAGCACAAACTTAAGGCTAATCCAAGGAAGATAAAAAGTTGATTTTTTCACTACTTTCAATTTCAAACTGAATTTATGTACCAAATCAAGGAACTAGCAAACGGCATCCGGATAGTTCATCAGCAAGTCACCCATACCCGCTTGGTTCATTGTGGATTTATCCTCAACATCGGCAGCAGGGATGAAGACAAGGAGCAGGAAGGACTGGCCCACTTCTGGGAACATATGGCCTTCAAAGGCACACACAAGCGAAAGACTTTTCATATCATCAACCGACTCGAATCCTTAGGCGGGGAGCTCAATGCCTACACCACCAAGGAAAAAGTCTGTTTTTACGCCTCAGTTCTCAAAGATCATTACCCAAAGGCCGCTGAATTACTCTTCGACATTACCTTCAATAGTACTTTTCCCGAAAAGCAAATTGAAAAAGAGCGACAGGTGATCTTGGAGGAAATGGCCATGTATCGGGATTCTCCGGATGACTCCATTCAGGATGACCTCGATGCACTTGTTTTTGAAAATCATGCCTTAGGAAGAAATATCCTGGGGACTGAGGATACAGTCAAAAGCTTTTCCCAACAGACTTTCTTTGACTTTATCTCCACTCATCTTGACACCTCCAAGATTGTATTTTCCATAGTGGGCAATATCTCCTTCGAAAAAGCCCTGAAAGCCATCGAAGGTCCACTCAATCAAATCCCCACAAAACATACCTTGTACGTCCGCAACGGTTTCCATGAATACGCTGCCAAGCGGAAAACCGTGGAACGGGACATTACCCAGTCCTTATGCGCCATCGGAAGACCTGCTTATTCCTTACATGACCCCAATCGGTACAAGCTCTATTTGCTCAACAATATCTTTGGCGGCCCCAGCATGAATAGTCGGCTTAATCTTTCCTTAAGGGAAAATTATGGCTATGTCTACAGTATTGAGAGCAGTTTCCAGCCGTTTTCGGACACAGGGTTCTTTGGAATTTACTTCGGAACCGAAGAAAAAACTCTCAAAAAAGCTCAGGCTGTAGTCATTCGGGAGATGGAAAAACTCCGAACCAAAAAACTGGGAACCAATCAACTCCACATGGCCAAAGAGCAAGCCATTGGACAAATGGCAATGGCGGAGGAAAATTATGCTGCCTTGATGCTGGTATATGGGAAATCCCTGATCGATCACGGAAAAATCGACCCCTTGGAATTAATTTTCGAAAAAATAAGAGCGACTACCGCAGAGGATTTGCAGGATATCGCCCAGGAAATCTTCGACCCCAACCAATTGACATTTCTGACCTACATCCCCGCCTAATATGGAATTTATTGACCCTGAACTTTTAGCCTATTGTGAAGCACATACTAGTGCAGAAGATGCTCTCCTGAAAAAAATCACCAGAGAAACACAGGCCAAAGTTCTGATGCCTAGAATGCTTTCAGGCCATCTTCAGGGGAAAGTTCTTGAGTTGCTTGTGAAAATGCACCAGCCTAAAACCATTTTGGAAATCGGCACTTACACCGGGTATTCAGGCATCTGCATGGCCAGAGGGCTCAAATCAGACGGAAAATTGATCACCTTGGACATCAATGATGAGCTGGAAACCATGGTAAGGGGATTTTTTGAAGAAAGTGGTCTAGGTCCCCAAATTGACTACAGGCTCGGCAATGCCAGGGAAATCATCCCCACTTTGGAAGGTCCCTTTGACTTCGTGTTTATCGATGCGGACAAGTATTATTACCAGGAATATTTTGATCTGGTGATTGACAAAGTCAGTAAAGGAGGAATTATTTTGGCGGACAATGTGCTTTGGTCTGGCAAAGTCCTCGTGGAAGAAGGTAAAAAAATCGACAAAGACACTCAAGCTCTTCTGGACTTTAACCAAAATGTCCACCTTGATCCAAGAGTGGAAAACACCATTTTACCGATTCGTGATGGGATATTAATAGCCCGAAAACTCTGATATCCTAAAAAGGGAATCATTTTTGCTAAAACTGGGCTGAATGAAATCAAATTCAGCCCCCATGAAATTCCGAAGACTAAGCGCCTTTTGGACACTTTTCTTACTGATGCCTTCAGGACTTCTTTTTGCGCAGATTCCTCAGGTCCCTGCAGAAATGGAATTTGCCGATCTGATCATCAGAATCAACCCTCAAGCGAGAAGAGAAATCCAGCTCGACGTGGATGCTCAATATAGAAATCCCACCTATTTCAAGGTAAAGCAGGATCGGGTCAATCTGTACATGCCAATTATCGAAAGGGAACTTCGAAGCCAAGGAGCTCCGGAGGATCTGAAATACATTGCCATCCAGGAAAGCGGACTGATTCCAGACGCTGTCTCCACTTCCAATGCCGTTGGTTTTTGGCAATTCAAACAAGGAACAGCCGAAGAAGTCGGGCTACGAGTGGATGGACAGGTCGATGAAAGAAAGAATATCGTCACTTCCACCCGGGGTGCTGCCAAATATTTTAAGAAACAGCAAGCAGCCATGGACAACTGGATGACTGCTGTAGTGGCTTATCAAATGGGCTTAGGCGGAGCAAAATCCTATTTTGGCAACCAATATGCCGGAAAAAAAATCGTGGAAGTAGATCGGAACACCCACTGGTATTTCAAGAAATTCTTAGCACATAAAGTCGCTTATGAAAGCCAAATCAACGTTTTTGCTTCCAATCAACGACTTGCAGAAGTACAAGTACAAGGGCCGGTAAGCCTGGCTGCCTTGGCGAAAAGGTTTGGGGTGCATGAGGAACATCTCAAAGAATACAACAAGTGGGCAGTCAATGGAAAAGTGCCCGCTGGTACTTATACTCTTTTCTACATTGCTTCAGGATCTCTGCCGGTTCAGCCCGCTATTACCCAGGTGGAAGAAAAACCAAAGCAATCGACTACCCAAAAATCGACTTCAACCAAATCCTCCCCTGCTTACAGACAAGCCAATTCTTATCCAAGAATCAGCGGAAATACCACGAAGGCCAATCAGCCAAACCAGATCACTGTCAATGAACTGGATGGCGTACAGGCAGCCGCTACTACTTCACAGTCCAGATTCGCCGATGAAATCGGAATGAAGGAGAAAAAGTTTAGAAAGCTAAACGACATGGAAGAAGGGGAAAGGATTGAAACAGGTAAATATTATTACACTGAAAAGAAGAAAACCAGTGCTGAAATAGAAACCCATATTGTCCAACCGGGAGAAACTCTCTGGACGATTTCCCAAAAGTACGGCATCCGGCTTTCTTCCCTTAAATCCAAAAACAGAATCCGAAAAGACTCTGATTTGAAACCTGGAATGGTTCTGAATCTTCAGGAACCCAGAAAACGTGGAGAGGAAATTCCGAGAGTTCAAATTTCCCCAGCTACCGAATCCCAAAGAACGGTGATCGCTCAAAACGAACCAGATCCCACGCCTGTCCAAGTGGAAACCACTCCCAAAATTGAGGAAAAGAAATATACTCCTAGCTCTTCTTACCATACGGTAAGCCAGGGAGAAACCTTGTACTCTATCTCCAAAAGGTATGGCGTAACCGTTGACCAGCTCAAAACCTGGAACAAAATCGGAAGCCAGAACATCATATCCGTCGGACAGAAATTGGTTATCTTCACGCCTTAATTTGCCTTTCACAGCTCTCTGAATGCCTAAGTATCTACCTTTTTTCGGTTTCCTGTTTTTATTGATTGGATTGAAAAGCTATGGTCAGGACAGGATTATCCTACCCGATACTGTCTTGATCAATGGAGACACCCTGATCATGCTGGGTGATTCTATATTGGTGGATGAGCCCGTGAAAGAAATCTTTTGGAAAACTGGGGGAAACTATAACCTCAACATCCAACAAGTCACTCTCAGCAATTGGGCGGCAGGGGGTACTAGCTCCTTTGCGTTGAATTCAGGTATTTCCCTGTTTGCAAATTTCAAGAAGGATAAAAAAGTCTGGGACACCCAGTTGAATATCAATTTGGGTTTTAACCGGCAAACCGGTCGATCCTATGAAACCCGAAAGACCAATGACAATTTTCTTTTTTCCAGTAATTACGGGCGTGAGCTTTCTGAAACCTACTACCTGTCTACCCAACTGGATGCCAGAACCCAGCTTTTAGCCGGTTATAAATACAGCAGACCTTCGGGAAGTGAATCAGATATCCGCACGCAAATTTCTGATTTTTTGTCCCCTGGATATGTGCAGTCCTCCACTGGTCTGAATTACCGGAAAACGATGAAAGATAAAAGTAAACTATCCATTATCGCCTCTCCTTTCACTGGACGATTTACGATCGTTTTGAATGATTCCCTGAGCAATGCAGGGGCTTTCGGGGTAACTCCGGGAGAGAATGTCCGGGCAGAGGCCGGGATGTCCGTCACAGCTCAGGTGACAGATTTCAAATTGATGGATAATGTGACCTGGAAATCCAATCTGAACCTTTTCTCCAATTATGAAAGCTTTGGAAATATGGTCGTAAACTTCAACTCCGACATCCGCCTTAAGGTCAATAAATACATATCCACACGGATTGAAACTGTATTGATTTACGATGAGGATGTCTTTATCAAGCAAGACGACGGCACTAGCAAACAATCGGTCCAGATTCAAAATCTGATCAATTTCGGGATCTCTTTGGACTTTTAGAAATCAACATCTAAACCGAACTTCCGCTGAAGTTCTGCCAAAGCCGGATGTTTGGCTTTGAGGTGGTTAAACTTATCTGAATTCGTGTAAAGTTTAGGCCCCTGGCTTTCTACCTCTTCTTTGAGTTCAACTTTAATGGAAAACAGATCTGCACCGGTTATTTTCCTTATCAACCCGGTTAATTCAGGACGGATTTTATTGGCGATCTCTTCCTGGACATGCCCCATCACCTGTAGATAAATCACAGAATCAACCACCTTCATTTTTTGATCCAAAATGGCCAATTCAAGGTTTTTATTAGCCCTTTTGTAAAAATCTCTAATCTCAAAAAGACACGAATCAAGCATCTCCTGCTTCAAAACCGTTTTAGGTCTATCTTCCTGAACGGTCTCAACCACCACTTCTTTTTTCTCCACGACAACTTCCACTTTTGCCTTTTCCTCAACCATTTTTTTGGTGTGATGAAGGCTAGTTGGGATTGAAATAGTGGATTTTATTGCCGTAGGCTTTGCTTTTGGCAAGGAAGGGATTACAACGGAATCAGTTGCTTTTTCCTCGGTGGCCTCACTCAGGCTTTTTTTTTTGACTCTTCCGCCAAAACCGCCAAACGGAATGCCTGGGGAAGCTTAGCCATCTTCATCAAGGCTAGCTCCACATGGAGACGCTGGTTCTTACTGGTTTTGTACTGAATGTCGCACTGGTTGGCGAGGTTAAGCGCCGATAGCAAAAAAGAAACTGAAGCCTGCTGAGTCTGCTGAATGTATCGATCACGTGCAGCCTCGGAAACCTGAAGCAGTTCCAACGTAGCTTCATCTTTGACTACCAAAAGGTCCCTGAAATGCTCACTTAGCCCTACGATGAAGTTATGTCCGTCAAATCCCTTCTTTAGGATTTCATCAAAAATCAGCAAAGTAGAAGAGATATCCTCCGCAAGCAGTGCATCCACAACTTTGAAATAGTAATCATAGTCGAGAATATTCAAGTTGGCGATCGTCTCCTGATAGGTAACCTTTTTACCCGCTGAGTAGGTGACAATCAGGTCAAAGATTGACAGAGCATCACGTAATGCACCATCCGCCTTGGTGGCAATCAAGCGAAGGGCTTCTTCCTCATAATCAACTTTCTCCTTTTCAGCGATGTATTTCAGGTGCTCAGAAATATGCTTGATCTGAATTCGGTTAAAGTCAAAAATCTGGCAACGCGAAAGAATGGTTGGGATGATTTTATGCTTTTCCGTAGTAGCCAAAATGAAAATGGCATATTTAGGCGGCTCTTCCAGGGTCTTCAAAAAAGCATTGAAGGCCGCTGTAGAAAGCATGTGAACTTCGTCAATGATATACACTTTGTACTGACCCTTTTGAGGAGCGTAGCGTACCTGATCGACAAGATTTCGGATATCATCCACCGAGTTGTTGGATGCGGCATCCAACTCGTAAATATTGAATGAGGAGCTATTTTGAAATGAAACGCAAGACTCACATTGCCCGCAAGCTTCGAAGTCCTTGGTTACATTCTCACAGTTGATGGTTTTCGCCAGAATTCGGGCACAGGTAGTCTTACCCACCCCACGTGGGCCGCAAAAAAGGAAAGCTTGAGCAAGGTGATTGTTCTTGATGGCATTCTGAAGCGTAGTGGTGATATGCTGCTGTCCCACGACGCTTTTGAAATCTGCCGGTCTGTATTTTCTTGCCGAAACGACGAAATTTTCCATCGCTGCAAGATATAAAAAAGTGGATACTCGGAAAGGAAGAAATTGAGCCTTTGGGAAAGATTTTCGCTAAGAAATTGATTTTTAACTCAATTGGAAAATTGAAAAATTGGAAGATTCAAAAATTGGAAGGACCAAATTGTGAAGTTGAATTGTGGTTAGGTAGTAATGTGAAATGGATGCAAGGAAGGCTCAATCCCTCTTACATCCTCGTAATTCGTAAATCTTAATTCGTAATTCCGACCGGAACCTTTTTTCGCTTACATTTGTCATCCCAATACCAAATGGGGCTGACCGGTTTTGACAGTAAGTGTAAAGATCGGGCTCGCATGCAGGCTGGAGTATGTACGGCCTTGAAAGATTCATACGAACAATAAATGGCGAAACTTCTTACGCCATGGCTGCTTAATCTAACCTTATAGGATAGATCGCTTAAAGGGTTGAGTCACGAGAGTGATTCCCCAGCCACATCTCACCACCTGTGGTCTGATCCGGGTGGATCTGAGGTGTCGACTTGATCGGACTGCTGCTTGTGATGCGATTAAGCAAGCTTAAGACTAATCGATAAGCCAAACTCAGGTGTGTCACCCAGCATAGTTTGGTCGAAAACCCAACCGGTGACTAAGCATGTAGACGGTACGGTGTTTCCTTATCTGGACGCGAGTTCGAATCTCGCCAGCTCCACAAAATCCCTCTCAGAATAATTTGAGAGGGATTTTTTTGTTTTTCACCCTGTTATCTATATCCTTGTTAATTAGTCCACTTTTCGGCTTTCTGGTAACTACTCAAAGTTGAGCTTCCTATTCTATGAAAAAGCTATTTCTACTGGTCTTTATTCTTTTTGCCTGCAATATCATTCCCCCTGAACCATCCGACTTCACCATAGAAGAAGTGTCTATTGTGGGTGGCCCAGTCCATAGTGTTCGGGACAGTGTAGGACTTAAGCTGATGGTCAGAGGACTTCCTCCAACCAATGCTTGGAAGATGGTTTGGGAGGTCAATGGGCAGGATGTATTTACCCAGGTGGTGGCAGGACAGGCAGGAAATCGTTCTGAGATCAAAAAATTCAAAGGTAGTCAGACTGGTCAGTACCTTTACAAAGGCTGCATCGTTTCCAATACCAGACGGATTTGTGGGGAGGCTACTTTCTTTCTTCAATAAAAAGCCAAAGGCTTACCCAGTAAAGTAAGCCTCCAGTTCTGACATCATCTCTGCCTTTTCTCTAAGGTCTCTGATAACCTTCCCTTTTTCCAAAAGCACAATCCGATCACAGATATCTGTCACGTGATTTAGGTCATGGCTGGAGATCAGAAAAGTAATCTTCGAATTCTCTGTTTCTTTTTGAATCAACTTTTTAAGGCGGATTTGTGAGCTCGGATCCAGATTTTCGAAAGGTTCATCCAGCATCACCACTTCCGGATTTCCCATCATGGCTGCTGCAATTCCCACCTTTTTCAGGTTCCCTTTGGAGAGATCGCGGATATATTTCTTTTTTTCCAGAACCTCTCCGTTGAAAAGCTCCATAAACTTTTCCAAATGGTTTCTAAGGTCTGCTTCTGACATCCCGTATATTTTTCGAAGTGTCTCGAAGTATTCATCCGGTGTCAGATAAGCCAAAAGCATATGTTCATCCAAGTATGCTCCCATGATTGACTTCCACTCTTCGGTCTTGGAAACATCCTGTCCGGCTATTTTGACATAGCCCTCAGTGGCCCTCACCAAGTCAAGCATGATTCGGAAAAGTGTGGTTTTCCCAGCTCCATTGTTCCCTACTAGTCCAAAGCATTGACCTTTTGAGATCTCCAGGGAGTCTATATTGAGCACAACAGCATCTTTGTATTGTTTCTTAAGTTGGGATATCTGTATCATAATTCTTGTCTAAAGGAGGAAGAGATTTCGTATCGGTTGTTGAGTACTCGGTTGATATTGATCTGAGCAAGTCGGTTATAAAATATGATGCCGAGGATACCTATGGTCCCCAAAGCAAATAGCCCTATATAATCATTGAACAATAAAGAAAAGGGCACATAAATCAGGTAAGGTCCCAGCATCATAGGAATTATGATCAAAAACTGGGCGGCCCCTACCCCTTCATAGTTAAACATCGCTCCTTTGTTTAGATCCATTGGCTTTGGCTTCCATAGTGCAAACCAGATGATGACATGCACCAATATTCCAATATTGAAAAGAAAGGTGGCCAAATGAATCAGCAGAAAATGCCAACCGAAATAGGCATATGGCACGGATGCCAAAAAGCAAACCATGGATATTCCAAAAAACAATAAATACTTCCCGCGAACCAATGCTTCAACTCCTGATTTTTTACTGAGGTAAAAGTCAAAGTTGGAGGAATTCCAACTGAGAAATAACTGACCGTATTGGATCATGAAAATCCCGGTAATAAACACCCCAACGAAAATGAAAATAAAGCTAAATCCATCTTCAGACTTGTAGGCGGGGTTGTTGTAAAATATCAAGCCATACAAAAGGAAAAATGCCGAAAGCATCAGAAAAGTCCTGCTTTTTTTATGTCGGACGATCAGCTTCCATTCCACATTGGCCATTTCACCCGGCATTCCAAACCTGGATAGCCATCCAAAACTTTGGTTGACAAACCTGACATTTTCTTCTTCCGATAGGTCTTCCAAATAGGCATTGGAAACATAGAAAAGGAAGCAAAGGGAATAAGCTCCCACCACCAAACCCACCAAGGCCAAGAAGGGAAACGGGCTAACCAAGGCCAAATCAAAAACCGGTTTGGTAATTTCTCCCAAGTTATACCAACCCATATAGCTGGATCCCGCCCCTACAAGCAATACACCAAACACTACTAACAGGCCGATCAAACTATCCTCAAATCTTTGCTTGAACCAAAGCATAAACCAATGCAAGGTCCAACTGGTCATCAGGATCGAACCAAGCCATGTCACTAATCCCATCCAACCATAAGAAACTAATACCACCTGAATCCCGAATGGCAAAAACAACAGAAGCGCAATGACAGATAAGGGAGAAATGAAAGATCGAAACAAAAGCATGTGAATGATCTTCCTTTTTCCAATCGGAAGGTGAAGAAGACTTTCCAGCTCTATGACTGGAAGACTCTGCACAAAATAGCGGTACATAAACTCGGTGAGGAAAAAGAACACCAAGTAGCTGTTCAATACTCCCAACAAGTCCTCTCCATCCGCAAAATGCTCGATGATTCTTCTTAGAAAAATCCCTGCCCCCAAGACATAACTCAGGAGCAAAAGCGCAAGAAAACCTAGTAGCAAATTGGCCAGCAAGCTTTTGGCAAATGCGGTTGACCGAAAGCTTTTGAGGATTTGTAATCGAATCAGTGTGAAAAACATAGAGAAAGGGTACTGTTTGGTTAATTCATGTAATTAAAACTCCCGGACTCAGAAGTCATCATTAATCTCAATCCAATACCCGTCCGGATCCTGAATATATATCTGCTTGATCCCATCCACGCGATTGGTGATTTCTCCCTTTACCCCAGCCCAGCTTTCGAATGGGTAATTTCTAGCTTTCATATTCTGAACAAATGCAGCCATATCCGGAATGCTAAAGCAGAGATGATTCGTCTTGGAAATTTCTTTGGGCCAATTTGGCGCCTCTATCAAGTGCAAGGCTGCTCCTCCCCCGATGTCATACCAGGCATGTAGCCCATCCTTGAATGGCTCCTCAATTTCCTTCAACGCGAGAACTTTTTGATAAAACTCCATGCTTCTCTCCAGCTCAGAGACATGAACAGCGATGTGGTTTACTTTGATTTGTGCAAATGCAGTCATGGTCAAAAACAATAAGAAAAGAGTGGAAAGAAGTTTCATAGCCTTTTGGGTTTGGATACTAATGATAAGTCATTTTTTGGAATATGAAAAAAGCCAACCTGATGAGAGGTTGGCTTTAAGGATTATTTAAGAATATACTATTCTTCGATCGTCGAGTTCAAAACGGTCGCCATCGCAATCCGATCGGCCTCATCAAAGAGATTCAGTGCTTGAAGATAAACTTCATTGATATCGTTGACTACTTTGTAGAAAGCATTGTCGTCATAAATCTGTCTGCCCATGTGAGCTTTTACTAAAAGTCTCAGATACTCTTTGGATTTATTAAAATCCTTGGCATCAAAAGCCACTTTGTTTTTCTTACCATATTCAGTCAACTCCATCAGCATGGCATCTGACACTTTATAAGTGGTATAGTATTGATCCAAAGTCATGTTTTTGAAGTTATCCTTGTTCTTGTTCAAGTAGTCAAGGATATACTCCCTAGAAGAGTCTGAATTGAATAATCTGGTAACATAGGCACTGTTCATGGAAGTATCCAAAGGCACAAAATAATCCGGCATGATTCCTCCGCCTCCATAAACTGTTCTGCCCTTTTTGGTCTGGTACTTTAAGCTATCATTGAACTTGATGCTGTCGGCGGAGAAAAATTCACCATGCTCAAATCGGTTAATCCAATCCCTTTCATAGGCCTCATAATTGCTGTTATAAGGCTTTTGAATAGATCTTCCTGAAGGAGTGAAATATCTCGCAATCGTCAATCTCAATTCTGCACCGTCAGATAGGTCAATCGGCATTTGTACCAACCCTTTTCCAAACGAACGTCTTCCGACGATCAATCCTCTGTCATTATCCTGTACCGCACCGGCCAAAATTTCAGAAGCAGAAGCAGATCCTTCGTTGATCAAAACGATTACAGATCCTTCTTCGAACATACCTGGTTTGAATGCAAAGGCTTTCTGGCTGTATTGGCTCACTTTTCCTTCCTGTGAAACAATCAAATCTCTATCGCCCAGAAGCTCATCTGCCATATTGATTGCAGCCCCCATGTATCCACCAGGATTACCCTGAAGGTCAATGATCAGCTTTTTCATACCTTTTATTTTCAGGTCAGAGACGGCCTTCTTAAACTCATCGTAAGTTGTCGCTGCAAATCGGGTAACTTTTACATAGCCGATTTCATCATTGACCATGTACGCTGCAGGAATACTGTATTGAGGAATTTTATCCCTTGTGATTTCGTAGCTGATGAGAGTCGGATTGTTTTTCCGTTTGATATCAACCATTACTTTGGACCCTCTAGGACCCCGAAGATGATCAAACACATCTCTGTTGGTAATACCAATTCCCGCTACATTCTTTCCGTCCACCTTGATGATCTGGTCCCCTGACTGGATACCCAAGGCTTCAGATGGTCCTCCCTGAAGAGGTGCCACTACATATATGGTATCCCGAATGATCCCAAACTCTACCCCGATTCCATCATATTCACCTTCCAATTGAGATTGGGCTAAGGTGGCGTCTGCTGCTGGAATATAGCTGGAATGTGGATCCAGATGCTCGAGCATTTTATTAATGCCATATTCTACCAGCTCATTGGTATTGACACTATCGACATAATCCCGATTGATATATGTCATAATCTCCTGAAGCTTGTAAAGGGCAGCTCGAAGGTCATTTTGATTGCCTTTAGGCTCGGCAAAAGTTGCTCCAATCCAAATTCCCGCAGAAATTGATAATGCCAAAAGGATGGGCAACTTGATTTGGGCTTTCGTATTTTTAGTCTCGCTCACGATTTTTTCTTTGTCTACTCTAATAAACTCAAACTACCGTAAATTGATCTCAGAACAAACGGATTTTAGATAAAATTAACGATTGTTTATACGGGAGAGGAAGATAAAGGTCATAATAATTCCCCTTTTTTCATCCAAAAAAAATTATTTTTGTCCAATGGAGTTAAACCGGGATTTCGCGAAAGTGTCAGTAGGAGAATTAGTTTCCGAAAACTATGTTTTTGCGTCTGTGCTCCATTATTTTGGAATCAGCTTTTACCAATATTCCACAGACTCTCTGGAAAAAGTCTGCAAAAAACACAAGGTCAACCCAATGCAGTTGATTGCCCATCTCGAAAGCTGGGCTCAGCAAAAAGACCCATCCAACGAAGAGCTGTACCTCAACCCAATCGAGCTATTGGTTGCCTACCTCAAAAAGAAGCATTACTACTTTGTAAGGCAAGAACTCCCCTTCTTATCCAACATGATTTCAGGAATTCAAGCTGAGCCAGGATTTGAATCCTTGATGCAAGATTTGAAAATCATGTTCCCGCTTTTTGTGGAAGATTTTATTCACCACATCCACGAGGAAGAAAGCCGACTTTTCAAAAGGATTGAGCTGCTCCAGGATATTGAGGATGGTCACTTTCACATTCAGGATGCTTTGGTTATTTTGGAGAAAGACCCCGTACAGCAGCTCGCTGACCACCATGAAATCCATGATGACGAGATGGAAGGCATCCGAAAGCTGACCAAGGATTACTATTTGGAAGAGAATGCTCCTCTGACCATGAAAGTCCTTTATCATGAGCTTCAAAATTTTGAGCGAGAACTTTCCATACATTCCAAAATCGAAGACGAACTCCTTTTCCCCAAAGCCGTTCAGCTAGAGAAAGAAGCCCTGCGCAAAATCCGTAAACAAATCCAGACCAACTGATGCCCAGAGTTTTGGCTATAGACTTGGGAACTAAGCGGACAGGTTTGGCTGTTACAGACCCGTTGAAGATCACCGCAAATCCCCTGGAAACCATCGAGACTTCTCAGTTGATGGCCTACCTGAAAAATTACTGCGCCAAAGAAGCCGTAGAAGCCCTAGTGCTGGGCCTTCCCACGAGACTCAATGGACAGGACAATGAAATGACTCCAAGAGTCATGAAACTCAAAGAAGAGCTGGAAGCAGCTTTTCCTGATAAGAAAATCGCCCTGATTGACGAACGGTTCACTTCAAAAATGGCCATGCAGAGCATGATAGCCATGGGCTCCAAGAAAAAAGACAGAAAAGAAAAGGCCGGAAACCTAGACAAGGTATCCGCTGCCATCATTCTACAATCCTATTTAGAAAGACAATGATTTACCCTATCGTCGCTTACGGCAATCCCATCCTGAAAAAAGAGGCAGAAGACATTGCTGAAGGCACCGACCTTTCCCAATTGATCCAAGACATGTACGCCACCATGGACCATGCCAGTGGTGTAGGACTAGCTGCTCCACAAATTAACCAAGGCGTACGTTTGTTCGTCATCGATAGCTCGCTGATGCTGGACGAAAATGATGAGGAAAAAGGAATCCGTAGAGCATTCATCAACCCGATTATTCTCGATGAGTATGGAGATAATTTTGGATTTGAAGAAGGCTGCCTGAGCATTCCGGATGTACGTGCAGAAATTATTCGCCCGGAAAAACTCACGATTGAATATTTTGACGAAAACTGGAATCTCAAAGAGGAAGAATTCTCAGGAATGACCGCACGAGTGATTCAGCATGAATACGATCATTTGGAAGGGATTCTTTTTGTGGATTATCTAAAAGGTCTGAAAAAACGACTCATCCAATCCAAGCTCATTGAGGTGAGTAAAGGAAAAATATCTACTGACTACAGAATGATTTACCCCTTGAAATAATGGAAAAGAGCCCGGAAATCCGCATTGCCCTAGTTCAAACCGACTTGTACTGGCAGGACAAAACAGCCAATCTGGCAATGCTGGAGGAGAAAATCTGGGATCTCAAGGGTAAATGTGATCTGATTATTCTTCCGGAAATGTTTCCTACTGGCTTCAGCATAGAAGCTACCAAACTCGCCGAACCCATGAACCTCAACATCCACAAATGGATGAAACAGATGGCGGCCCAAACAAATGCAGTGGTGACCGGAAGTGCCATTTTCACTGAAGGAGGAAAATTTTACAACCGCCTCCTTTGGGTATTACCAGATGGATACACGGACCATTACGATAAGCGCCACTTGTTCAGAATGGCCAATGAGCAAGAAACCTATTCAGCCGGAACCAAACTGCCAATTTTCCCTTTGAAGGGCTGGCATATTTGCCCCCAAATCTGCTACGACCTTAGATTTCCGGTTTGGTCAAGAAATGGCTGGGAAGATGGGATTGCTGGATATGACGTGATTTTTTATGTGGCCAGTTGGCCAGCAGCCCGGAGTTCTGCCTGGGACATCCTATTGCCTGCCCGAGCGATTGAAAATTTAGCCTATTCTATTGGGGTCAACCGAATCGGCAAAGACGGAAATGGAATTGATTACCAGGGACATTCTGCCGCATATGATTTCAAAGGGGAAAAACTTTTAGATCTTGGAGAGCAGGAAGGCATCCAAATTCTCACTCTATCTGCCAATTCTTTGGAAGAATACCGAAGGAAATTTCCAGCTTGGAGAGATTCCGACTCCTTTACCATCCTTTGACAAAATGTCCCTAAAGTGCTCTCTCGATTACTGGAGTGGCATTTGAAACCATTCTTATTTTCGTATTTTTAGGCGCGAAAATTTCGACCCTGTTACTCTTTTTTTATCGCCCCACCCACCTTGTGGCCGAATCCAAAAAGGGAGCGACAGGTCCATCCTTTTTAGAATACAATTGAAATCATGAGTAAATCTCCAAAAATCCTGTATACGCTGACCGACGAGGCGCCAGCCTTGGCCACGTATTCACTCCTACCTATTGTACAAGCTTTTACCAAATCTGCTGGAATTCAGGTAGAAACCCGGGACATTTCCCTTTCCGGCAGAATCATCGCCAATTTTCCGGAATTCCTCAAGCCTGAGCAGCAAATCAAGGATGCCTTGGCAGAATTGGGGCAAATTGCCACTACACCTGAAGCAAACATTGTCAAACTTCCCAATATTTCTGCTTCTGTTCCCCAGCTAAAGGCCGCTATCAAGGAGCTCCAAGCCCAAGGGTATGCTCTTCCTGACTATCCTGAAGAGCCTAAAACGGAGGAGGAAAAAACCATCAAAGCGAAATACGACAAAATCAAAGGTTCTGCAGTTAACCCGGTGCTCCGCGAAGGAAACTCTGACCGTAGAGCTCCTTTGGCTGTGAAAAATTACGCCAGAAAACATCCTCATTCCATGGGAAAATGGACTCCAGACTCCAAATCCCACGTGGACAGTATGAGCAGCGGGGATTTTTATGGAAGTGAAAAATCCATGACCATGCCTGCAGCCACTACCGTTTCGATCGAATTGGTAGGCAAAGACGGGAATAAAGAAGTTCTGAAATCCGGTTTAAAACTTCAGGAAGGAGAAGTCATTGACGCTTCAAGCCTAAGCATTTCCGCATTGAAGGCCTTCTTGCAAAAAGCCAAAGAAGACGCTAAGGCAAAAGGGGTGCTTTTCTCCCTGCATATGAAGGCCACCATGATGAAGGTCTCTGACCCAATTATCTTTGGTCATGCGGTAAAAGTTTTCTTTGCACCGGTATTCCAAAAGCATGCGGCTACTTTGGAATCAGTTGGTGTAGATGTGAACAACGGATTCGGCGATCTTTTGGCGAGTATAGAAAAGCTACCAGCCGATAAAAAAGCTGAAATTCTGGCGGATATCGATGCCTGCTATGCTGAGAGCCCTGATTTGGCGATGGTGAATTCAGACAAAGGAATTACCAACCTTCATGTTCCAAGTGATGTGATCATTGATGCCTCCATGCCTGCGATGATCCGAAGCTCAGGACAGATGTGGAATAAGGCTGGAAAACTTCAAGACACTAAGGCCGTCATCCCAGACAGATCTTATGCTGGAGTTTACCAAGCTGTGATAGATTTCTGCAAAACTCACGGAGCATTCGATCCTGCTACCATGGGATCTGTGCCAAACGTAGGTTTGATGGCTCAAAAAGCCGAGGAATATGGTTCACATGACAAGACGTTTGAAATTCCTTTCTCAGGAAAAGTAAACGTTGTCGATGCTGATGGGACTGTTTTGATTTCCCATGAAGTAGAAGCTGGTGATATCTGGAGAATGTGTCAGACCAAAGATGCTCCGATTCAGGATTGGGTAAAACTTGCGGTAACCCGAGCCAGACTTTCCAATACCCCAGCCGTATTCTGGTTGGACAAAAACAGAGCACATGATGCCGAATTGATTAAGAAAGTGAATAAATACCTTCCTAATCATGATACGACTGGTTTGGAGATTCACATCATGACTCCTGTAGAAGCTACGCTTTTCTCCTGCCAAAGAATCAGCGAAGGAAAAGACACCATCTCTGTGACAGGTAATGTGCTGAGAGATTATTTGACCGACCTATTCCCTATCCTGGAAGTAGGAACTTCCGCTAAAATGCTCTCTATTGTTCCTTTGATGAACGGGGGAGGCTTGTTTGAAACAGGTGCGGGTGGATCTGCGCCAAAGCATGTGGAGCAGTTTACTCAAGAAGGACACTTGCGTTGGGATTCCTTAGGTGAATTCCTGGCCTTGGCTGTATCCCTAGAGCATTTGGGACAGACTTTTGACAATGGTACTGCCATACTTTTGGGGGAAACTTTGGACAACGCGACAGGAAGATGGCTGGAAGAAGACAAATCTCCTGCAAGAGTAGTCGGCAAGCTGGACAACCGAGGAGGACATTTCTATTTGGCCATGTATTGGGCTGAGGAATTAGCCAAGCAAACCAAAGATGCTGCTTTGGCTGCTAAATTTGCTCCTTTGGCAAAAGCCATGAAGGAAAACGAAGCCAAGATTGTAGAAGAATACAACAGCTCTCAAGGGACTCCCGTGGATATCGGAGGCTATTACAGACCAGACGAAGCAAAAGCTTCAACAGCAATGAGGCCGAGCCAGACTTTCAATGAAATTTTAGCTCAATTGGCATAAAGCAAGAAGCCGGGTTTTAAAAACCCGGTTTTTTTTATCCCTTCTGAAACTTAACCCCATGCTGGTCCATGAATTCCTTCAAAACCGAAACATGGATACATTCCCCCAAATGGATAAAAGCATAATCATTGATCTTTTTGATTTTGCCATGAGCCATAATCTCTTTGTCTTCAATATCAAATCCCAAATGCAGGTGCTTCGTACGGCTTTGCATCCCCATAATTTTCCCTTCCCCATCAAAAAGAGGCCCACCGCTTTGGCCCCTTAGCCCGGGAGTACTCATTTCTATCCCATAGACTTTTCCGTTCTTATCTCCCAAAAAACGAGTCACCATTCCTTCAATAGGAAAGCGTGGGGATCGGGGTTGACCGGAATTGATCCACTCCAGCTGGTCGGTTTGCAAATTCAGGTGAAAATTCGAAAACTCAGGAAAAGGAAACCCCAGGCGACAAAGCATTTGTCCAGGCTGGACTTCAGCATCATTTTCTATGAAAACCGGAAAACCCGAAGTCACCATTTGGGTAAACCCCTCAAACTTCATCAGTGCCAGATCATATTCAGGATGCAGAAAAAACCGGATATTTTTGATCTGATTGACACAGTCCACAAAGGTGATCCGCATTTCACCTGTTTGAGAATCATTTAGACCCAATTTATTGGCTACGGTTTTGCAAAGACTTGCAGAAAGCCCCCGTGATTCATTTTGGTATTGAGAAAACTTCTTATTGATCGCATCCGCCTGAGAAATCCATTGGGCTACATGCTTGCAAGTCAACGCCCAGCCTTCATCATTGACAAAAAATAAGGTTGCTGCTCCTCGATCCACTTTTTGGCTGCCAAAATTTCTGGAAATGGAGTGAATTGCACGGGTAAACCCAGCGACTTTCAGAATTGCTTCTACAAACATAAAACGCCTATTTTCTATTTTATAAAATACCGGATTGGTAAAATTTTCACCTTCCTGAAGACCAAATTAAAAATTTTCAATTACGAAATCGTTTGAAATAGGAATCTGGCTATTTCCTGTTTTTCGGATCCATCGGATGTTTGGGCAGACCATTTATTTGTGATAACTTAGCCTGCCCTCGGATAACTTTTGACCTAAATCGGTCTCCTGAGGCAGTTTTTGAAATCAAACCTATACTCAAAATCAATAATACTTATGAGCAAGATTAAAGTAGGAATCAACGGATTCGGAAGAATCGGACGTTTGGCTTTCCGTGTAGCACAGGAAAGAGACGATGTACAAGTGGTTGCCATCAACGACTTGATCGATGTGGATTACATGGCATACATGCTAAAATATGATTCCACTCACGGCCAGTTTAAAGGCACTGTAGAAGTAAAGGACGGAAATCTAATTGTAAACGGTAATACTATCCGTGTTACTGCTGAGAAAAGCCCGGCAAACCTAAAGTGGGGTGATGTAGGTGCTGACTATGTGATCGAATCCACTGGTATCTTCTTGACCAAAGAAACTGCACAAGGCCATATTGATGCAGGAGCAAAGAAAGTGATCATGTCAGCTCCTTCCAAGGATGACACGCCAATGTTCGTAATGGGCGTAAACGAGGACTCTTACACTCCTGACATGGTATTTGTTTCCAATGCTTCTTGTACCACCAACTGCCTTGCTCCTATTGCGAAAGTATTAAATGACAACTGGGGCATCGAAGAAGGTCTGATGACTACCGTTCACGCGACTACTGCAACTCAGAAGACTGTTGACGGTCCTTCTGCGAAAGACTGGAGAGGTGGACGTGGCGCTGGCCAAAACATTATCCCTTCCTCTACCGGAGCTGCTAAAGCAGTGGGGAAAGTAATCCCTGAATTGAATGGCAAATTGACCGGTATGGCTTTCCGTGTACCTACTCCTGATGTTTCCGTGGTTGACTTGACCGTGAGACTGAAAAAGCCTGCTAAATACGCTGAGATTTGCGCTGCCATGAAGAAGGCATCCGAAACTACCATGAAGGGTGTTTTGGGATACACAGAAGACGCAGTAGTATCCAACGACTTCATCGGTGATGCAAGAACTTCCATCTTTGATGCTGAAGCAGGTATCCAGCTTTCTGACACTTTCGTGAAAGTTGTGTCTTGGTATGACAACGAGTGGGGTTATTCTAACAAAGTCATCGACTTACTAACCTATATCGCTAAAAAATAAGCTTAAAGCCCCGAAGGAATTCGGGGCTATTTTTTTGATATCATTACTTGAGAGTTATCCGTACTTTTAATTAGCCCTAATAGTCTTTCTATGTACATCCCCCTATTTCCGCTAAAACTTGTTGTCTTTCCCGGCGAGGAACTTAATCTCCACATTTTCGAACCCCGCTATAAAGAACTTATGATGGATATCGAAAATGAGAAAGGGCCATTCGGGATTTTGACCTTTACGGACAAACTGAGCGGTTACGGGACTGAAGTTGTTTTAGAGAAGGTCTTCAAAAGGTATGAGGACGGCCGCTTGGATATTAAAACCAGAGGCAAGAGAGCATTTCGAAGTCTTTCATTCGACAACCCCATGGAAGGAAAGACCTATGCAGGAGGAGAAGTGGAGTATTTGAATGATGACATGAGAATCCCCACACCCTTACAGCATGAATATGTTCTTTATTTGAAGGAAATGCTTCACCTCCTTGGTTTTAATCCCGAAATAAGGCTGGATACGCTCACCTCCTATACGTTTGCGCACAAGTTAGGACTAAGCCTGGAAGAAGAATTGGAGCTGCTAAAAATGGAGTCGGAGAAAGATCGGACAGAGTTTTTGATTATTCACTTCAAGAGAATGATTCCTGTTTTGAAAGCTGCCGAACAAGCCAGGGCAAGGATTCGCCAAAATGGACACTTCAATCATTTGGACCCCTTGAATTTTTAAGATGGGGTTATTCCGGTTTATACTCTTCCAGAAATCAGGAAATGTTTAAGAAGAAACTCAAAAACTGGCCATCCCTTTTCATTTTGGCCTAAAATACAAAAAGCAGACCTCTCAGTCTGCTTTTGTGATCCCGCTGGGATTCGAACCCAGGGCCCTCCCGATTAAATCGGGATGCTCAACCCCTAGAAGCAATTAGTCCCTCGATGTATTTTCTGGATTTCATTTTTTTGATTTGAGCTTCCCGCTTTTTTGCCTTCAAAAGATTTGAATACTGCTCTTCATAGACCAACTCCCGTGGAGGTGAATTTCGTATGACCAAGATTATGTTCATACAACCTCCTTTTCAAATCGATACATGCACCCACATAAGACTTGTTGAGCTTTTTTGAATAAAGAATGTAGGTACTGGCTATGGATCTTATTTAGGCCTAAAATACAAAAAGCAGACCTTTCAGTCTGCTTTTGTGATCCCGCTGGGATTCGAACCCAGGGCCCATACATTAAAAGTGTATTGCTCTACCAGCTGAGCTACGGAATCTAATATTTTTAGAAAGTTACTTTTAACCTTCAATCTCGCGCTCTCCCACAGGGCCCTCCCGATAAAATCGGGATGCTCTACCAGCTGAGCTACGGAATCTAATATTCATAAAGGAGCTCTTTTGCTCTCTATCGATATAAACTAAAAAGCGGAACGAATTCCGCTCTTTGTTTTTGTGATCCGCTTAGGATTCGAACCTAAGACCTACTGCTTAGAAGGCAGTTGCTCTATCCAGCTGAGCTAGCGGACCTGGATAACTATCTCTAGCTATATAATAAGTCGGGGTGGCAGGATTCGAACCTACGACCTCCACATCCCAAATGTGGCGCGATACCGGGCTACGCTACACCCCGAAACTTTTTCAATTTTTAACTCCTTGCAAGTTAAAACTGTGATCCCGCTGGGATTCGAACCCAGGGCCCATACATTAAAAGTGTATTGCTCTACCAGCTGAGCTACGGAATCTAATATTTTTTTGAAAGCTACTTTTAACCTTCTATCTCGAACTCAACTACAGGGACCACCCGATAAAATCGGGTTGCTCTACCAGCTGAGCTACGGAATCTTAAATCTTCCAAATTGACTCCCTGAGCTTGCTTTTTGCCAGATCATTGCCGTAATTGGACTGCAAATTTATGACTCTGAATTCTAAATGCAAAGCTTAAAATCAATCTTTCTCACAAAACTTTCCATATTTTTTTTCCTCTTTTTGCAAACCATTCATTGTCAGGCCGATGTGCCTCAACTTATGATTGCAGATTCTTTGTTTAATCAGAGAAGTTATAAAGAGGCAATGGGTATTTATCAAGAAAACTACCAATCCGGCATCTATTCTCCCTCTATGCTCCTTAAAATGGCCTTCATTTCTGAAGGGATTGGAGACAAAGAAAGCGCTGCATTATACCTGAGTAAATATTACGACCTTAGCCCCAATCCACAAACCATCACAAAAATCAAAAGCCTAACTGGACAGAATGAATTGGTAGGCTACGAAGTAAGCGACGGAATGAGATTCGTCTTGTTTTTGGTGGAATACAAAGAAATAGTCGTAGGAGTCCTCTCTCTTTTGCTCATTGTCTCTTTAATTTTCCTCTGGTCTAAAGGAGATACGGAAGCCAGGTTTTTTTGGCCTTCCGGACTCTTGATTACGCTTATTTTCCTCATCAATAATTTCTTAAAAGGCCCAAACACCGGTTTGGTTACCGGAAGCCCTACTTTCATTGTTTCTAAACCCTCTGCAGGGGGAGAACTCATTGATTTGGTAGAACCTGGTCATCGGGTAAAAATCCGCTCTTCCAAGGACGTTTGGTATGAAGTAGAGTGGAAAGATCAGATCGCTTACATCAAAAAAGAAAAAGTGACCAGGCAATAAAAAAAGGCTCCTTGAGGAGCCTTTTCTACTTATAGCTTTTTAATCATCAGATTCCTAAAATGAACCACGTCCCCGTGATCCTGAAGGGAAATCTTACCTTTCTTGTATTTTCCGAAGCCCGGCATATCCTTAAACTTGCTTTTTGCAATTAAGGCTTCCCACTCCGGAGTGAAAAGCTGTGTTGATACCACATTTACTCCATTAAGGAAGAAGTCAAGTTTACCTTGATTGATAACGATCTCGGCTTGATTCCATTCCCCAGCTGGTTTAACAGTCTCTTCACTGCTAACAATAAGGTCGTACAGATCACCCGCTCTATGGCTAATGATTTTGGCATCTGGATGTCCTTCATTGTCTAAAACCTGCATCTCTGGACCTGTCTGCCATGGATACTGATATTCAGGAGACTCATGAACCAAGAAGATCACACCACTATTTCCATTAGGCGCGATTTTCCACTCGTATTTGAAGTGGAAGTTTTCAAACTCCTCATCGGTGACAATATCTCCACCATCCCCAGTCTGCCAACCATCCTTATTAGCGGCATCTAGATAAATTTCACCGTTTTCAATTTTCCAGGCTTTTCCTACTTCTCCTCCCCCATATTTGGACCATCCATTAAAAGTCTGTCCGTCAAAAAGTGGGATCCACTCCTCTGCAGGTGCTTCAATAGCCAAAGAGTCGGCAGAAACTTCACCTTCAGATTTTGGAGAAGAGCAAGCGGCAAGAATTCCTGCCGCTGCCATTAAAGCCAAATAACTTTTCTTCATTTCTTATTTTTTCAACAACAAAACATAGGCTACCATATCCTTGGCATCCTCTTCACTTAATCCTGGATGCGCTGGCATCGGAACTTCTCCCCAAACTCCAACTCCTCCGGCGATTACCTTCTGAGCCAGCATCGTGATGTTCTCTTCGGTATTTTCATACTTGGCTGCAACTTCCGCATAAGATGGACCTACGATTTTTCTTTCCACCATATGACAAGAAGTACAATCTGATCCCTTCACCTTCTCCAAACCTTTGATGTAGATCGGGTTATCCTTGTATTTGTCCTCAAGGCTCATTTCCTGAGCCGGTGCAGCTGCTGTAGTTGAAGCTTCTGTAGTGGTCTCAGTTGATTTTTCTCCTCCTCCACAAGCAAAGGTCAATCCCGCAACAGCGAGTAGAGCAAGGTTTAATGGTTTTGTAATTTTCATGATTTATTTGTTTTGGGTACTTAAATTCCTAAAATTTTCTTATTGAAGTCTTCGTCGGCACCAGTACCGGCAAAGTCATCAAATGCCTTTTCAGTCACTCGAATAATATGATCGGCAATGAATGGTGCGCCTTCAGCCGCTCCCTGCTCAGGATGCTTGATTGCACATTCCCATTCCAAAACGGCCCATCCGCTATAATCGTACTGAGAAAGTTTGCTAAATATACCAGCAAAATCAACTTGACCGTCGCCTAAGGACCTGAATCTTCCGGTACGTTCTACCCAGCCTTGGAATCCTCCATAAACTCCTTGCTTACCGGTTGGGTTAAATTCCGCATCCTTCACATGAAACATTTTGATTCTATCGTGATAGAAATCAATGAATTGAAGGTAATCTAGACACTGAAGCACAAAGTGACTGGGATCATAAAGGATATTCGCTCTCTTGTGCCCTCCTACTTTATCTAAAAACATTTCAAAAGTGATCCCGTCGTGAAGATCTTCTCCTGGGTGTAGTTCATAGCAAACGTCCACCCCATACTTATCAAATTCATCCAGAATGGGAGTCCAGCGCTTCGCCAATTCGGTGAAGCCGGTATCCACCAAGCCAGCCGGTCGTTGAGGCCAAGGATAAACCGTATGCCACATCAAGGCTCCCGAGAAGGTCGCATGAGCCGTCAAACCAAGATTTGCAGAAGCTTTGGCAGCATACTTTAATTGCTGGGTGGCCCAGGCAGATTTGCCTTTGAGATCCCCTTTGAGATTCGCCGGAGCAAATCCGTCAAAAAGCTCATTATACGCCGGGTGTACTGCCACGAGCTGTCCTTGAAGGTGTGTGGAAAGTTCAGAAATTTCCATTCCCGCATCAGCGACAATTCCTTTGATTTCATCTGCATAGGTCTTACTCTCTGCAGCTTTTTGCAAATCGATCAATCTGGAATCCCAGGAAGGAATTTGGACTGCTTTGTATCCCAAATCAGCCATGTATTTGGTGATGTTGGGAAGGTTATTGAAAGGTGCTTTATCGTCGGCAAACTGTGCCAGGAATATCGCGGGACCTTTTATCGTTTTCATGTTGGTTATGGGTTTGAATAATTTGAGATCTGTTTATTTTTCTACAATGAATGGAGTCCATTTTTGATCGGAAGTATTGCTTCGTAGGACATGCTCGATAAAGGCCATCCCTCGAATGCCATCTTCGATGCCGGGATAATCTTCCCATTCCCACTTTGGCTTTTCACCTGCTCGATCAGCATAAATACAGCGGGCAAAGTTGCGGTACAAATTTGCAAAAGCTTCTACATATCCTTCCGGATGACCTGCAGGAGTTCGGGTATTTTCTTGAGCCAAGGAACCGAGGTAACCTGTTCCAGCTCGGAAAATCTGGGCCGGTTCATTTGGGAATCTGACTGTCAGAGAATTATTAAGTTCTTGTTCCCATTCCAACCCTCCTTTTTCACCGTAAACGCGAAGTTTCAAATTGTTTTCGCATCCCGTATCTGTTTGAGAGGCCATCAAGACTCCAGAGGCACCATTTTCGAAGCGAAGCAAAACCACTCCGTCATCATCGATCGGCCTTCCCGGGATTTTAATGTAAAGATCCGCACAAATGTGAGAGACTTTTTCACCGGTCACATACTCCACCATATTGAAAGCGTGCGTACCGATATCGCCCATACAACCAGCCAGGCCATTGCGGGCAGGATCGGTCCTCCATTCGGCCTGCTTGTTATTTTCTGACTCTAATAGCTTGTACAGCCAGCCTTGGGGATATTCTACATAGACTTTCCGGACTTTTCCGATTTTCCCATCCATAATCATTTGCTTGGCCTGCTTGATCATGGGATAGCCCGTGTAAGTATGAGTGAGCAAAAATCGCTTTTCAGAAGCTGATACTATATGGTAAAGCTCCTTTGCCTCTTTATAATTCAAAGTCAAAGGTTTGTCCAAAGCAACATGAAACCCATACTTCAAGGCCTTTACTGTCGGATCAAAATGAACATTATTGGGAGTGACAATCGCAACGACATCCATCCGAACCCCTTCTGGGAGCTGGGATTCTTTTTCAAACATCTCGTCGTAGCTTCCATAGACTCGGGAAGGGTCCAGCATGAGCTCATCTCCCTTTTGCTTGGATTTGACTGGATTAGAACTGAAAGCTCCGCAAACGAGCTCGTACATTCCATCCATTAAAGCTCCGTTCAAATGAATGGCTCCGATAAAAGAACCCGGGCCTCCACCGACGAGACCGAGCTTAAGTTTTTTGGCTGTTGACATAGGTCAAAAGTTTAGGTTTTTTGAGTAGTAGATTGGATTCAAACTGAAATTTCGAGGATTCTTGGAGGGTAATGAATTGGCTTTAGGACCAATAGCACCATTGGGTTATGAATGGCTTGACCAAAACTTTTTTACTCCTTTTTTCACTATTTCAGAAGAGATGCTTAAAATACAGCAAAAAGCCCAATTTCTAAATTCCCTCATACATTTCCATCCTTCCCCAAACTAGCCTCCCATGAATTTCTCAGTCAAAACCCGACTTTCTTTAATGATGTTTTTGGAGTTTTTTGTGTGGGGGTCATGGTATGTGACCATGGGCACTTTCTTAGGAAATAACCTTCAAGCCAAAGATCAAGACATCTCGTTGGCTTTTTCCACCCAATCCTTTGGAGCCATCATTGCTCCTTTTATTGTAGGGCTCATTGCAGATCGGTATTTCCAAGCTCAAAAAATCCTCGGAGTGATTCATCTGGTCGGGGCAGCATTGATGTATATGCTATATAGTTCGGTCGATTTTGGAAGCTTTTTCCCTTTTTTACTGATCTATATGATTTTGTTTATGCCTACCCTAGCCCTGGTTAATTCTATTTCTTTCAACCAAATGAGTAATCCTGAAAAGGAATTTTCTGTCATCCGGGTATGGGGAACTATAGGTTGGATTGCGGCCGGTCTTTTGATTTCTTATTTGTCTTGGGACAGCCAACAAGGACTTGCAGAAGGCCTGCTCAAAAACACTTGGATTATGGCTGCTTTTGTTTCCCTGGTATTGGGGATTTATAGTTTTACGCTACCCTCCACTCCTCCGCAAGCACAAACCTCCGGAAAATTCAACCTATACGAAGCTTTAGGCCTTGATGCTTTGTCCCTTTTGAAGCACAAAAATTACGCGATATTCTTTCTTTCCTCGATCTTGATCTGCATCCCATTAGCTTTCTATTATCAAAATGCCAGCCCTTTCCTGACAGAAATTGGTGTAGAAAACTCGACCGGCATAATGACCATAGGGCAGATTTCTGAAGTGCTGTTTATGTTGGCTTTGCCGGTGTTCTTTTCTCGGTTTGGCATCAAAAAAACCCTCATCGTGGCCATGCTGGCGTGGGCCTTACGCTATGTTTTCTTTTCCCTTGGCAATGCTGATTCGGGTGTTTGGATGTTGTTGGTCGGCATCGCTCTTCACGGAGTATGTTATGATTTCTTTTTTGTCAGTGGACAGATCTACACCGATTCGCATGCGGGAGAGCGGTATAAGTCTTCCGCACAAGGCTTAATCACTTTGGCAACCTATGGAATAGGCATGCTAATCGGTTTTTGGGCTGCAGGTCAAATCTCCAATCATTTCCTCAACTCTGCCGGAAATCACAATTGGATGGCAATTTGGATTATTCCTTCTGGGATTTCCATTTTGGTTTTGCTATTTTTCATCTCCTTTTTCAAAAGTGAAAAAATCAAACCTTGACCTTAACCCTAAATAACCCATGGAATTCAATTCAGGAAGGCGCTCTGCTTTCAAAAAACTAGCCTTTGGCGGAGCGGCAGTAGGCTCTCTTTCTTCTTTTGAATGGAAGAATGAGCACTTTGCCCCCCTCAAAGGTAACATCAATCACGGTGTTTGTGCCTGGTCCATGAGACCTCTTTCCTTAGAAGAACTTTGTCAAAACATCAAAAGTGTAGGTGTAGGAGCGATCGACCTTATTGGACCCAAAAACTGGGAAACTCTAAAAAAATATGATATCCACTGCTCCATGTGCAATGGTGCAGAACTTGGAATTCCGGATGGATTCAATGACCCGAAATTTCATGATCAATTGGAGAAAAATTATAAAGAGGTAATTCCACTGGTTCAAAAAGCTGGATATACCAATATCATTGCTTTTTCAGGTAACAGAAGAGGAATGGACGATGAGACGGGTTTGAAAAACTGTGAAATCGGACTCAAAAAGATTCTTTCCACTGCCGAGAAACATGGAGTAATAATCCAAATGGAACTCCTAAACAGCCGAGTAGATCACAAAGACTACATGTGCGACAAATCTGCTTGGGGAATTGAGCTTTGCAAAAGAATTTCCAGCGAAAACTTTAAGCTTCTATTTGATATTTATCATATGCAGATAGATGAAGGGGATATCATCCGGTCAATTCGAAATAATCACCAGTATTTTGGCCACTATCACACGGCCGGAAATCCTGGGAGAAATGACTTGGACGAAAAGCAGGAAATCAACTACCCTCCTATTATGCAGGCAATTGTTGACACAGGATTCAAGGGTTATGTATCCCATGAGTTTATTCCAAAAGGAGAAGATAAAATCGCTGCATTGGGACATGCAGTGCAAGTATGTGACGTGTAACTAATTAAACCAAAAACCATAACCTATGGCAAATGAATCATATGACGCAATCGTAGTTGGGTCAGGGATAAGCGGCGGATGGGCCGCGAAAGAGTTGACGGAAAAGGGGCTGAAAGTATTGCTTCTGGAGAGGGGCCCGATGGTCGAGCATGTGAAAGATTATAAAACAGCTACCCTTCCGCCTTGGGAGGTACCTCATCGCGGCAGAAGAACTCAGGAACAATTGGAAAACCATCCAAATCTGAGAAGAGATTACGTATTGAATGAACTTAACCTAGACTGGTGGGCGCACGAAAGTGATTCTCCTTATGTGGAGGAAAAACCCTTCACCTGGTTCCGTGGCTACCAAGTCGGAGGTAGATCCCTGCTATGGGGAAGACAGTCCTACCGTTGGGCAAATATTGATTTCGAAGCCAACGCCAAAGAAGGAATCGCTGTTGACTGGCCAATTCGCTACAATGATATTGCCCCTTGGTATAGCTATGTGGAAAAATTCATTGGTGTTTCCGGTTCTAAAGATGGCTTGGATATTCTTCCTGACGGAGAATTCCAGCCTCCAATGCCGATGAATTGCGTAGAGGAGGCAGGTGCTGCCAAAATTAAAGAACACTACAAAGGAGCCAGAACTTGGACCATTGGACGTCCTGCGAATATCACCCAGCCTCTTCCCGGAAGACCTGGCTGTCAATACAGAAACAAATGTTCTTTGGGATGTCCATTTGGAGGATATTTCAGCACGCAGGCCTCTACTTTACCAGCAGCGCAGGCCACCGGCAATCTGACGCTTAGACCTTGGTCCATCGTACGCCGATTGATCTATGACAAAGACACCCAAAAAGCTACCGGGGTTGAAATCATCGACGGGCAGACCAATCAGACCATTGAATTTGATGCAAAAATCATTTTCCTCTGTGCTTCTGCTTTCAATTCTACGGCTATCCTGATGAGATCAGCCACGGACATTTGGCCTGGAGGATTGGGATCGAGCTCAGGAGAATTGGGTCACAATGTGATGGATCACCACTTCAGATTGGGTGCTGCAGGAACTTACGAAGGCTTCGAGGACAAATATTACTTTGGCCGAAGACCAACGGGTCTATACATTCCAAGATTCAGAAATCTCAATGGCGAAAAGAGAGATTATCTCAGAGGCTTTGGATACCAAGGAGGTGCTAGCCGAAGCGGATGGAGCAGAGATGTTGCAGAGTTGGGCTTTGGGGCTCCGATGAAGGACGCCTTGACTGAGCCGGGACCTTGGAGCATGGGCATCACGGCCTTTGGTGAGATTCTCCCATATCATGAAAACCACATCCGTCTGAGCGACACCGTGAAAGACAAATGGGGAATGGAAGCCTTGGTAATGAGTGCGGAAATCAAGGAAAATGAGCTGAACATGCGCAAAGACATGATGAATGATGCCGCCGAAATGCTTGAAGTGGCAGGATTCAAAAATGTCAAAACTTATGACAATGGCTATACTTTCGGACAAGGAATCCATGAAATGGGTACTGCCCGAATGGGAAGAGATCCAAAGACCTCTGTTTTGAATGGTAACAATCAGGTTTGGGATGCGAAGAACGTGTTTGTGACAGACGGAGCTTGTATGACCTCCGCTGCTGCCCAGAACCCATCTTTGACCTATATGGCGCTGACTGCTCGAGCTGCAAATTTTGCCGTGGAAGAACTTAAAAAGCAAAACCTCTAATCCAAAACGATATGACAACTATGAACAGAAGAGACGCTTTGAAAAGTGTCGCCTTGATGATGGGAGGTACGATGATTGGTGCCACAGCCCTTTTGACAGGATGTGCCCCTGATCATCAGATCGAAGATTTGAATTTTACCCCGGATGATTTGGCTTTCTTGGACGAAATCGGAGAAACCATCATCCCAACTACGGATACACCAGGTGCAAAAGCCACCAAAATCGGTGAGTTTATGCAAATGATGGTAAAGGACTGCTACGATGCGGAGCAGCAGCAAGCCTTCATTGATGGATTGAATACCATCCGAAAGGAATTCAAAGACCAAAAAGGAGCGGACTTCATGAAAGCAAGTGCTGAAGACCGACTTGCCTACCTTAATGGCCTACATGAGCAATTCAAAGCAAGTGGAGAAGCTCGCCAGCCTATCGTGATCAATATGCTGAGAGACCTCACGGTTCTGGGATATTTTACCAGTGAAATCGGAGCCACTCAAGCCTTGAATTTCATTGAGGTCCCTGGAAGGTATGAAGGCTGCATCGACTATAAAAAAGGAGATAAAGCCTACGCGATTTAATCCTAATTTTCCAACCTATACAGCCTGTCCTTATAATGGGCAGGCTTTTTAATTTACCCTTTATCTATGAAGAACCAACGTAGAAAATTTATCCAATCCTCAGCCCTTATGGGTTTGGGAGCTGCTTTTATGCCTCTCCAATTTTGTACTCCTTCCAAAAACTCCGAAAGCGGGGAAGAAAATGAAATGAAATCAACACTTGAAAAATTCGGGATCCAACTCTACTCTGTAAAGGAAGACATGGCGATTGATTCAATTTCCACCATCAAGTCTTTGGGCGGATATGGCTACAAACAACTGGAAGGCTATGATGGAGGAAAGGGAATCCTCTGGGGGCTTCAACCAGAAGAGTTTAAAGCACTGATGGCCGAGGCAAACACTGAAATGATTTCCTCCCACTGCAACGTATTTGAAAACCTTGAAGCTCAGGCAGAATTAGCTGCTGCTGTGGGAATGAAATACCTGATCTGCCCATGGATTGGCCCTCAAAAATCAATCGCAGATTATCAAAGCAAAGCCGCTGAATTCAATCAAATAGGCGCAAAACTCAAATCATTTGGAATCAAATTCGCATACCACAACCACGATTATACCTTTGTGGAGCTGGAAGGACAACTGCCTCAGGATGTATTAATGAATGAGACTGACCCAGCTTTGGTGGATTTTGAATTGGACATGTACTGGGCTCATGTCGCCAATGTCAATCCAGGAGATTACATTGCCAAATACCCCGGAAGATTCAGACTTTGCCATGTGAAAGACGCGGAAGCCGGAACAGGCGATCCACATCAACGAGGCGTTTTACTTGGCCAGGGAGAAATTCCTTACGCGGAGCTTATCAAAAGGACTAAAACGCTGGGGATGGAGTATTTTATCGTGGAACAAGAACGATTCCCAACCGGCACACCTATGGAAGCTGCTGAAGCCAATGCCAAATATTTGGCCACATTGGAGTTTTAAATCATCCCTTCGTTTCTGGAGGTTTTCCTGAAAATCATCAAGAACATCACCACCAATAAAATAATCAGCAAGGCTACTTCAAACTGAGCCCAAATCTGGGAGCGGTTAATCATGACTTTTGCTTTGCTGATTAGTTTTTGTCCCTCTTCGAGCTGAATTCGGCTGAGGTCATCCAAATCTTTTCGGGCTCGGCTGATCTTTTTGTCGTATTCTTTTACGCGGTCACGATTTACACCTGAAGAATCAGAATAAAGCAGATCATAACTTTTGATATTGAGATCCACTTCAATTATTTTTTTGAAATCAGAAAGATAAGTTGCCTCCTGATCAGTCAATTTCGTCCCTTCAAACTCCGATATAATTCCAAGAATCTGGCTTTCGTGGCTAGAAATTTCATTGATCACTTTGGAATAATCATAATCCAAATCACAGTGGTCAATCAATTTTTGGATATGGAAAAGATGCTCAGAGATGTCGAAAATGTAGCTCTCAACTACCAATCGGTCATTGTACACTTCTGTAAATGTGCTGCTGATCTCTCGAAAAGATTGTCGTTCCAGGAGATTTTTACCATAGAGCATCAGCATTAAAATCCCGATGATGATTAGTGCTCTTACTTTTCGCTTCCTTACAAAAGAATCTTCCATGATTTGAGTATTACTAACAAAAAGGATAATACTAGATAAGATACTTCTGATAACTTTCCAAAAATACTACCTAGTTCGTTAGCCTAAGCCTATTTTTTACTGGGCATTTTATCATAGACTCTGACATAGTCCACCACCATCTTCTGTGGCCAAACCGTGGGATCAACGCCTTTTTGACCTCCCCAGCCACCGCCCACTGCGATATTTAAAATCAAATGAAAGGGCTGATCAAAAGGCCATTCCTGATAATCCCCACCTGTATTCTCGAATGTGAAATATTTTTCCCCATCTCTATAGAAATCAATTTTCTCCTCAGTCCAATCAATGGCATAGGTGTGAAATTCCTCCTTAAAAGTTGGTACCGAAGTCTGAGCTCCCTTTTGGGTTCCTTGAATATGATTGAAAGCCTCGGTGTGAACAGTGCCATGAACCACGCCTGGATCATATCCCACATGCTCCATGATGTCTATTTCACCATTTCTGGGCCATCCTCCATGTCTGTTTTCTTCAGCCAGCATCCAAATGGCCGGCCAGCTCCCAACGCCCTCGGGAAGTTTGGCTCTCACTTCGATGTATCCAAATTGCCAGGCAGCTTTACCCCTGGTGACTAGTCGTGCTGAAGTATAGCCCTTTGGATGAGTGGAATCAGCATGTGCTTCGATAATCAATGTACCGTTCTCAACCCGGGCATTTTGAGGATCCTTTTTGGAATAATATTGAAGCTCCTCATTTCCCCAGCCGTGGTCTCCTACATCATAATTCCACTTGGTGGAGTCTGGAAGTCCATCTTTTTTAAATTCATCAGCCCAGATCAATTTGGCTTTTTGGGGCCTTTGGGCAAATGTAAAAAAGGAAATAAATAGGAAAGAAGTGATTAGGAATAGGATTTTCATAGCAATAAGAATGGGGAAAATTACAAAACTTTCCTCGATGACCTAGGGTTGAAATAGTAATTGGCAGAAGTTGAACCTTTTCCTTTCAGATAAATAGTATTTTAGCACTCTGAATAAAACCCAAAAACATGGCCTATTACTTTAGACTCGGTAAAATCCCCCCAAAAAGACACACACAATTTCGTCAACCCGACGGCAGTCTTTACAAAGAAGAGCTGGTGAGCTCAAAGGGCTTCTCAGGGATTTACTCCAATCTTTACCATATCTACAATCCCAATGCAGTCAAATCCATCGGGACTCCCAAACCTTATTCTTGGCAACCAGCGAAAGAACATGGCTTGAATCAAACCCATCTCAAGACTTCCGGCATCGAGACTACCGGTGAGGATTACCTCAGCGCAAGAAGAATGCTGATGATGAATAGCGACGTGATGATGGGAATCTGCTCCCCGAAGCAGCGAAAGATGGACTATTACTTCAAAAATGCCGATGGAGACGAACTGATTTACATCCACGATGGTGAAGGCGTCCTGTATTCCCAATTCGGAAAATTAGAAGTACGGAAAGGCGATTATGTTGTCATTCCCCGAACAACTATTTACCGGTTTGAATTTAAAGAAGAGGGCCCGCTTCGCCTTTTAGTAATCGAATCCCATGGCCCAATAGAGACGGTCAAACGATACAGAAATGAGGTAGGTCAGTTGCTGGAACATTCCCCTTATTGCGAGCGGGATATTCGCCCACCGCATGAACTTCATATCGAAGATCAGCCGGGTGATTATCTGGTACAGATCAAAAAGCAGGGAATGCTGCATCAATATCTCTATGGGCACAGTCCCTTGGACATTGTGGGTTGGGATGGGTTTTTATATCCCTATGCGCTTTCTATCCATGATTTCGAGCCAATAACCGGCAGGATTCATCAGCCACCTCCAGTACATCAAACTTTCCAGGCTTGGGGCTTTGTCATCTGCTCTTTTGTACCGAGACTGTTTGATTACCATCCCTTGGCGATTCCTGCTCCTTACAATCACAGCAATATCGACTCAGATGAGGTTCTTTATTATGCTGAAGGGGAATTTATGAGCAGAAAGGGAATCGACCGTGGTTCTTTCACCATCCATATGGGAGGCCTTCCTCATGGCCCACATCCAGGAACAGTGGAAAAATCCATTGGTGCCAAAGAAACTGAAGAATATGCGGTGATGCTGGACACCTTTAAATCCCTGTACATCACCACCGATGCACTTGAATTTGTGGATAAAAACTATCCCATGAGCTGGACAGAATAAAAAAAAGAGGCTGTCTCATAAATTGTTTCGATGTCAGCCTGAGCGGAGTCGAAGGCGGTTTCCAGTTATTTGGACCACATTTCGACTTCGCTCAATGTGACAAACCCCACCATTGAGACAGCCTCTTTTTGCTTTTAGTCGAGAATTTCTGTAATCGGCTGCCCTGTCGCTCCACTTGGGAATTTGACTCCCAACATCACTGCCAAGGTCGGAGCTATATCCGTAATCGAGGTGTAAGTGGCACTTTTGCCGGGCTTGATTCCCCATCCATAAAAAGCGATTGGAACATGAGTATCATAAGTATATCCAGAGCCGTGGGTAGTCCCTCTCTGTCCTCCTGCAAGCCATCCTGACTCCAGCACAAGCAGCACATCGCCCGATGCCTTGTGATTAAAGCCTCTTTGAAGAAGACCTGCTCTACCTTGAGTGAATTCCTTAGTCCTCATGTCCGATGCCGTGTAGGCCTCTTTTACACCTTTAAACCTCAAGGCAAATTCCGCAATGTCTCTTTGGAGCATTTCAAAATCCACCTTCTTTTCCTGAGCTAAATCCTTGTTGAGAAATACCTGCTCATTGGAAAAACTCAAGATCCAGTCCCCTTCTCCGTATTTTGCATTAGTATATCCTCTAAGCTGTCCATAGGCCGAGGAACTATTAAAATTACCCCCGGGAGCATTTTTGCTGACCAAGTAACTTGGCACCTCAGCCACCGCGTGGTCAGCAGAGAGAAACACCAAATACTGGTCTTTACCTAATAGTTTGTCCAGGTAGTCAAAAAGTTTGGCTAAGTCCCTGTCCAATCTCAGGTAATTATCCTCTACCTCTACAGAAGAGGGTCCAAATCGGTGTCCGATATAATCAGGGCTTGAAAAACTCACTGCCAGCATATCGGTCACTCCTCTTTGACCTAACTTCTCCCCTTCAATTGCCGCTAAAGCAAATTCCAAAGTCAGGCTATTTCCAAAAGGAGTAGAAGCAATCAGACCGTAACCGCCATTATTTTGACGCAGTGTGTCCAACTGATAAGGAAAAGTAGGAGTTTCTTTTCCTATAAATGGACCTTCAAACTCATTGTTATCCGGAAGGCTATTTACGTAGGTGTTAATTGGAAAAAGCGTTTCCCAAGTCATCCCCAAATAGTGGTCTGGGCGCTTTTTTGCATTAAACGCAGCCACCCAATTGGGAAGAGAGTCATAGTAAAAAGTGGATGTCATCCAGTCCCCATTTTGATCATCGTACCAATACGCGTCCCCTGTATGTCCTGCAGGAAGACTTGCTCCTCGATCCTTAATGGCTATTCCAACAGTCTTGGATTTCATGGCTGTGGCAAAGCGCATTTCATCAGAAATGGTCGTGGTCAGCATATTTCTAGGGCTGATTTTTCCGTTTCCTGGAGTCCCCCCAACATTATTCACGGTGCTATCCTCAGCGCAATAGATGGATTTAGCCAAAAGTTTATTGTACCAACTGTTTCCGATGATTCCGTGAGTGGCTGGTGTAGTTCCAGTATAAACAGAAGCGTGTCCAGGCCCGGTGAAAGTTGGGATATAATTGTAATGGCCATTGGTCATCATGAAGCCCTGATTGATAAATCTTCTAAAACCGTTATCCGTGTACCGATCATTAAATCGATAGAGATATTCTTGGCGCATTTGGTCCACGATTATCCCGACAACCAGCTTTGGTTTTTCGGCTTTCTGCTGGGCCAAAACTGAGCAGGAGACCAGAATTGCTGAAAACAGGATGACAAAAATTCTTCGCATAATTCAATAATTTTTCTTCAAAGGTAAAAATACCAAGCTTCAGGCAGATTAACACTTTGTTATTTTAGAAACCCCTAGTTTACTTCATTGGTTCTCGGATTTCCCAAAACAAAATTTGAATTTGCATCAATGCAATTATCAATTTTCTATTTTAGCTACATGCATCCAAACAGTTTTTCACTCCAAAACCTCGCTCGCGCGGTCTTTTTGCTGATCATTTGTTCATTTTTCACAAATCTCAGTTTTGCTCAAGGATCCTATATCCCCTACAATCGGGATTATTATCACAAAATAGACCGCTACGAAATCCTCCAAAAAAGGACTAATCCCAATTTCAACACAGGATTTAAGCCCTATCGCCGTGATTTAGTGGCGGGGTATTTGGATAGCCTGGCCGAGGATCCTAACCTGATTCAATCTAAAGCCGATCAATTTAATCTGGATTACCTCAGTCAGGATTCTTGGGAATTTTCTTCCAGATCAATCCCTGATTCCAAAAAGCCATTCCTCAAATCGCTGTACAAAAGACCGGGGGATTTCGCCTACTACGAAGGGGATGATTTTGGGATCCATCTCAGCCCTGTAATTTACCTAAGCGGGGGCACTGAGACAGACAATTCCCAAAATCCCGCCCAACTTTCCCGTGGCTTGGTTATTCGGGGTTCAGTGGACAAAAAGGTTGGGTTTTATACTTACCTGACCACTTCGGAAGTTTACTTTCCTTCATGGGTGAACAGCTATGCCCGATATAATGGGGCGGTGCCGGGAGAGGGTTTTTGGAAAGAGTACAATGATACAGGCTTTAGCTATTTCTCGGCCTTGGGGCATGTGGCTTTTCAAATCACCAAACATATTGAGGTGCAGGTGGGTCATGACCGGAATTTTGCTGGAGAGGGCTATCGCTCCTTCCAGATTTCTGATTTTTCCAATCCCTACATGTTTGTCAAGTTCAACACCAAAGTCTGGAGATTTCAGCTGACCAACCTATGGACACAAATGACCGCGGATGTGTTTTACAACCGTGGCCGGCCGACCGACGGTAGGTATCCACAGAAATATTTTGCCTACAATCGTCTGGGGATGAATGTGGGAAAAAGCATGAATTTCGGCTTCTATTCCTCCGTCATGACCGACAAAATCAATTTCAACTATTTCAATCCCTTTATTTTTCTTCGCTGGGTGGAGCAGCAGCAAGGCACTCCAGACAAGGTCATGCTGGGCTTGGATGGAAAATGGATCTTCACCCCCGGAATGGAACTCTACGGGCAATTTGCCTTGGATGAATTTGTTTTCAATGAGTTTTTCGGAATCGACGGCAAGGGCTCCAAGCGAAACAAATACGGAATCCAGCTGGGCTATAAGTACATCAATGCTTTCGGGCTGTCCAACCTGGATTTTCAGCTGGAATGGAATCAGGCCAGGCCCTACACCTTTCAGGAAAAAGTCGACTATCAGTCTTACACCAACTGGAGAACTCCGCTCACCCATCCACGGGGAGCCAACTTCAGGGAGTTGGTCGGAATTATCCGCTATCAGCCACTTCCCCGTCTAGACATCAATCTGACTGGGTTTTATCAGCTTTTTGGCTCGGATGAAAACGCTCAAACTAACTGGGGAGGAGACCTGTTGAAAAACCGACTGGAAGGAAGTCCTACCGGATTGTTTGGTAATTCCATCGGGCAGGGAATTGAAAATCAAGTCCTACAGAGCAATCTGACCGCATCCTACATGCTCCGCCACAATTTCTTCATTGATGCGTCTCACTATTTCCGAAGAAGGACAGCAGCAGACTTAAATGCCCCAGAGACCAGCCAATTTGTTTCGTTGGGCTTCAGATGGAATTTTATCCGGCCTGACTTCAACTATTAGAAAAACCCAGCCCCGGTTATTTTGCGTAACTTGCAGACAAATTACCCCTGGTCACTGAATGAACACCTATCTTCGGATCCTTTCCTATGCCCGGCCTTTTAGCAAGTTTGCTCCGATCTATATCCTTTATGCCTTTCTTTCGATAGTCTTTGGGCTGTTAAATTTCACCTTGCTCAAGCCACTCTTTGATGTGATTTTTGAGCAGGTAGCCCCCGAAAGTCTGGAAAAATACCGGACTCTTCCCGAACTGGGATTGACGGTGGACTACTTTACCTCCCTTTTTTACCACCAGTTTCTGAATGTTCAGGATCTCTATGGCAAAATGGGAACCTTGGTATTTGTCTGCATCATCATTGTAATCTCGGTATTCCTTTCCAACCTTTTCACCTATCTCTCCGGGGTGGTTTTGGCGAAAGTCAGAGCTGTCGTGATCAAAGGCATGCGGATGGATATTTTTGAAAAAGTCAGCCAGCTCCACATCGGATACTTTTCCAATGAGCGAAAAGGCGACCTCATGTCGAAAATGACCAATGATGTTCAGGAGGTAGAAAACAGCATTGTCCAATCTCTCAGAGTGGTCTTCCGGGAACCCGCTACGATCATTCTTTACTTTGCGGTGCTGTTTTTCATGTCGGTCAAGCTCACCCTTTTCACGATTCTCATCATCCCGATCTCAGGAGCCATTATCGGGGGAATCACCAAAAGACTAAAAAGAAGGGCCGTGCAAAGCCAAGAATCTCTGGGTAGAATTGTCAATATTTTGGAAGAGACCCTCGGGGGAATGAGAGTGGTCAAGGCCTTTAATGCGGAGAATTTCATCCGAGGAAAGTTCGATTCCGAGACGGAATATTATTCGCAGGTGAACGTGAATATGGCCCGTAAAAATGAGTTGGCCTCCCCAATTTCTCAGTTTTTGGGAGTGTCGGTAGTTGCCGGAATTCTGGTTTACGGGGGAAGTCTCGTCCTGAGCGGAGAGTCGAGCTTGGGAGCTTCAGACTTTATCACTTACATCATTATTTTCACGCAGGTGCTTAATCCCGCAAAGGAAATCTCAAGGGCCGCAAGCAGCATTCAGCGGGGAATTGCCTCCGCTGAACGGATTTTCCAAGTGATAGACACCCATGCCAAGATATCTTCCCCTACTACACCAAAGCCACTGAATGCCTTTAATACCAGCATCGATTTTAAAAATGTGAGCTTCGCCTACGAAGACCAAAACGTTCTGCAAAACATCACTTTTTCTTTGGAGAAAGGAAAAACCATCGCATTGGTCGGCCCTTCTGGTGGAGGAAAATCAACCTTGGCGGACTTAGTTCCGAGATTTTATGACCCGACTCAGGGGCAGATTCTTCTGGATGGTACAGACCTGAAGGAATTTTCAACCTCAGACTTGAGAAGTTTGATGGGAATTGTGACCCAGGAGTCTATCCTGTTCAATGACACTGTGTTTAACAATATCGCTTTCGGAATAGAAGGAGCGACAGAATCTCAGGTCATCGAAGCCGCTAAAATCGCCAACGCCCATGACTTTATTTCCCAACTGGAAAAGGGCTACCTGACCAATATTGGGGACCGGGGTTCTAAGCTCTCTGGAGGTCAAAGGCAACGATTGAGCATCGCCCGGGCGGTTCTCAAAAATCCTCCTATTCTGATTTTGGATGAGGCGACATCGGCTTTGGATTCAGAATCCGAACTCTTGGTACAGGAAGCTTTGACCAAGCTGATGAACAATCGGACGACTTTGGTAATTGCTCACCGCTTGAGTACGATTCAGCATGCGGATGAGATTTTGGTCATAGAAAAAGGGAAAATTGTCCAAAGGGGCACACATTCACAGCTTATGGCATCGGAAGGATTGTATCAGAAACTTTCTTCCATCCAAGCGGTATAAATATTTGGGAAATACTTTAGTTTTGATCTTATGAAAAAGATAGCTCAATACCTTCAATTGGCATTATTGCTTTTCTTTCTGGTGTATTTGATGTTTTTCATCTTCTTCGAAACACTGGGAGGAATGTTTGGAATGGATCCGCTGACTTCGGATTCATTGGTGAAGATTTTCCTGACCGGTTCCTTTATTTTCTTGGCGACCTGGGGCTCAGTGTCCATGTATAGCAGCGGTCTCAATGACAAGCTCAAAAAAATGGAAAGTGAAATGAATGCTTTAAAAGCCAAACTCTATGACTTGGAGCATCCCAAGACCAGCCCAAAAGAGAAGCCTGTTCCCCAAAAAAACCAGGAAGACACCTCCGGGGGGATCAAACCCAGACAAAATTTCACCGATCAATAAAAATCGGATTTCATAAACGAGTATATTAAGGAAGCCAAATTGGTTTCCTTTTTTCATTTGAGCTATGGTAGCAAAAACTTTTGGAAGTGCTGTATCCGGCGTAGATGCAAATCTGATCACCATTGAGGTCAATGTGGGTCAGGGCACAAGTTTCTTCATGGTAGGCCTTCCCGATTCAGCAGTCAAAGAATCGCAGCAGCGGGTAGAATCTGCCCTCAAATACTTCAATTTCCGGATGCCCCGCCAGAAGGTAGTCATCAATCTAGCTCCCGCGGATATTCGCAAAGAAGGCTCGGCTTATGATCTTCCCATTGCGATGGGGATTCTGCAAGCCTCTGAACAGGTGAGTTTTCCGGAGTTGGAACGCTACGTGATTATGGGCGAACTCTCTTTAGACGGAAACCTAAGGCCTATCAAAGGAGTCCTGCCAATCGCTATTGAGGCTAGAAAAAGGGGTTTCAAAGGATTTATCCTCCCTTTGGAAAATGCCAAAGAAGCTTCCATCGTCAACAACATTGACATTATCGGCGTGGAGAGTTTGGACCAAGCAGTGGAATTCCTTCAGGGAAATTTGGCCATCGAGCCCTTGGTCACCGATACCCGGGAGATCTTTTATCACTCCTTGGAAGAAAATGAATTTGACTTTGCCGATGTCCAAGGCCAGGAAAATATCAAGCGGGCCATGGAAATCGCTGCAGCCGGAGGACACAATGTCATCATGATCGGACCTCCCGGAGCAGGAAAAACCATGCTGGCCAAGCGCCTCCCCTCGATTCTTCCTCCACTTTCCCTACAAGAAGCCTTGGAGACCACCAAGATTCATTCCGTTGCGGGAAAACTGGGAAAGAATGCCTCTCTTTTGGCTCAACGTCCTTTCCGAAGCCCTCACCATACGATCAGTGACGTAGCGCTCGTCGGCGGAGGCGGTAATCCCCAACCAGGAGAAATTTCTCTTGCTCACAACGGGGTACTGTTTCTGGACGAACTTCCGGAATTCAAACGTACCGTGCTGGAAGTGATGCGTCAACCTTTGGAGGAGCGAAAAGTCACCATCTCCCGAGCCAAAGTATCTGTGGACTATCCGGCCAACTTTATGCTGATCGCCAGCATGAACCCCTGCCCTTGCGGGTACTACAACCATCCCGAGAAGGAATGCGTCTGCGGTCCGGGAATCGTACAGCGCTACCTGAATAAGGTCAGTGGCCCCCTGCTGGATCGAATCGACCTTCACGTGGAAGTGACTCCGGTCAAATTTGACGAGATGACCTCCACCCGGAAAGCGGAGGCGAGTAAGGTCATCCGCGAACGGGTGATCCAAGGTCGAGAACGCCAAAAGGCCAGATTTGAAAATCACCCGGATGTATTCTGCAATGCGATGATGCCATCCCATATGGTCAAGGAAGTCTGCCAGATCAACGAAGCCGGCAAGGCCCTACTCAAAACCGCCATGGAGCGCTTGGGCCTCTCTGCAAGAGCCTATGACCGCATCCTCAAGGTAGCCCGAACCATTGCCGATATCGCTGGAAGCGAAGCGATCAAAGTCGAGCATCTGGCTGAAGCTATTCAGTATCGAAGTTTGGACCGAGAAGGATGGGCGGGGTAATTTTTTATTCGGCAAAAGATGAATCAGCTGACAAAACAAGAAATAGAAAATCAAATTCATACGATCCGGGGGCAACAGGTGATGTTGGATAGTGATTTGGCAGTCTTGTATGGAACGGAGACCAAATTTATCAACAGGGCTGTAAACAGAAATCCAAGTCGTTTTCCAGACTCCTTTATGTTCCAACTTTCAACAAATGAATGGGAAAACTTGAAGTACCAATCTGGAACTTCAAGTTCACACGGAGGAAGAAGGACATTACCTTTTGTTTTTACGGAACACGGAATTGCCATGCTTTCAGCGGTATTGCATACTAAAACTGCCATCGAAGTCAGTATTCAAATTATGCAAGCATTTGTGGAAATGCGAAGATTTCTGGGTCAAAACGCAGCACTTTTTCAAAGAATAGCCCAATTGGAAATCAAACAGATTGAAAATGATAAAAAGTTTGATCAACTGTTCAACGCCCTAGAAAAGAATCAACTAAACCACGATAAGGGGATATTTTTCGAAGGACAAATTTTTGATGCCTATGTGTTTTTGTCAAAACTCATCAAAAAGGCCAAAAAGGAAATCATCCTGATTGACAATTATGTAAATGAATCGGTGCTCACCTTATTCAGTAAAAGAAATCCTGGGGTCAAAGCAACCCTACTTAATAAAGTAATTAGTCAAGGCTTACTTCTGGATTTGGAAAAATACAATTCGCAATATCCAAAAATTGAAGTCAAAGAATTTTCCAAAAGTCACGATCGGTTTTTAATCCTTGACCATACCGAACTCTACCATTTTGGAGCTTCTTTGAAAGACCTTGGAAAAAAATGGTTCGCTTTTTCTCGGATGGATGATTTTACAGAAGTTTTATTGAAAGAGATAAATAGCCAAGAATGAGGAATAAAAAATGATAAAACCCGTGACTAGCTGGCTATTTTGGATGGCTAGTCACTACATATGGGTAACAATAAACAGGTTAGCAGTCAGCTTAAAAGAGGACAATGAAACAGACAATCTACATATTGACATTTTTGATTTTATCAGGTTGCGGACAAACCAACTCTGAACAGAATTCAAGTATTGCTTTGGACACTTTGGTTGACCAGATTGCAGATACAACTTTTTCGCACAGCAATCATACTGCTAAACTCTCGACAGAAGAATACAGAAAACAATTTTTAAGTGGATTTGAAAAAGCAACATTATATAAGTTGACCGAAACAATCATGTCAGACTTTAATGGAGACGGATTTTTAGACAAAGCGATTTATAAAAAAGACAACGAATCATCGGGAATAATAATAATACACGGGAAGACAAATGAACAAGTAAAAATAGGTTTTGGAAAACAGTTCGCACATATGACTGAATTCAATTGGGTTGACTATTGGGGACTTGTTCAAGACAAAGAAACAAGTGAAACAACGTTTACAGAAGACGGAGACGTATTGGACAGTAAAACAGTTAAACTCAAAAATCCGTCAATCGCTTTGGGTGAGGACGAAGTTGGTGGTGGACTCATAACATACAGAAATGGAAAATACGAATGGATACACCAAACTTGCTGACAAAGCAAGCCGAACCGCTAACACGAGTTTTGCGTCAGGCGGACTGACGTGCAAACTTGAAGCTTTGTGCTTCTAATGAGCTTTAATAATTATTTGAAACTTTGTGGTCAGAAACCCGCCTCAACGCCAAGCCGTCAAAATAACAAATCTCCCTACTTCTTCACCCCGCTCCCCAAATTCACCCAAATCGACATTCCGAAAGCCAATAGCGTAAAGACTAGCGTGCCGATATCCACCCAGTTGGGATCGGGTTGACAGTCAAGGACTCGGTCCAGTAGGTAGCTGATGTAGGAGTTGGGCAGGTCTTGAGTGCCGAGTTTTTCCATCACCTGCCAGTGCCAATCCGTCAGGGGACAATAGCCCCAGCCATACCAGATTCCCAAAAACCCCCAGGACAGCAAGGTCACGCTGATGGTGATCAGATGGGCCTTCCTCGTTTTTTTCCAAATCCACCCAAACAGATTAAAAAGGATCAAGGCAGAATGAAAAACCACAAAGAACCAATCGGCGAGGATCAGCGGGACGTTCAAAAGCATGGTGAAAATCATCATAAGGCAGCTTTACCTACAAGATAGGAAAGAGAAGCCGCCAATGTGGTTCGGATGCCATGCTTTTTAATTTCTGGTTTTTTCCACTTCAAAAAACCCTAACTTAAAGGAATCCTGTTTTCCACATCCCATGATAAACATCCTTTATTGAACCGTGTTAAACCTAAAACTCATAACCATGAAAGCATTATTCACCTGTATCCTCATCTTTTGCTTGGGATACACCTTCGCCCAAGACCAAATCCCAGCCAAAAACGGCACAATCACCATCCAGCCCATTCTCCATGGAACCTTGGTCGTATCCTACCAGGATCTCACCATCTATGTAGATCCTTACGGAGGAGCGAAGGGATTTGAGGGTCAAAAGCCTGCCGATCTGGTCCTGATCACAGACATTCATGGAGATCATCACAATCAGGAAACCTTGGACGGACTTGATCTTTCGGGAGCGACAGTGGTAGCCCCTCAGGCGGTAGCCGAAAAGCTTCCTGCCGGAAAATACAAAGCGATTGAAGTTCTTGCCAACGGATCTTCCAAAACTCTCCTTGGAGCCGGAATCACCGCCATTCCTATGTACAATCTTCCCGAAACAGCCGACAGTCGTCACCCCAAGGGAAGAGGAAATGGATATGTGGTTGAGCTTGGCGGAAAGAGACTTTATTTCTCCGGAGATACCGAGGATATTCCAGAAATGCGAGCCCTGAAAAACATCGACACAGCATTTGTCTGCATGAACCTACCCTACACCATGGACGTGGAGCAAGCGGCAAGTGCGGTGGCTGAGTTCAAACCCAAAATGGTTTATCCCTATCATTACCGAGGAACCGAAGGCTTGAGTGATGTAGAAAAATTCAAACAACTGGTCAATGCCTCCGCTCCCGGCGTGGACGTCCGACTTCGAAACTGGTATCCTGGGAATTAATCCCAACCTCGCATTTTATTGGTTATAAATACCAAAACCGAATCAATTAAGCTCTCCAAACTGATTTCTTTACAGGATGACATTTTGGAGAGCTTTAACTTTTTTCCCCAAACAAAACTCCAAAACAAGCTGTTCGCCTGTCAAAATCAGGTCTATTTTTGCAACCTGAAAATCCAATCCAAATCTTGATTGGAATTCGTAACTAAAACAAACCAACTAGAACTTACCTGAATCGCTATGAATCAGATAGAACTTATCGAAAGAGAAATCTCTGGATTAAGAAATCAACTTCGCAATCACCCGCTCTATGAGAATTTGAAGGAAATATCTGACATTCAAACCTTCATGGAAAACCATGTCTTTGCGGTTTGGGATTTCATGTCCCTCCTTAAGGCTCTGCAATTGAAAATCACTAGGGTACAGATTCCATGGACGCCTGCTCCAAATCCTTCCCTGGCCAGATTTATCAACGAGATTGTCCATGGAGAAGAAAGTGATCTCAATGAACTAGGGGAGCCCAAAAGCCATTTTGAAATGTATTTGGAGGCCATGGAGCAGCTTCAGGCCGACACCACCGAGATCCACAAGCTGATCCGCCTGATCGATTCCGGAATTTCGGTTTCTCCTGCCTTGGACAGTCTAGTCCTTGATTCCCGAGTCAAGGAGTTTGTGACCTACACTTTTTCTGTCATCGAAACAGGCTATACTCACCTCGTTGCCTCTGCCTTCACCTTTGGAAGAGAGGATTTGATTCCGGATATGTTTTTGGAAATTTTGAAAAAATCCGATTCCGAAAACACCCAATACAACAAGCTGACCTATTATTTGGAGCGACACATTGAGCTGGACGGAGATGAGCATGGACCGCTTTCTTTGAAATTGATTTCAGAATTATGCGGCTCTGATCAGACAAAATGGGATCAGGTATTGGAAGTAGCCAAGGAATCCCTGATCAAAAGAATTTCGCTTTGGGATGCTATCCATGATTTGATTTTGGAGGAAAAAACCACTTTGGCTGATTAAGCTCAATCAGCCCTTTGAACCCTTTAGATTCAGGAAGGAATAAATCAGATTTCAATAAAGAAGTATCAGTCTAATTCATATACATCCCCTTCGGCGCAAAGAAAAACTTCAAAGTCCAATTCTTGATTCCGAAGGGCATTTTCCAGTAATGTCTCTAGCTGCTCATCAGATCTGGCAGGCTCATGATGAAAAAGGGCAAGCTTTTTCACTTTGCACATTTTGGCAAAAGAGATTGCATCACGGGCAGAACTATGACCCCAGCCGATTTTGGAAGAATACTCTTTGGAATTGTAAGAGGAGTCATGCAGCAGAAGATCCGCTGATTTTGCAATTTCATAGCCACTGGTCCATTCAGGATCATGGGGAAAATTGGCAGAGCCTAAAGCTAATTCATGATCAGGGATATAAGTAAAAACTGATTTCCCGTTGCTGACTCGGTACCCAAGCGTGGCTCCCGGGTGACATAGATAATCCACAAAAATCTCCAGTTCCCCAATACGAAAGGTATTATGACTCAATTCATGGATAACTGGATGCTTGGGAAGCTCACTGAACATTACGGGAAATAATGGAGGTGAAAAATACCTGCGCAAATTAGAAAGAAGGGATTCTTTGCCAGTATCTGGCCCCCAGACATGAACAGTCACTTCTGGATTGTAAAGCGGCTGAAAAAAACCCAAGCCCATCATGTGATCGATGTGCAAATGGGTAAGGAGAATATGAATCTCCTTGATTTCTGGACTAAGGTATTTTCCTAATCTCTGAATACCTGATCCGGCATCCAAAATAATAAAGGTATCCCCTTGATTGACTTGAATACAGGAGGTATTTCCTCCATAGACCATATTTTCAGGACCAGGAGCTGGTAAGGAGCCCCGACATCCCCAGATTTTAACTTTCATGTCTTTACGGTTTTCCAAAACATTGCCATAGCTCCTGAGTAGCGGTTTGCTCTACCAATGATCGGTATGGCCGTAACCGAGATCAAATACCTTTCTCCCTTCATACTGTCTATATAAAACGAACCGCTAGCTGGAATCCGGTGGGTCAAGGTTTTCACCAAAGGAAGATCCTCTGGCTTCAGAGAATTCCCATCCTTATCCAATGGACGAAAAACAGTAGCCCACTCCTCCAAGCGCATTCCCCCAGTCTCACTGAATCGAAGTCCGAGGATTTCCTCGGCAGGCTCATTATAAAACAATAGATTCCCCTCTGGATCCACTAAGAAGATGGGCATATTCAGACTATCGCCGAATTGCCTAGCAAGAATCAGTTCTAGAGGTTGTGCGGGCATAGAATCAGGATCTAAAAATTAGAATATAATTTAACAAAAAATTACAAAACAATCGGGATTCTGGGGAAATATCCCAAACTGAATCAGAAAATTCTAAGCCAGTTTAATCTCCAAAAGATATCCCTAATCCTTTGGCAGACTGCACCAGTGTTCCTTTTGGATCCACATAATTGTATTCACTGATGGCCTCTTTGATGGTTACGGAGGAAAAATCATTGTTTTTAAGCACTACCAGTCGCCCAAATTTACCTGCCAAAACCAATTCCATGGCCTTAACTCCAAAAACTGAGGCAATCACCCGATCGAAAGCTACCGGAGTTCCTCCACGCTGGGTATGTCCCAATACTGTCTCCCTAACGTCCGCTTCCAATCCTGCATCTTTTAGCTGCTGACTTAAGGTAAAACAAACCCCACCCAAACGGATGGAAGTTCTTCCCTCCTCTCCCTTGGAGGAGGTAATGGTCCCATTTTTTGCCATCGCTCCTTCCGCAATCACAATATTGACAAAGCCTCGTCCATTGTTATATCTGCTTTCAATCTTCTCGATTACCTTATTCAAATCATAAGGAATTTCGGGAATGAGGCATATTTCTGCTCCCCCTGCAATTGCAGTGTACAGCGCAATCCAGCCAGCATTTCTTCCCATCACTTCCATGATCATGACGCGATGGTGGCTATTAGCAGTGGTGACTAAGCGGTCAAATGAATCTGTAGCAGTCTGGACAGCTGTCTGAAACCCAAAAGTGAAATCAGTCGAGGAAAGGTCATTATCGATGGTTTTTGGAACCCCAACTACCGGCATGCCGGCTTCAAAGAGCGCCTGAGAAATCGCTTGAGAGCCATCTCCTCCAATATTGATGATCGCATCAAAGCCATTCGATTTGAACCTTTCCACAAGCCAAGGGATTCTGTTTACCTTTTTTATAGTCCCATCCGCCTGCTTTTCCGGAAACTGCATGGGATTTCCTTTATTGGTGGTCCCCAGGATTGTCCCTCCTTGCACATGAATACCAGCCACGGCTTTTTCATCCAGTCTGATGACGCGTATGGGATCTTCCATGATTCCATTAAACGCCTCATAACATCCCCAAACTTCCCAATCTTGCTCCTGAGAAGCCCTTTTGACAATTCCACGGATGACAGCATTAAGACCAGGACAATCTCCTCCTCCTGTAGATACCAATAGCTTTTTCATATGAATCAATAAAATAGATGTTTCCTTATCTTACTCGTTTAGACAATAGAAGTTAAATTACTTTTTTGAATTTTAAAGTTTAACTTAAGAATTCATCCCTAAGTCCTCAGGATATTCTAGACCTCAGCTTTTCAAAAAATCACAACCCCATGATCATTGACCCAAACCTCACTGTAGAAACACTCAAAAAAATGAGTGACCCCGAACTAATTCGCCGCGCCAAGAAATTTTCCAAGCGATATTGTGTCGGCGATGGGAAGAAATTCAAACTCAAAGATTATTCCAGCAAGCCTAAGATGACTTTGGGTCCAGAGGACAAGCCAAGGGTCAAGGAGGCGTTGGAACAAGGCATAGATGCTCTGGCTAAACTCCAGGAAGTTTTATACGCCCAAGATAAATGGTCTTTATTGGTTGTGTTTCAAGCCATGGATGCTGCGGGCAAAGACGGAGCGATCAAACATGTACTTTCAGGAATCAACCCACAGGGATGTCATGTCAATTCTTTCAAAGCCCCCAGCGCCGAAGAGCTCGACCATGATTTCCTTTGGAGATGTGTCAAAGAATTACCTGAGAGAGGAAAAATAGGGATTTTCAACCGGTCTTATTACGAGGAAGTGTTGGTAGTGAGAGTACACCAGCAAATTCTCAGGAGTCAGAAATTGCCCGAAAAACTCATCACTAAAAAGATATGGGACGAAAGACTCGAGGACATCAGAAATTTTGAAAAATACCTCACACGCAATGGCACCAAAATCATCAAGATATTTTTGAATGTATCCAAGGAAGAACAAAAGGAAAGATTTTTAGAGAGAATCGATGAGCCGGATAAAAACTGGAAATTCAGCTCTGGTGATGTGAAAGAAAGAGGCTATTGGAATCAATACATGGATGCTTATGAGGAGATGATTCAAAAAACCTCCACCAAAGACTCCCCTTGGTACATTGTCCCTGCGGATAAAAAAGCTTATGCCAGAATTGTGGTCGCCTCAGCCATCATCAATGCATTGGATGAAATGGAACTGGATTTCCCCAAACTCAGCGAAGAGGAACAGGGGAAATTACAGGAAATGAGAAAAATCCTCTTGGAAGAAAAAGGATAAAAAAAGCCCCAAAAGTGAAATGACAACTTTTGGGGCTTTCGTCTTTATCTAACTGATCTTAGATATCAAATTTTATCCCTTGAGCCAAAGGCAATTCTGAGGAATAGTTGATCGTGTTGGTCTGTCGTCTCATATAAGCTTTCCAAGCATCGGACCCGGATTCACGACCTCCACCGGTTTCTTTTTCTCCTCCAAAAGCTCCTCCGATTTCAGCCCCGGAAGTACCGATATTCACATTGGCAATTCCACAATCCGATCCTGCTACCGAAAGAAAGGCTTCTGCTTCCCGCATATTTGTCGTCATGATGGCTGAAGAAAGCCCTTGCGGCACACCATTTTGGATAGCGATTGCCTCATCCATGGTTTTGTATTTGATCAAATACAAGATTGGCGCAAAAGTCTCATGCTGAACAATCTGGAAATGATTTTTGGCTTCATAGATAGCAGGCTTCACATAGCAACCGGACTCATAGCCTTCGCCTGACAGCACTCCTCCTTCGACGACTGCCTTACCTCCTTCTTCCTTCACTTTTTCAATAGCCGCCAAATAACCCTTCACTGCATCCTGATCGATCAGTGGTCCTACATGGTTTTTCTCATCTAATGGATTTCCAATCACCAGCTTGGAATAGGCAGAGGCTAATCGGCTTTTCACTTCTTCAAAAACATTTTCATGAATAATCAATCTTCGGGTAGAAGTACATCGTTGTCCCGCGGTCCCTACCGCTCCAAAAAGAGCACCTCGAATGGCCATATCCAGATCCGCATGTTCGGTGATGATGATGGCATTGTTGCCGCCCAACTCCAAAAGAGATCTTCCAAGCCTGCCCCCTACGGCCTGCCCCACCAATTTACCCATACGGGTAGATCCTGTGGCTGAGACCAAGGGAACTCTGGAGTCATGAGATAGCAATTCCCCAATTTGATAATCTCCGATGACAAGGTTGGAGATACCCTCCGGCATGCCGTGTTTTTCGAATATTTTTCCAACAATCAGCTGGCAGGCTACTGCTGAAAGTGGTGCCTTTTCGGAAGGTTTCCACACGCAGACATCTCCACATACCCAAGCCAAGGCCGTATTCCACGACCAAACTGCTACCGGAAAATTAAAAGCTGAAATGATCCCAACTATTCCCAGTGGATGCCATTGCTCATACATGCGGTGTCCTGGCCGCTCGGAATGCATCGTTAAGCCATAAAGCTGGCGGGATAGCCCAACTGCGAAATCACAGATATCGATCATTTCCTGCACCTCTCCGAGACCTTCCTGATAAGATTTACCCATCTCATAAGAGACCAGTTTCCCCAAGTCTGCCTTCACTTCTCTCAATGCATTCCCGATTTCCCGAACAATTTCTCCCCTTTTTGGAGCAGGGACAGTTCGCCAGGTTTCAAAGGCTTTTTGGGCAGTTTGGATGACTTGGTCATATCCTGATTTGCCGGTTTCTTGGATTTTGGCAATCAGCTTACCATCCGCAGGAGAAAAAGAAGATAGGTAGGATTCACCGGTATTGATCCAATTTACGCCGGTTGAGGTTCCGATATTTTCGGGCTTAATTCCGATTTTCTCTAAAGATTGAAGAATTCCGTATGGGTTAGTCATGTATTTGGGCAATTGATTAATACTGTCAAAGCTAAAAATATTTCAAAGATCAGTCGAACATCCTTTGGATTATCTGTAGCGGATTGAACTTAGAATAGGTTCGGTTGAATTTTGGCCCCGGGCTGAATTTGTACACCAAATTGATTCTGTAATTCCCGGTATTAAGCTCTTGGGATATGGAATTCACTTCATTCAGATTAAGATTTTTAAAGACATAATTCCCATTGATCGAGAATTTCTCTCCGTTATATCCCACAAATCCCCTTAAGAATACCCCGGTATTAATTCCGATTTCTCTAGAATCCGAATCTTGATCAGCCTTGGAAAATCCCAGTCCGGCATTCCCTGAAGCAGAACCGGAGAGGAAGAAGCCTTTCCCAAAAACAAGTGTCCCTGCCAGTCCAACGCTGGGTCCCAAATGGAAAAAGTCGGCTCTCGAAAAATTACCCCTAGGCGAGGATTCCTCGGGAATTAGCAAAGAATCTCCACTGACTTTAGCCCGGTAAACTTCAAAGCCGAGCATGGGTGAAAACGCCGACTTCTTTTGGATTTCGGACTGATGGAAAGCTGCTTTGAGTGATAGCTTATCCCCATTGAATAAGTAATTAGCACTTACTCCCAACTTTAACACCTGAAGATCCTTTCTCAGCAATTGCTCCTCGCTTCTGGGATAATCATGGACGATATATCCTTTGTAAAACTGACCGAACAGATCCAAAACCCAGTTTTGAGGATAGGCATGCGACTGAAGATCAAAAAACCTTGGCCAATTTTCCTGTGTATTGAGATTCAAAAAAGAGACAGGCACCCCAAGATTTAAGGTGAATTTTTGGTAAGTAAAACCGACTCCAAGGTTCAAGGTGCTGTTTGGCTCAAAACGAATGGATGGGTCATTGAATCGTAGATCGGTGAATTTTCTGGAAACGTAGGTTCGGAAAATCAATTTATCCACTGACTTTTCAATATAAGCCGTGTCATATCCTAGATCCTGTGCGGATAGATTTCCGAATGAAAACAGGAAAAACACAACTAGAAACACTTTATTCATAGGATGATTTTGAGGCAAGAATGGAAGATAACAAAAAAGAACCCTGACCGAGGCCAAGGTTCTTACAAATAATTTGAGCTCGAAAAATGGATTTTTCAATCACATTTTCAGAAAGAATACTTGAGAAAAGTTGTTAATCACCGGATCTAATTTAAAAAGTCGATAAGACTAATCAAATATATTATTGGAATTTTCTCAAACAATCATTCGAATTATAGAAAAATATGATTATCAGCAATTGCACCACAATCCAAAATTCCTTGGATTGGGCGGTCGGAAGACCGAAGTCAGAAGTCCGAAGCTGGCTAAAACTGAACTTCAAGCGTGATTTTATTAATTGTGTACGGCCTACTGGTACGAAAGCGGAAATACCTATATAAAATAGCCCATATAATTTCCTGGAGGGCATGAACTAAATAATTTCAGTCCAAAACGGAACCTTAAGCTCAGAAAATTTAGTGGCTCTTAAACTTTTTAAAGTAAATCAGCTTCAACTCTTTTATTTTCAATTCATTGTGAATCACCCATAGTGTCAATAATCTTTCAGCCACAAAACCCAATATTCTTCTTTGATAACCCTGATAGGACTCCAAATTCTCCCTTTTTTCAAATTCAAAAAGCATCTCAAACCACCAATCCATAAACTTTTGGAACAAGTCATTTTTCAGGATAAACATGTTATTGGCATAGAGAACATTACCCGAAAGCACCTTTTCCCAGGAGTTTAGATACTCCGGAAATTTCTCTTTAAGAATCTCAGTGACGATCTCCATATCCCGAATGTCATGATATTTGGAATAGTGAGTGCGAATGGAGTACCGAAATCTACGGGCAGTAGGCAAGACAATGTCATGAACATCCAAAATCTCCTTAGCTTCCGCCTCTGTCAGGATTTTGGGGATGTATTTTTCGACATTATTGGTATAAATGAGCGGATTAGGTCCTTTTTGAATCTTGAAAGGATGGGTGATAAAATACTTGAGCTTCAAATACCAAGGCTCTGGCTGTGCTGTAAAATATCTTCGGTAATGGCAGACTCCGACAATTTCCTGCTGCGTGTTTTTCCAAGCCCAATAGGTCCCTGTCAATTCGCTGTAAAACTCATTTCTGTCAGAAATATTCTCCCCCTGATCGTCCTTTAGTCCAATTAGCTTACTTTTTCCCGCAAACTGCCCGCAAAACAAAGGCTGATAAAAATCCCCCAGAGGCAGAATCCGTCCGGGTTTGTAATACATGGTGTAAATATGTGCTTTCACAACTATCTTAAAATCTATCGTTTACGCTTTTTTCAATACTGATATCCATTGTTGACACCGGGTTGCATCGAGCTGGTATTTTGAAACAAGAGTCTCCCATTTTTTTCCGGGGCGGAGCAATCTATCCAGCCAACCATTTTTTTGGATGTATTTCTTTTTCAAAAGAGGATAGCCCATTTCCAGTAAATACGCTGGATGCTTCATAGTCAAGTTCAGACTCCGCTTTTTCCCCAGTTGGGAGGTAATCTTTTCAGATTCAAAAATTGCTTTGGGTCTGGAATTTCTGGAAATGAAATATTGACTCAAGCCTATTTCCCAAGCATTGATAACTTTTCTCCTCAGTTCCTTGGGATCACTTTCAGAAAACATTTCCTCCACCTTGATCTCTTGGAGAAAATCACGGAGAATTGAAATCCCCTTTTTATTCCAAACCAAAAAATGGCTTTGCAAATGGAAGTTATCGGCATGGGTGGAAAACCACGGCTTTTCAAAGGAATCGATCAATCCCCAAAAATCAGTGTCCAGTTCTTTCCCTTTCCGCAAATTTTCACCAAGATCCCCCAAGAGTAGATTTGAATCATTTGCCAAAGCCAAACAAGCTAATTGCTCCCAATCGAGATTCTGAACCACTTTATAGAACATTCCAAAATCGTAGCCTTCATTTTTCACCATTTCCAAGCGTACATGTTGAGGCAAGTCTGTCAATTGAAAGTCACGGGAATTGGTCACAACTATGACCTTGGAAAAGTACCTAGCAAGCTCTGAAACGTAATAAAAATCCGTCATCGGCAGCCGATTGCTTTGGCCATAATGAACAAAAATGCAACAATCCATTCTGGTCAGATTTTATCTAGGCCTTTCCAAAATTTCAGAAAGTAATATTTGATTGGGTTGGAATACTTCAGCTGCTTCCAAGGCCGACTGGCATGCGGACGATGCCATACCGGAGCATTCATCAATACGGTATTTTGGAAGCCCAATTCTAGGGATTTTTTGGAGATAAAGGTGTCGTACCAGTCTTTGGCCTCGTCCAAGCCAGTAAAATCATAGCTCTTCAAAAACTCCAGAGAAAACAAAGTGCAACAAAAACTTAAGCTTCTATGGGTGTGAATGATGTCCTGCTTTACATTTTTAAACTTCAGGTAGGGGAAATTCACCTTTCCCTGCTCATCCACAGTGACCGAGCCTACCAATCCAGCTTTTGGATTTTCGGACAAGGATTTTAGCAACCTTTCAATCGTATCCGGCTTTATGACCACATCCGACTCTACAACCAAAAGCGGTAGATTCTCTTCCAAGGCTCTTCTCTGAGCGATTTGAAGCACCAATTTGTAATTAGGCGAAGGATGATCAGTGATCTCCTCCAAATGAATCAGCTCAAAACCGATTTCGTCCTTTTTTTCCTCCAAGGTAGTTTTGGTTTCCTCAGTGCTAAAATCATTAAAAATGAGGTGTTTGACCTCCACACTAGAACCCTGGATAGCTTTTGCGGTATCTAAAGTGGTCTCGATGGAGTTTTTAACAGGGGTAATAACTAAAACCTGAGGCATAAAATCGAATTTGGGTTAAAATTACTTCATTCTGGTATTGCAAAAAAATAGCCCCGATTTGCACCGGGGCTTAGTAAACTTATCCTTGAACTTAAGCTAGTTCCCCCAATGCCTTTTTGATTCGGGCCATCGCCTCGATCAATTCGGCTTCCGAAGCTGCATAAGAAATTCTCACACATTCAGGAGCGCCAAAAGCTGCCCCGGTCACCAAGGACACATTGGCAACTGCCAAAAGGTATAGACAAAGGTCATCTGCGTTGTTTACCGTATGCCCATGAGCGGATTTACCAAAAAAGGCAGTTACGTCCGGGAAGAAATAGAAAGCTCCTTCTGGTAGGTGAGTTTTGATCCCTGGGATGTCTTTCAACAATCCCAAAACCAAGTCTCTTCTTTTAAGGTATTGAGCCGCCATTTCCTGAGAAGGAGTCTGATCTCCGGCGATTCCTGCCAGAGCCGCCCGCTGAGCAATCCCGGTATTTCCGGAAGTAAATTGACCTTGCATTTTCTCCACCGCCTTGGCGATTTCAAGAGGTGCACAGATATATCCTACTCTCCAACCGGTCATGGCGTATCCTTTGGAGAATCCGTTGACGGTTACTGTTCTTTCAAACATACCCGGAATAGAAGCAATGCTGAAGTTTTTCCCGGTAAAGTTGATCAATTCATAGATTTCATCTGCGATTACCACCATGTTCGGATGCTTCATCACAACAGCAGCGATGGCTTCCAACTCCGCCTGAGAAAACACCGAGCCGGTTGGGTTACAAGGAGATGAATAAATTACCGCTTTGGTTTTAGGAGTAATAGCAGCTTCCAGCTGAGCCGCGGAAGCTTTGAAGTTGTTTTCCAGATTTCCTTCAATCAAAACCGGAACACCTCCACAGAGCTTGATAATCTCCGCATAACTCACCCAGTAAGGAGAGAAGATAACTACCTCATCACCTTCATTGAGCAAACACATGAAGGTATTGGCAATGGAATGCTTGGCCCCCACAGATACTACGATATTTTCTGCTTTCGCAGATCCGATGTTGTTTTCTTCTCGGAGTTTTTTTGCAATGGCCTCACGGAGGTCCTGGTATCCAGCTACCGGAGGGTATGAAAAATATTTTCCTTCATCAATCGCATCCTTAGCGGCTTGTTGGATGTGTTTGGGAGTCTTGAAATCCGGCTCACCCAAGCTCAAGCTGATGATATCAATACCTTGGGACTTCAGCTCTCGGGCCTTTTTGGCCATCGCAAGAGTCGCTGATTCCTCCATATTCAAGATGCGATCTGATAGAATAGAATTCATTTTAATAGGTCGTTTTTTACAAATTCCTCAAAAATAGGCAGAAGATTATAAAATCTAAACAATCCCGATGATTTGATGGGGAAAAGGCAGTCACCGCCAATAAAATTCAAGTTATAATCAGGCGAAATGTTATTTTTGGATAAAATACTTGGCCCTTCGCCCCGTTTTTTTCTTATGAGGAGAGAAATTTCTGTTTTAATTCTGTTGGTTTTTGGACTTGGCAAAATGACCTTGGCTCAAAAAGGAAATTCAGACCGAAAATCCGACCCGGATTCTTCCGGCATAGTAAGCTCAGCATTGCTGCCTTCCGTGGCTCCTCTTTTGCTTTTTGACGAAGAAAAGGAGAAGGAGGAAAAGAAGGAGAAAAAGAAAAAGGCAAGAAAAAACATTTGGTTTGGCGTAAAAACCCAGCGGGGATTTACTAAAAGAGAATTACGGGGCCAGACTTACTACGAATTCTTCAACTACACCGACGCGGCAAGAAACCCTGATCCCTATATCCGGGATGTGTATTGGTATGATCCCAGCGAAAAGGCAATCCGCACAGAAGGCTATATTCTTGGAAAAGGATACCTGCTTCACGGGCCCTACGAACGGGTGGTCAATGAGACGGTAGTAGAATCCGGTATGTTCTATTACGGAACCAAGCATAAGACCTGGATGGTTTATGATGAAAGAAATGTCTTACAGGACAAAGCACATTACAGCGAGGGTTGGCCCAAAGAATCCCGCATCTCCTATTACAACAGAACTTCCAAGTCTGTAGAAGAAATCATCCCCGTACAATATGGACTTGAGGAAGGAAACTATTTTTACTTTCATGAAGACCAACAAATCGCGGTAACCGGTGAATATCGGTATGGGGAAAAAGTAGGATTATGGACTGAATACTGGGACACCAAAAACACCAAGGCAATCCGCAAACGGGAAATTCAGTACCAAGAAAAGCCATACACCAAAAATTTCCGCCCTTACATCCGTGCAGAATGGGATAAAGACGGGAATCTGGTTTATCGAAAACCCGGACTGAATTAACCCTTTCTTTTCCTCAAAAAGTTGAATCTTCAATAAAAGGCATCCTCAAACTGCTTGAATCTCACGGTTCCTTCCCGGTCTTTATACACTCCGACAATATCAAACCGGATATCCTTTTTCCAGTCATTTTCATGGATATATTGGTCTGCTGCCTTCACGATTAACTTTTTCTTTACCGAATCCACAAACTCTTCCGCGTATCCAAAACCTGTTCCGGAGCGAAATTTCACCTCCACAAATATTAGCAAGCCTTTATGCTCCAAGATCAGATCGATCTCTGCATAGCCATGCCGGTAATTCGTCTCTTTCAGTTCATACCCTTTGCTGACCAACCATTCAGCTGCCAATTGTTCGGCTAGTCTTCCCGATTCATTGTGTTCTGCCATTGGAGAATTGGTTAATTTTGAAAAATCGTAGAACGATGTGTTCTATTTGATGGTTAAAAGTAGGTTCCGGAAGGAATTCCGATGAAATCAAGCATTATCAAAGAGTCACACCGGTGGATGATCATTTCTGCAAGATTCCATGTGACAACTGGAAATCAAAGAAAACACATGAATGAAAATATCAATAAAACCGTAGAATTCCGAGATCTGGGCCGCATGGATTACCAAGAGGCTTGGGACTACCAGGAGAAGATTTTCGCAGAAATCGTTTCCCTGAAAATCCAGAACCGAAATTTACCTCCTGCACAGCAAGCTCTCACCCCGAATTACCTCCTTTTCGTGGAGCATCCCCATGTTTACACCTTAGGAAAAAGCGGAAAACCAGAAAACCTGCTTTTGGATGAAAAAGGCTTGGAAGCTCATCAAGCCAGCTATTATAAAATCAACCGGGGTGGAGACATCACCTATCATGGCCCCGGGCAGCTGGTGGGTTACCCGATTTTGGATCTGGACAATTTCTTCACGGATATCCATAAATACCTCAGATTTTTGGAGGAAGCGGTGATCCGAACCTTGGCAGAATACGACATCGAAGCTGGAAGAATTGATGGGCTGACTGGAGTATGGCTAGATCATATAGTCCAAAAAAATCCCCGAAAAATCTGCGCCATGGGCGTGAAGTCCAGTCGTTGGGTCACCATGCATGGATTTGCATTCAACCTAAACGCCGACCTGAATTATTTCGGCCACATCATCCCTTGCGGCATCGACGACAAAGCTGTTACTTCCCTGCATCTGGAACTTGGAAAGGCAGTGGATGAAAATCTGGTCAAAGCTCAAATGAAAAAACACCTCGCAGAGCTTTTTGAAATGAATCTGATTGAATGAAAATTGATTTAAAAAAATAACAACCTTCAAATTTTAGCCCTGGGGTTTGAGGTTCTAAATCTGGCAATTCCCCCTTCCTACGGGGGCTAGGGGGATTTAAAAAATTGATTGCACGAAAAAAGCAATTCCTGAATACTCATATAGGAAAATGAAAAAAGACATAGACTTCTCTCCCGTGACGGGAGTAAAACTAGCCATCGCCAAAGAAGAATCCGCAACCGGCACCGAATGGGCTGTTTATATCATCAACCTCAACCTGATCGAACTGAATACGGTCATGATCACCTCCAAAGGATATGGGATTTTGGAAGGGGAAAAGCGCCAAACCTCCACCCTTCGACACATGATCCAGGAACTCGGAGCCCAGTCTGTCGCAAAGGTAGAGCCCATTGATCCAGCCGTCTTTTCTCTGACCAATGAGTTCTGGGTGAGCTATTACATTCTCGATCAAATTTTTGACAAAAAGTTTATCTTTACTCCAGGCAGTTTTGATTCTGTCAACTTCCGGATGATCTCAGAATTGGGACTGGAAGGAGTACTTCACAGTTAAACTTTCAGCGTATGGCAGATTTTTTGGACCAACTCGGAGAGATTCTTTTTTTGGATATTGAAACATCCTCCCAGACCGAGCATTTTGAAGATCTTGACCCCAGACTTCAGCAGGAATGGGTCAAAAAGGAAAAATTAATCCGGACTGAAACTCCGGTATCTGAACCAGGCTCCCTGTATTTTGACCGGGCAGGAATCCATGCGGAGTTCGGGCAAATCATCTGCGTGGGAGTTGGGTATTTTCAGACCAAAAAGAAAGAAAAAAAGCTCTTCTTCCGGTCTAAAGCTTTTGCTCAGGAATCCGAAAAGGAACTTCTTTTGGAGTTAAAGGCTTTATTGGAAAAGAAAAAGTGGGTGCTATGCGCACATAATGGGAAGGAATTTGATTTTCCTTACCTCTGCCGAAGAATGCTGATTCAGGGTGTTGCCCTACCTGAACCACTTCAAATCGCAGGAAAAAAGCCCTGGGAAATCCGCCATCTGGATACCATGGAGCTTTGGAGATTCGGGGATTACAAATATTACACTCGACTGGAGCTTTTGGCTGCAACTTTTGGAATTCCATCCTCCAAGGAGTCAATTGATGGCAGCGAGGTCAATGCTACTTTTTATAAGGAAAAAGATCTCGCCAAAATCACCCAGTATTGCTTAAGAGACGTGGAAGTCACCGCCCGGATTTTCATGGCCATGCATCCGGAATGGGACGAATTGAAAATTGAAGTCGTCCCCAGTGAAGAATCCAAAAAAGATCTCAAAGATTAATTAATAGGGCATATAAATCTTTTTACCTTAGAACAAACTAACCCATCATGGGAAGAAAATCAGACAGAAAACAATCCAAGAAAAAAAATACAGGCGGATATCAGGGAAGAAATGATGCTGAGGCATTATCCCAAAGAATTCTCCAATTTTTAGACGCACATTTTGGACAGGAATTCAATTCCAAGCAAATCATCAAACGGCTGGAAATCCGGGACGCCTTGAATAAAGGAGGCGTAGAGCCTGTCCTCCATAAATTGGTGGATCAGGGAAAAGTGTCCCGAAACTCCCGTAATTACTTTTCCTCGACCAAAGACCCAGACTTTATCACCGGAACGGTTGATTATGTCAATCCCCGCTTTGCATTTATTGTGCCCGATGACCCAAAGTCGGAAACAGGAGATATTTTGGTCAAAGAAGCCGATTTGAAACAGGCCTTAGACGGTGATAAAGTTCGCCTGATGGTATTTCCTGTGAAAGGAAAAACCGGACGAACAGAAGGAAGAGTATTGGAAATCCTGGAAAGAAGTCGGGATGAATTTGTTGGAAGAGTGGAAATCTCCCCGCGCTTTGCCTTCATTGTTCCGGATTTCAAGAAAATGCACAAGGATATCTTCGTACACCGGGGAGATTTGATGGGCGCTGAACACAACGAGAAAGTAGTGGTCAAACTCACCGAATGGAGAGACGGAGATAAAAACCCCACCGGAAAAGTCACAAGAGTTCTCGGAAAGGCCGGGCTCCATGAGGTCGAAATGCACTCCATCATGGCAGAATTCGGATTGCCTTTTGAATATCCCAAAGAAGCCGATGCCGAAGCCAATGCCATTCCGGAAAAGATCTCTAGCAAGGAAATCAAAGCCCGAAAAGACTTCCGCGATGTACTCACCTTTACCATTGACCCGGTCGATGCCAAGGACTTTGACGATGCGATTTCCTATAGGGAGCTGGAAAACGGAAATTTGGAAATCGGCGTGCATATCGCCGACGTGACTCACTATGTGAAGCCCAAAACAGAACTGGAAAAAGAAGCCTACAACAGGGCCACTTCCGTTTACCTCGTGGACAGGACCATTCCCATGCTTCCCGAGCGTTTGAGTAATGGACTCTGTTCCCTCCGACCCAACGAGGACAAACTGACTTTTGCCTGCGTCTTTGAAATGGACAAAGAGGCCCGAGTGGTCAATCATTGGATTGGGAGAACGATCATTCACTCCGATCGACGCTATGCCTACGAGGAAGCCCAGGAATGCATCGATACCCAATCCGGGGATTATTTCCAAGAGTTGACCTTGCTCAATGAATTGGCTAAAAAGATCCGGAAGCAGCGATTTGACAAAGGCGCGGTCAACTTTGAGACCGTCGAAGTGAAGTTTAAACTAGATGAAAAAGGAACACCGCTCGGGCTTTTTGTCAAGGAACGAAAAGACATCCACAAGCTCATTGAGGAGTTTATGCTTCTCGCCAATAAGTATGTGGCAGAATTTATCTTCCGGAAAAATCAGGGAGCCGACACTTTTGTGTACCGAACGCACGACAGTCCTGATTTGGATCGATTGGAGACTTTCTCCGGCTTTGCGAAGCGATTTGGCCATCAGATGGACGTGACCAATGTGCAGAAAATCTCAGCCTCTCTCAATAAATTGATGGATGAGATTCAGGGCAAACCCGAGCAAAATGTCCTGGAGCAACTCGCCATCAGAAGCATGGCCAAAGCCAAATACACCACAGAACCCAAAGGGCACTTTGGCTTGGCTTTTCCTCATTACACCCACTTCACCTCTCCTATCCGCCGATATCCCGATATGATGGTACATCGCTTGCTGGAGCATTATTTGGATGGAGGAAAATCTCCGGAGGCCGAGCCTTGGGAGCAAAAATGTCTGCATTCTTCCGAAAGGGAAAAAAGAGCTGCGGACGCTGAGCGAGCTTCCATCAAATACAAGCAAGTGGAATACATGTCCTTGGCAGAAGCTAAAGATTACGAGGGCATTGTCAGTGGAGTGACCGAGTGGGGAGTCTTTGTGGAAATCACCGAAACCAAGTGTGAAGGCATGATCCGAGTTCAGGACATGGACGATGATTACTATGAATTTGACGAAAGAAACATGCGCCTGATTGGGACGCGAAGTAAAAAAATGATCACTTTGGGTGACAAAGTAGTCGTCCGGGTAGTTAATACCGATATCGACCGACGAACCATCGATTTGGAATTTGCAGACAATGACAGAAAAAAGCCTCGCCAACGCGCTTTTAACTAAGCTTGAGCATCACATTACCTCCCACAATTTCGGAGAATCACCACAAGAACTTTACGAACCAATTACCTATATCCTAAGCCTTGGAGGAAAGCGGATCCGTCCGCTACTTTCCTTGTTGGCTTATGGGATTTATGGAAAAAATCCAGAGGAAATTCTTAGCCAGGCTGCCGCGGTAGAGGTTTTTCACAACTTTACCCTGATGCATGACGACATCATGGACAATGCTCCATTGCGGAGAGGAAAGGCTACCGTCCATGAAAAGTGGAATGCCAACATCGGGATTCTCTCAGGGGATGTCATGTTGGTCCGAGCTTATGATCTTTTATTGCCGACTGCCCCCCTTTTACTTCCGGAAGTCATCCGCCTGTTCAATAAAACAGCTGCAGAGGTCTGCGAAGGACAACAGTTTGACATGAATTTCGAAGCCTACGAGACTGTCCACGAGGCCGATTACATCAACATGATCCGTCTGAAGACTGCCGTGTTACTGGGCTTTGCACTACAGCTCGGAGCCGTTCTGGCAGGAGCTGAAAAGGAAGATGCCCAAAAGCTTTATGATTTCGGGGTGAATATCGGCGTGGGATTTCAGCTGAAAGATGACCTGCTCGATGTCTATGCGGACAAAGCGAAATTCGGAAAGCAGGTTGGAGGGGATATCATTTCCAATAAAAAAACCTTCCTCTTGCTCAAAGCTCTGGAACTGGCGAAAGGATCTGATGCAGAGGAATTAAATCATTGGCTTTCTCTTCAGGAGTTTGACAAGGATGAAAAAGTAAATGCCGTAAAAACCATCTATGAAAAATTGGGAATAAAAGCCCTGACAGAAGCCAAAATGCAATTTTACTTCGATGCCGGTTTTAGGCAGCTGGAAAGCATCCACTTCAAAAATGAAGACTATTTTCAAACCCTTTCGGCCATTGTCCAAGACCTCGTTCACCGGGAAAAATAAATTATGGAACTGACTTTGACGACCTTGATCATCGGGATCACGGCGATTACCAGCATCCTCGGGTTTAGCAAGCCCGAGCTTCTCGACCGATGGATGTTTACCCCCTATCGGATCAAACACCGAAACCAATGGGACCGCTTTATCCTCTCGGGCTTTATCCACAAAGATTACGTCCACCTGCTGTTCAACATGTTTACGTTCTACTTCTTTGGAGGAGTGGTGGAAATGTTTTTAAAGTATCAATTTGGTCAGGGCTTGGGAGGAGTCGTTTTTGTGGCCTTTTACCTCTTGGGAATTATCATTTCGGATATCCCCACTTATCTCAAGCACAAAGACAACAGCTACTACCGGGCTTTGGGAGCATCCGGAGGTACTGCGGCCACGGTATTTGCGAGTATCATTATCATGCCGCTGGCGGACATCTGCCTCTTTGGGATTCTCTGTCTTCCCGGCTTTATTCTTGGAGGCTTGTTTTTAATCTATTCCTATGTCAAAGGCAAGCAGGACAGTGACGGCATCAACCACGACGCACACCTGTATGGAGCCATTTTCGGGATTGTGTTTATTTTGATTCTTTCTCCCTCGAGTGCTCTTCAGTTTATCAGCCAACTCAAAGATTTCAAGTTGTTTTGAAACCTAATGACCTTTCGGATCATGAAAACCTTCAGAATCATTTAATCAAAAAAAGGCCTCCAGATCGCTCCGGAGGCCTTTTCCTTTATTTCTTGATTTCGAGTTTGGTTTTCATTTCCTCAATATTGAGCAGTCGGGATATCTGCTCCCGTTCCAGTTTTCGGAATCGGGCCAGCTGTACATCGATCTGTTCAGTCAGCTCTTTTCTTACCGCTTCGGACTGATCCGTAGGCTTGAAATCTCCATTGCCAACCACGCTGCTCAAATGAGCCAGTTTGTTATTGAGACGAATCGGAAAGTTCAGCGGATCCTGACCACTTCTGTTTTGAGTTTGATATAAAGTCTCCTCAATCTCCTGCATTTCCGCCTTAATCTTCTCGAGATTGGCCGGCTTTTTTTCCAAGGAATCCAACTCGGATCGATACGCCCGGATCAACTTGATCGCCTGATGAGTTTCGGTGATTTTATCCCGAACTGCCAAAAGGAAGTTGTACTGCTCTTCCAACTCGGCCTGAGTGGATTCGTAGCGTGGATCAGCCAGTACTTTGAAGGATTGCTCTTGAACCTGTCCATCGACTGTCATTTTCACCGTGTAGGTTCCCGGCACCACTTTAGGACCTCGAAGATTAGCAGCCCACATGATCAAGCCATCGAATCCTTCCGCATTTTCTACCCTCAAGTTCCAGTTAAATTCCCCAGCTCCAGGCTTCACTTTCAGGGTATCTCCATTCACCCCTTTGGTAGAAAACCATCGGATACGTTCTTTATTAGCATTGAAAAACTCGATTTTAAGCTCGTCTTGAGGCTTTTCCTTCAGAAAATAGTAGACCAAAACACCGCCCGGACGATTGGTTCCATTGGTCAAACTGGTTCTTTTCGTTCCGTCCATTCGGTAGGAATCCTGAGGTTTGTACAGGTGGAAAGATTTGTTTTCGATTCCAGGCTCTGCCTGATGCAAGACGGTCAAATCATCGATGATCCAGAATGATCGTCCCTGCGTTGCCGCAATCAGGTTGTTTTCCTTGATCGTCAAATCCGTGATAGGAACGATAGGAAGATTCAACTGCAAAGAATGCCAGCTTGCTCCATCGTCCTTGGAGTAATACATGCCTGTTTCCGTACCGGCATAGAGCATTCCTCTTTTCACAGGATCTGCTCGTACCACTCGGGTGAAATGCTCCGGATCGATGCCCGTTACGATCTTGGTCCAGGTTTTCCCATAATCCTTGGTCTTGTAGAGATATGGCTGGTAGTTCCCCATTTTATATCCAGTGGCAGCAAAATAAGCCTCCCCTGCCTCAAATGGGCTTGCCTCGATCGAATTGATCTGAAGCCACTCCGGCATGTCTTTCGGGGTGACGTTTTGCCAGGTTTTTCCATTGTCCGTGGTCACATGCACCAAGCCATCATCCGAACCCGCCCAGATCACACCTTGTTTTAAGGGCGACTCAGCCGCAGTGAAAATGGTCGCGTAGTATTCTACCGAGGTATTATCCTTGGTGATTGGTCCGCCAGAAGGGCCCAATTTGCTCTTGTCATTCCGAGTCAAATCCGGAGAAAACACTTCCCAGCTTTGCCCATAATTCGTCGATCGGTGAAACTGATTACTGGTCGTGTAAAGTAATTTCGGATCATGAGGGGAAAAGAATATCGGGAAGTTCCACTGGAATCGGTACTTCATGCCCTCAGCCCCATGTCCCATCGGGTTGTCAGGCCATACATTAACAGTTCGGGAAGTTCCGTTTCGGTGATTTTCCCAAGTCAAAAGACCACCATAAGATCCTCCAAACACTATGTCATTGTCTAGGGGATTTGGAGCAATCCATCCGGATTCCCCTCCGGCTGTTGGCTCCCAATCGTCTTCGGTAATGGCTCCGCCGTCATTTCGGTGACGGATGCGGACAGTAGAATTGTCCTGCTGTGCGCCGTAGATTCGGTAAGGAAAACTGTTATCGGTGGTGACTCTATAAAACTGAGAAGTAGGCTGATTCATATAGGTGGACCAATTTTCTCCCCCATCTTCTGAAACCTGTGCACCTCCGTCGTCAGCAATGATCATCCGCTGATTGTTATTCGGGTCGATCCACAAGTCATGGTGATCTCCATGAGGGGCATTGGATCCCTTGAATGTTTTGCCTCCATCGGTGGATTTGTGATAGCTCACATTAAGGACGTAAACCGTCTCTTCGTCTTGAGTATCTGCAAAAATTCTGGAATAGTACCAGGCTCGTTGACGAAGGCTGCGGTCCTCATTCACTTTTTCCCAAGTCTGTCCGGCATCTTTGGAGGTGTACACCCCGCCGTTGTCATTTTCGATGATGGCATAGAGACGGTTGGAATTTTTTGGAGAAACAGTAATTCCCATGATCCCCAGCACCCCTTTCGGGAAAGTCTCTTTGGCGGAAAGTTCCTCCCAGTTTTTGCCCCCATTGGTGGACTTAAACATTTTGGAACCCGGTCCGCCGCTTTCTAGGCTATAGGGAGTTCTTTTAACTTCCCAAGTTGTGGCATAGACTATTTCCGGATTGTTGGGATCCAAAATCAAATCCACTGCACCAGCCTGCTCATTGGTATACAGGATCTTCTCCCAGTTTTTTCCTCCATCGGTAGTTTTGTAAACTCCTCGCATATCGGTGGGTTGAAAAATATCCCCCAAAACAGCCGCATAGACGATGTCAGGATTAGTCGGATGAATTCGAAGTCGAGAAATGAATCTGCTTTTCTCAAGTCCTGCTTTGGACCAGGTCTTGCCGGCATCGGTACTTTTCCACATGCCATATCCGAAAGAGACATTCCCACGGACTGTCTTCTCTCCCCCTCCTGCATACACCACGGAGGTATCACTCTGAGCCACAGCTACAGCTCCCATGGAGCCGCCGAAAAATCCGTCAGATACAGATTTCCAAGTTTGTCCAGCATTGGTGGTTTTCCAAATTCCTCCCCCAGTGGAAGCAAAATAATAGGTTTTGTCACTTCCGTTTACACCCGTAACTCCATCGGCTCTACCGCCTCGGAAGGGACCAATCAAGCGCCACTGGACGGCATCATAAACTTTGGGATCGGGTACCTGCTGCGCAAAAAGCAGATTCCCGGCAAGCGTCAGGAGCAAGACAAGTCCCGACCAGGAAAATCTAGTGATCATCTTCATCTAATTTGGTTGGTGTTGATTCAATTCAAAAGTTAGGGGTAATCCCTGAAAAACCATTCAATTCTTGACCAGTGGCAAAAATTTCGGACGGGCAAAAAAAAACCTCTTCCGAAGAAGAGGTTAATGTTTTGTTTGTAGGAAAGTATTAGGCCTGAGAAGGAACTACACTTACGTAAGACTTACCGTCAGACTTGGTTTTGAAAGCAACCACCCCGTCAGACAATGCAAACAAGGTATGATCCTTACCAACTCCCACATTGAGGCCAGCATGATGCTTAGTACCTCTTTGTCTTACCAAAATATTTCCGGCGATAACTGCCTCACCGCCAAATTTCTTCACACCCAATCTTTTGGAATGTGACTCACGACCGTTTTTGGAACTACCTACACCTTTTTTGTGTGCCATGGTTTTATTCGTTTATGGACCCCCAGAAGGAGATCTTAGAGTGTAATATTTTCGATCAATACTTTGGTGAAGTCTTGTCTGTGACCATTCTTCTTCTTGTAGCCTTTTCTACGCTTCTTTTTGAAGACAATCACTTTGTCACCTTTTACATGATCCAGGATTTTCCCGGACACCTTGGCTCCTGCCAATAGGGGAGCTCCTACAGACACATTACCGTCAGCTTCAGCCAACAATACTTGGTCAAATTCCACGGAAGCGCCAGCTTCGCCTTCCAACTTTGGAGCATAGACGAACTGATCTTTTGTTACTTTGAACTGCTTACCTGCGATGTTTACAATTGCGTACATGATAATTGATTTATCGAAATCGGAGTGCAAATATAAGAAAGAGATTTTGAAGAAAAAAACATGACTCCAAAATACTCCCCTTTCCAAAGTTAACCTTGGAATCCCCTACCTTTACAAGACCAATTCACTCTGAGAATTCTCTTACAAATTCCAGCTTGTTTCCGCAAGAGATGGCTCACCAAAATCCCCCTGAAAAAACAAACAACTTGATTTTCAAAGGGATTAATTCAGCCGGGAAGAGATATTTTTTCTGACCATTGGTCAAAATATGAGTCGATTTTGTTTGTGGAAAACTTTTTCGAAAATGTTGAAAATTATTCAGCACCCCCATAATTCCCAAAATGATTGATTCTATGATTTATCTATTATATCCTTACTTTTTGATTTACAATATTTTATACATTTTTCGAATATCGGTCAAAAACTAGCCTAAACCGGTACTTTAGAGGTTTTTTTTTACCGATTTGCTTTACATATTTGTTCAGGGCGGTCATGCAAAAGCCGCTTTTGTCATCCCTGGACTTACTTAAGAGAGTTTTGCTCTCTTATTATTCATAAAAATTAAAACCTGAGAGAACGATGCAGCAAGAACCAATACTTTTAGAGAACAATAACCGATTTGTCCTCTTCCCAATCCAGCACAATGACATCTGGCAGTATTATAAGAAAGCAGAAGCTAGCTTTTGGACTGCTGAGGAAATTGACTTGGGTCAGGACTTGACCGATTGGAAAAATCTAAATGACGGAGAGAGACATTTCATTTCTCACGTGCTAGCTTTCTTTGCTGCCAGTGATGGGATTGTCAATGAAAACCTCGCTGAGCATTTCGTATCTGAAGTTCAATACACCGAGGCTAAATTTTTCTACGGGTTTCAGATTGCCATGGAAAATATCCATTCCGAAACTTACTCTCTCTTGATCGACACTTATATTAAAGATGCCCAAGAAAGAGACAAACTACTAAACGCCATTGAGCATATCGATTGTGTCAAGAAGAAAGCAGAATGGGCTCTTAGATGGATCGACAATGGCAACTTTCAGGAAAGACTGATCGCCTTTGCAGCAGTGGAAGGGATTTTCTTTTCCGGATCTTTTTGCTCCATCTTCTGGTTGAAGAAAAGAGGCTTGATGCCAGGTTTGACCTTCTCCAATGAGCTTATCTCCCGTGATGAGGGATTGCACTGTGATTTTGCTTGTCACCTTTATACCAAACATGTGGTCCACCAGCTTCCAAAAGAGACCGTGAAAGAGATCATCATGGATGCGGTGGCCATCGAAAAAGAATTCGTTACCGATGCTCTTCCAGTGAGACTGATCGGTATGAATGCCGACCTAATGTGTCAATATATCGAGTTTGTTGCTGATCGTCTCCTCATGGAGCTGGGTTGCCCAAAAGTTTGGAACAGCACCAATCCATTTGACTTTATGGACATGATTTCTCTTCAAGGTAAAACCAACTTCTTTGAGAAAAGAGTGGGAGACTACCAAAAAGCTGGTGTCATGAAGTCTACTGAAGCCACTGAGTCCTCTTCAAGATTCTCCATTGAAGAAGACTTTTAACCACCACTTTTCCCAATTCCCCACCCTTAAATATCTTTAGTATGCTAGTAATCAAACGAGACGGAAGACGCGAATCAGTACGATTCGACAAAATCACCGCAAGGATCGAGAATCTTTGCTATGAATTGGATCCCAAATTCATCCAGCCCATCGAGGTTGCTAAAAAAGTGATCGATGGACTTTACGACGGGGTAACGACCTCCGAGCTGGATAACCTAGCCGCAGAGGTCTGTGCCTCCTTGACGGTACGGCATCCGGATTATGCAATTTTGGCGGCAAGAATTGCCATCTCCAATCTGCACAAGACTACTAGCCAGTCCTTTTCTAATACCATGAAAAGGCTGTACACCTATGTCAATCCAAAAACAGGTGAAAATGCTCAGCTGATCGATACAGAAGTGTATGGCATCATCAAAAAGCATGCGGCCAAACTGGATGAGGCAATTGATTACAAAAGGGACTTTGGGTATGATTATTTTGGGTACAAAACTCTGGAGCGAAGCTATCTGATCCGATTGGACGGAAAAGTGGTCGAAAGACCACAGCACATGCTCATGAGAGTGGCCGTGGGAATACACAAGGAGGATATTGAGTCAGCGATCGAAACCTACAATCTTCTGTCTGAAAAGTGGTTCACGCATGCCACCCCTACTTTGTTCAACGCAGGAACTCCAAAGCCACAGCTTTCTTCTTGCTTTTTGTTGACCATGAAGGATGACAGCATTGACGGGATTTACGACACCCTAAAGCAGTGCGCCAAAATCTCCCAATCTGCCGGGGGTATCGGTCTTTCTATTCACCATGTAAGAGCTAAAGGCAGCTACATCAAAGGGACCAATGGAGTGTCCAACGGTATCGTTCCGATGTTGAGAAACTTTGACATGACCGCCCGTTATGTGGATCAAGGTGGTGGAAAAAGAAAAGGAAGTTTTGCCATTTATCTGGAGCCATGGCATGCAGACATTAAGGATTTCCTGGAGTTGAAACGAAACCATGGAAAAGAAGAAATGCGCGCAAGAGATTTGTTCTACGCCCTTTGGATTCCGGATCTTTTCATGAAAAGAGTGGAGAAAAATGAAGAATGGTCCCTATTCTGTCCGAATGAAGCTCCCGGATTGTCAGACTGCTATGGTGAGGAATTTGAAAGACTGTATGAGAAATACGAACGAGAGGGAAAAGCAAGAGAGACTATAAAGGCTCAGGAGCTTTGGTTTGAGGTGCTTGAATCCCAGATTGAAACAGGTACTCCCTACATGCTCTACAAGGATTCCGCAAACGGAAAATCCAACCAGAAGAACCTAGGTACCATCAAGTCCTCCAACCTTTGTACAGAAATCATTGAATACACTGCCCCTGATGAGGTAGCGGTTTGTAACCTGGCATCCTTGGCATTGCCAAAGTTTGTCCTGACAGGTCCGGATGGAAAGCTGTACTTCGATCACCAAAAACTGTATGAGATCACCAAGGTAGCTACCAAAAACCTGAACAAGGTGATTGACATCAACTACTATCCCGTGGAGGAGGCTCGTAGATCCAATTTTAGACATCGTCCCATCGGATTAGGAGTACAAGGCTTGGCAGATGCATTTATTCTTCTAAGAATGCCTTTTGACTCTGAGGAAGCAAGAGGGCTCAACGAGGATATCTTCGAGACGATCTATTATGCAGCGGCAGAGACCTCGATGGAATTGGCCAAAACCCAAGGTACTTACGAGACCTATGAAGGCAGCCCAGCATCTCAGGGTATTCTCCAATTTGATATGTGGGGAGTGACTCCAAAATCCGGTAGATGGAACTGGAATGACTTGAAGGAAAAAATCAAAAAGTACGGCATGAGAAACTCTCTCTTAGTAGCTCCTATGCCTACCGCCTCTACTTCTCAGATTCTTGGTAACAACGAATGTTTTGAGCCTTATACTTCAAACATCTATACACGCAGAACTCTTTCCGGAGAATTCATTGTAGTAAACAAGCACCTGATGAAGGACCTGATCAATTTGGGATTATGGAATGAAACCATGAGAAATAGGTTGATTTCTACCAATGGGTCAGTACAAAACGTACCGGGAATTCCTCAAAACATCAAAGATCTATACAAGACCGTTTGGGAAATTTCGCAAAAGGTGATTATTGACATGGCTGCCGATCGAGGAGCTTATATCTGTCAATCCCAAAGTATGAACGTATTCCTTCAGGATCCAAACTTTGGTAAGCTAACCTCCATGCATTTCTATGCTTGGAAAAAAGGCTTGAAGACCGGTATGTATTACCTGAGATCTCAAGCTGCGGCTGCAGCTATCAAGTTTACTTTGGATAAATCAGCCCTTGAGCCAAAAGTAGAAAAGGCCAATGAAGCCGAAACCATAAAGAATCAAAAACAAGACGCCATTGCTTGCTCCCTAGACGATCCTGAAGGATGCGAAATGTGCGGCAGTTAAAAAAATTCTAGAGTTCGTAAAATGGATAAAGGCGCTTGATAGTATCAAGCGCTTTTTTGTTTGCCTATATTGTATCATGAAAGCAAAAGAAATCATCTCACGCCTTCAAATGTTGAAGGAAGACAGCCACGCTATTTTTGGAAAAATGACTGCTCAACATATGATTGAGCATTTAACCCTTACGATTAAAATTTCCTATGGAAGAATAAAGATCCCACATTTTGAGCCCTCAGAGAGACAATTAAAGGAGAAGCAGTATTTATTATATACAGACTTGGAATTCCCAGTAGGAGTTAAAGCCCCCGGTCTTCCTGATGAATTACTCCCGCTACGGTACGCAAATCTTAACGAGGCCAAAGAAGAGCTCATCAAATCAATAGAAGCATTTAATGAACTATTCGAGGCTAATCCAGACCTCTTTTTTATTCACCCCAGACTAGGCTTGTTGAACCAGAAAGAATGGAGAACATTCCATGAAAAGCATCTCACTCATCATTTCAAACAATTCGGTATTTAATAACCTTTCTTCCCCTATTGGAGCTAAGTAATGGATGAAAGCTAAAAATATCCAGAATCTAAATTTCAGGCATGATTAAACCACGTAGGAATTAAATCTTGGACAAAAAAAACGGAAGCCTCAGCCCTGTTTGCCGACAGGATTGAGGCTTTATTAATAGAAAGGCTATAACGGATTGGGGATTTTAAAGAAGAATCTCCACAGGCAATTGGAAAATGGACCACAAGCAAACCTATAAAATCAATCTAGATATTGACTCAATCTTCTTGCCACTTGCCTATTGCTATTTGGTATAAAACACAAAAGCCCCAGCGGTAAGGCTGAGGCTTGAATAATGTGGCGGCGACCTACTCTCCCGGGTGTAACCCCAGTACCATCGGCGCTGCAGGGCTTAACTTCTCTGTTCGGGATGGGAAGAGGTGGGACCCCTGCGCTAGGCCGCCTAATTTGTAAGTATGCAGTGATC
>NZ_AUBV01000017.1 GCF_000429425.1 Algoriphagus mannitolivorans DSM 15301
TCCTGTCAGCAGGGCTCAGAACTTTTTTCCCAGAACATCCTTGAGAATCTTGTTATCTAGGGCCAGCTCCGCGTACATCTGCTTGAGCTTCCGGTTTTCTTCCTCCAGCTCCTTGAGCCGCTTGAGCTCCTGAACTTCAATGCCTCCATACTTCTTTTTCCAGAGATAAAATGTGCCTCGATGGATACCCAATTCCCGGCAGAGTTCATTTACATCCCTGCCCGATTCATGATCCTTGACTGCCTTGATGATCTGGCTTTCGGTAAATCTTGACTTCTTCATACAGTTTAAAGTTAGTGACTTTGTCGTCTTTTAAACTGTCCAGTTTTTGGGGAAGCTTACAGAGATCGTAGAGCTTCAGGTGATCGGAAAGGGAGTTCATTACCGGAGGGAATCATGTTGGATGCAGCAATGGTCCTGAGTCTGTTAGGGGGAGTGATTTCGATCCTCCTGGGGATCATTGCCTTTTTCCTGAAGCTCTTGATTCAGGATTTGAGGCAAATGAGAGAGCAGTTTCAGGTATTGAAAGAATCGGTGATCCGGCTAGAGTCCGAACAGGTCAGATTGAAGGTTCTTTTTGAAAAGAGAAGATAGAGAATTGGGTCACCTAAGGAACTCACAAATTATGTTTCAAGATGGTTTCTAAATTCTCTAATAACCAGTAACTTAATAACTAATCAAATGAACACGATTGAGGAAATCAAGATCAGGGCATCCCTGCCCACCCCTCCATTCTTCCAGAAGTTGAAGAAGATTGGACTGATCCTGGCCGCCATCGGCCTGGCTGTTCTCTCGGCACCGGGTTTTGTACCCGAATTGCTGACCGAAATTGCCGGCTATGCGATTACCGCCGGAACCATCCTGGTCAGCATCTGTCAGCTGACCGTGGATGAGCTTAGGCTGGAGGATAAATTGATGTCCCAAGTGGACCTTTAGTAGTCGATTGGTTACCCAAACTAAACCCGGTCAGGTCTCTTGGCCGGGTTTTTTCATACCTGTCTTATATTCTCTTCGCTCAAGTGAGTGTCCTCACTCACTTTCAATTCCTTAGCGAAAGTCTTCAGACTTGTGCTTACCCTCCTGCAGTCTTCAGACTGCTCATTTCTTTGAATTGCTATTGTCTGTTGACTGTGGCTTGACTTCTGTGGATAAATGTGGGTCCAAGTCTGAAGACTTGAACCATACCTGAGGTCAGGTAGAAAATATCCTGCCTTTTACGTTCTGTCGTCTGTCGTCCGTGGACCGTGGACCGTTGACAACCCACAACCGTACAACTCACATCCCCAACTTTAAACTTTTCACTTTAAACTTATAACTCCACCCTGTCGTCCGTGGTCCGTTTACAACCCACAACCGACACTTGTAGTGAGCCTGTCGAACTAACCGACAACTCACAACCTCTCCTGATTTCGGATTTGGGATTTCGGATTTCGAGACAACTGTCGTCTGTCGACCGTGGTCCGTTGACCAACCTACAACCTACATTGGACATCCGACAACTCACAAACGACACCTGTACTGAGCTTATTGAAGTAACTCACAACTCATGTCGAACCTTTAAGAATTCAATTAAATAATGGGATTCAAGATTTTAATTCATTTATATATCCTTTTATTTCCTTGATATTTTCATAAGTTAATGGCTTCACAAAGAAATTCTTTACCAAAGAATAAGAATTAGCCTTCTTTCTATGTTCTGGGCTAATTGAGGACGTTAACATAAAAACATGTAATCTGATCTCCTTAAATCTTTCATTGCATATTTCCAGAAACTGAAATCCATCTACTTTTGGCATGTTTATGTCCAACAGCATGATTAGGTCAATACTTTTGTAAGTCTCTGAATATTTTTCAAGGTGTTCAATGGCTTTTTCTGGAAAATTATAGGTGTGTATTATTAATTCATTGTTATTAAAAACTCCAGAGCTAAGAACTATTTTTCTTGAAATTAATGTCGATACCAGATCGTCATCAACCAGCATTATTTCAAATTTCATGATTTGGGAATTTTAAAGTCACAGTAGTCCCCTCATCTATTTTACTTTCAATCTCAATAGTTCCTTCTAGTATATCGACTAATTTTTTTACGAAAAATAACCCAAAACCCTTTTTCCCTGATATTTTGTGAATGGTATGGTTGATGTGGAATAGCTTTTCGTACCCAGTTGTTAAATCCATTCCAATTCCATTGTCTATTATAGTGATTTCTAAAAATTCAGAATTAATTTGATTTGACTTGATCTCCACTCTTAAGGGTCTTTTGTCGGATCTAAAATGAATACAATTTGATATCAAGGAAGTAAATATTCTTTCTAAGTATTCATTTGAACTAAGCAAAATATGATTTTCTGAAATATCCAGGGTGTACTTCACATTGTATTCAAAATAAGCTCCAAACGTTTTTTCGCAAATCATTGAAAGAAGTTCTGCAAGTGGGACAGGTTCTATCAGAATTGGCTCACTTAAACTTAAAGAGGTGAATTTGTTAAGTTGGAACAATATTGAATCCAAGTTTTGAGTGCATTGTTTCATTAAATTGAAGTACAATTTCTTCTCCTCCTCCTCATTTACTAGGTCTATCAGGGTCAGAAGTCCGTGAAGATTTGAAACTTCCCCTCTAAGATTATGGGAGATGATATTATTGAACTCTAATAGAGCCTTGCTCTGATGAGAGGCTAAGTCTACCAGTTGGTTTATTTGATTCTTACTTTCTTCTGATTCGGTTATGTCAAAGCCGACAAATACGATTAACTCTTCAGATTTTAAAAGTTTGTCGATAGTTGATGCGTTCCATAATATGGAATAAGTTTTATAGTTAACTCCTTTTTCAAAGGATTTAAATTCGTAATTTTTAGAATTGTTAAAACCGGAGGAGTTTAGCAAAACTGAGGAAAATTTTTTTTCAATAATTGTATTTAAGTTGTATTCTTCAATTCCTATTATATCAATTAGGAATTTTTTGAAGTAAGAGTTACAATACTCTAATTTTAATTTACTGTTTAATATAAAAACAAATATTTGATTGTTCTCTACGATTGATTTGAAAAAAAATGCCGCTTGTTCTGCTTTTAATTTGCTTTTTCTAAGTTCTTCTTCTAAGAAATATTCTTCACTAATGTCTCTGATACTTCCGATAAAAGATGTTACTTTATTATTGTATATGATAGGGTTCGACGAAATTTTAATAATCTTTTCAATCCCAGACTCTAACCTAATTTTTCTAATATTATTGTAGGGTACTTTATTGTGAATTGCGTATTGTAGATCCCTATTGGCTTCTAGTTTACTTTGCTCATCAAAAAGTTTAAGTAATTCTTTAAATTTAATTTTTTGATCGCTGTTTAGTTCGAAAATTTTATAAGAATTTGTGGTGAATTTAACGCGGTCACTGTTTACATCATATTCAAAACCTCCGATTTTTGCAATCTTTTCCACTTGATTCATCATGATTTTGTATGAATGAAGTTTGTGTTTTAAATGCTGATTCTTTGTGATGTCAATTATGGCTGCTGTTAAAGTTTCAGTATCATATTCTACTTTTAAAGTAATTGATTTTCGAGAATTGTTAAGATAGATATCTTTATTGTACTTTATTGATTTATTCTCAATATATATTTTCCGTATAGTCCCTAATATTTGTTTTAATTCCTCATTGATTTCTGTGAAATTACCATTAATAAAATCATTGAAGGTGAGTTCAAAGTCTTCGTTTTGACCAAACATTACATTATTGCTTGGTCCCCATATCAGAAATTTTTCATACTTGTTTAGATACAAACCTCCAATTTCTGAGTTTTTAGCGACTTTAATGGCTGCATCCATTCTCCTGGATAGATTTTTTTGTTCTTCGTTTAGCCAATGGCTTTTCTTATGAAGGTAGATTAGTTTTTTTGCTTGATTGGCAAATATTTTTAATAGTTCCAACTGGAAAGAACTTAAATTTTTGGGTTCGTTATCGAATACGCACAAACTGCCTATAATAAAACCTGACTCCGTTTTTATTGGATAACCGGCATAAAATTTTGTGCCTGAATTTAATAGTGCAGGATGATTTTTAAATTTTTCGTTTTTTGTTAAATCAGGTATATATAATCCATTTTTATAATTATGGATTAAATTTTCGCAAATAGAATGATTTAAAGGAGTTTCTTTCAGTTCAAATCCATAAGTTGATTTGAACCACTGTCTATTATCATCAATAATAGTAATGGCAGAAAAATTTGTTTCACAAATAGAGGCGGCAATTTTTGTCAGATCGTCAAATACATCCTCTCTTTCTGTATCTAAAATGTGAAAATTTTCTAAAACCTTTTTTCTTGATGTATTAGAAGTGTATTTCATTTCTAAAAATATGTTTTTTGTTTTTTTTTTGAACTGTAGTAATTTTTGCCTAAGCAAATTAATGTTTGAAATTTAAGAATTTTTCCCCTCTATTTTTCTGTGATTTTATTCTTTCTCGTCTTGAAATATTTTTTTTCTGGTTTCCATTGCTCGAAATCTTGAAAACCAATAAGTTTTGACTTTGTAATTCTAGATTGATAGTCCTTGGATAGGTAATATTTGTCCTTTTCATATGTACGATTTCAGCGGCGATTGACATGGTTACTGATTGTCGGTTAGGCAGAACTTGTGGGAATCCGGGCACCCAGATACTACTTTTCATTTTCTTTATTTTCTCTGCCCCCGTGAGTATCCTCATTCATGCGATATTGATTTTCTCTATGCCCCGGAGTGTTCCCACTCACTAAATGAATTATTACTGAATGGGATTTTTATCAAAAAAACCGTTTCCATTGCGCTGGTAATCGAATTACTTTTCTAATCCATGCTCCCGGATCAGCGCTGAAGATTCCGATGACCTTTGATCCCCGGGTTTCGTCCCAGATAAGTATCGGGGCAGGCAGTTCCTCCTCACCTGGGCCTGCCTGACGACTAAGACAGGGTTACCAAAAGTTAGACCCCTACGGGGCCAAGTAGAAAATAACTCACCTCATCCGTTCTGTGGTCTGCCGACCAAGTTCCGTTGCTAACTAACATCCGACATCCGACATCCGACAACCGACAACCCACAACCTCTCCTGATTTCGGATTTGGGATTTGGGATTTCGAGACAACTGTGGTCTGTCGTCAGTGGACCGTTGACAACCCACAACCGACAACTCACATCCGACTCCGTACAACTCACATCCGACACCGTACAACTCACATCCCCAACTTTAAACTTTTCACTTTAAACTTATAACTCCACCCTGTCGTCCGTGGACCGTTGACAACCCACAACCCACACCCCACAAAATTTAATTCAAAAGTTATTTTTTTTGGTTTACTTAACGGCACAATATGGGTGTCGAAGATGCTATCCGAAAATGATCCTTTAAAAGAACTGGTCGTACAATTGTCAAATGGCGATGAAAAGGCATTTGAACGATTGTATTTCTTGTTTTCGGAAAAAATCTATCACATTTCCAGAAAAATGAACCTTTGCCATGAGGATGCAGAGGGAGTGGTTCAGGAAGTATTTTTGAAAATCTGGAAAAACCGATCCAAACTCGACCCTGAACTTTCCATCAATGCCTATCTGATTGCAATTGTGCGTTCCTTGATAATCAAAAAGGCCAAGAAAGACGCCCGTTTCTACGCTTTTCAGCAATATAAAATCCCCTTGCTGCAGCAAATCACTTCAGCCAGCGCTGATGATGAAATCATTTTTTCAGAGTTTAGCATGCTTACCCAAGAAATTATCGAGCAGCTGCCGCCTGCCCAGAAGAAAATTTTTCAACTCCGGTATCTTGAAAACCTATCAGTAGCAGAAATCGCCGAACAGCTCAATATCTCCAAAAGGACTGTTGAAAACCAGATTTTCAGAGCTACTTCCCTGGTCAAGGAGAAATTATCCAAACTCAAGATTATCTCTTCAGGGCTTTTGTTTTTTATTGTTGATTCAGTGCTTTTGGCATTGATGGACTGATAAATCCATAGATTTTTTGGGTTTAAATAAAAAAAACCACATTTCTTTCATTTGGCAGTGAGTAGTTTGCCGGACTTGAGGGTATAGGTATCAATATCAGACCTCTCATGGATCACAAAAAGCGAATCGATGATTTTTATTCCGGAAAACTGAGCCCCCAACAGGCCCAGGAGTTTTTGGATTGGCTCGAAAGCCCGGAGGCAGAAGAGTTCCTTTCTGCCGAAATCATCCAACTTTGGAGCGAAAAACTAAAATCCCAAAGCATTTCTTGGGACAATAATCCCCTGTGGCTAAAAATAAAAGCTGAAAAATCAGGGTTTGCTAAGCCATTTATTCACAAAAGTCTTTCCCAACAGCCTGTAAGATCAATCTGGTCTTGGGCAAAATATGCTGCTGCGGTCATTCTGATCGGGGTTTCGGCCTATGCCTATTTCTCCTCTCAGCAGCCTCAGGGCGTAGAGCCTCAAACCGAGCTTGCCGAAGCATCCAAGTGGATTACACGCACCAATCCTTCCGGACAGAAAACAAGGATTCTTCTTTCTGACGGTTCTACGATCTACCTCAACTCCGCCAGTTCGGTTTCTTATCCGGAAGATTTTCAGACCAACAGACGGGTTTCTCTGGAAGGTGAAGCCTTTTTTGAAGTGGCAAAAGATCCGGAACATCCTTTTTCTGTAGAAGCAAAAGGAATAACCACCACTGCCTTAGGAACCTCCTTCAATATTTCCACTTTCAATCGCCAGGATAAAGTAGCGGTTACCCTGGTGACCGGAAAAGTAAAGCTTCAGCAATTGGGAGCAAGTCAAGAACTACTGCTCAACCCCGGGGAAGAGTCCCTTTTGGCAGTGGATGAAAGTAATCCTCAGAAATACAAAGTAGATACCCGTGACCGGATCCTCTGGAAAGACGGAGTGCTGAAGTTTCAAAATACCAACTTCCCGGATATGATCGATATCCTGCAGCGCTGGTATGGAGTGAATGTAAAAGTAACCGGAAAACCCTCTCAGGATTCTGCTACAGGTACTTTCGGAAATAATGAGTCCCTGCGCAATGTCCTCCATGTCCTGAGCGAATCTATGGGTTTCAGCTACCAGCTTAATGAAAAAGAAGTCATCATCCACTTTAACTGATCAGATCCTATGAAAAATTGAAAGCAGATGAAAAAAGAACAGGAGCGTACGGCAATACACTCCTGTGAAAATCAAAACACGGCACCCAAGGATTGAAGATTAGCGGTCTGGCATCCAAAGGGTATTTCTATGTTCCAACTTATCATTCCAAATTATGAAAAAAATCCTACCGTTAATAGTCATGTCTATTAAGATACTAGTTCGGGGAGTCGCCATCCTCCTCCTGACCTTGAGTCCTCTCATGGCTAGCACCTCTGAGGCTCAGGTAAAGAGCATCGACGAAGTTCACCTGAAATTGGAGAAGACCTCTTATTCTCTTCTTCAACTTTTTCAGGAAATCGAGCGAAAAACTGATTTCAGATTTTTTTACACCCAGCAAGCTGTAAAAAATACTCCAACCCTCACGCAAATCAATCCTTCGGGAAGTGTGGAAGAACACCTGGTTCAGGTAGCCAAACAAACCAACCTTCGGTTTAAACAGGTCAACAACACGATTTCTGTAATCCCGAATAGCAATGAAACCCAAGAATTAATAACCAAAGAAATTCAGTTGGCTACCATTTCCGGAACAGTCTATGACGATTCTGGATCTCCTATGCCGGGCGTGACCGTTTTGGTGCAGGGAACTACTGTGGGAACAGTTACTGATATAGATGGAAAATACTCCATTGAAGCCTCTGAAGGGCAGGTATTGCTATTTTCCTTTATCGGCTACCAAACCCTGCTAAGAGTGGTGGGTACTGCCTCGACTCTGGATGTACGCATGTCTGTAGAAGAAAACAACCTTCAGGAATTCGTGGTGATTGGCTATGGTACCATCCAAAAAAAGGATATCACTGGCTCCGTCAGTGCGATCAATTCTGATAAAATAAAAGACCAACAAGTACCTAGCCTTGACTTGGCGCTGGCTGGACAAATGGCTGGGGTAGTAGTCACTCAAGCTACCGGTGCTCCGGGTGGGGGGGCAAGCGTACGTATCCGTGGCGCAGGTTCTCTAAGTGCCGGCAACGAACCCCTGTATGTGGTGGACGGGTTTCCGGTAACCAATGACTTTGACCAAAGAAACAATCCTCTTAATACCATCAACCCAGCGGATATCGATAATATTCAGGTATTGAAAGATGCTTCTGCCACGGCTATTTATGGTTCAAGAGGCTCTAATGGGGTGATTTTGATCACGACCAAATCCGGTAAAACCGGTACTTCACGCGTTGATTTTAACGTCAGCACGGGTGTACAGCAAGTAGAAAAACTCGTGGACGTCCTGAATGCAAGGGAGTTTGCGACCTATATCAATGAGTCAAGAAACAACGCTTGGGTCAACTCTGGACCCAATAGATCTGCCTCAGATCCGAATTCGGCGAGAGGAAACAACGTGATGTATGTCCTTCCGGAAATTTTGCAAAATCCAGATGCCCTCGGCGAGGGGACTAACTGGCAAAAGGAAATCTTCCGTACCGCCAGCATGAGCAACTATCAGTTGAACTTTTCAGGTGGAAATGACAAGACTAAGTATTTTGTATCTGCCGGCTACTTAGATCAGCAGGGTGTGATTATCAATTCTGACCTGAAACGCTATTCTTTCCGCGTAAATGTGGAATCCCAAATGAACAAGCGGGTGAAAGTTGGCGCCAATGTCACGCCGACCTATACCTTTTCCAATCAGTCTTTAGCTGAAGGAAACTGGCAGGGGGGAGGGATTATCCAGTCTGCCATCACTGCAGCCCCTCACTTGACTCCTTATGATGCGGACGGCAATTATACCAAAGTGACTGGCCAGGGTATCGGACTTTCTGAGGTGGATAATCCAGTGAAAATCGCAAAGGAATATTTTCATCAGCAGGGGACTCTTCGGCTTTTGGGAACTGCCTTCGCAGAATTTTCCCTGGTTGACAATCTGAAGTTCAAGACTTTGGTGGGTGGAGATGTACGGAATTTCAGGGAGGATATTTTCTCCAATTCTCTGATTAACCCGAATAGTGTCAACCTGACCAAACCTGCCGTAGGCACCAATACTACCAGCCAAACCAGAAACTGGCTTGCTGAATTTACTCTGAGCTATGCCAAATCCTTCGGGAAACATAATCTGGATGCGGTCTTGGGATACACTGCACAAAATGAGCTTTTGGATTTCAACCGTATCACGGGCACCAACTTTCCAAATGACAATATCAAAACGCTCAATGCTGCAGGTCTAATTACCAGTGCTTTCAATACCAAAGAAGAGTGGTCACTGCTTTCTTATTTGGCTCGTGTCAACTACAACTTTGACGATCGTTATCTTCTGACTGCAACCTTCCGTCAGGACGGTTCCTCTCGCTTTGGTGCAGAAAACCGTTGGGGCTTTTTCCCATCCATTTCCTTGGGTTGGAGACTTTCTGAGGAAAACTTCATGAGTGAAATTGACTGGATTTCTGAGTTAAGACTTCGGGCGAGTACAGGTCTTACCGGGAATAATTTCATCGCCAACTATGGCGCTATCGGTTTGACAAGCCCTGAAAACTATATTTTCGGAACCAATGGAGGTGTCGTGAATAACGGGATAAGACTTTCTAATATTCCAAACAGCAGGCTAGGTTGGGAAACCAACCGTCAGACGGATATCGGGATCGAGTTGGGGATTATGCAAAACAGATTCTACCTCTCTGCGGATTATTACCAAAAACGCACTTCAGACTTATTGTTGAATGTGCCAGTGCCAACTTTGACCGGTTATAACACAGCCCTTCAGAATATCGGAGAGATCTTGAATAAAGGTTTGGAGTTTACGGTTACCAGCCGAAACACGGTAGGAGCCTTCAAGTGGACCACGGATTTCAATATTTCTACCAACAAAATCCAAGTAGAAGCCTTAGGTCCTGATGGATCACCAATTATCTCCAGACAAGCTACATCAGCTTCTGCACCTACTCATATTACTCAGATTGGTTCCCAGCCGGGAAGCTTTTATGGATACCAAGTTGTGGGAGTATATCAAAATCAGCAGGATATTGATAGCAGCCCTGTGATCCGAAATGGAAATGGAACGGTACAATCTAAGCCGGGTCAGTTGAAATTCGCAGACATCAATGGTGATGGAGTTATTACCACTGCCGACCGGACAATTCTTGGAAGTCCATTCCCGGATTACACTTACGGGATGACCAATACCTTTGCTTATAAGGGGTTTGACTTTTCCTTTACCCTTCAGGGTGTAGAGGGTTTTGAGGTACTTAACCTTGCCAGAAGATATTATGGCAATTACTCCGGTACCTATAATGTCTTGAGAAGTACCGCCAATGGATGGAAATCTGAATCCGATCCCGGAGACGGTGTTTCCCCAATGATTGACCGAAACTTCAATGCCTTGGCAGGAAGTAACGTGGTAAATAATGTGACCTCTCTTTTTGTAGAAGATGGATCTTTCCTGAGAATTCGGAATATCACTTTGGGGTACAATTTACCTCAAGCCTCCCTTCAAAAGCTGAAGCTTTCCAGTGCTCGATTGAGCTTTACGGTACAAAATGCCTACACTTTTACCAAGTACGAAGGATACAATCCTGAAGTAAGTGCCCAAGGTGGAAGCACTTTGGTGCCTGGGGTGGATGCCGGCGGATACCCATTGGCCCGCTCCTTTATGTTTGGTTTAAATGTTGGCTTCTAACTTGATCTTCACGATGAAAAATATCAAAATTCTTTTCGCAGCAGGAGCTTTGGCCCTTATGACCGCAACCGGATGCAGTAGTGATTTTCTGGATTTGGCTCCTATTTCCCAGCAAAACAGCAATAATTTCTATAAGACTCCGGAGGACATGAAAAATGCCCTTACAGCAGTCTATGGGTCTTTGCAATACGGAGGTCAATATTATTCCTCCATGCACATCATCGGTGAACTCAGATCCGATAACACTGAAATCACCAACCCCGCGGCTGGTGCAGATCAGCAGGCAGTGGATGATTTCACCAATGTGCCGGTCACTTCTATCAGTTCCAATACCTGGAATGCCCATTATCAGGGAATTCAGGCAGCCAATATCCTGATTGAAAAAATCAACGGAGTCAACATGGACGCCAGCCTTAAAGCCAGATACATCGGAGAGGCGAAGTTTCTCAGAGCTTTGATGTATTTCAATCTAGTAAGGATCTATGGGGATGTTCCTTTGGTACTGACTGTGATCAATAATCCTCAGGAAGGATATGCATATGGCAGAGAGACCACTCAAAAGGTTTACCAGCAGATCATCGCTGACTTGACAGAAGCAGAAGGAGCGCTTCCATTCACCTACACCGGTGCTGACCTAGGCCGTGCCACCAAAGGTGCTGCTATGGCTTTGTTGGGAAAAGTTTACCTTACCCAGCGTCAGTGGACACTTGCGGCTGATAAACTCAAGCAATTGATTGATGCCTCAGCTCAGACAAAATATCAGTTGCGACCAACTTATGCGGGGATTTTTGGCCCGACAAATGAAAACAATTCTGAGTCAATTTTCGAGGTTCAGTTTAAAGGAGGAGTAAGTGGAGAAGGAAGTCCTTTTTCAAATCAATTTGCCCCGATTGGATCCGGTACTGCAGTGGTATCAATAGGAAACCCTCTAGGCCAGAACATTCCTACGGATGAGTTTTTCAAGGCTTATGAGCAGGGAGATTTGAGAAGGGATGTTTCTATGGCCACTAGCTATGTGCTCAATGGTAAGGAAACCAAGCACAACTACATCAAGAAATACCTGAGTACTCCTGCTTCCAATTTGGATTCGGATGTGAACTGGATCGTTTTGCGTTATGCAGATGTACTGCTGATGTATGCCGAGGCGCTTAATGAGCAAGGTTTTGTGGCAGATGGTCCGGCGTTTACTTATCTGAATCAAATCAGAAAAAGAGCTGGATTGCCGGATCTTTCTGCAGTCAATACTAACCCCGCCTTGCAGATTGACTCTCAGGCTAAATTCAGAGCGGCTGTGGAAAAGGAGAGAAGAATGGAGTTGGCTTTTGAAGGCCACCGCTGGTTTGACTTGGTTCGTACAGGACGGGCGACTGAAGTGATGGCATCCAAAGGCATGCAAGCTCACCAGGCACTCTTCCCGATCCCACAAAGCCAGATTGATATCAATCCGGGTTTGATGACCCAAAATCCGGGCTACTAGTCAGTTTCAACTTAATTCAACAATGCTTTCCAGCCTGTTCAATCCCAATTGGACGGGCAGGCTGGAAGTGTTTTGAGTTATAAATGTTATGTCAACAGTCCACGGTCCACAGTCCACAGACAATGGAGAACAGTAAGCGGGAAATAGTTAATGGTTAAAAGTTAATAGTTACTAGTAACAGACAACCGACAACCAACTTCCGTCTTCCGTCTTCCGTCTCCCGTCTTCGGTCATCGGTCATCGGACATCAGACAACCGACAACCCACAACCGACAACCAACTTCCGTCTCCCGTCTCCCGTCTTCGGTCATCGGACATCGAACAACCGACAACCGACAACCGACAACCAAAAACCGCCAACCTCCAACAAACTTCCGTCTCCCGTCTTACAACTTCAAACCAACCCATGAAACCCCTAATTCTATTTTTCCTGCTGGCACTTTCCCAAAGCATTTATGCCCAAAATCCCAAGCTGCTCAATCAGTCGGACACTGGCTATCGTGGCATTTGGTACAGCAATGAACCTTCCAAAGACGAATATGTCTATAAGTATAGTGGAGGACTGGGCACTTATCCCGCTAATCATTATCCATTTTCCATCTATGTGGAAAAAGTGGGAAAAACATTTTTCTGCTATGGGGGAGCAGATCCATCTGGAAATACGCTGCTTCACATGGTTTCCTACTTCGACCATCAAACTGGGATGGTTCCCCGACCTACCATTGTTCTTGACAAGGAAACGGACAATGCCCATGACAATCCGGTCATGAATATCGATTCGGAAGGTTACATCTGGATTTTTTCCACAGCCCACGGCACCAGCAGTCCCGCCTATATCAGCAAAAGCAAGAGGCCTTTTGACATTTCTGAATTTGAATCTATTCAGCCTACCAAAATTGTTGATGGCCGCATAGTTCCCATGGATAATTTCTCTTACCTGCAAACTTGGTATCAACCGGGCAAAGGCTTTTTGAATCTATTTACGCATTACGAAACACAGAAAATTCCCGGACAACCCTCCAAACCTCGGCGCACCATCGGTTTTATGCGAAGCGAGGATGGGATCAGCTATTCAGCCTGGAAGGATTTGGCGGCTATTTCTGAAGGCCACTACCAAACCAGCGGAATGCAGGGGAATATCCTTGGAACAGCATTTAACTTTCATCCCATCAAAGAAGGTGTAAATGGCCTGAACTTCCGGACCAATCTCTATTATCTGGAAACCAGGGATTTTGGAGAAACTTGGCAAACTGCTTCTGGGGAGAAAATCCAAATTCCGGTCACAGACATTCAGACTCCGGCCTTGGCTGCGGAGTACGAGTCCAAAGGACTTTTGGTCTATATCAACGATCTGGTCTATGATGAAAATGGACGTCCGGTAATTCTTTTTGTGACAAGCAAAGGCTTTGAGGCCGGACCTGAAAGAGGACCAAGAACCTGGAATACCGCCCGATTTACGGGTTCGACTTGGGAAATCCTCCCTGTCACCACCTCGGACAACAACTACGACATGGGCTCTCTTTATATTGATCCTAAAGGTGAATGGCGTATTATCGGCCCAACAGCCACGGGACCCCAGCCTTTCAATACCGGAGGTGAGATGGTTTTATGGATCAGTAAGGATCAAGGGAAATCCTGGAAAAGCAAAATAATGACTTCAGGCTCGGAGCGAAATCACTCTTATGCCCGCAGACCAGTTAATGTTCATCCGGATTTTTATGCCTTCTGGGCCGATGGACATGGTCGTGAAAAATCGGTTTCCCAACTCTACTTCTCTGACAAAAAGGGGAATGTCTTTCTCCTTCCCACTGAGATGAAAGCAGATTTTGCAAAGCCTATTCTTATAAAATCCAGCTCAAAAAAATGAAGAAAAAGTGGTTTTTGGCTTTGGCACTAGGTGGCTTGATGGCCTGTCAGCCTCAGCAAGCTGAGTTACAATTGATTCAACTCGATACCATTCAGCTGGATAAAACTGCCTTGAAAGTGGAGGTATTGGCCGATTCCCTCAACGTGCCTTGGGATTTGGATGTGGATTCAGAAGGGTTTCTATGGATCGCTGAGCAAGAGGGGAAGGTCTCCCGGATTAACCTTCAAACAGGTGAGAAGAAGCTACTTCTCCAAATTGAGGAGGTGTGGAAAGTTCGAACCTCGGGTCTTTTGGGAATGGTGGCACATCCCGACTTCCACCGTAATCCCTTTCTCTACCTCAACTACACTTTCAAAAAGGACTCTCTGATCCGGAGTAAATTGGTGAGGTACACCTTTAAGGACTATAGCCTTCGAGATCCTAAAGTTTTGATGGAAATCGAAGGAGGTACTTCTCATAACGGTTCACGTTTGGCTTTTGGACCGGACGGAAAGCTCTATTGGGCGACAGGGGATAAGCATGATTTCACTTATGCTCAAAACCCTGAAAAACCCAACGGAAAAATCCTTCGGCTAAATCCGGACGGAAGTATTCCTTCTGACAATCCGGATCCTAAAAGTCCGGTTTGGGCTTTGGGATTCCGAAATATGCAAGGCTTGGCCTTTTCTTCCTCGGGATTGCTTTATACCTCTGAGCATGGAGACGCCATCGAAGACGAGGTCAATCTGATCCAGAAATCCGGGAATTATGGTTGGCCGGCTATTGAAGGAAAACATGATTTGCAGGCTGAGTTGGAATTTGCAGATCAATATAAAACCCTGGAACCCATCAATTCCTGGACTCCGGTTATTGCACCTGCAGGAATGACCTTTTATGGTTCGGATGCCATTCCGGATTGGAAAAACACCCTTTTATTGACTACTCTGAAAGGGAAAAGTCTTAGAATTCTTTTCTTGAGCTCTGATGGGTTGAGGATTGATTCGGAGGAAATATTATTTGAAAATCTATACGGACGACTTCGGGATGTGGCCATTGGTCCTGATGGGGCAGTTTACCTCAGTACCAGCAATCAGGATTGGAATCCCCAGCCGGGCTTTCCCCTTCCTGGAGACGATAAAATTCTAAAAATCAGTCCAGCGAAGACAATTTCTTCCAATCCAATTATTCCGGTGAAAGCCTCACAAGTGTTGGCATTAGACGGAAAGCAACTCTATCAAAATTACTGTGCTTCCTGCCATAAAGAAGATGGAAAAGGAGTGGAGGGCATTTTTCCTTCTTTGGTTAAAAGCCCTCTGGTTCAAGGAGAGCCTCGGGTCTTGATTGAAATTTTGCTTCAGGGTAAATCCAGCGCTACCGGCGCCCAAGCCATGCCTGCATTCTCCTTTTTGGATAATCGGGAGGCGGCAGAGATATTGACCTATATCCGAGCGAGTTGGGGCAATGCTGCCAGCTCCATTTCTTCCACCCAAATCGAATCCACTCGAGAATGAAATCCAAATCCAAGCTACTTTCTTTTCTGCAAACTCTCGGGCCGGGGATCATTACCGCAGCCTTGGTTTTTGGTCCCAGCAAGATGACTCTGACTTCCAAGCTGGGAGCTAGTTATGGCTATGAGACACTTTGGCTGGTGGTGGTTGCGATTTTCTTCATGCTGATTTTTACTCAAATGGGAGCCAGAATAGGCCTTAGCTCAGATCAAAGCCTTTTGTCGCTTATCCGCCATAAATGGGGAAAAGCAGCAGGGGTTATCATCGGTTTTGGAGTATTTCTAGTGACCACTTCCTTTCAGGCTGGGAACTCGATCGGTGTTGGAATAGCGGTGGCTGAGGCTACCGAAACCCCAACTTGGCTTTGGGTACTGGTATTCAATCTTCTGGGAATGGCTTTGCTCTTTTTCAGAAGCTTCTATAAGACTTTGGAAAAGCTGATGATAGCCTTGGTCGGTCTGATGTTATTTTCCTTCTTGACCACCTTATTTCTCAGCAAACCTTCTATATCTGGGATTTTTCAGGGCTTTGTGCCGTCCATTCCAATGGGTTCAGCCGGATTGCTGATTGCCTTTGTAGCTTCCTGTTTTTCTATTGTGGGAGCTTTCTATCAGGCTTATCTGGTTCAGGAAAGCAGGAAATCAGGTTCCGGCCAAACCAGCGCCAAGCGAAGTGCGACAGGAATTTATATTCTCGGCCTAATGAGTGCAGTGGTCATCATCTGTGCAGCGGCTGTTCTCCAACCTCAGGGGATCTCAGTCAATTCTGCTTCCGAAATGTCCAAGGCCCTTGAACCTCTCTTTGGAAGCTATGCTGCGCACCTGTTTTTAGCTGGACTCTTTGGGGCTTCCTTCTCTTCCCTGGTGGGGAATGCCACTGTGGGAGGGAGTCTTTTGGGAGATGCTCTGGGTTTTGGAAATCAATTGAGCTCCAAGGCTGTCCGGGGCTTGATTGCTTTGGTGATGATTTGTGGAGCCAGTATTTCACTGATTTTCGGAAAACTGCCTCTCGAGCTGATCATTTTCGCCCAAAGTGTGACCATATTCTTGGTGCCATTTATTGGCTTGGCCATGTATGCAGTGGCAAATGACCCAAGCATTATGGGTGAAAAAGCCAATACTCCATTTTCCAAAATAGCAGGTGCCATCGGCCTACTCTTATTGAGTGGTCTAGCCATCTGGAATTTCAATGAATTGTTTCTGAAATAAATCAAATGATCCAATATGGCCCTAGTCAAATCATTCATTAAGCAAGGCTTCGATTTCGAGACTCTCGTCTCTCAAGTGCTCAGCCTGACAACAGACAACCGAAAACCAATAACCAATAACCAATAACCAACAACTGACAACCGACATCCAACAACAGACAACCCACAACCCAAACAGATGAAAGACTTAATCCAACTCGAAAACGAACTACTAGCCCCATCTCCAGCCCTGATAGAGGACATAGCAAACCTCAAAGGTGACATTATCCTCTTGGGAATTGGAGGTAAAATGGGCCCTAGCATGGGGAAATTAGCCGTGCAGGCAGCACAGGCAGCGGGGGTTAAGAAGCGAATTATCGGAGTTTCCCGATTTTCCGACCCGAAAGCAAAAGCCCAACTCGAAGCTACAGGAGTAGAGACCATTTCCTGTGATCTTCTCAATGATGCCGAACTTCAGGCACTGCCAGAGGTAGCCAATGTGATATATCTGGCTGGCAATAAATTCGGGACTACGGGCAACGAATCATTCACCTGGGCCATGAATGCCTACCTTCCCGGCAGAGTGGCTGAAAAGTATAAAAACTCCAATATAGTTGCCTTTTCATCTGGAAACGTTCTGCCATTTGTGCCGGTGACTTCCGGTGGAGCCTCAGAGGAAACAGCACCAGACCCTTTGGGAGAATATGCTCAGTCATGCCTTGGGAGAGAGCGAATTTTTGAATATTTCTCCAAAAAGAATCATACCCCAACCTTGATCTATAGGCTGAACTATGCGGTGGATTTTCGCTACGGGGTAGTGATGGAAATCGCCAAATCAGTTCGAGATGGAAAGGCAATAGACCTGAGAACGGAAAATGTCAATGTGATCTGGCAGGGAGATGCCAATGAAATCGCAATCCGTTCCCTTTTGCATTGCGAGTCACCGGCCAAAATCCTGAATGTAACAGGTCCGGAAATTCTTTCCACCCGCTGGATTGCCCAGCAATTTGGGCTTCGGTTTGGAAAGGAACCGGTTTTTATCAACGAACCAAGCGGTACAGCTTTACTTAATAATGCCTCGGAATGCCATCGAATCTTTGGCTACCCCCGAGTCACCATCCGGGAAATTATCGATATCACGGCTACCTGGATCAGCCAGGGAGGAGAGGAGTTTGGAAAAGCTACACATTTTCAAGAAAGAGGAGGAAAATTCTAATGAAGACATTGAATCAAACTTTAAAACAACACCTTCATCAGGGCACGGTTATTCCTGCCCATCCTTTGGCTTTGGACGCCAATCGTCAGTTGGACGAAGCGATGCAGCGCCAACTCACCCGCTACTACATTTCTTCTGGAGCTGGAGGCGTAGCCGTCGGGGTGCATTCCACCCAATTTGAAATCCGGGATCCTCAGCACATGCTTTTTGAAAAAGTGCTGTCTCTTGCTGCAGAAGAAGTTGAAAAAGCCCAACTCGACCGTCCTTTTGTGAAAGTAGCTGGCATTTGTGGGCCTACACTTCAGGCGATTTCTGAGGCAGAAACTGCCCTGAAATATGGCTATGACATGGGACTTTTGAGTATGGGAGGCTTGCAGGCTTGGACTGAAGCAGAAATTCTCAATCGGGTTAAGGAAGTGGCTTCCATAATTCCAGTTTTTGGATTTTACCTTCAGCCCTCTGTAGGAGGAAGAATCTTCAGCTATGGTTTTTGGGAGCAATTTGCGGAAATCGAAAACGTAGAAGCAATCAAATGTGCATCTTTTAACCGTTACCAAACGCTCGACGTGATGCGTGCTGTCGCCCAAAGCAGCCGAAGAGATCAAATTGCCATGTACACCGGAAATGATGACAATATTGTTGCCGATCTGCTGACCAAATACCGTTTTGAAGTGGGAGGAAAAGTCTTCGAAAAAGAATTCGTGGGAGGCTTATTAGGTCATTGGGCGGTTTGGACTGAAAAAGCCGTGGAACTTTTAGAGGAAATTAAATCCTGTAAGGCCACAGGTACTGGGGAAGATTGGGCGAGGTTACTTACCAAGGGAATTGCAGTCACTGATGTCAATGCCGTGATGTTTGATCCAGCGAATCATTTCCATGGCTGCATTCCGGGAATGCATGAATTTCTCAGAAGACAGGGACTACTGAAAGGAATATGGTGTCTTAATCCCCAAGAGGTAATGTCGCCTGGACAATCGGAAGAAATCGATCGGGTTTACCGGGATTATCCCCAGCTCCATGACAATGCATTTGTGCAGCAGTTTTTATCCCAATCCATCCAATAACCATGAAGAAATTGATCCAATGGGCATTTTTTGCCTTCATTCTTTTGTCCCAGTTGTCCAATGCAATAGCTCAGGTAGATACTACCCGTTTCACCAATCATGGGGCTCAGCTTTTTGCGTCCATGATTCAGGGAAGTGTATTTGCAAAAGGACCTCAGGACCGTCAGTTGATCTATACAGTGGTTCGGGGTGAGCCTGCGCATTTGCTAGGCTATGATGTGGAAACCAGGGAACTGATCCTCGACCAGGCCTTGCCTGAGGCAGATGGGGCCTGGGACTTGGCTCAATCCACAGATGGAACTATCTATGCTCCGGGAGCTAATGGAAGTCTTTTCGCGCATATTCCGGGAACCCAGGAGGTCAAAGATTTGGGGGTAGTGCTTGAAGGGGAAAACTACCTTTGGAATCTTACGGCAGGGGCTGATGGAGAGGTTTTTGGAGCCACTTATCCGGGTTGCCGGGTATTTCGATACCATCCCAAAGATGGATTTTCGGATGTGGGAAAAGGTCCTTTGGTCGAGAATCAAAACTATGTCCGAAGCTTGGCCTTTTATCCCAAAACCGGAATGCTCTATGCAGGAGTTGGCTCAAAAGCCCACTTGATCGAGCTCAATCCAATAACCGGCGAAAAGAAGGAGCTTCTGCCTGAAAAATTCAGAAACTATGAATTTGTTTATGGATTGGAGATTGTTCCCGGACTTGATGGAAATGACCGTCTTTTTGCCCTGATTACCAATGGAAGCATTACTCTGGTATATAACCTCCAAACTCGGGAATTCGAACAGGAAATTGAGGGCATGGACATGCGGGCCATTACAGGGGAGCCATCTGGGAAGACAGTCTATCTCACTTCCAAATCTCAGTTAAAGCGCTTTGATCCATCCAAAAATTACCAGACTGCAGAGGTTTTGGGGGAAGAGATCGGAACCGCATTAGCTTTCCATTATGGGGAGGACGGAAAAGTTTATTTTCTGACTTCGGGAGCAAATCTTTTTGTTTTCAACCCTAAGGATAATTCTCTGTCAAAAAATAAGCTTCAAATTCCCGGTCAGCCTATTCCCATCCATTCCTTGGTGACCGGCCCCGATGGGAAAATCTGGTCTGGAGGTTATCTGGCTGGAGGGAACGCCGCTTACGATCCCAAAACGGGTCAATCCACTTTTCTTCCGGGATTAGATCAGACTGAAGGCATGTCTGTATTCGGAGATCAGATTTTCTTTGGAATTTATCCCAAAGGGAAATTTTATGTCTATGATACCAAGTCCGCTTGGAAGCCTAAAGAAGGGAATCCCAAGTTTTTGGGACAGATTGAAAACCAAAGCAGGGCATTTACTCAGGTGGTGTTGAAGGATAAAAAGCAGCTGGTTTTTGGGATGATTCCTGAGTATGGCAAATTGGGTGGAGCTTTGGTGGTATATGATGCCCAAACAGAGGAGCTGAAGCATTTTCCAAGTCCAGTGGAAAAACAGGCTATTGCAGGTTTGGCCTATACGGGGGACTATGTGTTGGTAGGTACTACCATCTCCGGTGGTTTGGGGATAGCTCCAGAAACCAAAGAAGCGCATCTGGTGGGTTGGAATCCGGAGACAGGAGAGAAGCTATTTGACATTATTCCTGTGCCGGGAGCTTCGGCGCTGACAGGCTTTTTGAACATGCCGGATGGCTCCATTTGGGGGATGGGAGATGGACAATTGTTTATTTTCGACCCAAAAGCCCGAAAAGTAAAATCAGTTACCAAGCTGTTTGATTATCCTCCTTTCAAAAGCCATATCTGGAGAAGTGCATTTATGGTTTTGCATCCGGACGGAAATATTTACGGGACAGATTGGGAAAAACTCTTCAAACTAAATCCGAAAACCCTGGAATATACCCAGCTGGCCAAAGAAGCTGCTTTGTTGGTAATGGGTGAGGATGGAACGCTTTATTTTAAGAGAAAAACAGATTTGTGGTCATACAGACCCTCAGTCCAATAATAAATGCAGGGAGTTGAATAAAAGGGTTTTTTGTGAAATCATAGGCAACATTGGTACGGCACCCATAAAGTAGAAATGAGGAAGGCGATCATGGGTGCCGGCCACGTGTCTGTACGGTTTAATACTGTATCAATTAATGAAACTCTGGAGAGAAATGCCATTTTGGAGTCAGTAAGTGAACTATGGTCTGTCGTCCGTGGACCGTTGACAACCCACAACCGACAACTCACAATCGACAACCTCTCCTGATTTCGGATTTTAGATTTCGGATTTCGTGACAACTGTGGTCCGTCGTCCGTAGTCCGTTGACCAACCGACAACCGACAACTCACATCCGACATCGGACAACTCACATCCCCAACTTTAAACTTTACCCTTTAAACTTATAACTCCACCCTGTTGACCTATTCACAACCGACAACCCACAACCTCTCCTGATTTCGGATTTCGGATTTCGAGACAACTGTGGTCCGTCGTCCGAGGACTGTTGACAACCCACAACCCACAACCTCCAACCGTTTCCGAAAGACTTTGATTCCTATTCATATCACTCTATAAAATTGCCTTTCACAGCACAATTCCTGTACTATTTCCCAATGGAATATTAAATTATTAATAGATCATTTATTTCATCAAAATATAATTCCCCAGATATTTGGAATAGTAAATTTTCTGGAGAATAATTGGTATTCAATAAGTTTTAACTGTTTTGTAATTAAGCCTGTTGAGAACCAATTTGACCCTTTCCTTTGGATATTTTCTAAGTCTCTTACTAGCTCTTTAGAGCTCAGGATTGACAGGCTTTTGTTCTCTAAACCAACAATGATTCAATGATTTCTCCACTAGGTTCGGATATTCCATTTTCTGAAAAGCAGAATGCTCTCTTTGCCGCTGCTGCCAATTCCGATTTTGAAAAATATTGCCAACTGGCGAGTATCGTAGCGGACGATGCCAAAGTTGTTTTTTTCATTCTAGAAGGAAAAAACATACATCTTTTTGGAAAGGATAGTGAAGTATCCCCCGAATTTTGGAAGACATTTTTGAATACCATTTCAACAGAGGAAAGTGAAGAAAATTTCATTCAGGCACCTCAGTCATCCGAGAAGCTGTTGGAAGGTTTGGTCCCTTTGGGAGTATTAATTCTAAGAGATTACAGCAAAATGAGATTGGGAGGATTTGCCATTGCAGATACTGCCTATCGAACCCTTAGTCCAAGTAAAATAAAGGGGTTGAAGTTGATTGGAGAGGAGGTTTGTGAAATGCTGCAGCAAAACAGACTTCGGGAGAGCAATCTCCTTTTAGGGGAGTTTTTTGAAAATTCCCAAGGCCTCATGTGTACTCATGATCTGGAAGGGAACTTTCTGACAGTCAATTTCGCCGGAGCCAAGATGATCGGCTTTACCCAAGAGGAAATTTTGAAAAAGTCCCTTTACGACTTGGTTCCCAAATCCTTTCACCCAAGAATATCAGGTTATCTGGAGGAAATAAAAACCAAAGGTAAAGCGGAAGGACAAATGCAGGTCATCACGAAAAATGGAACTCAAAAAGTTTGGCTTTTCAATAATATTCTTCAATACCCCGATAATGGCCAAAAGCCCTATATCATTGGGAATGCGGTGGATATCACCTCCCGGGTAAGACTTGAAAAAGACATAAAAGAAACCAAAGAACTGCTAGAAGAGACTGGTCGTGTGGCTAGAGTGGGAGGTTGGGAACTGGACCTCCTTACCAATAAACTTTCCTGGACACCTGTTACTGCCATGATCCATGAAGTGGAAGAGGGGTATGTGCCGAAATTGGAAGAAGGGATTCATTTTTATAAGGAAGGAGAGAGCCGCGAGATAATATCCAAAGCGGTGGATCGTGCCATCAGATATGGGGAACCCTGGAATCTGGATTTGCAGATTGTAACTGCCAAAGGCAGAAATGTTTGGGTAAGGGCTGTCGGAAAGGCGATTCAGGAGAAGGGGAAAACCATCCGGTTGGTTGGTACTTTTCAGGATATAGATCTAGCAAAAAAGGCAGAATTAGAAGCTGCCAATGCCAAAAAACTTCTGGATGATGTGTTTAATGCTTCTTCGGAGGTCAGTGTTATTGCTACGGATACCCAGGGTTTGATTACAGTTTTTAACCGTGGAGCTGAGAAACTTTTGGGGTATAAAGCCAAAGAATTAGTCGGAAAACATACTCCCGAAATCATTCATTGCAAGGAAGAGATTATTCAACATTCACAAGAGGTCTCCGAGGAATTTGGTGAACCCGTGGAAGGATTTCAGGTATTTGTAGCTCGTGCAGAAAAGTATGGTTCTGAGAAAAAAAACTGGACCTATATCTGCAAAGATGGTACCCGCCGACAAGTGGATTTGGTAGTGACACCGATTCGAGATACGAATCAAACCGTCATTGGATTTTTGGGAATTGCAGTGGACATCACCGAAAAACGTAAGGTTGAAATCGAGCTGATCAATGAAAAGAGTAGGCTTTCAGCTTTCGTAAAGCATACTCCTGCTGCAGTGGCTATGTTAGATCGGGACTTGAATTATTTGGCAGTCAGTAACCGCTGGGTAAATGAATTTAAACTCCAAGAGTCAGAAGTTATTGGCCGATCACACTATGACTTGTTTGCAGATATCATCACCGATGAGTCCTATGTATGGCATCAACAGGTACTTCAGGGGGAGGTTGTTGGAAGGCAAGAGGAACAGGTGTTTCTTCCCGGAATTGAAGAACCCCAATACCTCTCTTGGGAAATGAGGCCCTGGTATCTCTATGACGGGACTATAGGAGGAATGATGGTTCTTTCACAAAATGTGACCGAGATGGTAGTCCGACGGCAGGAACTTCAGGAGGCAAAAACCCAAGCCGAGGAGGCTAGCAAAGCTAAATCTGAATTTCTGGCCAATATGAGCCATGAAATCCGTACTCCGCTAAATGGGGTTATCGGATTTACTGATTTGGTCTTGAAGACCAAACTCAACGAAACCCAAGCTCAATACCTGAATATTGTTCACCAGTCAGCAAACTCCCTTCTTGGGATCATCAGCGACATTTTGGACTTCTCAAAAATCGAGGCTGGTAAATTGGAATTGGATATCGACAAAAATGATCTTTATTCCATAGCCTCACAAGCTACTGATATCATCACGTATCAGATTCAAAAGAAAGGCTTGGAGATGCTTCTTAACGTGGACACCAACTTGCCTAGATTTATCTATGCAGACGCAGTTCGCCTAAAGCAAGTGATGGTAAACCTCTTAGGGAATGCAGCCAAATTCACCGAAAAAGGAGAAATAGAATTAAAAATAGAACAGTTGCAGCAAGATGGGGATCGCTCCATGCTGCGCTTTTCTGTCAGAGATACCGGAATAGGAATTGCTCCACAAAAACAGGCAAAGATTTTTGAAGCTTTCTCCCAAGAAGACAGCTCCACCACCAAAAAGTATGGTGGAACTGGACTAGGCTTGACCATTTCCAACAAACTTCTGGGCTTAATGGAAAGTAAACTCCAACTCAAATCCAAGCAGGGCGAGGGGAGTTTATTCTATTTTGATATTTGGTTCAAATCGGAAGAGGGCGATGCCATCGATTGGGATGGTTTGGAAGAAATCAAGGACGTTTTGGTGGTGGATGATAATGAAAACAATCGCCTGATTGTGTCTCAAATGCTTCGGCTCAAAAACATCAAAACTCATGAAGCTACCAATGGATTTGAGGCACTCCAATTTTTGGCTACCGGAAATTCCTGCGATGTGGTATTGATGGATTATCACATGCCTTTCATGGATGGATTGGAGACAATCAAGAAAATACGGGAAAGTTTTCAAGACCATTTGGATGAAATGCCAATTTTACTTTTGCATAGCTCCTCCGATGATAGTAAACTCATTCAGGAATGTAAAAACCTGAATGTCAAATTCCGTCTCATCAAGCCACTGAAGATTCAGGAATTGTACCATGTCCTTTCTCATCTTTCGGAAAAACAAGACCTAAATCAAATCAAGGAGGAAGAGGAAGTGCAGCTCACTCAGGCCTATCGGATTCTAGTGGCGGAAGACAATCAAGTCAATATGCTTTTGGCAGAGTCACTGCTTAAGAAGATTTTTCCCAATTGCATTCTCCAGAAAGCTTTGAACGGGCAGGAGGCTATAGAACTTTGTCAAAAACAAGCTCCTGATTTGATTCTGATGGATGTGCAAATGCCCGTTATGAATGGATATGAAGCTACCAAGGAAATCCGCTCTCTGGATACCTGTAAGGATATTCCCATCATTGCACTTACTGCTGGCAATGTCAAGGGAGAAAGAGAAAAATGTATCAGTATTGGTATGGATGACTTTGTCGTAAAGCCTGTCGTAGAAAAAACTATGAAGGAGGTTCTTTACAGGTGGTTGAGTCAATCCGAACCGGAGAAGGATCCCAATCTTGAAGATGAAAAGATCCAGCTTCTCCATTTTGACCAAGAAAAGCTGATCAAATACACGGATGGAAATAAGGAGTTTCTGGCGAATATTTTAAAACTAGTTCAGGCGGAGTTGGGAGCACTTCCGGATACTTTAGCACTTGCAGTGGACTCTGCTTCTTTAGAGACTGTAAAAGAGTTCGGTCACAAGCTCTATGGTACTGCCATCAGTTCTGGAATGGATTTGCTAGCTGTTTTATCTAAAGAATTGGAGCTACAGGAAACTTGGGAGGAACCCAAAATCCGGGATCTAGCAGACAAAATTTTGAAAGAAAGCCGATTGGTCTTGAGCCTGATGGCGGAAAAGGCCATAAAAAGTGACTAAATAAGATTTAACCTTCTGATAAACTCAGCCCTTCTAGTTCGACTGATCGGAACTACAGTCTTATCAATTAGAATAGTGTTATCCTGTATGTCAACGATTTTGTGGAGGTTTATCAGGTACGATCTATGAATTTTCATGAATGTATCGGCCGGTAGCTTTTGCTGCATATTGGAAAGAGTGGTGTGCACCCGGTATTCATTGCCGGTGGTCAGAATTTTCACATAATCTCCATCAGCTATCAACAAATTGATTTCAGCTATATCCAGCTTGATTAATTTTTTATCAATGTTAATATAAACATGTTCCTGGCTAGACAAAGAAGGTTCCTTTGACATACTTCCCAGATCTTTTTTCTTGATTTTTAGCGCCTTATCAATCGCTTTTTTAAACCTATCCGGGTCGATGGGTTTTTTGAGAAAATCAATGATGCTATCATAGGAAAAAGCCTCTGAGGCCTGCTCAGTATCCGAGCTGGTAATGATAATCAGAGGGGGGGATTTTAGGGTTTGAATAAATTCAAAACCGGTAAAACCAGGCATGTGAATATCCAGAAATATCAGATCTACTTCTCTCAGATTCAAAAATTTAAATGCTTCCATGGCCGAGGAAAAACTACCAACCAGGTTGGTATTGGGCTCTTGATCGCATAAAAAATTTATTATTTCCCTGGAGACACTTTCATCATCCAAAACAATACAATCCATACATTACTCATGAGTTCTTGCAAGAAAATTAAGTATTTTATGGATGATTTCTTCAAATTTTTGAAGATTTTTTAGTTCTCCTTCTCGAATTTCATTTTCAAATTGGTCCACAACTTTATAGGCATCTTCCATTGCAAGAAAGGAAACCTTTTGTTTGATTCTATGAACGATCTCAGCAGCCCAAAAAAAGTTGTCTGATTGGATGGCGAGTTTAAGTAAATCATGCTCCTTGGGTAATTCTGAGATTAAGATTTTGATGATCTTTTCTTTAAACTTATCATTTCCACCAGAGAGACTATCGAGGTAACCAAAGGATGGTGTCATGCTCATAGGATTAGTTTAAAGGTTGGTGATATTAGAATTACTGAAGGTGTCTCGGATTGAACTTTTGGGAATCAGAAGAGAAAATGGTGCAAGAGTAGGGTTGGTGGTTTCTAATGCGGTTTTATTCCAATAATCTGATTCCTCTAAAGTGTCCAAAGGATGGAAATTGAATATCCAACAATTTTTTTCCTGAGAATGTGAGACAAACATGTAATTGCTTTTCCAGTCTGTGCCATGGGACTGAACCAGATCAGAAATAAAGAGGTAAAGTATTTTTCTGACCAAGTCAGTTCTTCCGGAAATGAAAGGAAGTGTTCGGTCTAGTTTGGGTGTAAAGTTGTTTTGCCCCCCCAATTCCTTGAAAACTCCTGCAATCAACTCATAAGTGTCAATTAGATTTTCAAGAAACTCGTTTCCTGAATTGGAAATTTGACTGGCGTGTGAATTTTCTGCTTTCATAGTCTTAGAATTTGAGGGGACAAAAAGGTGATTAAACAACTTTTTCCTTTTTAAAGGATACTCAAAACTAGTCTTCAGAAAATAAAAATTAGGTCACCTGAGGGTGGTCGCCGTTTATCTATCGGTGAAAGGTAATTTTCTGAGGTTTAGTTATATCCAGTTTTTGAGGTATTTGGGATAAAAGGGCCTTCAAAGGGCAAGAGGCAAGAAGCAAGAAGCAAGAGGCAAGAAGCAAGAGGCAAGAGGCAAGAGGCAAGAGGCAAGAAGCAAGAAGCAAGAAGCAAGAGGCAAGAAGCAAGAGGCAAGAATAAAATCTATGTCTATCCGCTATTCTACCAGTACAAAAGTGAAAGCAGAATAAGATTTTTGATGCTGAAATTTTCACAGAATTTTTAAGTGGCTCCGAAGGAGCCAAACCATTCATGACCCTGTACGAAGTGCAGGGCAGCCATTGAAAATTTCCCTTTATTGAACCCTGAAGGGGTGAAACTTCAACTATTCACCCCTCCAGGGTTCCTTTTCTACTATTTTGACTTTGCCCCCGGCTACACCGGAGGTTATGAATAGTTACGATCCTATGGATCTTAGGCTACCAGGCATTGACCTTCATATCTACTCATTAAATTTCCAAGTGGTATCATTGCGGATAATCATAATAAAATCTTTTGAGATTTTGTGATCTTATTACTCAGCTCGAAAATTTTCTGGCTAAAGTTATTGCCTGATTGTGGGGTAGATTGGTTGGTCGAAGTGGCTGTGGTCTGTCGTCCGTGGACTGTTGACCAACCCACCACCCGATTACTAACCCCACCAACTTCTAAACTTTTTCCCCTACTTTCCTTAGGTTTGCAGACTAGTCAAAATTCTTCAGTGAAAGAGAAAATCAAAGTTTTGCACCTGATCAAATCCCTGGGCCGAGGTGGAGCAGAGAAGCTAATTCCTGAAACTGCCCAAGTGCATGATCAAAGCAGGTTTGAGTTTCATTGCCTCTATTTTTATTATCAGGAGCAGAATATCGTGGATGAACTAGAAGAAGCTGGAATCCAGGTTCATCTCATACCCTCAGGGAATTTGGGTCTGTTTTTTCAGGTTCAGAAAGTCCGTGACTTTGTTCGGGAAAATAACTTTGACATTCTCCATGCCCACCTGCCTTGGGCCGGTATTTTGGCCAGATTTGTAGGTCAAAAGCTGGATATTCCTATTGTATATACCGAACACAATACCTGGGAGCGGTATAATAGGGTGTCTTATTGGGGGAATCGTCTGACTTTCAAAAATCAGGATGTGGCCATTGCCGTATCCAATGAAGTAGCCCTTTCCATGCAGCTCAACTCAATCTGGGATCCTTACAAAAGAGGAGGAAGGCTGAGAGTAAAAGTGGTTCAAAATGGGGTAAATACAGATGTTTTTAAAAAGTTGGATGTTGAAATAGCGGAATTCAAAAAGCGGCTGGGGATACCTGAAGATTCTCCGGTGATTGGTAAAGTAGCAGTGTTCCGTTCCCAAAAAAGACTTTGGCTTTGGGTAGCAATCGCAATCAGAATCCTGAAAAAACATCCTAATGTGCATTTTTTACTGGTTGGAGACGGAGAATGGAAGGCCAGGATTGTTCGGCAGATTGAGGAGTCCGGCTTTGCGGTAAATTTCCATTTGGTAGGCGTTCAAAAGGAAGTTATTCCATACCTGAACCTGATGGATATTTATCTCAGCAGCTCGGAATTTGAAGGGCTGCCCATTGCGATGCTGGAGGCAATGGCCTGCGAGGTGCCTGTGGTAGCTACTCGAGCTGGAGGAATTGGAGAGGTTATCCAGCACGGAAAACAGGGCTTTTTGACTGAAATCGATGCCTGGGAGGAATTGGAAGAGCATTGTGAAAAATTGCTGTTAGACCAAGAACTACGAAAGAAAATGGGGAAGGCTTCCAGAGTTCAGGTAATCGAAAACTTCAGCATGAAGAAAATGGTCGATGCCTTGGAAAAAATTTACCTTGAGGTTTTAGCAAAAACCAAAAGTTGATTTAACCAACCCGACAAACTCTTCACTATACTGAGCTTGTCGAAGGAAGGCTCTGTCAAGCCGGTTGGAGTCTGGCTTTGACTTTTTGCCCCAAGCTTTCCATGGAATGAGATTCAAAACCATGGGTTTCCCTAAGTTTTCTAAAATGCTGAATCAAAATTTCAAGCTCTTTCATACTGCCCTTGGGATCATTTCCAAAATTGTGTGGATGCCACCACAGGTGATAAATCTGTTTATTTTTGGCAGCATGACTCATTTCACTAAGAATCCTTTGAAAGCGAATGGAATTAAAAAGTGGGTTTTGTGGAATTATTGGACGTAATATCCTGGAAGCAGGGATAATCACCGGTTCCTTGTCATAAACCTTGATTTCTGAAAGATGGAAAGAAGGCTTGGTTCCTACAGGGAAAAAACAATCTGCTGACCTAAACAGCTTTTTACCAAAGCTTTCGTGCTGGGTTTCCTGCCAAAACCAGTTCTTGGGATTTCCTCGGACATATTCATAGCCTTCTTCCAGACAATGTCCCAGATAAAGTTCATTGATATGATTTCTAGGAAAAACCAAAGATTTCAGCCGAACGCCAAACTTTTCATGAGCGATTTTTTGGGTGGATTTCAGGTCTTGGACAAACTGCTCCGGGCTTTGGCCACGCATAAGCGTATAATAATGGGCATAAGAATGTGAGCCTAGTTCCTGAAAAGGAGTATCTAAAATCTGACGGATTAATTCTGGAGCAAAATGAACTTCCGGCCTCAAGCCATGGGTCTTTGCCCATTCATAAGCGGAAAGTTTTTTGTCCCGATAAGAGGGTAAAAACTCGGGCGAATAATATTTCCACTCCTCCTCATTTTCTGCAAAAAGCATCCCTACGGTAGCCCAAGTCACTGAAATTTCATTTTTACCAAAAAGCTCAAGCATTTGGGGAATTACTCTGCGGGTATTGGCAAAATATTCGGGGCGGTAATTGTTACCCACCTTGTCGAAAATACCCCATAGAAGTTCGAAATCAAGACTTATCGTAAATGAACCGGTTTGCATGCCGTCAGAAGGGTTGGAAAAAAAACAAAACAAGTAAAAGGGTGAAGATTTACTTATTGTTCTATTCGAATATGGGTAAATCTCTGCCAAAATCAAAAACATGAAGTAGGCAAATTTGGACTGTCCCATTCGAAAATGTTTCCTACTCCACATTGAGCCAGGATTCGACAAATCACCCAAAACTGATCCCGAGGTTATGCTCATTCCCGAGATTGCTTTTATTTTGTGGCATGTTCAACAGCCCTGATTATCCTCAATCCCTGGAGGAGTCCCAATTTGAAATCTGGATGGAAAATGGGAGATCCAGCAAAATACAATACGCCTATTTGGCTATCATTTGGGATGAATTGGAAAGGAGATATTTCCCAGCCTACTTAGAACAAAGGGCGGATTTGGACTCCTATGAGCGGTTTGGAACATCCTATTCCAAAGAATCTTTGGTTGCAGCTTATGACTTGTATTCAGAATCGAGGGTGAGGTAGATTGGATTAGGGAAAGGCAGAAAGTGAAGTCAAGAGATAATGGTCAGAGAGCTGAAAATAGTGCTTCTCTGATATTTATTTTTTCCTTTCATTATTTAGGCTCCATTCTAAATTCTCTCCATGGATTAGAACAAAACTGAACATCCATTTATTTAACCTGATTTCAGGTGTGCTAAATTTTCCTATAGGAAGCTTTAATACTACTTTATTCCAACCTTCCTGCAATTGGATTTCAGTGGGATTTCTGCTTTGAAAATTTTCATTGGTTAAAGGGATTTCTGGATCAAGAATAGTATGATAATTTTGCCAATTGGGTGGAAGAACCTCTTGACCATTAACCCAAATTCTGCTATCATTCCAATCCCATTTACCTTTTGATGGAGGAAGGTCTTTTTCGGATCTACTGTAATCATGAAATGAAATCCAGGCATCTACTTGTTGGTGAATCGGGGAATAAATCCAGGCATATGCATAGACCGTGGAATTGGGTTTGGGGTCTGTGATATAGCCCGGTACTAAATCACCCCAGACATGTCTCAAATACACTGTCCCTCCTTGTGCATGAAAATGGGGTATCGTCTCCAAATTGTCCGATTCCAGGAGAATTTTCTCGATTTGAAAGACGCTGTCCAATTTTCCCAGGTTATCAAAGGGAAATGTGATATTCCACTTCTGATGGCTTTGTTTGAAATAGGGGAATGGGTATTGAGAAAAATAGGATGTTTTGTGAAAAAGAAGTTTGTTTTCGAATATTTCCCAGGCTTCCTGTTCCTTTTTTTCCTGAGGATACTTTACTCCAAGGTCATTGAAATAGCCATATCCTCCACCTTTCCAAAGTCTTTCTGCAAAGGTTAGCATCAAAGGATAGAAATTATTCTCTCTAAGAATAGATTCAGAAGTTGGTAAGGAGCGGTCATTCCAGGTGGCAAGAATTGATCCAGCTACCACTGAATCCCCTTGGTTTTGACCCAATACATTACTTCTAAACAAGGAAATTAAATCTGCAAATGGGTCGAAATGGTTGATGTAATGAAATCTGGAGTCAACAACGGGTACGGTCCCCAAACGTTTACCCCTATAACTCCATAGATGAAGGAGGTCAATTTCACCTTCTTTATATTCCCATCCCGGATTCCAGGAAATTACCTTAAATCCCAAATCCCTTGCAAAAGCAACCATTTCCGGCACAAAATCAAGATTGGTGAATTTGACTTCATCAGTCCCCAAATGGATATAATCGGAATTTCTAAAGAGTTCCCGGACTTCTTCCAAGATTATTTTCAGCGCTGATATTCCTTCTTCAGTCTGCATATCCACCCCCAATGCCCGCTCAAAAGCCGCACTATGCCCGGGCATGTCTATTTCAGGAATTACCTGAACGCCATGCATTTCTGCAAAATCCAAAAAGTCACGAACCTCAGCTTGGCTATAATACAATCCGGGGAAGCGAGTCATATTGGAAGGATGAGTTAATTCAGGAAAGGCCTTAATCTCCAGCCTCCAGGCAATGTCCTCTGTCAAATGCCAATGAAAAAAATTGATTTTGTATGCGGAAAGGATTTGAACTTGCTCTTTTAATTCTTTGATTGGAATAAAACTGCGACCTAAGTCGTGCATAAAACCCCGGATTCTAAAAGCTGGCCAGTCTTGAATTTTTACGAATGGGAAACTTATCGTCCCATCCTTTTGGACTTTTTGGAGTTGCTTCAAAGTCTGCCAACCATAAAAAATACCCTTGAGACTTTGGGCTTGAATGTAAATCCCTGAATCATTGATTTCTAAGGAATAGGCCTCCTCTGAATTGACTGGGGTAAACTTCAAATTAGGTATTATACTAAGATTTAGCCAGGAGGGACGGGATTCATTTATTTCCCTGAAGGACTTTTTCTTTAGAATGGATTTACCCCAGAGGTCTAGGTGATCGCAATTGACCGCTGGGAAAAATTCTCCCTCCAGAAGTTCGATCTTTTGTGGCTGGGGAATAAGGTTTTCCGTTGCGGTCGTACAATGAATAGAATTTGGTGGAAAGGGAGAAGGGTTGATACTGACAATACTGGAATTTGTAGGGGTTTCACTTAAAACAGATTTTTCAAAAATTCCAGAATCCTTTTCTTGTGAGAATGAATTAAACAGAAGAAACCCAAGAAGAATACCCAAGTGATGCATTCTATATTTAATCAGAGGAATTGATTTCAAGAATCTTTTGAACATAGGCTTGGGCATATTTTAACATACCCGCGTCTGTTGGATGAGTTCCGTCTACAAAATCTGCTTCAGTCAGTCCGATTTCTTCTTTTTCCAACAGAAATATCTTTTCCATCCCCTCTGACAACAACGAATTAAATTCCTTTTCGAGGAGTTTGTTGATATGGAGGTACATACCTTTTCTAAGAGGATCCACTTCACCATCAGAGTATCCCGCATGAGCAGTAAGTAAAATTGGGGTTTTAGGATGCTTTTGACGTAAATATTGAACTGCATATAGAATTCGACCGCTGATTTCCTGATCACTTAACCCTTTAGAGGAAACCAGGTTAGGAAGGCAATCCAAGACAAATAGACTTGCTTTTTCATTACCTATAAAGTGGATGATTTCTTTTTCCAGCATTCCATTTCCTGAAAAACCAAGATTGACAATTGGCTGATTCAATACTCTTTGTAGGATGTTAGTCCATGCCATTCCAGGTCTTGAAGCACAAGCGCCTTGAGCTATGGAAGTTCCGTAAATTACAATGGGATTTTGGGATGGACGTGGTAAAAATTCAAAAGTTGAATTTGAGTCTATACCGATCCGGAGTTGTTTCACTTGATTGTATAGGGGTAAAAACAATGTGAATTTTCCCTCTTTTGCAGATTCTTGATCCCAGGAAAAATCATAACGAATGGTGTCTCCAAAACTGAAATTTCCCCTAATCCATTTCCATTGTTGTGCCTGGTCCAACACATAGAGATCCACACCGCTGGCTCCCGTGGCAGGCATATGGGCTAGTTGTATTGGTTTTATTACCAGATATTCTACCTGAATTTTAGAGGAGTTTGTGGTAAAACTAAAAGATAATCCAGCAGACTGTTGTGAAAGATCCCAGACTACTTTCCTAACAGAATCTTTGAGATTAAAGGGCATTCTTGAATAATCAGTATGATCGTTTAATCTCCCCTCAATGACAGGGAATCCTTCTGCTAATGGGTCCTTCCAGACCTTTTGGGCATAGCAGAGGGGAATTCCTGTGAAGAGAAGATAAAAGAAGAATAGGATCGTGGAAAAGATTCTTTTCATGGGTAGGCAGTGGTTTGAGTTTCAGCTTGTTCTTTTTCAATATGCTCAAAAGTTTGCCAAACCTGAAACAAAGCTCTTGGCAAATGAAAACATCCTTTCCATTTCCCTCCTTTAAGTGGCAGAAGTACTTCACCTTGACGATTGAGGTATCCATACCATTCTTTGTATTCTGGGTCAGGAAAGTGATTCCAAGTATATTGATGGACTTTTTCAAACCAGGCCCAGATTGTGGGGCGTTTGGTAAATCGGTAAGCTTTGGCGAGGGCAACTAAAGTTTCTAGATGCACCCACCAGAGTTTTTGATCCCATTCCAATTGCTGTGGGGGATGACCTTTCACATCCAGAAAATAGAATATTCCTCCGTATTTCTTGTCCCAGCCGTATTCCAAAATTCTCTCTACAGTGTCTACCGCTTTGTTCATGAGCGTGGTGTCTTTGCGTCGACTTGCGATATCCATCATAAACCACATTGCCTCGATTCCGTGACCGGGATTGATCAGTCTCCCCTCAAAGGAATTCGAGAGGCTTCCATCCTCAAGAAGATTTTCATAAATCAGGTTGGTGTCTGGCTTTAGAAAAACCTCCATTACTTCATGGATGCAATCATCCAGTGTTTTTTCGACCAAGTTGGGATCAAGGAGGTGTTCCAGTTCCAGGCATAAATTGCTGAGAATCATAGGTAGGGAAAAGTTTCTCAGGGGTCTGGTTTTAGGAAATGCCTTGGTGTAAATTCCTTTTGGTTTGGTTTTTCGTGAAAGGATATTTTGGAATGTAAATTTTGCTAAATCCAAACTTTCTTGATCTTTGGTGGCATGTCCATACTGGGCAAAGGCCATAGTTGCAAAACAGTCTGAAAAGATATTATAAGGCTGAATTAGTGGCTTTCCCTCTCTGGTAAGCGAAAAGTAAAATCTTCCTTTACTATCTCTCCCGTATTTTTTTAGAAAATCAATCCCGTCTTTGGATATTTCCAACCACTCGGTTTTTTGTTCTGCTTGATTGTAAAGCATGGAAAAAGTCCAAGCCTGCCTTCCTTGCAACCAAACGAATTTATCAGTGTCATACACTTTTCCTTCACGGTCTAGGCAGGTGAAATATCCACCATAAACAGGATCTGGAGAGTTTATTTCCCAAAAAGGGATAACATCATCCAAAAGAGCATTTTTGTATTGTTCTGAATATTTGGTTTTCATTGTTTACCCAAAATTTCTTTTAAAGGGATTATCTGAAATGTGATATTGGCGACACTGCTTTCGTAAAGGATGCCCACTTCTTCCTCATTGATCATGGTCAGGCATGAATAGCCCCATCCCGTGCCCTCATCCAGTAACACATGCATGTCAGAAGGCCAAGAACTCCCATCATTTAAGCTTGCTTTTATCGTAATATTATGGCGTCCTTTTTCAGTAGCTGGATTGGAAAATAAAAGCATTCCAGACGAATATGGATTGTCAATTAGACTGGCCATACATACCGGCTCTTGTAGTGCGGTTCGGGAAGTAGGATGCTCAGTCCAGGTTTTTCCCAAGTCAGAGGTTACAGCAATGGAACGGCTTCCTCCTCGGTTATCTCGCATATTCAGCATCAATTTGCCATCATTAAGTTCTACGATTTGTGCTTCAGTAGTATTGGATCTGGCTCCCGTGCCTACGTGCCATGTTTGTCCTTTGTCTTTACTGTAAATTAGGGTGCTAAAGGGCATTTGGTTTTTGTCTTTGTATTGTGCTGGGAAAACCAAAGTCCCGTCCTTGAGAGTGATTCCTTTACCCGGTCCGTTGAAGAATAAATTCCATTCAGGATTTTTGAGCTGGTCTGTGAGAATTATAGGTTGAGACCAGGTGATCCCATCATCTTCAGATTTGACTACTACAAACTGCCCTGTTTCTTGGGGACTCAACCCTGGTTTAGAGGAATTCCAAGCCATTTCTCCGGGTTTTCCATGCATCCAAAGTGCCGCCACCCAAATATGACCAGTCTCATGATCCACCAAAATTGCGGGATCACCAATTCCATTTTGATCTTCTGGGAGGCCTCCCCAGGTTCCCATATCCATTATGATTTTCATAGGCTCCCAAGTTTGACCACCATCTGTACTTCTGCTCATTCCCACATCTATATCTCCCTGTAGATCTCGGCTAGAATTTCTCCGAATATCATAGACGGCTAATAGGGTCCCTTTTGTGCTAGTGACTAAACCGGGAATTCTGTACGAGTTGACCCCGTCGTCTCCAAAATCCCGAAGAGGCATGGCGACACGATAAGATTGAATTTCTCGATTTTGAGTAAGCGTAATGAGCTCCTTATTATCCAGAAATCCCTTGGGCTTTATCGTTAGCCGATCTTTTAGATTGTGATTTGGATCCAATTTGACGGATATATGGACTCGTGACCAATCCTGTGAATGTCCTTTGGGGAATTCTAAGGAAAACTCCCCTTGCACAGAACTCTTTTGAGCCAATACCACTGACTCATCTTTGGAGATTTTGGCGGAAAGCTGGATTTCCGCAATAGGCTCCCCGCTTTTGACTTCTAAAATAAGTTTTTGACCTTCCAAATTTTGGGGAGTTTCGAATACTATAGTTCCTATTTGAACCCACTGATTTTGAGGCAATGGGACAAAAACAGGCTCATATTTCCCAATGCGATTGGGTCGGATCTCCTCTTGGCAATTACCTAATAAAATCGTGGAAAATCCGGTAAATAGAAGAATGAATAGGTTTTTGATCATGATGAATTGAAGTTTCATGTTATACTGGGAGAGATTTCTTCTTAATGACTTTGGGAGATTTGGATGAAGAAATCAAGGAATGTATGGTTAGATTTTTTATTTGTGAAGGGGCTGGTGGAAGGAAGAAAGCACTAAACAGCCAAGTGATTGCCATAGCGCTGGCTAATCCCGTTAAGGCATACAAATGAATGCTTAGACTTGTATGGTATTTTATTAAAATCTGTACTAATGCACTCCCTACAAAGCCAATTAAGGCGCCTTGAGAATTGACCTTTCTGGAAATAATTCCGATCAAAAATATTCCTCCCAATCCTCCTGCAAACAAGCCTATCAGCATGTTGAACTGATCCCATAAAGATGGGATTCCGAGATTGGCCATCCATAGAGCTAGCCCGGTTCCCAGAGTTCCAATTAAAATGGTGACAGCTCGGGCAAAATTTAATGGACGAATTGATTTCTGGGTAATTCTCTCCATGGACTTGTGAAAATCAATAGTGATTACCGTAGCCACAGAATTCATACTGCTATCCAGGCTGGACATTGCAGCCGCAAATACCGCCGCAATCAATAATCCTGAAACTCCATTGGGTAATTGAGTGACTATATACCAGGGGAAAATACTGTCTGTATTGGGGATTATAGGAGATAATTGCTCAGGTTGATTTTTGTAAAAGACATACAAAGCAGTTCCGATAGAAAAGAAAATCAGGGCAGAAGGAAGGGCCATCCATGCACCCGTTCGAATTCCTTTTGCTGCAGTCATTTCATCTTTTGTAGTAAGATATCGCTGGATGACTGTTTGGTCACTTCCATACTGGACAAGATTGGAGGCTAATCCTCCAAATAATACTACCCAAATGGCTGTTCCAGTAAAATCTAGGTTCCAGTCGAAAATTGTCATTTTCCCGGATTCTAAGACTACACTTTGGAATAGATTCCAGTCCATATTCATGGATAAGCCAAGATATAGTAGGCAGATAAAAGCTCCTCCCAATAGGATCACTACTTGGACCACGTCTGTCCAAATTACTGCCTCTATACCGCCCAATACTGTATAAAAAATACTTAATACTCCCATTAGGAGAATACAAACTTCTACTTCAATTCCTGTGACTACCGCAAGTGCTAAAGAGGGAAGGAGTAAGACAATTCCAAGTCGACCGAGCTGAAGAGCTACATAAACCAAGCTTCCCAAAAGTCTGATTTTAGAATCAAATCTCATTTCCAGGTATTCATAGGCCGTGGTTAGATTAAGTCTTCTGAAAAAAGGAAGGAACCAAGCTATAATGACCGGGGAAATCATGATAATAGTTAACAGCAGGAAAAACAAAGTCCAATCAGTTGAAAACGTTTTTGCGGGAATAGCCATAAACGTAATCGCACTAAGTTGTGTGCCAAATACACTGATTCCAGCTGCCCACCAAGGCACCCTCCCACCTGCTTTGAAATAATCACTTGCGTCGTGCTGCTTACGGGAAACCCAAATACCTATCAAAACTAAAATGCCCAAGTACCCAATCAGGATTGTGTAATTAAGCGCACCAAATGCTTGATGACTGATTAATTTAAGTTCATATATATCGGGGCTGCGGTGCCCCGGTGCAATTTCTCCCGAAATCAACAATGCGGAATTGTCCAGAGTCACTAAGGTTGAATTAACAGGACCTGTAAATGGGAGGTCTTCTAGTTTTGTCCAAGTATCCGTAACCGTATGATAGGCAAGGACGCTCCTACTAAATCCTTGATGATGGGATAGAATGCTGTCTCTTTTTTGCGATAAAGACTCCCATTGAGTGGAAAATTTGGGAGTAGAAACAAGTTGATTCTCCAATTTTTCAAGGGAATTGAAAGGTTCCGGTTCCACCCCCCCAATCAGCAGTATATGTCCAGAGCCCAAAGGATCAGCAGTAAAGGCCGATAGGTGATACTCAGTGCCATCTCCAGTTTGAATAGGAGATTTTTTGGTCCAGGTTCTATGGATGGGGTTATAGCTAAAATTGTCCGAAAAAACCTGACTGCTGCTGGAATCTCCCTTAAATCTTCCCCCAAAAAGAAATATTTTATCAGACTCTCCATCGGATTGAACGACTAGTCCAAAATGATTTCGGGGAGGACCTGGCCAAGAAGGGAGAGATTGCCATTTAGAATTCGTGGATTTTAGGTCATAACTAAGGAAAATTCCTTCACGATTTGAACTCAAGCTTCCTGCTAGGTAAATCACCTCATTGATAATTACCGCTGAGGTATTGGCCATAGGCAAGGGTAGGGGTGGAAGTGAAGTTATTTCAAGCTGCTTCGTGTCGGGCCGGATACTGATTTTTAAGACATCCGAATGGTCTCCATTTTCATTTTCCCCACCAATAAGAATTAATCCTTCCTTACTACTAACTGCCGCTCCATAGGCAAGTGGTTTGGGTAATTTATGCTCTCCCAAACTTTCCCATTGAAATTTTCCTCCCACTTTCTTTATCAGAGAAATATGGTCCCAGTATTTTTTAATGCCACCCTTTGAGGGAGGATTATCTGGAAAATTTGCACCTCCGGCAAGGATGATTATCCCATTGTGTTTTCCGGCATACATTCCCGCAAAGCCTTTTTCAAATCCGTCTCCTTTGGCAATTGGGAAACTTGTGACTTTTTCCCAAACCAATGATTCGGTAGAAAAGCCCTCCTGCGCCTTAACTTGCCCCCCAAATAGAATCCATAAGGCAAAAATTGAAAAGAATTTATTCACTTATTGTCTGGTTATTTTGGGTGAAACTTATTGCTTATGATAAGGCTGCATGCAGAATTCAAAAAAATTGCACCTTTCTAACTCTTGCAGAAGTTCTGCTTTCTTTTTCTGGGAAATTGAATTTCCGGGAGATCTGAAGTTACCACATTCAATGCCCAATTGGCTTAGAATTGCCTTTCCAGTGACCGCCCCTCCGAATTTGGGATAAAGAGAAATAACGTCGATAGATTTTTCCTGTAGTGCCAATGCTTTGTCCAAATTTCCTTGCTGAAATTCATGGATAAGTTGATAATACAATGGGGCGGCATAGTTGTAGGTACTGCCAACACCACCTACGGCTCCCATAGCCAGTCCAGCCAGTAGCATTTCATCCCAACCCCATAAAATGTCAAATTTTCCATTTTTATACCTCAGGCATTGATTGAATTCCATTAAATCCGTGTGGGTGTATTTGATTCCGGCAAAGTTGGAAATAGATTCACCGGCAGATTCCAACAAGGGGAGCATCGGCAGATCCACTTGAGAAAGCAAAGGGATATGGTAATAATAGAATGCTAATTCAGGGGCAGCTTCAGCAATCGGTTTGAAAAATTCTGTAAGGGACTCCACCGAATTAGGCTTGATATAATAGGGAGCATTGACAGATATTCCGTACAACCCTTTTTCCTGGCAATAACTAGCCAGCTCTTTCCCTTCTTTTTGGGAGGTTCCGGCGACCATGGCTATGATCTTGAATTCCTCAGAATTGAAAGGAGCCCAGGCATCGATTAACTCCTTTTTTTCAGCGAATGTAAGGGAGGCTCCTTCACCTGTTGTCCCATTAATAAATGCGCCTTTTATATGATTAGCTTTTAATAGCCAAGCATAATCCTGAATTTGGGAAAGATCTAAGTTTCCTTGACTATTTATAGGAGTGAAAGTGGCTGCTATTAGGCCGTTTATTTTTTGAAATTTCATGGTTTGAGAGTAGTTGAGAATCAAGGAAAAAGGAACCGGCGAAAACACCGGCTCATTTTCAATCTTGAAACCCAATCAATTAAACTATTTACCTTTAACTTTACCTTAATTACCGTACCCGGGGTTTTGGGTGATTTTAGAATTTAGACTGATTGTTCCTAAGGAAATCGGCCATAGTTCAAGATGTTTTTGGCTGACTCGATTCTGGAGAGATGGCACTTTCTCAAAAGCTTTTTCAAATCGAACTAAATCCCACCATCTTTTTCCTTCAAAGCACAATTCCAGCAACCGTTCCTGTAGGATGGCTTCGTCATTTTGTGCTTTTGTTCCCGATACAAACCGGAATTCGTTGAAATCGGCCCCGTAAGCCCTTTGCCGAACTTGGTTGATTTCAGTACTTGGGTCTTGCCCTAATGCATTTTTCGCTTCAGCAATCAACAGTAGCAGATCTGCATATCTGTAGATTATCACATCATCGATAAATCTCCTTCCGGAAGGATCTACAAATCCGCGATATTTCATTACGACCGATCCATAATAAGAGGGATTCCCTTGAGAATCCGGGATATTAATCTCGACGAATGAGGCATTCTTTCTTTTGTCTTTTTCATGAAATGCTGAGCGGACAATCTTGGACGGAGCCATTCGGTTTAGTCCCCCTCCCTGTCCAATGAGCGCTTTTGCTAGAGTACTGATCTTGGAAGGGATCTCATCATCCCGGATGTACAGTGTGCTGTTGTAATTGGCTCCTGATTCTAGGTCCAGAAATCTGACCGCAAATAGGATTTCAGAGTTGCCTTTGTTGTTGTATCGGAAGATTTTGTCAAAGTCACTCTGCAAAGCCAAACCCGGAGCAGAAGCAGCCTCTGTTAAGGCTTTTAAAGCTGCCGTCAAATCCGCCTGTCCGCCGTTAAGTTTTTTTCCTGTCCATAGATAAACTTCTCCTTTAAGCATTTGGGCTGCAGGTTTGGACCAAAAGGCCTTTCCCTGTGCTAAATTGTTATTTGGATACAACTCCAATGCTTGGTCTAAATCTGATTTGATCAGAGAAAAAACCTCTTCAACCGAAGATCTTGGTTTAAATGTAGTCTTTGCATCATATCCTTCGGTCGGATCCGTGACGATTGGCACTCCCCCCCAAGTTTTTGCCATAAGGAAATAGATATAGGCCCTCATGGTATAGGCTTGAGCAAGCATTTTATTTTTATTGGATGGGTTGCTAAAAGAGATACCCGGTACATACTTGATGATCAAATTGGCATCGTGCACTACGGTGTACAATCTGAGCCAGTTTGGTCCTGCAAAATTGGGGTCAAGGGTATTTTCAAAATATCGCTCTCGGCCTTCTGATGCCTGTAGCCCGTAGGTTAAGGTTTCACTTCTGCTTTCTCCCCAAAAAAACAGATTGTTGGAAGCCTCGTCACGGAATCTGACATACATTCCACTCAAGGCCCCGTTGGCATTGTCTTCGCTAACCCAAAATCCGGCAGTGGTAATACTGCTCACTGGAGTGAGTTCTAATTGATCTGTACAGCTGTTGGAAAAGGAAAGTGCTCCTAATAGGACGCTGTAAAGCCCTAATTTTTTTATTGCTAGTTTCATGGCTTTCGGTTTGGTTTAGAAATTGACATTAATACCCAAAAGGAAACTTCTTGGTATTGGATACCTACCAGAATCGGTTCCTCCTTCTTCTGGATTCAACCCTGTATATTGGGTGAAATAGTGGAGATTGCTTCCCGTGAAGTATGCCCGCACAGAGGGGATTTTTAGAGGGCGGAGAATACTTTGGGGAAGATTGTAGGCCAAAGTCACTTCTCTTAAGGCTAAATAGTCTCCTTTTTCGTAAAAAAATGTACTTCCCCGGAAGGAGTTATTCTGGGCTAGCTGGTCTGCCCACATGTAACGGGGATATGCCGTTTGGTCGCCCTGGTTTTGCCAGGATAGGGTAGTTTCCTTTAATATTCCGATATCCCCCTGAAATTGACCGTTAAATCTGGCTCTGGTTTCATGGTAAATTGTATGTCCTAATGCAAAATCAGTACGGACTGTCAGGCTTAGACGTTTATAAGTAAAGGTGTTGTGGAATCCACCTGTGAACTTGGGGAAAACATTTCCTGCGTACACTCGATCTCTGCTATCGATAGTGTCGTTTTTATCCAAATCAGCCCAATTGACATCTCCACCAAACTTCTTTTTGTTATTTCCCGGAACCAACAAGTCCAATGGAGCTTTGCTGGCTTCTTCGTCAGTTGCAAAGACATTCAAATATTGATAAGCGAACATTTCACCTAATCTTCCGCCCTCTTGTAGCCCCCCTTTCCAAACATACTGTCCAATTCTAGGATCGAAGACCAATACACCTCCGATTCTGTTATTTTCGTTGGCGTTTTCTGGAAGTTCCAAAATGGTGTTTAGGTTTTTAGCAGCCACAACAGAAGTGTTCCAGGCAAAATCATTCTTTTGAATAATTGTGGCATTTACTTCCAACTCTAATCCCCTGTTTCTCAAGGATCCCAAATTGGTCAGGATAGAAGAAAATCCAGTGGACTGGGGTAGTTCTAAATTTGTTAAGAGATCATCAGTGATTCTGTCGTAATAATCAAAAACAAGGGTGACTCTGTTGTCGAATAGCCCCATATCTATTCCCAAATCAAATGTTTTTGATCTTTCCCACCGTAGATTCTGGTTAGCCATTCGGTTATTCATAATGGCGGCTCCATCATTATATCTTGAGCCAACCGAATACAACCCTTGTGCATGAAAATCTGAAAGGTTGCCTATATTTCCATTGACTCCGTAGCTTGCTCTGAGCTTCAAGGAAGAAATTTGTTTAGGAGATGCAGACCAGAAATCTTCTTTGTGGAGATTCCACCCAGCCGATACTCCCGGGAAAAATCCCCATTTATTATTTGCCCCAAGATTAGAAGCTCCATCTTGCCTTGCAGATGCAGAGAAAAGATACTTCTTGTCAAAATCATAGTTTATTCTCCCAAAGAATCCTATTATCCTTTGTTGAGAATGGGATGAGGATACTGCCGTAGGCTCTGCTGAAGCATTTAGGGTTGGGATAAGATCTGAGGCTGCGCCTCTACCAGAGGCTGAGGCTGAATAATTTTGACGATCATAATAAGATCCGCCGACTTTTCCCTGAATGTTGTGGAGACCAATGGATTTGGTATAAGTAAATACTCCGTCAAATTGTCTCTGCCAATAAAGAGAATTGCTGAAAGAAGCTGCTCTGGAATCAATAAATTGGGTAGGGGTATTATAAAATGACTTTTGGAAATCATTCACTGTCCCCTGTACAAAGTACAAAGAGGCTATGGGTTCGAAGGTCAAATTTGGAAGCAATTCCCAATTCCCTCCTGCAGATAGAGTAACTCGATTTGTGGCATTGAAAGCGGTGGATCTATTCAAATGGTATAGTGGATTTCCCATACTTCTGTTTTGCCCGGTTGCAAGGGATCCGTCCTCATACCTAAACTTTGCCGTTGGCGGCAATCCCAGAGCTCTTTGAAAAAGTTCATTTTCACTAAAAACCTGAGTGTTGGAAGAATTGGTAAAGTTTAATCTCCCATACACTGAGAGTTTGTTGTTTACCTCAATATCCCCATTCATCCTGACCGTAAATCGTTTAAAGTCGGTGTTGATGGCAACTCCTTCACTGTTTAGGTAACCAATCCCCATGTCAAATCTTGCTTTTTCAGAACCACCACTTACTTGGATATAGTGGTTTTGTGAATTAGCCTGGCGGAATAGGATATCTTGCCAGTTTACTTCATCAAAAATGATTGTTTTGGAAGGATCCACAGGATCTGGCATAGATTGCCATCCTTCATTGAGTTTATACTCGTTTTGTGGTGTTAAATATTGCGGGGTAAATGCAGTATTGTTTGTCAGATTGTTTCCTATTCCAAATCCGTTTGCCTGATTCAATCGGAACAACTGTCCGGGGTTTTTTTCGGCCAAACGCATAATTCCGGTTCGGTTGAAATAGATATAATCCCGGGCTGAAGCCATGTCGTATTGGTTCCACATTTCAGAGATTCCAAAGTTGTACCTGTAGGAAACAGATGTTTTCCCAGCTTTTCCGGTTTTAGTGGTGATGATGACAACTCCGTTAGAACCTCTCGCTCCGTAAATAGCCGTAGCTGCCGCATCTTTTAATACTTGAAATGTTTCGATATCATCTGGATTGATGTCGTTCATTTGGGTTCTGATAACCCCATCGATAATATAAAGAGGTTCAGCGCCATTGGGATTGTTAATGGAAGTCCCCCCTCTGACAATTACTCTTGGAGCGGACCCCGGCTGACCACTGGTGGTCTGAACCCGAACTCCTGATACTGTACCCTGCAATGCAGAAGCAGCATTGGCAAAAGGTATATTTTCCAATACCCTTTGATCCACTTTGGATACTGAGGAAGTGAGAGTTTCCCTTGATTGTTCCCCATATCCAATGACCAAAACCTCATTTAGGTTTTGGGAATCCATTTGAAGAGCAATATCAAGTTTTGATTGTGCCGTGACTTGAATTTCTTTGGAGGTATATCCTATATAACTGAATCTAAGTCTGGCACCCGGAGCTATCCGGATAGAATAGGCTCCATCCAAATCCGTTACCGTCCCGGTTGTGGTCCCTATTATCAATACGTTTACACCTGGGAGACCTTCTCCCGTGCTTGAATCTGTTACCTTACCGCTTACTTCTAGATCTCCTTGAGCATATCCTATTTGGAAGATCAAAGAGAACAGAAGAAGCAGTAAGACGCGTTGAAAGTCAATGTACTTCATGCTGTGTTTGTTTGAGTTTATTGTAATTGATGATTTCATCTTGGTTTTGACCTTACCTTTGTAAAGGCAAAAAACCTGTTCAAACCTACCGGGTTGGACAAAAAATCATGGTAGTAAATCGTCCCGAAAAAGTAGTGTTACCGTCTGGGAAGGAGGAAAATCGTCCTTTTTTAAGGGGGTATTAGTCCGTAGGTGGTGAGGTAGGTGGGTAATAATGATGAAATGCCTTTTACCTTTGAGTAAATGATTTTTGGAAAAAGGAGAAGATATCGATTAAAAACAGGGAGGACTCAATTGAATGGATTGAGGTTGTTTTTCTATTTATTTCTTATTGGGGCAAAGGTTTTTGGTCAAGGCCTTATAGTAAAAGAAGGCAATTCACCTCTTCCACTAAAATTCGCTCACTTTTCAAGCAAGGACGGGCTTCCACAAAATTCAGTGTTGGCCATATATCAAGATAAGACAGGATTTATCTGGATGGGAACAGATGATGGGTTAGCTAGATTCGATGGATACCAGTTTCAGGTTTACAGACAAATTCCTAATCAGCCTGGTGCTTTACACAATAATGTAATCCGAGCAATAATCGCCGATCCTTTAGGGTATTTATGGATTGGGACTGAGGGAGGGGGGATTTCAATAATGGATCCCCAAAGGGAGAGATTTGTCAAATTTTCTGATTTGTCTCCTTCATTATATGAATTAGCCTCTGCCAAAATCACCAGTCTGATCAAGGATGAAAATCAGAATATATGGGTAGGTACAAATGGAAACGGTGTCTTTAAAATCAGTTTGGATTTTAGCCACTCTAAAGAAATAAATTCATATCAAAATAGTATAAAGCTTCAGCATTTCGGATCTAAAAACTCAAATCTCGGAGACGATAAAATTTGGAAACTATTTCAGGATAGACAAAGAAATATTTGGATAGGAACATTGGAGGGTGGGGTATACCAAATTCCAAACGGAAAGGGATCGCCAAAAAAGGTGAACCTTAATATACAAGGAGATCTAATCCAATCTGTTAAAAGCTTCTTTGAAGATGAAAAGGGAAATTTTTGGGTAGGTACGGAGAAATATGGGTTGTTTTACAGAAAAGCTGGAGAACTTGATTTTCGGCAATTACCATTGCCTGAAACACGGAAAGTTTTTCAACAAGAAGGGTTGAATATTACCAGTTTTGAGGAAGATCATTTAGGGCATCTTTGGATTGGAACTTTAGGGAGAGGCTTGTATATCCTAAATCAAGATTCAAGTGAGATTTTTCATTTTGAAGATGACCCTAGCGATCCATATAGCCTGAATGGAAATTCGGTTTATACTCTTTTTAAAGATAAGTCCAGAAATTTTTGGTTGGGCATGTATTCTGGGGAAGGATTGAACAAAGTTTCACCTACTCAACAACAATTTGAACATTACCGGTATGATCCAGATTTGCAAAAGGGGCTTTCTGGGAAAATGGTAAAATCTATTCTTAAGGATGATGTTGATAATTTATGGGTGGGTCTTTTTAATGGGGGATTAAATTTACTTCCTGCAAGGAGCTCCCGGTTTTCTTATTTTACTGCAGGTAATAACGGAATGCTGTCCCATAATCATGTCCAATCTATTTTTCAGAGATCAAATGGTGAACTATGGATAGGCACTGATGGAGGAGGGATAACTATCTATTCCCCAAAAACTGGATTAGTTTCCTATTTAAAAAACAACTCAAAAGATAAAAATTCATTAAGTAAAAATGAGGTTTGGTCTATAGTTGAAGACCGAAAAGGGGGGATTTGGATTGGTACTGCAAATGGAGGGGGATTAAACCATTACAACCCTGAAAAAGGAACCTTCCGGCATTTTGTAAGCAAATCTGAGGATCCAAATAGTATTCTGTTTAATGATGTAAGATCATTATTAATAGATTCCAAAAATAACCTTTGGGTAGGTACTTATGGTGGAGGATTAAGTAAAATTGATTTAGATACTGAGGAATTTCAGCATTATGTTCACCAGACAAACGTCAAGACAGGAATAAGTCATAATATAATAACCTCCATCTTCGAAGACAAAAAAGGATTTATTTGGGTGGGAACTTTTGGAGGAGGACTGAATAGGATTAACCCCCTGAATGATAATGTTAGTGTATTTCGGGAAAAAGACGGACTTCCATCCGATATTGTCAAAGCGATATTGGAAGACAACCAAGGTCAGCTTTGGATTAGTACAGTTAAAGGTTTGTCTGCATTAAATCTTCAAAATTTTACTTTTAGAAATTATAAAGAGGAGGACGGGCTTCAGTCAGAGGAGTTTAACCTTGGTGCAGCTTTTAAAGATAAAGAGGGAAAGCTATATTTTGGAGGAATTAATGGGTTGAATGCTTTTTTCCCAGACAGAATTCAACCTTACCCAAGTCCTAGGACCCCAGTACTCACTTCATTGAAAGTATTAAGTAAAAAAGTAGGCCCATCTCAATCCAATGGTGAAGGAAATTTTCTGGAAAAAAGCATTACCTATTTAGATAATATAGTCTTACAAAGTGATCAGAACTCATTTGAGTTTGAGTTCAGTGCACTTGAATATATGTCTCAGGAAAAAATTAAATATGACTACCAGCTAACTGGATATGATCAGGATTGGATAGAAACAGATTCCCAAAGAAGATTTGCAAATTATGCCAACCTTTCCAATGGAACTTATCTATTCCGAGTCCGAGCCCATTACGAAGGAGAAGAGAATTACTCTCCCATCAAAGAATTAACAATTACAGTTTTACCTCCTTGGTACAAATCAGATTTTGCCTATTGTCTTTATTTCATTTTGTTTCTTGTGATAGGATATACAGTAAAATCTTTTGTTTCTTGGAGAATCAGGCTTAGAAATGACCTTAGGTATGAAAGGTTGGAAAAAGAAAAACAAGAGGAGGTTAATCAGTTGAAAATGAGATTTTTCACAAATATTTCCCATGAACTTCGAACCCCCTTAATGTTGATCAAATCCCCATTGGAGCAGTTAGTTCAGCGGTTTGATCTTCCAAAAGATGCGAAAAGACAATTGGACTCTATCCATGCCAACGCGGCACGTCTCCTTAGGCTAATAAATCAATTATTGGATTTTCGAAAACAAGAAACAGGACATCTTAAATTGTCTGTCAAACGAGTTGAAGTCGAGAAATTTTTACATGAAATTAAAAACTCATTTGATGTAATTGCAGAACAAAAAGGAATTAGCTTCTCCCTTCGGATCCAAGATGATGTTCCAAGTTTCCTTTGGTTTGATCCAGACCAAATGGAAAAAGTGTTTTTTAATCTCATTTACAATGCTTTTAAGTTTACGCCAGAATTTGGAGAAATTGTACTTGAGGTTGAATCAGGCGAATTCAATAACGGCGATTTAAGTAATACTATTAAAGGAGTTTATTTTCATGTTAGGGATAATGGTAGAGGAATTCCAGAAGATCAAATAGAATATATTTTTGACAGGTTTTTTCAAGTGAAAGAAAAAGGAAGAACTGAATCTACCGGTACCGGAATTGGTTTGGCACTTTCTAAAAATCTTGTTGACTTTCATAAGGGTAAAATTTCCGTAAAGAGTATTCCAAATGAGATTACCGTTTTTACTTTATTTCTCAGAGAAGGATATGAGCATTTTGAAAAGCATGAATTAGTTCACGAGGATGATTTATCCTTGGAACAAGAGTGGGTCAAAACCGAAGTTGCAAGACTTAGTCTTGCTAGCTCCCAATCTATCACCAGTTTTTTGAAATCAGAAAAGAAAGAAATAGGATCAGATAAAATTCTTGTGGTAGAAGACAATCCTGAGCTTTTGGAATTACTAGTGACAACTTTGAATAAGCATTTTAATGTTTATCCTGCAACACACGGTAAGGAGGCATTGGATTTTATTCAATCTCATGACATTGATTTCATTATTTCAGATGTCATGATGCCAGAAATGGATGGGGTTGAACTTTGTGCCAGAATTAAGGGTAATCTACAAACAAGTCATATTCCTTTTATACTATTAACAGCGAAAAGCTCATTTGAGCATCAATTGGAAGGGTATGAGGCTGGTGCAGATGACTATATTCCTAAGCCTTTTAATTTGGAATTGTTGGTATTAAAAGTGAAAAATCTATTAGATACGAGATCAAAAATTCATCAACAATTTAAAATTACCCCTGAATTAACTCCAGAAATCCTATTGAATAGTCCTCCAGATGAAAAATTTATCAAGGATGCTATTAGTATAGTGCAAATAAACCTTGAAAATGAAGGATTTGTTATCCAAGATTTAGTAAGAGAGCTGGGTGTAAGTCGAACTTTGCTTTTTGAAAAGTTTAAATCTTTACTGGGACAGACTCCGAATGAATTTATTCAAACCATCAGGCTGAAATATGCTGCGGAATTAATCAAATCAAATCACTATAAAATTAGTGAGGTGGCATATAAAGTGGGGTACTCTGACCCAAAATATTTCTCGAAATCGTTTCAAAAACAATTTGGAGTTACTCCTACAGAATTTAAAAAGCGAAAAAAAGAGGTATTTCAACAAAAATCAAAAAGCTGATGTATTTCAAAGTAAATCAGATCTCATGGGCTGAATTCTTGGATCTTTAACGATTGATTTCCTAAAAAACCTCCAAATCACCAATACTCCAAGCCCAATCATGTTCCTTAGGAACAAAACCATGTTGGATTTGCCTCAAGGTTACCAAAGGACCCAAGGACAATTTTGGCAGAAACTTCATTCCCAAGGAATGATTCGATTTAAGGCCAGAATAAGAAATCATCCTACAACCTGACGCTAGAATTGCCTCTTGGAGCATTTTTTGGAGTTCCTGCTCAGAAGAATGACCAAATTCTTCAAGCGTATAAAAGTCACAAATCCTAAACTCATTCCCCCATTTCCCTTCTTTTATCCTAAAAACCAAAAGAAAAGATCTGCCATCACTTAGAAAGTAATAGGGGAAAAGAGGACAGTTTTCGTATCTCCAGGATAAAAAGCCGGGTTTGAGTTGTGTGGAAAAATCAGTGCTTCTGTCTGTTGAAAATTCTAGTTTTTCTATCAAATTCCTGATTTGATTCCAATCCGAATCTGGGATCCTGGAGTTAGAGTTGGTAGCCAGTCGAAATCCAAGAAAGAGAGGGAGTTTTCCGGCTTTTTCCCATCCCAATTTGATATAACCCGGAGTACTCTTCTCATTTGGAGTATTAAAGATCGTATCTAAACCTTCATTTCTGATTTCATCGATTAAGCCCAAGGTGAGTTTCGTGAATACTCCTTTTCCCTGAAAATCAGGATGTACAGCAGTGTCAACTGCTCGACAGGCTTTGATCGTGGTTTCGAGATTGGCAAAATCCCAGCGTAAAAAGCTCCGAACTCCTATAATTTGCTCATTTTCTGTGGCTAATAGGACAGGAGAAGGGCCAAAAGGGTTTTCTATATGCTTCCAATTCCAAAGTTCTATGGATTTTGGCAACAGACTTTCTCCAAGTGAAAGCCGCAAAAGGTCTACAATGGCGGGGATATCTTCTGGATTGGATTTACGGATTTCCATGATTTGAAGATATAGGAATTCATAGTCCTCTCATAGTGATTTGGTCTGAATCAGATTGTGGGCATTGGTTTTTAAGGTGATTTTGGCGTTTTCCATGAGCATCCGACAATCCATTTGCAGCCTAGGAATCGTTTATTACCTTACTGAATTATTGCCTGATAAAAACTCGGGGATAATCAGATTTCTTTATATTTGATTTGTTGTTTCAACTCACCCTACATGATTCATCGAATATTTTTGATAGGTCTGATTGCATTGGCCAGTTCTTGTATTAGTAACAAAAGAATTACTTATCTCCAGAATATCACAGATAGTACTTCTTACGGTCTGAACGAGTTCATACCTTTTGCAGAAGTAGATTACAAATACATTCTTCAGCCATTTGACATCGTCCAGATTGATTTTGCGAGTTCGGATCCAATACTGGTAGAAGGATTTGCATTCCAGCGATCTCAGCAGCAGGTTGGAGGTATAGGAGGAGGAGCTGGGGGATCGGGTAGTGATCCGCTCTACATGAACGGATATTCTATTGATGCAATGGGGATGGTTGAAATTCCTCGGATCGGAAAAGTGAAAATAGCCGGTTTGACAGAGGAAGAAGCGAAAGATTTGGTACAGGAGAAGATTAATTCCTTCTTCAAAGACGATGTCTTTGTGAGATTGAGAATTGCAGGGATTCGATATACTACCTTGGGAGAGTTTAACCGAGTGGGAGTTCAGATAATATATAAAAACAGAGCAACGCTTTTCGATGCACTTGCTAATTCAGGAGAAACCACTTTGTTGGGCAAAAAGAATCAATTGTTTTTGATTCGACAGTATGGAGATGGAGTAAAAATTCACCAAATTAACTTGAATGACAGGGCCTTGCTGGCAAGCCCTTTTTTCTTCATTCAGCCTAATGATATTTTGTACATGGAACCGATGAAAATCAGGCAATTTGGAACCGCCGATAACTTAACTGCCTCTTTGGCATTATTTGGCGGGATTTTAGCTTCAATACTTTTAATCGTAAATTTGGTTACGGGGGAGATATAAACGATGGAAAAGCTAGATCTCAGTCAGTTAGACAATGAAGAAAAAGCATTAGAGATTCGGTATGTGGTGGCCAAATACATTCGATATTGGCCATGGTATGCGTTATTTATCTTTCTTTTTGTTACCGCAACGTATATTTTTCACCGATACACGGTAGATGAATTTGAGGTTTCAGGCTCCATTGTAATCAAAAACAACAATACCCCAGAGGCAAGGATCCTGGACCGTTCCAATATTTTTAATCAGGGAATTAACCTTGAAAATGACATTCTCCGCTTAAGATCAAAGAATTTGGCTCATTTGGCCCTTCAGAAAGTTCACTTTGATGTGGAGTATTACGCTAAAACCAATATCAAAGACATTGAGCTTTATGATAGATCTCCGATCCGGATCCAAGTCGATTGGGATCATTTGCAGGTGACAGAGACAATTGTGGAGCTGGAGATTCTCTCAGAAAATAATTTCAGACTTTCCCAGGCTCAAGGTGGCTTGATGGATTTTAATTCTGTCCAAGCAGCAGGAGATGAATCCATTTATGACAAGACTTACACTTTTGGGGAGGTAGTGGAGACGCCTCGGTCTAAGTTTACTGTCTTTCTCATAAACCCGGGAAGAGTTGGTGAGGTCATTCTCTTTAAATTGGTGAATCCTTCCGCACTAGAGGACCGATGGGCTCGAGCTATTCAGGTCAATACAGTCAATGATTATTCCTCAGTACTGAATATCACGACCACTACCAAAGTGGTAGAAAAAGGACGGGATTACATCAATGCCCTGATGCAGTCCTACATTGACTATGACCTCAATGAAAAAAATAAAATCCAGGAAAACTCCATAGACTTTATCGAAGAGCAATTGGGGTATTTGGAAGATTCCATGAAAGCAAAACAGCGGGAATTGCTGAGCTTCAAGGTTTCCAACAAGTTATTGGACGTGTCAGCAGAATTTTCCAATATCTTGGGTAAAATGAATGACCTGGATGAGCGAAAAGCTCAATTGGATTATCAGCTTCAGTATTTTGAAGAGATCCGTGAGTATATGGCTCAGAAGAGCAAAGACTTTTCAGACGTAATCGCTCCTTCTGTCATTGGTGTTCCAGATCCCTTGTTGAATGGTTTGATCCAAACCTTGGTCACACTTTCTCAAGATAGAAGAAAGCTATTGGCGACCGTCAATGAAAACCATCCCGAAGTCATCAAGATAGACGTACAGATGCAAAAAGTGCAGGATGCCCTTTTTGAAAACGTGGTCAATCTTATTGAAAATACTAAAAAGCAAAAAGCGGGGATACAGCGGGAAATCCTAACCTATGACTCTGAATTTTCCAGACTTCCTGAGTCAGAATCGAAATACACTGATATCTACCGGGAATTTGAATTAAGAGAAAATATCTACACCTACCTTCTGGAAAAAAAGGTGGAGGCTGGAATAGCCCGAGCCGCAAACGTTTCAGATAATGCCATTTTGGACGTTGCCAAAAGAGGAACTTTGGTTTTCCCTAAAAAGACCCAAAACTACGGTTTGGCGATCGCTTTGGGTTTCCTGCTTCCTTTTGGTTTTGTCGTTATCAGGGACATGTTTGATGATTCGATCAAGGATCAGCGAGACCTGAAAAAGCACTTTATGATTCCTCAGTTGGGGGTAATTGGTTATAGTACCAAAGGAACCAATCTGGTAGTCTTGGATCACCCCAAATCAGCTGTTGCAGAATCTTTTAGATCCTTGCGTTCGGCAATTACCTATTTGGCTTCTGGGAAGAACACAAAAAAGATTCTGGTGACCTCTTCTGTTTCCGGTGAAGGAAAAACCTTTACCTCGCTGAACCTGGCCTCAGCAATGGCCTTAGGATCCAAAAAAACAGTAGTGGTTGGAGCCGATTTGAGAAGACCCAAATTGGCATCTTACTTTGGACACTCCGAAAAAGTAGGTTTATCTACTTATTTGATCGGTAAGGTGGAGGCAGAAAGCATTGTTCTTCCAACCTCCCATCAAAATCTCTATTTTGTTCCAAGTGGGGTAATTCCTCCAAATCCTGCCGAACTTCTTCAAACCAATCGTCTTAAGGAGTTTTTGGATTATTTAGAATCCAAGTTTGACATTGTGGTTTTTGATACCCCCCCAATGGGCTTGGTTTCTGAAACCATAGACCTGATGCGCCTCTTTGACATTAACCTCTACGTAGTTCGTCAAAACTACACCAACAAGGATCACTTGGTCATGATCAATGACTTGTTTAACAATAAGCAGGTTAAAAATGTATATGGCGTATTTAATGGCATTATCAACTCTGGATACCATTACGAAGGCTATAACTATGGCTATGGTAACACCTATCTCTATTCCCAAAACAACAAGTATATGTACAATTACTATGGGGAAGATTTGGAGACCAAGCGTAAGAAAATCAAGACCTCAAAGAAGTTTGATCCTGTTCAGACGATCAAGAAATTCTTCAGGATTAGATAAGAATTAGGAATTAAGGCATAAGTTTTTTGGAGGCTTGTTGATTGTTTATATTTTGTTTTGTGTTTGAGTTATTAAAAATCAATTGAAGACAGCAGCACTTATTCCGGCCCGTTATGCTTCCACCCGCCTTCCTGCAAAATTGATTCAGGACTTAGGCGGGATATCTGTAATCCAAAGGACTTATGTCAGTACTTTAGCCACAGAGGTTTTTGATGAAGTGTGGGTAGTGACTGATCATGAGTTGATCCGAGAGCAGATTTTGGATCTTGGCGGAAAGGTTTACTACAGCCGAAAACCTCATGAAAGTGGTTCAGACCGCATTGCAGAGGCTTTGGAAGTTGTGGACGCTGATTTGATTGTGAATGTGCAAGGGGATGAACCTTTCCAAGATGCCAAGTCCTTGAGAGATCTCGTTCAGGCTTTTGAGAGACCCAAAGTGAAAATGGCTTCTTTGATGTGCCGGATTTCTGAGGATGAGTCTTACAATCCCAATTCGGTGAAGGTTGTCTTGGATGCACAAAGCAATGCGATTTATTTTTCCCGATCTCCCATTCCGTTCAACCGTGAAAAAATGGAAGATTTGGTGTACTGGAAGCATATTGGAGTGTATGCCTACACCCGTGAACTACTGCAAGAATTCACCTCTTGGCCAAAAGGTCATTTGGAGCAAATAGAAATGCTTGAGCAGCTTAGACTTGTGGAGAGAGGAGTTAAAATTAAAATGGTGGAAACTAATCACCAAGCAATCTCCATTGATACCAAAGAAGACCTGGAAAGGGCGCGAAATTTCTTGAAGAGTATTTTATAATCAAGACCTAAACCTCCAAATATTTTTTCATAAGTGTTTTCAGGTAAAGGATTTAGGATTAAAAAGTTGTTTTGAACAATATGAATATCCGCAATTTCACCACAATCCAAAATTCCTTTGGTTTGGCGGTCGGAAGAATGAAGCTATCTAAAACTGAACTTCAAATGGGATTTTATTACTAGTGTTAGGCTTACTGGGAAGAAATTGGATATACATTGAATTTTTAGAATTCCCTATTTTAACGCTTGCACTTATTTCCTTTAATTTACTTTTCTAGCCTTAAAGGACTACCTTAAAAGGAATTCATTATTGAACCCAGACCGCTATGAAAAAACGAGCAACAGGAATAGGAGGTATTTTTTTTAAGGTAAAAGACCCAAATAAAACCAAGGAATGGTATCAAAAACATTTGGGACTTAACACAGACCAATATGGTACTACCTTCGAATGGAGAAGCAGTGAAAGGCCTGAAGAAAAAGGTTTTACGCAATGGTCTCCCATGAAGGAGGACACGGATTATTTCAAGCCTTCTGAAAAGGACTTTATGATCAATTATCGGGTCGAAAATCTGGAGGAGCTGGTGCCAATTCTAAAGGAAGAGGGAGTTCAGATTCTAGACGAAATTCAAACCTTTGAATACGGCAAGTTTGTCCATATTCTAGATCCAGACGGCCATTCGATTGAGCTTTGGGAGCCGGTGGACCAGATTTATGATGATTTGACCGAGGGTAGGACGAAGAGCTGAAAATTAGAATCAAGAATCAAGAGTCAATGGGCAATTGGCAAAAGGCAAGAAGCAATCCTGATTGCTAGCTGGGTTTCGATTTTACTTCAAATTCAATTTATTTTTGATCTGGCAGACCTTAGGAAGCCATCGGAACCAATAACCGACAACTGACATCCGACAACTGACATCCGACAACCTACAACCTAGAACTGACTGATTATCCATCCTAATACCAATAGGAATAGTAACAATCCCAATACCAATTTCCAGGATCCACCTTTGGCTTGAATTCTTTTAAGTGTTCGAAATTGGATAGATTCATTCAACTGGTCAGGATCTGATGTTTCTCCTGTTCTAGCCACTGTTGCGTCGAAGGAATTTTTTCGAATTTTTCCCAATTTGTGATTCTCTTCAAAAGATTGTTTGCCCTGTCTGCTGAAACCTATACCTCCTGTCATAACCTTAAAATTAAATTGTAAGTTAATGATTTCATATCAATTGGAAATGGATATTTCTCTACAAGACTACATGGATATCCTAAAGGATTCCGGATTGGGTGCGAGAAGACCGATGAATGATCTGGAATTTCTCAATAAGGTAATTCAAGGATCAAATCTGGTGGTGACGGCTCGGGAAAAAGGAAAACTTATTGGACTGCTTAGAGGATTGACAGATCACTGCTATAGAACCTTTGTGGCAGATTTGGCGGTAGTAAAAAATTATCAGCGAAAAGGAATCGGCAAAAACCTCTTGGAGTTTACCCAAAATTTAGCTCCTGAGGCTAGATTATTCCTTTTTTCAGCAGAAGAATCAGAGCCGTTTTATCAAAAGTTGGGTTTTGAGTTGCATCCCCGATGCTATCAATTGAAAAAGGAGCGCTGAGCTAGCCCCGTTTTCAATTCCTTAATTAATGCTTTATCTTTCTTAAGCTTCTGTTTTGGAAACCATATAGTGATTTTCCATTATAGATAAATTGAATAAAGCGAGTCAAGCCCTGGTCTCGTGTTTTAAACCCAAATTCAAAAAAATAATCTAAGACCCATGAAATTCAAGGTATTATTCATCTTCCTGTTGATTTCCAGTTTTTCTATTGCTCAAGAAAACAAAGAAAAAGAAATCCCAAAGGCTCAAGTTTTTGAATCTAAGCAATCGGTCAGCATTGATGGAAAAGTAATCAATCTAAACGCCAAGGCGGGAACGCTTCAGTTGAAGGATGAAAACAATAAGCCGATTGCGCTTTTTGGATTTACGGCCTATTTCAAGGAAGGGGCAGGGAAAGAAAGACCCATTGTCTTCGCTTACAATGGCGGGCCAGGCTCATCTTCTTATTGGTTGCATATGGGAATCATTGGTCCAAAAAGGATCGCTGTAGATGATCCCAACTACAATCAGGCTGCTCCATATCAATTGGTGAATAATGAATTTTCGATCCTGGATGTGGCCGATGTGGTCATGATGGATCCGGTAGGTACGGGCTTGAGTATCCCGATAGGGGAGGCCAGTGGAAAGGATTTTTGGGGTGTAGATCAAGACATCCGAACGGTAAGCTTGTTTATCATGCAGTTTCTTAAAGAACATGGTCGCCTAAATTCCCCCAAATATATTCTTGGAGAAAGCTATGGTACCTTTCGAAATGCAGGGGTGATGAACTACTTGTTGGATAAAGGATATGCTTTGAATGGAGTGATCATGGTCTCTGCAGTTTTTGATTTAAGAACCCTATTTTTTGCCCCAAATGAGGACCTTCCCTACATTGTTTATTTGCCTACCATCGCGGCTACCAGCTGGTATCATGACAAAGTGGCCAATAAAGGAAATGATCTCCCAGCCTTTGTTCAGTTGGTAAGGGAGTTTACCGAAAATGAATATGCTCCGGCCTTGTTCAAAGGGAATAAAATTTCCTCAGCTGAAAAATCCGCAATTGCCAAAAAGCTTCAAGATTTCACGGGAATTTCGGCGGGAACTTGGGAAAGAGCAAACCTTAAAATTACTGCTAATGAATATTATCAGGAATTGTTGAGGGATAAAGGTGAGACTGTAGGCCGTCTGGATTCCAGATACAAAGGAATTAATGTAGATCCAATGTCTATGTCGGCATTTACAGACCCACAGAGTGATGCTATTTCACCTGCCTATACCATGGGATTTTTGGATTATTACCATGGCAGTTTAGGCGTGAGTAAAGATTTGCTTTATGCTACTTCAGCTTATTCCAAAGAAGGATTTAAATGGGATTGGAAGCATCAGGGCAATAATTTCTGGGGAGCAGATGCCGCTGTTACCACCTTGCCAGACATGACGGAAGCCTTGAGCAAGGACCCTAATGTAAAAGTATTGATCATGAACGGCTATTACGATTTAGCGACTGTTTTTCATGGAGTCGAGCATTCCATTTCCAGAATGGAACTTCCCCAATCTGCCTTAGATCGAGTGATTATGACTTATTATGAAGCTGGTCATATGATGTATACCCATCTTCCCTCGGCAAAGCTGTTTCGCGAGGATTTAAAGAAATTTATCCTAGACACCCAACGAAAATAACTATGAAATCTAGAACTTATCACCCACTCAAAAGTTCCTTAAAAGCCATTCTACTCGGGCTTGCGATTTTCACTTTCGCCTGTGCTGAGGCTCAAAAGCCAAAGTCCTCGAGTCTATATTTCCCTCCGGTAGATTCTGAGGAGTGGGAGAAAAAACCACTTGGAGAATTAGGATGGAATCAAACCGAACTGGCAGAATTTTTAGCTTGGTTATCCACCCAAGACACAAGAGCCTTGATCATATTGAAAGATGGCAAAATTGTCGTCGAGGAATATTGGGGAAAGAAATTGACAGGCCTAGGGGATATGGATCAGGCTTCACTTTGGTATTGGGCTTCTGCAGGCAAAACGCTCAGTTCGACAATGATGGGAATTGCTCAACAAGAAAATTTGCTTAGTACAGCTGATCTTACTTCCAAATATCTGGGAGAAGGATGGACAGCTATGAGCAGTTCCCAAGAAAGGGAAATCAGATTGATTCATCATTTGACCTTTACAACGGGCATTGACGATAAGGTGCCCAATTTGGATGACAGAGACCCTTCTTCATTCAAATACCTTGCAAAACCAGGGACTCGCTGGAGTTATCACAATGGAACCTATACCATTCTAGATAAAGTATTGGAGAAAGCTTCAGGAAAGTCATATCAGGCTTTTTTTGAGGAAAAGCTGGGAAAGAGAATCGGAATAAAAGGTTTTTGGCAGCAGACAGGAGATAATAATGTTTTCTATTCCGATGCACGATCCTTTGCCCGATTTGGTTTATTGTTGCTCAGTAAGGGCAATTGGAATGGAACACAGATTCTTGATCAAAAATATTTTGAAAAGATGACTCAAAGCTCTCAGGACATTAATTTAAGCTATGGATATTTGACCTGGCTCAATGGAAAAAAGTCTTATATGCTTCCAGGGATTCAGGCCACACTTCCGGGTTCTCTGATTCCTTCCGGACCATCGGATATGTTCCAAGCTTTGGGAAAGAATGGTCAGTTTCTGATGGTGGTCCCTTCCAAAAATTTGGTGGTTATACGTATGGGAGGAGCTCCAGGAGATTTGCCGGTACCTTACCTACTAGCTAGGCAGATGTGGGATAGACTTTCAAAAATTATCCCTTAAAAATATTTGGGAAAATAGGCAGAGATTTTTTCCAAGGTAAGTGGCTTTTCCAAGAAGCCACTTACTATTTCGTATCCTTCAGCTTTTTGGCGATCCTGAAAATCTATCGAACTGGATAGAATCAGGATTTTATCCCTTCTTTCCGGGAAATGCATTAGATATTTTTCCAAAAATTCCCATCCGTTTACCACGGGCATATTGATGTCTAAAAAAATCAGGATATTGTTGGAGAGCGGTTCTTGACTCAATCGGTTTAAGGCTTCCTGTCCACCTAAGAATTCTTCAATTTTTTGACTAATTCCTGTTTTGCCCAGTAATCTTTTGTTAATCAGATTATTTATAGGGTCATCGTCCACTAAAAATATGGCGTCAAATTCGGACATTCAGGTAATTTAAAGGCGATTGAGATTACTTCGATCCAAAATACAACTATTCCTCGTCAAAGGTCAAGGCTTTGTTGGATTTTTCCATCAATATTGTTTCTAAATAGCATAAAATAAAAAAGGGGACCAAATTGGTCCCCTTTTTACTATGAATTGGATCGGTTAGAATTACATCATTCCGCCCATTCCTCCGCCGCCCATTGGAGGCATTGCAGGAGCATCTTCTTTTACATCAGCTACCACACACTCGGTAGTCAATAGAAGCGCAGCGATAGATGCAGCGTTTTCCAAAGCCAATCGGGTTACTTTAGTAGGGTCGATTACACCTGCCTCGAAAAGATCTTCGTACTGATCAGTTCTAGCATTGTAGCCAAAGTTTCCTTTGTTTTCTCTGATCTTGTTGATCACTACAGATGGCTCACCGCCAGCATTGGAAACGATAGTTCTCAAAGGAGCTTCGATCGCAGTTCTAATGATATTGATACCAGTGTCCTGGTCATCGTTAGAGCCTTTCAAAGTATCAAGGGCAGAAGCAGCTCTTACCAAGGCCACACCACCACCTACTACTACACCTTCTTGTACAGCAGCTCTGGTAGCATGCAATGCATCATCTACTCTGTCTTTCTTTTCTTTCATCTCTACTTCGGTAGCAGCACCGATATATAAGATAGCTACACCGCCAGAAAGCTTAGCCAGTCTTTCCTGAAGCTTTTCTCTGTCGTAGTCAGAAGTAGTTTTCTCGATTTGAGATTTGATCTCAGCAATTCTGCCTTTGATAGCAGCAGCATCACCAGCACCGTTTACCACCGTAGTGTTGTCTTTGTCGATGTTGATTTTCTCAGCTCTACCAAGCATGTCAACGGTAGCATTCTCCAGTTTGAAACCTCTTTCTTCAGAGATCACAGTACCGCCAGTCAGGATAGCGATGTCTTCCAACATTGCTTTTCTTCTGTCACCGAAACCTGGAGCTTTTACAGCAGCCACTTTCAAAGCACCTCTGATTTTGTTTACGACCAAAGTAGCCAAAGCTTCTCCGTCCACATCTTCAGCGATGATCAACAAAGGCTTACCAGACTGAGCCACTGGCTCCAATACTGGAAGCAATTCTTTCATGGAAGAGATCTTCTTGTCGTAGATCAAGATGAATGGATGATCCAATTCAGCTTCCATTTTCTCAGTGTTGGTCACGAAGTAAGGAGAAAGGTAACCTCTGTCAAACTGCATACCTTCTACAGTCTTCACTTCAGTCTCAGTACCTTTTGCTTCTTCCACAGTGATCACACCGTCTTTTCCTACTTTGTCCATCGCGTCGGCGATCATCTTACCGATTTCCTCGTCGTTGTTTGCAGAAACGGTAGCAACCTGAGCGATTTCCTTGGAAGTGGAGATTTGCTTGGAATTGTTTCTCAATTCATTCACCACAGCAGCTACAGCCTTGTCAATGCCTCTTTTAAGGTCCATTGGGTTAGCACCAGCTGCCACGTTTTTGATTCCTACGTTGAAGATTGCCTGAGCCAATACGGTTGCAGTAGTAGTACCGTCACCTGCATTGTCAGCAGTTTTGGAAGCTACTTCTTTAACGAGTTGAGCTCCCATGTTTTCGATTGGCTCAGCCAATTCGATTTCTTTTGCTACGGACACACCATCTTTGGTGATTGTTGGTGCTCCGAATTTTTTGTCAAGGATGACATTTCGACCTTTAGGGCCCAAAGTTACTTTTACTGCATCTGCCAATGCATCTACGCCTTTCTTCAATTGATCTCTGGCGTTGGTATCGAAAAACAGTTGTTTAGCCATGTTTTTTTAAATTTTCAGTTTGATGATAAATAATTAAAGGATTGCGAAAATGTCAGATTCTCTCATGATGAGGTAATCAGCGCCATCTACGCTGAGCTCTGTACCGGAATACTTTCCATACAAAACAGTGTCTCCTACTTTTACAGTCAAGGGTTCATCTTTCTTGCCGTTTCCTACTGCTACTACAGTTCCTCTTTGAGGTTTTTCTTTCGCAGTATCCGGGATGTAAAGGCCGGAGGCTGTTTTCTCTTCTGCTGCAGCTGGTTGTACCAGCACTCGGTCTGCAAGAGGTTTGATGTTCACTTTTGACATAGTATGTAATGTTTAAGGTTAGATTAAAATGCTATTCCCCAATTAGCACTTCCTATGCCAATGGATCGATATACCGAGTTTCTGCCAAATCGGCCGTAAATGTGTGCCATTTGCGGGTTTTACCTTTGATTTTTTCGCTCCTGATACTGCCAAATTTTCAAAACTGGCAGCAAAAAATGTCAGAAATCCGTATTTTATCTACACCATTAATCCTACACAACCCATGAAAACTTTACCAAAAAACTGGATCACCGAAGGCTTGATAGATTTCGAGTACAAAAAGTATCAACTCTTGGCTTATCTCCAATCCAACGAAAAGGAATTCAAAGCCGTCAAGCTATATCCCGTATTGGGAGATCTGATCGAGCATCATCGGACTCTGCAAGAACTGGATTCCGGGAAGTCCGAGCTGAAAAATCTATTTCCCAAAGCACTTAACGGGATCGATCTTCAAAATGCACAGTTGAAGTATGAGTCCAAGGTTCCTGAGGGAAATATCATGGAGGAGATCGCTCAAATCACTGCTTTTGCCTTGCCCAAATTGCAAGGCCAAATAGAGGAGGGGAAGTCGATTTATGATTTTGTGGAGGAGCAAATTGAGTTTGAACCAGTAGGGATTTTACCGATCTATAACCGGGAGGGCTATGTGTTGCTGACGCAAGAAAAGTCCTCTGAAGTTCATGCCTTCCGATACAAGTCCAATTTTCTGCAACTGGCAGGGGAGAAGTTCCGAAGCATCAGCTTGTGGTTAGTGGGAGTATTTCAGCGTACGCTCGTGAATACCTTGGAAAAGCTCAAAATGCATTTGGTCAATGAGATCAAAGAATTGCCCAATCCAGCTACCTGGAGGCTGCACAGTCATTACTCATTTCCAATGGAGGAGACTCTGATTCCGGTGGGGAAAAGACTTCTTATCCGTTCTGTGAATGAATAGACTTACTTCTCCATGACCATAGCTTCGGGGTTCTTTTCTTCTGTGAAAAGAACCTCTTTCTTTCTCTCTAGCTGTGATTCTTCCCTTTTTTTGATGATTTCTGCTCCAGGTTTGTCGAAAAGGATTTTCCAAGCCTCCTTGAAGGAATTGGCTTTTCTCAAATCCTGAACAATATCTCTCCATTCATGAAATACCAAGTAAATCGGGTTGTATGAGGTGACCGGTTTGGTGATTCCATAAGTAGGTCGTTCTTTTTCCGGCATAAAGGTTCCAAACATCCGATCCCAAATGATGAAAGTTGAGCCGTAGTTTTTGTCCAGATAATGCTCATCACTGGCATGATGAACCCGATGGTGGGAAGGGGTGGTGAAGAAATATTCAATCACCGGATGAAGTTTGGTGATGTATTCGGTATGGATCCAAAACTGATACAAAACCGCGATCTGATGGCAAATGAAAAAGACAAAAGGGTCAAATCCCATCAGCATCACCGGAACAAAAAAGATGATTTTAATATGCTGGGTCCAGCCCAATCGAAAAGAAACGGAAAGGTTGTACTTCTCAGAGTTGTGATGCGTGATATGAGTTGCCCACCAAAACCTTTGCTCATGTGCAACCCGATGTGCCCAATATCTGGCAAAGTCTATTCCTATAAAACAAAGGATAAATGACCACCAAGTCGCAGGAATCTGAAAAGGTGAAATATTATAACAGAAGATAGCTATACCAAAGGTCAGTAGCTTTATGGCAGCACTTAGCCCGACATTGACTAGGCCAATGGTGGTAGCTGCAAGGAAATCTTTGGTATTATAAGCATCTCGTTTTTGGTAGATACTGATTCCCCATTCGATAAACACCAGGAGAAACATTACGGGGGCTGCCCAAAGTATGATGTTTGGCCAGTTTTCGATCTGGAGATCTTCCAGACGTACAGGTTTTTCAAGCATAAATTTTTCCGGTAAAATGATTACAAAAAATCAACACAAAGCCAGACTCGACCGGATTCGGCATCAATTCTGAAAATTTAAGATAACAAAAAAAGTCTGCCCAAACGGACAGACTTCTTAAAATTTAAGAACTCTTTGGAATTAGTTGCCGGAAGTAGTGTCTTCTTCGGTGGTTTGAGAAGGCAATACACTTTCAGTTTCTCCGAAAGCAGGAGCGACTACTTGTTGCTTGGCACTTTCAATGTTAGGAGAAGAAAATTGATTTGGCTGGCTGGTCGTGTAGAATGCAGAAGATGCCAAAGAAAGAACGAGGATAGCTACTGCCAAGATCCAAGTTGCCTTTTCCAAAACATTTCCGGTACGGGTCACACCCATAATTTGGGAAGCACTGCCTCCAAAAGCTGCACCAGCTCCACCTTTTGAGTTTTGGCCAAGAATTACTAGAATCAGCAATACTGCCAAAATCAAAATCACGCTAATTAATAAGGTAAACATATCGAGTTAATTATTCTTTCAGTTTTTCAATCAAGTCCGCAAAGTAAGTCCTTTTATCGGGAAACTTCAAACTCAATTTTTCATAAATTTCTATCGCCTTGTCCTTTTTGCCCTGCTTGATCAGGATTTTTGCAAAAGACTCAGTCATAAGGTTCTGGTTGAGCTTGGTACTTGGCTCCGCTAGATTTTCGGTGTTCTGATTGGCCTCAATTTCCTTGATGGTGGCCAATTTGATGTCTTTTTTGCTAAATGCCTTGATCAGATCTATTTGTTCCTGCTTTTTTGAATCCAGAATTTCCTTTTTGTCTTTTCTCCGGATGGATTCGATCAAATCGTCTTGGGGAACCTTTCTTTTCTTTGGCTTAGGTTTTGGCGCTTCTGCTGGAACCTGTCCTTTCAACTGATCGCCCAGTTTCTTCAGAGACTCTGTCCGCTGAGTTTGGTTTTTGGAAATGTCTGTCTCTTCTGGAAGTAGGTCTTCCTGAACTTTGGTTTCAATAATTTCCTTGGATCCCAGTGGTTTTTCCAAAAAGGATTTCAGCCAAACCCGGTCAGGACTGGTGAGCGCCGCAAAACCCAAATGCTGCGATTTCTTATCTGGATTTCTCAAAAACTCATATCGGGCGGCCAAAACATGGCTGATCTGGAAATAGGGGAAATTTTCCTGAACCTTCCTGAGTTGGAGCAAATCCGCTTTTTCGAGCTGATCTGCACGCTGGATAAGGTCTAGAATTTGGCTGGCGTTCATGTTTTGAATATAATAAAATTACCAGTTGGCCACCGTCGCAGTGAAAATATCCTGGATAATTACCTCGAAAATATCTTCCACCAAATCGTTTTCCACATCCAAGAGGGTAGTAGTCCTCGGGTCATAGTCTTTGAAGAAGCTGAAAGTTCTCTTAGCGCTTTCCTCCTCATTGGTGGTATTGACATAGTCCACTTCAATGGCAATGGTCAAACGCATCAAGCCAGCACGATCGGGGAGATTGGGATCTCCGCTGGATACCGCCGCTTGGGGCGTAAGGGTGTAACGGGAGATTGCCCCTGAGAATTGTAGATCTCCATTACTTCGGACCAATTCAAGCTGAGTATTCCTCTGGTAATACTCCTTGATGGCTTCCGTGAATCTTTGTTCCATATTGGCAGGACCTCCTCCGGAATCATTGAAAAAATTATCTACCGAGAAGGTCTTTACCAATTCATAGTTGATGTTGGTTCCTGTAAAGCTGTATTTCACCGAACAGCCCTGAAGAGTCAGCAAAATGATGAAAAGTAGCATGTAAGTTTTACTCAATCTCATACTGCTTGATTTTTCGGTAGAGGGTTCTTTCAGAAATACCCAAGTCCTGCGCGGCATACTTTCGCTTGTTATTGTGCTTTCTCAGGGCTTTTAGAATCATTTCTTTTTCCTTTTTCTCAAGCGAAAGGGAATTATCATCTTCCTCATGCTGAATGTCTTCAATCAAATCATCTTCGTAGTCCACCTCATCCATGGAGCCGGATTTTTGTGATTCTAGAACGAAGGGAACCTGATAAGGGCTGGAGGATTCTGAAGATTCCTTGGAAGAAACATTGGAATCTAATTCTTCAAATAATCCCTGGTGCTTTTGCATGATGCTGGCATTCAGTCCTCCGCTTTGGAAAGATTCCAATACCAGTTTTTTCAGGTCATTCATGTCCTTTTTCATGTCGAAAAGGACCTTGTATAAAATGTCTCTTTCGGAAAAATCCATGGATTCTCCGCTTCCAGAATGGGGAAGAGGCATCGGGAGTCTGTTCGAAGAGTTGTCCCTTGGAAGGTATTTGGATAAAGTCTGGGCGTTGACCTCTCGATTTTCTTCCAACAGAGAAATCTGCTCAGCAAGGTTTTTCAGTTGGCGGATATTTCCAGGAAAGGAAAAACGCATCAATAGATTCTGGGCAGCCGCATCCAAGGAAATCGGCTTCACGTGGTATTTTTCTGAAAAATCTGAAGTGAATTTCCGGAAAAGCAATACCACATCTTCCCCTCTTTCCCTTAATGGAGGGACAAAAATCGGAACGGTATTCAGACGGTAATATAAGTCTTCCCTGAACTTTCCTTTTTCAACGGCTTTGATCAGGTTGACATTGGTCGCTGTGATCACCCGGACATTGGTCTTTTGAACCTTGGAAGATCCTACTCGGATAAATTCCCCGTTTTCAAGGACGCGGAGCAACCTTGCCTGGGTTCCCAGAGGCATTTCTCCGATTTCATCCAAAAAGATCGTTCCACCATCAGTCACTTCGAAATAACCTTTCCTCGCCTCATGAGCACCAGTGAAGGAGCCTTTTTCATGGCCGAAAAGCTCAGAGTCAATGGTTCCTTCAGGAATAGCTCCGCAGTTGATGGCGATGAATTTTCCGTGTTTTCTCAGCGACAGAGAATGGATGATTTTAGAAAAACTCTCCTTTCCACTTCCACTTTCCCCAGTAATCAGCACCGTCATATCTGTGGGAGCTGCCTGCATGGCCACTTGAATGGCATGATTGAGCAGGGGAGAATTGCCGATAATCCCAAACCTCAGCTTGACACTGTGTATTTCTTGGGGTGTGATCATGAAAAGCTGGGATTGATTTCCAATACCTCGCCGAATAAAGTGGCTGGCGAGCATTCGGTGATTTTGACTTTGACGTAATCGCCGATTTGTAAGCCTTCAGCAGGGACAATCACCACCTTGTTGGCGGAATTTCGGCCTTTCAATTCCTCCTTTGACTTCTTGGAAGTTCCTTCAATAAGGATAATCTGTTCCTTACCCAAATCGAGTAGGTTTCTCTTATGGGAAAGCTGATGTTGCTTTTCGATGATTTCTGCCAGTCGGCGTTTTTTGACTTCCAAAGGAATGTCATCGGCGTATTTTTTTGCCGCCAAAGTGCCGGGACGCTCGGAGTAGAAAAACATATAGGAGAAGTCATACTCCACGATATCCATCAAGCTGAGGGTGTCCCGGTGTTCTTCTTCTGTTTCAGTGCAGAACCCAGCAATCATGTCTGAAGAGATCCCGCATTCTTCTCCGAGAATTTCCCGGATCGCTCGTACTCTGTTCAGATACCACTCCCGGTCGTAAGTTCGGTTCATGAGTTCCAAAACCCTGGAGTTACCGGATTGTACTGGCAGGTGAATGTATTTGCAGATGTTGTCGTACTTCTTCATCGTATGAAGGACTTCATCGGTAATGTCTTTTGGATGAGAAGTTGAGAACCTGACCCGAAGCATTGGGCTCACTTGGGCCACCATTTCCAGCAAGTTGGCAAAGTTTACCACCTGACTGACACCGTCCTCTTTTTTGTTGAGTCGGGCTTTGTTGTTTTCTTCAGGAGACCATTTGTAAGAATCAACGTTTTGGCCCAAAAGAGTCACTTCCTTATAGCCTTTGCTGAACAAATCCTGAGCTTCAGCGACAATAGAATGGGGGTCCCGGCTTCTTTCACGTCCTCTTGTAAAAGGCACCACGCAGAAGGAGCACATGTTGTCACAGCCTCGCATGATGGAAATAAATGCGGTGACGCCATTGGAGTTTAAGCGTACCGGAGCTATGTCCGCATAAGTTTCTTCTCTGGACAGGAATGTGTTGACGGCTTTTTGGCCTTCCTCAGCCACAGCCACCAAGTTGGGAAGGTCGCGGTAAGCATCAGGCCCTACCACCACGTCAACGATTTTTTCCTCCTCAAGTAATTTTTCCTTCAATCGTTCTGCCATACAACCTAAGACCCCAATGGTCATCTCGGGCTTGTTTTTTTTGACGGCATTGAAGTGATTTAATCTGTTTCGTACGGTTTGTTCTGCTTTTTCCCGGATGGAGCAGGTGTTTAGGAAAACGACATCAGCTTGATGAAAATCAGAAGTGGTGTCAAAGCCGTTTTCCTTCATGATGGAGGCTACGATTTCGGAATCGGAGAAATTCATCTGACAACCGTAGCTTTCGATGTAAAGCTTTTTGGTTTTTCCGGTATTCTGGTCAGGGGTGGTTTTGAAATCACAAGCCTGGGCTTCCTCAGCGGAGATAATGTCGATATCTTTAATCAAATCCATATTCGGATAAATCTTCTATTTGGGTTTGGCTGGAAAAGATTCCAACCTGAATTGATTGATTCAGGTTGCGAAATTACGAAAATGCGGACAAAATGGCAGAGTTGTTTATTTTATTTATTCTCTTTCGAAGGGGATCCTCAACTGCTCTCCAAAATGTTCCTGTTCTTCGGTGATATTTAAATTCGAAATTCCAAGCCCCAAAAGCCGGACAGGCTTGGGCACTGCCTCTTGATTCAATAAATCCTTTCCGATTTCCCAGATATTCTCAGGCTCAGGATATTGATCCAAGGTTCTACTCCTTGTCTGCTGGGAAAAGTCTGAATATTTCAACTTAAGGGTGACTGTTCTTCCTTTGATCCCGCTTTTTTCGATCCTTCGGATGAGTTCTTCGAAGATGGGTCTGAGATTATCTTCCATTTCGGTGACTGTTATCAAATCCTTTTCAAAGGTATTTTCAGCACTCAGAGATTTTCTTACCCGATGAGGCTGCACTTGGGAGAGATGAATTCCCCGGACTATGTTGAAGTAATGCAATCCCGACTTTCCGAATTTCTTGGTCAAAAACTGCAGGGAATACTCTTTCAAGTCTTTCCCAGTATGGATTCCCAGCTTTTGCATTTTCTCAGCAGTGACTTTCCCGATACCAAAGAATTTCCCGATGGGTAATTTCTCCAAAAATGCCTCTGCTTCTTCTGGGAGGATTACGGCTTGTCCGTTTGGTTTATTAAGGTCAGAGGCGGTTTTTGCTAAAAACTTATTATAAGAAATACCCGCAGATGCATTTAGACCGGTCTTTTCTTTGATTTTTGCTCGGATTTGACGGGCAATGAGGATGGCGGATTTTAATCCTGCTTTGTTTTCTGTCACGTCCAAAAATGCTTCATCCAGGGAAAGTGGCTCGACCAAATCGGTGTATTCATAGAAAATCTCCCGAATCTGAAGAGAAATCTCCCGATAGCGTTCAAATCTGGGTCTTGCGAAAATCAATTGGGGACATTTTTTGGCTGCCAATGCAGAAGACATGGCGGAATGAATTCCGAATTTTCTGGCTTCATAACTCGCCGCGGCGACCACCCCACGGGCTTCATTGCCGCCGACAACCAGTGGTTTTCCTCTCCATTCCGGATGATCCAACTGCTCCACAGAAGCATAGAATGCATCCATGTCCACATGAATGATTTTTCGGATTGAATTGGGATTGTCTGATTTATTTTCCAAGGAGAAGCTCGATGATGGCTTGGGCTTTCAGTGCACATTCCTCATATTCCTGCTCCGGAGAAGCATCGATGGTGATTGCGCTGCCCACTCCAAAATAGAGTTTTTTTGCCTCCAAATCAGCAATAATGGAGCGGATCACCACAGAAAAATCAAAATTCCCCTCTTCATCAATCCAGCCGAAAGCACCTGAAAACCATGCTCTCTTAAAATTTTCCTCCCGGTCTAAAATCTTCATGGTGATGATTTTAGGTGCCCCAGTCATGCTTCCCATCGGAAATGTAGCCTGGATAATTTCCTCCAAACTCACACCTTCCCTAAGCATTGAGCTAACAGTGCTGATCATTTGAAAAACTCGAGGCAGGGGATATATTCCAAAAAGTTCTTCCACTTCCACAGAGCCGGTTTCTGAAACCCGAGCCAGGTCGTTTCGCATAAGGTCTGTGATCATGAGATTTTCAGCCCTTTCTTTTTCGCTGGATGAGAGTTTCTCTCGGTTGCTTATTTCACATTCTGGAGAATTGCCTCTACTGATAGTTCCTTTTATCGGCTGAGCAATAAGTTTTTTCCCGGTTTTCTTGATAAATCTCTCCGGAGAGGCTGATACCAACCACTTAGCTTCTGCCTTAAATAGGGAAGCGAAAGGCATAGGGGAAAGTTGATTGAGTTTTAAATAAGCTGCAATGGGATCCCAATTCTGAAACTCTCCAAAATAGGCCTGACAGAAATTGGCTTCATAGGTATTTCCTTCCAGGATCTCCTGCTGAATATTTTGGATATGATGGATGTATTCGTCTCTGGAGATTTGTGGAAATACTTTACAGCGGATGTTGGGATTTTCAGGAAAAGAGATGCTTTCAATTTCCTTCAACCAATCTTCCGGAAAAGGAGCTGAAGTGGAAAAACCCTGACTTTGGATATTTAAGAGCCAGTCAGCTTTAAAAAAACAGAGATCAGGAAGTTCTAGGATAGCAGGATTTCTGCTTTCCAACTTTTCGATTTGGTTTTTGAAATCATAGCCTATAATTCCTGCCCTGAGGAATCCCCCTTCCCAAATGGATTTCTCATCCAATTCTTGATGTCCCAAAAACAAAAACTCCCCAAACGGCTCGTGGAGATAGCTGTAATCATTTCCGGAGCAAAGGGCGAAAAATGGAAATTTGCGATCTGCCCAATACAGGATTTTTTGCTTCCAATCCTGGTTCTCAAATCTGTACTCAAACTCGAATGTCTTCTTCACGGCACAAAAAAAAGAGGAATTCCTGAGAATCCCTCTTTTGATTTATTGTGGTAGTGTGATAGCTGATTATTCTCCTGCAGTCAGGTCGATGACCAAGGAAACAGTGTTATAAATAAACTTATCTTTTGCTTTGTCAATTACGTCAGCTTCATTTTGGTATTGAAGACCCCAATCAGTTCTGTCGATATTAAAACCTGCTTTAGCAGTCAATTTTCCATTTTCTAGGGATACAGCTGCAGGGAATTTGATGTTTTTGGTAGTACCCCTCATCGTCAAGTTACCGCTGATCCAATGAGTTGGATTGGCAGGAGCAAGCTCAGATACAGAGGATGGAGTGAAATCAGATTTGAATTCTTCTTTTCCAGTTACCACATCACCTGCAGCGAATGGCTCAACTGAAGTGATTTCGAAGGTAGCAGTTGGAAAGTTGGCAGCATCAAAGAAATCAGGAGACAAAAGATGCCCGTGAAGTTTTCCATGAAATTCAGATCCTGCTTCCATATCCTCGATAGTCAAGGAAGGAATGTCGAAAGTAAAAGACCCGCTGATAATTTGATTTCCTGCTACGGTCACCTCACCTGCTGTGGTAGGGATTTTTCCGAAATGTTTTCCAGATGGCTTATATCCAGTCCAGGAAATTGCAGTTGCTGCAGGCTGAATTGCCAAAGTTTGTCCTTCTCCTTGAGCTACTTCCTGAGCATCAGTAGTTTCTACTGTGTCGGCTGGCTTGGAACAAGCAAAGGTCAGCACGGCAGCTGCCAAGAATAGTCCAATTTGTTTTGTGGTTTTCATAATTGATTTGAAGAATTGTGAGTTTAGGATTTAAATGTATATACACGAAACTGAATTCTAAAAAAAAAAGTTGCAGGCGGAGTAAAATTTTTAATTTTCCGACTCAATTATTTTCAAAAAGACAATTCGAAAGGATGGCGTTAATCATGGAAGTGCGGGGAAAAAGACCGCAGCTTGGAGAAAAATGTTGGTTGGCTCCCAATGCTACAGTGGTAGGGGATGTGAAAATGGGGAATAACTGTACCGTCTGGTTTAATGCCGTCGTGAGGGGAGATGTTCATGAGATCAGAATTGGTGACGACACCAATATCCAAGACGGAGCAGTGATCCATTGTACCTATCAAAAAGCTCCCACTTACATCGGAAATCAAGTCTCAATCGCCCACAATGCGATTGTCCATGGGTGCACAATTCATGACCGGGTATTAATAGGAATGGGAGCCATTGTCATGGATGGGGCAGTAGTTCATTCTGATGCTGTGATCGCGGCTGGGGCGGTGGTTTTAGCAGGAACTATCGTAGAGGCAGGATCTATTTACGCTGGAATGCCCGCCAAGAAAGTAAAAGATATTGGGCCTGAAATGAAGGAAGTGATACTTCGAACTGCAAGAAATTATCCGATGTATTCTACCTGGTTTTCAGAAGAAAAATAAATGTCCTCATGAAGGGGAAAATTATTCTTTTAAAAATAGTTTGAACAGATTTGATAAACGTATATCTTAATCCTCAAATGTTTTTAAAATGAACGCTTTGATAAAGTCAGTATCCGAAGCAAAAGTATTGGTGATTCTGGGGATTTTATTTATTGGATTTAATCTATTGATCCCATTTTTTCTTCCAAAGGATCAAGCTTTGGATTTGAGGTTTGCTTATTCGGTGGAGGAAGCCACTTTCTTGATGAACCAATTGACAGTAGATCAAATCTCAGATTACAAATTCGGTTTGATGGCTTTGGATATGCCCTACCTGATCGCTTATTCCTTATTATTTGCAGGGATATTATTCAAGCTTTGGGGCAGTTCATTTTTGATATATGTTCCCTTTTTTGCTGGATTGGCGGATTTCATTGAAAATCTGGCTGTTTTTCAAGTTTTAGATGGCTTACCCAAAGCTTCCGAAAGCTGGATTATATTCGCCTCAGTATCGACCACGGCCAAATGGATTTTTGTTGCAATTCTTATTACCGGGGTTCTGGGTGGGGTTTTTAGAAAGTTATTATCCAAAAAATCAGTTATTACTGATTCCCAAGAAATCAAAATTTAATTTTTTATTGATAAAGGCTTGATTCATCTTCTTTTCAATATCCTGATTTTTGAGTAGTATAAGATTCGGTTCACAAACCGAACAAAACCTACACTCGAAAATCATGAAAGAAGAATATTTTAAATGGTACTCCCCAAATGTGAACCGGGATGTACAAATGTTGGTTTTTGGCCATGCCGGATATCCGGTGATACTTTTTCCCACTTCCAAAGGATCCTTCCATGAAAATAAAGACATGGGTTTGGTCGGATCTGCCCATTGGTTTCTCGAGCAAGGCCTGATCCAGATCTATTGTCCGGACAGCAATGATGCCCTGAGTTTTTATAATAAAGGGGCTCATCCTCATGAGCGGATCCAAAATCAAGTGGCCTACGACAAAATGATCTGCCATGAAATTGTCGAAAGGGTAAGACTCAACACGGCTGGGGCCAAAGTAGCAGTGGCTGGATGTAGTTTCGGAGGATATCATGCGGCCAATTTTGCTTTCCGGCATCCCGGATATGTGAGCCACATGTTTAGCATGAGCGGTGCTTTTGACATTCGAAATTTCATGGATGGCTACCAGCACGATGACATTTTTTACAATAGTCCCTTGGAATATCTTCCTGGCCTTCAGGACTATGAGCTTTGGAATATGAGAATCATCCTGGGCACTTCTAACTGGGACATTTGCTATGATGCCAACTTGAAGCTACATAATGCCCTAAAGCAAAAGAACGTAGATCATTGGCTGGATGTCCGTCAAGATAGGCCACATGACTGGCCTGTGTGGAGGGAAATGTTCCCACATTATTTGTCTACCATCAAATTTAACTAACTTATACTAGATCAATACCAAACATTTTAACCATTAAAATCATGAAGAAAATCGGGATACTTTTTGGGATGGAGGATACTTTTCCCCATGCCTTTGTCGAAAGAGTGAATGAAAAGGCCGAGAAAGGGATAGTTGCTGAACCCGTGAGAATTGACAAGGTAGTGCAGAATGAATTGACCGAATATGCAGTAATCATTGACCGGATATCTCAGGACGTACCTTTTTACAGAGCCTATTTGAAAAATGCTGCGCTTACCGGCACTGCAGTGATCAACAATCCGTTCTGGTGGAGCGCAGATGATAAATTCTTCAACAATTGCCTGGCGGATCAATTGGGAGTGCCTCTTCCAAAAACGGTCATTTTACCTTCTGCCCAGCATCCTACGGACACGACGAGCAAATCCTTCCGTAATCTTGCAGCCCCTTTGGATTGGGAAGGCATTTTTGGGTATGTGGGATTTCCAGCCTATATGAAACCCTATGCAGGCGGCGGTTGGAAAAATGTCTATCGTCTCGAAAACAAGGAAGAGTTTTTTCAAAAACACCCTGAGACAGGACAATTGGTGATGTTGCTCCAGGAAGAGATCGTTTTTGATGAGTATTTCAGAGTGTATTGCTTGGGAGGAAAAGCAGTCAGGATCATGGAATATGAACCCAGAAATCCACATCACCTACGCTATGTAGTAGACAAAGCTCCAGCATCCAAAAAGCTTCTTGCCACCGTGAAAGATTATACCATAAGACTTTGCCAAGGATTGGGCTATGATTTCAATACTGTGGAATTTGCTGTGAGAGATGGAATACCCTATGCAATTGACTTTGGAAATCCTGCTCCGGATGCTGATGTGAATTCTGTCGGTCAGGCAAATTTTGACTGGGTGGTCGAAGAGTCCGCCAAAATGGCCATTGCCTATGCAAAAGCCCAAAAGCCGGGCAAAATGAACCTTACTTGGGGTACATTTATGAGAGGGGCAGTTGAGTCAGCAAAAAGATTTTAAACCGTAATTATGGCTCAGACTACCAAAAAGCTTCCAAAATTCACTCTGGGAGTGGAGGAGGAATACATGATCATTGATCCCAAAACTAGGGATTTGAGATCTCACATGTCAAAAATAGTCGAAGGAGGTAAGATCCAGCTGCGAGAGCAAGTCAAGGCCGAGATGCATCAAAGTGTGGTGGAAGTCGGTACCAATATATGTGAGAACATTGCTCAGGCTAGGGAAGAGGTGTCCTTTCTTCGGAAGAAAATCGATGAATTGGCGAAAAGGCAGGGCTTAGTGGCTGGAGCATCCAGTACGCACCCTTTTGCAAAATGGCAGGATCAGGAGATTACCGATGATCCCAGATACCATACTATTGTCAATGAACTAAAGGATATCGCCAGATCCAATTTGATTTTTGGGCTTCATGTTCATGTGGGGATTGAAAGCAGGGAAATTGCGCTTCAACTGATGAATCAAGCCTGTTATTTCCTTCCGCACATTTACGCTTTGACAGCTAATTCACCATTCTGGGAAGGAAGGAATACAGGATTCAAGGCATTTAGAGCCAAAGTTTTTGCAAAATTCCCGAGAACTGGACTTCCTGAATATTTCGATTCGGTCCAGTCTTATGACAACTTTCTGGAGATTCTGGTGAAGACCAATTGCATCGATAACCCCAAAAAAATCTGGTGGGATCTGAGAATGCATCCCTTTTTCAGCACGATCGAGTTTCGGATCTGTGACATGTGCCTGACTGTGGATGAAACAATTTGTATCGTAGCGATCATTCAGGCAGTGGTAGCCAAACTGTACAAGCTACTGATGAGCAATACAGGTTTTAATGTCTATCGAATTGCTTTGATCCGGGAGAATAAATTCCGTGCTGCCAGAAATGGAATCGACGGATTGCTGATTGATTTCGGGAGAAAAGTAGAGGTGCCAACCAAAGAATTGATCATGGAATTGTTGGACTTCATTGATGATGTAGTGGATGAGTTGGGAAGCAGAGATGAAATCAATTATGTGCACAAAATCCTGGAAAATGGTACCGGTGCTGATCAGCAGCTGGCCGTTTTTGAAAAAACAGGAAGTCTGGAAGCGGTCGTTGATTTTATAACTTCCAAGTTTACGGAAGGGATCTGAGGGAATTTCTAACTTTGGGCCAGAATATAAACCGACTTGACACGTGCCGAAGAAAAAAATACAGCTGGCAATATTGGATATGTATGATGGTGAGCCCAATCAGGGGATGCGCTGTATTCATGACATTTTATCCCGATTTTCCGATCGAATTACCTGGAAGGAGTATGATGTCAGAGGAAAAGCTGAAATCCCGGAATTGCTGGAATATGATATATTCATTTCCACGGGAGGACCGGGGAATCCATTGGAAGGTGATGGCAACTGGGATCAGAAATACTATGATTTCTTGGATCAGATCTGGATTTGGAACCAAAATCACTCTCAGAAAAAGCATCTATTGATGATCTGCCATTCTTTTCAAATGGCCTGTAAACACTTTGGATTGGGGCAATTGACCAAAAGAAAATCCACCTCTTTTGGAGTGATGACCATTCATAAGACTCCGGAAGGAATGAACGACCCGCTCTTTCAGGATTTAGCTAATCCATTTTGGGCGGTCGACTCCAGGGATTATCAGGTGATTCAGCCAAACCTGCGAAAATTCAAGTCTCTGGGGGCAAAAATCATCGCTCTGGAAAAAATAAGAAACCATGTGGAATACGAGCGGGCGATTATGGGAATCCGGTTTGGAGAAGATATCGTCGGCACTCAGTTTCATCCCGAAGCCGACGCTGTCAGCTTTTTGGAGCATTTGAAAAAACCCATGGTTCGTGAAAAAATCATTGAACTGAAAGGAAAAGCCAAATTCAGATCCATGCTCGAAGATTTGGTGGATGAAAATAAGATTTATAAAACCAACGAGACCTTGATTCCGAATTTTTTGGAACAGGCTCTTCGTAAAATCAAAAATTCCCAAACGCCATCCTTGACCTGATATGATAGAAGCTTTCCGCAATCGCTTTAATGCCGAATTTTCCGAGGAAAAGTACAAGGCATTTTTGGAGGATTTGGCCAGTGATTTTGATTATTCGCCTACCTTCAGGATTGCGGAAACTCCCTTTTTCATTCCTAAATCACTCCAAAAACAATTGTTGGAGGCATGTGATCAGGTCATAGATTTCATCAAAAGGCCGGATTTCAAAACCATCACTCAAAGGTCGATAGAGCTAAATACTGCCGTGCCCAATGAGGATGATCACACCCAGTTTTTGGCCATAGATTTTGGGATATGTGAAGAGGAGGGGAAGGCTATTCCAAAGCTGATTGAGGTGCAGGGTTTTCCCTCTATTTTCAATTTTCAGTTTAATCTCTACCGGAAAATTCTGAAATATTACCCTTTCTTGAAGGACTATTCTCCATATCCCGAAGGAGTGGATGAGGATAAATACCTGGAAATTCTGAAAAAAGTGATTCTAGGAAAATTTGAAAAAGAGGAGGTTGTATTGCTTGAAATAGAGCCAGAAAAGCAAAACACCAAAATCGATTTCTATTATGCCCGCAGGGATCTTGGAATTCCACTCGTTTGCGTGACGGAGGTGCTCAAAGAAGGGAAGAAGCTATTTTATATAGATTCCGAGGGTAAAAAGATTCAAATTCGACGAGTCTATAATCGGGTGATATTTGACGAACTGGACTTGCGAAAGGATCTTCAGCTTCAGTTTAGTTTTACAGAGGAGTTGGATGTGGAATGGGCCGGTCATCCTAATTGGTACACCCGGATTTCCAAGTTTATTCTTCCGTATTTACATGGGCCCTATTTCATTGAGACTACCTTGCTCAGCGAGCTCAAGGAGATTCCAGAGGATTTGGAAAATTATGTCCTAAAGCCATTGTTTTCCTTTTCGGGTTCAGGAGTCATTTTCCACGTCAAAAGGGAAGATGTAGAAGCGGTCAAGGAGAAAGATCTGTACATTCTTCAGAAAAAAGTCCACTACCTACCGGTGATTCAGGCGCCAGATGGAAAGGTAAAAGTGGAGGTAAGGATCCTTTGCCTTTGGCCAAGTGAGGACGAAAGCCCGACCATTGTGGGTAATTTGGCCCGGTTGAGCAGAGGGGAAATGATCGGAGTCAAGTTTAATAAGGACAAGGATTGGGTAGGAGGATCAATTGGCTTGTTTGAGAAATAAAAAAAGCTGAGCAATCACGCTCAGCTTTCCGATTTATTGTTTCCAGCTTCCTGGGTCTTTTCTCCATTCCCCTAAGGAATCCAAGACGTCCTCATTGATGTATTTTCTTTGGACTGCTCTTGGCAAAAGGTGGTCATAATTACACAAGCACACTAATTTAACACCGGCATTTTCGAAGTTTTTGGCAGCCACATCAAATCCGTAACTGAAGATTGCCACCATACCCAGAACTTCAAAGCCTGCAGCTTTAAGATCTTCTGCAGCTTTCAGTGAACTTCCGCCAGTTGATACCAAATCCTCAACGACTACCACTTTTTGTCCCGGAGTAACTTTGCCCTCGATCATATTTTCCATGCCATGGCCCTTTGGCTTAGAGCGGACGTAGATAAAAGGCAAATCCAATTCATTGGCGATCAAGGCTCCTTGAGGAATCCCTGCCGTTGCTACTCCAGCGATTGCTTCGGCCTCAGGGAAAAAGTGCATCACGCTTTTGACTAATTGGTCTCGGATGAGTTTTCTGACTTCTGGAAAAGAAAGAGAAAGCCTGTTGTCACAGTAGATGGGAGATTTCCAGCCAGAAGCCCAAGTGAAAGGTTTTTCGGGTTGGAGACGAATAGCCTGAATTTCAAGCAGCTTATCTGCCACCTCGGCGGCAGTTCCTAAATCTAAAATTTCCATAGGATCAAAATTAACAGATAATGGAAGTATAAGATTGTACCACCTGAATTTTTTGTGCATTTTTGGCCAAACCAGCAGAATATTTTCCGTTTCTCCCATGAAGATTTTTGTCAATGACAAGCCCTTGGAGCTGATCAGCTATGAAGAAATTGATCCCTCAAAAACGTACGAGCATATCTATACCCAAAGGGATGAATTGCCGGCGGAAGTAGAATGGGAGGAAGATGTGATCTTTCATGAGCCTTCTCATGACTTGATCATTAGGCTACTTTATATGTTGCGGACCCGGAAAATGAAAAAGTTAGACTCTGTCACCTTGGTCACTAAGGATAAAAGGGCCTTGAAAGCATTTGTTAAAAGCAGATTCCTGATTGTCAAAGCTGCAGGAGGGATTGTTTCCAAAAAGGATAAAGTCCTGATGATTTTTAGGTTAGGCAAATGGGATTTTCCAAAAGGGAAATTCGACCGAGGAGAGACTCCCGAGGCATGTGCCAAAAGAGAAGTGGAGGAAGAATGCAATATCAAAGTTAAAATGGGTCCCCATGTCGTCAATACTTGGCACACTTATACCCAAAACAGAAAATCCATCCTTAAGAAAACCTACTGGTACGCCATGGAGTCTGCCAATGATTCTGCGATGAAACCACAGCAGGAGGAGGGAATTGAGGATATTTTATGGATGACAGAAGCAGATGCAAAAACTGCCCTGATTAATTCCTATCCATCCATGAGGCACCTGTTCAAGCAGTACCTAAAAAAACACATGAAATCTCAGATTTTGTAAGGGAGATATTCCGATACATCACCTCCGTATCGGTGCACTTCCCGGATAATTGTAGAGCTGATCGGGGCAAATTGCGGAGAAGTAATCAAAAAAACTGTTTCCAGATCTTCATTGAGATACCGGTTCATTTGACTGATGGTATTTTCGTATTCGAAATCAGTCGTATTTCGTAGCCCTCTCACCAAAAATTTTGCACCGAGTTTTTTGGCAAGGGTAGAGGTAAGTTCATTGTACACTACCACTTTGACTTCCGGCATGGATTGATACACGCTTTCGATTTTTGGAACCACGTAATCAATGTCGAAATACCGGTTTTTCTTAGTCGAATTGTATCCGATCCCGATCACGACTTCATCAAACAATTCCAGACTTCTCATCACGATATCATGATGGCCTTTGGTAAATGGATCAAAAGATCCCGGAAAAATGGCGATTTTCTTCATGGTTTAGTCCATTTGCCAATTGGCTTCGAATAGATTTTCAGACTTCAGGTGCTTGAATCCATGTCCGTAATTCTGGTTGGCATGGGGCTTTATTAGTCGGAAATGATGGAAATAATTGCTTCCCCATTCCTGTGTGATCCCGCTGTTTTCAGATGCCCCAAAGACACTTACCCGGGCATATTTTCGGTCAAACTGCAGTTGTTCCATAGTAATGGAGACATATTTGACCACATCGTCATTTCCTCCAATTTCAAAAATATTGAACATGCTCAGCTCCTGATCTGTGAAGGCTGCGATGTAGATATGGCTTTCGAAGTAGTGTACCAGGATTTCCTGACCGATCAGGTTGAACCTTTCCTTAAACAAATAAGATAGAAAGGAGCATGCTCCGTGGTAAAAGCTAACTTCAGGAAATCTTGCATCCAGAGATTTTTTCTGATGTTCAGAAATAGAGGAGACAAGATTGAGGTTATTGCTGTCCAGACCACAATGGAAATAATGGTACTTACCAGAGGGCTCACCGGAAAATTTTAGGTATTCTGCCGCCTTTTCTTGCTGGAATAGCATTCCAGGAACAAGGGTAAATATGGGGTGGTGGAGATATACTTTGATCGGAACATCCTGCTTGAGGAGTTGGTCTGAATTCAATAAAAAATCCAGATGACCTGTTCCTACATCCATGTGATGATGGATAGCGATATTGGCACCGTTTTGGTCTTTTGCGAAGACGAAGGCGGTTTTGGGATATAAAAAAAGTGATAAGCTCGCTGTGTCTTCCACATCAAACTTATCACTTTTATAAACTTTGATTTCAGTTTTCAAAAGCGTGGGATTATTTCCAGTTACCTTCCGTGGATGCGTCAGTTCTGGAGCCTACTCTCAAGGCTTTCTCGTTATTGTTCAGTCTTCTCTTAGGGTTTACAGGCGCTGGGTCACGGATTTCGAATACGTTAACCATGTATCCGCCAGTTTTCTCAACTTTATCAGCAAAGAATTCGAATTGCTTTCCTCCGGAACCTGGAACTACTGGAAGTAATTCTAGATTGAAGTCAGGATATTTTCTTTCGTTGAAAAGAGAGTCCATTACAGTGACAGAACCCAAAGTATCGAAAGTAACGGTGATTTGCTCAGCACCGTAATCCAACAATTTGGTAGTTTCAGTTCTTTGTACCAACCAGATTTGACCTTCTTCGATAAACATTCTCAGGGAATCCCAAGTGCTTGCGTATTTGTTGTTGGAAGCTTGGTAAGCGAGCTGAGCATCACGAAGCATTTCAAGTTTCTGGATAGTAGCAGCCTCAAGAAGGGCAATTCTTTTTTCTTCTTCTACGACGTCATTGACACCTTTCCATAGAAGGTAGCCCAAGACCACGGCAGCTGCAAAGAACACTAAGGATAGAACTTTAGTAAGATTCATTTTAGATAAGATTTAGAAATCTGGTTAAGGTTGAAGGTTTTTAAAACGTGCTATTTTATAGAATTATTTCCAAAATTAAAATATCCTTTCCACAATCCTAGGTCAGGAAGAGTTTTAATTCCCCAAAAAACGGGATGAAGGGAATCTTTTGGAAGTTTTTTGAGCTGATCTAGGTCCATCCACGCAATATCTAACAAAATCTGCTCTCCGCCTTCCATCTCCGGGTCCAAGCCCAAGATCAGGTTTCCACCGGTTCTTTTGACTAAAAAGAAATGCTCCATGGCGTGAAGCGGTGGATCCAGATACTCATGAACAAACAAATAGGAGTCAATTTGAATTTCCAATCCCGTTTCCTCTAGAAATTCTCTCTCTAAGTTATCGACGGCGGATGTTCCGAATTTCATTCCCCCTCCGGGTACAGACCAAAAGATCCTTTCGGGACCCATGTGGTGCTTGACCATCAGGATTTTTTCATTTTCAATCAAAACACCATTTACCCGGCTTCGGAGCCGATTTCCAAATTTTGCTTCGATTTCTTTGCTGATTTGATCTTGGGGCATTTACCTTCGTTGATATGGGTAAAGATAGTCAGGCAAAGATTAAGCCCTCGGAGCTTTTAATCAAATTTTTTCCGTTTTCTCCTACTGCGGGCCAAGCGTCCTTTTTCCAGCTAATGAATTCTTTCTTGGAAAAAAGTCCAGAGGAAAAGCCCACGTTTGTCCTAAAAGGGTATGCTGGTACCGGTAAAACCTCATTGATTTCTGCTTTGGTAAAGATTCTTCCCCGAATGGATATGCGGGCGCTTCTATTGGCTCCCACAGGTAGAGCGGCCAAAGTCATGAGTAATTACTCGGGCAGAGGTGCCTACACGGTACATAAGATTATCTACAAACCGAAAGGTGATCCCGGAACCATGGGAGGGGGATTTATCCTTCAAAAAAATTATTACAAAGACACGCTATTTATTGTGGATGAGTCCTCCATGCTGGCAGACGAAGGAGGAATGTCCGGAAATTTGCTTTGGGATTTGATTCAATTTGTCTTCTCGGGGAAAGACAACCGATTGTTGTTGGTGGGGGATACTGCCCAGCTTCCTCCTGTCGGAAGTGAGTATAGTCCTGCTTTGGATGCAGGATATTTGCAAAGACATTTTAGACTTCAGGCTGGAGAGATTGAGCTTACCGAAGTTATGAGACAAAGACTGGAGTCGGGGATTCTATACAATGCCACACTTTTGCGTCAACTCCTAAAGCAAGATCAGCCCAGCATACAACTTTACACTTCCGGTTTTAAGGATACTTTTAAGATGACTTCTGAGCGCTTGGAAGACGGACTGCGCTATGCCTATGACAAATTCGGAACGGAAAACACAACCATTGTCACCCGTTCCAACAAAGCGGCTGTACAGTACAATCAATACATTCGGAGAATCATTCATTTTTATGAAGATGAGGTGAGTTCTGGGGATTTGCTGATGATTGTCAAAAACAACTACACCTACATGGCTGAATCCGATAAAGTCAACTTTTTGGCTAATGGAGATATGGTCGAGGTGATGAAAATCCGGAATTTTGAGGAAATGTATGGATTGAGGTTTGCCACCTTGGAGCTAAGATTGTTGGATTATCCGGAAGAGCCTTATTTCGAAGCCAAAGTGATTTTGGACACGCTCTATTCTCCAAGTCCATCCCTAACACGGGATCAGTACCGAAGTCTTTATGAACAAGTGGCGGAGGATTATGCCGATGTAGCCAATAAAACCGAAAGACAGGAATTGATCCGAAAGGATCCCTATCTCAATGCCCTTCAGATCAAGTTTGCTTATGCTCTCACTTGCCACAAGGCCCAAGGTGGACAATGGAAATCGGTATTTGTAGATCAGGGATATTTAAAAGAGGATCAAGTGGACAAGGATTTTGTGCGTTGGCTGTACACTGCAATGACTAGAGCCAGCGAGGAGCTTTATTTGGTGAATTTCTCTCCCCAGTTTTTCACTTCTTCCAAAAAGGAAGTGGATTAATACCGTGTAAAGGCCAATTCACACTTTTTAACAAGGAGTTAAAATGAACTTTGGCAAGGTATTTTCACCTTTATGTATCAAAGCGAGCTTCTCGATTCTTTGAAGCCTGCGAAAAAAGAAGAATATTTAAACTGTAAATTATACGATTATGAAAAAGCTAGGAATCTTATTCAGTCTATTTGCCTTTGTCTTGGTGTTTGGAGCGAATGCTCAAACCACAGGATCTGGAGCAGTGATTTCTTTCAAAGAAAAACAAGTGGACTTTGGAGACATTGTTCAGGGTGATAAAGTGGAGCATACCTTTGTCCTCACTAACTCAGGAACAGAGCCATTGGTGATTTCCAATGTCGCAGCAACCTGCGGGTGTACCGTTCCAGAATGGCCAAAAGCTCCAATTGCTCCCGGAAAAACTGCTGAAATCAAAGTTTCCTTTAACTCTGCCGGAAAAATGGGTAAGCAAAACTCGATTGTAAGAATTTATTCCAACGCCACTGAGCCGATCGAAAAAGTATCATTGATCTCCAATGTTTTGCCGAAGACAAAGTGATTCTAACCTTAAAATCATCTAAACCCGTCTTAAACAGACGGGTTTTTTTGTGGAGTTAATTTCCCGACCCGGGTATTCTTTGGGTTTTATTTCCTTAGATGATACATACTTTGGGAATTGATTGGACTCAAGGAACCTCCTGTTCAATTCCTAAGTTACTTTTTTATAATTTTCAACATGGCAGCTAAGCAAGAACGTAAGGTCACAATGAGTCAAGTCTTCAAGACTATCATTTGGCCAAGGAGAAAACACCTGTTTTTAGGATTGTTTTTAATCATCATCAGCCGAATGGCGGGGCTGATTCTCCCGGGAGCCAGTAAGTACCTCGTCGATGATGTGATTCCCAGCAATGACCTGAATATGCTCAAGTGGCTTATTTTGGCAGTGGTGGCTTCCATCCTTATCCAATCTGTTACTTCCTATTCCCTGACTCAAATATTGAGTGTGGAGGCCCAGAATCTTATTTCTAAGCTAAGATCCCAAGTCCAAAAGCATATCATCAAGCTGCCCATCCGCTTTTTTGACAATGCCAAAACAGGGGAATTGGTCAGCCGGATTATGACTGACGTGGAGGGTGTCAGAAACCTAGTCGGAACAGGCTTTGCCCAAATGGTCGGAGGAATATTGACTTCGGCTATTTCATTGGTGCTCTTGATCAGCATCAGTCCTCTGATGACACTCTATGTATTGGTACCCGTAGCGATTTTCGGTTTGGTTTCTCTGAAGGCTTTCAGTAAAATCCGTCCCATCTTTCGGGAGAGGGGAAAAATCAATGCTCAAGTTACCGGTAGATTGACCGAAACTTTGGGTGGAATCCGTGTCATCAAAGGTTTCAATGCCGAAGCGCAGGAAATCAAGACCTTCGAAAAGGGCGTGGAAGACCTTTTCCTCAATGTTAAAGCCAGTCTGACAGCCACAAGTTTTGTGACTTCCATGGGGACATTTTTATTGGGATTGGCTTCTGCCGGAATTATGGGGATTGGAGGCTGGATGATTATGGAGGGTGAAATTACCTTTGGAGACTTTTTGGCCTTTACCTTATTCTTGGGATTCATGATTGCTCCCATTGTCCAGATGTCCAATATTGGTAGTCAGCTGACTGAAGCATTTGCAGGGTTGGATCGGACAGAGGAAATCATGAATACTCCTTTAGAGGCAGACGACAGACAGCGAACCCATGCTATGGCCAAGATCAAAGGAAATGTGGAGTTTCAAAATGTGTCCTTTGCTTACGAATCAGGGAAAGATGTGGTTAAAAATATAAGCTTTCAAGCACCTTCCGGATCAGTTACGGCTTTGGTAGGGACTTCCGGATCAGGAAAAACTACCATTGCGGGACTGGCTGCCACTTTTTTAAATCCAGATTCCGGACAGATTCTGTTGGATGGAGTGGATTTGCAGACGGTCACTTTGGAGTCTTTCCGCTCCCAACTTGGGGTCGTTCTTCAGGATGATTTTCTCTTTGAAGGTACTATTCGGGAAAATATCCTTTTCCCAAGACCCGAAGCTTCAGAGGAGGAGTTGCATAAGGCAGTTCATGCGGCCCATGTTCAGGAGTTTACTGACCGATTTGAAGATGGATTAGATACCTTAATCGGGGAGCGGGGGGTGAAGCTTTCCGGAGGACAGCGACAAAGAATTGCTATTGCGCGTGCAATTTTGGCAGATCCCAGAATTTTGATTTTGGATGAAGCCACTTCCAACTTAGATACCGAATCAGAGACCTTGATTCAGGCGAGTTTGAAGGAATTGATGAAGGGCAGGACCACTTTTGTAATTGCCCACCGTTTATCCACCATTCGTCAGGCCGACCAGATTCTGGTCATTGAACAAGGTAATATTGTGGAACGAGGCAAACATGAGGAGCTGATTGGTCTGGAAGGTCGCTATTACCAATTGTACACTTACCAAGCCAGAATTTAAGGGTATGTGGTTTCAGCGAATCCCCAATCCGGACAAAGTGGATGGAATCCGAATTTATCGGACTCCATTCTTGCTGAAGGGTTCTGCGATTTGTCTGCCCGGATTGGGGATATTTCTTTCTTCAGTCATTCCTGAATCCGTCCAAGTTCCTATTATTCAACATGAGTACGGGCATTTTTTGGATTATCAAAAAGGCTTTGAAGGAGACCACAAGCGGTTTTTGGGTTCCAAATTCTTGGGGTTTTACCTGAAAATCGGCTTGCCGAGCCTACTTAACTTAAGCCCAGGATTCAGAAATCTCGGATGGTTTCAGGGCAATCATCGAATATTTTGGACGGAAATCCGGGCGAATCGATTGGCAGTAGCCCATTTTGAAAACTATCTTGCCGAGGGATTTCTGCATAGATTCCCTACTCAAGTCAATGTATGAGCAATATTTCTAAAACTTCCCGAAGGTCTTTTATCAAAACGACAGCATTAAGTTCTCTGATGCTGAGTAATATGGGGGCTTTGGCTTGGGGAAGTGGTTTTCCTAAGAAAAAGATCAAAATCGGCTTGATCTCCGATCTGCATCAGGACGTAATGCCAGATGGAGCGGAGAGGCTGGAGGCTTTTCTTTCGTTTATGAAAAAGCAGAACGTGGATGCCTTGGTTCAGCTGGGAGACTTTGCCGTGCCATCCACCCAAAACCAAGCCTTGATAGAACGTTTCAACCGGGCTCATTCGGAGGTTTTTCATGTATTGGGAAATCATGACATCGACTACGGGCATACTTTCGATCAGTGCATTAAAGCCTTTGGGATGAAGTCCAGGTATTATTCCAGAAATCTAAAAGGAATCAAAATTCTGGTTTTGGATGGAAATGAGGAAGGTTCCCCAAACCCCACCCAAGGCTACCCGGCCTACATTGGGCCAAAGCAGCAGGCATGGATTGTGAGCGAATTAGAGGCAGCAAGAGAACCTGTTTTGATTCTGTGCCATCAGCCCTTGGTGGGAATTTATCCTTTGGACAATGCCTTGGAAATGCAGAGTCTTTTAGCACCCTACGCAGACAAGATTCTTTTGGCGATCAATGGTCATGCACATGTAGATCAGCATTTGGTGGTGGAGGGAGTGAATTATTACCATCTGAATTCTGCGTCCTATTACTGGGTTGGGGCTGCGCTGAGTCATGAAAGCTATCCGGCGGAGGTTCATGAAAAATACCCGGAATTGGCTTCGACTTGTCCTTATTCGGAGAGTTTATTTGGTTTGTTGACGATTGATTTGGAGAACAGGGGTCTTCAGATCGAAGGAAGAAAGGCGGCTTGGGTTGGACCTTCCCCACAGGAATTGGGAATAGCTTATTTGACGGAAAAGCAAAAGCAGGAGAATCTGATTCCGGAGATCCGGGATCGAAAAATTGGAAACTAGAAACAAAAACAGGCACTACCCGGTGCCTGTTTTTTTGTGCTCTAGATTTTGGCGGTCAAAATGGAAGATCCGATTCTGCCATTTCTTTTTTCTCCCCTTTGGGATTTCCCAGCAAGAGAATTTCATTGACCACAACCTCGGTGATATAGCGCTTTTCGCCATTTTTATCATTGTAGGAGCGGTTGGTCAGTTTGCCTTCGATGGCGATTTCCGAACCTTTGTCGGTGTACTTGTCCAGGATCTCTGCGTTTTTGCCCCAGATGACCAGGTTGTGCCAGGTGGTTTCGGTGACTTTTTCCCCTTGGGCATTGCGATAGACTTCGTTGGTGGCGAGGCTGGCTTTGCCCATGATTTTGCCGGATTCCAGGGTTTTGATTTCGACTTTGTCACCTAGGCGACCGATGAGTTGAACTTTGTTTCTTAGCGCGTTCATACTTGTAAAAGGTTAATTGTGAAAGATTTGATTAACAATTTCCGCTAGAGGATAACTGATGGTCCAAAGTTGGGGGATGGAGGAAAAAGGACTCGGGAACTAATCGTTTGCTTCCGATAGTATTCGTTTGTTGTCGGATAAACTAGCCTGAGAGGCTGGGAATGGATTTTTTTAATGAAAAGAAATGATTAGGTTGGGTTGTGCTTATAAATGAATTGTGCTTCATGCAGAAAAAGACAAAATGAACATTCAAGAAGGATATAAAATTGACGAGCCTGACATTTTCATTCCTTGGGACATTGACGAACAGACTTTGACTCAGAAATTGAATGGACACGACTTTAAACATGTTACCACAGGATATTACACCATTTCATGTAAATCTTTGAATGGACTAAGTTGTATGCTCGGATTTCACTTTGAACCCAGGAAAAACGGACATTTAAACGAATTGGAATTTTTCCGAACAGACTACAGCGAACAAGAGAAATCATTTAATGACTTTCAATCTCATTTCGAAAAAGAATTTGGAAAACCGACTTCAGAAGCAAATGGAAACGAAGGATTTAAAAATTATGCTTGGAATTTTGAGTCGGTTCAAATAGTCCATTATGTGTTCGACAGATTTGGACCAGAAGAACACATGAGAATTAAAAAAATAAAAAAGCACGAAAGCACAACAACACCTATAAGCAAGCGGGCAGACAGTGCTAAACGAAAAGATAATACTTTTAAAAAACTATGGTCTCGGCTGACAGGTAAGTAGCTTTTAAAGCCCGCCTGCTCATAGCCAAGCCGTTACCGGCAAGCAAAAAAACAAAACTATGCTAAAATTTAAATTGACTCTATTCAGTTGTTTTTTTCTAATTAATGTGTTTGGTCAAAAAATTGAAGTTGTATTCTTGGACCAAAGTGACTCAACACAAAATAATTACACCATTATTTATCCAGATAATAAACCAATTACTGGATTAATTTTTATAATTCCTGGATTTGGACAATCTGCGGAAAGAACGTTAGAACAAACCGATTTGCCTTTTAAAACTGCCCAAAAAGGGTTGTTAACTATTATCCCAACATTCCAAGATGGTGTTCAATCATTTGGAGTTGATAATCTAAGCCAAGAGTCTTTGAATTATATAATTCAAGATGTAACAAATAAGCATAAGTTATCTGGACTTCCATTTTACATTGGAGGATTTTCTATTGGTGGGAGTTGTGCAATAAAATACGCACAGAATGCAAAAGTTAAACCAGTCGCAGTATTTGCCGTTGACCCTCCTTTGGATTTTGAACGGTTTTATAATTCCAGTAAAAGAGATATTAGACTTTCTCTTGACAAAGAACCAAGCCAAGAAAATGTATACATGGTGCAAAGAATTGAGAAAGAGTTCAATGGTACACCTGAAACATCATTATCAAATTTCTATGCAATTTCTCCATATTCATTCTCTGACCACAATCAAACAGCGGTGAAAAAGTTTGGAAATATTCCTTTAAGAATTTACACAGAGCCTGATGTAGACTGGTGGCTTAAAGAAAGGAATTTTGATTTTTCTAATATCAATGGACCTGATTGTTCAGCAATGATAAACGAACTTAACAGACTTGGAAATAACAGAGCAGAGTTAATAGTAACGAATAACAAGGGATATAGAAAACCTTATAATAATAGACACCCTCATTCATGGAGTATTGTCGATAATGATGAATTGTTGATTTGGCTAATTGAACAAAAAGAAGCCAGCAGGTAACATCACCTTGGATCCAGCTGGCGGTTCAGAGTAAATATGAAAATCAGTATCTTTAAGAAGGTAAGAGTAAGCTGGAAGAGAACGGCTCCGAATGCCCGCCGTCTCCAAGCTGAGGACCGTTAGAGTGCATTAAAAGAAACCGCTGCATTTTTGGAAAATGTTATCTTTTGAGATAACTTTGTGAATATGGTAAGGAAGATCATTTTTTATGAAAACCACTTTATTGAATTTTACCAAAGCCAGAATGACAAGGTTAAAAGTAAGATCCAATATGTATTTGAACTGATCAAGCAAGTGGAAAGGGTACCCGAGAAGTTTCTCAAGCATCTTGAAGGAACTGAGGGGTTATATGAGATAAGAGTTGAGTTTCAATCAAATATTTTCAGGATCTTTTGCTGCTTTGATGAAGGAAGGCTTGTGGTTCTGTTCAACGGTTTTCAAAAAAAGACCCAAAAGACGGCAAAGAATGAATTGGAGAAAGCAGAAAGGTTAATGAAGGAATATTTTCAAACAAAGAAATAAGATCATGAAGGATTATAGCAAAGTCAAAACATTCGATGAACTGATTGAACTTGAGCACGGAAAAATTGGAAGTGAAAGCAGAAATAAGTATGAAGAAAATGCTCAGATGTTCATCATCAGCGAAATGCTGAAAGAAGCGAGAAAGGAAGCAAACCTGACCCAGGAACAATTGGCGGAAAAGGCAGGGACAAAGAAAAGTTATATTTCAAAACTTGAAAATGGAAAAGGAAACATCCAGTTGTCAACCTTGATCCGAATTTTTGAACAAGGATTGAATAAAAGAATTGGATTAACCTTCCTTTAATGCGGCAGAAGGAATAACGCACGCTAGCATCACCTTGGATACAGCGGGCGGTTCCGAGTAAATTGAAAGATTTGTATCTTTAGGTAGCGTCCCGATAAGTGTGTAAGTGGTAGAAAAAGTTATTCTGGAATTTTTCGGCCCCTTAAAAGGCCTGGAAAAATTACGGAAATAACTTTTTCGGGATACCTTCACACACTTAAGCTATGAAAAAAGAAGATGCATTCAGCGAGGAGTTCCTCAAGCAGTTCAAAAATGGAGAAGAGCTTTACGCTTTTCTGGGTCAGCTCCAAAAGCGGGGCGTAGAAGCCATCCTTGAAGGAGAAATGGATAATCACCTGGGCTATGAGAAGCACGGGGAATCCACCGGGGAAAACACCCGTAA
>NZ_AUBV01000018.1 GCF_000429425.1 Algoriphagus mannitolivorans DSM 15301
TGGATTTCGGTCTCTCCATACTGGTTGCGGAGTTTTTTCTTGCCATGCCCATTACGGGTGTTTTCCCCGGTGGATTCCCCGTGCTTCTCATAGCCCAGGTGATTATCCATTTCTCCTTCAAGGATGGCTTCTACGCCCCGCTTTTGGAGCTGACCCAGAAAAGCGTAAAGCTCTTCTCCATTTTTGAACTGCTTGAGGAACTCCTCGCTGAATGCATCTTCTTTTTTCATAGCTTAAGTGTGTGAAGGTATCCCGAAAAAGTTATTTCCGTAATTTTTCCAGGCCTTTTAAGGGGCCGAAAAATTCCAGAATAACTTTTTCTACCACTTACACACTTATCGGGACGCTACCATTCCGGAGCAAGAGGCCTATCTGCATATATTGAAAACTACATGGCATATTTTTCGAAATATAAATTTCAAACGAGTGAAGAAAATGATAATAAATTAATTAAAGGATATACGAAAGATGGAAAAGATATCTATAATTTATACCCAAGATTTAATTTTAGAATTTCAACAAAAACCACTGATCACGAAGCTTTAATAAAAAATTACAATGATATCTACAAAATAATTAGAAAAGATAAATTTGAGGTTGTATCAAAGTACATCGACAATAAATTATTTAGAGGCTTAAATGTTTTTTCAAGTTCATCAAATTTTTCAAAATCTGAAACCAATATAAGAATTGAAGTGAATGTAAAACCAACTGAAGATGAAGTAAAGAAAATAATAGAGAATTATTTTGAATTTGGCGAAAATTGCGGACTTGTGTTTTCCAAGCAAAATAAAACTATTTGGCTTGATGAAATAAAACTTAATAGAGAAATTACTTGTGATTTAAAAATAAGAGAAAATGGATTATTTGATTTTGAAGATTTACTAGAAAAGGTTAAACCATATGTTAATTTTTAATTTTAGAAATCATGTCTAAAACAACAAAAATTATATCTCTTTTGATTATTTGGTTCATATCAATATTTTTCCTTGTTAAAACACCAATTTTACCAGATTTAGAATACATAAACAAATTATTTGAAATTTCAATTGTTGTTTCTTCAATTTTATTTGGTGTTTTAGGAATTTGGCTTTCTTCAATATATGGAGAAAGCATTAAAATTCTATTTCAGAATATTGCGGATATTGACTCTTCCTCAATTATTAATGAAATAAAAAGATTATTCTATCCATTATTTTTTTCATTTTTTTCAATTTCCATTTCACTATTGTTTTTTTGTCTTCAAATCTTTAAATCTAATCTCGAATTTATTTCAATAAATAAAACAATCTTAAAGATAATTGTATTATCAGTATTTAATGGAATTACCCTGCTTCAAATTTGTTATTTATCCTTAATATTTTCCCCATTACTAAAAGTTTTGAAAAAGCTTTTTTTTAAAGAAGATCTTGAAAAGAATAAAAAAGATCTTTTCGGATAAAATTTAATTGAATTACCCCCTTGGAGCAAAGGCGGCGCAACCCAAGCTTCCAACTGCGAGATTCTTTGCAAAAGTCATAATCGGGCAAAGGGGAATAGGTAAAAGTAAAAGAAAAATAAATTTAAACTTTCACAAAATGGCTCAAGAAATTTTTTGGAATCCAATAACAAACGTTATCACAGAATCAATAAAGAACACGAAAGAAGAACTTTCGATAGCAGTGCCATTTCTTTCCAATTATGCCATTCCATTACTTTCAAAGGAAAATGTTTCGGAAATAAAGTCAAAAAAAATTCTTACTTGTTTTGATGATACCAATCTACATTCTTTTGATTTGAACACAATGAGTGAACTTATTGCAAAAGGATTTGAAATGAGGTACCACAATGAAATTCACTTAAAACTTTATCTCTTCGATAACATTGGTTATTTGAGTTCTTCCAATCTAACCAAGAGCGGATTTGAGAATAGTGTGGAAATCACATCCTCAATAGAATCAAATAATCTTAATCTTTGTAGATCATTCTTCGATAAAATCTGGAAAGAATCTGAAGCCAGACAAATAACAGAAGATCTTATAAAAGAAAACTATCCCAAGTATCTTCTCTTAAAAAAACGAACTGAATATAAGAAACCAAGTAAACTGACCCTAAAATCAAATCAACTTAGTTTACCAAACACAAATGTTGGAGATTTAATTGATTTTATCTTAAAAGGTCAACTTGATTACTCATATATTGAAGAAAAGGCAATTGAAGCCAATAAAGACCGAATCGAAATAAAAAGTAGAATAAGGAAAGGGTTTTTGCTTCAAGATTTTTATGCTCCTGAGGGTCACCCTAAAAGGGAGCTTTCATTTTTTTACAAATTTATGTATGGTAAAGAGGGATTTTTGGCTGGTACAGGTTTACGGGAAATACAGGTCAAGGAAGTTTTTGAAAACCCTCTATTTCAAGAAATAATAAACTACATCTACCCTCCAATCATTGAAGGTGAAGAATGGAATTTGGAAAATGAAGAGAATTATCGTGAATTCTGCAATGGAATTTTTGAATTTAAAGTCCCCCAATATGTTGAAGCTTTACCAATAAGGCTCGTTTCTTATTTTTATCCAAATAAGTTCTTACCCATTTTCAAACTAGATCACCTACATAAAATTTGTTCCATTTTGGGATTATCCACCAATGGACTGCAAACAAAAGGAGACAGACTATTTGGTTACAATTCATTCCTTCTCGAAAAAATGGCTCATATTCCGAAAGACAATTATGTGAAATCACATATCGCTTATCAATTATTTTATACTGTAGAATTGTACAACATTTTAAAATCTGGAGAATCTTTGGAAAAATATCTAAGCCGATTCAAGGAAGCTTGGATAAAAGACATTATTAAAAAAGGATACAAAATAATTCAAGAAATTAATCCTACCGGCTATTAGAATCCATATTTAGGATCTGCCTAAGCGTAGTTTGTAACTACGCTTTAATACCTTTAAGAATATATAATTCAGCAATCCTAATAAATTCTACAAACATGACACATACCTATACTCTTTACCTTGGGGATACAGATATGATTCTGCTCGAGGGAATCATGGAAGAAAAAATCCTTGAAATAAAAGCGAGCCAGCCTGACCCTCACTCTAGAAAAGCAAATTATTGCCTGAAAATTGAGAAGCTTCTTTCTTTATTTCAGAGCGGAGAAACAACCATAGCCTCCTATAATACCATGCTAGGCGGCAGAGAACCCGGACCTAGGTAAAAGAACCTCCTTCCAAGGAGTAGAATGCATACCTAAGCGGAGTTTGAAACTCTGCATTTATATTTTCTGGAATTAATAATTCCTTCATCTTATCCAATTGGGGTACTTCCGAAGTACCCCCTCCCACTTCCCTACCCCATCGTTGGACCTTTTTACTCCAGGCTTGAGCCTTATTGGTCCGACGATGCGCCTTTTTAGTCCTGCCTTGAGCCTTTTTATTCCAAGCTTCCACCTTTTTACTCCGCCGTTAAGTCTTTTTGCTCGAAGGCTGCGCCTTTTTGGTACGATCTTGCGCCTTTTTGCTCGAACGATGAGCCTTTTTGTTCCATGCATGAGCTCTTTTGGTTCACGCTAGCACCTTTTTGATCCGACGGGGTACCTTTTTATCGAAACACAAAAAAGCCGGACCCGAAGGCCCGGCTGGATGGGGAGTATTTTAAGCGACTTGATCCTTCACCCTAACCCAAGGGCGATCCGTTGCTTACGCGAGGTTTTCGCTCGAACCGCTTGCGCAGGTCTTCGAAAATCGCTTTGGCATCCGGTGCATTGACTTTTGCCGCCTGCTTGACCGAATTGTAATAGCTCAGCGCTCCGATATACGCTTCCGACCCGGCCATCATAGCCGTGTCACTCAGCGTGTCATGAATCTGATCTACCATTCGTAGCAGGGGAATCAGTCCCGATACCGCCGACCAATCCTTTTTCAGTTCCGCCAAGTTGACAAAAGGCGGAAGAAACTGGGGATCGGACTCGGCGTAGTCCATGACCTTTTCGACGAAAGGTTCCGTGCCATCACTCATCTTGGGAATGGTCTTCCGCTGCTCGGGAGTGAGGGCAATCACATACGGTGCTAAAATCGTCTGCACCTGCTGAAGGGCGGCTTTGACCGCCGCGAGATCCGCTGCCGGAATCTCGATGGAAAGTTTGTTTTCCATAAAAGTTGAGGTTAAAATGAAACAATGATTAAAAACTTAATAAAAGTTAGTGAGCTTAGTTTGAAAAAGCAATAGGCTAAATATCAATTAGGATTATCCGCAATTGCACCACAATCCAAAATCCCACCTCGGAGTAGAATGCATACCTAAGCGGAGTTTGCAACTCCGCTTTTATATTTTTTGGAATTTGCAATTCCCTTTTCCCAAAAGTTAAACCTCCCGAAATCGCTTCGCTCATCGGGACAGGCATTGCAGGGTTGCCAAAACCAAAAACGACCATTCATTCCATCCCCACCTAGGAGTAGAATGCTTACCTAAGCGGAGTTTGCAACTCCGCTTTTATATTTTTTGGAATTTGCAATTCCCTTTTCCCAAAAGTTAAACCTCCCGAAATCGCTTCGCTCATCGGGACAGGCATTGCAGGGTTGCCAAAACCAAAAACGACCATTCATTCCATCCCCCGGTTCTACCGGGGGCTATTGAGAAGTTGGACCACTACGTGGTCATTGGTTTGAATTCCATCATTTGTTTCAAATCCGACCCCTGATAAGGGGTCAAACCTCTGAATAGCCATGGGTGAAACCCATGGAAAGGATGATTTCATTAATATTGTTTTCCCGACCCCGAAGTGGGTCGAACTCTTTTTATCTCGATCTCCAGTCCTGAAGGGACGCAAGGTTTGAGCCCCAAATCCAATTTGGGGCGAAAATCAAGATTCAGTCTCCAAAGCACTGAAGGTGCGATCTATACCTTATGGATCGTGCCTTTGGCACTCCTACTGATCTTTCCTCATTTAGCCCGGCATTTCATACCGGGCTACTACCGAAGGTGCCTTTGGCACTTTTTTACCATTAAGTTTCGGGTTGGCCCTTAGGCCAATTCTATTTTAGGAGGTTGCTTCGCTTGGGTGTTTGATTGGCAGGGGGGACTTCTCCCCTTTCCCACAAATTCAACCTCCCGAAATCGCTTCGCTCATCGGGACAGGCCTTTCGGGGTTGCCTAAACCAAACAAACCATCGTTCTTTTTCCCTAGGTTTCACCTAGGGCTATTGAAAGGTTTGATCCTTACAGGATCATGATTTGGACCAAATTGGAAGCTAATAGAAGACCCCTGAAAAGGGGGAGTCTGGCAGCAAGGCGTTTTCATATCTAATTCTTAATTATAAATTCTGAATTCTTAATTAATCCGCCTTTGTGCCTTCGTGGCAAATCAATAATCCGTATTCCGATTGACCAATCCCCCCTGCCCCCTTTTCAAGGGGGAGTCTGGCCGGTAGGCGTTTTCATTTCTAATTCCTAATTCCTAATTCTAAAGGAATCACCCGATAAATCGGTTCTCCATCTTGGGTTAACCCCTCGATCCGAAGGTTAATTTTATCGGTTCCATAAGGGATATAAATCTTGGTTTGCAGATGACCATTTTCAACCTTTCCCAAAGGGTTAAAATATAGGGTAGCTTTGGGTCGGAGGTACTGGTCCATTGGAGGTACGTTTGGAAATTGGGAAAACCCCGTAAAACCACGGACTTTGAAAGTCTGAAACCCTTCCGAATTGAATTTTTTGCCCGAATCTGGTTCAAAACGGGACCCGTTTTTGGTCTCGATCATGATCACGCCTGCGTAGCCTGACATTCCGAAGACAACGTTGGAAATATTGTCATTGTACACTTTGATGGACCTGAGTTGGGAAGGCTCATATGACAATATTCGATCCCGAAAATCAACCGGTTCCAAAAAAGGCATGCTCACCCCATCAATGATCAACAAGGGTGAACCTGTTTTTTCTCCGAAGGTATAATTTCGAAACTTCAGGGTATTGATATTGAATCGGAGCAATCCCAGAATTTCTGCCCAGGTTTTGGTTTCCAAGTCTGCAGGCCCTACCTGTTGATTGGGTTCCCCATAACCATAATTCCGCTCTTCCATGGTTTCCCTCTCCTTTTCTCCCTCTTTCACAAATTCTTCGAGCAGGATAAAATCTCCAGCCAAATCCAGTAGGCTTTCAGCTTTGTCAGGAATCGTTTTCGTCGAATATTTTGCCCGGGGAAAAGACCCTCTGAAATCAGGTCTATGAAAAGGAATCAGCTGCACCTTTCCCTTAGGACGAAGTTTATCATCCAAGGCTGCAATCGAAATAGTAGCCGTATCAAAAAACACCAGACCTGTTGCCCAAAATCTCCCTGAGGAATCTGAATTGACCACGCCATAGTCCTCCAGATCTCCTTTGACCAATGTGATTTCTGCTGCTTTGGAGTCCTTTTTCTTTTCCGGGAAATATTGCCCTTCAATGGATATCCCATAGTCTATCGCATAGACGAGTTCGGTGTCAAAAGTCTCCGGCAAAGGCTCATCCAGCCATCGAAGGGAATTTTCAAGTCGGGTATTTGAATCCAATTCGATCGGAATATCCCCTTCCGTCGCAGATAAAATAACCTCTGCCTCCACGGGATTGTCGTACCCATCTCTAAAATCTAAACTCAATTCCAAAACCCTGTAATTCAGAGAATCATTGATTTGAAATTGATGCTCCACTTTGATGTCTCCAAAAACTGCTTCCGAAAGGGATAATGAATTTACCATGGTCTCTTGTCTGGAAATCACCGGGAAAGGCAATTGAAAAATATCCTTTTCAGGGAAATTGAGGCCCCATCGAGTGTAAGCTCTCAATAGGTAATCTCCGGGTTCCAATGACTCCGGAAGCTTCATTCCTCCTTCTATTTTCCCTCTTTGAACCTGAAAAGTCTCCTGAAAAACGGGTTCCAATTTCGAATTCAAAATGTCCACGTGAACGACCCTACTGAGAGAGTCTTGCATCAAGGTATTCTGGTAGAGCATTCTACCTCCCAGCCAAAGGGTCTCTCCTGGATGATAAAAAGCCTTATTTAAACTAATCCAGGGCTTTTCACGAAGGTTATTCAGCATTTTATACCGACTTTGAAAGGTCACCAGATCCTCCACAAAGCCCTCAAAATTTTCATCAGGAATAAAGTCCAATGGCAAAGATCTCGCTAAGCGTTGTCTGCCCATATAGCCCGAGAGAACGAGTTGGGTGGGATGCATCAGGGTACCATTTCGGTCCACATCAAAATACCCTGAAGGGGCCACTAGCCAAGAAATGGCATGATAAATATTCGTGTAGTAATCACTGGGCCAAGGTTTGTTTTTGTGATGAACCTCTATCCTCCCGGGAAGAAAAATCCGGTAACTCCCGTTTCCTAAAGGCTTGGAATAAAGAGAATCCATCTTTATGGGAATGATGGATTGGTTCAATTCTATCGTAAAGTCATTTGTCCTAACCCTCAATTCAGTTTCCTTGGGGGTCAAATACAGCTCAAATCCTTGACTAGTCGCATTTCGAAGTAAAAGAGAAAGTGCCAAATGCCTCACAGAATTCAGATAATTCAGCTCTTTCCCATCTTTCCACTCATTTTCCTGGGTTGAATTTTCTGGTTCAAGTTCTTTGTAAAAGGCTTGCCCAAAAAAGCGTGAGGCATTTCTGAGCATTCTAAAGTCTTGGAGGTAGAAGTCAATCTGATATCCCAAAGCCTTGTTTACAATTTTGAGGGGAAGCTGGGCAGAGGCTTGGGTATAATTGAATCCCTTATCTGGTTTGATGGTCTCAAAATCCAACACCCAAGGATTCAGTAGCTCGATATCTCGCCCATAGGGATCATCAGGCACGGCTAAAAATACTTCTTTGAATTTCTTCAGGTTCCGTTCCCACCCTCTATCCCGCTTTGCTTTCAATTCTACCTCCGAAAGCTGATCCTCCAAAAACACCAATTCAAAATTTTGAGTGTAGGATTGCCGGCCTTTTCTTTGAATCAAAACTGTAGCTGTCCGAAACCCTACAAAGGAAGCCACCAGTTCAAATTCTTCTGGGATATTCCCGGAAATCGAAAACTTCCCTTCCATATCCGTGGCAGCTCCCAAGGTGGAATTATTGATAAAGACATTGGCAAAAGGAAGTGGCTTACCTGTACCCTTCTCGGTTACTATTCCTGAGATAGTCTGAGCATTCAAGAAAGTAGAAAACAATAGCAATAGGCCAATCCAAAGGAATCGCATTCGAAACAGGTCTTTTGGGTAAAAGACTGAAACTAATCTTTTTCCGATAAAAATCCTTTCCACTGCTGTAATTCCCAACAGTGTCCATTTACCAGAACACAAGTGTTCGATATAGAACAGGACGAAATGGGAAAAATAGGTTTACCCGCCAAATAGGATGTTTTGCAGTCTTGGAACGTGCTTTGAATAGAAAGATCAAAACCACATTTACATGCTGACCTTTATTCTCTGGTGTATTCTTTTTGTGATCTGTTGGCCAATTGCTATTCTGGCCCTTTTCCTTTACCCGATTGTTTGGCTTTTACTATTGCCATTCCGGCTGTTGGGATTTGCTGTGGACCTGAGCTTTGACTTGGTTCGAAATATATTTATGCTGCCATTTCGGTTGGTGGGAGTGAAGTAAGATGTCCGATGCTGGATGACCGATGCCGGGTGTTTCTTCATTGCGAGGGGCAATTGCTTATTTACTAAAATAAATGAAGACAAACTGCCCCGAAGAAATCTTAGGTTAATAAAAGACGGTCTGCTGATAAAATCTCCCACAGATCTACACAGCTAAAAATCACAGATGCCACAGGTTAATTTTCGATTCTTTGTAATCCCGAAACTGCTGACTGTCAACTGCCCACTGCTCAAGCCTCCCGTTTTCCCTCATACAAATCATACTTCAGCAATCGGCAGTCAATCGTTCCGTTCCAAAATTCCATTCTACGACTGGCCTTCAAACCGACTTTTTTGGCAAGCTCCAGATTTCCGGTGAAAATATATCCCCGATATCCAGCGCACTTCTGCTTCATGAAGTCTCCCATTCTTTTATAAGTAACCTCCAACTCGTCGTTTTCTCCCAATCTCTCCCCGTATTCGGGATTGAAGAAAATTACTCCTCTTGGCTTTTCTGGGATCTCTGTCTCAGCAAAATCACAGACCTGAAAGTCGATCATATGCTCCACCCCTGCGAAGGCTGCGTTTTCTCTCGCGAATGAAATCGCCTGAAGAGAAATATCTGAGGCAATAATCTTTACCCCAGGATCATGAATGATCTTGTTTTCCAGCTTTTTCTTTTTGGCTAGAAATGCCTCCGGCTGGTACCCAAGAATAAACTGAAAGGAATAAGTGTCGCGATACAAGCCAGGATATCTTTTGCTTGCCAATAAAGCGGCTTCAATGGCGACAGTTCCTGAGCCACACATAGGGTTGATAAATGGAACCCGAGTATTCCATTCCGTGGCAAAAATGGTAGAAGCGGCTAAAGCCTCCATCATAGGTGCTTTTCCGGGGATTTTGCGATAGCCATGTTTGGCTAGAGTCTCTCCGGAAGTATTGATATAAACAGAGGCTTGAGTTTCTTTCCAATACACCTGAAAGACCAGCCCGATAAAATCCGAACCAGAGTCAGGTCTTCTGCCAAATTGATCCCTGAAACGATCCACAATGGCATCTTTTACCTTGACATTAACGATTAATGGTGTGGTAACCGATTCATTTTCCACGACGGAATTCACCGAAAAGTAGCCATCGACATCCAGATATTCTTCCCAGGGGATCGCTTTAAATCTCCGGTAAATATCCTCGGCGGATCTCAAGTAAAAGGATTTGATTTCATATAGAACTTGGGAAGCTGTCCGAAGATGAAGGTTGAGATCCATGCAATCTTCCAGAGAACCAACTAGTTCTATCCCCGTTCGGGTGACTTCTTTGGGAACAAATCCAAGTTCTCGGATTTCCTGCTCCAGATAGCTGACAGACCTGTCTTTGCAGGTGATAAATACTTTTCCTTTCTGATTAAAATCAAGCATGCGCAAAGGTAATCAAACCTCCTTTGGATTCATTTGAAAGCCTTGAAATACCCTACCACTTATCCTAAAATCCTGAAAATACTCGCAAACGATTGCGTAAATTGGAATTCAAACTCATTGTCTTCCGAAGCTTTAATCGGGAATTTTACCTCAGACCCTAACTCAAAAAATATGAAACATAAGAATCGATTCTTAATCTTTTCACTCTCCCTATTGACCACTTGGGCATGCGCTCAAAAAGCTGATAAAGGCGACGGCTGGAAAAACCTTTTCAACGGTAAAGATCTCAGCGGCTGGAAAGCTGTAGCTGGTACCGCCACCTTTGAAGTTGTCGATGGAGAAATAATAGGTACCGCTGTGGCCGGATCTCCCAATACGTTTTTGATCACAGAGGAAACATACGGGGATTTCATTTTGGAATTGGAGCTGAAAGTGGAGCATGTCAGCAGCAACTCAGGAATCATGGCAAGAGGACAATTTGATCCTGCGGCCCGAGAAGGAAAAGGATTGGTATTCGGATATCAAATAGAAGCAGACCCATCAGAGCGAGCATGGTCTGCCGGAATCTACGATGAAGCCAGAAGAGGTTGGTTGTATCCTGTGGACTTAAATCCGGAAGCAAAACCCCTTTTTAAGTTGGGAGAATACAATCACTATCGAATTGAAGCCATTGGCGATGAAATTAAGACTTGGTTGAATGGACAGGAAGTAGCCTATGTGGTGGATGACATGGACAAGACGGGATTTATCGGGCTGCAAGTGCACAGCATCAGCAAGCCGGAATTTGCCGGAAACAAGACTTACTTCCGAAATGTGAAAATCCAAACTGAAAATCTGCAGCCAAAACCATTCAACAAAGACCTTCCAGTAGTCAACAACCGTCTGAATGAATTGACAGAATACGAAAAGGCCAATGGCTGGAAATTGCTTTTCAACGGTGAAAATAGCGAGGGTTGGGTAGGTGCTTACAAAGATGCTTTTCCTACCGGTGGCTGGTCCATCCAAAACGGAATTTTAACCATTGCAAAAACTGATGGCAGTGAATCCAGAAATGCCGGTGATATTGTCACTACGGAGCAATTTTCAGCATTTGACCTTGCCTTTGATTTCAAATTGACCGAAGGAGCAAACAGTGGTGTGAAGTACTTCGTGACTCTTTCTGAAGGAAACAAAGGATCAGCAATTGGTTTGGAATACCAGATTTTGGATGACCAAAGACATCCCGATGCCAAAATGGGAAGAGACGGGAACAGAACCCTTTCTTCCTTATATGACCTAATCACCTCCAGTAAGCAACCTCGATTCGTCCGTCCTATCGGAGAATGGAACAAAGGCCGAGTTGTGGTATATCCTGATAACCGAGTAGAGCATTATATCAATGGAGTGAAAGTAGTCGAATACGTAAGAGGATCTCAGGAATTCAAGGATCTGGTTGCGATTTCCAAGTATAAAATTTGGGAAAATTTCGGTGAAGCCCCTCAAGGACACATTCTGCTTCAGGACCATGGAGATGAGGTCAGCTTTAAAAACATCAAAATCAAAACTTTAAAATAATTCCTTTAAACCCAAAATACCATGGCTAAATCAGATCGAAGAGAGTTTATCAAGAAAAGTGCAGCTGCAGGTTTGGGGATCTCAGCATTAGGCTCTTTGGCTTTTTCCCCTAAGTCCTATGCCCGCATCATAGGCGCAAACGATAGATTGAATGTAGCTATAGCAGGTTTAGGACGAAGACTTGGAGCATTCTATGAGCCCATTGGCTTAAAATCCAGCAATGTCAACCTACTTTATCTCTGTGATGCAATGCAATCTCAGATGCCAAAGGCAGCGAAAAATTTTGAGAAATGGATCGACTATAAGCCTAAGCAGGAGCAAAACATTCTGAAGGTCTTGGATGACAAAGAGGTCGATGTACTCATCAATGCCACTCCGGACCACTGGCATGCCCCGGGTACCTGGCTTGCTTTGGAAAGAGGAAAGCATGTCTATGTAGAAAAGCCATGTTCACACAATCCTTGGGAAGGAGAATTACTGATCGCTTTTCAAAAAAAATACAACCGAGTGGTGCAAATGGGGAACCAGCAGCGCTCTGCCCCAGAAAGTAGAGAGATCATTGCCGCCATCCACAACGGAGCTATAGGAAAGGTCTATATGGCAAAGGCTTTTTACAGCAATAACAGAGGCGTTGTTCCTAATCCAGTTCAACAGGCTGCTCCAGCAGGTTTGGATTGGGAATTATTCCAGGGACCGGCTCCCCGAAAACCATACATGCATGACACCTGGGACTACAATTGGCACTGGTACGGCTGGGACTATGGCACCGCCGAAACCGGCAACAATGCCACCCATGAACTGGATGTAGCCAGATGGGCCCTTCAGGTCTCCTACCCTTCTGAGGTTTCGGTTGTTTCGGGAAAAATGCATTACCCCGAAGACGGCTGGACCATGTATGATACGATGGACGCTACCTTCAAATTTGGTGAGAACAAAATCATCCAATGGGAAGGAAAAAGCCGGAACAACTACAAGACCTACGGTTCAGATCGAGGTACAATCATCTACGGTACAGAGGGCTCTGTTTATGTGGACCGTGGAGGATATAAGCAATTTGACCGAACCGGAAAAGAAGTAAAATCCAACCTTGCTAGCAATAATGAAGGTGGAACGGTGCTCGGAGGTGGCGGGGATATGAGTACCACCCATGTGGTCAACTTCTTCAATGCCGTTCGTGGTTTGGAAAAGCAAAATTCCACCATTGAAGAAGGAGCGGTATCCACACTGCTTTGTCATTTGGCCAATATTTCAAGCCGAACCGGCGAAATGCTACGCTGTGACCCAAGCAATGGACACATCACTAATTCTCAAAAAGCCATGGCGCTTTGGAAAAGAGAATATGAAAAAGGTTGGGAACCACCCAAAGTTTGATAAAAGTGCATAATTGATTGGTTTTCTTAACTTTCTAAACACCTGGGTTTGCTTCAAGCCCAGGTATTTTTTTGTTTTTACTTATCACAAAAAGATTACTTCCTGGCTTTTTCCAAAATAAGTGTCTTCTATTAAGGGACATACCCAAATAATAATTGCTCGCAATCGATTCCGTAATTCAAACGTTTGGGGGATTGATAAGCACCCTCCTTCTATCTACCTTTTAGCTAGTATTTAAGTCTTTTTTTTCCGCCTATAACCAATTCGGAAAACTGAGGAACCTAAACTATCTATAACAATAACCCCTATAACTATGCGTACAAAATTTTACACTTACCTCTCGGTGGTGTTGATGCTGTTGTTCAGTGCAGGCTTTGCATGGGCACAGGATGTGCAGGTGAGCGGGACGGTCTATGATGAAACTGGCACTCCCATCCCGGGAGTATCTATTTTGGTCAAAGGCACTACCCGAGGTACCACCACCGATTTGGATGGAAAGTATTCCATCTCTGCTCCTAATTCTGGAGTCCTTGTCTTTTCCTTTATTGGTTATACTACCGTAGAGGAAAGTGTCGGCAACAGAAGTAGAATCGAAGTAAATCTCAGTCCCGACCTTTCTGAATTGGAAGAAGTCGTCGTGGTAGGTTACGGTACTCAGAAAAAGAGCCAGTTAACCGGAGCCATCTCTTCTGTAGGCAATAAAGAAATCCAGGAATTGCCAATCACCGATGCTCGTCAGGCCCTCCAAGGTCGCGCAGCAGGGGTAGACGTAACACAGGCTGGTTCCAAGCCTGGTTCTGCTCCCCAAGTGCGAATCCGTGGTCGTAGATCATTTAATGCCTCCAATGAACCTCTCTATGTAATAGATGGAATTCCGACAGTTGGTGGACTGGAAGACATTAATCCGAGTGATATTACCTCTATGGAAGTATTGAAGGATGCATCTGCTACTGCCATTTATGGTTCCAGAGGTTCCAATGGTGTAGTTTTGATCACTACCAAAAGAGGCAATGTGGGGAAAACCGTTGTTTCTTTGGACACCTATTATGGGCTCAATGAGGAATTGGGGAGAATTGACGTTTTCAATGGAGAAGAATTTGCAGAATATAAAAGAGAGTCCAGAAGAGCTACCGGAAGATACCCTGAAGGACCAGCCACAGCGGAAGCAGATGCAAAAATATTCGAGCCTGTAGAATTGGAAAGTATTGCCTTGGGTAGAAGCACGGATTACCCTGCTGGACTATTGAGAACTGGTAATATTCAAAACCATCAAATTGGTATTTCTGGGGGAAGTGAGAAAACTACATTCTTTGTTTCTGGAAATTACTTTAAAGATGTAGGTATCATTTATAACCAGGATTTTACTCGATACACCTTCCGGGTAAATTTGGATCATCAGATCAATAAAAAGATCAAGATCGGTACCTCAACCCTCTTCACATACAGCTTGAGAAATGGGGAGAACTTCAATCCAATGGGGGGTGCCTTAGCTGAAAACCCTTTGGGAAAACCTTATGATGACGAAGGAAACTTGATTTTCCTTCCTACAACAGATGGTTTAAGAACTAACCCCTTTGCTGAGATTGTTCCAGGAGCCCAATTAGACGAAACTAAAAGATACCGAGCATTTACAAGCTTGTATGGAAGCTGGGAAATCACCAAAGGACTTACCTATCGTCTTGTTTTTGGACCTGATTTGAATATCAGGAGAAGTGGACGTTTTACAGGTTCTCAGACTAATGCCAGACGAGGAGGACCTGCTACAGGTAGTGTAGATGATCGATTCAATTTCAACTACACTTTAGAAAATATTTTGACCTATAGCAAAACCCTAAAGTCTATTCATAATTTTAATCTTACCGCACTTCAGTCTTTCCAACAAGATCGTTTTGAACAGACTACCTTAAGTGTCCAAGGGATACCTGCGCCATCCCAACTTTACCATAGGTTGGGCGATGCATCTCAAATCACGGGAGCAAACACTCAGCTTATTGAATGGTCATTGCTTTCTTATATGGCCCGGGTGAATTACACTTTCAAAGATAAATTCTTAATTACCGGTACAGTTCGAGCAGATGGTAGTTCGCGGTTTGGTGAGAACAATAAATTTGGATACTTCCCGTCGGCGGCAGTAGGATGGAACATGCATCAAGAAAACTTCTTGAAAAACTCCACTAAGGTTGACCAGTTAAAGTTAAGAGTAAGTTATGGCTCTATTGGTAACCAAGCAATTGTCCCTTACCAAACACAGGCATTACTAGGTAGAACCTCCTATGCTTGGGATGTAAATACAGCTGCTTTTGGATATAGACCCAATACCATCGGGAATCCAGATTTGAGATGGGAAACTTCCACCACATTTAATACCGGGGTTGATTTCTCTTTCTTCAAAGGCCGCATCTTGGGTAGTTTGGAATATTATGTTACCAATACTTCAGATTTGTTGGCGCCACAACCTTTACCTAACTCCACCGGTTTTGGTGGGTTTACTACCAACATTGGAGAGACCCAAAACCGAGGAATAGAGCTTTCTCTTTCTACTTTGAATATTGAAAAAGGTGACTTCACTTGGTCCACTGATATCATTTTCACCAGAAACAGAGAGAAAATCGTTTCTCTTCCCAATGGAGATGATATCGCAGCAGGTAGATTTATCGGAAAACCACTAACGGTATTTTACGATTTGAAGAAAATCGGTATCTGGCAAACATCAGAAAAAGATCTTGCAGCCAGCTTTGGTGATAAGCCTGGAGAAATAAAAGTAGAAGACTTAAATGGCGATGGGAGAATCAACTCCTTAGACCGACAATTCTTGGGGTCTGCTGTACCTGATTTCTCCATGGGGATGACAAATAGGATTTCATACAAAGGATTTGACTTTTCATTCTTCATTTTCACCAGACAGGGATCCATGATCCGATCACTATTCCACACCAGTAACAATAACCTGTTTGGGCGCTACAACAACCTGGATGTAGATTATTGGACCCCAACTAATCCTACTAATGCCTATCCAAGACCAAATGAAAATCAGGAGTTCCCTAAGTACAACAGCTCCATGAATTTATTTGATGGCAGTTTTGTCAAAGTCAGAAATATCAACTTCGGCTATACCTTCAATGATATCGCTTTGAAGAAACTTGGATTAAGCAGCTTTAGATTATACAGTAGCATTCAAAATCCTTTCATCTGGTCTGAATACCGCTCAGTTCACAAAGGAATTGACCCAGAGACCTTTATCGATGGAGAGCAAGGTGTAGAGGCCGGTGCAATTACTGCCAACGTAACCCCACCAGTGGTTCAGTATACCTTTGGAATCAACGTAAAGTTTTAAACTCTAAGTAATTGAGCTATGAAAAAATTAGAAAAACAATATCATATAAAATCCTGGATTAGATCGGGGGCTTTAGTCCTCTCCCTTTCCTTTGCAGTTTCGTGTCAGGATCAACTTCAAGAGGATGTAATTTCTCAAATCGGAAGCAATTACATGAATACTGCTAATGGTATTAATGATGCAGTAAATGCAGCTTATACTTCTTTAAGAGCATGGTACGGCACCGAGAGAGGGCATAATATGACTGAATTCGGGACTGACATCTATACCAATGGTGCAGATGGTTCATGGAAATTCATGAATACTTACACGAACCAATTTGATTCGCAGAATGGTCATGTAAGAGAGCTTTGGGATGAATTTTATCGAGGAATCAACACCTGCAATGCCATCATTGACCGTGCACCAAATGTGACCGGGATGACTGAATCTGTTAAAAAACAAAGAATAGCAGAAGCAAAATTTGTAAGGGCTCACAACTATTTTATCATGGTTCAGCTTTTCGGACCAATTGATTTACAGTTGAATGAAAATATTGTTCCCAACAAAAAGGTAAGTAGAGCCTCAGTTTCAGCGGTATATTCAGCAATTATTGCAGACTTGGAATCAGCAATTCCTGATTTGGAAGCTGGAAAAGTTTCTACTCAATACGGAAGAGCAACACGTGCTGCGGCCCAGAATCTTTTGGGTAAAGTATATCTTACCAAAGCGACTTCCGAAGCCAAACAAGCAGATGATTATGCCAAAGCTGAAGCTCTTTTCAAAAATGTACTGGCCTATGGATTTACGTTGATGCCTCAGTATAGCCAAGTTCATCAATTCGGAAATGAGAGAAATGACGAAGTAATCTGGTCAATTCAATATACCCGAGATCCGCTTACCAATGGTGGAGGAAATAACTCTCACGTGTTTTTCTTGATGGAATATGATGTGCAGGCCGGAATGCGGAGAGATACACAAAACGGACGTCCTTTCAAAAGGTATAGACTGACCCCCTATGCAATGAATACTGTATTTGGGGAAAGAGTAAACGATAGTCGATATAAGGCATCTTTTATCGATGTTTACTATTCCAACAGACCCGGAACTTTCAATACGAGTTTTGATTTGTCCAAGCCGACAGTAACATTCGCTGAAGGGGATACTGCCATCTACATTCCAGGTTTTGAAATGCCTTTGGCAGAACGGGCAAAGAAAAAGTATCAGGTGTTGGTTCCAAGCAGATATGACGAAAGGTTGTTTCCAGGCTTGAAAAAGCATTTGGATCCAGGAAGAGCAGATTTGACTCAGTTTGAAGGTGGACGGGACTTTATTGCTATGCGATTAGGCGAGACTTATCTTCGATTAGCGGAAGCACAATTGAAGCAAAACAAAGTAACTGAAGCCACTGCTACTATCAATGTACTAAGAAGAAGGGCCGCTTTTCCAGGGAAAGCTAGTGCAATGGAAATCCTTCCAGCACAAATGACGATGGATTTCTTAATGGAAGAATGTGCTCGTGAATTGACAGGCGAGCAGTTTAGATGGTTAGACTTGAAGCGTTGGGGTGTCTTAGTTGAGCGAGTGAAGCTACATAATGCTCAAGCCGCTCCTAACATCAAAGACTTCCATGTTTTGAGACCAATTCCTCAAAACCAGATTGATCGAGCTGAAGGAGGACCTTCCGGATTCCCTCAAAATCCAGGCTATTAAAAAATTCATAAGGGTAACGTACAAAAAAGGGCTCCGGAAATTCCGGAGCCCTTTTTCAATTAAGAAAACCAAAACAAATTATAGCACAATGGTCGAAGACCTGATTGTAATTTTTGACGGAATGGTAATTAACTGATTTGGAAGGTCAGGCTGACGAGGTTTGGTTAATTTTTTCATCAAAAGCTTCGCACATTCCTCTCCAATAGTAAAGGCCGGCTGAGTAATGGTCGTCAGTGATGGATTTAACAAACTGGCAATGCTTAAGTTTGAAAAGAAGCTGATAATCTTAATATCCTCAGGAATTCTCAGATGTGTTCTTTTTACGGCATGGTAGGTAGCCAATGCCAGTTTTTCCACAGATGATAAAATCCCATCTGGTCGATTAGGTCCGGTAAGCAGTTGCTTGATTGCCTCAATATTCTGCTCCTCATCCTGGCAGCAAGTAATGTTCAATTGCGGCTCCGGAGATAATCCCGCCTGCTTTAGCGCGTCCAAATATCCTCTATACCGATCTTTAGTGATAGAAAGCTCCTTTGAGAGCATCAAAAACGCAATCTTTCTGCAACCCTGCTGGATCAGATGTTTAGTACCTTCAAACCCACTCTCGTAATCATTGGTGATGAATTTCGTAGTAGGAATATCAGAACAGATTCTGTCGAAAAACACCAATGGAAACCCACGCTCATGGAGACGGGTCAAATGGGAAATATCACTAGTTTGGCTGGATACGGACATAATGATGGCATCAGCTCTCCCATTCATCAATAGATTGACAATCTTTTTTTCACGGTCCACATCCTCATGGGTACTGTAGACCAACAGGTGATATCCAAATTGCTGAGTAATTTCCTCGATACCATCAACCACTTTGGAAAAAAAACTGCTCATACGCTCGGGAATCACTACAGCAATGGTTTTACTCTTATTTTCCCGAAGGCTTCTGGCAAAAGGATTGGGCTGATAATTCAGCTTTTCAGCCATGCTGATGACTTTCTTCTTAGTCGCCTCGCTGATCTCATAGCTATCATTGAGGGCTCTGGAAACTGTGGACGGTGAAAGTTTGAGCTCTGCGGCCAATTCTTTCAAATTCACTCCGGTACTCATAGGCTAATTGGGTTAATGATTCTAAAAATTGGAGAAAAAATTTAGGTTATTCAAATTATACAAAAAATTCCATTTAAATAAGACATGCAATCGTTTCCGTAGTTTAGTTCTAGATAACACGCTCTTAAAGGATAAATTTAATCTGACAATAAAACCCAGCAAAGCCTTTAAATCCCTCCTATGATTACCTCACAAGCTTTAAATTCTTTCTTGTCAGAGGATTTTCTTTTGCAAAATGAATTTGCCAAAATTCTCTATCACGACTACGCCAAGCATCTTCCAATCATCGATTATCATAATCACCTTCCTCCAGCGGAAATAGCTCAAAACAGAAAATTTGAGAACATCTCCAAAATCTGGCTAGCCGGAGATCATTACAAATGGAGAGCGATGCGGACCCTTGGTGTCAATGAGCGGTATATCACAGGAAGCGCCAGTGATCCTGAAAAATTTGAAAAATGGGCTTACACCTTACCCTACACCATGAGAAACCCTCTGTATCATTGGAGTCACATGGAGCTCAAAAGGTATTTTGGAGTCGAGGACCAATTAAACAAGGGAAATGCTGGTGACATCTATCTGAAAACTACAGAAATGCTTCAGGAGGATGGCTTTAGAGCCAGAGCACTTCTGGAAACCATGAATGTAGAAGTCGTATGCTCTACAGATGATCCCACAGATACCCTAGAGCATCACCTTTCTTACCTAGACCAAGGTCATGAATTGGGCTTATATCCTGCTTTCCGCCCTGACAAATCTTTTGCCATTGAAAATCCAACAGCCTATTTTGACTACCTGACCAAATTGGGAGAGGTCGTGGGGTTTGAGATCAACTCTTTCGACAGCTTGATAGAGGCCTTGTCCAATCGAGTGGAATTCTTCCATGCCAAAGGTTGCAGACTTTCTGATCATGGTTTGGAAAATCTTTTGTATTCCAACAATTCCAAACTTTCAGCCGATGGAATTCTTCAAAAGGTAATCCGAGGAAATCAACCCAATCATGAAGAAATAGAATATTTTAAACATAAAGTGCTCAAGAAACTCTGCAAGATGTACCATGCTAAAGGCTGGGTGCAGCAGTTTCACCTGGGTGCATTGAGGAATACCAACGAACGAATGCTTGGGTCCTTAGGGCCAGACACTGGTTTTGACTCTATCGGTGATTTCAGTCAGGCCAGAGCAATGGCCTCTTTTTTCAATGACCTTGACTCCAAGGATCAACTTGCCAAAACGGTAATCTATAATCTCAATCCGAGAGATAATGAAGTTTTTGCTACGATGATCGGTAATTTCAATGACGGGTCGGTCAAAGGGAAAATCCAATTTGGCTCCGGTTGGTGGTATTTGGATCAAAAGGATGGAATGGAAAAACAAATCAACACCCTGTCCAACATGGGTTTGATCTCCTGCTTCATTGGAATGCTGACTGATTCGAGAAGTTTCCTTTCTTTTCCAAGACACGAATACTTCCGAAGAATCCTCTGCAATCTATTTGGAAAAGATGTAGAAAACGGAGAGCTACCATGGGATGAAAAATGGCTTGGCAAGCTCATTGGTGATATTTGTTATCACAATGCCAAAAATTACTTTGACTTCTCTCCTTCTAACTACAAAAAATAAGTATGGGATTTTCAGATCTATTTTCTCTTGAAGGAAAAAAAATAGCCTTTTCTGGGGCTACCGGAGTATTGGGAAAAACGATGGCACTACACCTAGCCGGGGCAGGAGCTGAAATATTGATTTTAGGCAGAACTCCGGAGAAAGTTGAAGAGCTGGTTCGTGAGATTCATGCTATGGGGGGAAAATCCACAGGGTACAGCGCAGATGTGACCGATGAAGTATCTCTTCAAAAAGTTGCCCAGCTTATTGAATCCCAACATGGAAGTATCGATGTCTTGATCAATTCTGCAGGAGGAAATATGCCAGGGGCCGTGGTGAGGCCAGATCAAAATTTCTTAGATCTGGATACTGACTCCCTGCGAAAAGTAATGGATCTCAATTACCTCGGTACTGTCCTTCCAATCAAAGCCTTGCTTCCGTTAATGCTAAAGCAAGGCAAAGGAAATATACTGAATATCAGCTCCATGGCAGCCACTAGACCGATGACCCGTGTCATGGGTTATGCCTCTGCCAAAGCAGCTATTGATAATCTCACCAAGTGGCTTTCTGTGGAATTGGCCCAGAAACATGGACCGGAATTCAGAGTCAATGCTATTGCTCCTGGATTTTTCCTCACCGAGCAAAACAGAACCCTTTTGACGGAAGCAGATGGAAGCTTGACCCAAAGAGGAAATCAGATCATTACCCATACTCCTATGAACCGGTTTGGCAAGCCTGAGGACTTATTGGGAGCGCTTCAGTGGCTTTGCAGCGATGCTTCTGCCTTCGTCACGGGCACTATAGTGGCTGTCGATGGTGGATTCAGTGCTTACTCTGGAGTTTAAAGTTTAAAATGATAAGTTTAAAGTGGAGAAGTATTCGTAAGAACTCCATGAATATTAGCCTTAAGAAAACCCATTAAAATCAATTTCCATGAGCATAAAAATGGAACAAACCATGCGTTGGTATGGCCCCAAAGATCCTGTAAGCCTTCGTGACATTCGACAGTCTGGTGCAACGGGTATTGTAACTGCCCTACACCATGTACCCAATGGAGAAATCTGGACTAGAGAAGAAATTAAAGCCCGGAAAGAAATGATTGAGGCCGCTGGCCTAACTTGGTCTGTGGTTGAGTCTGTTCCGGTTCATGAGCGAATCAAAACCCGGACTGAAAACTACCTTCAGCTCATCGAGAATTACCAAGAGACCCTTCGTAACCTTGGTGCTGAAGGCATTCATACCGTATGTTACAATTTTATGCCCATTTTAGATTGGACTCGAACCAACCTGGAATACGAATTACCGAATGGGGCAAAGGCCCTTCTTTATGAAAAAAAGGCGGTTGCAGCATTTGATCTTTTCATTCTTCAACGCCCTGAAGCTCAAAATGAATATTCAGCAAAAGAAATCGAAGAAACAAAGGCCTACTACGATGCCTTGCCTTTAGAATCCAAGCAGTTGATCATTGACAATATCCTTAAGGGACTTCCGGGTTCTGAAATCGGCTATACTTTAGATGAGTTTAGGACCATGCTCAAAACCTATGAAGGTATAAATGCCGAAAAACTGGCAGAGCACCTACGCTTGTTTTTAGACGCTGTTACTCCTGTTGCGGAAGAAGCAGGGGTGTTTCTTTGTATTCACCCGGATGATCCTCCATTTTCTCTTTACGGACTGCCTAGAGTGGTCAGCACAGCCGCTGACGCAAGAAGGATTTTAACCGAGACTCCTAGCCATCACAATGGTTTGACCTTTTGTACTGGATCCTATGGAGTGAGAGCTGATAATGACCTTCCTGCAATGGTCAAGGAATTCGGTGATCGCATCCATTTTATTCATTTACGAAGCACCAAGAGAGATGCAGAAGGAAATTTCTACGAAGACAACCATTTGGAAGGCAATGTACCAATGGTAGAGGTAATCGACGAAATCCTAAGATGGCAGGAAAAAAGAGGGAAAAGCATTCCCATGCGACCAGATCACGGGCATCAGATGCTGGATGATTTGAATAAGAAAACAGCCAATCCTGGTTATACCGCCATTGGCCGACTTAAAGGACTGGCAGAAATCCGAGGAGTAGAGGAAGCTTTACTTTGGATGAAAAGCAAAAGCTCCTGATTTTTCTCTATGAATTAAACAAAACATTAAAATCCACTCGAACCTCAAGAGTGGATTTTTTTTATCCCCCACGAAATAGCGGAAACCTTTCCGTTGTTTTCTACAAGCCCAAAAAGGCCCGAATCAAGATAAATTGTCCTTGCTTCAGATAAATCTCCCATTTGAATATCTAATCTATGAATTCAAGCACATTTCCTTATTTTTGGCCTTTACTGAAGACCCATTTTAAAAAAAATAAATGAAAAGAATTTTAGTAAGTGGTGGCGCCGGTTTTTTGGGTAGTCATCTTTGTGATAAACTTTTGGCAGAAGGCCATGAAGTTCTGTGTGTTGACAACTTTTTTACAGGGAGTCGAAGAAACATCCATCACCTCTTGGACAATAAAAATTTCGAACTTCTCCGACACGATGTGACTCATCCACTGTTCGTGGAGGTTGACGAAATCTACAATTTAGCTTGTCCTGCCTCCCCCATTCATTATCAATTTGATCCTGTGCAGACCACAAAAACCTCTGTGATCGGTGCGATGAATATGCTGGGCCTGGCAAAAAGACTAAAAATCAAAATACTTCAGGCTTCCACTTCAGAAATTTATGGAGATCCGGAGGTTCATCCTCAGCCGGAGTCCTACCGGGGGAATGTCAATACTCTTGGTCCAAGAGCCTGCTATGATGAAGGTAAAAGATGCGCTGAAACCCTCTTTTTCGATTACCATAGACAGCATCGAGTTGGGATTAAAGTCATGAGGATCTTCAATACCTACGGTCCAAGGATGCATCCCAATGACGGTCGAGTGGTGTCGAATTTCATTGTACAAGCCCTTAAAGGACAAGACATTACCATCTACGGAGACGGAATGCAAACCCGATCTTTCTGCTATGTAGATGACAATATTGACGGGATGTACAAACTAATGAATTCAAGGGATGGATTTACTGGCCCAGTGAACATTGGCAACCCGGGGGAATTCACCATGCTAGAATTGGCACAATTGGTGATAGAGTTAACTAACAGCAAAAGTAAGCTGGTATACTTGCCACTTCCTCAAGATGATCCTTTGCAAAGAAAACCAGTTATCGAACTTGCAAAGAAGGAATTGAACTGGGAGCCTAAAGTGCCATTGAAAGAAGGATTGGTAAAGACCATCGCATATTTTGACTCCATTTTGGAATAATAGAAAGACCGCCTTTAAGCGGTCTTTTAGTTAAAACTTAAAGTTATCAAACCAAAATCTCAACCCTAATCTACCCACCCAAAGAACTTTGATGTATCATGGATAGAAGCATTCGGCTCTTAACACTTTCCTTTTTCACTATACTTTCGCTTGCATCACTTGCCTTTTCTTTCTTTCCAAAGAATATCAATTACCATGAGGAAGAATCCTATCTGAATTTCTTCAAAGAGGAAGAAGAGAAAGAAACAGCAGGATTGCTGGTCCCTATTTCGGTGGATCTACCGGAAATCATTGATTTGCCTCGCAACAAGGGAAATTTGACCAAGGATGTCTATGAGGATCATTTGGAAGCTGCAGAGTCAAATGGCCCGGGAATAATAGAAGACGAGTGGATGTTAAATCAGCTCCTTTATGATAAAGAACTGGTAGAGATCAATAAAGGGCCCGGATATCAATTGGAACCTTTGACACATAGTCACCCATATGTCACTCCACATTCCAAAAAAGTTTTGGAGGAAATCGGGCAGATGTATGAAGTATTGGCTGGAGAAGGGAATTTTTTCTCAATTTCTTCCGCAACCCGTACTATGGATCAGCAAAAAAATCTTAAGAAAAGAAACAGAAATGCCACTTCTGGAAATAGCTCGCATTCATATGGCGTTTCCTTTGATATTTCCTATATCCGATTCAACGGAGTCAGAGATTACAATTTAAAAGCTCAGAAAAATCTGGAAACTGTCCTAAACCATTTCCAAAAGAACAATAAAATCTACGTGATCAAAGAGCGAAACCAGAGCTGCTATCATGTGACGGTTCGCTAGAAATTATACCTGTTTGACCTAAAGAAAAAAGACCGCCTCACAGCGGTCTTTTTTGGCTTAGTATCCTAAAGTTTTCAACATACTTTCTTCTGTCTGATCCTTGGCAAAAAGCCAATGTCTGACTTCCCCATTTTCATCCCTATCAATCAGGACATGTTTTGGAGCAGGGATCAAGCAATGCTGAATACCCCCATATCCTCCTAAGGATTCTTGGTAGGCTCCTGTATGGAAGAAACCTATGTATTGCTTTTTCCTCTCCTCAATTTTAGGCAGGTAAATATTGAACTGGTGAGCTTCTGAGTTATAATAATCCATGCTATCACAAGTTAGACCGCCCAGAGAAATATTATGGTATTCCTCATCCCAGTTGTTCACAGCCAGCATGATGTATTTCTGATTCAAGCCCCAGCTATCGGGTAGTTGGGTGATAAAAGATCCATCGATCATGTACCAAAGCTCCTTGTCATTTTGAAGCTTTTCTTCCAATACAGAATACAGGACTGCCCCACTCTCGCCTACGGTGTAACTTCCAAACTCAGTGAAAATATTCGGCTCCACCGTATTGTTTTTAGCACACATCCATTTGATGTTTTTCACAATCTGGTCAGCCATGTATTGATAGTCGTAGTCGAAAAAGACATTGGTCTTGATCGGCCAACCTCCTCCAATATCCATGGAATCCAGGCTTGGAGCTACACGCTTCAATTCCACATATTTTTGGATAAAGCGGGTTAATTCAGACCAATAATAGGCCGTATCTCTGATTCCGGAGTTAATGAAGAAATGGAGCATCTTCAGGCTAACCTTTGGATTATCCTTGATTTTCTCCTCGTATAAGCTGATGATATCATTGTATCTCACACCAAGTCTTGAGGTATAAAACCCAAACTTTGGCTCCTCATCTGCTGCAATCCGGATTCCTACCTGAAAGGGTACATTGACATGCTCCAAGTAGTAATCAATCTCGGTAAGATTGTCCAAAATGGGCACGCAATTCTTGAATCCATCATTCAATAATTCAGAGATATACTGCTTGTACTTCTCCCGCTTAAACCCATTGCAAATGATATAGGTATCCTTGGTGATTTTCCCTTTTTCATAAAGACTTTTTACCAAAGGAATATCGAAAGTCGAAGAAGTCTCGATATGAATTTCATTCTTCAGGGCCTCTTCCAACACAAAGTTGAAATGGGAAGACTTGGTACAATAGCAATAGGTATAACTCCCATGGTAATTATGGTTGGCAATAGCATTTGCAAAGTATTGCTTAGCATTCTGAATATTTTCAGAAATCTTCGGCAAATACGTAAGCTTCAGGGGAGTGCCATAAGTCTCGATGATCTCCATCAAGTTTACCCCATTGAAGAAGAGCTTATTGTCTTCGACATGGAATTCTTTGGTTGGAAAATCAAAGGTCTGCTCAATCAGGTCAATGTATCTGTTCATTTACCGGGGAGTTGTTTTACAAAGGTTAAGGGTGCAAAAATTGCTTTTTTATCGGGGTATATCAAATGAAAAAGGGACAAATCCTCAATGGACCTGTCCCTTTCTATTATTACTTGTCGATTCCTAATCCCAAATTACCTGATGAAGGGATGCCTGAAGGAGAGCTTGTTCCGCCTGATGCTTTCTGTTGTTTTGAATTACTTTCTCTAGAATCTGCTTAAATCTCACCTCTTTTTTCAGCAAGGTGACCACTTGGGAAAAAAACCTCTCAACCGTTCTACTTTCTCCGGGAGCATAAGTAAAAAACACCTGAGAATTGGTTTCATCATATATCAAACTCAAAGTGGAAGGCTTTCCCATAGCTATCAACCCTTTAAACAAGGGCAGCAACTTTTCGAATCCTGTCTCAAGGCGGCACATTCCCTGCATGACATTGGCTACGGGTTGAACAAAAAGCTTAATAATTTCCTGATTGTTGATGCTGAAATCCAAAGATTCCGAGGAAGATGAAATGGTCCAGGAACTTGAATCCAATTCCGAACCGATGCTTTGTGCCAATGCGCTCATACTGATAGTGTTTAGAAATACTTTTTCAAAAGTAAGGCATGAATTTCAATTTTCCTATTTACCCTATCTTTTTTATAGACTTTAATTTTGAATCAATTCTTGAAAATGAAAAATGGCCGTTTTTGAGTAGGTTTGCGGAAAGAATATTTAGCCCGAAGTAACATCACCATTTATGCGAAAGATCAAATTAATAGAAGTCCGTTCAGAAATTGCTGCAGGAACAAGAGGAGCAAGTCTGGGAGTGGATGCTATGAAAATAGCCAGCTTGGATAAAAAATCGGACTTTTTTACGCGATTCGATCCTATCAATGTCCCTGATGCCAACAACTTTCTTTGGAAAGGAAACAAGCACCCGCATGCAAAATACATCGACGGGGTTTATCAAGTTTTAAAGAATGTGTATTCCACTGTAGAATCCCTTCGGTTGGAAAAGAAATTCCCCATCATTCTGGCTGGAGATCATAGCACAGCCGCAGGAACTATTATGGGAATCAAGGCAGCGCATCCTGAAAAAAGACTAGGAGTGATTTGGATAGATGCTCATGCAGACCTTCATACTCCATATACAACCCCTTCCGGCAATATGCATGGCATGCCTTTGGCCATGACTGCCCATTTGGATAATAGAGAATGCCAGGTAAATCATCCAGCAGCTGAAACCATTGCTTATTGGGAAAAAATCAAAAATATCGGTGGAGAATCTCCTAAAATTGACCCAAAAGACATTGTTTTCATATCGGTCAGAGACACCGAGAAGCCTGAAGATTATTTAATCCAGAAATATGGGATTAAGAATTTCAAAACCTCTGAAGTCCGAGATCTTGGAGTTTCCAAAGTCGCTCAGGAAGCTCTGGAAATCTTGAAAGATTGCGACCAGATTTATATCTCTTTTGATGTGGACAGCATGGATAGCTCGATTAGTGTCGGAACAGGCACCCCTGTTCCTGATGGTCTGACTGTAGAAGAGGCTATCCAGCTCAATGCTGAATTGATCAAAGACAAGCGAGTTTGTTGCTGGGAAATTGTGGAGGTAAACCCAACCCTGGATACCGAGAATACTATGGCAGAAGCCGCATTTGAGGTTCTTGAGGCAACTACCAAATCACTGGTTGAAAATTTCTAGTGAGAAGTTTGGCGTTTCAAGTCTTTAAATTCAGGTTAGAATAGGTCTTTTTTAGATTTTGAGGATACCTTTGCGAACTCTCATTTCATCTTAGTGACCTTTGAGGTTTAAAACATGAACATTCAGGAAAACATCATTCAAGGCATTCAACTGGCCTTTCAAAATATCTTCAACCACGATCTTCCTTTAGAGCAAATTAGTTTGGCTCCTACCAAAAAGGAGTTTGAAGGCTCCTACACTTTTGTGGTCTTCCCGTATTTGAAAGTTTCCCAGACCACACCTGAAAACACTGGAAATTTGATTGGCGAATACCTCAAGGCCAATGTCCCGGTTGTGGTAGATTTCAATGTGGTGAAAGGATTCCTGAATTTGGTCCTGAATGAGCGGGTTTGGGTTGATCTTTTTGAAAAGCTTTATTCCAATACTTCCATTGGGCAAATGCCGGCTAATGGGCAAAAAGTAATGGTAGAGTATTCCTCTCCCAACACCAACAAGCCACTGCATTTGGGGCATTTGAGAAATAACTTCCTCGGCTATGCAGTCGCAGAAATCCTCAAAGCCAATGGCTACGAAGTCATCAAGTCCAATCTGGTCAATGACAGAGGCATCCACATCTGTAAATCCATGGTAGCTTACCATCACTTTGGAAATGGTGAAACTCCGGAGTCTTCAGGACTAAAGGGAGATCATTTGGCTGGAAAATATTACGTTCTTTTTGATCAGGAATACAAAAAGCAGAGCAAAGAACTAGTCGCTTCGGGTCAAACCGAAGAGGAAGCCAAAAAGAACGCCCCCATCCTATTGGAAGCTCAGGAAATGCTTCGCAAATGGGAAGCCGGAGATGAAGAAGTAGTTTCACTTTGGAAAAAAATGAACTCCTGGGTGTATGCTGGATTTGACGCCACTTACAAGAAAATGGGAGTTGATTTTGACAAGTTTTATTACGAGTCTGACACCTATTTATTGGGTAAGGATATTGTGGAAGAAGGCTTGGCAAAGGGCGTATTTTTCAAAAAAGAAAATGGCTCGGTGTGGGTAGACCTTACCGATGAGGGTTTGGATGAAAAGCTTGTTCTTCGTGGAGACGGCACTTCAGTTTACATCACTCAGGACATGGGGACAGCCGATCTGAAATATAAAGATTTTGGTTTAGACAAATCCGTATATGTCGTTGGAAATGAGCAGGATTATCACTTTGATGTCTTGTTTAAGATCATGCGAAAATTAGGTCGCCCCTATGGTCCGGGTCTTTATCATCTTTCCTATGGAATGGTGGATCTTCCTACTGGAAAAATGAAGTCCCGAGAAGGCACCGTCGTGGATGCAGATGACCTGATGCAGGAAATGATCGACACGGCTGAACACCATACCAAAGAACTCGGGAAGATTGAAGGATTTTCTGAAGAGCAGGCAAAAGAGCTTTATGAGATTCTGGGTTTGGGAGCCTTGAAATACTTCCTCTTGAAAGTAGATCCTAAAAAAAGGATGCTGTTTAACCCACAGGAATCGATCGAGTTCCAAGGCTATACCGGACCTTTTGTGCAATATTCCCACGCGAGAATTGCAGCGATTCTTAGAAAAGCCGATCAATTGGGAGTTGGCTATCAGGAGAATAAGTTTTCAGGAATCGAAACATTAGCAGAATCCGAAACAGCTCTGATTCAGATCTTAAACGACTTTGAAAGAAAAATAAAGCTTGCCGGTGAAGATTATTCCCCTGCGGTAATTGCCCAGTACCTTTTCGAATTGGCAAAAGAATACAACAGATTCTACGCAGAACTGCCTATTTTCCACGAAAAAGATTCGGAAATTCAGAAATTCAGAGTGGCCCTTTCGGCACAGACTGCCAAAACAATCAAAAAAGGAATGAGTTTATTGGGCATCAATGTACCAGAGCGAATGTAACCATGAAAACACTTCTACTAATCTTCACCATCATCCTTTTTGCCTGCGGAAAAACCTTGGAAAGGCCAAGTGATCTTGCAGATTTTCACCCCAAATACGATCAAACCATGGAAAGTAATTTTTACAACTTCAAAATGATTGACATAGAAGGAAAAGAAGTGGACTTCTCCAGCTTCAAAGGAAAGAAACTGCTGATCGTCAATGTCGCCTCCAAGTGCGGATACACCAAGCAATACGCACAACTTCAGGAATTGCATGAAAACTTTGGTGACAAGGTCGTAGTGTTAGGTTTCCCAGCCAATAACTTTGGTGGGCAAGAGCCCGGCTCCAATGAAGAGATCAAGGCATTTTGCGATGCTGAATTTGGCGTGACTTTCTCTATGTTTCAGAAGATTTCTGTCAAAGGATTTGACAAACATCCCCTTTATCGTTGGCTTTCTGATGCCTCTCAAAATGGATGGAACAATGAGGAGCCGAGCTGGAATTTCTGCAAATATTTCATCAACGAAAAAGGCGAATTGTTGAAGTTTTTTCCTTCTTCTGTGACTCCTTTAGATGAAGAAATCTTAAAATTGATCGAAGCTTAAGAAGTCCCGATCCCTTGAAAAACACAATTACATCCAAAAAAGAAGCCTGGCTGCACGCAGTCAGGCTTCGTACTTTACCCCTTGCATTGGCCAGTATTTTCGCAGGGTCCTTTCTGGCAGCTTGGAAAAATGCCTTTCGCTGGGAGATTCTCCTATTGGCCTCTCTGACTACCATTTTCCTCCAGATCTTATCCAATCTTTCCAACGATTATGGAGACACGGTCCATGGTGCAGACTCAGCGGAAAGACAAGGCCCAGTTCGGGCAGTTCAATCTGGATTGATTTCCCTTTCGGAGATGAAAAAGGCCATGTACTTTTTGGGATTCTTATCTTTGATCTCCGGCCTCTTGTTGATTTACATTGCAGTGCAGGATCTGAAGATTTTCCTGTTATTCCTGGGGCTTGGGTTGGCCGCAATTTGGGCGGCAATCACCTACACCTCGGGAAACAATCCTTACGGCTATGCTGGACTGGGAGATTTATCTGTTTTTTTGTTTTTCGGTCTCTTGGGAGTATTGGGTACTTTCTTCCTTCATACCCTTTCTTTCGACTTAAGCACCCTTTGGATTGCATTTTCCTTAGGGGCATTTAGTACGGCCGTCCTAAACATAAATAATATCAGGGATATTGAGTCTGACGTGAAGGCGGGTAAAAAGTCCATTCCAGTGAGGATTGGAAGAAATAAGGCTGTAAAGTACAATTGGGGATTGTTAGCTTTTGGATATTTGAGTTTAATAGTCTTCGCCCTTTCCACTGACAATCACCTTTCGCTTTTAGCAACTTTAGCTTGGCCGATCATGATGAAAGTTGGCTTTGGCGTACAGCATGCTAAATCTTCCGCACAAACGGATCCATATTTGAAAAAAATGGCAATAAGCACCCTACTTTGGGTAATCCTTTTTGGAATCGGATTAATTTTTTAGCAAAACCTGACAAAAATCCTTTTTCCCTTGGTCAATTTGGCTAATTTGGTAAGTAACAAACCCCTATAGCTATGATCAAAGTCCTTGTGCCTTACGACTTTTCAGAAACCGCAAACCATGCCTTGAAGTTTGCGACAAGTCTGGCGAATAATTATCCTCAGGTAGAGTTATCCCTACTCCATGTAGTTGAGACACCTGTTACAACAGGAATGGGAACCATGGGAGGCGGACTGGAATCTGTACCTGCATTCGAAAATCAGGTCTTCTTCATGGAATTGATCGAAACAAGAAAAAATCAATTCAATAAACTGGAGGAACAGTATAAGGACTCCCCTTTTGGTTTTTCAACCAAAATAGTAGTCGGAAATGTCTTCAAAGGAATATCTGAAACAATCAATGATCAAAATCCGGATCTTATCATCATGGGATCGAAAGGAACCACAGGCTTGGAAGAAGTGATCATAGGAAGTAATACCGAAAAAGTAGTACGGAGTGCAAATTGCCCGGTGATTACCATAAAAACTGAGACTGATGTCCGGGACATGAAGAAAATTGTGTTCGCCTCCGACTTCAGGGATTCTGATGAAGAAGTTGCAAAAAGATTCAAGCGGATGCAAAAACTCTTCAATGCTGAATTTTACTTTGTGGTCGTAAATACTCCAGGGAATTTCGAAACCACCCGAGAGTCTATGAGCAGAATAAAGACTTATGTGAGTAAACATAAGTTTGAAAACATAAAAGCAGAGATTTACAATTCGCTTTCGGAGGAGTCTGGGATTTTGGAATTCGCAGACGATATCGATGCAGACCTTATTGCAATGACCACCCATGGACGTACTGGCCTCATTCACCTGATTACTGGCAGTATCGCTGAGGACGTAGTAAATCACTCCAAGCGTCCGGTGTGGACATATAAAAGATAGGATTAATAGATAGAATGAGCCGAAAAAGTAACGATTGGAAAAAGCGGGATGGCATTGTTTTCTCCACCAGCGATGAGTTTGATTACAATTATTCCGAATCGGAAAATGAACAAACCCTTCCTCCTTCTCAGCAAAAGCTGAAAGTACTTCTGGATAAAAAAGCCAGAGCCGGTAAACAAGTGACCTTGGTGGAAGGATTTATAGGTCAGGAAGAAGACCTTAAAGAATTGGGAAAACTCCTAAAGAACAAATGTGGCGTGGGAGGAACGACAAAAGACGGTGTAATTCTGATTCAAGGAGAACATCGGGACAAAGTCCTCCAGGTACTTCTTCAGGCTGGATATGGCGCGAAAAAGTCCGGAGGGTAAAAAACAATAGGGACACTATCCCGAAAAGTGTGTAAATAGATTTTAGGGTTAGTTAGAGTTTTAGACGGTTTTCAAACATAATCATAAATTGGTTTAGGATCATTCCCCAGTCTCGGATGGGCATGGTCCATTTTTTTGTGGCCTCCATGACTGCTAAGAAGACCGATTTGAGGACGGCTTCATCGGTGGGGTAGGAAAGCTTGTTTTTGGTGTATTTTCTGATTTTTCCATTTAGGTTTTCGATGATGTTGGTGGTATAGATGATCTTTCTGATCTCCAGTGGGAAGTCCAGGAAAGCTGTGAGTTCTTCCCAGTTTTCTCTCCAGCTTTTGATGGCATAGCCGTATTTCT
>NZ_AUBV01000019.1 GCF_000429425.1 Algoriphagus mannitolivorans DSM 15301
TGTTGGGAACCGTCTTTTTGGTGGTCGTCAGTATGGATTGAACATGCAGTTTTGCAATGCGGTGGACGGATCTCCGGCCTTGGTAGCCAACAACATGATCGGGAGCAGCAGCAGCGGTCAAACGGTATTTTTGTACTACAACACCTATGTAAATTTTTACCACAACTCGGTGCTGAACACCAATACGGGAGAAGCGATCCAATACAACGGACTGGCATCGGCTGGCAACAGGTTGAAGAACAACATTTTCAGGGCCAATACGGGTCAGGCGGTTTTTGTGAGCAACAGTACGGGTCTGGTGGAGATGGACTACAATGACCTGTTTACCTCGGGGACGTATGTGGGAAGATGGGGTAATTCTTACGCATCTGATCTTTCCTCTTGGAAATCTCTTTCTTCCCGAGATGCAAATTCCTTAAATGAAGATCCTTTATTTGTTTCTGACACGGATTTAACTCCGCAAAATCCTGTTCTTACTGAGGCCGGAACTGATTTGACAGACTTTGTTTCTACTGATATTGATGGAAATCCAAGGACTGTTCCGGTAAGTATCGGGGCAGTGGAATTTGCCCAAGCGGGGGAACCTTTGATCGGCGAATATACCATTGATCCAGCCGGTTCTGGAGAGCGGAATTTTATGTCTTTTGCAGCTGCCTCTGAGGCTTTGCGACTGAATGGAGTGGCAGGGAAAGTTGACTTTTTGGTGGCCGATGGTACCTATGAAGAGCAGTTGAATTTCGGTATAGTACCCGGTGCGTCTTCTGACTTTTCTGTGAATTTCAAATCAGCAAGTAATGATCCTTTGGCAGTGGTTATTGTCCACTCAGACACTTACACCCTAAAGCTGGACAATGCAGAGCATTACAGTTTCTCGAATTTAACTTTCAAAACCTTGGGAACAGCTCAAGTGGCTCAAATAAGGAATCGAGCGGTAAATCTGATTTTTGAAAACAACATAATCGAAAGTCCAGCTACTACAAATACTTCTGCTATCAGAGGAAGTATAGATATTTCCGGAACTTTCACCGAAAATATTAAAATTGTTAAAAACAAAATTTCAGGAGGAGCCTATGGTATTTATGTAAAAGGTGCGAGTTCATCATCAAAGGCTGGTCAAATAATCGTAGCTGAAAATGAATTAAATGATGTCTACTTCCGGTCTATTTATTTGAATTATACCGAATATCCACAAGTAATTGGAAATACGATCAGTACATCCTCTTCCGCTGATCAAATTGCCATTTTGATTGAAAATACGTCTGGAGGATCGTTGGTTAAGAAAAATAGGGTATCCAGTAATTTGGGCAATGCACTAAGAATAGTCAATGCTGCGGGAAGTACAGCTAATCCAAATTTAGTCTATAATAATTTCCTTCAAGGAAGTGGAAACAACCGTACGGTTTACTTTTCAAATACCAATCATCTTTTATTCTACCATAATTCTGTTTGGAACCAAGGTAGTGGAGATGCCATAGAATATGCTTCCAGCGGTTCGAATAATCAGTTGGTAAATAATATTTTCCAGGGAACTAATGGCTACGCACTTCGAATTGGTGCGACAGGAGCATTTACCACAATAGATAATAATAACCTGTTCACCATGGGGACTTTTCTGGGTAGATGGGGCAATGCGGATACTTCAGACCTAGAAAACTGGAAATTGACTTCAGGTCAAGATGCTAACTCGCTTACTGTGGATTCCAAATTTATAAGTGCCACAGATTTGACTCCGCAGGAAGAAGCTTTAGCGGTAAATGGTACGGATTTGACAGCCATCGTATCAGATGATATCAATGGAGTACCTCGATTTGTACCTGTAAGTATCGGTGCAGTTCAGTTTTTCTCTGAGAGCGGAAGAGATTTAGCTTTGGTTGAAATTTCGACTCCTAGTTCTGCCTGCTTGCTGACTGATCAAGAACAAGTGACAGTCAGGATCACAAACGTGGGAAGTTCATTTGCTGGAAATATCTCTCTTTCATATCAAATCAACGGAGGATCGGTGGTGACAGAGGCTTTGCCAGCATCTGTAGTATTAGCACCCGGGCAATCATACAATTATACTTTTGAGTCCCAAGCGGACCTTAGTATGAAAGGAGAGTACTCAATATTAGTTAGAATAGTGGAAGATGATGAAAACCTGACCAATAATTTATTAGAGAAAAGTTTGACTCATTTCCCTGAACCAATCGTCACACTTACTCCGGATACAGTAATTTGTAAGGGTGGTGGAGTATTCCTTTCAGCAACTGGTGGAGTTTCTTATTTCTGGAATAATGGAGTTAATTCTTCGGCTCAGTTTGTTTATCCTGAAGTAACTACAACCTACACGGTGTTTATCACTGATGAAAACGGCTGTACGGTAGAGCGTTCAGTAACAGTTACCGTAGAATCTGTTCCGGAAATTTTTGTCGTAGGAAGTGGAGAATACACAAATCGTTTCGTGTCCCCAGAGGTAGGAACTAGCGCTACTGAATTTGTTTTCAGGTTTAAGTATGTAGAAAAATCCGGCTATTTACCTGAGTCCGGTTTTCCTAAACTCACCTTGAGAAGTTTCTTAGAGACTCGAGAACTGATCATGGAAGAAGAAGATCCTGCTGACCAAGATGTTACGGATGGGAAAATATATAGAATAAGTGCTAATAACCTCACTGAAGATGCAGATTGGGAAAGCGAGATAAGAGTAAAGCATAGCGAAGGCTGTGAGGTATCAAGTGGATTTCTATCCCTGCCGCTGGTTTCAAGCGACTTGTTGGATGTAGCCATTTTTGCTGATGATATTTTATTCAGTGATAATGCACCAGCAATAGGTGAGGAATTTACGCTCACAGCTAGGGTAAGAAATACCTCTGATTTCCCTGCTGAAAACTTTATTGTATCTCTCTACGATGATGATGTGTTCATCGATTCAAGAACGATCCAATTTTTGGGTGCGCAGTCAATAACAGAGATAAGTTTTAATTATAGTTTTCTTACCCCTGGATACCATGAGGTCAAAGTTGTTCTAGACGATACGAATGTTCTAGATGAGAAAAACGAGCTTAATAATTTTGCCATCCGATTCTATGCATTGCCTGAAGGTATCAATGTCACAGCTGGCTTAAATAATTCTGTTATTTATCCAGGAGGTTCTTTCACGCTCTCTGGTGTGGCAAATTATTTCGGACTTGATCCATCTGTTACCCCGAAAGTTTCTGGAGCCACAGTTAGGATTGTCCTAAGTGATGGAGGAGAATTCACCACCTCGACTAATTCCAATGGTGGTTTTTGGAGGTCCTTTACCGGTCCTTTGGATTTAGGCGTATATACTTTATCCGGTGAGGTGGATGATGGAAGGTATATTCAGCCATTTGGCCCCTATGTTTTTGAAGTGGTTGAGGATGATCGAGAAATCATCCCAAAACCCGATTTGGCAGCTTCAATTATTGTGGACCAAAAAGTAGGAAGAAATCATTTTCTCAGAACTGAGACAATAACAGGCGTTGCAAAAATTACCAATAGAGGAGATGCTCCTGCTGAGAATTTTGTGTTCCGATACACTTCCTGTGAGTGGGTAATAGGCGAGGTGTTTATCCCTATTCTTCAACCGGGAGAATTTATTGAGTACCCATTTGTTACCTCTATTTTGAATGATGACTTGTTAAATACTTGTAACAGTTCTCTTGATTATTGTTCATTCACAGCTATTGCAGATCCTTTGAATGTAGTAGAAGAAAAATCCGAGGCAAATAATTCGGTAAATCAGAAGTACAAAATATATCCAGAAAAGCCTGATTTATTACCTAGTTACTCCGCTTCAAACCGCATTAGTCAGAACTTATACTCCTATAATTTGGAGGATGATTATACAATATGGATTAGTGCCCGAAATCTTGGTGGACTTCCAGTAGAAACACCGTTTTCCATAAATGTATATATCAATGATAATTTGGCAGATTCAAAATTGATTTCGGACCCTGTTGCTGTTTGTAGAAATATTTCTTCTTATAAGGTGACTTTCAAATTTGAAACAACTGAAGATAAGGTAGTTCGAATTGTTGTAGATGATCCGCTTGGAAGTGGAGTCATCGATGAGTATGATGAGGTTAATAATGTTACCGAAGAATTTACCCTTAAGTATGTTCCTAAAAGGCCAAATATAGTAGTTCAGGATTATTGGTTCAAAGTAGAACCGGCAAATCCAAAGCCTGGCGAACAGTTTAAAATCAAAACCTATTTTAATAATAGTGGGGAAATAGATGTGATCCCTCCCTTCTACAATTCATTTACACAAAATGAAAATGGTGTTGAGACGGTTTTTGAAAATCAAATTCTTGACACCTTGAAAATTCGAGAAAGAAGGGCGGATAGTATCTTCACCAGTATTTCAGCTTATGGAAATAATTTAATAACCTATCGTACTGACTCAAGGTCAGAGGTTATTGAATTGTCTGAATTTGACAACGTAGCATCTGCGAAATTATGTACAGAGTTGTATCCTCAAGTAAGTTTGAATTCCAATAGTTGGTTAGGTGGTTTCCAGGTGTTTACTGAGCAATTCTTAACTGTATATGTTAGAAATGATGGCCTTTTTGAAGGGGAGGATGTTTCAGTAAAATTCTATCTGGATGATGTTGTAATTGGCTCTACTGTATTGGATAAGGTGCCACAAGGAGGAAGTTGGGTTGCTCTCCCATATATTTTTACAGAGGCAGGTACTTTCACACTTAAAGTTATCCTAGATGAAGAAAACACCATCATCGAATGTAACGAGGGGAATAATGAGTTTAGCAGACAAATCACGATCACTACACCGGGTCCGGACTTGAAAGTCGAGACACAGTTTATCTCTCCGTCTAAACTGAATCCGGATTTAAATGAGGAAGTGAATTTCTTTGTTTCCTATGAAAATATCGGGGTAGTTCCTGCCGGTCCATTTAAGGTTAGGTTATTAGTGGATGGAATTCAATTGGGTGAAGATGTAGAGGTAAGTGGATTGGCGGCTGGTGAAGATGGAACAGTGGCTATGACTACATCTTATTCCTCCGCGATTGGCGGCTTGAAACCCGTGGAAGCTATTGTTGATGTGTTGGAAGAGCAAGCTGACCCGAATAGAAGAAACAACACAGCTATAAGAAATATTTTTGTGGGAGATGCTCCTAATCTTCGATTTGCAGGCTTGTTATTCAGTAATGACTGCCCGGAATCTGGTGAGGAAATGACCGTAACCGCTAAGGTTGTCAATGAAGGTGATGTGGGAACGAATTCTACCCTAAAACTTTATTATAAATCAGGAGAAGCAATTGACTTAATTTCGGAAGAATCTATTTCTGTAGATCCAAGAGATACAATTGTAGTGAGTGTTCCTATAATTTTGCTTAGCAATACTTTTAGTATTTATGCCGAGCTTTCTGGTGCCAATCCAATCGAATACAATGATTTGGACAACACTATTGAGCAATCATTCTGTCAAGAAACAGTTCAATATGCTTTAAATACCAGTGTAATTGGTCAGGGTATTATTCAAAGAGAACCAAATCTTAACCTTTATAATGAAGGTTCAGATTTGATGCTCACTGCAATACCTGCAGAAGGTTGGAGTTTTGCTCAATGGTCAGGAGATATTTCGGGAAATCAAAACCCTTACCTTTTTACGATTAACCAAGAATTTAATGTAGTAGCGGAGTTTACAGAAAACTATCGTATCAGGCTAAAAGTCACCAATGAATCCTGTTTTGAAGCTGCAGATGGGCGTCTTGAAGTGGACATATTTGCCGGATTAGCTCCTTACACTGTAGAATGGTATAAAAACGGCGAGCTTTTGCCTGATTCAGGTACAATCATCAGTAGCCTTTCTGCAGGGTTGTATGAGGTTCGTGTCACTGATTCTAATTCGGTTACTTTGACAGAGCAGGAAGAAATCATTGTGGGTGACTTCCAATACCCAATCGTGGTAATTCCTACAAATGTTTCTGTCTTCTTGGATCAAAACGGTCTAGGTTCCCTTTCAATTGAAGAAATAAATGATGAGTCCTTTGATAACTGTGGAATCAAATCCAAATATTTTAATGACGGTTTAGCAACACTCGATTTCAATTGTACAGATGTAGGACAGACTATTTCGGTTGATTTCAAAGTTGAGGATACTAATGGAAATGTTTCTGTAAAATCATTTAATGTAGTGGTTTTGGATGAGGTGAAACCGGTTATCACGAATGTTCCATCGGATATCATTATTGACAATGATCTGAATACTTGCGGAGCGGTGGTGACTTGGGCCGAGCCTCAAGCAGCTGACAACTGCGGAATAGAAGGCTTCTCTTCTGACCAGG
>NZ_AUBV01000020.1 GCF_000429425.1 Algoriphagus mannitolivorans DSM 15301
ATCTCATACTGCTTGGTCGGGTCCGGAAACGCCTCCAGCACCAATTCCGATCTTCTGTTCAGCTGATGGTTCGCCTCCGAGCACGGCTTGCCGTTCCCGCAGTCGTTGGTCAGCTGGCTCTCGCCAAACCATTCCAGACGTACCCGGTCCGCACTGATGCCTTTGGCGCCCAGATACTCAGTCACCGCCTTCGCCCGGTTGTTGGACAGGCGGATGTTGTATTCGTCACTCGCTCTGGAGTCCGTGTGGCTGGCCACCAGCAGATCCAGGAAGCTGTATTTCTGCATCAGCTCGGCCAGCTTGTCCAGGGCCGGAGCTGCATCCTTGCGGATCGCAAACTTGTCCAGGTCGTAGTACACAATGTCCACGTGCACCGGTAGCTGGTAGGGTATCGGAACCAAACGGTACTCCCGCTTCAGCGTGTCGCCTGCAAAGCCTTTCGTGGTGATCCCCTCGTCGGTCAGCGGGAAGTAGCCCGGCTTGCTGATCGTCAGCCCGAAGTCACTCTCCGGCTCCAATTGGGCCGTCAGCTCCCCTTGGCCGTTTCTGGCCGTCGGAACCATGATCCCCTGGGTCTTGTCCCGGAACGTCGCCAGATAGCTGTCCGTGATCACCTTGCCGTTACAGTCCAGTACTTTGGCCAAAAACTGCTTGTACATCTCCTGGGCCATATACAGGTCATCCAGACCCATGCCTCCCTGTCTGTTGGAGGAAAAGTATACCGTCCGGTCTTTATCCTCCCGGTAGGAAAAGTCATCGGCCAGTGAGTTGACCGGCTCGCCCATGTTCCTCGGGCTGCTGATCGAAGCGGACGTATAGTTCGCCTCGAAAATGTCCAGTCCTCCCAGACCCGGATGGCCGCTGCTGGAAAAGTAAAACTTGTTGCCCTTGCGGAACGGATATACCTCGTTGCCCGGGGTGTTTACTCCCGCTCCCAGGTTTACCGGCTGGCTGAACGTCAGGCTGTCGCCCGATACACGGTATTCACTGTAGTACAGGTCATACCCACCGCTGCCTCCCGGCATGTCCGAGGCAAAGTACAGCCGCCCAGCTTCCTCATCCACAAACGGATGCATCACCGAGTAGCCCAGCGAGTCGTTGTACGGAAACGCCCGGCCTGCTTCCAGACTGCCGTCCCCATTCACCTTGCTGTAATAAATCTCCGGCTGAACCGTGTGTGCTCTTCTTTTCTTCACCTTGGGAATGTCACGCGTCACCGAGTAAAACAACAGCTTGTCCTTCACCGAATAGCTCGGATCCGAAAAGTTCTTCGTCCCCGGAACCCCAGAAACCACCGCGCTGATATTGCCAGACTTGTCCGCCTTGTACACTGTCAGGTAGCCCCGGTCGGTGATGTCATTCTTCTCCTCACTGTAGATCCTGTTCCTTCCGTCAATCCGGATCGCCGGCATCTCGCTCGGATAGCTTCCTCCCCGGTCCGAAACAAAGTATCGGTTCCCCTCCCCGTCCAGAGACAGACCAAAGTCAGTCTCTGTACTGTTCAGTCCCGACATCGACTCTGCCTTCAGCTTCCGCGTTCCCAGCGGTACGCTCGTCGGGCTCACGCCCAGACTGTCCGCATTCAGCCCCTTGGCCTGGATGATTCCCGTCGCTTCCTGATAACTGTCCGCCAGAATCCCCGTGCGGAGCAACTGACGGTAGTCCTCTGCGGTCGCCTCTTCATAGCCCGAAACAGTCTTCCACCACCCATAGGCTCCACGGTAGTCCCGGATCATGTCCGAAGCCTTCGCCGCCTTGACGGCCGTACTGTAGTTCGGCTTCTTGGCATACGCCTCGGTGTACATATCCAGCGCATGCTGGTAATTCATCTGCGCCATCTGGTCATCCGCATAGCGGACTTTCGCCTTCTGGGCCTCTGTTATTCCGGTGGCCCCGATCAGCAGACCTGCCGCCATAGTCAATATTGTCAGTGTCTTTTTCATAATCAGAACCATCTTTGGTTTTTCATCGTCGCCTTTCTCGGAATCATGTAATAGCCCACCGAAAACTCATGGGAGTTGCTCCGGTAGTCCTGAAGCACGTTCAGGTTGTGGTCGTATGCATAACCCAAACGGAGACGGTCCGTGGCAAAGATCTCGATGATCGCCGCCACCGCATTCCGGTTAGACAGGTTCTCCTCCAGATTCTCGTTCCAGATCTTCATGTTGCTCCGGTAACTGCCTCCCAACCAGATCCTGTTGTAAAACAGAAACATCGCATTCAGGTCATAATTCGTCGGAGCGCCCTTCACTTCCTTCACCAGAAAACTCGGCTTGAATGCCACCACATCGGAAAACTCAAACAGGGCTCCTGCTGTCAGGTAGTAGTGGAAATCATGATACGCCAAGGCGATATCTTCCTTCTCCAATGCCCGCTTGCCGATCATGTTGTACACACTGAATCCCGCATAGAACTTCGGCGTATGGAAAAACAATCCCGAGTTCAGGTTCGGAGTAAACATATTCACCGTACCCTGAGGTATCTCCGGATCATTCGGATCATTCGGATCCAGCATCGTCCCGTCTATGCTGTACTGGCTCGCCCCGACACTTACACCAAGACCCAGATGGCTCTTCGCCCCCGTCTGAATCCGGTAAGCATACGTCAGCAAACCCCCGGTCGTGCTCGCAGGTCCCAACTGGTCGCTCAGCAGCGAAAATCCAAAACCCATCGTCCCCTCGTTGGCCGACATATCCGCCGTCACCGTGAAGGTCTTCGGTGCTCCAGGAAAACTCACCCACTGGCTGCGATAAGTGCTCTGCAAATAGGGCTCCCCCTTGTATCCCGCATATCCCGGGTTTACATGCAAGCCGTTGAAAATGTACTGGCTGAACTGTGGAAGTTGCTGCCCAAAACTTCCCCCGGTCGCTAATACCGCAACCAGAAGAGTTATACACGTGATTTTAAAAGTCCTTTTCATCGATTTCCTGTTTAGTCTTT
>NZ_AUBV01000021.1 GCF_000429425.1 Algoriphagus mannitolivorans DSM 15301
GACTTTACGGTGACCAACCCAGCCGCAGTATGTGAGCCGGGCACCGTGGATATTACTTTAACCCACACCGGAGTTGAGGGAGCAGAGTTCACCTATTGGATGAACCAGCAAGCCACTCAAGGAGTAGCAAATCCTAAAGCAATTTCCGTATCTGGTACCTATTTCATCAAAGCAACTTCAGAAGAAGGCTGTATGGTGATTAAGCCGGTGGTTGTTGTAGTCAATGCAGCCCCAGCGGCTCCTATAAGTGAAGGAAATAAGGTGGTTTGTGAGACTGCTCCAATTCAGACTTTGACCGCGACTGCCACTCTACCGCAAGGATTCAGTGTGGTATGGTATGATGCCGCTGTGGGTGGAAACGTGGTAGCCAATCCAATCAAGAATACGGTAGGCTCTGTGACCTATTATGCACAGGCCGTGAACAATTCTACCGGTTGCGTAAGCTTAACCAGAACAGCGGTCATCCTTACCATTCTTGATGCACCTGCCCCTCCTTTAAGTGATGGGAATGTCACTATCTGCGAAGGTGATGCTCAAAAAATCACTGCAAGTGCAGTAGCCCCAGGCACTATTGTTTGGTATGATGCTGCTGTAGGAGGTAACGTGGTTGCAGACCCAAGTCTTAGCAGTGTCGGTTCAGTTATTTACTATGCTCAGTCAGTTGGTACATCTTGTTCAAGTTTGGAAAGAACTCCAGTAACCTTGACCATTCTTCCAGCTCCTGCAGCTCCTGTAAGTGGAGGAAATCAAACTGTTTGCTTCTTTGAACAAGGTCAGACCTTGACAGCGACAGCTTCTGTTCAACCTGGCTTCAGCATTGTTTGGTATGATGCTGCATCTGGAGGAAATGTTATAGCCAACCCAACTTTAAGCAGCGTTGGTTCTGTAACCTATTATGCTCAGGCAGTAAATAACCAAACCAACTGCTCTAGCTTGACAAGAACCCCGGTTACTCTAACCTTTAACTCTTGCTCAATTTCCTTGACTAAGACTCCAAATGTACAGTCGGTGAACAATGCAGGTGATGTGATTACCTACACGCTGACTGTTACAAATACAGGAAATGCAACTTTGAACAATGTAACGGTTACAGATCCGTTGACTGGATTTAACCAAAATATCGGTTCACTGGCAGGAGGTCAATCTGCAAATCTTGAAACGTCTTACACAACAAATCAGGCAGATATCGATAGAGGAAGTATTTTGAATGTTGCCTCTGCAAGTGGAGTGGCAAATGGTTCGGAAGTATCTGCCCAGGCAGAAGCTTCAGTCATTGCAAATCAAAACCCAGCTATTAATGTCGAGATTACAGACAACGATCCTGTTCTGGTAAATCCAGGTGACGAAATTCCATACACCATCGTGGTTACCAATACCGGAAATGTGACTCTGGATAATGTGACGGTAGTAGATACCGTAACCGGTACTGTAGTGAATGTGGGCACCTTAGCACCTGGCGAAAGCAAGACTATTGAGGTAAATTATCCGATTACTCAGGAAGACGTTGACCGTGGAAATGTAACCAATGAGGCTACTGCTACGGGTGAAAGTCCAAATCAGGGTGATGATAACCCGACTGATACAGATGAGGTAACTACTCCAATTAACCCTCTTCCTGGTATTGTCTTGAATAAGACCGCTGATAAATCAGTTATCAGAGAAGCAGGTGAAGTTGTCACTTATACCTTGACTGTAACCAATACTGGTAACGTGACCTTGTATGATGTGACTGTAAGTGACCCAATGACTGGTCTTAATGAAAATATAGGAACAGTTGCTCCAGGGGAATCTGCAAGTGTTGTAACTGAATATGTGGTGACTGTTGAGGATTTGGAAGGTGAAAGCCTAGTGAATTTGGCTAGCGTATCCGGAACTCTACCTGACGGAGAAACAAAAATTGGTGATGAGGACACTGAAACTGTAGGTGTTGGAGCCAATGAGATCATCGCCAATGATGACGACTATGGAACCTTCTTCTTAAGATTCGGCGGAGTGATCGGCAATATTCTGGACAACGACCGC
>NZ_AUBV01000022.1 GCF_000429425.1 Algoriphagus mannitolivorans DSM 15301
GAAACCGAACTGGAAGAAACCGATGAGGCAACGGTAGAAGCGATCCAGCTTCCGGCCTTGACCATTGAGAAGACCGCCGATGTATCCTCTGTGGATGCTGCTGGAGATGTGATTAATTACACCTTAACCGTCACCAACACAGGAAATGTGACCTTGAACAGTGTGAAGATTACCGATCCATTGACAGGTTACGATAATTTGTATGGTCAGATGGTTCCAGGTCAGGTAGTGAATGTTACAACTACCTACACGGTAACCTTGGCAGATATGGACAAAGGATCTATTCTGAACGTAGCCACAGTCTCTGGATTCATTGGTGACAAAGTGGTTTCAGATCAGGATGAAGAGGTTGTAGAAGTAATTCAGAAGCCTTCGATATCCATCGAGAAGACCGCCGATGTATCCTCTGTGGATGCCGCTGGAGATGTGATCAATTATACCTTGACGGTGACCAACACAGGTAATGTGATGCTGAACAGTGTGAAGATTACCGATCCATTGACTGGATATGATAATCTATACGGACAGATGGTACCTGGACAGGTAGTGATTATTACAACTACCTACACGGTAACCTTGGCAGATATGGACAAAGGATCTATTCTCAACGTAGCCACAGTCTCTGGATTCATTGGTAACAAAGAGGTTTCAGATCAGGATGAAGAGGTTGTAGAAGTAATTCAGAAGCCTTCGATATCCATCGAGAAGACCTCCGATGTATCCTCTGTTAATGCTGCTGGAGATGAGATCAATTACACCTTGACTGTCACCAACACAGGTAATATGATGCTGAACAGTGTGAAGATTACCGATCCGTTGACAGGTTATGATAATCTGTTTGGCCAGATGGTTCCAGGTCAGGTAGTTGAAATTCAAACTAGCTATACTGTAACTCAAAGCGATATAGATTCCGGATCTATCCTGAATGTTGCCACAGTAGAAGGATTTGGTGGAGAGACCAAAGTTTCCGATAGTGCAGAGGCGATAGTTACAGCGAATCAGAATCCTGCTATCAAAGTTGAGATTACAGACAATAATCCAACTTTGGAGAAGCCAGGTGATGAGATTCCATATACCATCGTGGTGACCAATACCGGAAATGTGACTCTGGATAATGTGACAGTAGTAGATACCGTAACCGGTACAGTGGTGAATGTGGGTACCTTGGCTCCTGGAGAAAGCAAGACCATCGAGGTAAGCTATCCGATCACTCAGGAGGACATCGACCGTGGAAATGTAACCAATGAGGCTACTGCTACGGGTGAAAGTCCAAATCAGGGTGACGATGATCCTACAGACACTGATTCTGTGACGACACCAATATTGTATCGTCCTAGCATCCAAATGGTGAAAACTGCAGATAAGGAGGAGGTTCGGGAAGCAGGTGAAATTATCACCTACACTTTGACCGTAACCAATACCGGAAATGTAACCATGAGTAATGTTACGATAAGTGATCCGCTTACAGGATTGAATCAGGTTCTTGGAACTATGGCTCCAGGCCAAGTAATCAGTGTAGTGACCACTTATACTGTTACCATTGGAGATTTGGAAGGAAGCAATTTGCTTAACGTGGCAACTGTCACTGCCAAAGGTCCAAGAGATGGGGATGTTTTCGAAGACAAAGACGAAGTTTCTGTAGGAATTGGAGCCAATGAGATCATCGCCAATGATGACGACTATGGAACCTTCTTCTTAAGATTCGGCGGAGTGATCGGCAATATTCTGGACAACGACCGC
>NZ_AUBV01000024.1 GCF_000429425.1 Algoriphagus mannitolivorans DSM 15301
TGTAAGCTTCCCCAAAAACTGGACAGTTTAAAAGACGACAAAGTCACTAACTTTAAACTGTATGAAGAAGTCAAGATTTACCGAAAGCCAGATCATCAAGGCAGTCAAGGATCATGAATCGGGCAGGGATGTAAATGAACTCTGCCGGGAATTGGGTATCCATCGAGGCACATTTTATCTCTGGAAAAAGAAGTATGGAGGCATTGAAGTTCAGGAGCTCAAGCGGCTCAAGGAGCTGGAGGAAGAAAACCGGAAGCTCAAGCAGATGTACGCGGAGCTGGCCCTAGATAACAAGATTCTCAAGGATGTTCTGGGAAAAAAGTTCTGAGCCCTGCTGACAGGAGGCAGCGGGTAGACTACATACTGGGCAGCTATCCGGTGGCCATCAGCAGGGCCTGCAGCTTGATTGATTACTCCCGCTCGGCATTTTACTACAAGGCGGTCAAAAATGATCTGAAAGTAGTGGAAACAGTCCGGGAATATGCAGACCGGTTTGGACAATATGGCTTCTGGCTGTTGTACAAGCGGATGCGGAAAGAAGGAATCACCTGGAATCACAAACGTGTATATCGAATCTATAAACTGCTCAAACTGAGCATGCGCCGAAAAGGGAAGCGCAGAGTCCCCGCAAGAGTCAAGGAACCTCTGATTCAACCGGAATTGGTCAATTCCAGCTGGTCGATGGATTTCATGTCTGACAGCCTGATGTCAGGTCAGCGCTTCAGAACACTCAATATCTTGGATGACTTCAACCGGGAAGCCCTGCATATTGAGATCGGTGCCAGTCTACCCTCACTCCGTGTAGTGAGGGTACTGGAAGAATTGAAAGAATGGAGAGGTTTGCCTAGTCAGATCAGAGTGGACAACGGTCCGGAATTCATCGCCGAACCGCTCAGAACCTGGGCGGAAACCAACCGGGTGAAAATCTTATTTATCCAACCCGGAAAACCTATGCAAAATGCTTTTATCGAGCGATTCAACAAAACCTACCGAACCGAAGTATTGGATTACTATTCCTTTGTATCACTCCAAGAAGTCAGAGAGATTACCCGGGAATGGATAGAGGACTACAATCATCACAGACCTCACGGAAGCCTGAATAATTGCTCTCCAATAGATTTTGCAAAGCAATGGGCGTTAACAGTGGATAACTTCTCTGAAGTTACCCACAATTAACACCCTTAGTAGTAATAATAGTCAACATCAAAAACCAATTTTGTCTATTTTAGAATTGTCCAAAAAGTGGGAAGCCTTCA